>CP036201.1:0-1369327 GCA_004299845.1 Verrucomicrobia bacterium S94 | reverse complement strand
ATGGCATAGAAGATCCGAAGTGGTCCTACTGGTGTGCTTTTCCTCATAACGAAAACGGAAAATATCACCTTTATACCGCCCGCTGGCCGGAAAACGAGCCGCGCGGCCATTTCGGTTATTTTGACTCCGAAATTGTTCATGCCGTGGCGGATGACCCGGTGGGACCGTATGTTTTCAAGGACCGGATCGGACCGGGGCATAATCCGGAGCTTTATCGGAATGCACACGATGAATGGATGATCTATTCCACGCACGGCCGTTTCTATTCGTCTGAAAGTCTGGATGGCCCCTGGAAGGCGGGAACCTATATTTTCGACCGGCGTGAGCGTTACGCTTTTAAAAACTTTGTAAACTTTTCGTTTGCGGAACGAGCGGACCGCTCGATGATTGCCGTCTCGCGCCGCGGTTATATCTGGGCCAGTCCGGATGGTAAGGATCGCTGGTATGAGGTGAGTTCAGAATCGGTTTATCCCCGGGTTCCCGGTATTTTCGAAGATCCGGTCATGTGGAAAGATGATATTCAGTATCATATCATCGTGAATGACTGGAAGGGACGGATTGCCTACTATCTGCGTTCTAAAGACGGGTTCCATTGGAAAACGGAAGCAGGCGAGGCCTATGTGCCGGGTATTGCGGAATATACGGACGGTTCTTCGCTGGATTGGTATAAATATGAACGCATTCGTTTTCTGCAGGATGAATATGGACGGCCGTATCTCAGTTTCTTTGCGGTCATCGATACAGACAAGCACTCCGATCTGCCGAATGACATTCATAATTCAAAAAGTATCGTGATTCCGGTGCAGAAGCCGCGTCTGATCGAGGTGCTTAATAAAGAGCCTTTTTTTACTTCCTCGGCGGATATCCGGGTGAAAATCCGGGCCGAAAGCGACTTTAATCCGATAGAGGATATCGATTTCGATTCCATTCGTTTCGGCGATTCCGCAGCAGTGAATTACGGCCGCGGAGCAAAGTTTCAGTCTTTGGAAAAGGACGGAGAAGATCTGATTCTGATTTTTTCCGGAAAAGAGTCGGGACTGACAGAAGAGAACTTCGCCGGAAAACTTCTGGGGAAACAAAGGACGGAGCAATTCTTTATGGCTGGAGCCGTCTCCCGGGAGTCGTCTACGAAGTACCGGTTCTTTCCGCACTCGCACCGAAGTTTGAGTTTACCGCAACAGGACTTGATGCATATGTGGAAGTAACCAATTTCGGAACCGTGCCTTCAAAACCTTCGACGGTAAACGTTCTGAAAGGCCGTGAGCTGCTTTCCAAAAGAACGGTTCGGGGACTGAAACCCTTTGAAAAATCAATGGTTCGGCTTCCGGTTAAGAAAGCCCTTCCCAAAGGCAGTAAAGGAGAATTTACTGTGCTGATTGAAAGTGAAGGGCTTCCTGTCGAAAAGCATACACAGAGCGTACAGCTGCCGATAAACTGATCCGGGAACGACTTATCTCAGTTCGATTTTATATACCAGAGCGGAATCGGCTTCGGCCGGCTTTTCTTTCGGTGAGCGGACCCTCAGTCCTTTACTGGATTTTTTCCATTTAATGCGCTGTCTGCTGCCCAGAACCGATACCGATTTCACGCGCATACGCAGAACCGGGTCTTTGAATCCCTCTAGCAGGATTTCCCTGTTTTTTCCGGGCCAGCCGAGCTGGATGGCATAAACGGTTTTTCCTTTGGTAGTGTAGCGGATGTCGTCCTCCATTAAATCCCAGATGCCGTCCTTGATTTTCCCGTATTCATTCCAGGCATCCTTCTCATCGCGTTTGAGCACGGTTGGTCCATGGCCGAACATATGGAAGGGGCGGGTACCGTAAATCGCTTCACCGTAGAGCTTCATCCATGCACCGATACCCTCCATGGCCTTCACCTGTTCTTCCGGGATGGTGCCGTCGGCCATAGGGCCGGCGGAGAGCAGCATCACGCCGTTTTTACTGACCACATCGGCCAGCACGCGAATTGCTTCCGCAGGTTTTATGGCGGTACGTTTTTCCCGATTGAAACACCATGATGACCCGAGAATAAAATCGGTGATCCAGACTTCGGGCGTAATATCCTGCATCGTGGCGCGTTCAACATTCACCACGGCCAGTTCAGTGGGAAAGAAATCGCCCTTCGTATTTACGACCACTTCTTTGCCGACTTCGTCCGCCTTGTTGAAATAATTTGCCAGAAACTGTTTTCGGTGCGATTCTTTCACATAGCGTTGACCGAAATCCATCCAGATATAATCCGGGCAGTGGGCTTCAATCACTTCGTTGAGTTTACCCAGCCACAGATCGTTGGCATCGTCGTAGGACATATTCCCGTAAAGTTTCGCGTATTTCGGATCCTGCGGTACATCGACCTCATCATAATAATAGTCATCATAATTAGGCCGGGGCCATTTACCTTTAATTTTCGGATAGAACATCATGTGAAAACCGTGATGAAACGTGGCCATAAACTTCAGGTTTCGTTTATAGGTTTCATCCGCGATAGCTTTTACCACATCAATGCCGGGGCCCATCTTTACAGAATTCCATTCATTCGTCTGACTGTCCCAGAGGGAAACACCATCGTGATGCTCGGCAATGGAACCGATGAATTTTGCGCCCATGTTTTCAAACATATCCACCCATTCCGCAGCGTTAAAATTTTCGCCGGTCCATTTATCGATGTAATCGTGATAATGCACGTCAGCACCGTAGGTCCTGCGGTGATATTCATACACATCGCCGCCCCAGAGGTTATCCGGACGGTCCGGCACATACATCCAGCGCGGATACCATTCCGTTCCCCATGCCGGAACGGAATAGACACCCCAGTGGAAATAGACACCGAGCTTAGCATCCGCAAACCACTGCGGTACTGCCTTGTGCCGTTTCAGATTTTCCCACTCCGGTTTCCAGTCAGCGGAAAATGCGGAACAGCTGCAAAAAAGTGTCAGGCCGATCAGGGCGGTTTTCATGGATTGATCCTCTCATTAAAACGATTGTTACAGATAACATTATCCTTTTAACGAATGCCGGATCGAGATCTGGACGCATAATTCAGGCTTATTTCCGGGGAGGGGAGTGCCGACGGATCTGTGCTTCGGGCATTTTTGAGAGACGTTCTGTACCGGCCGACTCCTGAGCACCGGAAAGGATCAGTTGTGGATGCAATGCCGGACAGGTGGTCGGTGAAACAGTAATCATGAGTTGTTTCAGGGAATCCCCTTAACAGTTTATGAAAAACGTTTTAAAGGGAATAAACAGGACAGGCGGGCAACCTATCGCTTCGGCTTTACCACACCCGCCAGCCACGTGCGCAGCTGAAGCGTTGACGGCCGGTTTTCCAGCAGCATCGAATCGGTATGTGCACCGATACCCGATTCAGCAAAGGTGACCGGCTGCCCGGTCCGTTCAAAAAGTTCGTGCAGTTCGGCATGCCGCCCGTTGTCGGTGTGGAAGGTGGGGCGTCCGTTGAGGCGCGGCATCCGTTCCTTCAGCGCACTTTCAAAGGTCGCTCCGTGTACGCCGTCGCCGTCATAATGCTGGCACGGGTGAAAAGCCTTCCATAGTCCGGCAATCTTATCGTTCCGCAGTCCGATATATCCGCAGGCCACGGCACCGCGGGAAAAACCGGTGAGGATCACGTTATCCGGATCGCCACCGAAATCCGTGCAGATCATTTCCACCAGATCGATTGCATAATCCGCGGTGACATCGGCATCGCCCCAGCCGTTCAGCGCCAGAGATCCGTCCCGGTTCACAAAGGGGGCATTGACCCAGATAAATCCTTTACCCTCCGACATGCCGAATCCCATGCGGCCACTCTCCGGCCGGCCCGGCGAATGGCAGGGCGGATTGAGCCAGCGGTTTCCGGAATATTCCACAATCACCGGAAAGCGTTTTCCCGGTTTCCAGTTCGGAGGCAGGTAGAGCACATGATAGGCTTCCCGGTCTTCATAGGTCTTCAGCTGATGCTTCACCCGTTTCCCCGGGACCGGCGGAACATTCATCATGGCAGGAACTTCAAGCCGTTCGTAACCGGCCGGGTACCGGAGCGGTTCAGCATGTCCTTTCAGCCGGACGGCAGTCATTTCAACAGAGGCACCGGTTGCGGGGCGCAGAAACGAAATACGCAGATATTCAATGTGTGATGGATCGAGTTTAGGCACCCGTCCGCCTTTCCAGCGCTGGGAAAGATCGATGGAACAGAGACCGCTGTGTCCGGGTTCGAGTTTAACGGTTTCGACCGCCGCATCCCAGCCCGGCCGGCCCACGGCCCAGAAGGCAACGTTAACCGGTACATCGCCGGTGTTGGTAAACGATGTTTCAACAAAACGATGTCCGGTGAGATTCCAGGGGGTATCGGGAGCGTGGATTAAAACAGAAGGAAAAGCATTGGCTTCCGTGGATTCGATTCGCAGCAGACTGCCGTTACCGGGAGAGAACGCCAGGGTTCCTTCAAAAGAGAGCCGGTTGATGTCGATGGATTCAATCAGCGGTTCTTCCGCGTAGAGTACCATCGGCAGCAACAGCGTCACTGCAATCAATGAGCTTGTCCGGGCTGCATTTTCTAAAAACGCGTTAATACCGCTCATTTTATTGAAGTGCATTGAGAACCCTTTTCATATTCGGTGCTGCATCGGCATTTACATAATTTTTAGGTTTTCTGAGGATCGGTCCCGTAAATTCAGCCCGTTTTGACGGAATCCACTTTCTCATCGCATCAATCCGTTCTGCATGTTCCGGGCTGCTGATCAGATTCGTCCATTCCATCGGGTCTTTCTGAAGATCGTAGAATTCTTCGGTGCCGTCAAGCTGTTGTATATAGTGCCAGCGTTCCCCCATCACAGAGGTTCCGGCATTGGAAACAGTAATGCCCGGCCGTGTCCATGCGGCATTCGGATCCTTCAGCAACGGTGAAAAATCGATGCCGTCGAGTTCCTTTTCCGGCAGGCCGCAGAGACGGATGAGGGTAGGGTAGATATCGATCAGACTGACCGTGCGGTTGCAGATTGCCGGTTTTTCCATGCCCGGCATTTTAATAATTAAAGGTGTTTTGGCTGATTCGTTCCAGGTAGTGTTTTTGAGGAAACGTTGCTTTTCTCCGAGATGCCACCCGTGGTCGCCCCAGATGATGACGATGGTGTTGTCGGCATATCTGCTGTTTTCCAGAGCCTGGAAGATCTTTCCGAGACAGGCATCGGCAAAACTGATACTGGCCAGATAGGCATGGGTGGCTTCTTTTTCCAGTCCGTGCTTTTTCACCCACAGATATTCAGGAGATGGTTTAAAGGCCGGTTTGCCCTGCGGTGTGCGGATGTCGGTCAGATCATCCGCGTTGACTTCCGGAGGCTGAATGGTTTCAAGCGGATACAGATCAAAAAATTCCTGAGGAACAAACCACGGAAGGTGCGGTTTGATAATCCCGGAAGCGATAAAGAACGGTCGGTCAAAATCTCGCTGAAGCATCGCATCGGTCCAGGCAGCAACTTTATAGTCGACCATCTCCTCGAAGCTGCAGGAGGTCGGCCCCCAGCTGAGTTTTCCTTTTCCTTTAAATTCCGGTTTCGTAATGCCGTTGATTGTTCCGGATTTACAGGCGGTTACTTTCTGTCTGTCCGGATTGTTGTTGGTATAACGGCGGGCCCGGGCATGCTCATCGAAGGCCCAGTGGCCGAAGTCCGTGTATTTACCGTCAATACCGTGTTTGTGGAAAATCTTGCCGTTCGAGAGCGTATAATAGCCATGCTTTGAAAAATATTCCGGGAGGGTGGCATGGTGTTTCACCATATCCGAAAAGATCATATTATGCTCATTTCCATAAATACCGGTCGTACTCGGAAGAAATCCGGAAAGGACGGCCGAGCGCGACGGCCCGCAGAGCGGCGCCGCGCAGACTGCATTACGGAACACCATCGCCCCGCCTTCGCAGAATTTGTCCAGATTCGGTGTTTTAGCCTGCGGGTGACCGCCCAGCGGACCGATCCAGTCGTTCAGATCGTCGATCGAAATCATCAAAACATTGAGCGGTTCTGCTACGGTAAAAATCGGAGAACAGAACAGCATCAGCATCAACAGTATTTTTTGAGTATGCATATCGATCTCTCATTTTTCGGTACGTAGATTTATGTGGGAATGCGGTTTCTTTAAACGGCGGAAGATGCGCGGAGTTCATCGCTTATTTTCTTGTGACAATGATCGTTTCCGCCGCTTCCAATCCTTCCGATTCCGCCGTAACGGTTATGCGCCCCTTTTTTCCTTTTTCGGACTGTACAATCACCAGCGCTTTACCGTTGAAAACCCTGCGTTCGAGCGACTGGAAATCGGTCAGATCTGCCGGATTACCGTTTCCTGTGGCGATAATGCGACCCGGACCCTGAATGGAATATTTGACCGGATTATGGGAGCGCGGGACGACGCGACCGCGAGAATCGACCACATCCACTGTGATGAATGCCAGGTCTTTGCCATCGTTTTTAATGACATTCCGGTCCACGGAAAGGGCGAGTTTTTCGGCCGGACCGGTGGTCTGCATAGCGGTTTCGGCCCATGGTTTTCCATTGCGGTAAGCCACCGCCACCAGTTCGCCGGGTTCATACACCACATCGTCCCAGCGCAGGCGTGATTCAAATTTTCCCTTGTATTTCCGGCCCAGCGATTTCCCGTTTAGAAACAGTTCGACTTCATCACCCGAAGTATAGATATGTACGGGGGTGATTTTTCCGATGCGCTCCGGCCAGTTCCAATGCGGCAGAATATGAACCATCGGCAGATCGGGCCGCCATTTGGACTGATACATGTAGTAGCGGTCTTTCGGAAAACCGCAGAGATCGACGATGCCGAAATAGGAACTGCGCGCCGGAATATCACCGCCGAGTTTTTCCAGCTCTTTTTCCATGCGCGCACGTTCCTCGGGATCGGTAAAATTGAGCAGATTGGTTTTGTCTTTATTATATGGTGTCGGCTCGCCGATATAGTCAAACCCGGTCCAGACAAATTCTCCGAAAACCCAGGGATATTTTGCCTGCGCCTCAAACTCCACGTCGGCAGGGTAGGCCCAGTTCGGCGCGTAAAGATCATAGCTGCTGACCTGGAAATAGCCGCCCTGGCCTTTGGCTTTATCGTTCAGCACCGGAAAAAAATATTCGCCGCGTGAGGAAATGGTGGAAGCGGTTTCACTGCCGTAGAGTGGAATGTTCGGATTTTTTTCGCGAAACTCGGCATAGAGGTGCGGCTTATAATTGAAGCCGTAGACATCCACGGTATGCTGAAACCCGTTAAACGCGGCAACGGGCCGGCTGCCGCCGAATGAAACCGGACGGGTTGGATCTTCGCGATGAATCACATCGGTCTGCATCTGCGAAATCCAGGCTTCTTCGGCATAGTTCATTTCCAGGATTTCGTTGCCGGTGCTCCACATCACGACGGAAGGATGGTTCCGGTCGCGGCGGACCATGTTGACGGTGTCGCGTTCCCACCATTCCCAGAAGTGACGGGCATAATCGTTGTCTGCTTTTTTGCGTCCCCAGCAGTCGAACGATTCGACCTGAACCAGTATGCCCATACGATCACAGAGATCGAGAAATTCCGGAGCCGGGGGATTGTGCGCCGTACGGATGGCATTCACGCCGAAGCTTTTCAGGATTTCAATCTGCCGTTCCATCGCACGCACATTGACGGCGGTTCCCAGCGGCCCGAGATCATGATGCTGACAGACGCCGTTCATTTTTATGCGTTTTCCGTTCAGGAAAAACCCTTCATCGGCCGTGTATTCAATGGTCCGCACGCCGAAAGTGCTGGTTACGGTATCAACCGTTTTTCCGGAAATGGAAACCGTGGTTCTGACCTGATACAGATTCGGCAGTTCCAGATCCCAGCGTTTCGGCTGCTCCAGACGAATGAACGCCGTTTTGCCTTTTCCCGTGGCGAGAATCTTAGAGGAACCCGCTTCCATAATTTCGTGGGAAACAGCAGTATCCGGCTGTTCATTTTCGAGCTCGGTAACGACTTTGACCATGGCATGGTCGTCATTCACGATCGGTGTCGTGATGTAAACGCCCCAATGCGCTACATGGGTCGGCTCGGTTTTAACCAGCCAGACGTTGCGATAGATGCCGCCGCCGGGATACCAGCGCGACGACTCCGGTTTATTATCCAACCGGATGGCTACGGTATTTTTCTTGCCGATTCGGATTCTGCCGGTCAGATCCATGCGGAATGAAGAATAACCGTACGGCCATTCGCCAATGTATTCGCCGTTGAGCCAGATCTGTGTGCCGGACATCGCGCCATCGATATCCAGAAAGATCCTTTTTCCCCGGTCCGCTTCCGGAGATTGAAAGGTTTTGCGGTACCAGCCGATGCCCGCCCACGGCAGTTTCCCGGTGCGGTTCGGCAGATCGGAGCGAAAAGGGCCCTCAATACCCCAGTCGTGCGGAAGATCCAGCGTGCGCCAGTCGGTATCATTAAATTCCGGATTTTCCAGCCCCTTCGGCTCCGCCCGCTCAGATCCATCCGGCATCGGACCGAACCGGGCAAACTTCCAGTCGTCATTAAAGGGCATCCGCTCCCTGGCGCCCGCGAAAAGCAGAAGCGAAAACAATGTGAATAAAGTAAACAGGCATTTCATAATACAATCTCCGACTTAAACCCCGAAACCTATCAGACTGGAGAAATGATGAAATAAGGCGATCAGCCAAAAACATGCGCAATGTTGACAACTGCCCTGCACGGCCCGGCTGCCCCGCCGTCGGATGCCGATGTTTTGTTCGATGGAACCGCACTGGATAAATTCCGGAAAAACAGCTGGTCCGTTAAAGATGGCAATATTGTGGCTGGAAAAGGCGGCCTGAGTTCCGGCAGGACCTATGGCGATATGCAGATGCATATTGAGTGGCGCACTCCGAATCCGCCGGAGCCGGAAAAGCCCGGCAGTATGGGAAACAGCGGGATCTATATCATGGGGCGCTATGAGCTGCAGATTTTCGACTCCTATTCCTGCTGCATCTATGCGGATGGATCGGCGGGTGCGATATATGGGCAGACGCCTCCAATGGTGAATGTATGCCGTAAGCCGGGCGAATGGCAGACCTATGATATCTGGTTTAAAGCACCGGTTTTCGAGGGCGAAAAGCTGATTTCCCCCGCCCGGATCACTGTGCTGCACAATGGGGTGTTTATTCATGTGAATACTGAAATTAAAGGTCCGACGCGGCATAATAAAACAACAGCCTATGTTCCGCATCCGGCACGGTTGCCGTTCTTCCTGCAGGGGCATGGCAGTGCAGTGGAGTTCCGCAATATCTGGATCCGCGACCTGAATTAAGCCGGGTTGCGGTAGCGCCGTCTGAACTCGGTGGGGGAGAGTCCGGAAAATGCACGGAACCTGCGTGAAAAATAGAGCGGATCTTCAAAATGGATCCGGCCGGCAATTTCACTGATGGAAAGAGCGGTGTCGGTTAACAGGCGGCCGGCATGCTGAAGGCGGTGTTCCATTACATACCGTGCAGGAGAAACGGCGATCTGTTTTTTCCACTGTCGGCGGAATGTTGACTGCGAAAAACCGTGGCGACGGGCAAGCTGCATGAAATCGACAGGTTCCGGCAGCCTGGATTCAAGTTCGTTGAGCAGGGCCAGAAAGGCTTTTTCAGAGTTGTTGCGTTCCCGGACCGGTTCGTTCAGAAGACTTTCCAGAATGAGCGATTCACCGATGCGGTCGGCGCGGTCGGCAAGGCCGTAACCGGAATCCTTTTCGCAGAGGGTGTAGAGTTCGCCGATTCCGTGCCGTACCGTTGACGCATGGTTCATCCGCCATACCGGGTTGTCGGTTCGGTAGAAACCGAGTGCTTTTAAGCGGGGGATGCAGGTTGCGTCATACATCAGGTAAAACTCTTCCCAGTTTGCGGCAGGCTGATCGGTGGCGGATGAGCCGGGACCATAGCTGAATTCTTCACCGGGCCACTGCATCAGCACGCACGGCGCTTTTACCGTCCATTCGCCGGAGCGGTTGCGGTAGCTTCCGCCTCCACTGAGAATAAAAGAAAAGTTGCAGGTCAGGAATGAGGCGACGAGCCGCCCGGTTTTCTGCGGACAGTAGCCCACGTTGGTGAGGGGAAGGCCGGACGGAAAGGATCGTTTCCGGTTTTCCAGATTTTTCATCCAGAACGTATTCTGCTCAAAAAAGCTGATCATTCGTGTTCTCAATTCCGGTTGAATGCTTCGTTTTTAATGGCGTTGTGTCGTGCAATAATTGTCCATGTTTACTGTCCTGATTCAGAAATGAAAGCATTGGTGGATAATTTTTATGAAAATATTATCCATGTCTTTGGTTCTGCTTTCCATGTACAGCATCTGCCGGGCGGATGTATTTTCTGTGATCGCGATCAGGAAAGGTGAAAAGGATGAAAAGAATAATGTGCGGTATGATATGTCTGTTTGCTCTGACGGCTCTGGCGGACAGTCCGAATAAAAAACTGGATTCGGGGATCTCTCCGGAGCGGGAGGCGCGGATTCAGGAACGTGTGAAAATCATGATGTCAACAATGACGCTTGATCAGAAGATCGCTCAGCTGATGGGTACTGCGGATCAGCCGGTTCTGGCGCGTGGCGAAGCGATTTCGGGGATTAATGTAAAGGGCGCAACAACACTGCCGCAACAGATCGGAATTTCGTGTTCGTGGAATCCCGAGCTGGTGAGGATCAACACATCGTATACATCGAAACTGATGCGGAAGCTGGGGATGACACTGGCGCTTTCGCCGATGCTTGACGTCAGCCGGAACGCGCATTGGGGCCGGATGGAAGAGAGTTTCGGCGAATCAGCCTATCTGACCTCGCGCATGGGGCTGGCGTTTGTACAGGGTATGCAGACAGATGATTTACGCAACGGTGTTGCCGCGACGACGAAGCATTTTGCGGGTTACGGGAATCCGAATAATGATTTGCGTGAATTTCTGGAGGAAATTCTGATGCCGCACGAAGTGGCTGTTCGGTTGGGAAACTCGCAGAGCCTGATGCCGGGCTATCATGCGTATGATGGCCGCCCGGCGCATGCAAATGCGTTTCTGCTTCAGGAGATTCTGCGCGATAAGTGGGGGTTCGACGGGGTTGTGGTTTCGGACTATTTTGCCGTGAAGCAGATTCATACGGCGCATAACTATGAGAAAGACAAGCTGCATGCCGCTGTGCGGGCACTGAAAACCGGTGTGGATATCGAGCTGCCTGCCGGAGATTGTTATAAGCAGTTAAAAAAGGCCCTGGAGGATGGGCTGATTTCGGAAGAGGATATTAACCGTTCTGTAAAACGTGTGCTGGTGCTGAAGGGTCGGCTGGGTTTGCTCGACCACCCGGCGGAAAAAGAAAAGAATATAGAAATGGATCCGCCGGAATACCGACGTCGCGCCTATATTTCGGCCTGTCAGTCGGTGGTGCTGCTGAAAAACAACGGGATTCTGCCGCTGAAGAAAAAGGTGAAACGAATTGCGCTCGTGGGGCCGAACGCCGATGCCGTGGAATCGCTTTTGGGTGATTACACGCATCAGACGCTCTCGCTTTACTGGGGTAAAAAGCCGTTGACTGGGCTCAACCCGAAACTGGTCACCTTGCGTGAAGGGTTGACCGATAAGCTCGGTTCTGATGTGGAGCTGCTGTATGAACGCGGCTGCGAATGGACAACTTCGTATAAGGACGCAGTGAAGAAGGTCGGCAATATCGGCGACGAACGTGAAAAAAAGGTCGTTGAAATTTCTTCGAAGGACTTCGGAACCCCGAATCCGGAGCGGGCCTTTGAGATCGCCCGGCAGAGTGATGTCATCATTGCAGCAATGGGTGAAAACCGCTATCTGTGCGGTGAAGGCCGCAGTCGTGGTGATATCCGTCTTGCGGGGGAGCAGGAGGCTTTTGTTCAGCAGTTGATTGCCACCGGAAAGCCGGTGGTTCTGATTATTTTCGGTGGTCGACCGCATGTGCTTACGGCTGTCGCCGACGGTTGTGCGGCGATTATACAGGGGTGGTATCCGGGGAAGAGGGAGGAAATGCGGTGGCGGATATTCTGCTGGGGAATGTGAATCCATCAGCAAAAATGACGGTAACCGTGCCGCGCAGCAACAGGCAGTGTCCGATCTGGCATAGTGGCGGGTATAATCCCGACGATATGCCGCTTTATCCTTTCGGACACGGCCTTTCCTACACCACGTACCAATACAGCAATCTGGACATCAAAAAAACGGCGCGGACAACAGACGACTGGATCCGGGTTTCGTTCGATGTCGGCAATACGGGCAGCATGGACGGTGCCGAAATTACACAGCTCTATGTTTCCGCAGAAGGTCTTTCCATGCCCCGCCCGCCGATTAAGCTGCAGGGGTTCCGGCGCGTGGAGCTGAAACAGGGTGAAACCCGGCGGATTACATTTGCGGTTTCGCCACAGCAGTTTGCTTTCTACAACAAGGATATGGAGCTCGTGATTGAGCCCGGGCAATACACCTTCAAAATCGGAGCGTCTTCAACCGATATCAGGCTGAGTTCTGTGGTGGAGATGAGCGGTCCGGTTCGTAAACTGGAGCGCAAGGAAATCTTTTTCAGTGAAACGGTTGTGGAATAGAGATTTTCTGAATACCGGATCCGCACTGCGGATTCTGACATAAAGTCTGAGGTTTTCGTACAGACTTCTCTTCCTGATTCCGTTTAAATCTTAAACGGACAAGGAGGATGAGTGAATGAAGAAAGGTATACTGTTTGCACTGGTAGCCTACAGCGCCGTCGGTTTGGTCCGGGCCGGTGACCTGGTCCTGAGGTACGATGAACCGGCAGAGAAATGGACTGATGCATTGCCAGTAGGGAACGGTTCCCTAGGTGCGATGATTTTCGGGGGATCGAAAAGGAGCGCATCCAGTTTAATCATGATACGCTCTGGGCCGGCAAACCCCGGTCCTATGCCCGCGACGGTGCTGCCGGGGTGCTTCCGGAAATGCGGAAGCTGCTGTTTGAGGGAAAACAGCAGGAGGCACAGAACCTGGGCGGAGAGCGGTTTATGTCGGTGCCGTTGCGTCAGGCCCCGTATCAGCCCTTCGGGGATCTCCGACTGAATTTCTCAAAACCGGGAAGGGTTGAAAACTACCGTCGTGAACTGGATCTGGACGGAGCTGTTGTTAAGACGGAATATGCTGTTGACGGGGTGTTGTACAAACGGACTGTTTTTGCAAGTTATCCGGATCAGTTGATTGCCGTTCGGATCGAATCCGGAAAATCCGGAAAAGTTTCGTTTAGAGCCGGTCTTTCATCTGTACATCAATCGGCAGCTCAGGTGACGGCCCTGGATGCATCTACACTGAAATTAACAGGGAAAGTAGATGTTGTTGACGTTGAAAAAAAAGGAAGTGCGATTTCGTTTGAGGGTGTAACGAAGTTCGAGGCCCGGTTAAAAGTAAGGACCGAAGGCGGTAGTGTGCAGGTATCTTCTGAAGGCATTTCGGTCAATGACGCGGATTCGGCAACGCTTTATCTGGTGGCCGCGACCGGGTATGGGAATTTCCGGTCTTTGGAGGCGGACCCCTCTGAACAGTGTGAGGATGTTCTGGCTAGAATTGAGGGGAAATCTTATGCGCAACTGCTTGCTCGTCATCAGGCGGATTATCGAACGCTGTTTCGGCGAACCGCCTTGAATCTTGCCGGCGGGCATTCAGCAGGTTTACCGACTGATGAACGGTTGAATCGGTATCAGTTCGATCCGGATCCCGATCTGGTTGCACTTCTTTTTCAATATGGACGTTATCTTTTAATAGCCTCTTCCCGTCCGGGAAGTCAGGCCGCCAACCTTCAGGGACTGTGGAATGAATCCCGGACACCGGCGTGGGATTCAAAATACACATTGAATATCAATGCCGAGATGAATTACTGGCCGGCCGAGCTTTGTAATCTTTCGGAATGCCATGAACCGTTTTTTGATCTGATCCGGGATCTGCAGATTACGGGGGCTGAAGTTGCGGAAAAGCATTACGGTGCACGCGGCTGGGTGGCACATCATAACACCGATGCATGGCGCGGTGCGGCACCGATCAATGCTTCGAACCACGGAATCTGGCCGGTGGGCGGAGCGTGGATGTGTACGCACCTCTGGGAACACTATCTCTTCAGCGGGGATGAAGAATTTCTAGCTGAAACGGCGTATCCGCTGATGAAAGGGGCTTCGGAATTTTTTGTAGACTATCTTGTTGAAGATCCGGTGTTCGGAAAAGGCTGGCTGGTGAGCGGCCCAAGCAATTCCCCGGAACGCGGGGGCTGGTGATGGCTCCGACGATGGATCATCAGATTATCCGGGCTCTGCTGAACAGTACGGCGGAAGCCGCGGAAATTCTTGGAAAAGATCCGCAGCTGGTCCGGCAGTTCCGTGAAACTGCTGCGCGTATTGCTCCTAATCAGATCGGCGAAGCGGGACAGTTGAAGGAGTGGCTGTATAAAGAGGATCCTTTTACGGATCACCGCCATGTTTCGCACCTGTGGGGGCTGCATCCCGGGGCTGAAATCACACCGGAAACGCCGGCTCTTTATGAGGCCTGTAAACGAACGCTGGAACTGCGCGGCGATGCAGGAACCGGATGGTCCAGGGGCTGGAAGGTCAATTTCTGGGCGCGTCTGCGCGACGGGGAGCGGATGAACCGGATTCTTTATGGGTTTTTCAATAATACGAGTGTGAAAGGGGCGCGGGGTTTTATAACAATCTGTTCGATGCGCATCCGCCGTTTCAGATTGACGGCAATTTCGGCCTGACGGCGGGGATTGCCGAAGCGCTGGTGCAGTCGCATCTGCGTGATGCAAACGGGCACTGGATTATTGATTTGCTGCCGGCGCTTCCATCCGCCTGGCCCGATGGTTCAGTAACGGGGCTGCGCGCGCGTGGAGGTTTTGAGGTTTCCATTCGCTGGAAAGCCGGAACGCTGATTCTAGCTGAGATAAAATCGCTGAAGGGCAACCCGCTTGTTGTGCGCATGGGCAGCAAAATCATCCGCACACAAACCGCTGCCGGAAAAGTCTATATCGTTGAAAATAAAGAGCTGAAGTAGGCTGTGCCGAAATTCTGCTGAAACGGGCTTTAACATGATCAAAACGCCATTTGCAGCCATTTGGCTTTACAACAGAGGCTGTTAAGATAGGCTGTTTCGGGTATAGTTGCAGGATGAAATTCTCGATTCCGGCTTTAAAATAAGGATGTTTTTTTAAGTGAAAACTGAACTTCGTGATTTTTGCGTAGACTATTCCGCATTCGCATCACCGCTCCTGCGGACTCTGGATGAATCACTGTCCAGAATGGATGATGCCGGCCGGGCAGAAATGCTCGGCGATGCCCGCCCGAAACTGGCCGATGTGCAGCACCGCCTTAAGATTCTGGTTGATAAACTGGAGGCGCAACAGGCCTATCTGATTATTTTCGGTCCGCTGAAAAGCGGTAAGTCAACCTTGATGAATGCCATCAGCGGAAGTTATGTCAGCGAAGTCAGCAGTCTTCCGGCCTATCCGTGTCTGGTTTATGTCCGGGATGGAGAACAGCAGGCGTTTTCAACCACGTCCTATGGAGGGCAGTGCCGCGGAATCGGCAGTCGCGAAGAGCTCGAGCAGCTGGTGGATACGAAGCATGGCGAACTTGCCGAGGAATTGAAAAAAGCCGAGGAAGCCGGCCGGACATTTGATCCCGCTACCGATTATCCCGATGCATTGCGCCGGATTGACATCAGCCTTCCGGCGGCCGATCTGGCCAAATCCGGTGTGGTACTGGTGGATACCCCCGGCCTGTACACCCGTATGAAGTTCGGCTATGACCTGATGACGCGGGATTTCCGTGATGCCGCTGCGTGTGCGGTTTTCGTTGTAAAAACGGAAAACCTTTTCCTGGAACAGGTTTTTGCTGAATTCAACAAACTGCTGGATATTTTCAGCCGGGTTTTTCTGGTTGTCAATATTGACGGCAACAAGAAGGATCTTGCGCCGGACGGTTCGCTGAGACCCAGTGTTGAAAGCGAAGCACCGCAGCGTGTGGTGGAAGCGTTTGAATCGCTCTCGATGGAGGCTCCGCTTCGTAAAGCGTTTGATGAAGGCCGGCTTAATATCTATCCGATTGATCTGCTCAGTGCCGCTGCCGGGCGTTTAGGATCCGGTCAGGAAAATACGGAAGAGGGCACTTCGGCCTTTGATGATTTTCTTGCGGATCTCAGTGATTATCTCAACAGCAGTGATTATCTGTTTGAATTCCGCCGCGACAGTATCAATCAGGGCGGCATCCTGGCCAAAGAGCTGAGGGATGCGGTTACGGGAGTGGCTATTGAACGGTTGCGGTCGGCCTGCGAGGGCGACCGGGAAAAACGTGAAGAACTTCTGAAACGACGGGAAGCGGTACGCTGTATAACGGATCTCGACTGGAATGCCGTTTTTTCCGCAACACGACGGATGACGATTTCTGAAATCGGCACGATGGTCGGAGATGCTGTTGTACAGTTGCGCGGTGGGCTCAGCAAAGTGCTTGATGAATGGTTTCAGTCGGAAAACAGTTTGAAAACGCTGGGCGAAAAGGGATTTGGCGAAAGGATAGAAGCCGAGGCTGAGCGTCTTGGAGAACAGGCCCGCCGGATTATGAAACGCCATCTGGGCGGCGCTTTTGCCGGAGCGGAACTGGAAAGCGGTGCCCGCGAAGCACTGCGGTTGCTGGAGATTGACCTGGCTGAAATCAGTGGTGATTCCGTTCAGCATATGGGGTCGGAAGAGGCGTTTGCCATTAAAAAATTTGAGCTGGATCCGGCCACGATACCGGTTCGTCGCCGCTTTTTTGATTATCTGTTTTTCCGCAGCCCTGTGAGAATCCGGAGAAAGCTGTTCGGAGACTACGGCAGCCGGACGATACCCGTTGTGCAGAAGGAACGCCGTCTGGGGGATGAAGCCCGCGAATATCTGATTGTTCAGGTCCAGGCTTTCGTGAAAAACAGTCTGGCGGACGCCATGGAAAAAGAAGCGGAGCTGCTGGCGGACCGGCATACGGAAACATTGCGGGATACGGTGTTATCGAAACTCGAAGCGGATGAAACGGCACTCACAGATGAACTTGAAAAACTGGAAAAAGAGATTGCTGAACTTGAACATATGCTGACTCTGACCGATGGAATGGCGGCGGCAGTTGAGGATTTTGACGGCCGTCTGTCCGCGATGCAGACGGCGCTGGAAGGTTCGACGCAGCAGGGGGTGGAATCCGGGGAGGTTCAGGAGGAGTCTGCGGAAGATGATTCGGAGATTGCAAACGACTCGGCGGGTGATAATAACATGGATACGGGTGCGGCGGATACCGGTGCCTCCGATTCAGAAAAGACAGATAACGAGACGGAAGAAGATAGGGGTTAACGATGCGGGTTTTTGATTTCTGGCGGCACTGGAACGTACTGGAAAATCCATTCAGCGCCGAAGAGGCGACCGATGATCCGGTGTTTCTGCGATTACTTTCGGAAGAATCCACCCATCCTGATTTTGCCAAAATCTACGGCACCCCCGAGCATCCCTCCTCGGCCATTGTGTTCGGAGAAAAGGGCAGTGGAAAAACGGCATTGCGCCTGACGATGGAAAAGCAGTACGCGCTTCATAATGAAAATTCAGAAGATCAGCGTGTCTGGGTGGTTCGGTATGACGATCAGAATGCCGCGCTGGATACTTTTGCAAGCCGTTTCAAAGAAGAGAATCCGTTGCGGCACATGCGGCTTGAAGATCATCAGGATGCTATGCTTGCACTTGCCGTGACCAAACTGGTGGATACCCTCATGGGCGAGCGGCCGGAACTGCCGGGATTCAGCGGTATGCGGCGCAGCGTAAAGCGCATGAGTCGCCGTAAACGGATGGGATTGTGTCTGCTTGCTGCATTGTATGATCAGCCTAACAGTTTGAATGATCAGCGTTTTGAACGGCTTCGGGCACTTGTACGCATCGGCACAATGCAGTTTGCTGAATGGATTGCGGCGGCCTTGTTTGCTCTGATCGGTGCCACGCTGCTGCTTTTCGGCGATACGCTGGAACTGCCTCGCTGGGTTTCTCTGGCTGGCGGCGGCATCGGGCTGGGGGGGCGCTTCTGCTGGTATTGCTGCAGGGTGTGGAATTTTTACGGACGCATACTTTGGCGGCGCGCCTTCGCCGCGAAATCCGGACGGTTGGACATGTTACCGGCGAACTTGCCCGGAAGTTGCGGAAGATCGGGCGTACCCGGACGGCCGGAATAGCACTGCCCATGCCCGGCGATCATGACAGCCGCTATGAACTCAACCGGTTCCTGCTGGCGATTCTCGGGGAGTTCGGCTACAGCGGAATGGTGGTTCTTGTTGATCGCGTGGATGAGCCGGCCATGATCAATGGTGATGCACAGAAGATGAAGGAGCTGGTCTGGCCGATGCTCAATAACAAATTTCTCCAGCAGCAGCATATCGGCATCAAGTTGCTGCTGCCGATTGAACTGCGCTATCTTGTTCACCGGGAATCTGAAGACTTCTATATGAAAGCGCGGCTTGATAAGCAGTGCATGATTGACCGCCTTGCCTGGTCGGGCTCCGCTCTGTACGATCTCGCCAACATGCGCCTTAAAGCGTGCTGCGATAATAACGCGGATGCGCCGGTGCTGAGTGATTTCTTTGATGAAGATGTATCGCTTCAGGATGTACTTGATGCGCTGGGACAAATG
The DNA here is from genome assembly GCA_004299845.1 of Verrucomicrobia bacterium S94. NCBI lineage: Bacteria > Pseudomonadati > Verrucomicrobiota > Verrucomicrobia bacterium S94. The sequence continues at coordinate 1,350,649 of CP036201.1, read as the reverse complement.
CAGCAGCCTCGCGATGCCTTTAAACTGCTCTATCAGGTTGTACACGAACATTGTTCCTATACGCCGAACGAAGAGCCGCTGTGGAAGATTCCGCGCCTTACGCTTTCGCAGGTAGCTAAGAATCAGGCTCGGCGCCTTAACGATATGCAACGGGGCCTTCAGCCTGCCTGATGCCGGTTCCGGCCGGATAAATAAGAATGGTTAAACGACCTGTTTTTTCGTCCGTGTGTGACGTCAGAACAGGTTTTTTGTATATACCGGGATGGTGGACCGAGGCGTGGAAGTTTATTTTTTCTGCCTAATCCGGAAGACTGCACCGTATGTAGGTCATATTTAAAGGAATCCGTAAATGACCGATTCGGAAAAGATTGAAAATCTGCTGACCGTTTTTTATGAAAACCACGGAAATCTGCGGGGGTATGTTTTCGCTTCAACGCGCAGCTATCACGGAAGTGAAGAGGTGTTGCAGTCCGTGGCGATCAAAATCGCACAGGCCGGAGCGACGTTTGACGGGGAGCGTCCGGCGCTGCCCTGGATTATGGGCATCACCAAAAACCAGATTAAGCAATGGTATCAGAAAAACCGACGGGATGCACGGCATATCAGTTTCGAGGTGATCGATGAATATCTCCCGAAAATGGCGGTGTTCAGTGCTGAGCAGATGACGCCGCGCCGGGATGCACTCGACAGGTGTATGCAGAAACTGCCGGCAAAACAGCGGCGGATTGTTGAGCTGAAATATGTTGATAACTGCAATTGCACGCAGATTGCCGTGGCGCTGGGTAAATCGGTGCAGAGTATTTATTCCTTATTGAAGCGGCTGAAGGCCGAACTGCGAAAGTGCATTGAATTCCAGCTGCAGCGTCCTGAGGTGTTCTGATGGCCAATACGGAGGATTATCTGAAAAATCTGGCGGCCGAATATTTTCTACGTGATTTGAGCGAGGAAGAACTTGAGGAGCTGCAAACAGCACTTCGGAATGATCCGCAGCTTGGAAATTATTTTATCGAGACCGCCCGCGATGAGTGGCTTATGAGCGATTATCAGGCGTATCGGAAAGCGAAAACCATTCTGTTTCCGGTCCGGAAAACACGGGTACAGAAGGTGCGCCGTATTGCCGCAGCTGCGGCCCTGTTGCTGACCTTTTCCGGAATCTATCTGGCGCAGCACACGCGGATTAATAATTTTGTTTCTGACGGAAGCATAGACTATCAGCCGGTGGCCACGGTGGTTGAGCTTGCTCTTCCGGCCGGAGGGGGCTCTGTTTCTGCGATAAATCAGGGCGAGGTGCGCGCTCTCGGGTACGGTGATCCGGTATATACCGGTGACCGGATTGTGGTTCCCGTGGGCGGATCGCTCATGTTCAGTTATATCGGTGAGCGGACGTTCATTTTCATAGCCGGCGGATCGCTGTTCGCGGTTTCGGATCAGGACGGTGCTAAGCGGATTCACCTTACATCAGGTCATCTGCATGCAGACGTGGATAAGCAGAAGCCCGGGATGCCGATGAAAATTACGACGCACGATGCCGAGGTCGTGGTGCTGGGAACTTCATTTGAGGTTTTGGTGGATCAGTTTACCCGCCTGTCAGTGCAGGAGGGGAGGGTTCGGTTTGCAACCCGCTCCGACGATCAGAGTGTGGAAGTGGGAGCCGGCATGGTTACCGACAGCCGAAGTATAACTGAAAAGGGCGGGCGCGTTTTGCACCGGGTACTGCTGCCGGTGCAGGATGATAATATCGGTCTGGATAACCACAATATCCTGCATATTGATCCGAAGCGGAATCACCAGGTTTTCCTTAAATTTGATGTGGCTGAAGCGCCGGAGCGGATTGCGCAGGCCCGTCTGCGGCTGCAGGTTTCCAGTCGCCGGCCCGACGGTGGTGGAGGGGTGGTCCGTCTGCATGCTGCATCTCCGGGATCAACGCCGGAAAATGCATTGGACCGGCTGGAGAAACAGATTTCTGAATTTCGGGGAAAAATCGACCTGGGTGAATTTCTGGAATTTGAAATTAACCCGAGGGATCTGAGGGCAGGGCTGAATACGTGGGTAGTCACCCTCGATAAACTGTGGGGCGATGATATCTGGATGGGATCCACTGAAGCCGGTGAAGCGCCGGAACTGATTTTGAAAATGAAACCAATGGAGCATCAATGAAGCGGAAACAATTTGTGAAATGGTCATGCATCATCGCCGTATTTCTTCCCGGCTATGCCGGTTTTGCCGAAGAAAACGCCGATACTGTGGTGTATTCCGCGATTGCGGATTTTTCAAAAACGGAAGCCGGCGAAGTGCCGTATTATGTGCATAAGTGGAAAAAGGCACTGGCCATCAATGCGGGGAACCCGAAGTTCCGAAACCGGTTTGCACGGGCCGAAACTCCGTTCGCTGAGGCGGGCGGAACATATGATGTTATTTTGACAACACTGCGCGAGCTGGACGGGGAGTGCACCTATCGGTTTCTGGTGAATGGAAAGATTATCGGTACGGTGCAGAATGCGGAAACCGATGTAGATTATGCGCCACAGAAACATTGCTTCCGGAAAGTTGAAATTCCGGACGGTGCAACGATTGCGGTGGAGTCGGACTGCGTGACAAACGGTAGGGTTCCGGAAGGAGACAGCACGGCCTACGCCCGTGGACGCTGGACGTCTGTGGCGTTTACACCGGTCGGCACTCAGACCGCTTCAGTTGAAATTTATGGAGAACGGTTTCTTTGGCATAAGATCACCCTTAAACTTAACGGTCCGTTTTCATCGGAACGGGCAATACCGAATCCGTTTACGGACTACCGGATGGATGTCAGGTTTACCCATCCGGTATCCGGAAAAACGATGGTGGTTCCCGGTTATTTCGCGGCGGATGGAAATGCCGCAGACAGTGGCGCTGATTCGGGAAGTTTATGGTTCTGTCATTTTCGACCGGATGTTTCCGGAGTCTGGAATTATGAGGTTTCATTTATTCAGGGGCATCAGGTGGCGACGGGGGGAAAGGGATATGCGCTGGACCTGTATAATGGAATCTCCGGTTCATTTGAGATTTCCGGAGACAACCCGGCAGAAGCACCGGATCTAAGGGCAGAAGGCCGATTGCGCTATGTTGGAAAACACCACCTTCAGTTTGAGGGCAGCGGAAAATATTTTCTGAAATTCGGTCCTGATTCGCCGGAAAATTTTCTCGAATATTATGAATTCGACAATACCCCCGAAAAAGGAAACAAGGGCATTCGCCATACCTTCGCCTCACACGCGAAACACTATAACGGCGACGGTGAACTGTGGGGGAACGGCAAGGGAAAAAATATATACGGTGCGTTGAATTATATTTCGGGTACCGGAGCGAATTCGGTTTCGATGCTGCTCAATAATGTCGGTCGGCTGGTCCCTGATCCGAACAACGGTAAACGTCCCTATTCCGGTCCCGGTGATGGCGACCGCGTTTTTCCGTATGTGGATAAAAATGAACGGTTGCGTTTTGACTGCTCCAAACTGGCGCAGTGGGAACGGGTTTTTGACCATGCGGAGAAAAAGGGACTTCACCTGCATTTTAAATTGATGGAACTGGAAAATGCGCGCGATCTTGATGGCGGGCAGCTGGGACCGGAGCGTAAGCTCTTCTATCGGGAAATGGTTGCCCGGTTCGGTCATCATCTGGCACTGAACTGGAATATGTCGGAAGAGATTCCGGTCGGGGCGGAAACGCGGACGGAATGGCTGAAGTATATGGAAAAGATTGATCCGTGGCAGCATCCCCGTGTTTTTCATACGGGGCCTTCGAAGGATAAAAGTAAATTTTACGCTCCGCATCTCGGGGCCTCAGAGTTGACCGGTATTTCGCTTCAGACCCCGGAAGCCGTTGATACGGAAAATGTTTTTAATGAAACAAAGCTGTGGGTTGATCGTTCAGCTGAAGCCGGCCGGCCGTGGGTCGTGGCGTGCGATGAGCAGGGGCCGGGGAATCTGGGCGTGAACCAGAGTTTTGAACTGAGCCGAAAAAATGTGTTGTGGGGCAACCTCATGGCCGGCGGCGGAGGGGTGGAATACTATTCCGGCGGTTCTGATCTCAGGCTGGATAACTACGCCCATTTCGAGAAGCTGCTCCGTTGGTCGGATATTGCCGTTAATGAATTTTTCCAGGATCAGCATATCCCGTTCTGGACCATGAAAAATCACGATGAACTGCTCTCCGGCGGAACCGGACACTGTCTGTCGGATGGGAAAAACGTGTTTGTCGTCTATCTGCCGGAAGGAGGCCGTGCTTCGCTGAATCTGAAGCAGATGAACGGTGCGTATGAAGTCTATTGGTTTGATCCGATAAACGGTGGGGATTTGGTCCGCGGCAGTATAGCAACTGTGAGCGGCGGTTCCTCTGTTTCGCTGGGTGAGGCCCCGTCAAAACCGACGTCCGACTGGGTTGTCCTGATCCGACGTAACAACAGATAATTTATTCTGCCTAATATCGATATAGCTCCTGCATATAGGTCGTCAAGTGAGGGACCTATAATAAGGAGGACAATGATGGAAAAAGTAACATGGCTGTGCATATGCGGTACTTCACTGCTGATAACGGTCAGCAGTTTTGCAGAACGGATTTATAACGAAGCCAACGGCCTCGTTATTATGGAGGCGGAAAATACTGAATCACCGTACGATGGATGGGATTTTTATACTGTCGGTGCAGCCGGATATCCGGCCGGAGCCACCGGTACAGGACATCTGGAATATAAGCGGTATGGGCCCGACGGATGGGGCGTTCCGTCTTCACCGCTGGTCTATACCTTTAAAATCAACAAGGCCGGGGTTTACCGGGTATTTCTGCGTGCCCACAAACGGTTGAATCCGGGGGACGGGAGTGATCAGCACAACGACTGTTTTGTTCGAATGGAGGGAGATTTTCAAAGCGGTTCAGACGATGTTGCGCTGAGTGCGTTGCTGACCGATTCCAAGCTCTATGGCGGCAGTGCAACGGAGTGGTCGCGTGCAACCAATATGGATGCACCTGGTGCCGACCATGTGCCGGTTTATTATGAATTCAAAGCGGGGGGATTTATACTTTCACGGTTTCAGGGCGTTCGAATCAATTCAATCTGGATCGCATTATGTTTGCCCACAGTGATCTGGGTAACTGGCCCAACGATTCCGTATTTGTAAATCAGCCGGAATCGATTCTTTTCGGTGGACCTTTTGTGAATGCCGGTACGGATCAGGTGATCAATCTGCCGGAAAATCAGGTGACTCTGACCGGCAGTGCTACGGATGACGGCACGATTTCCACCTACAGCTGGACCCAGCAATCGGGGCCTAACACCGCTGTGCTTTCCGGCGCGTCGAGCGCTGTGCTTTCCGGCGCCGGGCTGGTGCAGGGTTCCTATGTTTTCCGTCTGACCGTCATGGACGACGAAAACAATACCGCTTATGACGAGGTTACAGTGGAGGTTGTTCATATTTCGATAATAGGGTTCGAGGCCGATGGCGGATTTGCCAATGGTGAACTTGACGGTCAGGTGGGATGGAACGCCGAAGACGGCTGGATTGTGAATACGAACGACGGCGGCTCTGCTGTCACCACGGCAAACAACAGCCTGGCGGTGCTGAACCTTCCGATCAGGCTGGCACCGGGAGAGACGTTTGCCTACAGCATGGATTTTGAATTCAGCGGAACCTATGCTGTTCCCACCGGTTTTGTCTATACGGTGCTCTCCGGACTGAAAGCCGATGCCTCGTCCGGGAGTGTGTCCACCGGCGGACATGAGCCGGACGTGAATGTTCAGCTGCAGACTGACGGGAAATACCGGCTTCTCAATAATTATGCGATACCTTCCGGTGCGGGTTCTGTTTCCAGCGGCGATCCGGACGGTGGCGACCGGATGCAACTTGATTATGAACTCACCATGGGTTCTACAGCGGCTGACACTTTCTATACTGTGCGGCTGCAGAACCTGACTGACGGCACGGACACAGGAACCGGTACGGTATCCGGTTATAGAGTGTCGGGAGTCGATTACGCGGGAATCGGTACCGATGTGTACAATGCCCTGGCCGGCTCGGGAGCCTATCTGTTTTTTCAGCGAATCAATCCGGCCGCCAACAATTCCGGGCTTAATGCCTTTCAGGTCAATTCCGTGACCGTGAATCTGCCGGTTGCGGATGCCTTTTCGAACTTTGAGGCGCAATACGGTCTGACGGGCGGTATGGAGGGTGACGATGACGGCGACGGACAGGAAAATTTCCTTGAATTTGCCTTGGGGTCGAATCCCACCAATCCGGCAGACACCGGTCTTTTCTATCTGGATTTTACTGCCGATGGAAACGGCCATCTGTTTGTGCCGCAGTTGAAAGGTTCTGAACGATTCGGTATGCAGTACATGGTTGAAGTCTGCACCGACATTACAGAAGATGTATGGGTTCCACTGCTTGCGGATGGCATGTTCACCAACGACCTTCCGGAAAAACCGGAACATGACCTGATCCAGTACCGATTCCGGGCCGGGAGCGATTCGCCGGAACAGCGATACCTGCGCATTGTTGTAGAGCAACTGTAAGCAACAGGTTTCAAAAACAGAGAGGAGATTTTCCGGTATAGGAAATCTCCTGTTTTATTCTTCGGTTTTTCTGATCAAAAAACGCGTTATCATGCATCTAATGTGTCCTTTTCTTGCTTCGGCAGCGTTCTTTATCTAAATGTTTAGGTTCTCATGGAGGAGTTGTTGTATGAAGATTCTGAATGCCGGCCCGATGTTGGCGGTGATATTGTTGTGTGCGGGATGTGTGCCGGAAGAAAATCCGGTTGAGCAGAAAACGGAAACGTCAGGGCCTGAGCGGACGGCAGATATTCCGGAAAAAGTCAGTGCCGTAGACGAGGTGTCGGTTCTGGGGGACGTGAAGATAATGCCGTTCCGGAGCTGGCTGCGGATGGTGAAGATCGAAATGCAACGGTATCCTTCCCAGCTGTAAAGAAGCCTCGTTCCATAGATTGGAATAAACCGTACATTGTGGTTGAGCCACGCACGGCGCGGGCGATTGAGGGCGTGACCCGGGTGGATCGGAAGCGGTATTTCAGCATTGCGGACGGCGGAGTTAATTTTGACCGGCGTGTACCGGAGGATAAATATGATTATCTGGTGCATGAGCTGGGGATTAATTTCGGTCGGTCGCTGGGGCTTGTGAAATATCCGGCATCAAAGCTGAAGGAGGATCCGGAGAAACCGGGGTTTGCTGATTTGAAGCCGTTGATGGCTGGTAAGCCACAGGATGGGTCAGACCGAATGAAAGCCGATTTCGGGGATAATCTGGATGTGGCGATGCATGGGGCGCATAACGCCTATCCGGAATATATGGGACGCCATGAAACGGCGGATTCAGTCCGGGATGCCAAGCATCCGCAGTATATTCCGGAAAACATCGATGCCGCAGCTTTGTTGGCGGCGGCAGTGCTGAAGTTTAATTATACGGATTTTACCCGGCCGCGGTATTATGAACTGGTGAATGAACCGCACTGGTCGTTTTTCAACGATCAGCATCTGGCGGACTGGCACCTGAAAACTCATGAGATGGTGAAGAAGGCGACACCGGAAGTACAGGTGGGCGGTTTGTGTATGTCGGTTTGTTATTTTTATCGCAACAACTATCGAAGTTTTCAGGGAATGAAACAGTTTATCGACCATACTAATGGTGAAATGGATTTTTATTCCTTCCATGTTTATGACTATCTGCGCTGGCGGGACGGGGAGTATAAGGGGCGTCTGCAGTCGGGGTTGCCGCTGGAAGGTACGCTGGACCTTGTGCCCAATTATACTATGAATGAATTTGGTAAATCCGCCCATATTGTGGTGAGTGAGCAGGGCGGTTATAACGGGGAAGCGCCGAAGGGCGATTTTGACGGTGAGCTGGTGGCTTCACAGATTCTGAGCAATGCGTATCCGCATGCCGATCATGATTCGTGGGAAATGGAGATGAAGAAGCGGTCGATTGTCAGCTTCGGGCATGTGAGTTCCATTATCGCCAACACGCTGGCATTTATCGACCATCCCCATACGGTACAGAAAGCGGTGCCGTTTATTCTTTCCACGACCTGGAATTGGGGGCCGAAATATTATGCCCAGCTTTATGTAGCGAAAAATTATACGGATAAGAGTGAATGGGTGGAGCAGGATACCCTGAATTTTTACCGGTTTTTCCGGGGTGTTGATGGGCACCGCGTGAAGGCGCTGTGTTCCGATCCGGATCTGCAGACCCGTGCTTTTGTGCATGAGAATAAGCTGTATCTGGCCATCAATAATCAGAGTTTTAAGCCGGAAAAGATTGATCTCTACGGTATTGAAACGGGATCGGTTGAAGTGCGGCGCCTTGGGCGGAATCCGGATTTCACGATGTCGTATGTGGAAAAGAAAATCGCTACCCCTGATGTGCTGGAAATTGCGGGCCGGGAATCGGTGATGCTGGTTGCGGATTACGGTGAAGCGATTAAACCGACGCGGGCGGTGAATGAAGTGGTCTGTTATGGGGACAAAGTGACGGTTCCGGTTTCGGACGCGACGTTTAAAATTATAATTCCGGACCTTGGGGAAATCGATTATGCCCAATTGCGGGTGGCAGTAACCCGTTCGCCGGAAAAAAGCGTGGAGCCGGTTATTGAGCTGAACGGTCGCGCGCTTGCGGTTCCGCTGGAGGATTCGGCCGGGCGGTATACGGATAAGGAATATGCGTCGACCAAACTGGTTTATGTGGATCCGACGATGTTGAAATCCATTAATTCCGTGAAAGTGAGTTTTCCGGATGGAGACGATGGTGCGGTCGGTTCTGCTGTACTGCGGGTAGCGGTCAAAAAATAGAGGCGCGTATTAATGTGGAAAGATAGGACACGAATGGAGAAAATGATGAGAAAAACAGCTGTATTGCTGGGATTGGCTGCGGCTTCATGTTTTGCGGCTGAGAAACCCAATATTGTTCTGATTCTGGCGGATGATCTGGGGTTTGCGGATGTTAGTTTTAACGGCTGTACGGATTTCCGGACGCCGAATATCGACCGGCTGGCGAGTGAAGGGGTTCGTTTTGAAAACGGCTATGCCAGCCATTCATTCTGTGCGCCGACGCGGGCGGGATTGATGACGGGGCGTTATCAGCAGCGTTTCGGTTTCGAGACGAATCCGGCTTATGCGCCGCTGGATGAAAAATCGGGATTGCCGGCTTCGGAGACCACGATTGCCACGCGGCTTAAAAAGGCGGGATATAAAACTGGTTTGGTGGGCAAATGGCACCTGGGGATGAGTAAGGTGCAGCATCCGTTGAATCGCGGTTTTGATTTCTTTTTCGGCATTCCGGGCGGTGGACATGATTATTTTGAGGTGAATTCCCTTGATCTGGCGGACAGCTATAAACTGCCGCTGATTGATAATAAAAAATTCGCCAATGTGGAAGGCTATCTGACGGATCAGCTGACGGAGCAGGCCCTGAAGTTTATTGAGCAGAGCAAGGATGATCCGTTTTTTCTGTATCTAGCCTACAATGCACCGCATGCACCATGGCAGGCCCGAAAGAAGCGGTTGCAAAGTTTTCCCATATTGAAAACAAACAGCGGCAGATTTATGCGGCGATGGTGACTGAAATGGACAAGGGGATCGGGCGGGTTCTGCATGCGCTGGAATCGCAGGGGCTGCAGAAGAATACACTGGTCTTTTTCCTGAGTGATAATGGCGGTCCGCAACCGGGACGGGTGACAGACAACGGTCCGTTCCGCGATGGCAAAGGTGCGGTTTATGAAGGTGGTATACATGTACCGTTTGTGGCGTACTGGCCCGGCAAACTTCCGGCCGGTTCTACGTTTACCTGGCCGGTGATCTCAATTGATATTGCTCCGACTATTGCGGCACTGGCGGGTGTGGAAAAAGGGAATATGGAGGGAGAAAATCTATTTCCGTTTATGACAGGAGAACAAACGGATGCGCCGCATGAAAATATTTATTTTCGCCGCCGTGACGGAGCCGCCTGGGCCATTATTCATAAAGACGGCAGAAAGCTGGTGAAGGCCGACTGGACGAATGATGTGAAAGAATTCTTTAACCTGGGGAAGGATGCCGGCGAACAGAACGATCTGTATCATTCTCCGGAGCAGGCTGAGATGGTGAACCAGCTTCAGCAGGACTGGGATGAATGGAATAAGGATAATATTCGCTATCAGTTCTGGGATTATCCGGACCATAAGAAACACCAGAAGGAACTTTACGAAAATCAGAGAAACGTCCGATGAAAAAGATTCTTCCGGTTCTTGGAATGCTTGCGGCATCGCAGGTTTTCGGGCTGACGCTTACTGCGAATGTGGAGCTTCGCGATGAGTCCGGCTCGGAGGCTGTGGTTTATGCGGTAAAGGCATTTGAAAAAGATCTGCAGCGGAAATTCGGGTTCCCGGCTCGGGGAGTGGCTGCGGCCCGTTTTACATTCCGGATTTCCGAGAACTGGAAGGTATCTGACCGGCACCGCATTGAGGTGTCGGATTCGGGTGTTGTTATTACGGGGTCGGATGAGCTGGGTCTGATTCACGGAATTTATTCGTTTTCGGAAGAGGTGCTGGGGATTGATCCGTGCATTTATTTTACGGGGATTGTCCCGGAGCGGGTTCGATCTCTGGATGTTCCGAACGGGGTGACGGAGTCGAAGCCGTATACCTTTAAACATCGTGCGATGTTTGTGAATGACGAAGACCTGATTATCGGTTTTCGTATGGAGAAGCAGTCGTATGGGATGAACATGGAGTTCATGGAAAAACTTTTTGAAACCATGCTTCGTCTGAAAATGACCGGAGTGATTCCATCGACACTGCTTCTGCCGGATGAGCCGCATCTGGTACTTGCTTCGGATATGGGTCTTTATATCAACCAGCACCATGCGGAACCGCTGGGCAGTGTGCCGTTATATTGGCCGAAGAATATTCCTTATTCGTGGTCGACGCACCGGGAGCATTTTATTGATTTCTGGTCAGATGCGATTAAGCGGCAGAAGGGGAAAAAAGTCATATGGACGCTGAATTTCCGCGGACTGCTGGATCGTGCGTTCTGGGATGATGATCCGACGATGTCACGCGAGAGTTCGATGGAAGAGAAAGCCCGGGTGGTGAATGATGTGATCCGCACGCAGTATGAACTGCTGAAGGAGCTTACCGGCGAAGAGCATCCGGTGATCTGCGGCTATCTGTGGGGCGAGTTGAGCCGGCTGTACAGTTCCGGTTTGCTGGAATATCCTGAGGATACGATACTGCTGTTTTCCGATTCAGGGCACGGTGTGATGGGCGACTGGAACTGGAAACTGGCGGGAAAGTGCGATCTGAAGATGGGAATCTATCAGCATGTTTCGTATCACAACCGAAAAACGCATATGCGTATTAATGCGATTCATCCGGATACATTCCAACGTGAAATGGGCCGTGCGGTTGAATATGGAATGACCAATGCGATTGTGCTGAATGTGGGGAATTTCAAGGAGAAGATATTCGGCATTCGCCAGATGGTGAATTACATGAATCGGTTTGAGGATTTTAAGTCCTGTGAAAACGGCGACTGGTATTTTGACTGGTATGCGGAGCGTGTGCTGGGAGCAAAGGTTTCTGCGGTTGCTGATTCGTATCGCGATTTTTTTGAGAGCCAATTCGTCTTTTCGGAGGATCGGAAAAACTCCGGGGATGAATATTTTTTCTACTATGTGGAGCAGATGCTCAACGCCGCCTATCAGAACGAGGTGGACCGGAAACTGATGAGACCGGATCTTTTTAGTTCATCGGAAGGCCGTTGGGAGGTTGCACTGGAACGGGCTTATGACTGCCGGCGTTTCCTGAGCGGTAATGTGCTGGATTTCTATGAAGCGGATCTGGTGTATCCCACGCTGAAAATGCGCCATCTGACGGGGATGGCCGTTGATTTTACGGCATCGCTTGAACATTATCTTAATAAGGAGTGGCATAAGGCCCAGCTGGATGCCTATCAGGCTTTGCTGCATGTGCGTGAAGCGTTGAAGGCGGAGGAATGGATTGAGCAATCCGGCTGGGGGCGGTTCGAGGGATGGTACGATCACGACGAAACGGCGAGAACGTGGCATATTGAGTTGTTACTGGAGCATTATCTCGATCATTTGAAGGATCTGAAGTATTTCAATCTGAACTATCGTTTCCGGAATCCGAAAACGCCGGGGCTTGATTATAAATATCAGCCGTATTTTGAAAGTGAATACCGGGATGACCTGATCTGGATGAACAATGGGGAATAGCTTCCTGTTCTTGGAATATCCATCTGTTTAGGCTATAATTCTACGCATGCGCCGATTCGTAACTGTATTTAAATGCTTTCTGTTGCTGTTGAGCTGCATTACGACTGTTCGTGCAGAGCTGGTCTATACCAATCTTACCGTGTTGCGTTCCCTGCCGCCAGAGCGGGCTGCGCAGGAACTTCCGGTCCGGGTTGTAGCCCAGGTGATGTGGATTCATCCCACGGGAAGCGGTTTTTTTCTGAATGATGGGAAACATGGAATTTATGCCCAGAAACCGCGGGAAGCCGGTGCGTTAAGCCGTTTTGTTCCGGGAGACATTGTTCGGGTGGAAGGTAAAACCAATGAAGGTTTTTTCTCTACGTCGATTTTTGCGGACCGTATCGAGCGGCTTGGAAATAAACCGCTGCCCGAGGCGCGCCCTTTTTACACGTTTGAGCTCTATTCCAGCCAGATTGACTGTGACTGGGTGTGGTTGGCGGGCCGGATTATTTCCAAATCGGTTCAGCTGGACGGCAATTCGGGAGCCAGTCTGACGCTGGGGCTCATTGTGAACAGTGTTCCGGTGGATGTTCAGCTGCCCTGGACGGAAACAGCGGAAAAGCAGGTGGATGACCTGATGTTCAGCCGAGTGAAATTCAGAGCAGTAGCCGGTACAAAGTTCAACATGAACCGGCAGGTGGTGGGGCGCACTTTTTTTGTGAGTTCCCCGGATGAATTTGAACTGGTGGATAATTACCGGCCCGGTACAGGGGTTGAAATTAAGGAAATTCATGAGTTATTGCGCAGTGGCAGTGCGCATCACCGTTTATCGACCGGTACCAAAGGTATTGTGACGTATGTTGCTGATACTCACCTTTATCTGCGAGGGGAAAAGGCTTGTATCAAGGTGAAGCTGCGCGGCGAACCAGCCGTTGAAGCCGGTGACCGCGTCGAAGTTGAGGGGGTGGTTCTCCCGAAGCCGATCAGTCCTGATTTTGCCGCCCGTGAAGTGCGGGTGGTTGAGCGGACCGGGATTTTACCGGAGCCGGTTCCGCTGATTCTGAATGATGAACTGAGAGCCCGGTGGGACAATTTTCCGGAAGCGTCGCTGAATTATGAGCTGGTGCAGCTGGATGCCGAGCTGGTGGATATTACGGAATCGTTTGGCCTGACGACCGGGTACAAGGAAAAAATTCTGCTCTGTCGTCAGGGCTCCTATCTTTTTGAAGCGAAGATCCCGCATTATGCCGGTCTGAGTGAAGATCTGAAACCGGGAGCGATTATTCGCCTGGAGGGCATCTGTAATCTGACACGCAGTGAAGAACGGCGCTGGCGGCTGTATGTGGACTGGTTCTGGATTCAGTTGCGCTGGGCATCAGATGTCACGGTGCTTGTTCCGGCGCCCTGGTGGACCGCAGGCAGGCTGCTTTGGGTGCTGGGGATCAGCAGCGGTCTGATTACACTGATTCTGATCTGGGTGGCTGCATTGCGGCGAACTGTGCGCAAACAGACGGGGGTTATTGCGGATCAGGTGGCGCGGGAAAGTATTTCGGAGGAACGGCAGCGCATTGCCCGGGAGCTGCATGATAATCTGGAGCAGGGTCTGGCCGGTATGGCGATTCAGCTGCGGGGAGCGCAACGTGTGCTGGAGTTGAACCGGGAAAAAAGGCTCTCCTCCATTCGTTCTCTGATGGACCGGATCGGTTCGGAAAACAAGGCGGTGAAAGCACATCTCGAGAAGGAAGCCAAGGAGGTCATTTCCGATTCCGACCGAAACCGCCATGCTATTGAGGTGGTGCAGGGGATGCTGGCCCATTGCAGTCAGGAATCGCGCACATCGATTATGGATCTGCGTGGGGGCATTCTGGAGCGGCTTGATTTTATACCGGCATTACGGGAGACGCTGGAACCCATGGTCCGCGCCTGCGGGGCGTCGTTTGAACTGAAGGTGGAGGGAGAGGTCAGAAAACTGAACCAGGCGACGGAGCGTAATCTGCTGCTGATCATTAAAGAGGCGGTGGCCAATGCCTCGAAGCATGCGGAGCCGGATAAAATTGATCTGATTCTGGATTATCGTAATGGCGGGCTGATCATAAGGATAATGGACGATGGCTCCGGGTTTGATCCAGCATCTGCTTCTAAAGCTGGACACTTCGGTCTCCTCGGTATGCGGGAACGGGTGAATCAGTTGAAAGGAACGCTGGAAATTGAAAGTCGACCCGGAGAAGGTACATGTGTGAAGATACGTATTTCATCAACGGCGGAATGGGAGCCTGTGTAAGCATGGAAGAGAATACCAGAATTCTTGTGGTGGATGATAATGCACTGCTGCGGCTGGGTTTGACCGAGACCTTCAACATTGAACCGGGACTGGAACCGGTGGGTCAGGCCGCCAACGGAGCCGAAGCGATTGAGCTGGTGAGGAGTCTGAAGCCCGATGTGATTACGATGGATTATCAGATGCCCGGGGATGACGGTATTGAAACCACCCGGAAGATTTTGGCCGAGTTCCCATATATCAAAGTGGTGCTGCTCTCGGTATTTGATTCGGAAGAGGATATTTTCAAAGCGTATAAGGCCGGAGTACGCGGCTATCTCACAAAAAAAGCCGGTGAAGTGGAAGAGGTCATTGAAGCCGTCCAGGAAGTGGCCAAGGGAGGGACCTATTTCCCGGCGGCTATTGCAGCGAAACTGGAAGGTCGTAAAGAAAAGGATGATCTGACGCCGCGCGAAATGGAAGTGCTTCAATTGCTTGCTGAAGGCTGCAGTAATAAGGAGATTGTGAATCGGCTGGGTATTTCATTGCCGACGGTGAAGCTGCACATTATCAATCTTCGTGAAAAGCTTAAAGCAGCTGACCGGACCCAGGCGGTAGTGCATGCCTTTAAACAGGGCATTCTTCATCTGGATTAATTAAGATCGGGCGTTTTTTCTGATTGAAAAGCCGGAATTGAGGCAACCTATTCTTTAGTCTATCTTTTGGATAGATATGCGTAATTTCAGGTTTTGATATATCTCCTTATGTTAACTGTCTCGCATGGTCTGTGCCCATCTCTTTGGGCAGCGTGCGGCGGTAAAAAGAACATCGAGGAGAAACAGAGATGAAAAAATGGAGTTCAGTATACATAGGTGCTGTTCTGGTTTCAGCGCTTACGTCTTCCGCTCAGGTGATCTGGCAGGAGGATTTTGAAAGCACTACAAATGGTGCGACATCGGGAAACAATGCGACTCTGTATAATACCGTTGTTCAAACGGCCAATGCCGCATCCTGCGTGGTAACCAGTGCACCACCGGAATTCACACTTTCCACAGCTGATGGAGGGACCAATTGTATTCTGCTGTCGGTCGGAGAAAACAAATACTGTTCAGTGCGGTCATCTTCCACCATCAGTGGCTTTTCGGCGAATGCGGCTGATTCATACAAATTTTCATTTGACATTTATATTCCAACAGCCCTCTCAAAAGCGGTAGGCGATCTCAATCCGCGTCTGGAAGCTTCGGGGACTGCCGGCAACGGAGTGACGCTGGAAACGATGGTTCAAACCGGGCCCGGGCAATTCCATATTGAATATACAGGCTCTTGCGCCGACATCATCAACGGGAACCCTCCGGCAGACACCATTCGTCCTTTCATCGGCATTGATCAGGACGGTGTGGCCGTAGAAAACATGATGTATATGGACAACATTCATTTTGAGATCATTCCTTATGTTCCGCCGGTGAATGTTGTGACAGACGATTTTATTGATACCGGGTTTACTGCTGCGGATGGATATACGGATGGAGATCTGGCCGGACAGAGCAACTGGGTGCAGACTGCCGGGAGTGCGCCGAATGCCTTCAGTGTGATCAATTCAGGAACAACCGGTGAAGCGGATACGCTCTCTGCCGGTAATCACAGTACCAACACCGGTAATGCGGTTTTCTGGTCGGATGCGACTTTTAATGATGCCGCAGATGCCTGGGAAGGTTATGTGGACTTTAAACTGACGATGTCCCAGGACGGTGCCGGAATTATTTATAATCAGGATGTTTTCGCGTTTGGCATTACGTCGGATACGACAAATACTCTGAATCTGACCACCAATGATGCTATGGCATTGATGACGGTAAAAGTTCGTGCTGACGGTCGGATTGTGGCGATGTTTGCTGACACCGCCAATGATACGGATGAAAGCCGGCTGGATGCGATGCTTCCCGGAACGGAGGCGGGGTGGGATTTTGAGAGCGACTTTGAATCCGATCTGATTCGTTATCATTGGAAGATCCGTAAGACAACCGAGTTCGGAACCTATCAGGCGACAGCATCTCTTTCCAATCTGACCACCGGGGTCAGCCATTCCAACGGACTGAATACGGTAACCTCTGTACTGAAAACAAAGAATTCCCTGTATAACAGCCCGCTGGTTCATTTTACCATGGGTCATTATTATAAGGCTCAGATTAACGGCTGGGACGGTTTGCGGGAACGTATTGATGTTGAGCTCAGTGCTCTCACTGTAACCCATTCTACCAACAATGTGTCTGCACCGATTGCGCCGAGCGGCATTGTTGCTGTCGGTTCAGACCGTACGGTTACGCTTTCCTGGGAACCGACGCTGGAAACCATGAGTTATGATGTCTTCATGGCCGAGGAGCCGAACGGTGATCGGATTGAGCTGATTAGCGGCCTGACGGATCCCGAATATGTCGATACGCCGCGTTATAACGGACAGACCAACTGGTACACGGTTCGCGCAAACTATACTACCGGCAGTGCCGAGTCCGATGAAGTTCCCGGAGCTGCAGTTGCTTCTTTCACGATAATCGATATGGATGGGACACGGAATGACTGGATTGATTCTACGTCAAATACGTTCTACCTGAGTCAGGCGGGGATTGCGACAAACGGTACGCTGGTCTATCTGGACCGCACAGGCTCCTCTCCAATGATCGCAAACGGAGAAGTCAGCGGTGGGGTAACGTACAATGGATATACGCTGTATGGACTCACTCAGCTTCCGGAGACAAACTCCTTCCGCAGCTACCAGATTGAAAACAGTGCGAGTGCCGGACAGCGTTTGGTTGCGGGCGCCGGCTGGGATGCAAATTCACCACAGCAACTGGCCTACATCGAAATCGATGATATGGACTGGGACGGCACCATTCCGGAAAATATTGATGCAACCAGTGACGATGCATCCATGTATCTGGCAGTCCGGTCCTACTCTGATGGAGTCGGTGCGGCTTACGTATATCCGGCCATCCGCAACGGAGATCAATGGTATGTTGGTGATGGAGGCATAAAACTGCAGGGTATTAAGACCGGGTTCGGTGATTACACTGTTGCCGATATTATGGCCGAGACGTGGAATGAACTGAATCCTCAGCCCAATGTACTTATGGCGCCGGGATCTGCTCTGGCTGACAACTCCGTCCTGACCAATATCACTGCAATGGGATGGTTCGGTAATAAAATCGCCTATCTGGGGCTGAGCCAGTTTAAAGTTACCGTTGAGGGGGAAACCCCGTCTACGGATTACTGGATGAAACAGTACGGCGGTGTGACCAATCTGAATGAAGACAGCGACGGTGACGGAGTCTCCAATATCAAAGAGTATGCGTTCGGCGGTGACCCGACTGCGGAAGGTGTCTTCAGCGATGGCGGGGCGCTCCCTCAGTATATCCCGGTCAACCGCAATGGAACCAATGGATTCCTTGTGGTCAGTGTTGAGCTGCGCGATCCCGAACCGGGCATTGAATATTCACTGGAAACATCCGGTAATCTGACGATTCCTGGAAACTGGGGACCTGATGCAGCAGCTGAGGTGCTCGGGGAAGAAAATATCAATTATTATTATAAAGCCGTTACCAATTTTATCCCGATGGACCTTGATGCCAAATTCATCGAGCTGAAAGTTAACGAGCTTTAGGACAATTCTCCTGCACTTTCGGATGCAGAACTTTTTCATCTCGCTCTCAGGAGCCTCCCCGCCTTCGGGCGGGGAGATTTGATGACCCCAAAAAAGAAAGGAAGAAAATGAGAAAAACAATACTGACTGCCGGTCTAATTGCAACCGGCCTGTTTATGCAGGTCACAGCGGATGTGGTCTGGTCTGAGGATTTCGAAGGAGCCGTACTTGGTGCGACCTCCGGGAACAATCAGACTCTTGCCGGAACTACACTTCAGACAGCCAATACGGCATCAAGCATTGTGGTGGATTCCACAACTGATCCGACTGCCGCAGCGGCCTTCACACTCGCATCCGGAAACTTTATCCGTCTTTCAGCCAGCTCGAATGATTTTGCTTCAGTTCGTTCCGCGCTCAATCCAATCAGTTTTGCGCAGGTTTCAGCGGATGCCACTTATACGATGTCTTTCGATATCTATATCCCGGTTACGCTCGATAAAGCCGTCGGCGACTTTCAGCCGCGCTTTAAGCTGAACGGAGCGGGTGGAAACGGCGCGACAGACGCGAGTCAGACGGTGGCGGATGCCGGTCAGTATCACATTGTTTATACCGGGCAGATTTCCGACTTCATCAACACGGATGTGAATGAAGCGCGGCCGTTCATCGGTATTGATCAGGACGGCGGAAAGCTGGTGCAGGAAAACTTTGATTATCTGTATATGGATAACATCCGGCTGGAAGTGGTCCCGGAGCCGGCCACGCTTGGATTGGTCGCAGCTTTCGGGGGAGGTATTATTTTAATCCGCCGTCGTTTTATGATGTGAATCCGCACAGAAAATGAGTGCAGTTTGAGGCCCGGTGGATACCGGGCCTTTTGACTGCCGGGCGTTGGAAAATCCGCCTGAGATGCAGGCGGCATAAACCTATTGGATAGGTTTGTTCCGTGTACAATGTTTCCGTTCTATATCGTTCGTTCAGTGTGCTTGTTTTAAAAGGAGATTATGATGAAGTTTTCAAGACGTACGGGGTTGTTTGCGGGAGGAGCTGCAACCGCGGTTTCTCTTATTCCCGGTAAA
This sequence comes from Verrucomicrobia bacterium S94, assembly GCA_004299845.1. Classification (NCBI taxonomy): domain Bacteria; kingdom Pseudomonadati; phylum Verrucomicrobiota; species Verrucomicrobia bacterium S94. The sequence goes on along the minus strand of CP036201.1, from coordinate 1,331,452 downwards.
GTTTTAGGCGCAAACGAAAAGGTGAATATCGCCTGGATCGGCGTAGGCGGGCGCGGCAATCGGCTGCTGAGTAATTTCGAGCGTTCAGGGCTGATGAATGTTGTGGCCATGTGTGATGTGGATCTCAAGTCAAAATATGTCGATGAAGCCAAGGCCCGCTTTCCCAAAGCGTATCTTTATGATGACTGGCGCAAGCTGTTTGATGAAAAGGCCAATGAATTCGATGCGGTGATGGTGATGGTTCCGGACCACTCGCATTTCCCGGTCACGATGGCGGCGATGGCGCTGGGCAAACATGTCTACACCGAAAAGCCGCTGGCACGCACTTTTCAGGAAATTGACCTGATGATCAAAGCTGCCGATAAATACGGTGTTGTCAATCAGATGGGCAATCAGGGATTTTCGGGTGATAACTATTTTCAGTTCAAGGCCTGGAAAGAGGCCGGAATTATTAAAAACGTCCGTCATGTGGATGCCTTCATCAACAATGGTTTTGCCTGGTATCCGCATCACTACGACAAGAGCAAAGCGATTACCGGCTGGCCTGCAGGGGATCCGATGCCCGAGCACATCAACTGGGATGTCTGGCTGGGGACGACACCGGTTCATCCCTACAGTACACTCTACGCGCGAAACAAGTGGCGTGGATGGCAGCAGTATGGCACCGGTGCTTTCGGCGACTGGGGTGCGCATATTTTCGATACGATGCATCATTTCCTGGAATTCGGTCTGCCGGAATCGATCGAAGTGAAAAAGCTGCAGGGGAAACATGATCTTATTTTTTGTGAAGCATCCACGCTCGGTTTTAAATTTCCGGAACGAAACGGCCTTCCGGCCGTGACGGTGGATTATTATGACGGCTGGAAAAACCTGCCGCCGATTCCGGAAGAGTTTGAAGGACGTGAGCACAATTTCCATAAAGATCCCGGCAAGTTTATCTTTAGCGATGATCTGGTGTTTTATGGCAAACACCACGGCAATCCATTGCAGGTGATTCCTTACGATCGGTACCGGGAACTGCTGAAAGCCGGGAAACTGCCGAAGGATTTCGGACGGAACTCCGATCACTACGCCAACTTCCTGCTGGCCTGCAAAGGAGCAGAAAAGGCTCGTTCGCCCTTCTCTATCGGGGGACCGCTTTCACAGTTCCTGATTCTCGGATCCATTGCACAGCGGATCGGAAATGAAGGCGAAACACTGGAGTTTGATCGCGAAACCAAGCGGTTTAAAAACAGTGACCTCGCTAACAGTCTTCTTGAAGATACGCCGCGTAAAGGTTGGGAACAGTACTATAATATGTAAGAACTGACGGAAGGTAGAGGGTCGTATGTTCAGACAGAAATTCAGACTTGCGGTCTTTTATTTTCTGCAGCTCGGACTTCTTACAAGGGGAATAATGAAACCGCTTCTTTTTATTTTATACATGGGTTTGTTTTGCTGTTCAGCATTTGCAGGACGCCCCAACATTTTGTTTGTGTGTGCCGATGATATGTCGCATGCGAGCTGTTACGGACATCAGTTTGTTTCGACACCGCACTTTGATTCGATTGCAGAAGAAGGGCTTAAATTTACGCGGATGTATACGCCTAGCAGTAAGTGCGCTCCATCGCGTGCAGTGATGCTGACGGGCAGAAATCCATGGCAGCTTGAAGGTGCGGCGAATCATAAGCCGGTGTGGCCGGATAAATTTATAAGCTTTGTCGAGGTGCTGACAGAGAACGGCTATTTTACCGGTTTCACCGGAAAGGGGTGGAATCCGGGGGTTCATCCGAAGGGCCGGAACCTTACCGGAAAGGAATATAATCAGCATCGTATTGAACCAACGTCTCTGAAAGTTTCTCCGTATGACTATTCTGCCAACTTTGAGGCTTTTATGGCTGAAAGGCCGGACGGTCAGCCTTTCTTTTTCTGGTACGGCGCCAAGGAGCCGCACCGGGGATATGAATATAAATCGGGAGTAAAGGCGGGGAAAAGTCTGTCATCGCTGGAGTTTCTTCCGGCGTTCTGGCCGGATACCGAGGCGGTGCGGCATGATATTCTCGACTATGCGGTTGAAGTGGAATATTTCGATCGGCATCTTGGTAAAATTTTACAAACGTTAGAACAATCGGGTGAATTAGAGAATACGCTGATCATCGCTACGTCGGATAATGCCATGCCTTTTCCTCGCTATAAAGGGCATCCACACGAATTTGCTACGCGCATTCCTTTCGTTGTAAAGTGGCCCGGGCATATTAAAAATCCCGGAAGAACCTGCCGGGAGTTCGCCAGTTTGATCGATCTTGCCCCGACCTGTCTGGAAGCTGCCGGAATTGATATGGAACACTGCGGGATGCAGCCGGTTGAAGGGCGGAGCCTGTCTGATTTCTTTGCCGATAAAGTAGAGAGGCGCGATAGTGTGCTGACTGGCCGGGAGCGCAACGATATGTGCCGCCCGAACGGGTGGGGTTATCCGGTTCGCAGTCTGCACCGGGGTGACTTTGTGTATATGCATAATTTCGAGCCGGACCGCTGGCCGTGCGGTACGGAAGAGGCGGGTTTCCGGGATACGGACTGGAGCCCGACCAAGTCGGAAATCATGTATAAATATAAAGGATCCGAGGCGTGGGAGCTGTGTTTCGGTAAGCGTCCGCGGGAAGAACTTTACCATGTTAAAAGCGATCCGGAATGCATGCAGAATCTGGCTGAAAATCCGGAGTATGCGGAGCTGAAGAGCAGGATGAAAAAGGAACTTTTTGAGGCCCTGACTGAACAGGGTGATCCAAGGATGTCTGGCAACGGTGACTTTTTTGACCGGTGCCGGCCGGAGCGGATTCCTGAGTATGACGAATTGGTTCGGGGAATGAATAAGAAGAAGTAGGAGTTTGTGATGAAGAAACGTATAATGATTTCCACCCTTTTTCTGGTCGGAGGAGTATTGGCCGGAGGAGAGTGGAGGAATCTTTTGGAGGGCGGGAATCTCGATCAGTGGTGGCAGAAAAATCCGTCAGCTGGATGGGTGATGGAAGCGGACGGTTCGGTTCATCTTCCGGCCGGTGTAAAGGGTGGGTCGCTGTCTTCCCGGGAATCTTTTCTGGATTTTGAACTGCAGTTCGAATGGAAAATCTCCGAAGGAGGTAACAGCGGGGTCTATTACCGGGCGAAAGGCCAAAGCCCGGAATATCAGATTCTGGATGATGAAAAACATGTGCGCGGTCAATGGCCGGTCTCCCGGGCGGCGGCACTTTATGACCTTTTCGGCCGTTCCGATGACAGCTGCTATAAGCCTGCCGGGGAATGGAATACCGGAAAAATTGTGGCCAAAGGAAACCGTTTGCAGCACTGGCTTAACGGTGTGAAAGTGGTGGATGTGGAAGTCGATAGTCCGGAATGGAAAGAAGCCTTTGCTAAGAGCAAATTTAAAAATCCTGAAACGTTTGGAAAAATGAAGGGGAAAATCTGGTTTCAGGACCATGGTGGTGAAGTCTGGTATCGGAACATCCGGATCCGTGAACTGTGATGACCTGATTTGTTTTTAACGCGAACAATTTGCTGGAGTGTGGTGATGAAAAAAATCAGTACGGCGATGCTGTTGGTTTCGGGACTCTGTGCTGTGGCAGATGTTCCGATTGTTGGAAGTAATATTCCCTGTGCAAGTATGATGGATGGTGATTTCGAGGCCTTTCGCGCAAACTGGCGGCGGCCGGAGCCGTCGCCCGACTGGGTCGTTGAAAGTGTGAAGGGCGGAGGAAAGGCCGGTTTTGCGGAACGCTCGATGATGATCAGCGGTCTTTCATCGGCCACTTTTGAAAGCCGGGTACTGGATCATACTGCGGTCAAGTCGCTGAATAAAGGGGATGTGCTGCACTGGCGGTTTTCTTCGAACACGGAATATCCCTGCGACGGCCGGGTTACGCTGGCTCTGAAATTCGGGATAACGAACGGGTTGTGGCCGACCGCGTAAAGGTGCCGAACGGGCCGAGTGAACCTGAAATCTATGAAGGATATTATACCGTGAGCCAGGCGGATGTCGGGCGGGGTATGCCCCGGATTAAATTCACGTTGGAATCGACACACGGAATTATTGTTTATGTCCATTGGGTGGATCTGAAGCTCCTGGAATCAGACCCTGTTCACCTGGCGGCCAATGCGGTTTCCGACGGGATTGAACTAACCTGGGATTCGGCCACTGAGGTCGATATTTACCGCAGTGAAAATGAACGTAGCGGCTATGTTAAGGTGGCTGAAGGGATTGCGGTTCCTCGCTGGACGGATGCTTCGATTATCAATGGGCGGACCTACTTTTACACGCTGAAATACGGGGATGCCGTTTCGGAGGTCTGCCGCGTTCGGAAAACAGATTCAGTACCCCCCGGCGCTCCCTTTGATCTTAAGGCCTTTGGTGAAGAGTGGGTGGTGAATCTGTATTGGAAAACAAACGATCGTGATGTTGCTTTTTATCGCGTTTATCGTGATACCGGCGATGGAATGCAATGTATTGCGCCGCATGTTGGAGGAGAGCGTTTTGAAGATATGCTGCCGGTGAAAGGCGTTGAAAACCGCTATGCAGTGAAGGCGGTGGATCACAGCGGAAATGAAGGGCCGTTGTCCGCATCTTCTGCCGCACGGGTGAAGGCGGTTCGCGGGGCTTCGTTCAGTGATCTGATTCAGCCGATGCCGATCCATAAGCGGCTGCGTAATGATGTATGGGGTGCCGATCCGGTTCGTCCGCGTGACCCGGATAACGGGATCGAGGATTCGTTCTGGAGCTACTGGGGCGGAAAAGCGGTTAAGGAGAATGGGATCTATCATTTGAATATTGTGCGCTGGCCGGAAGGGCATCGGAAAGGGCACTGGGCCTGGCCGGAGTCTACGGTGGCCTATGCGGTGGCTGAACATCCGACAGGGCCGTATGAGGTGGTTCGGGATCTGGCGTATGACTATAAAAAAGGGCTGGGTCATAACGCCAATATTATTCCGCTGAACGACGGTACCTATGCGATGTATTCGCTTGTGGATTGGAAGGCGACCATCTTTACTGCGGATTCTCCGGAGGGACCCTGGAATAGGCTGGGGGAAATGAAGGTGAATGTTCCCGACAACTATAAGAATGCCTACCGGCTGGAACGGAATCTTTCCGGTGTGCAGTGTGTTGACGGCTCTTTTCTTTTTGTCACTAAAGCCGGGGCGATGATTCGTAGTACACAGGGAATTCTGGGACCTTATGAGGTGGTAAGCGGAATTACACAGGAGAATGAGACGATTCCTGAGAAATACCGTTATTCAAATTATGAAGATCCGACTATGTGGTATGACGGAGTGCAGTATCATATGATGATTAATGCTTTTCTGGATTACCGGGCGATTTATCTGCGTTCGCCGGATGGAATTCACTGGAAATATGAAGACGGTCTGGCCTATACGCCGAGCTGTACCGTCTATGAAGACGGAACCCGTACCTTCTGGTATAAAGTGGAACGGCCGAATGTGATTCAGGATGAATTCGGGCGGGCCACGCATCTCCAGTTGGCCGCAATTGATGTGCCGAAGGCCGATGATTACGGGAATGACCGCCATAGCTCAAAGCATCTGATTATTCCGCTGACAGTTTATAAGCGTCTGACCATGCTGAACAAAGAAAAGGTGACTGCTGATACGAAGGAGATTCGTGTACTGATTCATTCTGAAGAGGGCTTCAATGCCCGGAACGATCTGGATGTGGAGTCTCTTCGGTACGGCGGGTCGGAAACCGTTAATTTCGGCGGCGGGGCTGAAGTTTTGAAAACGGAACCGCATGAGGATGGTCTGGTGCTTGTTTTCAGCGGGAAAAACGGTCTTACCGAGAAAAATTTTGTGGGTAAACTTATCGGTCAGACCAAACGCGGCGAACTCGTTGTCGGCTACTCGAAACGGTCTTCGGAATAATCAGAATAAACCGGGAAAAACTCCGGAAAAAACGGAACTCGGACGGGGTTAATAATGGGTAAAGTGAGTTTGAGTAAATGGATGGCTGTGGCGGGGATTTTAAGCTGTCTGGGATATCAGGCCGCTGCAGGCATCCGGATAACCGGACTTTTTCTGGAAAAACCGGAGATTGCGCGCGATGGAACTACGGATTTAAATATTACGCTATTGAACGACGGTGCTGAGGCGCAGACCGTAAAGTTAGGCATCTACATCTCGAAAGAGGGGTACGATTTTTCGCCGGAACATGAAATCAACCCGCTTCGTCAGGTGAAGGACGTGTACTGCAAAGCCGGGACGACAACAGAATTTCGCGTTCCGGTTTATCCGCAGCTTCTTCAGATTATGTGGGGAAATAACCGGAATCTGACTGCGCCGGGCCAATATACATTTCGTGTCGGCGAGGTTTCCGACGGTCCGCAGCTGCCGGAGGCGGTACTGCTGGTTAAGGATGTGATCGGCAGGAAGGAAAATGCGTACGAAGCTTCGTATCTCACATCGAATCCGCTGAGAGATGCTTTATTACCTGTTCCAGAATCAGCCATCTTTAAGATGGAGGGCTATGGGGTGTGGTGCCCGAGTGTGATCAAGGTAGGTGATACCTGGCATATGTTCTGTTCGCGTTGGAAAAAGGGAACGCACTGGGGACGGAGCCACATCATTCGCGCAACATCTAAATCACTTTTCGGTCCGTATGAGTTCCGCGAAACTGTTATGGATGGTCCCGGTTTCCCCTATGCGTGGGGGAAACGTGGATTGCATAACCCCAAAATTATGAAAGTCGGCGATAAATTTCTTTTGCATTTTCTGGCGATGTCGGGAAGCCGCGGTCCGGCAAAAACAACGGGCTTTGCGCTGGCGGATTCCATTACAGGTCCGTGGGAGGTAGTTGATCACGTGGTGCTGCCCTGCAGCAATGCTGCGTTGTGGGTGCATGAAGACGGCCGTGCTTATGCCGTCGGAAAAGATAATATGAAGGTCGGCGACAAGGTTATCCGTACGCTGAAGGCCTATCGTGCCGATTCCTATCTGGGGCCTTATACAGAAGTCGGCGATGGAGAAAACCGGCTGCCGTACGGTTTTGAACATGAAGATCCGACGATTTGGTGGGCGAATAATCAGTATAACGTGATTCTGACGGACTGGCAGGGGAATGTGACCGGTGAGCAGAAGTCTGTGATTTACTTTACGTCAAAAAACGGAATCGACTATAAGCTGTTTTCTCCGCAGGCCGTATGGCGGCGTTCAGAACCGTTTCCGATGATCAGGAAATCCGGCGGGGTAGCTGACGAACAGCTGGCCCAGATTGAGCGTCCGGAAGTAGTTCTGAATGATAAGGGTGAAGTTATTGCGCTGCTGGTGGGTGTTGTGGACCGGGCTCCTCATGGCGAGCGGGATAATTATATTATGATTCGCCCGGTTGATGCTTTTGTGCCGGACAATAAATAACCAAAGGGCCAATATCGCTTCTTCAGTATATATTGAAAACTGCCTGCAGAATAATGCATGAGGAGTTGGATATAATGAAGAATATGCTGCTGACGATGGTGATTTTACTGGCCGGTGCGGTATCGGGTGAAGAACAGCGTCCGCCGAATATTGTTTTTGTGATGATCGATGATTTGGGGTTGTATGATCTCAACTGCTACGGATACAAGGCGGTGGATACCCCGCATGCGAACCGGTTGGCCGAAGAAGGCATGCTTTTCCGGCATGCGTATGCGGCATCCACGGTTTGTACCCCGTCGCGGGCCGGAGTGATCAGTGGTCAGGCACCGGCCCGGCTGCATTTGACCAACCATATCTCCAATCAGCATTTTGCCCCGGAAAATCCGGTTTTGCTGAGTGCGCCGGAAGTGACGGCACTGCCGCCGGATGTGGTTACTTTTGCTGAGGTATTGCGGGATAACGGGTATGCCTGCGGCTTTTTCGGGAAATGGCATTTGTCGCGCCAGAAAACCGACGGCAGCAACCGGGTGGAGGATGAACGCACCCAGCCGGATCATCAGGGATTTGAAAATAATGCGGGCGGTAATGGAAACGGCGGACCTCCCGGCGGATGGTTTTCCCCCTATAAAAACCCTTACCTTCCAAACGGACCGGAAGGTGAATACCTGCCGGAACGCCTGGCAAATGAAGCGGTGGCGTATATGGAGGCAAACAAAGATAAGCCGTTCCTGATTGCTATGTGGAATTACACGGTGCATTCCCCGCTGGAAACTACGGATGCACTGACTGAAAAATATAAGGCACGGAAGGCGGCGGGTGAAAAGGTCGGTAATCCGGTGTATGCCGGGATGGTGGAGGCGGCCGATGCGGTGCTGGGCCGTTTACTGGAAAAACTGGATGAGCTCGGACTGCAGGAGAATACGCTGGTTATTCTGACTTCAGATAATGGCGGATTTAACTATGGGGTTGCTGATGCTCCGCCGCTGCGGAAGACCAAGAGCTGGCTATATGATGGTGGACTGCGGATTCCAATGATTGTTCGATGGCCGGGCAGAGTGAGGCCGGGAACGGTCAGCGAAGAATATGTATCGCATCTCGATTATTTTCCTACCTTTATGGAAGTGGCCGGCATATCGAAAGATCCGGATCTTATTCTGGACGGCGAAAGTCTGGTTCCGTTGCTGACCGGTACGGGCGGGATAGAACGTGATGCACTTTATTTTCATTATCCGAATTATGCCTGGCACGCGAAAAACCGGCTGGGCGGTGCCATTATCGAGGGCGACTATAAATTACTCAACTGGTACGACGATGATTCGGTAGAGCTCTACAATCTCAAAACGGATCCGAGCGAAAAGAATGATATCGCGGCAGAAAACCCGGAACTGGCGGAGCGGCTGAAACGTAAGTTTAAAAAATGGCTGAAGGATGTGAATGCCAATATGCCGGTGCCCAATCCGGATTATGTTGTCCCTGTAGAGTGAGGCCGGTCCGGTATCATCTGAGAAAGTTATCTTTTAGCCAGTTAAAACGGGACAGTGAATATTCCAATCTGTTCAGGTTATAATGTCGGTCTATTATGGGCCGGCGAAGAGGAGGCCGTCAGATGAGGAATTACATTTATTGGGCAGTGTTACTGACCTTGCTTACAGCGAGTGGTGCACAGATAATCTGGAGTGAGGATTTCGAGGGAGCGTCGCTGGGTGCAACCTCCGGAAATAATCAGACGTTGACAGGAACTGTGGTTCAGACCGCCAATACGGCTTCCGGGATCATAGTCGATGCTTCAACTGATTCCGGGGCGGCCGCTTCGTTTACATATGCTTCGGGAAAATTTATTCGTTTGTCGACCGGTGCAAATGCCTGGACAGCACTGCGATCATCATCAGACCCGATCTTTTTTACTCAGACTTCGCCGACCCAGACTTATACGCTGTCTTTTGATGTCTATATTCCTTCCACACTTTCCACGGCGGTTGGCGATATCAGGCTGAAATTTACCTGGAACGGTACGGCGGCGGAAGATCTGACCGACGCAAGTATGGCAGTGCGTACTGCCGGGCAGTATCATATTGAATATTCCGGATTGATTTCAGATTTCCTGAATACGAATGTGAATGCGGCAAGGCCGTTTATCGGTATTGATCAGGGCGGCACAGCACTCAGTGATTATCTGTATGTGGATAATATCTATTTTGAAATCGGGACTTCGGCAGCAACGCCGGAAACATCACCTATTGACCCGGTTTGGTTTGCCGATCTTAAAAGTAAGCGTATAGAGTCCAGCCCGTTGGTGCAGTGGCAGCATTTCGGTCCGGGGATGTCCGGTTATATCGACATGTTCTGGATTAATAACGGCGATCCGAATGCAATGTATGATTCGTTGGATATGGGTAACAGTCAGGTGACGCTGAACGGAGGCGCGTTCTGGAGAAGCATGCGCGATTCTGATGGCTGCGGTTATCATCCTGACTACTTCGTGGCGATGGATTTTTCCTATACTGATCCTGATTTCGGTTTGGCCGTTCGGCGTAATGTGAAAACCAACCGGGGCGAGCTGTTCCAGAGTACTGACCGTGGTGCATCCTGGACCTTTTTATGCGAGCCGATTCCCGGCAGTGATAAACGGCATAATGTTATTGCAGTTGATCCTTCCAACGATAACAACTGGTATATCGGCGCCGGTGGGGGTGCCTTCATTAAAGATGCGCATTATACGAAAAGCGGAATTACGAATACCTCGCCGTGGAAGACCTATATGTCTGAGGGGTTCATTATGTACTCGAAAGATCGCGGTACAAACTGGACTCAGGTCTCATCTCCTTTTCCGGTAGATTCGAGCTTCAGCCGGATCATTGTCGACCCGCGCGATTCCAATAAAGTGTATGCCTCCTGTCAGCATGGAGTGTATAGAAGTTCAGACGGAGGGCTGAGCTGGTCAAAAGTTCCGGGGAATGGTCTCCCTTACAATCAGCCGCGCTATATGGATTCGTATTTTGATCCGGAAGCCAACGGTGGAGCCGGGGAGTTTCTGCTCTATATCGTAGAAATCACGCACTATGATCCGGTCGGGAGCGAGATTGTGACATCGGGTGGTGTTTATCGCACGGCCGACGGAGGAGATTACTGGGAAAATTTAACGGGTGATCTGGCCATTGATTTTACACAGATTTCCAGGTTTGGATGGGATTATCACAACCGGTTTTATCGGGCGGTGGCTTTCTGGATGGAAACAACCGCATCGGATATCAGCAATAATTATAATCTTCCGGCATCCACCTTCAGCCAGTTTCATCAGATTGCCGTGGACCCGACTCATAAAGACCGGGTGTATCTGGTTCATAATTTCAAACATGATTATGCGTTTCCTCCGGGGAATATCTGGATGACTGAAAATGGAGGGACCAACTGGTTTGCTGCTGCACGTGAGGGGCCATACTGGATTAACGGTTTGGATGATGACTATTGGAATTCCCGGGCTGTTCAGCCGCTGGGGATGAATACGACTATGGCACATGTTGACCGGGACCACCGATTATATGATGCCATTACGGTTGGACCGCGTTTTGTAAAGGTGAATCAGCTGGGTCATGTCTACACGGCATTTGCACAGCAGGTTATGCGCTCCACCGACAACGGAGCAACCTGGATTCAGGTGGATGATGATGAAACCTCACCGGGAAGCGGGAACTGGGTCGGTCGGGGAAATAGCAACCTTCCGGGAGAATCGATCTGTTTGCAAACCGGGACACCGGGGACCTATCTTTGGGGTAGCGGTGAACATGGACTCTGGCGCAATATGCATGACGGAGATCTGGTTTATCCGGGAGCCATTGCGGTGAAGCAGTTGACGGGGCAAAGTGTTGATAAAGATGATCCGACTTCTATTACAACGATTGCTGTGGATCCGAATGACACCAATAAAATTTACACGCTCCAGTTCCGGCAGGATAAAAGAAATCATTTGCGCCATTCATCCGATGGCGGTGAAACGTGGATAACTCTTTCCCGCCCGTTTCCGGATATCGACATTCGCTCCAGATCCCTGATGGTGGATCATCAAAATTCCGATATCCTCTATTTTACAATACCGTACAGCATTTGGCAGCCGTATGGAGGAGCCGGTAAATACCGGGGAAACGGTTCCGCGGATATGGAGGTTTACGGGGTGTATAAATCAATGGACGGCGGGATGACCTGGATAAATCCGAACAGCGGCCTGCCTTCCGGTTCCAGTGTCTGGAAACTGTTCATGGATCCGGTCGATTCACGGATCATTTATGCCGCCTTGGCCTATACACATACCGGAACGCCTGGCGGACTGTATAAAACCGTCGATGGTGCAGCGAACTGGTTCCCCATGACCGTGCCGGCCGGAGTAACGTGCGTGAACGATGTGATGGTTCATAAAACTACCGGAGATCTTTATATCGCATGCGGCCGACGTGAAGGAGATGGTTCAATCGGAGGGGCCTATGTGAGCCGTGATGGCGGGGAGACATGGGTCCTTATTTTTGATTTTCCGAATGTCCGGGGTGTGAATGCCTGTGCTGCAAATGATCAGGTTATTGCTGTGATTGCAGGTGAAGATGATGATGTAAATGATTTAAATCCCGGTGCCTATGTGACGGTTGATGGAGGACATAACTGGCATAAGATCAACCGGCGTCACGGCCAACCGGAAAAGATACGGGAACTTCAGGCGGATCCCTACGATGAGACGATTCTCTGGTGTTGTCTGTCCGGAACCGGCTTCTGGAAGGCGGATATCTCCGGACTGACGACCGGCGTGGCAAAACCCTTTTTCTGGGACTGGATGGAGGAGCATGGTCTGGCAGATCGAACAGGCAATGCTGATGGTGATGTGATGAGCAATATTGAGGAGTATATTGCGGATACAGATCCGAATAATATGCAGGAATACTTTGCAGGTGAGGTTGTTGCAGGCGTCGTCGGTGTTAAATTCCGCTCTGCGCTGAATCGAATCTATAGCGTAGAGAAAACGGATAACCTTTCCGGAAACTGGTTCGTTTGGACCAATGGAGTGGCCGGAACGGGTTCGCTCATTGAACTGACTGATCCTGAAGGCACAAGCAATGCGTTTTATCGGGTAAATGTTCAGATGGATTAGCCTTTTGTACGGCAAATTATATGTCCTGTTTTCGGGCTGATCATCGTTCGTTGGCCGTATATTAAATCAATAAATGAAAGTAGATGATGAAAAACTTTAAAATCATATCTTTGTTGGTTCTGGCCTGCACCACGGCGGGCGCCGAGGTGTTGCTGCCGAATATTTTCAGTGATCATATGATTCTGCAGCAGCAGAAGAAAAATCCGGTCTGGGGCATGGCTGATCCGGGAGAGCGGGTTAGCGTTGAATTTGCCGGGCAGAAGAAAACGGCTGTGGCGGATGAAAAAGGGCATTGGAAAGTTGAACTTGATCCTTTGGAAGCCAGTTTCAAGGCCAGAAGCATGAAAATTTATTCATTCGGTAGGCTTCAATCAGAAATCAGCAACATCCTGGTTGGAGAGGTCTGGATGTGTTCCGGTCAATCGAATATGGCGTGGTCGATGAATGCGATCAACGATTATGATATGGAGGTTGCGACGGCGAACTATCCGAACATCCGTCTGCTGGCAGTTCCAAGGGTTGGAACGCAGGAGCCGCAATTTAATATTGAGGCCGTCTGGACCGAGTGTACGCCGGAAACCGTGAAGAACTTTACTGCGCCCGGATTTCTCTTCGGTCGGAAGCTGTACCACGCATTGAATGTTCCGGTCGGACTGATTTATAATGCCTGGGGCGGTTCGGATCTGGAAGCCTGGCTTCCAATCCATGTACTTGAGGAAGCCGGACAGGATGAATATCTGGCGGAATGGAATAAATATCTGTCGCTGTATTCCGATGAATATCTGGAAAAACAGAAAATTGAATACAAACAGTGGGTGGCAGACGGAAAGCCCGGGAAGAAACGGTTTGAACCGAGGGATGTTCGTACCGGGCAGAAAAGACCTGCAAATATTTATAATGGGGTTCTCCATCCGACCATTGGATATGGGATTAAAGGGGTGATCTGGTGTCAGGGTGAAAGCAATATCGGACGTGCTTATGAATATCGTTCGCTTTTTCCGCTACTGATCAATAAGTGGCGGGAATGGTGGAATAATGATGATCTGCCGTTTTACTGGATTCAGCTGGCGGACCATAGTGATGAGAAGCCGGAACCCGGCGAAAGCTACTGGGCTGAACTGCGCGAGGCGCAGACCATGACGCTGAAACTCCCGCATACCGGGGAGGCGGTGGTGATCGATCTGGGAGAAGCGCGGGATATTCATTATCGGAACAAGCAGACTGCGGCGGCTCGCCTGGTGCGCCATGCTCTGGGGAAAGACTATGGATTTAATATTGCGACCGAAAGTCCGCGTTTCCAATCCTTGGAAATTAAAGGAGATAAAGCGGTGGTGACGTTTGATCATGTGGCAACGCATCTGTACGCCTTTGATGTGCCGGAAGTGAAAGGATTCGCCATTGCCGGTGAGGACCGGAAATTCCACTGGGCTGAGGCAAAGATTGTCGGAAAAAATAAAGTAGAGGTCTGGTCCGATGAAGTTCCCGAACCGGTTGCGGTACGCTATGGCTGGGCGGATAATCCGGTGGTTAATCTTTATGACCGGAACAGTCTGCCGGTTACACCGTTCCGGACCGATGACTGGCCGGTGGGAACCATGGGCAAAAAAACGCTGTATCGTCCGATGCCGAAATGAGCTGATTTGATATGACTGTAAAATCGTGGATTTCTATCGTTCTGATGCTGGCTTCTAATGCATTTCCGGAGACTGATTTTTTTGAACGGATCCGTACGGAGCGGGTGGAATCCGATCCTTCAGTGGTCTGGAAAAACTTCGGGCCCGGAATGTCGGGCTATTGTGAAAATTTCTGGTGTCACCCGTCGGATACCAATGTCATGTTTATGGGGCCCGATATGCACGTCAGTTACGGAACGTGGGACGGCGGGGATTCGTGGCATACGCTGAAGGATTCCGATGGTACCGGACAGGAGATGAAACGGGTTCTGGACGTTGAGTTTTCCCGGCAGAATCCGGATTTCGGTATGGCGATTGACTGGAACGGATGGGTTTATGAAACGACCGATCGTGGTCGCAGTTGGACTAAAACATCGGAACTCAGTCGCAGCTGGAAAGAGGTGGGGATTGATCCGAACGATCCGGAATCTTTTTCAAAAGGCTGGTATTATGAACAGATGGGAACACGGCTGAGTGAGCTCGCGGTGGATCCTTCAAATGATCATATCTGGTACATTGGTGCCGGTGATTTCTGGAACATTAAAGCCAATCATAAATCGACGGCAAATCTCCATGGCACTCGATTTGATTATGCAGACTATGGCTATATCTGCAAATCGACGGATCGCGGTAAAACGTGGCGGAAGATCCGAAACGGTTTGCCGGAGGATCTGGATGTTGCCCGTATTATTGTGCACCCGGAAAACAGTCAGCACATCATTATGGCTACGACTCATGGAATAATGCTCAGTACGGATGGTGGCCTTACCTGGATAAACAGAGCCGATGGGCTGCCGAATAATCTACCGAAAGACCTGACCTCTTTTTATGATAAAACTACCGGAACATTTGTGCTTTATCTGGTTGAACAGACGGTTTATTTGCTGAAAAAAAACTGCATTGAATCAGTTGGGGGCGTTTTTAAAAGTACCGATGGCGGAAAAAGCTGGGTCAGTATTACCGGCAATCTGTTTCTCGATTTGAATGCGGTGGACAGCCCATGGGAGAATGACCGTTTTTATAAAACCGTGGCCCATTGGCTTGGGCTATCCAAAGCGGAGGCGGTGGAGCGGTTCAATGTGCTGCCGAAACGGGCATTGCCGACGTTTAACCGTATTGTGGTAAATCCGAATAAGGCGGATGAGATTTATGTGACCTATAACAGGAAGCATGATCGGACATTCGGTCCCGGGGATGTCTGGCGCACGCTGGATGGCGGGCGTACGTGGAGCGTGGTTGCCCGGTATGGGGCTTATTGGAAGAGCGGGCGCGGGTCTGCATATTGGAAGTCCCGCAACAATCCCGTTGGAACCAATGTAACATTTGCGCACCTGCAATCCTATATGGATACGAATCCGGGATATTCAGGGAACCGTATGATGAGTATCAATGCTGCGGGGGCAGTATTTATCGGGCTGGATCAGCAGACGCTCAAAACGACTGATAAAGGTGAGTCCTGGAAACAGGTGGATGATTTTGAAACGGCACCGGGAAGTGAAAAATGGATCGGGCGCGGCGGCAGTAATCTGCCCGGCCGTTTTATGTTGCTGGAAACCGGGATTCCGGAGCGGAAGCTGTTGTGCAGCGGTGAACATGGATTATGGCAGACCACGGATTCGGGCAATTGGCGGGATCAATCCGCGGTCGCCGTAGAACAGATTGAAGGGCAGGTTCATCCCGACGGGGCGCATTCGATTTCAACGGTGGCCGTGCATCCCCGTCATCCGGATACCATTTATACGTTGTCCTGGCGGCAGGAGCACCGGGGTAAACTGCGCCGCACGACGAACGGCGGTAAGACCTGGGAGAATATCGCCACGATTTTCGATGCTGACAGCGGGATCTGGCAGAATGTGGCTTCACAGAATTCTCTGCTTATTGATCCGGTGGATCCGGATAATATGTATTTCTGCGCAACGTATCAGCGGATTTCGGAAGTGCATAATGGTCCCGGTGTGGAGCTGAGCAAAGGCGGGTACGGATTTTATAGATCGTCAGACGGCGGTTATACATGGACATTGATGAATTCCGGGCTTCCGGCCGACGCGAGCGTGAGGCGTATTGCCATGCATCCGGATCATCCGGAAATCCTGTTTGCCGCATTGAATAATGACGGGGGCGGGCTTTATGTTTCGCTGAACCGGGGAGGGCACTGGGAGCCGGTTTCCATTCCGGACGTAATCAGGGCGGTGAATAATGTTTTCATTGACCGAACTCAGAACTATATCCTGATTTCGACGGGTCGAAATAACGGCAGTTATGAAGAGGGTGGTGTATGGCGCAGCAGGAATGGCGGAGAATCGTGGGAACAGATTTTCAAGGCGCCTTTTGTATGGCAGGCGGAATCCTCGCCGGTTAATCCGGACCTGATTGTGATCAGTGCTGCCGGGCAGATTGTACGGCGGTCGCATGAGTTTATGAATCCCGGGATCTATCTTTCTGAAGATGCGGGCGAAACCTGGCGGAAGATCAACCGGGGACTCGGGCAACCTGATAAAATCGTGGATGTGAAGCCGGATCCCTACGATGAATCCCAACTCTGGTGTGCTTCGTGGGGCTGCGGCTGGTTTAAGGCGGAAATCAAATGATGATAAAATCAATAATCGCAATGCTGGCCGGTTTTTCTGTGGTACTGGCCGCGACGGGAAGATCGGTGGACATGACTGAAGGTGTATTTTTGAATGTCAGAGATTTCGGTGCTGTCGGTGATGGGCGGCACGATGATACCGCCGCGTTCAACCGGGCCATGAAAGCGGCGACGGCTGGAAGTGGAGTGGTCTATATTCCGGCTGGAACGTATATGATACATCCGGTCAAGGTGCCGTCACATATTGCGCTGAAAGGCGATTCCAACTGGGCCTATGAAAACAAAACCGGTACGGATTCGGATTTTGAGGGACGCACCACCCTGAAGGCACTGTCGGGCGATGCCCGCGCACTGCTCGACTGTTATGATGCGCGCGGCACCCGGATTATCGGCCTGACACTGGATGGTAATAAGCTGGGAGAGTCGATGCATGGCATCTATGCACGGCATACAGGCTGTGAGCTTCATCTGGTGGTGGAGGATTGCCGGATTAATCATTTTACGGGCGCAGGTATCCGGCTGGAAAAAGCCTGGGTTTTCGCGATCCGCCGGTGCCTGATTATGTGGAACGGACAGCACGGGATTGATTGTACCGGCGGGTACGACGGCTGGGTTATTGATACCATGCTGACGGCCAATACCGGGGCGGGGTTCTATGCCCGCGGTGATGCCCCTGAGGGAATGAGCGAGCAGGAGAAAAAGGAGATCGGGTTTTTCGGATGCGCGTCGGTGGCTATGACGGCTAACCGGATCGAATGGAATACCGAGGGCGGAATTATGATTGAAAATTCGAATTCCATGCAGGTGAACGGCTGTTCGATTGATCATAATTTCGGGCCGGGTATTAAAATGATTCATTCAACAGCCAACACTATCACCGGCTGTAAAATCCGGACAAACGGAGTGGATGCTGAGGGGCTGAACAGTTCGCAGATCTGGCTGGAGGACGCGCAGGGTGCCGTGGTTACCGGGAATAATCTATGGGGCTGGTTTGGTCGGAAAGAGCATGATTATAAAGATGCGGATCCCAAGTACGGTATGATCGTGAAAAATCTTTCCGGCAGTGTGATTGCCAATAATGCGATGTTTGAAAGTTCGAGCCTTGCCGGTATTCATGACCTGGGAGGACACGACGATGCGACGGTGATCAGCAGTAACGCTTATGTTAAACCCCGGGTCCGGAAGAAAAAATGAAAGCGATTTGGTTGATTGCATCCGTTCTGCTGTTCCGTTTATCCGCTGGTGCGGATTTGCAATGGCTGGACGATTTTAATGTGCTCTGGGAAACGCAGAGTAAAAATCCGAGTGAGTCTATGCCGTGCGGCGGCGGGGATATCGGACTCAATGTCTGGGTGGAGGATGGCGATCTGCTTTTTTATATTGAGCGCAGTGGCAATATTGATGAAAACGATCAGCTGCTGAAAACCGGCAGGGTTCGGATTCAGATGGAGCCGAACCCTTTTTCCGCTGACGGGAAAGATCTTTCATTCAGACAGGAGTTGGATCTGAAAACGGGCAGTGTTCTGATTACCGGCAGGTCAGATGAGAACAACGCGGATATCCGGGTGTGGGTGGAGGTGTGTCGCCCGGTCGTTCATGTCGAGCTGAAGACGGAAAAGAAGTCTGAAATCACGGCATCGTTTGAGTCGTGGCGGAATCAGAAACAGCTCATTCCGAAAGGAGACGGGCGGGATTATAATCGCTGGGCGATGTATGGATACTGTACGTATAACGGTGACGTATTCTCCTATCCGGATCAGGTGGATTTCGCTGAGGGCGGGGTATTGTTTTTTCATCAGAACTGCGGTGATGATCTGATTGAAAAAGAAATCGCACTTCAGCGTCTCGACGGGGTGATCGATCAGATGTATCTGCCGACGAAGAACCGTATTTTCGGCGGGGTGATGCTGGGGAATAATCTGGCGCCATCAGATGTTACGGACGGGAGCTATGTCTTTACGCCTTATAAGGCGTGGAATCTGAAGAGTGTCAAACCGGCGAGGCAGCATCATATCCGGCTAGTTCTGCATACCGACCAGACTGAACATAGGGACAAATGGATGGCCGGTCTCCGGAAAAGCACCGCGGAGGTTTCCGGGGTCTGGGAGAGGAATGTTCAGTGGTGGAGGGATTTCTGGACCCGGAGTCATATCATCATAAATAAGGGCCGGGGAGCGGATGATAAGGGCTGGCAGGTCGGGCGGAATTATCAGCTGATGCGCTATATGCTGGCGAGTAATGCCTTCGGCGAATTTCCAACACATTTCAATGGCGGTCTTTTCATCTATGACCATTTTTATGTGGATGGGAAGCGGGGGATGAATCCCGCATTCTATAATGCGGATTACCGGAAGTGGGGGAGCGTGGACAGGAATGAACCAGCGGCTGGTTCACTGGCCGATGCTTAAAAGCGGTGATTTTGAAATGATGCGCCCTCAGTTCGAGTTCTATCGTAAAAATCTGCGTAATGCTCAGTTGCGCAATGAGGTATCGTTCGGCATTAAAGGGTGTTCTTTTGCGGAACAGATTAATAGTGCAGGACTGCCGAACGGCTATCACTACGGTTGGGAGCCGCCGTTCGGTACGCGCAATCCGGAGCATGAGGTCGGTATGCAGTATCATCACACGCACTATTTCCATACCCAGCTGGAGTTTGCTTTCATGATGCATGAATGGTACCGGTTCACCGGTGCGGATATTTCGCCCTATATTCCGTTTATGAAAGATGCGGTTATTTTTCATTTTGAATATCACAGAATGCTGCAGCGCCGCCGGACCGGCCGGGACTGGGATGAAAACGGCAGGTTGGTCATGAAAGGGATGCAGGCTACTGAAACCTATAAGACGGGAACGAATCCGATTCTGGAAGCGGCTGCATTGCGGAAAAATCTGGAGGCTCTTCTTGCGCTTCCCGATAAATGGGTCAGCAAAAAGGAGAAAGAGCTGTTTCGGGATTGGGCCGCCCGCGTTCCTGAGTTGAATTTCCGCATGCGCAACGGACATCGGACGCTCTCACCGCTTCTGGAGGAGAAGTCGTCGAGTCGGTTATGCAACCGGGAGCTTGCTCAGCTCTATCCGGTTTTTCCGTATGGGATCTATGCGCTGGGGCTGCCTGGTTTGGATACTGCAGTTCATACATGGAAATATGGGCTGGATCCTGCGGGGGATACCTATCTGGGGAAAGAGTTCGGTATAAACGGTTATCCTCAGCGAGAGGCGTGGTGGGGCTGGGGGCAGCAGGTGCCTATGCTGGCCCGTATGGGCCTGAGCCATGAGGCAAAAGAATATATCGTGAAAAAAATGAGTGATGCAAAGGGAGATCCTCGCTCCGGCAACTTTAAAGCACGGTTTCCTGCCTTTTGGGGGCCGGGCTATGGCTGCATGCCCTCGATGGAATGGGGGGCCGTCGGGATGGTTGGTCTGCAGGAGATGTGTCTGCAGACGATTGCCAAAGACGGCCGGGAGATCCGGATGCTGCCCGCCTGGCCTGCAGGCTGGGATGTGGATTTTAAGCTGCATGCGCCGGGTCGAACGACCGTTGAATGCGTTTTTTCAGATGGTGCTCTGCAGCGGCAGCAGGTAACGCCTTTATCGCGCCGGGCTGATGTCGTCATCGGACAGTAGCATTGTATGGTTTTCTTCCGGCTGGTTTGGTCTGGGTTCGCGGTCGCGGTAGGCCGCAGGAGCCAGACCGATTCTTTTTTTGAATGCTTTTGAAAAATGAAAACGATCATTGAAACCGGTATATTCCGCAATCAGATCGATGGGAATTGTATTCCGGGTGAGTAGATCGCACGCCCAGGCGATACGGGAATCCATGAGCCAGGCGTAGGGGGTTAAACCGGTCTCTTTTTTAAACAGACGGATGAAGGCGCCTTTGCTCAGGCCGACCCGTCCGGCCACCTGTTCCAGATCAATGGATTTATGAATATTGTCCTGAAAATATTTCATGGCTTCCGCAATCCGGACATCCACAGCATACACGTGAATATATTCAGCAGGTATTCCGGCAAGCGCGGTTGCGGTAAGAGCAGTGGCATACATCATTCCGCGATCGGTCAGAAACTGTGGATAAGGCCGGATTTCGTTCAGTGTTGCGTCGAGCAGTTCCTGAAGCAGTGAACTCATAGGAATCGCATAGACTTTGGTCTCCACCCGGTCGTAGGGTTCAGAGGCATAAAAATGGAGTCCGAACTGTTTGGGATCATTTTCTGACATAGCCTGAAAGGAGAGGTGAGGAGGCGAAAGGTAGATGTAGCCGGGCGACATGTCGACGGTTTCATAACGGGTAATAACCCGTGCGCCAGCCGTTTCATTGTAATACAGCCGCCACGTGTTTCCGTAATAGGTGGTTCCGTTCCAGTAGGGAGCAATATGCTGATAAACGCCATAATGTAAAGTGATAGAAGTATTCATAACATATTGAAAACTATCAGGAAATGGGTGTGTTGTAATTGCAAATGTTCATAATTAACATATATGCGGCATTTTTATACATTCCCCGTTACGGCGGTATTGCACATATTTCATGAATCCAAAGAAAGGAATAAATACAATGAGATTGTGGATCAGTACTGTTTTGCTGGGGGCCGGTCTGGCCGCTCAGGTAGAGGCCGGGATGTCCTATGAGGCCACGTTTGAATCCCTGGATCGGCATGAGACGCCGGAATGGTTTAAGGATGCCAAATTCGGCATCTACACTCACTGGACGCCGACGACCGTAGGCAACGAAATTGCCGGTGTGGGCTGGTATCCTTTCTATATGTATGCCGATGTGACGATCAACCGGTATCCGCCCATGATGGGTCATCCTGCGGAAACCAACGAGGGTCCTCACTGGGCCTACACTGAACATGTGAAGCGTTTCGGAGAACCGAAGGATTTCGGCTGGAAGGATCTCCTGAAGACGTTTCAGCCTAAATCGTTTGATGCCGCCGAATGGGCGGATCTGTTTGAAGAGGCCGGCGCACGGTTTGCCGGTCCTGTAGCGATCCATCATGATGGCTATGCCATGTGGAACAGTTCCGTCACCCGCTGGAATGCTCAGACGCAGGCCGGGTTTGATCCTTCAAAGGAACTGGAACGGGAAATCCGTAAGCGCGGGATGAAATTTATAGCTTCCTTTCATCACAGCCATACCTGGCGCTATTTTATTCCGTCGTATCGGCATGACGGAACAGATCCGGAATATGTGGATCTCTATTTTGAGCCGCACCGCTATGGCGATCCGCTGTCGCCGCGTTTTAAAAAATGGTGGCGGGGTCTGCTGGATGAATATATTGAAAAATATGACCCTGACATGATCTGGATGGATATGGGTACGCGTGATATTCCGAATGATCTGATGTATCCGTTTCTTGCAGATTACTACAATCACGGCGAAAAATCCGGAAAAGAAGTCGCCACTACCGTGAAGAGCTATTCGCCGTATCTGCCCGGGGCCATTGTCGATTATGAAAAGGGCCGTGTAAAAGATCTGGAACCGAAACCCTGGCTGACGGACGATACGGTTGCGCCGGGCTGGTTCCATTCCAGCCGTCCCGGAGTGAAAACCGCTAATGATATCATCGATATTCTGGCGGATATTGTCAGTAAAAACGGTTGTCTGCTGTTGAATGTGGGGCCAACCTCCGACGGGGTTATTCCGGAATCTGAAAAGGAGATTCTACGCACGGTCGGTGCCTGGTTGAAGGTGAATGGAGAGGCCATTTATGACACCCGTCCGTGGCATACAGCCGGCGAGGGGCCGACTGAGATTGAGAAATCAGGCGGGTTCCTGAAAAAAGTGCATTATACGGCGGAGGATATCCGTTATACGCAGAGCAAGGACCATAAAACGGTTTATGCCATTGTGCTGGATCGACCGGAGGGACAGATCCTGATGAAATCGGTTACTGCTTCCGATGGCGTCGCGGGGGTTTCGCTGCTGGGTTCCGGTGTGGATATCGAGTGGAAACAGACTGCCGCCGGTCTGTCGGTGCGGATGCCGGAAGATGTGGCAGAGGCCCATGCGTATGTTTTTAAACTGAACCGTTAATCCGTGCGTTTTTTAGTGTGACGTTTGGAAATCCCATGATTCCGATCATGGGATTTTTTGCATCCTGGCCAAAAGATCTGTCCAGGAGAGAGGGGGGGGGCATCCGCTCTTTTGTTTATAAGAGTGACAAAATGAGTGGACAAATGAAGCAACTGATAACCGGTTTGGCTGTATTGATTCTGGGGAGTATTTCGCAAGGGGGCGTTCAACCGAATATCATTTTGATTCTGGCAGATGATATGGGGTATTCCGATATCGGTTGTTATGGCGGTGAAATAGAAACACCGAATATTGACCGGCTGGCAAAAGAGGGAATGCGTTTCCGGCACTTCTACAATAATGCAAAATGCACGACAACGCGGGCCTCATTGATGTCGGGGCGTTATCCGAACCGTGGAAAAGGCGGCTTGGTGCCGAAGTATTGTTTGACTTTGCCGGAAGCCATGAAGCAGGCGGGTTACCGGACCATCCTGAGCGGGAAATGGCATCTGGGACATCATAAAGGAAGCCGGCCGATAGATCGTGGATTTGATGAGAGCTACGGGCTGTTTGACGGCTGCTCCAGCTTTTTTTATCCCACCGATCCGGATAAGCCCAATTTCGGTATGCGTTATTTCGGTCATAATGACAAACGGATCGTCGAATTTCCTGATGATTTTTATACAACCGATGCGTTTACAGACCATGCACTTGAAGAAATGAAAAAGTCGATTGATGCTCAGCAACCCTATTTTCTTCATCTGTCCTATACGGCACCGCATTATCCGTTGCATGCTCCTCCTGAAAATATTGAAAAATATAAAGGGCGTTATTCCAAAGGTTGGAGGGTTTTGCGCCAGGAGCGGTATGAACGGATGGTGGAAATCGGGGTGATTGATCCGTCAACGAAACCGGCTCCTATGGATCCTGCAGTTAAGGCCTGGTCCGGGAATCCGGAGGAAGAGCGGCTGATGGAAGTTCATGCGGCAATGGTTGACCGGATGGATCAGCAGATCGGTCGTGTGCTGCAGCTGCTGGATGAAACGGGAACAGCAGATAATACCCTGATCTTTTTCCTTTCTGATAATGGCGCTAGCCTGAATAATTCATAAAAACGGCCTTGGTTGCCGCAATGCACGCAAATAGAATACATTGCGAATTGCTTCCCGGCAAAAAACAACCAAGGCCGACAATGGATAAAGATAATCAGATTCAGCTTCCTTTCTCACCTCTTAAAAACCGTAAAGTCTCCGCTGTCTTTGACGAACCCCTGGTCAGCTCGGACGGCGGGCTGATGCTTGTTCGCGAGGTGCTCGAAGAGACCGGAATCATCCGCTCGCTCGCCGGGGCGTTGCACGATCCCCGCCATCCGTCGTATGTCGACCATACGATGGAGGAGTTGTTGACCCAGCGTGTTGTCCGGATCTGCTGCGGCTACGAAGACGCGAATGATTGTGACGCCTTGCGCGACGATCCGCTGTTCAAAATGGCGGCGGGCCGTCTTCCCGAAGACGGTGCGCTCGCCTCGCAGCCCACTATGTCGCGGCTCGAAAACCGCGTGTCTGTCCGGGAGCTGCTCCGGATGGGGTATGCCTTGGTGGATCAGTTCATTGCATCGTTTGATCATGCGCCGGAGGCCATCGTGCTTGATCTGGATCCCACCGCCGACCATGTTCATGGCCGGCAGCAGATGGCCTTGTTCAATGCCTTCGAGGATGAATACTGCTTCATGCCGTTTCACCTGTACGACGGACTCAGCGGGAAGCTGATCACCACAGTGCTTCGCCCGGGCAAGACGCCGACGGACCGGGAAATTATCAGCGTACTCAAGCGGGTGGTAAAACGTATCCGGGCGGCCTTTCCATGCACCCGCCTGATCTTCCGTGCAGACTCGCACCACACGAAGCCCGTGGTCATGGACTGGCTGGAGGCACAATCAGTGGACTTTGTCACCGGACTCCAGACGAACTCGCGTTTAAAAGCACAGTTTGCACAGGCCCTTGCTGACGCACGCAAAAAGCATGAATGTACCGGCCGTGAAGCGTGTGTTTTTGCATCCGCCTTTTATCAGGCCCGTACCTGGAGCCGGGCGCGCCGCGTGATCTGCCGGGTACTGGTCAATGCGAACGGGGAGGATCTGCGTTTTATCATTACCTCCTTCGAAAACAGCGGCGCGAAATATCTTTATGAAACGGTCTACTGCGGGCGCGGCGCGATGGAGCTGATGATCAAAGATCACAAGAACGGCCTGCTGTCGGACCGGACCAGCTGCCACCGATTCAGTGCCAATCAGTTTCGCCTGTTCCTGCACTCCGCGGCCTACGTCGTGATGCACCACCTGCGCAGCGTGCGACTCAAGGGCACGCGGTTCTGTCGTGCCGAATTTAAAACCCTCCGCCTGAAACTGCTCAAAATCGGTGTTCGGGTGGAGACAGGGAAGACCCGCATCAAGCTGCATATGCCCCAGGCCTTTGCAGAAATCATGACCCTGAAAACATCCGTATTCGCAAATACAGGATAGGCGGCAGACCGGCGGTCCCCTGCGCAAATAAAATACAGGGGTAAGGGGGAGGTCTGCCCAAATCCGATCAAACTCCGAAAAAACAAGCAGGCATCAATCGTTTGCGGCCTGCCAGCATCCATCCAACGCAAAAAAACAAACTCAATACCGGGCGCGTGAATAGATCAGGCTAGTAAAGAATCTTTTAATTATGATCATATTGAAGGGGCTGAAATCGGAGCGCGCGGTTCGTATCGGGCGATCGGCCGAAACTGGGCCAATGCCTGCAATACACCGTTTCGCAAATTTAAACTCTTCGGTCATGAAGGCGGAATCTGTACGCCTTGTGTGGTACGGTGGCCGGAGCACGTTCCTGCCAATGTCTGGAACGATTCCATCATGCATATGATTGATTTTCAGCCGACGCTGATGGCGATTGCCGGACTTGATCCGGATGATGATATTCCGGAGGGGAAGAAACCGCTGGATGGCGAGAATGTTCTGCCGGTGCTGAAAGGAAAATTCCGCGAGCGTGCAAAGCCGGTATTTATGGAATGGGTCGGTAACCGTGCAATGATTGATGGCGACTGGAAGATTTCCTATGCCAAAGAGATCGGACACTGGGAACTGTTTAATCTTTCCCGTGACCGGACGGAATTGAATGATCTTTCCGCGGTTTATCCTGAACGGCTGCAGCAGATGGCGGTACAATGGAAGAACTGGGCGGAGAAAACGGGTATCGGGTCTGTGAAGAAAAAAAAGAACAAGGAGAAGCAGTGAATCGGAGAAAATTTACAACGGCATCAGTGGCGTTCGGTCTGTTCGGGCATCGGGTTGCCGGAAAAGAACTGCCGATCCATCAGAAACTCGGAAAGGGGTCACTGGATGTCAGTTTGAGAATTCTCAACCTTCATGGAGAACAGCCGAGAGCCATTCAGAATTTATTCAAGGCATCGCATCCTATTCTGTTTGCGGAAAAAAATCAGACGTTTGCCGAACTGATGAGGCATCCGGAAATTGTTAAACGTTGTGCGGATGCCGGAATGACCCATCTCGGCGGTCCGATGCTGGGGTGTATTTCAGAAACGGGGGCATCGGTATGGATCCGGACGTTAAAGCCGGCGTCGGTTACCGTTGAAGCGGCCGGCCGGGTTTATGGACCGGTTAAAAGTTCGGAGGAAAGTGATCTGACGGCTGTGGTCCGCGTGGATGGGCTTGAACCGGACCGCGAGACGGGATATCGGGTGCTGATTGACGGGAAGCCGATTCATTTTAACGGAAGTACCGTGATACGTACCACGTCGGAAAAGCCCGGGACCACCCGCATTGCCTGGGGAAGCTGCTGGCACCGCTGGGGGCTGGGGCATCCTCAGATGGATCTGGTCCGGAAACGTAAGCCGAGTGCATTGCTGATGATTGGAGACAGCGCGGTTCAGGATCGGCGGGGGAAAACCGGTGCGGCCCGTTTCGATGTGATGCTGCGCGATCTGACGCCCCGGTGGACAACATTCTGTTCGGAAATCCCGGTTTATGCCACCTGGGATGATCATGATTATGCGGGTAACGATATCGGTGGTCTGGTTGAAGGCAGGTTTTCAGCGGAGGATCGGTCGAATGTCCGGGATCTGTGGACGCAGACCTGGGTTAATCCCGGCTACGGTTTCGAGAAAGAACGGAGCGGTATCTTTTTCAAAACACGGATCGGTCCGGCGGATGTGATTATGATCGACAACCGCTATTTCCGGGATCACAGAAAAGGGCTGAACTCCTTTCTCGGTAAAGCGCAGATGGACTGGGTGAAGCAGCAGCTGCTGGAGAGTAAAGCGCCGTTTATCATTCTTTCCTGCGGAACCATGTGGAGCGATTATGTCTCCAACGGAAAGGACTCCTGGGGCAGATATGATAAAGAGGGCCGCGAGGAGCTTTCCCGTTTTATTGAAGCGCATAAAATCGGAGGTGTCCTGCTGATTTCCGGAGACCGGCACGGCGCGCGCGGTTTTACCATTCCGCGGAATAACGGATTTAAGTTTTATGAATTCGGCGGGGCCTGTTTCGGCGGACGCATCGGGCCGCCGGCCAGAGATCCGGCCTGGACCACGCAGCTGTATGGTATTGCTGCGGAGTATGCATTCAGCGAGTTCGAATTCGATACTGCAAAAGCCGATCCCGAAGTGACAATGCGTCTGATTCATGAATCGGGCCGCGAAGTCTATTCGATCACGCTGAAGCGCAGCGAACTGACTCCGGATTAGGATTTATATTGCCGGGCGGTGTTCCTGCATCCGGACATCAATGTATTGCAGACTTCAAAGGGGTTGGGCATAGTTTCCGTTTCACGTCTTTCCGGCAGAGAGAATCTGTCCGGTCTGGAAGACGGTAATCTGAAACGGGGAAATGGTGTATATAGCAATTTTAAGTCTGATGCTGTCGGTGACTGCTTCCGCTTTGTCCTATGTGCCGGTATCCAGTATCGAGGAGATTCGGAACCTTCCGCCTGAGCACGCTGAAAAGGCGCTCCCGGTAAAAATTGAAGGGCAGATTGTCTGGAAAAATCCGGAACAGGGCTCCTTTTTTCTGCGCAGTGGTGAACGCTGTATATTTGTGATGCGGCCGGCCGGCAATCTGGATCCTGACCGCTTTTCCGCGGGGCAGCTGGTCGAGGTCGAAGGCGTTACCCGTAAAGGAGAATTTACACCGTCGATTCTGGCTGAAACCATTTCGGTGCGAGGACGCGCGCAACGGCCTGAAGGCCGTCCGTTTTATGCATTTGAAACTTTTTCTCCGATGAACGATGCCGACTGGATTTCCATTAAGGGGCGTCTTGTTTCGATGCGGAGGATAACCGGCGGGGAAATGATTTATGACTGCATGGTGCTGGACCTGGAGTTTCATAATGCGCTGCTCAGCGTTTTGCTTCCGTGGTCGGAGGCGGCGGAAAACCGGGTTAAGGAGCTGATGTTTTCGCGGGTGCAGTTTAATGCTGTGGCCGGTACCCAGTACAATACCGATCGTCAGTTGGTGGGTCGCACGCTGCATGTCGATTCTGCAGAGGATTTTAAGGTGATCGACAATCGTCACGGTGAAAAAGGACGAGTGCCGAGGCCGATACATGAATTGGCGAGAAGCGGTGTAGACCTTCGTTATCCGGTGATGACCTACGGGACCGTCACGGCCATTGGTGAGAATCAGATTTTTCTGCGTGGTGAGAAAGCATGTCTGAAGGCGACCGTCCGGGAGATTCCGGAAGTGAGGGTCGGTGATATGGTGGAGCTGGAGGGATTTGCCCGTCATGGTCCGATCAGTCCGTCTTTTCTGGCCCGCAGGATTCGGAAAATAGAATCGGAGAAGGCGCCGGAACCGGTTCCGATGCTGCTGGATGCCGCGTTGCGGCAACGATGGGATACGTGGCCGGATGCCTATCTGAATTATGAGCTGGTTCAGCTGGAGGCCGAGGTGGTGGATATTTCCGAGTCGTTTGGCCTGGCGACCGGGTTGATCGAACACACACTGGTCTGCCGGCTGGATAAGCATCTGTTCACCGTGAAGCTGCCGTCTGAATTTCCGAATATGAATGCGCTGAAAGCCGGAGCTGAAGTGAGGGTGACCGGGATATGCAATCTGCTGCGGAGTACGGAGCGGCAGTGGCGATTGTATGTCGACTGGTTCTGGATTCAGCCGCGCAATGCCGGTGATATCGAAATTCTGGCTCCGGCACCCTGGTGGACAGCGGAGCGGCTGATTCTTGTGCTGGGCATACTGGGCGGAGCTTTTGTGCTGATTCTGATCTGGACGAATATGCTGCGGCGCACGGTGACCAGACAGACCGCTGTGATTGCTGAAAAAATAGAACAGGAATCGGTTCTGAACGAGCGCCAGCGCGTTGCCCGGGAGTTGCATGATAATCTTGAACAGGGATTGACCGGTTCCATTCTCCAGCTGGGCGGCTGCCGGCGTCTGCAGAAAATGGGCTTTGAAAAACATGCCGGTTTGATTCGGCAGGCTCTTGAGTGCGACCGAGCTGACGAGCAGAAGGAGTATTTGCGTAAACTGGAACTGGAACTGGCGGCGGATTCGATACGGAACAAAAAGGCGCTGAAGGTCGTAGAGGATATTCTTAAATTCTGTTCAAATGAATCCCGCCTTTCAATTCTGGACCTTCGGGGCGGATTGCTGGAAAAAATGAATCTTGTTGAAGCCGTCCAGTTGACGCTGGAGAAAATCAGGGAGGAGCAGGGAATTCACTGTGACCTCTCTGTGACAGGAGAAATGTGCCGGCTGCAGCATGTTGCGGAGCGCAACCTTCTACTGCTGATCCGGGAAGCGGTTTCAAATGCAGTGCGGCACGCAGAACCGGATACAATTCATGTCATGCTGGATTTTACGGACGGTTTAACTGTATCTATTGCGGATGACGGATGCGGTTTCCCGGTGGAACAAGGCGGAAAATATGGACACTTCGGACTGCAGGGTATGCAGGAGCGAATGAGCCGTATTAAGGGAACGTTGAAAATTGTCAGTACGGTCGGTTCCGGTACAGTGGTTACAGGCCGACTCGATTCCCTGAAGGAATGGAAGAAATAGATATGAATGATATAATCAGAATTCTGGTCGTGGATGACAATCAGCTGATGCGCAGAGGATTGATCGGCAGTCTTGAAATCGAGCCGGACCTGAAAGTGATCGGTGAGGCGGCCAGTGGTGAGGAAGCGCTTGATTTCATTAAGCAGGAAACGCCCGATGTAATTACCATGGATTATCAGATGCCGGGCGATAACGGTGTGGTTACCTGCCGCAAGATTCTGGAGCAGCTTCCCGAAGCCAGAATAATCCTTCTTTCCGTATTCGATTCCGAGGAGGATGTCTGGCAGGCCGTGCGTGCGGGGGTTAAAGGATATCTGACCAAGAAATCCGGTGATGCAGACGAGCTGCTGGAGGCGATTCGCAATGTTGCCCTCGGAGGAGACTATTTTCCTCCGGTCATTGCGCGGAAACTTGAGGATCGCCTGAAACAGCCGGATTTAACAAAGCGGGAGATGGAAATTCTCAAATTACTGGCGGAAGGGAATACGAACAAGGAGATGGCTGAGATTCTGGGCATTTCCGATGTAACCGTGAAGCTGCATCTGTCGAACCTTCGTGAAAAACTGGGAGCGGTTGACCGGACCCAGGCCGTTGTGCTGGCCTATAAAAAGGGGATTCTGCATATCTAGAGCTGGGAGCGTTTATTTTTGCTGGCGAACGCCGTCTGTGCGTTCGCCTTTTTTTGTATTCCGGGGTTCTTTTCTGATCCTACCCATATAGGTAGATACCCAAATAGGCAGATAGTCAAATTTCATGTTCTATGAGATGCATTATGTTCACGCTCTCAGTAAAGAAGATCCTTAGGTACAGGCCTTCTTTATGAACATAAATTAATTGGAGGACATGAGATGAAAATACCACGGATGTGGATTGCGGCTTCGGCATTGCTGGGGCT
Source organism: Verrucomicrobia bacterium S94 (assembly GCA_004299845.1). Lineage (NCBI taxonomy): Bacteria > Pseudomonadati > Verrucomicrobiota > Verrucomicrobia bacterium S94. The sequence goes on along the minus strand of CP036201.1, from coordinate 1,300,677 downwards.
GGCCGTTCATGCAACGGCTGCTGTAACATTACTGGTGGAAGATTTTGAAGCTTTCAATCAGGGGGACGCCTTCGGCGTTAATGCGTCATTGACCAACGAAACTTATGATGCAGGTATGCGATTTAATAATATGGCTGTCGGGGAAGTGGTTGTTCCGGACGCAAATTTTATTTCAGCTTCGGGTACAAATGTCCTGCAGCTGACCACCGCAACCAATAATCCGACGGGAGGATTCGGCGAACTTACTGCCGATAATGCTCCGCGTGCCGTATCTCTGACTCTCGGGGACGATGTTGTTTTTTCCTTCGATATGTATGTTCAGGCCCTGCCTGCCGGTACATCGGGTATCGGACTCGAACTTCGCGGGGGCAGCGGAAATACGCTGGTTTCATCCGCATTTGAAGAGTTTACAGGTGCTTCAGTCGGCGATGTGGTTCATGTTTCGTGGACAAACAGTGTGACTGCTGCCATTGCGCTTGAATCCGCACTTTCGTTCAAAATTAAAATCGAGGGTAACGGAGCCAACTTTGATCCTGATACGGATGTGATGCAGATCGATAACCTCAAACTGGAAATCATTCCGGTGGAACTTCCGGCCAATCTGGTGTCAGGCACTTTTATTGATAGCGGCTTTGTTTCTTCGGAAGGGTATTCGGATACGGATCTTGCCGGTCAGGCCGGCTGGGAGCAGGTTGCCGGCAGTTCAAACCAGGCCTTCAGCGTAATTAATTCCGCGTCCACCGGCGAAGCGGATACGGCGACCGCAGGCAATTTCAGTACCAATACGGGCAATGCCGTTTACTGGTCGGATTATACCCTCAACAACGCTGCAGATGCGTGGGAAGGGTATGTTGACTTCTCCATTTCGGCGACTTCTGACGGAACCGGTGAGATCGGAAACTATGATGTTCTGGCCTTTGGTATCACAGCCGATAAAGATGCGCCGCTGCATCTGGAAGATAATGATAATATGGCTCTTATGACGCTGAAGGTCCGCAATTTCGGTAATCTGGTCGCCATGTTCGGAGACGAAAGCATTGATACGGATGAAACCCGTCTTGACTATCTGAAAAACGGGGAGGAATCCGGATTCAATCCGATGTCGCCATCGAATCCCACTGGAAATGATTATGAATCCGATGTTATTCGCTATCACTGGCAGATTCGTAAAACCACGCAGATCGGAACCTATCAGGCCACAGCCACCTTCTCCAATCTGACCTCCGGATTTGTACAGACAAACTACACCACATTAGGCGTAACCCCATCTGTTATTCATGACAAGGAAGGGCTTTATTCCAGTCCGTCGGTTAATTTTGTGATAGGCCATTACTACAAAGCCCAGCAAGGGGAGGATGAACGGATTGATGTTAAAATTCATGCCGTGAATGTTACGCACTCCACCAACAATATATCTGCACCGAACCCGCCGGAAAGTGTTGTGGCCGAAGGGGGGGACCGGGCGGTTGAGCTTTTCTGGGATGCCGCACTCGAAGCTACAAGTTATGATGTTCTGTTCGCAGAAAGTGCAGGTGGACCGCAGACGGTTATTGCCGAAGGGATCACGGATCAGTTCTTTGTGGATACGCCGCGTTTCAACGGCATTACCAATTACTATACAGTTCGGGCAAACTATGCAAACGGGTCTGCGGATTCCGAAGAAGTTCCGGGGGTTCCGTTTGCATCCATACGTCAGATTTTCTTTGACGGAAGGGATGCCTCCTGGAGCGGCGTTGTGATGGATCAGGATACCGGCGTTACCAACAACGGTACGATGACCTGGGTTGAATATGTCGAGGATGTGAACCCCTACTATTCGCCGGAACTCTATCCGGGGGTCGGAGCCGATGTTATTCTGTATGGTCTGAGTCAGTACAGCGGTGTGTATTCCAATCTGACAATGAACACCGGAGATACCTGGCGGTACAATGTCAGAAACAACGTGGACGGAGATCATTTTCAGTGGTACCTGCAGGGCCTTGACGGTGCTCCCTTCATGAATCAGCTGAAATATGTGCGGTCCATTGATATGACCGTGCCCAAAACCTCGATCGATCTGACTGAAGGGAAACACTCTGTGACCTTTTCAAGTCTGATGGGCCAGTCGCGACTGGCGATCCGGAACAATGGCATATGGTATGTCGGAGAAACGCTGTCTGACGGCGGTGTCGAAGTGACCTACGACAATCTGGTGGATGATGAAAACTGGGCGGCCGTAACCATTATTCCGGGCACCCCGTTTGTTGAACCTTCTTCGTTTACGGCGGACAGCAGTACGTTTACCGATGTGGATGCCATCGGCTGGTACTGCATGGAAGATGATCTCCAGCGGTTTGAAACGCTTATCTATGATGCTGAAGGATCAATTCCTTCTCCGGAATACTGGATGAATGAGAACGGCATTTCAGATATGATGGCGGATGATAACACCAACGGTGTCATCAATCTTAAGGAGTATGCCTTCAACCGGGATCCGGTAAACGACGAAGGGCAGAAAAACCTGCCGGAATTGACGGCGTCTGAATACATGGGTACAAACGGGTTTATCTTTGTGAGTGTCGAGCTGCGCGATCCGGAATCGGGGATTAGCTATTCGCTGGAAACCACCGAAAATCTGGTCAGTGTCGGATTTGCTCCGGATGATGAAGTGGTGAAAATCGGTGAAGGAAATATCGATTACTATACCCGGGCTGTCACGAACTTCATTCCGGCTACGGCAGCGGCGAAGTTTATCGATCTGAAAATCACAGAAACTCCATAAATTCAATCCTGCGCCTTCACGGCGCAGGATCATTCTCATCAAACATAATTCTTATTGAAATCCTGCCCCGGATTCCGGGGCAGTTTTTTTTGTAAATAAGGAGCATAAAACGGAATTCAGCAGCGTCTATTTGAGAGAAAAGTATTTTGAAATGAGACGTTGAACCTGAGGCGGGGCGATATTGGCTGTATTTGATTGTCCGGACCGGTGCGATATGCGGCGCCTGCTCTATTTTGTCGCCTGAGGGATAGGTCCTTCCGGTATGTGTTTTAAAGCCCGGGCAGGATAAAAATGGCGGATTGGATCAATGAAAAGAGAATTGATGGTGCCGGGGGCTTATCATAAAGATTATTTTCGGGAGCGTTTGTGTTTGATTTCACCGGGGCTGCTTTTAATGCGGTTAATCCGGATGTCGAAATCGTGAAATCTGTTACGTTAAAACTGAGTGTATTGAGTCATCTAAACTGAAAAGAAAGTCACCGTATGAATATCAAAACTGTGTTATCGATACTGATCTGTGCAGCGACTGCGGGCGGAGAAACGTATAAGGCCGATTGGAGCTCGTTACGGAAACATCAGACGCCGGAGTGGATGGACGGCATGAAGTTTGGAATCTACTGCCATTGGGGGCCGCAGACCATTCAGCTTGCGGAAAAGCTGAAAGGGCATGAAATTTCGCGTCTTGAGGCTTTTGAGATGTGGCGCGGCGAAAAGTTTGATGCCGCAGCATGGGTCGATCTGTTTGAAAAGGCGGGGGCGCAGTTTGCCGGACCGGTGGCGTGGCATGGATCGGGCATTCTGAACTGGGACAGCGATTTCTCGGACTGGACGATGGCAAAGCGCGGACCTAAAATTGATATGGTCGGTGAGCTGGTATCCGAACTCCGGAAACGCGATATGAAGGTACTGATGTCGTTTCATAACAACAGGTCGATCTGGGGTCAGGTTTCGCCGGAAAACAAGCTGGTTCTGGATCCGGCGGGAGAAAAAGATGAACCGCTGTATACGGCAAATGCCGGGCGTCGGGCGGAGATTTTGCTGGAGGGCTGGTTTGCCCGTATGAAGGAAGCGATCGATAAGTATGAGCCGGATATGGTCTGGGTGGATACAAGCTATGGCGGGACCGTGGGTTCGGAATTACAGAAACGCAGTGTTCAGGGGCGTCATCTTCCGGGAAAGGATAATGCAATCCGTACCATTCCCGAACCGTGGCAGCAGAAGCATTTAGCTTATTTCTTTAATCAGGCCGCAGCGGATGGGCGCGAGGTGGAGTTCATTTATAAATCGTTTGATATTCCGCCCGGCATCGGTATGCGCGATATTGAAAACGGCAGTCTGATCGGTCTGCAGTATGATCCGTGGATGGCGGATATCAATATGGCCCATCATCTGGAATGGGGAACCCCGTGGTTTTATAACCCTGATAATCCGATGAAATCGGCGAACCATCTGGTGGATCTGCTGGTCGATCTTACGAGTAAAAACGGGCGCCTTCTGCTGAGTGTTCCGCCAATGGCCGATGGTTCATTTTCGGAGGATCAGGTGAAACAGCTCACGGACCTCGGGGATTGGCTGAGGCTGAACGGGGAGGCTGTTTATGATACGGTTCCCTGGAGTTATTTTGGGGAGGGGCCGACCGAGGAAACTTCGCCGGGGCATCATCAGCACGGCACCTGGGATGGGAAAGATAAAAATATTCCGCACTGGGGCGCGGAGGATATCCGCTTCACGCAGAAGGGAAAAATCCTCTATGCCATCGTTCTGGGGTGGCCCGGGGAAGAGCTTAAGGTTCAGGTGCTGGGTTCTGCCGGAAAGCTGCATCCCGGCGATATTCAGTCGCTGGAACTTCTGGGGTGTGAGGAGGCTCTTGAATGGACGCAGTCGCCGGAGGCGCTGACGGTCAGATTTCCGAAAGAAAAACCCTGCGATTTTGCCTATGTTCTGAAGATTCGGCGGAAGTAGAGGGGGAAGAACCTCCCCTGCCTTGTTCTTCGGATTCCGGCCTGCTAGATTGTTCTGTTATGAGTTTTTCAATGAAACGGTCTGGGGTTCGATTTTTTCTGATGTTTTTTTTGGCACTCGGTGCGGCGGCACAGGGTGCGCTGGATTCGATATATCGTTTGCGGCGGATGAAGCCGGAAAATGCGGCCGAAGGACGGCCGGTTGAGCTGCAGGCCCAGGTGGTTCGTACGAATCCTCTGCAGAACGGACTTTTCATTTTTGATGGAGAGGAGGGCGTGTTTGTGGAGGGGCCGACGGACCCCGCTGTGGTTAAGGGGTTGAAGCAGGGTGATCTGGTCCGGATTGCGGGGGTTACCACTGCCGGTGGGTTTGCACCGGCGGTCCGAGCGGAATCCATTGAGGTGGTGGGGCATGAGCCGGTTCCGGATGGGCGCCCTGTGCAGAATAATGATTTTCTTTCCACCGGCCTGGATGCAACCTGGGTTCAGGTTCGCGGCCGGGTACTATCATTGACCCGGTCGGCCAATTCTAAATTTATTCAGGTGGAGGTCCGACGAAACGCTCGGATTCTCAATCTGCAGGTTCCTTATTCCAAAGAGAATATGAAAAAACTGGAATCTCATCTTTTCAGTTTTGTTCACTGCAATGCCGTTGCGGGGACAGTGTTCAACCTGAACCGGCAGATGGTGGATCGCATTTTTTATGTACATTCCGCCGATGATTTCAGAAAGGCGGGAACCGAATTCCGGATGAATGTGGAGATGGAGGCCCGGATTCATGAGCTGATGCGTTTCCGTATGGTGGTGAACCGGCCGATCCGGACCTTTGGAACCGTTATTCATGCAGCGGAAGGCGAAATCTTTATCCGCAACGAAAAGGCCGGGCTCCGGGTATCTGTACCTCCGGCAACGCAGGTTAAACCGGGTGATGAAGTTGCCGTGGTCGGTATTGTGGATCCGCAGCCGGTCAGTCCGGCCTTTATTGCCGGTTCAGTGGAGGTGTTGGGTCATTCGGGACCGCTGGAACCGATTACCATAGATCTTCAGAAGGATCCTATTGATGCGCGCCTTAATTTTAACCTGATTCAGGTGGAAGCGGAACTGGTGGATTACAGCAGTGAATATTTCAGCGAAGACGGTTCCACTATGCAGCTGCTGCGATGCCGGGCGGGTGAACAGGTTTTCGATGTGGTGCTTCCTGCCGATATGCAGCATGATGAGCGGCTGGAACCGGGGGCGGAACTCCGTCTGACCGGTTTGTGTAATATTCTGAAGCGGCCTGACCGTCGTTGGTATCTTGATGTGGTCGGTTTCCGGCTGGAGGTGCGGGATGCGGGGGATGTTGAGGTGCTGTCGCCGGCTCCGTGGTGGAATACCCGCCGACTGCTCTGGTTTTCAGGGAGTGCAGTCACATCGTCCGCCCTGTTTCTGATCTGGATTGCGGCTTTGCGTAAAACGGTTGAGCGTCAGACCCGGATTATCAGTGAAAAGGTGGAGCGGGAGGCGGTTATGGAGGAACGCTCGCGTATGGCACGCGAACTACATGATAATCTGGAACAGGGACTGGCCGGGGCATCGATTCAGCTGAGCGGTTGTCAGCGGCTGGTCGAACTGAACCGGGAGCAGCAGCTGGCGTTCCTGGAACAGTTTGAGTCGATGATGGAAAACGACAGGCAGGGTGCCCTGATCGAACGTCAGCGGTTTGAGGTGGAGAAGGCGGCGGCGAAAAATTCCCGTGCGCTGGAAGTGGTGGAAAATATGGTGATGCGTTGCAGTCAGGAATCGCGTGCAACGATTCTCGAACTGCGCGGCGGTCTGCTGGAAAAAATGGATTTACTCTCGGCGGTGGAGATCAGTATTGAACCGCTGGCCCGGGAATGCGGGGCGGAACTGCAGTATGAGCACAAGGGGAATCCGGTGCGTCTGAAACTGAAAGCAGAGCGGAATCTGCTGCTGTTTATTAAAGAAGCTGTCAGCAATGCGGCCCGGCATGCGTCTCCTTCCGTAATTCGTGTGATGATAGAATATCAGGACGACGCGCTGGATATTCTTGTAGAGGATGACGGCATCGGTTTTGATGTATCGGGCAGTGTAAAACTCGGACATTTCGGTTTGCAGGGTATGAGAGAACGTGCGGAACAGTTGCACGGTGAACTGAATGTAATGAGTGAAAAAGGAAAGGGAACTTCCATTTGTCTGAAGATTCCTTCGCTCAGAAAATGGCTGGTGAGTTGATATGATTCGTATTCTTGTGGTGGATGATAATGCATTGATGCGTTTGGGCCTGACCGAGGCGATCGGGATCGAGCCGGAGCTGGAAGTGGCCGGTGAGGCTGGAAACAGTGTCGAAGCGCTGGAGGTTTTCCGTAGGGAAAAGCCGGACGTGATTACGATGGATTATCAGATGCCCGGTGGCGAAAGCGGGATTGAATGCACAAAAAAAATCAGGGCTGAAGATCCGGAAGCCAAAGTGATTCTGCTTTCGGTTTTTGATTCCGAAGAGGATATTTATCTGGCCAAGCAGGCCGGGGTGAAAGGCTATCTGACCAAAAAGGCCGGAGGAGTTCGCGATGTCATCGCAGCGATTCAGGAGGTCGCGGCCGGAGGAACCTATTTTCCTCCTCAGATTTCGGCCAAACTGGACAACCGGTTGAAACAGCCGGATCTGACCCGTCGTGAAATGGAAGTGCTGAAATTATTAGCAGACGGCAACAGCAATAAGGAAATCGGAGATGTGCTCAATATTTCTCTGGCTACCGTTAAACTGCATATTGCCAATCTACGCGATAAACTCGGTGCGGCTGACCGGACTCAGGCCGTTGTTTTTGCCTATAAACGCGGTATTCTTCATCTGGACGACTGAAACCTATTCTTTCGGCCATGTAAACTATCGGATAGATAGACACAATTTATTCTCCATGTAAGAAATGATGTTAACGCTCTCGAAAACGGGAGTGTTAAGCACATAAATGGAGGATAAAGATGAGAAAATATACACTTGCCGCATGCGCAGTGGGGATGGCTGCACTTTCGTACGGTCAGGTCCTGTTTGACAGTACTGCCGGCAGTTATTCGCCCGGGGATCTCAGTGGCCAGAACAACTGGACCGCTCTGCAGCAGTTTGATGAGAACAGTCTCCCGCAATTGGGAACCAATGCATTTACTGTCGATAATTCAGACTGGCTGATCAACGACGCGGCCAGTGATGCGGCCTTTCTGGTTACGACGAACGGCAGTTATGTCTATCTGAATGAAGCATCGGCCGGAAATGAGCTTTACAGTGAGTGGACCGGGGAGATGGATTTCAGTTTCAGTATTCCGCAAGGCACGTATGCTGGGAACGGCACCATGCCCAATGCGAACTTTTTTACAATCGGTTTAACTTCATCAACCACAAACGGGCTGAGTGAGTTTGACCAGAATGATGTGGTGCTGTTTCTGCGCTATCGGGCCAATAACCGGCTCGATATGCAGCTCTGTTCCGAACAGGATGCGGATCTGCGTATTTTTCAGACACCTTCTGATGGAGATACCTGGGTAGAGCCGGCGGGTCAGGAAGTGCTGGGTATGAATCCGCAAACGGGCGACTGCCAGTCTGATGAGCTTCATCTGTCGTGGACCATCCGCAAAACCACCGACGGAAATTATCTGGCCTGGGGCAGTGTATCGAATAAAAACACCGGAGCCTGGGTCGATGATGTGCGCACAAACGGGCTGGGCGGGCGTGTCGTATCGACTGCCGGGAAAAATAAAGCATCCGGAGTCTATGCGGCAACCGATCCTGTTCTGGCTATGGGCCGGCACACGGATGCGTATTCGGCGCAGTACGCTGTTTTCGGTAATGGCATGATCGACATGGATATAGAAAGCCTCTCAGTGGAGAAATCAATTGTTTCTCCGGATTTGGTGGCTCCGACTAATGTTGTTGCGCTTCCGTATGATTCCCAGGTTACGTTAAGCTGGGATGGTACGCTCGAAGCTTCCAGTTACGATGTATTCCGTTCGACCGTGAGCGGGTCTTACGGTGTTGCGTTCACCAATCTGACCGGAACCAATCTGGTGGATACCGGTCTGGTAAATAACACCGAGTATTTCTATACGGTTCAGGCAGTTTATGACGGTTTTGCAAATTCAACCAATTCCATAGAAGTTTCCGTAACGCCGACCGCCATCTTCACCGGAACGATCATCGATACGTCCTTTACTGCTGCAGAGGGATATTCCAACGGCGATCTGGCCGGTCAGCAGGGCTGGAAGGCTTCTGCCGATTCTGATCCGAATGCTTTTAACATCGTCAATGCTTCATCCAGCGGTGAAGCCTCAACGGTCGGCAACGGATTTGTGGATACGAATTACCTCGGTAATGCTGTCTATCTGGACAAACTGATGGATAATAATCCGGACGATACGCTGGAAGGTACGATTCAATTCAAGCTCCAGGGATATACCGCAGACGGTCAGTCTGTGGCGACTCTGTTAAATTCCGATATCTTATCTTTCGGTCCGACCGCCGCTGAAGATTCCCCGCATATTGCCTGGGATGCCGATAAAGCACTGATGCTGGTACGTCTGGCGGCAGACGGTAATGTGGCTGTACTTTTCACAACGGAAAATGCAGATAATACCACAAAGCTGGCTGAACTTCAGCGTGAAGATCTCAGCTGGGATCCGGAAAATGAAGAGGGTGACGGTGTATCAGCAGACGATCTGGTCACAGAAACGATTACGCTGGACTGGAGCATCCGAAAAACCCGTGAACCGGGTATTTATCAGGCAAAGGCTACGCTCAGTTCATCCACGGCAACAAATACGAGCCTGGACTATGTCGTCAGCCCGGAAAAAACGGGCATGTATGACAGCTCCGCCTCTAAATTCACGATGTCGCATTACAGGAATGCCTGGAAAAGCAATAGTACATATACCAACAAAACGGATGTTGTGCTGGAATCGTTGCGCGTAACCCATACGAATTATCCTCCGGTACCGACCCCTCCGTCCGGAGTGTTAGCCGTTGGAGGAGATCGAAGTGTGACTGTCAGCTGGGATGCGGCACTGGAAGCCAACAGTTATGACCTATTGATGGCTGAAACCGAAGGCGGACCACAGATTGTAGTTACAAATGTAACGGATACCGTTGTTCTTGATACTCCACGTTTCAACGGAGTAACCAACTGGTACACGGTTCGCGGTTATTTCGATACGGGTATTGCGGATTCAGATGAAATTCCGGGAGCGCCGTTTGCATCGGTGACCGTGCTGGAATTTGACGGGGTCAATGAGGACATGGGAAGCGCGAATGTTAATTTCGGGCTGACCGACGGGCTGACGACCAACGGTTCGCTTGTCTACATCGACAACACCGTTACGCCGCTGATTTCCAGCAGTGAATACAACGGACCGACGTTCTATGCGTATACTCTGCTGGACGCATTGGCTGCGGATATTACAGATGGACGGGGCGACATTGGTTATCGGTTTAACAACGCCAATACCGGAAACGGCGTTACCACAGACAACTTTGAGTATCGACAGAACGGAGGGGCTCCCCGTGCGGATCTGCTGTGGTATGTGGAGTCAACCGACTGGGCGGAACCGACTGCTTCGGTAGATGCCATTGCCAATGCTGTGGATGTGCGGATTGCGAACAAACTGCTTTCTTCGGGAACGTTCCAGATTGCAGTCCGCAACGGCAATACCTGGTATGTCAGTGAGGACTCGGCCGGAAACGGCACCGGCGGGGCATGGAACACCACTGGAACTCTGCATATTCCCAACATTGCCGAGGCGAACTTCGGTGAGCTTCCGGTAACCATCGGTTCGGAGATGGGGCAGCCTTCCTCTTTCGATACGGGGGCAAACCTTGGATTTACCGATATCAATGCCGTCGGCTGGTATTCGGACGAACAGCTGCGTTTTAAACCGGTTCAGCTGATTGTCAATGTCAGTGGATCTGTTCCGTCTCTCGACTACTGGGCTGCCAATAACAGTATCTCCAATCTGTATGAAGATACAGATGGTGATAGGGTGAGCAATCTGAAGGAATATGCTTTCCTCGGTGATCCGAATGACCCGGAAAATCCCGGCATGCTGCCGGAGTTGTCTGTAGCCGAATATATGGGTACCAACGGATTCATCTTCGTCAATGTTGAGCTGCGCGATCCGGAACCGGGCATTGAGTATTCGCTCGAAACCACCGAAAACCTGGTCGCTGCCGGTTTTGCACCGGATGCGGAAGTAGTGAAAATCGGTGAAGCCAACATTGATTATTATTTGAAGGCCGTAACCAACTTTATTCCGGCAACCGCTGCAACAAAGTTCATTGATCTGAAGGTTAATGAACTCTGATGTGCCCCGGCCTGCGCCTTCGGGCGCAGGATCATTTTCATCATCACACTCCACCCTTAACGGAGTGGCCCCGCCGCAAGGCGGGGATCTTATTTTAACCATAGAATAGAAGGAGAAATAATGAAGAACTGGATGATCACACTCATGGTTATTCCGGCAGTTGTGGCGCATGGCTCGCTACTGACGGATAATTTTGACAGCGGTATGGATGCCGCGTGGGTTATTTCCTATCAGGGCACAGCGGATGCGGATACGTATGCCGCTGCGACCGGAACGGAATCCGCATTTACAGCCGCCTCCAATCCGACGGGGAAATCGCTTCTGATGTACGATGAATCCGACGTTGGAGAGGTTAATCTCAGATTCACCATGGACAGCGGAAGTGTCGGTGACGGAGAAGCCCTGAGGGTTCAATTTGATTTTATGAGCCCGAGTGCAAACGCAGCGACTCTGGCGAATATGCAGATACAGTCGGATACCGGTAAAGGTTCCAATACGAGTTTCTTTCAGAACAAAACAGGAACAGACAGCAATCAGTTTCTGAATCATGACGGCAGTAGTAATGTTATGCTTTCAGATACGATAAAGGAGGATACCTGGTATCGTTTTACCGGTGAATATGCTCCGAACGGTGCTGATCCGGATACGTATAAAATTACACTGACGGAATACGGAGGAGAAACCCAGGTCTGGGAAACGACTCCCCAGACGGATAAAGGGTCTGTGAATTCAGTTCTGTTCCACTGGAATATTCCTGAAACTTCCAAAGGAAGCGAATACTATCTGGATAATGTGGATATTGCTGTGATTCCGGAACCGGCGACCTTGGGCCTGATTGCTTTGTTCGGCGGAAGTATCCTGGTTGTCCGTCGTCGTTTTGCGGTGTAACACCTGTTTTCAGTAATGTGAAGCGAATGGCAGCAGAGTGTTTCTGCTGCCATTTTCGCGTCTGATTATTGAAGGCGGTATGTGATGAAGGAAAGTGGAAATGATGAGACATATTTTGAAATGGATGATGATAACGGTCTGTGCGGTTTCGGTTTATGCTGCGGAGCGGCCGAACTTTCTGATCATTCTTGCGGATGATCTGGGTTATGCGGATCTGGGATTTACCGGTTCAACGGAAATCAGAACTCCGGCACTGGATAAGCTGGCTCATGATGGGGTACAGTTTGCGAACGGTTATGTTACGCATCCGTACTGCGGGCCGTCGCGTGCGGGATTGATCACAGGGCGGTATCAGGCGCGATTCGGTTTGGAAATTAATTTAACCAATGCCTTTTTTGATCAGTACAGCGGTCTGCCCCTGAGCGAAGTGACCTTTGCAAAACGGTTGAAGCAGTCCGGATACCGTACCGGAATGATTGGGAAATGGCACCTTGGCGGGTCGCATGTTTACCATCCGAACAATCGGGGATTTGATTATTTTTTCGGTTTTCTGTCGGGCGGCCATACCTATTTCCCGGAAAACGTAAATACCACCTTTCCGCTTGAGCTTGAGAACGGCAAGCCGCACTACACGGCCAATGAAGGCGGTTATTGGCCGCTGTCGCGCAACAACAATACGGCGGAGTTTGATGAATATCTGACGACGCAGCTGAGTCGTGAAGCAGCTCAGTTTGTTCGCGAATCGGATAAACCCTTTTGTCTTTATCTGGCCTATAACGCGCCGCATGCGCCTTTGGAGGCTCCGAAAGAGCTGATTGAAAAATATGCACACATCGACCATCGGGAGCGGCGGATTTATGCGGCGATGGTGGATGCAATGGACCAGGGAATCGGCATGGTGGTTGAAGCGCTGAAAGATTCCGGAAAGTTTGAGGACACCGTGATCTTTTTTCTGTCGGACAACGGCGGAATTGTCGATAAGGCCCGTCCTTACGGAACGCCGCGGGGGGCATCGCATGACTGGGGAGACAGCGGTAATTTCCGCGGCGGGAAAGGCAGTATGCTGGAAGGTGGGAATCATGTTCCGTTTATTATGCACTGGCCGAACGGGTTGAAAGGCGGCATCACCTATGATCTGCCGGTAATTTCGCTCGATATTGCAGCAACCGTTGTTGCATTGGGAAAGGGCGATACTTCAGGGCCGGAGATTGAGGGCGTGAATCTTATTCCGTATATCACCGGAGAAAAGAAAGAGGCTCCGCATAACGCCCTCTTTTGGCGTATGCAGGATGGACAGTACTGGGCGGTCCGTACTCCGGAGGCTAAATACCTTCTTCCGCGAAGTGAGGTCGGTGATAAGCCGATGCTTTTCGATATGAAGCGGGATCCTTATGAACGCAATAATATTGTCGATGAGCAACCGGAACTGCGGAAGAAACTGGCAAAGCTATGGAATGAATGGAATGCCGGAAATCAGCCGAATAAATTTCTGCAGGCCGGGGCCTATCAGCAGGCCCGGCTTAAATTTTATGCAGATCTTCGGAAGAAGCTGAATAAAGAAGCCGCAAAGAAAAAACCGCTGGTGATCGATTAGCGGTTCAGGGAGGGGCTCGGGGAGGGAGCCTCTCTTTCTGCGTTTGGTCATGCACGGTTTTATAGTCTTTTAGTCAGGTCTTTTCTGTTCCAAAAAACGGGCAGGAGAGCGTTATCTTCATGTATCTGCAAACCGACTCATTTACAGGGAGATAACGTATGAAGCAATCATGGATTATTGGAACCGCGCTGTTATTGACGGCTGCCATTGGGGAAGCCGGAACCGGGTCGCTCAACAAACCGAATATTATCGTTTATTTCGCGGATGATATCAGTGCCCGGGAAGTTCCTGTCTATGGAAGTTCGGTCTGGACGGGGCCATTACGTGAGGACACTTCGGATCCTGCGTTGCGTGCAAAGATGCCGGTATTGGATCAGCTGGCTTCCGAAGGGTGCTGGGTCAAAACAGCCTGGGCCGGATGCGTCTGCAATCCGAGCCGCGCGATGATGATGAGCGGACGTTATGCCTATCAGACCAAGTGGTGGAATAATAAAGACAAGGGCTGGGGCCCGGATGAAAATGGAAAGATGGGAACCTGGCCGGTTTATATGAGTTCGCCATTATTGCTGGGCCATGTTGCGCAGCAGGCCGGCTATGGAACCTACTGGGCAGGAAAAACCCAGATGGCCGGAAGCTGGGCACGGCATGGTTTTGATGAGGGCTGTTTCACGCCGGGTAATCTGGAACAGAAAGATAATCCGTTCACCGATTTTAAACATGAGTACCGGAAAATCGGTGGAAAAAATAAGGTGGTCTGTCTGGATACGGGAAAAGTCTGCGATACCTACCTGCAGCATGGATGGTATTGGTATCCGCATGTGAAACTGATGAATCACCCGTCATCGAAAAAGCCGATTGAGTGGTGGCCGAATACGCCGGAATCGATAAAGAATTTTGGGCTTCATACCTATGGTCCTGATGTGGAAATTGAATTTGCAATGGATTTCATGGAACGCAAACATGCCGAGGGAAAACCCTTTTTCATCTATCATACCACCCATTTGGGTCATGCCGCCTGGGACTGGTTTCATCCGGAAAGCAATGGCCAGTGCTGGCCTGGTACACCAATCGTTTCCTGGGACGGTAAAAATTACACACGGCAGGAACCGAGGGTTACCGGTGATGCAGGAAAATATGATACCCACGGAACTGTCACCGAACCGGGAATGCATAGTCATCTGAATTATATCGACTATCAGCTCTGGCAGTATCGTGAAAAACTGGAGGAGATGGGTGTGGCGGATAATACGGTGATTATTTTTGCTGCCGATAACGGAAGTGCAGGTTACGGTAAAAACAGCGGCGAAAAACAGAAGGGATGTCATGTTCCTTTCATAATTTATGCCCCGGGGATGCAAAAACATGGCGAGCAGGATGTGCTGGCGAGTGTGGTGGATGTGCTTCCCACGATTGCCGACCTGGTCGGGTTTGAAATTCCGGCGGATTATAAAATTGATGGAGAAAGCCTGATCCCTTTTCTCTTTACAGATAAGCCGGAGCATCGCGATTGGATCTATTCTCAACGGGGTCCGGAACAGTTGATCCGCGGAAAAAGAGTGCTGAAAGACGGCCGGGACGAATGGTTCGATGTTTCCTCCGATCCGGATGACCTCATCAGTTTTGAAAAAATCGAAAACTGGGGCGGAGTATCCGAGGCGCATCGTGAGGAATATGAAAAACTGCAGGAGATTCTGCCGCGATATGATCTTTATTACGAGGAATACAACGCTCCGGGCGTGGATCATGAGCCAGCGAAACGGCCGCGTTATTCCCGAAAACCGCCGGTGAAAAAAGCGAAGGAACCTCAAGTGCAGTCCGGCCGAAAATCTTCCGGAGGAAGGGCCGGGGGTAAAACGCTGGAAGCATTCAGCGCCTACAAAAAAGCGGAAATGGAAAAGAAAGGGAAAGTGTATGACCCGATAAAGGTTAAAGCGCTTTTTAATAAGATGGATACCAATCGGGATGGGCTGGTGAGTCGACAGGAAACGCAGACATATTACGCTAAATAGGAACAGAACATGAACATGTTGAAATATTTCATTTTTGCCGCACTTTTTGCGGCCTATTCATCGGCATTCGGTAGTCAGCCATCCAGAACAGATAAACCGAATATTATACTCTATTTCGCGGATGATATCAGTGCGCGAGAATTTCCGGTGTATGGAAGTTCGGTCTGGACGGCTCCGGATGCCAGTAATACATCAGATCCGAAATATCGGGCTCGAACGCCGGTGATTGATAAGCTGGCGGAAGAAGGGTGCTGGATTAAAACCGCCTGGGCCGCAACGGTGTGCAACCCGAGTCGTGCCATGATGATGAGCGGTCGCTTTGGCTATCAGACAAAATGGTGGAACAATAAAGATAAAGGGTGGGGTCCGGATGAAAATGGGAGGATCGGAATCTGGCCGGTCTACCAGAGTTCGCCGTTGCTGATAGGCCATGTGGCACAGAATGCCGGTTATGGCACGTATTGGGCCGGTAAAACGCAGATGGCCGGGAGTTATGCAAAACACGGGTTTGATGAAGGCTGCTTCACGCCTGGGAGTCTGAGCGACCGGGATAATCCTTATGCGGACTTTAAACACGAATATAAAAAGGTTGATGGTAAGCGGGTTTTGATTAATGCAGATACCGATGAGCCATGTGAAACCTACCTGCAACACAGCTGGTATTGGAATCCGCATGTTAAACTGATGAATGATCCCAGTGCTCCGGGAAAAACCGTCTGGTGGCCGAATACCCCCGAAGCAAAAAAGACCTTCGGAGTCAGTACTTATGGGCCTGATGTAGAGCTTGATTTTGCATTGAATTTTCTGGAGCGTCAGCATCAGAAGAAAAAGCCGTTCTTCATCTATCATACGACTCACCTCGGTCATGATGCGTTCAACTGGCTGGATCCTGATTACAAGCAATGGGGAAAATGTAAATGGCCCAATGCGCCGATTGTGAAATGGGACGGCGAAAAATATATCCGGACAGAGCCGCGGATTACCGGCGATAAAGGAAAGTATGATGCACATGGAACCATCACGGAACCGGGCATTCATAACCATATCAATTATATCGACTATCAGATCTGGCTGTATCAGCAGAAACTGGAAGAACTGGGAATTGCAGACAATACGGTGATTATTGTCTGCGCAGATAACGGGACCAGCGGCTATGGTAAAAACAGCGGTGAAAAACAGAAGGGCTGCCATATTCCGATGATCATCTATGCCCCGGGCATGAAAAAGCACGGGGAGCAGGATGTGCTGATGAGTGTGGCGGATATGCTGCCGACCATTGCCGACCTCGTTGGATATAAAATTCCGGCCGACTATAAAATCGATGGTGAGAGCCTGGTTCCGTTTCTCTTTACGGATAAGCCGGATCACCGCGACTGGCTCTATACGCAGCGTGGACCGGAGCAGCTGATCCGCGGTAAAAAAGTGCTGAAAGACGGCCGGGATAAATGGTGGGATGTTTCGGACTATCCCGAGGATCTGATCAGTTTTAATGAGATTAAAAACTGGGGCAAGGTATCTGAGGCTCATCGCGATGAATATGAAGAGCTGCTGGAGATTCTTCCCGAATACGATCTCTATTTTGATGCATACAATGCGCCCGGTGTAGAGTATGAGCCGAAAAAACGGCCGAACTATGCCCGTAAACGTAAGGATCAGAAGGTTTATTAATCCGGAAGGATGGAGCGTCTAATGAAGAAGATAATGATATGCGTCATTTTAGGAGCATTTGCGGTTCAGGGGTATGCCAAACCGGCGAAGCCGAATGTATTATGGATTCTGACGGATGATCATCGCTATGATTCGATCCGTGCATTTAATAAAATGCTGACGGGTGAAGAGATGAGCCCGTTGGGCTATGTGGAATCGCCGCAGACGGACCGGCTGGCAGAAATGGGCACGACATTTATCAATACCTACTGTCAGGCGCAGGGATGCGCGCCGTCGCGGGCATCGATGCATTACGGGCGTTATCCGTTCCGTTCCGGAGTTTATGAATTTGAATATCATAATAATAATGCGGAACACTGGAAACCGTCGCTGCCGGAACAAATGGCAACGCTGGGCTATCAGACCTTTCATGTGGGCAAACTGGGTGTGCGTCAGAAAACCATTACGGGTAACGGGACGAAGAAAGCGCCGCTTTATCAGATTGATGTGGATTTCAAGACGATGGCTAAAGACGGTCTGACCGGATGGGGGAAAGACTGGTTCTTCGAGTTTGAAGGCAAAAAAATTAATCCGCCGCTTCAAAATGTCCGTTTTTTTGTGACTCCGGAAGGCCGGTTTGAATATGCCTCGCTTGAGTTGGAAAAACGCTTTCCGGAATATGCCGGTTCTGCGGAAGCAACAATGAAAAAATATGATCTGCTGCGCCACTATAACGCAAAGAAACCGAAACGCCCGGACAGCGGTTCCATTCTGTCCGGCGTGAGTTCGCAGCCGGCCGGAAAAACGCGCGACGGCTGGTACACGACGGTTTTCGGACAGTATTTGAAAAATGAGAACAAGACCTTTCATGTGGGATCGCAGACGGTGCAGGGGGTTGATCCGTCAAAACCGTTGTTCACCCATCTGGGGTATGATTTTCCGCACACCCCGGTGCTGCCGCCGGCGGACTACCGGGCGCGTTTCCGGAAACATATGTATAAGGTTCCGGAAACCAACAGAAAGGAATTTGAATCCATGCCGAAACAGCTGCAGAAAGCGGTTACGATGGGAGCTTCGGATCATTTTACCGACGCCGAAAAGCAGGCTATGATTCAGGACTATTATGCGTTCTGCGCGTATGGAGATTCCCTGGTGGGGCGGGCAGTGGATGACTTTATTGCCTACAGTGAAAAACATGAGCAGCCCTGGATGATTGTGTATGTCTGCGGCGACCATGGATGGAAGCTGAACGATCACGGTTCCGTATCCAAATTTACTCCCTGGGATATCGACAGTCATAATCCGATTATCGTGGTCTCCTCCGATAAAAAGAAATTTCCGGCGGGGAAAGTGGTTCGGGAATTTATGGAGTTTGTGGATATTGCACCAACCTGTCTGGCCGCCGCCGGTGCGGATCTGAAAAATGACCGGTTCGATTATCTGGATGGGTATAACCTGGCGGATATGGTGTCCGGCCGGATTCCGCCCCGCGATTATGTGATCGGCGAGAGTCATGCCGTTACGGGACCGCGCGCCTTTATCCGGACGAAGGAGTATGTATTCTCAATGCAGACCCGGCCGGATAAAAAACGCGGCAGTAATATGGACTGGGCTCGTACGGCATCCTGGAAGGAACTTGATCCGGCTCTGTATCATATGGTTTCCGATCCAGGGGAGCTTAACAATCTGGCACATAATCCCGAATACAGGGCAATTGCTGAAACGATGCAGCAGAAGCTGTTGAACATTGTGCTGGGTGACAATCGGATTGAAGTTGACTGGGGCGGCCCGAAGGCGTTGGGCACGAAGGTTTACCGAAGTAATTTTGCACCGGGTGCGGATGATAAAAAACTGAAGCTTTAAAACGCGGAGGTTCCTGATCCTGAAATCCGGGCATGAGTAGGCTTTTAGAGCCATAGCAGCTCCGGTGGAAACGGGTAGTATCTGACGTTTTGCCGGCTGCCTGGAAATGTCAAGGGGCCGGGTAGATTCAGCAACATAATGAGGAAATCATGAAGATCATAAAAACTGTAGTTCTCACATTGGTCGTGCTGTCATCGCTGTCCGCCGTCGCGGCGCGTCAGCCGAATATTCTCTGGGTACTTACTGATGATCACCGGTATGACTCGATCCGGGCGTTTAATAAAATGATTACCGGTGAGGAAATGAGTGCTCTCGGTTATGTGGAATCGCCCAATACTGATAAACTGGCGGAGCAGGGAACCACGTTCATCAATACCTATTGCCATGCGCAGGGGTGTGCGCCGTCCCGGGCGTCGATGCATACAGGGCGCTATCCTTTCCGCTCCGGAATCTATGAATTCGAATGGTTTAACAACAATGTGGAGCATTGGAAACCGACATTGCCGGAACAGATGGCGAAACTGGGATATCAGACGTTCCATGTGGGTAAACTGGGGGTGCGGATTCGTTCAACCAATCCGAACGGACGTTTTGGAACATACCGGATTTACCAGCAGGATATCAGTTTTCATAAAATGTTTGATGAAGGCTTTACCGACTGGAGCAAAGGGAACGTAACGGAAGTCAACGGCATTAAACTTGAGGAACCGACCCACTGCGACTGGCTGCGCACTCCGGAGGGCACCTGGGAATATACCGGTTATGCACTGAATAAAATTCCGGGACTTGAAAACCACAGCCGGATGATTGATGAAAAATATGATATTCTGCGTAAGTACAGCTCACCGGATCAGCAACAGTACGGTTACGGTGAAATCATCGGCGGGGTCTGTCCTGTTCCGGCCGGCGACAGCCGTGACGGGCGTTACACGACGGAACTGATTAAATTTCTGGAAAATCCGGACAAGCCGCTGAAGATCGGTTCGCAGACCTACACCGGTGTGGATCCGGACAAACCGCTGTTTGCCAATATCGGGTATGATTTTCCGCATACCCCGGTGCTGCCGCCTAAATCGTTCCGGGATCGTTTTGCAAAGAAAACATATGAAATTCCGAACGTGGATAAGGATGAATTCGGCAAACTGCCGCCGCAGCTTCAGGGGCTGATCAGAAAGGCGGCGTCTGATCACTATTCCGATGAAGATAAGCAGCAGATGGTTCAGGATTACTATGCGTTCTGCGCCTACGGCGATCATCTGATCGGTCAGGCCGTTGAGGCTTTTGTGAAATACTCAAAAAAACAGAAACAGCCCTGGATGATTGTGTATGTCTGCGGCGACCATGGCTGGCGCCTGAATGAGCACGGATCGATTTATAAATTCGGGCCCTGGAAAACCGATTCGCTCGACCCGATTATTGTGGTCTCGTCCGATAAAACAAAATTTCCGGCCGGAAAAGTGGTTACTGATCTGACGGAATTTGTGGACATCGCTCCGACCTGCATGGCGGCCGGCGGTGCTGATCTGACGAAGAAGGAATATGACTATCTTGACGGTTTTGATCTTGCGCAGGTAACGGCCGGCAAGGTGGAGCGTGATTACATCATCGGTGAAAGCCATGCGGTGACCGGTCCGCGTGCTACCATCCGTACAAAGCGGTACATGTTCTCCATCAAGTCCCGCCCGAAAAATAAAATGGGCGGAAAAGATATGAAGTGGGCCATGAACGCTTCGTATAAGGATCTTGAACCGGTGCTGTATGACCTTGAACGTGATCCGGACGAACTGAATAATCTGGCGTTTAATCCTGAATACCAGGAAATCGCGATGAAAATGAAAGAGAAACTGCTTAACATTGTTATCGGCGATAACCGCGTGGAAGTGCTCTGGAATGCCAAAGGAGATGGAACGGCCGTTTCCCATAGCAATTTCGCGCCGGGTGCCGACGATAAAAAACTGAAACTGTAAATTCGACCTTGGGAAAATAACCATGAAAAAAACAGCCGCGCTTTTATTGTTAATTGCCTCCGCCGCGTTTGCATCGGATAAACCGAATGTTGTGTTCATCCTTGCGGATGATCTCGGGCTGGGGGATGTGAGTTTCTATGCAAAGCATATCACCAAAACGAAACCGTTTACGGAAACTCCGCATATCGATGCGCTGGCTGAACAGGGACTCTGGTTTACCGATGGTCATTCCGCGACGGCGCTGTGTGCGCCGACGCGGTATGCGGTGATGAGCGGGAATAACAATTACCGCTGTTATTCGCCGGGCGGGATCTGGAGCACGTTCGCTCCGACCGGTTTTAAGCCGGGTGAGGTGACGCTGGGCAGTGTGATGCGGGATGCCGGATATTATACCGGCATGATCGGGAAGTGGCATCTGGGCGGCGACTTTTATGTGCCCGGCACCAAAACCATTTATCGAGGTGCAAAATCCGGGGATATTCTGGATAAGGTGGATGTTTCGCAGTGGGCCGGTAGTGGACCGAAGTATTGCGGATTTGAATATGATTTCATTTCGCCCTGCGGCATTCAGGGGCCATTGTATCTTCTCTATGAAAATGAAAAGTGGTATCCGTGGGCCGAGGATTCAAAGCTGGTGCTTTTTAACAAAGATAATGCCATCAATCCGCTGGATGTAACCAGCAAGGGCCCCGGCCCTGGTGATTCCAACTGGGATGCACGGGAGCTGGGAAAAAAACTTTCTGCAAAAGCGGTCGATTTCATTAACACCGGTGCGGCAAAAGATGAACCTTTCTTCCTGTACTATTGTACCCCGATGGTTCATCTGCCGCATGTGCCGACGGATGAGTTTGACGGACGGAAAGTGAAAGGAAGCAATGTATCTGCACATCTGGATATGGTGGTTGATTTGGATATGCAGGTGAAGCGCATCGTGGATGCGCTCAAGGCCGCCGGTGAATTTGAAAATACGCTCATTATTTTCTCTTCGGATAATGGCGGGCTGCTGGATGGAAAAGCGACTAAAGAGATCGGTTATCATCCGGGCGGGGAGTGGAACGGTTCAAAAAATTCACCGCTTGAAGGCGGGCACCGCGTGCCGACCTTTGCGGTTTGGCCGGGCAAGGTAAAACCGGGGGTTTCTGATGAGCTGGTTTCAAACCAGGATTTTGTTGCAACCTTTGCTGCATTGGTCGGTACGGAAATCCCCGAAGGGCAGGCGCAGGATTCCAATAATATTCTTCCGCTGCTGACCGGAGAGGGCACTTTTATGCCCCGGAAATACTTTGTCAATCAGGCCGGGGCCAATCATGAAGTGATGTATCGGAAGATGCCCTGGAAACTGATCATTCAAAGCGATTTCAAGCGGACAAAATATGAAATTAAGTCGCTCTATAATCTGAAGGATGATCCCGGCGAAAAAAATGATCTGGTGAATAATCCGGAGTACAGACCGACTGCTGAAAAAATGTTCAGGGAATACATAAAGATTATCGAGTCCGGTATGCCGACCGCTCCGGGACGTAATTGAGAATTATACGCACGAACCCCCGGAAGAAAATAGGGCTCCGGCTGACTCCCACAGAAAAAAGATCTTTTCTCCAGAGTCACGCGCCGGAGCCGGAATCAGATCAGACCTTTTCGAATGGCTGTGGCGATTGCCGCGGCGATATTGGGAACCTGCAGTTTACTGTAAATTCTTTCGGTATATTGTGCGACAGTCCGATAGCTCACGCCCATCTGCTCAGCGACCTCTTTTTTGACATAGCCCATGGCCATCAGCTTTAATGCCTGGCTTTCGCGTTCGCTTAGCATTCTGTTTTCACAGTCGTCTTCAGCGGTTAAGGTGTGAAGCAGCAGTCCGGATAGCCGCTGGTCAATAATGTATCCGCCATCGTGTACATCATAAATGGCACTGCGAATGTCGGAAATGGCTGAGCTTTTTAGAATATATCCATGAACGCCCAGACGGATGGCTTCCAGCGTTGTGAGATAGTCATCATTCTGGGTCAGAACCAGTATTTTTGCATCCGGCAGGGCATTCTGTATGCTAGGAACGAGGGTAAGTCCGTTTTTTCCGGGAAGATGGAGGTCCAGCAGAATAAGGTCGGTCGTCTCTATTTCCTTCCTGGTTAGGTATTCCGCAAATAATTCCGCGCTATTGAACAGATGTTTGAATTTCATACCGGGTGTACAGTCAATCACCTGTTGAAGGGATTTAGCATAGGCCTGATTATCTTCAATAATTGTTATCTGTACGGGTTCGTTCACGTCATCTTCCATCGGGTTAGTGTTAGTGAAATCGTGGTTCCTATGTTTTTTCCGGTTTGAACATCAAGTTCTGCATGCAGCCTTTTGGCCCGGTTTTCGAGATGGTGCAGCGAAACGGGTGCGGCGGTAATGCCGCAGCCGTTATCTGATATAGTGAGGCGGGGACAGGGGCCCGCACTTTTCAATGTGATTTCAACCTGGGTGGCTCCTGAGTGTTTAATGATGTTGTTCAGGGTTTCCTTTATGAAAAACATCAGGTCCCACTTTGCGGAGGGAGGCAGTTGGTTGAGAAAACATGTTTCGTCGATATCGAACAGACAGGTCCTTTCGCCGAGGATTCTGAGCGCCGTATTTTTAATATGCTCCGTAAGGTCCGCTGCGGTTTCGCGATTTTCCAGAAGGCGGACAAACTGGCGCGTTTCGGCGGCTGTGATACGTGCGGTGTTCAGTGTGTCTCCGAGCAGTTCTTTGATCCGGGGCGGAGCGTCCGGAAGAGATTCGGTAATTAATTCCGTGGATTGAGCAATACTGCTGAGGTTGGCACCGACTTCATCGTGCAGATCTTCAGCAATCTGATCTCTTATTTTCATCCAGCGTTTATGTGCAATTAAGCGGACCAGCCAGATCATTAAGACGAGAAAAATAATCAGAAATAATGTGGCAATCGCCAGATACTGAATTCGGCGTTTGTCCTGACCGCGTGCAAAATCGAGCTGCGATTCCAGCGCGGCGAGTTCGCGTTGCAGAATCATACGTTGCCTGAACAGTTCTACCCAGTCCCGGAGCGGAAGAATATGACCGTCATTGCTGTCACCATCGGTAAGATATATGGGATCGGCTATATAGTTTCTTGCCTGCTCACTCGGACTTGGATTTTTCACTTCAACGCTTAATGGTAATCCACGGGTAATGACTTCGCCTTGAGAGCAGAGTTCAATTTCGGCTAATGAAATGCGTGTGACATCCGATAATCTGAAATCCGGAAGGGGCTCGGATAGGGATATTCTGAAGTATCGGCCGGTGGCGGGGCCGATTCGTTTTTCAAAAGGCGTGGAGCCCGGACGGGGTAATTCGGGGCCGCTTTGATAGATGATTTCGGGGGCCGAATCGTCGGGAGAAGTCAGTTTTTCAAGACGGATGTTTCGTGGGAAACTGGTTCCGTCAACCGTGGGGGGTTGAATGAAAATACTGAAACGAATCGGCCAGATGCGGAATTCATCGATTGTTTTTTCTGTTTTGAGGTCAATGGTAAGCACAAGCTCTTCGGCATAGGCATGAAAAAAAGATTCTGCTTGAAATTCATGCTGGTCCAAATGAGAGAAGAACATAAATCCGTCGGTAAGGCATTCCGGGGCCCAGGACTTTCCGAACCGGAAGATGTCCGGGGCCTTTACGGTTGCATTCAATGCGATGTTCTGTTGGCCGGAAAAAACCAGTATTTCATTTAACGCAATCATTCTGGAGAGCTGCCTGAGCCGGTTGTTTATGGAAAGTTCATAGGCCGTGTAGCGCAGTCCTGTACACCGGTTGGTTTCCTGTGGATGGAAAAGCTGGGGTTCAATTCCTTCAAGTTGATAGGCTTCGGTTCGGTAATCGGCAACCCGTTCAGATGTGCCGTCAGCGTGTAGAAGTTCCAGGGTAAATCGTTTAGAAAATCCTGCCGGTTTATGATGTCCCTGTTCGTTGATATAGGTAACCGGCATCAGCGCGATTAGATCAACCGGTTTAGTCTCGGCGAAAGTTAACTCAATCACCACCGGAAGCTCGGCTTTTCCGAAATCCAGATAGTGATAACCAATGGTCCATGGTGATGCGCTGTGGCTGGTTACGGGAAGATGTTCAAGCCGATTTTGAATATCGGCAATTTTGTATTCAGTCGCAGAGACGGCCGAATTGATAAAAGCTGTTCCACTCTGGGGAATAAGAATTCCCGACAGCAGCATGAGCATGAGACCGGACCGTCTGGATGGTGAACTAATCATGCGTTTATTCTGCCCTTGGAGGGTATTCCATTAAAGAACAATGTTTTTTAAGGAGATCGGTTTCGGTCATCAAGACGGACGTTTGGCCGTCTTGTGCCGTTATGAGGTCCGTGAGAACTTTCAGAACGATATATGGATCAGCGCATGTGATAGGCCACATGCGTAATATCAGTTAAAGGAGACAGTATGATGAAGGGGCAGCTAATAACAGCCGCGTGGGGGATTGCGCTGGCGTTTTCTGTATCAGCGGAAGCGATTACCTATGAATTTTCTGAAGTTGAAGGGTTTACCAACGGGGTCCTTTCCGGTCAGGCGGGATGGAGCGGAGAAGCATATTCAGTGAATACAAATGACAACGGCTCGATCATGATTGATAATGATCCCGCTCAACAGTGGATCGCCGCTTTTCCGTCGGAATCGTTCGATGCAGAATCGAACAACTGTTTTTTTGTTTCCAATATCGTTTCCTGGACACAGGTTGAAACGAACGGAGATAATTCGATTTTCAACGTAATAATTAATGATTCGAAGAGTGGAGAAACACCGTGCAGGTTGAGCCTCGAACGCAGAGCAAATTATTCGCAATATGTGCTTAATCTGAAAAGTGATGATGGGAGCAGTAATGGGTGGAAATTTTTTCCGGAAAACCTGTTTGGAGTTAACGGTTCAGTGGATCCTGACAGTGATGAAATCGGCTTCGGTTTTTCGCTGACCAAGGGACGAGTTCAGAATGAGTGGATCTATTCAATTACGTTGGAAAACATCACCTCGAATTCAATTCTTTATGCGTTGAGCGGAACCATGACTTCGACCTCGAATCTATACGATTCCGCAGTACTCTATGCCGGTATCTCTTCAGGGGTCAGCTCGGCATTGAATGGTACGTCAAACCGTGTGATCAAGTCTTTCTCAATGGAGGGGTCGTATATCAATTATGATATTATTTTTGATATCGACTTTCAGGATATGCTGGGTCCGATATGGAATCAGTATCATACAGCCCCTTTGCGTGCCTGGGTTTATGCCCATATTACCACCAATGGAAACGGTGTTTCGGATTCATCCGATCACTATCTCGAACATCGCCCCGGTTTTTCAACGAACAATGCGGCATGGGCCGGAGACCGAGATCAGGTTCGTCGGGGTATGCTGTTCACCAATTCGATTCCGGAAATGGATATATCCGATACGTATGAGTTCAGTATGGATTATCGAATGTTCGCAGAAAACAGTGTGACCGATCAGAAGTTTGTGGATGTTATTTTAACCACGAATAATTATACCGGAAATTGGGGGACACCCAGTTCCGAACAGTGTTTCGGTCAGGGAGAGGAAGGTCTGGATCCAGCCATTGGCGCCTATCAGCTCGGCTTTCGTCTGGAACAGGATAATTGGACCGGGGTCGGAGGTGCCTGGCCGGATGGGGGAATGAAGATCCGCCTGGATCCGGTTAACGCAGAGGCACATGCAGGGGTTATCAACCTGAATGAACTCGGTATTACCAATATTACAGATGTGGCGGGGGATTTGGAAAGTGACACGTTGCACTTAATCTATGTAGCGGAAAAAACAACGAACGTTAATGTCTGGGCGTGCAGCCTCACCGTTTCCAACCCGGTGAATCAGATGTCATGGACTTTTTCGGAAGATCTGACTAATGCCATTGTATATGAAGCTGCTGAGCTTTATCTCGGGCTGGCATCCAGGGATGGATTTAATGGTATTGCCGGTTATGAACTGGACAATCTCTATAGCCGGATTATTAACGGAACCTATGTCCCTGCTGTTAATTGGAGCTATGCCTTGTGGGCCGACGAAAAAGGGGTAACGGGAACGGCGACCGAAGATGATGATGGCGATGGGCTGAATAATTATGGTGAATATATTTTCGGAGGCGATCCCGTACCGCCAAATGGTTCGGAAGACCAGGGGATATTGCCGGTGTTCAATGCTGAAACTGGTGAATATATTTTCTCGCTGGTGGGGGATGACACGGTTGTTGCACACGTTCTGTCCACCGATAATCTGATCATCGATTCCTGGGCAACCAACGAAACGGTTCGGGTCACTGAGACCGATGGGTTGATGTATGCTTATACCAACCTGAATGGTACAGCGGCAGAGCGGAAATTCCTGAAAATTGAAGTGGAATAGAATTTTTCCAGTCACTGGAATAAAACGGGCTTGCGTATGCCGGCAAGCCCCGAATAAGGCATCCGCATGGATGCCTTTACAATATGTTTAACGAGGAAATTCATGAAAAAGCAGACGTTGACCATCAGTATTTTTACACTCGTATTTTCTACGCAGGCACAGCAAAAAGGCATACTCAATAATGCCGACAGTCCATATGTGGCTTTTAAAAGTATCGATATCGGGGATTGCCGATGGACGGATGGTTTCTGGGGGGATAAATGGCGCTTGTGTGAAACGGTCATGGTCCCGCACATGGGTGAAATTCTTAAAGGCGATATTGGCCATGGCTACAACAATTTTAAAATCGCTGCCGGCCTGATGGAGGGCGATCACAAAGGCTGGTGGTGGCATGATGGTGACTTTTTTAAATGGATGGAAGCGTCTGTTTATATTTATGGCATCAATCGGGATCAAAAGATTCTCGAGGAGTTGGATGAAATTATTGCGGTGATCGGCAAGGCTCAGCAGGCTGATGGATATCTGTCTACACCGGCTATTATTCGGGATGATATCGATAAATATGAAAACCGTCGTTATCACGAAATGTACAACAGCGGGCATCTTTTCACGACCGCCTGCATTCACTACCGAGTAACCGGTCAGCGGAATCTTCTGGATATTGCGATAAAGCATGCGGATATGCTGTATAGAACCTTTAAACCGGAGCGGCCGGAGGTGGTTCGTTTCGGATTTAACCAGACGCAGATTATGGGATTGGTGGAGCTCTACCGCACGGTCGGTGATGAGCGTTACCTTGAACTGGCGGAAATATTTATCAATCGCCGGGGTAAATATAAGATGGAGGATATTCCAACAACGAAGGGTTATCCCATTGGCGATATGGTGCAGGAGCGTGTTCCGTTACGAAAGGAAACAGAAGCCGTCGGGCACGCGGTGCTGGCTCTTTATTTTTATGCGGGTGCTGCCGATGTTTATTCGGAAACCGGAGAGCAGGCGCTCATTGATGCATTGGATCGGCTGTGGAACAATGTGACGCAGAAAAAGATGTATGTTACCGGAGCGGTGGGTCAGGCCCATTATGGCCGTTCATCGCGAAAGGATAAGATCGAGGAAGGTTTCATTGATGAATATATGATGCCGAATCTAACGGCTTATAATGAAACCTGTGCCAACATCTGCAATGCGATGTTCAGTTACCGCATGCTCGGGATTCACGGGGAAGCCAAATATGCCGATATCATGGAGCTGGTGATGTATAACAGCGGTATTTCAGGCATCAGTGCTGATGGCACACACTATTATTATTCCAACCCGCTCCGTAAAATTAAAGGAGCCATTAATTATAAGAAGATGGTTACTGAATTTCCGCAGCGCCAGCCCTATCTGAAATGTTTCTGTTGTCCGCCCAATCTGGTGCGAACGATTGCTAAATCATCCGCCTGGGCCTATTGCAAAACGGAAAATGGCATAGCGGTAAATCTCTATGGTGGAAATGAACTGAATACGGCATTGCTCGACGGATCCACGATTAAACTCAAACAAGAAACTGCCTATCCATGGGAGGGTACCGTCAATATCACCATTCAGCAGTGCAGAGAAAAAGCATTCAGCATCCTGTTGCGTATTCCGGGATGGGCCGTTGGGACGACGGTCAAGATCAATGGAAAGGCGGTTGATGTTTCGGCCGGCAGCTATGCAACGATTGAACGCGCATGGAAAACCGGAGATGTTATCAGCATCGACATGCCGATGGACGTCCGGTTTGTCGAAGGGCATCCGCGAATCGAAGAGGTGCGCAACCAACTCGCCGTCAAGCGCGGACCGGTCATCTATTGTGTTGAATCGCCGGATCTGCCCGAAGGGACTTCCATTCTGGATGTTTATCTGCCGTACAATGGAACGTATAATCCGGAATATAAAGCCGATATGCTGGGCGGGTTGACCACCATCAATGGAGAACTGGGAATTCGTAAGGATCATGGCAACGGACTGTATCACACCGTGCAGAAACCTGAGTGGCAGAAAATTAAGACGCAGTTGATTCCTTATTATGCCTGGAGCAACCGCGGTGACGCCGAAATGAGTGTGTTTCTTCCGGTAATCTGGGAGGACTGATCCTATCCGGTGAAAACGAGAAATCGAAACGGTCTGTAATCAAGAAGAACGGGAAACTAAAAATGAAGAACGTACTGAAAATCGGTTTGTTATTATCTTTGATAATTAGCGCAACGGGGGGCTTAGCCGGCGGGAAACAGCCGGCAAAACAGCCCAATATACTTTGGATTATTTCGGAAGACCTTTCTCCTTTTATGGGATGTTACAACGATCCCGTTAATACAGGGCACACACCGAGTATTGATCGGCTGGCTGATTCCGGTGTGCTGTTCACCAGAGCCTTTGCCACAGCACCCGTTTGCTCCGCCAGTCGTTCGGCGTTGATTACAGGAGTCATGCAAACCACGACCGGAACACACAATCACCGGTCGAGCAGGGCAAACGAGGGAGAAGTTGTTCCGGAACCGGTGCGTATCTATCTGCCGGAAGGGATGAAAACGCTGCCGGAATTAATGCGGGAAGCTGGATACTTCACCTTTAATTCGGGCAAAGACGATTATAATTTTCATTATGACCGTCGTGCATTGTACAGCGTAGGAACCATGGAAGATTATAAGGCGGGGATGAATGGCTGGCAGGGAAACCGTGCGGTTGATTATATTTCCTTCACGGTTGCAAATTGGTCGGACCGGCCGGATAAAAATCAACCTTGGTTCGGTCAGATGCAGATCAACGGCGGAAAAGTCTGGGATAACCGGTATGTGCGCGAAGGTGAAATGCTTGATGACTATGATGTGGAGCTGCCTCCCTATTTTCCGGATACACCGGCGCATCGCAAAGCCTGGACAACCCATTACAATGCCAACCGCGGGGCGGATGTGCGCGTGCAGCAGATTCTGGATCAGTTGAAGGCAGATGGTGAACTGGACAATACGATTGTCTTTTTCTTTTCCGATCATGGCAGCAATACCTCTTTGCGTCATAAACAGTTCTGCTACGAGGGCGGGATGCATGTACCGCTGATAATTGCAGGAAATCATCCCTGGTTAAAAGCGGGAACCGTACGTACTGAACTGGTTTCATTACTGGATGTGTCGGCCACGACAATTGCCTTGGGAGGCCTGTATGTACCGGATTATTATGACGGTCAGAATCTGTTCGGCAATGCCTACAAACCGGCGGAATATATTCTGGGAGCACGGGATCGTTGCGACTTTACGATTGATACTATCCGAACGGTTCGTTCTGAAAAGTTCCGTTATATCCGGAACTATCATCCGGAACGTACGATGTCTCAGCCGCAATACCGCGATAAGCAGCCGGTGGTAAAAGATATGCACCGTCTCCATGAAGAAGGCGGACTGACTGCATATCAGGAAGAACACTGGTTCGGAAGAAGACCGGAAGAAGAGCTGTATGAACTCGCCTCGGATCCACACCAAACGAACAATCTGGCGGTTTTGCCGGCATATGCGGATATATTGAAAAAGCACCGGTCTGTATTGGAGAAATGGCAGCAGCAGCATGGCGATAAAGGGCTGGAACCGGAACCGGCCGTCAGTCTGCAGGGAACCTATGAACTCTGGAAAGAAAAAGCGGTGTTTAAACATGCTGACGTAAATCCGGAATATAATCAGTTTAAATAAATGCTATTAAACGGTCTGACCAGAAAGGGAAACTGTAGAATGAAAATATGCGGAATGTGGATTTTTACTGTATTGTTCGTCGGAAGTCTGCAGGTTTCGGCGGATGAACAACTGTTGTTTGATTTTTCAGAAGCAGACAATATTAGAAATGCCGAGGCCAAGGGCAGCTCCATTTCTCTGGTGACAAACAATGTTGGTGCGGCTGTGCGGGTAGATACCGGTTCGGTAAATAAATGGCCGGGGATTACGTTGTATCTGAGAGGAGGTGTGGATGCTTCTGCCTATAAAACCGCGACCGCGCAGATCACTAATCCGGGCGACGTCCCGTTAACGGTCTACTGGCGTATCGACAGTGAAGGCCGTGCAGTTGAGGGGAATAAAAATCAGAGATCCGCGAGCAAATCCATTACGCTGGCGGCCGGAGAAACGAAGCGGATGCGTTATCCTTTGTTTCCGCATATTGACTATCCCGGCGTGAATCCTGATGAGTTTTTCGGGATGCAGGGTAAGCCGTTTTCCAACCGGCATGCTCTGTACCTGGAGCACTTGCGGTCCTTTACTTTTTATCTTATTCAGGATGGTGTCTCGCGGAGTTTTGAAATAGGAAAAATTCAGCTTGAAAATAAGCGGCCCGACGAAAACCGCGGGGTCAAAAAAGCGGTTATTCCCAAGAAAATTTTTCCGATGATCGATGAGTTCGGCCAGTTTAAGCATGCGGACTGGCCGGGAAAAACGCATTCGCTAAAGCAGCTGAAACAGGCGCGAATTGAAGAAGATCTTTTTTTGAATAAAGCCGGGCGTCCTGCGTCATGGAACCGTTTCGGAGGCTGGAAAGACGGCCCCCGACTTGAAGCAACGGGCTGGTTTCGTACGGAAAAATATGAAGGAAAATGGTATTTTGTGGATCCCGACGGAAATCTTTTTTTCTCCCTTGGTATTGATGGCGTAGGTTTTTCTTCGGGTACCATTCTTGATGATCGCGAGCATTGGTTCGAATGTGTTCCTTCGGACACCCCCAAAAACGCTGAATTCTGGTTCGGTTATAAACCGGGGCTTAAACGTTCGCATTGGTATAATCGTGATGTTCGGGCTTTCCGTTTTCATAAATTTAATGCCAGAAGGAAGTATGGAGAAAATTATGAGGAGGAATTTGCCGAAACCGCCTGCAGAAGACTGCCGGCATGGGGAATCAATACGCTGGGAAACTGGAGCTCACCGGATGTCTACCTGAAAGGTAAGCTGCCTTATGTGGCCTATCTTCGTCCGCAGTCAAAACGGGTGGAGGCATCGCAAGGTCACTGGGGTAAATTCTGCGATGTTTTTGATGAGGATTTCGTGATGAAGCTGAAAAAGCAGCTGTCGAGGTATCCAATCGCCGAAACCATAAACGATCCGCTGTGCATCGGGTATTTTGTGGATAATGAACTCAGTTTCGGCGACACGGTTTCTCTTGCGGTGGCTTCCCTCTGCTCGCCGGCGGACCAGAAATCAAAACAGGTTTTTATTGCGGATCTGAAAAAAAAGTATGGGGACATCCATGCGTTGAATTCAGTCTGGAAATCTGAACACGCCTCATGGGATGATCTGCTCGATTATACCGAAGCGCCTGACCTGGAGGCGGCGCGTGCGGATCTGGAAGCCTTCTACACAAAATTTGTCCGCACCTATTTCAAAACGGTGCATGATGTTTTGGAGGAGTTTGCGCCGAATCATCTTTATCTGGGCTGTCGTCATGGATCTCATGCGGCGATTAATGATGTCGTCATGCAGGCCAATATTGAATACGCCGACGTGGTGAGTTTTAATATTTATGCGCGATATCTTTCTGATAAGGCTTCCCGTCTTACTCTCGCCGGCAATAAACCGATTCTGATTGGCGAGTTTCATTTCGGTGCGCTGGACCGCGGTATGTTTGACGGCGGTCTGGTTCCTGTTGCGGACCAGATGGAACGGGCTGACGCGTTTTCTCAGTATGTTTTGGACTGCGTCAAACATCCCAACGTGATTGGTTGTCATTGGTTTCAATACGTCAACTCGCCCACAACGGGCCGGGTGTGGGATTTTGAAAATTATCAGATCGGTTTCACGGATGTATGCGATACGCCTTATTCGGAGCTGATCGAAGCCAGTCGTGCGGTGGGTGAGCAGTTATATAGGAAATAGACGCAGCCCTTCGTCATTCCTGCTTGATGGTCTGCAAGTTGAATAGAATGCCTTGCTGAAGGAGGAATTTGTAGAGATGAGTCATGATAATCCGAAATCTTTAAATTACACAAGGATGCTGGGTTTTTACAAGACGTTGGCATCTGTCACCTGTAATTTACTAACATTACAAATGTATTGAGTACATTTAGGAAACTTAAAGAGAGTAGTCATGAAGAAAAGAACCAAAGGTACACAGTCGAGAAGAAGTTGTCTCAAGCGGTCAGCATTAGGATCAGGGATTGCCTTTCTGCCGTCCTATCTCACGGCCGCAAGGAAACCGGGCGACCGCCTGCCGCCGAGTGAGCGGATCAATCTGGGATGTGTCGGTGTGGGCGGGCGCGGCAGTAATGTTATTCGGAGTCTTGCTGGTAGTGGGGCCCAGCCGGCTGCATTCTGTGATTTGGATTTTGAACTTCCGCGTGCTGTTAAATCGGTGGTGAAGGCCTATCCCGACGTTCCGCGATTTAATGATTTCCGTGTGATGCTCGAAACCATGGATAAGGATATTGACGCGGTGAGTGTTGCGATTCCGGATCACTCCCATTTTCCGGCGGCCATTCTGGCGATGTCGATGGGTAAACATGTATATGTTGAAAAACCGTTGACGCGTACATTTGAGGAATCTGAAATCCTCATGCGTGCCGAAAAAAAATACGGTGTGGTGACGCAGATGGGTAATCAGGGTCATACGGGTAATGGAATCAACCTGTTCAGCAAAATGGTGGATATGGGACTGTGCGACGGAATCACTCGGATGGCAGCCTGGAAGACGCCGGGGCTCTGGTTTATGAAAAAGAATGAACGTATTTCTCTGCCTCTGGTTAAGGGTACGGTTCCGGCATCGCTGAATACCTACGATCTGTGGTGCGGTCCGCGCAGAAAACTGCCGTATAATGATTTGTATCATCCATTTAATTGGCGGGGATTCTATGAATACGGTATGGGCATGCTTGGGGACTGGGGAGCACATATTGTCGATTTTCCCCATGATAAACTCGATATGGGACTGCCTACAGTAATCAAAGCGATCCATATGGAAGACCATAATAAAATATTTTATCCGCTGGAATCCTACCTTTCCATGCATTTTCCCGCGCGGGGGAAAAATCGCCCGGCGATTGATATGACCTGGCACGACGGACCGAACTGCTGGCCGGAAGTGCCGAAACAATTCTGGGAAAAAGATCAGAATGGGAAACCGCTGCGGCCGCGCTTGAATGGGGGAGGAACCCTGTTGTACAGCGATGAAGGTGACCTGGCCATTCTGCGGGGAAATCATGCAGATATTCCTCGTCTGATTCCAAGAGATCAGCACATCAGATATTATGATGAGTTAAAAGAAGGCAGCAAAGCGGATAAGGGTTCCGGGAAACATTTTTCTTCCTTTGTTCGGGCTTGTAAGGGCGAGGGTCAGACGAATTCTCCCTTCAGTATTTCGGGTAAATTGTCGCAGGTTCTTGCGCTGGGAACGATCGGGCAATATATGAATACCGAGCTGGAATTTGATCCTGTTAAAAAACAGTTTATCGGAAATGATGAGGCCAACCTGTTGCTTAATCCCCCGGCTCGTGCTGGATGGGAAGAGTTTTATAAGATGGCTTAAGCGTGGCCGACTGAAGACCGGGCGGGGCTGGCCTGTTAAGGGGCATCTCTGGAAAGAGCAGAAGAAAAACTGGGGATATGGCGGACTGCCGAAAACTATTGTGGAATTTAAAGAGCGGTATCGTAAATCCATAGAGCTTTTAAGTGAGCTGAAACGAAAAGGTATTGCGGCGGGGGTTTATACTCAAACTACGGACGTTGAGATAGAGATCAACGGTCTCATGACTTATGATCGTAAGGTGTTGAAAATTCCTGCTGTGGAACTCAGGAAACTGAATGCAATTTTAAATGAATAGAATGGGAGTCCGGTTCTTATAAGAAGCGCTGGTTTATTCGGGTCGTCAGGGTGGGTGTCGTAAAGGATGGTGAATCCGTTCAAAACATAGCCCTTTTGACAGGTGTTTTTCCGGGCTGATATCCATCAGTTTGATCGTTTCCTATTTACAGGTTTAACCTATCAGGAGCGATATGAGAACAATGTTGAAAATGGCGCTGGGTATATGGGCTGTTGCCGGAGCTGTTGCTGCGAAAGAACAGCCTAATATACTTTGGATCATTACGGACGATCACCGGGCGGATTCCGTCCAGGCCTATAACCGGGCGACAACAGGGCAGCCTTACAGCGCTCTGGGGTTTGTGATGTCGCCGGAGACGGATAAACTGGCGGAAGAGGGGGTTCTGTTTACGCGGGCCTACTGTAATTCGCCGGGGTGTGCACCGAGCCGTACGTCGATGCATTACGGAATGTATCCGCATCACAGCGGTCATTACGGCTTTGAAACGTCGCATCGTGATACTGCATTCAGTAAGCCGTTTGTTCCTGAGATGATGGCGGATCTCGGGTATACGACTGCTTCATTCGGGAAGACCGGATACTACGTCTTTAAAAACAGTCCGCGGAAATATGATAAAATCGATTTTTATCAGCATGACGTCAGTCTGCGCGATATTACTGACAGCGGGCTTGCTGACTGGAGCAAATACACGAAATGGGCGAAGGGTAAAAAGACCGGTTCGGGAGTGCGTTGGCGTTTTGAGGATGAGGTGCTTGATTACTACATCCCGGTTAACGGTGAAATGGATGCGGCGAACGCGGCCGTTAAGAACGAGGCTGAGGAAAAACTGGATATTCTTTATGCCTATAAGCGGGATACCTCAGGTCTGATTATCGGAGGGCAGAGCCCTTCCAGTACTGAACATACGATGGATGGTCACATTGCCGGTTCAATGGCGGCGTTTCTGCAGAACGTCGGCAGACAATATACCCCACCGTATGGAACGAAAATGACAGGACCGGACTCGGACAAGCCGCTGTTTGTTCATCTGGGGTTCCATTTTCCTCATACCCCGATCATTCCTTCAAAAGCGTTTCGCGATCTCTTCATAGCAAAAGAGAAGGAAATCCCGTATCACGTTCCGGATTTCAGTAAAGAGGAACTTGAAAAACTCCCGCCGCAGCTGCAGCTTTGGTTTAAAAAAACCAATTTTGCGGATATGGCCGAAGAGGATAAAAAACAGTCGATTCGCGATTATTATGCTTTTTGTGCCATGGGCGATCACCTCGTTGGACAGTCGGTCGAAGCATTCAAAGAATACAGTGAAAATCAGGGTCGTGACTGGCTGATTCTGTATGTGATCGGAGACCACGGTTGGCATCTGGGCGAGCAGGGCGGAACATCAAAATTTGCACCGTACGATAAATCGAATCACTGTGCGGTTATTGCGGTTTCTTCCGATAAGAAAAAGTGGCCGGCCGGAAAGATCTGTACCGACTGGGTTGAGTTTGTTGATTTTGCACCGACGTTTCTGCGGGTCGGAGGGGCTGATCTGAAAAACGCAGCCTATGCGCATCTTGACGGTATTCCGCTGGATGAGACGCTTTCCGGAAAAAGCAGCCGGGATTATGTGATCGGCGAAATGAACCATGTGATCGGTCCTCGCTGTTATTTGCGGTGCGATGACTTTGCCTTCTCTATGCGCAACCGTGAAAAGAACGGAAAGCCCGGCGAGAAATGGGGCGATAAACCGGGTGTAAATATTAAATGGGCACTGGAAGCACCGCGGGAAAAAGTTGAAATGGTTCTGTTTGATCTTCGTGTGGATCCGAAAGAACAGAACAATGTAGCCTATGATCCGGAATATGCTGCACTGGCCGACTGGTTCAGAAATAAACTGGGGCGTATCACACTGGGTGACGGCCGGGTGGAGTGCGACTGGAAACATCCGAATGACTATGTAATTACTGATTTTGCCAAAGGGGCTCATGATCGTAAGCTGGATATTCCGGCCCGGCTGATTCCATCAATCTAAGGAGTACATTATGAAAAAAGGATTATTGCTGTTAGCGTTGCTTTCAACAGCGGTTTACGCAGCGGACAAACCGAATATTGTTGTCATTATGGCGGATGATATGGGGTTCGGAGATACAGGGTTTACGGGGTCGGAAGAGATACAGACCCCGAACCTGGATCAACTGGCTTCCGAAGGCGTTGTGTTTGAACAGGGGTATGCCAATCATCCGTTCTGTGCTCCGAGCCGTGCGGCGTTTGTTACCGGTCGGTATCAGCACCGGTTCGGATTTGAAACCAATCCGGCCTATGATCCGGCTAACACGGTCATGGGACTCGATCCCAATGAAATTACCTTTGCGGAGCGCCTGCAGAAAGTGGGCTATACCACCGGTGTAATCGGTAAATGGCATTTAGGAGCCGCAGAGGGATTTCATCCATTGAACCGTGGATTTGACTATTTCTACGGCTTTCTCGGCGGTGGACATGACTATTTCCGGATTGACCTGACGGCTCCGGTGAAAGAGGGCTATCTGCAGGGGCTGGTGCGCAATAAGCAACCGGCCGGATTTGATGGTTATCTGACGACTGCACTGAGCAGGGATGCGGTTCGTTTCGTAGAAAACAACAGGGACAACCCCTTTTTCTTGTTTGTATCGTTTAACTGCCCGCATGCGCCGCAACAGGCACCGGAGGAGGATATTGCCCGTTATTCACATATTAAAGACCGGAAGCGCCGCATTTATTGCGCTATGGTTGATGTAATGGATCAGGGAATCGGTGAAATAATCGAGGCTTTGGAAAAAAACGGTATACGGGAAAACACGTTAGTGTTTTTCACTGCGGATAACGGCGGTCCGCAGCCGAGGGACGGTAAAACCGGGGGCTGGAACGGATCTTCGAACGGCCCTTTCCGGGGCGGGAAAGGTAATTTGTACGACGGCGGTGTGCATGTGCCGTTTATGGCAAACTGGCCGGGTAAACTTCCGAAAGGCAAACGCTATCGCTATCCGGTCATTTCGCTGGATATCGGTCGGACGGCGGTTGAAATCGCCGGTGGTGATCCCCTGTATGGAAAACCGATGGAGGGGGTAAATCTGCTGCCGTATGCGACGGGGCGGAAAAAGGATGCTCCACATGAAGCACTGTTCTGGCGGGGAGGAAACAGTTGGTCGGTTCTGGCTTCCGACGGAACGAAACATATGCAGGATCGCGACAGTAAAGGACCGCGACTTTACTATCTGCCCGACGATGTATCCGAATCCAACGATCTGCTTGCACAGCAGCCTGAACGTGCCGAAGCACTGCGTGCCGCGTGGGAAAAATGGAATGAGGACAATGTTGCCTGCCGGTTGCTGGGCTATAAGGATTATCATAAAAAACGGGATGCCTTTTTCGAACAGGCTGTTCCGGAAGCCGCTAAAAAGGAAGGCTATAAACCGAAGGCCAAAAGCACCTTTAACCCCTAGGAACAGCTTTTTTGGAGAGATATATGAGGCGCACGGCATGTCTGTGCGCCTTTTTTATAGACCATTGGATAGGTTGTTGATGTGAACGTTTACATTTACTTTGTTTCTAAGTAGATAAATATAAATAAAGAGGGTGATTTATGCGATTGCACATCAACACAGCTCTGATGATGTCCACCTGTATTTCCATTCAGGCGGCGGTGATCTGGGAAGAGGATTTCGAGTCGGCCGCAGTTGGCGCTGTATCCGGCAATAATCAGACACTTGCGGGTTCCGTGGTTCAGACAGCCAATGGGGCCTCCGGTACCGTGGTGAATGCGGCAACGGACCCGGCGGCGGCCGCAGCTTTTTCGCTGGCTTCGGGAAATTTTTTCCGACTTTCCTGTGATGATAATGCTTTTGCTGCAATACGTCCTTCATTGAATCCGATTGAATTTGATCAGGTATCAAACACCAATACGTATACCTTGTCATTTGATCTCTATCTACCCTCAGCAGTCGTCAATCCTGTGGGGGATATCCAGCCCCGTTTCAGGTTGAACGGTGCAGGAGAAAACGGGCCGGTTGATGATTCGCAGGCGACAGGTAGTGCCGGTCAGCATCATGTGGAATACAGCGGGCTGATTTCCGATTTTATTACGACAGATGTGGATGAAGCACGTCCGTTTATCGGTATTGACCAGGATGGAGCGGTTTTGACCAATTATTTATATCTGGATAATATCCGTTTTGAGGTCGGTTCATTGGAAGTGCCCCCCAATGATGCCTGGTTTGAAACGCTGCGGACGGAGCGGGTGGAGTCCGATCCTTCGATTGTGTGGCGTCAGTTCGGCCCCGGTATGTCAGGCAACAATTACCGGGTCTATTGGCATCCGACCGATCCGGATGTTGTCTTTCTGGGACCCAACATGGGCAATGCCTATCGGTCTGTGGACCGGGGCACCACGTATGAGGGTATTCTGGATTATGATGGAAAAGGGCATGCTTTTGATGACCGTGGACCGAGTGAAATCAATTCCCCCGATTTTTCGCGGCAGCATCCGGATCTGGGATTCTGTTCCCGCGAAGCGGAATCAAAACTGTATAAAACGACGGATCGGGGAAAAACCTGGACGCGCATGACGTCGACCGAATCCATATGGGATGGTAAGCGACTGAATACTATTGCCGTTGCGCCGACGGACGATCAGATCTGGTATGTCGGATCGGGTGACATCAATGACCGCAATAAATATTTTTTCACAGCAGCAAATCCTCATGGCTATGGTTCCGCTTCCGGGCATGAGGCTAAAATATGGAAAACCGAGGATCAGGGGGCGACCTGGAGCGATATCACCCCGGCGGGAATTAATCCGGATGCCTGTATTGTCCGGATTATTGTTCATCCTGAAGATGCGGATACCGTCTGGGCGGCGACCACGTATGGGCTGTATAAAACCACGGACGGCGGATCTGTCTGGGTGCATAAAACGGGCGCCGGGCTCGATAATGATATAATCCGTTCATTTGATATGCATTATGATTCATCCTCCGGGGAGATCACCTTATATGCCGTTGATCAGGTGATCTGGGCGGATGCCGGAAATACGGTAACCAATGCCGGCGGCGGCATTTTCCGGAGTCTGGATGAAGGGGAATCGTGGCAGAATATCAACGGGGATCTCGGTGTGGATATTTCGGTGCTGAAATCCGATTATCTGTTTAAGACTTCGTATTTCAATGCGCTGAAAAAATGGTTCGGCATTTCTGATGCGGAATCGGTTTATACTGTGTATCCGACAAATCTGCTGAATAATTTCAGCATGGTTCGGGTTGATCCGAACGACGCCGATAAAATCTTTATTCTCAACGATTATAAACACTACGGCGGTTCAACAACGTTTCGAGGCGGAATGGTCTGGCGGACGGATGACGGCGGGGCGCACTGGTATGCCACGCTCCGCAATGGAACCGCCTGGGAAGGAACGCATAAAAGCTATTGGGAAGGGCGGGGAAATCCGACCGAACACAATATGTTTCTGCGTGGCCAGAAAAAGTGGGAACAGCGTGATTCCTATGAACGCAAGGCCGGTTCGGCTATTGAGTTCAATGCCGACGGCACCATGCTGATGTTTCAGTGGGCGAAAACGCTGGTGGTTTCAATGGACGGCGGCGATACCTGGGAGGAGATTGATGAAATCGAAGTGACTCCGGGTTCGGAAATCTGGGTGGCGGCAGAGAACAGCAATCTGCCGGGACACGGACTTAAACAGGACCCGCGTTTTCCCGATACGATTTTTCTGCCCAGTGGTGAAAATGATTTCTGGGTGATTGAACCGGGCGGTGATTCCGTGCGTTCCGGTTACCAGGCGGCGCGGCGTGTGGAAATGGGCAGTTCTGAATATTCCTGTTCGGATGTTGCGATTCATCCGACTGATACCAACATTATTTATACTTTGCAGTTCCGTCAGGCATCCGCCGGGGACCTGCTTAAATCCACCGATGGCGGACAGACCTTTGTGGAACACGGTGTGGCGCTGGAATGGCCGCCGGGCGAGTCGGAAAATGACAGTATCGATCAACTCTGTCTGACGATAAATCCGGATGATCCCGATTACATGTTTTTCTGCGTGCCGGACGATGCTGCAGTGCATGGCTATACCTGGGATCCGCAGATCAGTCTGACAACCGGAGTACGCCGGAGTACGGATGGCGGGCTCAGCTGGGAATGGGCCAATAACGGGTTGCCGTCGGAGGATGTGGTTGCTCTGCGGCTGGATCCGGAAAACAGCTCAAACCTGTATGCCTGTGTATATGGTGACAATGGAGGACTCTACATTTCGACCGACAATGCGGCTTCGTGGTCGAAGTATACAAAGCTGCCGGAACAGATTTACAGTGTGTCGGATCTGCATTTTTCCAGTGATGGAAAAATGTATGTCTCATGCGGGAAGCACAGTGATTATGATGTCGACAAAGGCGGGGTCTGGATGAGTGATGATGACGGCGAAAGCTGGTCGCAGATCTTTAAAACGCATTGGGCGCGTATGACTAAAACCGCTGTGTATGATCCGGATGTTATTCTGGTTCAGATGAACAGTAAGGGGACTTCCGATATTCAGAACCCGGGGACTTATCTTTCGAAAGACGGAGGTTTGAGCTGGAGTAAAATCAACACCGGAAACCCGCAGTCGGACCGGGTGAATGATATTGCGATCGATCAGGTGGTTCGCGACCGCTATTATGTTTCAACTCAGGGATGCGGCTGGCTGCGGGCTGATCTGATTGATACGAACAATGTGGCACCGCAGTTTGCAGATTCTGTGATTGAGC
This sequence comes from Verrucomicrobia bacterium S94, assembly GCA_004299845.1. Lineage (NCBI taxonomy): Bacteria > Pseudomonadati > Verrucomicrobiota > Verrucomicrobia bacterium S94. Next base: position 1,258,658 of record CP036201.1, on the reverse strand, counting down.
GGTTTAATCTGGAACCGGGAACGGCCTATTGGGATTCCATCGCCGGCGAAGCTTCAGATGGAAACGGGGATGCAATCATCTATTCAAAAGTCTGGGGGGCGGACTGGCTGAATGTGGCCGAAGACGGCACGCTCAGCGGCACTCCACCGGCGGACGGAGAAACGATGTATACGTGTCAGGTCCAGGCCGATGACGGAAACGGGCAGAGCAGCCGGGCGATTCTGAATCTGGCAGCTGTTCCTTCAGGTGTTCTGTGGTCGAGAACGTTTGCCGCTATGGATGATGCGGATGTGAAAGGTACCGATCCGGACGGTAACTTCGGGAGCAATACCGCGCTGAAACTGGATGCGGATCTTCCGCGCCATGCCTATGTCCAGTTTGATCTTTCTCAGATTGACGGAATGGTGAGTAATGCGGTGTTGTGGTTGCACAGCAAAACATTCAGTAATGCCACCATTACGGCATATACTGCTGCCAGTGGATGGGACGAAGCTACGGTAACGTATAATTCAAAGAATGATCTGGGGGCCGAAGTCGGCAGTATCCGGGTTGCCGGTTCAGGCCTGTGGTATGGTATTGATGTCACTTCCTCGATCAGCGGGGACGGTCAGCTTACCTTCGGTCTGCTATCGGATTCACAGGAGAATATGCAGATCCATTCGAAGGAATTTAATGGCGGAGAGTTTGCGCCGTATCTGGAGCTGCATCATTTTTCCACCAATCCGGTAGCATACTACGCGGCATGGGTCGGTGCATTTCCGGATATCGGCAGTGAAACCGGTTTTGAAGACGATCCGGATCAGGATGGGCTGCAGAATCTTACGGAATATGCGCTGGGTGGAAATCCGATCGAGGATGACCCCGAAATCTATCCGGCCGTTGAAAGCAGTGAAGCCGGGGTGGCATATGTGTACCGCAAACGCGTTGATGCGGAAACAGCGGGGTTGAACTATGAACTTTTGACTTCAACCAATCTGACTTCCGACAGCTGGAGCAGTTCCGGCTATACGGTCTCCGGAACCGGAACAGTTGATTCTGTTATACAGTTAATCACCAATACGGTTACGGATATAGAGAATCAGCAGTTTTTCAAACTTGAGCTTAAAATTTCCGACTGACATTCAATGCGCGGCATCGATCTATCCTTTCGGATAGATATTCACGATATAGCATTGTTGTACATTACAATGGTTGTAATACCAGTATTGCAACGCGCGGATAAAAGAGGAAAAGAGTGTTTATGATGAATTCAGGTTTGATTGGAATATGCTGTACATTACTGACTGCACAGATCTATGCGCAGGTTATCTGGAGTGAGGATTTCGAGGGCGCAGTGCTGGGTGAAACAGCGGGTAATAATCAGACGCTTGCGGGCACGGTGGTGCAGACCGCAAATACCGGTAGTGGCATTATTGTGGATGCAACAACGGATGCGGCGGCAGCCTCTGCTTTTACGCTGGCATCGGGTCGGTTCCTTCGGCTATCAACGGGGGATAATGCGTTTACTGCGCTGCGATCCTCTTCAACACTTACCTTCAGTCAGCTTTCGTCCACCAATGCATATATCTTTTCATTTGATCTCTATATTCCATCAGAACTGACGGTTGCGGTCGGTGATATTCAGCCGCGTTTTCAACTGAATGGCGAGGGAGGGAACGGACCGACGGATTTCAGTCAGGCAACGCTGAGTGCCGGACAGCACCATATTGAATACACCGGCCTTATTTCCGATTTTATAGAAACGGATGTGAATGAAGCGCATCCGTTTATCGGAATTGATCAGAATGCGGCGGCTCTGAATGACTACCTTTATATTGATAACATTCATTTTGAACTGGCTGCAGAAGATGTTTCGCCGTTGCCGTCATTGGATACGGCCTGGTTTGAAACCTTGAAAAGTGAGGTTGTTTTATCCACGCCGTTGGTGAAGTGGCAGCACTTTGGGCCGGGGATGTCGGGGTATATTGATAAATTCTGGATCAATAATGGGGATCCGAACTGCATGTATGACCAGCTCGATATGGGTAATGGGCACGTGACATTAAATCGTGGCGAATACTGGCATACGTATAAAGATACCGATGGCAACGGGCTGCCTGGCGGTATTACCGGAATTGAATTTTCGTATCAGAATCCGGATTTCGGCCTGATGATGGCGAAGGAGGGAATTTATTCCACCACAAACCGGGGATTGAACTGGGATTTTATTCTCGATATTGAAACCGATAATTCGCAGATGCACAGTGTGCTGACGGTGGATCCGAACAATGATCAGGTGTGGTATATCGGCGCGGGTCAGCATTGGATGATCAAATCCACTCATTGGACCAAAGACGGGCTGCATTATTCCAGCGACGGTAATTATTCCGCCGGCTATATCCGGAAATCCACTGATGGCGGACAGAGCTGGATAAAAATAAACTTTCCGCAGGGCGATGAGGATTTCAGTAAAATCATTGTTGACCCCCGGAATTCGGATACCGTTTATGCCAGCTGTCAGTATGGATTGTTCAAAAGCTCGGACGGCGGTATGAACTGGACACAGGTCAGCGGTGGGGGACTGACCACCAACCCGCCGCGTGATCTCGAATATTATTATGACGGTGGCGATGAATTTCTGCTCTATTATCTCGCCGTCACGGGCTATGAGATTGTCGGGTCGGATATTCAGACGACAGGGGGGATTTACCGCAGTGCGGACGGCGGGACCAGCTGGGAAAATCTGACCGGAGACCTGGGCATTGATATGTCGCAGATCAGCAGCTGGGGATATCGCGATAAATTCCGCAGGGCGGTGCTCTGGTGGAATAAACTGACGATGTCGTACAACGATTTTTATACTGCATACAATGAGCCTACGAATACGTTCAGCCAGTTCACCCGGATTGCCGTTGACCCAACCGATAAAAACCGGATCTATCTCTCGCATAACTATAAACACGACTATGCGTTCCCGCCGGGAAATATCTGGATGACGCAAAACGGAGGCACCAACTGGTATGCTGCGGCCCGTGAAGGGCAGTACTGGGTGAACGGCGTGGATTCGGATTACTGGAATGCCCGGGCTATTCAACCGATGGGAGCCAATGTTCAGATGGCCCATGTGCACCGGGAGCATTATGAACATGATCAGACCCAGTCCGGTCCGCGCTTTGTGTTCTGCAATCAGCTCGGCGAGGTTTATACCTGTTTTGCTCAGCAGATGATGCGCTCAACAGATCACGGCGAAAGCTGGATGCAGATTGATGACGATGAAACCTATTCAGGTTCCGGTCATTGGGTAGGACGGGGAAACAGTAATCTGCCCGGAGAAACCTTCTGTCTGGAGACCGGTACGCCGGGCACCTATCTCTGGGGCAGCGGAGAGCATGGCCTGTGGCGGAATACCGATGACGGGGATTTGGTTTATCCGGGTGCGATTGCGGTGGAGCAGCTTACGGGGCAGAGTATTTCCGATAACAGCGCGCTTTCCATTTCAACCATCGCTACCGATCCGCAGAATCGAAATCGTGTGTATATGATTCCTTTCCGGCAGGATTATAGGGGGGAACTGCTTTTTTCGGATGATGGAGGCGATACCTGGAGTTCAATATCAACACCAGTGAGTTTTCCGGGCAGCAACGATGTTCTGGATTTCCGCTCGTTGATGATTGATCATCAGAATGCAGACAACATCTATTTCTGTATTCCATTTTCCGAGTGGGAACGCTGGTCTGGTAATTTTGTTAATAACGGACGTCAGTTCGGTGATGGATCCGACGACTTTCCGCACGGTATTTATAAATCCACCGATGGCGGGTTGAGTTTCAGTATGATTACCAACGGACTTCCGGCCGGTTGCAGCGTTTATCGTATGGCTATGGATCCGGCGGATTCCCAGACGGTTTTTGCCGCACTGAATGAAACGCACAACGGTCAGGCTGGCGGGCTGTATAAAACTGTCGATGGTGGAGCTAATTGGCAGCCGGTTTCCATTCCGGCCGGAATCCGGAGTGTAAACAATGTTAAATTCCATTCCAACGGAAATATCTACATGGCCTGCGGAGATTACAATGGTTCAACCGGCGGCGGCTATGTGAGTCAGGACGGCGGGGCCAGCTGGCATCTACTGTTTGATATGCCGTATCTCAGATATTTCGAGGCTTCTGAAGCGGATCCCGATGTGATTGTGGCCTGTGTTCAGAACAATACAACGGTTAGTCGGCGGAATCCCGGGGCCTACGTAACAATCGATGGCGGGGCGAACTGGTTTAAAATCAATAATCGGCATGGTCAGCCGGACGGAATACGGAAAATTCAGCCTGATCCGCATGATCCGGATGTCCTGTGGATGTGCCTGCATGGTACCGGATTTTTCCGGGCAGACATATCGGGCCTTCGCACCGGAAATCCGCCGGAACTGTTCTGGGACTGGATGCTTGGGCAGGAGACTATGAGTATGTTTGCGGATGCGGACAATGACGGATTTGATAGCAGACAGGAATATATCATCGGTTCTGACCCTGCAAATCATGCCTCTAATTTAACCCTCGCACTTGCTCCGGATTCCGGAAGTGGCAACCGGCTGACTTTCGGCTCCGCTGAAAACAGGCTGTACAGCATTGATATCTCGGAAGACCTTACCGAGGGCTGGAGCACATGGTGGGAAAAGATACCGGGAACGGGTGAGCCCATTGAAATAGTGGACGGAGAGGATGCCACCAATCGGTTTTATCGGGTTCAGGTGACATTAAACTGAAATTATGCTTTTGGATAGATTCTGAATAAGATCGGCTTTGCTATGTTAACGTTCACCTTCTGGAGAGTAGAGAAATGAAAAAAAGAAACGCTAAAATCAATAAAGGTGCACCGAGCGGTTTTATTATCAGTATTATAATTCATGCAGCGGCTTTTCTACTTGCCGGAATGCTGGTGGTTTTTAATGTCGTTCAGAAGCAAGAGAAAAAATTCGTTCCTCCGAAACCGGTTGACCGGCCGAAAATGAAGCTGAAAAAACCGAAGGTAAAAGTCAAAAAATCGGCCAGACCCAAATCGACCACCCGTATTGTCACCAAAGTGCAGAAAGCCAGTATGCCGGATATTCAGCTTCCGGAAATGAGCGGAATTGGCGCGGGGCTGGCGGGAGATATAGGCGGGTTTGACATCATGCCTGATCTGGATGAGGTTTCGATTTTCGGTTCGAGTCAGAGTATCGGTAATGATTTTGTCGGTACATTTTACGATACTAAGCGTTTCCGTAATGGATCGGATAATGCTGGAATCAGCCGGGAGGAAACCATTCAGGCTATTCTGAATTTCATGAAACGGGGATGGAAACCTTCTGCATTCAGCAAATATTATAAATCCCCGAGAAAGCTGTATACCACAACCTTTATGTTCCCGCAGGTACCGGCCACCGTGGGCCCTGAGGCTTTCGGGGAAAAGGATATTCCGGGATACGGCTGGATTGCGCACTATAAAGGTCAGCTGGTCTATCCGGAGGATGCGCGCATCCGCTTCTGGGCACAGGGAGACAATCTGATCTGTGTCCGGGTCAACGGAAAGATTGTGAATCTGGCTTCGTGGCCGGGTTGGAACGGAAATAATGAAAATGTGGAATCGCATTTTCTGAGTCTCTGGGATACGCCTGATCCGTCAATGAGCCGGCGGTATCCGTTAGGCAACAACTATGCTGTCGTCGGCGACTGGATTGATCTTAAGGCGGGTGAGCCTCAGGATATGGAAGTGATCGTTTCCGAAATGAGCGGCGGGATTACCTGTTTTCTGCTCTGTGTGGAAATGGAAGGAAAAGAATACGATAAAAATCCGTTTGGGCTGGGTCCTAAACTTCATGCGTTTAAAACTGAACGCCTGAGTCTTGATCTGAAAGAGCAGATCTGGGCCCATTTGCACGAAACCGATGCGTTGCTGGAAGGCGGGCCGGTTTTCAATGACATCAACGGCGGTTGGGTTGAAGTTGAGCATCCTGAAATTCCGGAACATCTTCGGTATGAAAAAATCGAACTTCCCCCTGACGCGGTGGAACCCACCGTTGCTCCGGAAAACGGTATACGCGCATGGACGCTGAAAAACGGCAAAGTTCTGGAAGCCGAATATACCGTGACGATGGGTGACAGTGCCGTATTCAAAACGGCCCGGGGTAAACAGATCAAAGTGCCGGTGTCAGAACTTTCCGAGGAGTCGATCAGTGAAATGCAGCTGCTGAGTCCTCCGGAATTCATTATTGATTTCCGGAGAACAACAAGACAGCTGCCGACCATCGAAGTTACGCCGTATTGGGATGCTGATCCGCTTCCGCCGGACAAGGAAAATATTTTCGGTGTCCGGATGAAACAGAAAGGGCGCGAACCGTATGATCATCCGTTAACGGTGAAATATTATGCAATCGGCGCTGAAGTGGACGGTGACAACTGGGTGTTGCTGGACCGCCGGGAGGAAACCGTGATTCCCTCCCAATTGGAAAATCATGAATTTTCTTTCCTGGGAGAACCGGTTCGTACTCGCGTTATTGCGATTCGGGATGATGGCCGAGCTCCGTTGCGCGGAGTGGAATACGGAGGTCACCTGATCACGGTCACTGACGAACGAGGGGTTATCATTCAGTATCGCTGTTCTCCAACCTGGCTGATCGATATAAAACCCTACCTTGATCTCCTTCCGGTTGGGAAGCACTTTGACAAAACCGGCAACCGGGTATCTCCTCCGCGACCGAATGATTTTGATCGACCGAAACAATTCTGGGATTGATCCGTTTTCAGGAGAAGAATAGTTCACATATATTCTTTTCCTGAGATCAATCATCCTCGATGAACCCTCACATTTATTACGACTATCAAAAGAAAATTCGCAAGGAAGAATCAATTCCGGAAATTCACCGGAATTGATTCTTCCTTGACTGTTTTATCATTACCTTCCAGCTGACTTGACATCGTATGCCTGTTAACATATTTATGTTCATGGACGATGTTAACGTTCTCTTCGTTGGAAGGTGATGATGATGAAAAAAAGAAAAAAAGTATCCCGGATAAATAAAGGCGCACCCAGTGGGTTTGTTCTCAGTTTGATTATCCACGCAGCCGCTTTTTCATTGGCTGGTTTGCTGGTTGTTTTCTCTGTGGTTCAGAAAGAGGAAAAGAAGTTTGTTCCTCCGAAACCGATTGACCGACCGAAAATGAAACTGAAGAAACCGAAGGTGAAGGTTAAAAAATCGGCCAAGCCGAGATCCACTACACGTATTGTCACGAAAGTCCAGAAGGCCAGCATGCCGGATATTCAGCTTCCGGAAATGAGCGGCATTGGCGAAGGACTTGCCGGAGGGGATGTCGCCGGGTTTGATATTATGCCCGATATGAGTGACCTGACGATTTTCGGAACCTCACAGAGTATCGGAAATGATTTTGTCGGTACATTTTATGATACAAAACGTCTGCGGAGCGGCACTGGAAATCCGGGAATCAGCATTGAGGAGACCTGCGAGGCCATTATTAAATTTGTTAAAAACGACTGGAGACCATCTGTATTGAATAAATACTACCGGTCTCCCCGGAAGTTGTATGCCACGACCTTTACCTTCCCGACAATGCCGGCTGCAATGGCTCCGGAGGCTTTCGGAGAAGCGGATGTTCCCGGATATGGATGGTTTGCGCATTACAAAGGGGAACTGGTTTATCCGGAAGATATTAAGTTCCGTTTCTGGGGGCAGGGGGATAATGCGATGATTGTACGGGTGGGCAAAGAGATTGTCCTGGTCGTTGCTCATCCTGAAGGCACGCCTTGGCAAATGACTCTGCCTCTATGGAATCCTTCCGACCATTCCGTGTACCGCAAATATGCCCTGGATAAAAACTTTTCAGTTGCCGGGGACTGGATTGAGCTGAAGGCCGGTGAGCCTGTAAATATGGAGGTTATTGTTGCGGTTCCTTCCGGCGGACTGAACTGTTTTATTCTCTGTGTAGAAGAAGAAGGTAAGGAGTATCCGGAAAATCCGTTTGATGGAGGCCCCTGTCTGCCGGTCTTTAAAACAGAGGAACTCAGCCAGGATCTGAAAGATGAAATCATCGCCCGGTCGTATGAGGGCGATTTTGATCTGGATTCAGGACCGATCTTCCGTGATTACAAAACGTCTGATGACCCCGAACCCTCTTCCGGGGATTTGGCTGATGTCAAAGAGGAGGAGCCGGCACCTGCCCCGGAACCCTCGCTGGAAAGTTATAAAGGACCGCGGGTGTGGAGCACCGCAGATGGTAAGACCTTCGAGGGTGAATATGTTGCCAATATAGCAGGTACAGTAACGATTAAGCCGGTAAAAGGTCGTAGAAATATAAAAGTACCTATGAGCAGTCTCTCCGAAGAAGACCGGGCCTTTATTGAGCTTTCACAGCCTCCGAGATTCAATATCGATTTCATTGCAAAAACCCGTCGCCTTCCGGCGCTTGAGGTCACCCCGTACTGGGATGCGGTGACGTATGAACCCGATGTGAATAATACTTTCGGAGTACGACTTAAACAGGAGAGTCCGGCAGAATACAATTATCCGTTGACCGTGAAATATTATGCCATAGGAAAGGAAACGGATGGAGATAAGCTGGTGATGCTCGACCAGCACGAAGAGGTGTTTATTCCTTCAGAGCAGCCCGGCCGGATTTTCGAGGTTCTGGGAGATACGATTAAAACAAGGGCCTACTCCATTAAACCCGGTGATCGGCCGATTCGCGGAGTCCGTTACAGCGGAAATTATCTGATCACGGTAACCGATTCCAGAGGGGTTGTTGTACAGCATTCAGAATCGCATTCGTTCCTCTTCGATATACGGCATAAGCTGGATAAGCTGGGCCGGCGGCATTACTTCAATGAAAAAGGGGACCGGGTCACACCCACCCGACCGAAACTTTCGCAGCGGTCGGTTCCCCTTTGATCCCCGATTAATGCCTGAACTATCTCCTGCCGAACTTCCGCACGGCTTCCTGATAAATCAGGATATTTTCGGGCGGGGTTCGGCCGGTCATGGTGCCGGCCGAAAAAAAATAGCCGGGTTCTTTAATCGCCAGTTTTGCGGTTTCACGAACCATATCCCGGATTTCTTCTTTTGAGCCGAAGTTAATGATGTTCGGTTCTTTCATACAGGCAAAAATAATTTTACCGCTCCAGACGTCCAGTACGGTTTCAAGATCATTGTTTCCGTCGCACGCCAAACCATCAAAGTCGCATTTCCGTATGCGCTCAAGCAGAGGCATCAGGTTTCCGTCACAACAGTAAAAAGCCTTTTTTCCTGCTGAATGGATAATATCCAGAATCTCGTTATAGTGCGGGAAAATATACTCGTCATACCATTCGGGAGGAAACATCGGTCCCGATGCGGAGCAGAGATCGTCATGACATCCCACCAGCTCAATGTCGGGTGAGGAGCAGATGGCTTCAAAATCGCGCTTGGAAATCTCCAGAAACTGCTGAATCAGTTCGCCGAAACGTTTCGGATCGTCCATGGCCGCCATCATAAAATTTTCCCAGCCGAACAGTTCAACCGGCCACATAAAGAGGGTGTGATAATACCAGCCCATCACCATGGTGGAATCCCCGAGCAGCCGCTGTTTTTCAGCATAGTGGTTTTTAAAGAAAGTTATGCGCTCCTCCTGGTTTTGTGTAAAATGTTCCAGTGGTTTGAAGTCAAGAACCTCTTCCGGTGTGGAGCAGGGATGGTTCTGCATTGTAAGTGTGGGGGAAAATCCCCAGAATGCCCCGTGGGCTTTCATGCCCAGAGCATCATACATCGAGGTGTATGGGCGTGGGGAGGGCGCGCGGGGAGAAAGCGGTAGCGTTCATTCTCTGCGTCATCGGTAAACGTGGCATCTTCATAATAGCGGACCAGTGGAAAATTCCATTCGGCACAATCTCCCGGAATGCTGCTGATGGTTACATCAATGTCAAAATATTTCAGCATATCGATGCATGCGCGATGCGGTTCAGCCTGCACATCATAGTCAAAAAGCTGTTCAGCCAGCGCCGGACAGTCCGGCACATCCCATTGCGGTATCCGGTCTGTTAATTCCCCATGGATTGCCGCTCTAGCCCGTTCAATACTCATTTCCGTTCCCCGTGGTTAGATTTTCCCGGTGTATATACCGAGTCAATTAAAGAATACAAAATTGAGATTTGCCTTATCAAACCTTCGGGGATGTATTATTTATTCAATTTGAACTAATCACGGATCCGCATGAAAACAAGCGAAGACCTACATATCGAATCACTCCGGCTCAGTCTGTTTGAAGCCGGATGTTCCCGCCTTTCCAGAGAGTGGAACTATCCGCGGGTTTCGAGTCCTTTTTCACGTATTTTTCTCATTACAGAGGGGGAGGCCGTTATCCGGCATTCCGGCCGCGAGCATCGGCTGCAGGCAGGCGACCTGCACCTTGTTCCCTGTTTTGTGACGGCAGACTATTTTTGTCCTGAATCGCATATTCAGTACTTTGTTGGATTCACATTGCGCACAGGAACCGGCACGGATCTTTTCAGCCTCCGCAGCTGCAAACCGACACTGCAGGCTTCCGGACATCATGTGCTTCTGTTTCAACGCCTGATTGAACTGCTTGAACCGCATACAGAGCCGTACGGACGTCTGGCCAATGCAGCAGTTCCGCTTGCAGTGAATATCGAGTCGCGCGGTATTGTACTTCAGATTGCATCTTCTTTTTTGCAGTATTCTCATAAACCAACACTGATGGAAAAAGAGCAGGAAGGTCGTTTTGCACCGGTTCTTCAATATATAGATGAAAACATGCAACGCGACATTCCGCTGGAAACACTGGCCGATCTGACCGGATTGACGCCCACCTATTTTTCAGATCTGTTCTTTCGAATAATGAATGTGCGGCCGGTGGAGTTTATTAACCGCAAACGCATCGAGCGTGCGCAGCTGATGCTGGGCTCGACCGATCTTACGATTCAGGAAATAGCCGCGGATTGCGGTATCCACAGCTCTGCTTATTTTTCGCGGCTCTTCAGTAAAATCACCGGCGTCTCTCCCCGGAGCTATCGGAAAATGCTGCGCGATCTGTAAAAACGCTGTTCTCCGATTCGGAAAAGGGTTGGTGATGAATATCGTACAGGTGGATGCTTTATTCCGGGCAAATATTCTGTAAAATCGCCGTTTGACTGGCGAACTCCGACTAATAGGAATCGGGCAGTACAACGTTGTGCGGGGCGGTATATGGAAAAAATACGTATTGGGATCAGTTCTTGTCTGCTGGGTGCAAAGGTACGGTTTGACGGGCAGCATAAACAGGACAGTTATATCACGGGAACCCTCTCAAACTGGTTCGAATTTGTTCCGGTCTGTCCGGAAGTCGAGGCGGGCCTGGGGATTCCGCGTGAGACTATTCGGCTGGAAGGGAATCCGGAAGATCCGCGACTGGTGAAAACCAGAAGCAGGGATGACCTTACAGAGACGATGAAACGCTTCTGCAGAAATCGGGTTGCAGGGCTGGAAAAAGAGAAACTCGGCGGGTATATCCTGAAAAGCCGTTCGCCGAGTTGCGGCATGGAACGGGTGAAGGTCTATTCCGCAAAAGGGATGCCTTCAAACAAAGGGCAGGGGATTTATGCAGCCGAACTGATGCGGAGGTTTCCGCTGATTCCCGTTGAGGAGGAAGGGCGGCTGAATGATCCGTTTCTTCGCGAGCGCTTTATTGAGCAGGTGTTTACGCTGCAGCGATGGCGCAGGATGCTTAAGGAAAACAGTACGCACGGCGGTCTGGTTAAATTTCATGAGCAGCATAAATACCTGCTTATGGCACATAGTGTGCAACATTACCGCGCCATGGGACGACTTGTGGCGGAGATGAAGGGTCGGCGGCTGGCGACGGTTCAGGAGGAATATCTTGGAATGCTGATGGCGGCGCTCCGTTTGCGTGCAACGACCGCAAAGCATGTGAATGTCCTGCAGCATTTGACCGGTTATTTTAAAAAGCAGTTGAACCACGATGAAAAACAGGAACTTCAGGAAACGATTTTCGCGTATAAATCGGGTCATTTCCCGCTCATTGTGCCGGTAACTTTACTAAATCATTATATCCGGAAGTATGATGAGCCCTACCTGAAGCAGCAGATTTATCTGAAACCGGGGCCGACGGAGCTTCGCCTGCGTAACCAGATCTATTGACCTCATTCAATCATTGCGGCTTTTTCTTCATTTTCATGACCGACCAGAAACAGAATAAAAAAAGAAGCCGCATCCGGGAAGTGCGTCCGCTGACCACCGATGAGCGGGCGTCCTTTCTGATCCTTTCTCTTTATCTTTTCACATTCTTTGTATGCACATTCATCTATTGGGATATCCTGCTGCTGAAAGCCGCCGGCATTATTGGTTTTTTCGGCGGAGGATTTCTGTTTTATGCCGCTTTTTTCACATCCAGAGAGCATCATAAAGAAGTGGAATCCAAGCATCCCTTACGCTCGTATCTGCTCAGTTTTTTCCTGATGCTCCTGTTGCTGTTTATTTTCCGTTTTGTGGGCGGTCTGATTGATGATAACCGGATTGCTCTGTTCACGTTGTACGGAGGAACGCTGCTCTGTCTGATAATTTTCCGCAAGGCCTTGCTGCAGGTGGTTTCGCTGGCTGTGCTATGTTCATTCATCTTTGTGACAGCCTATAACCGCGAGATGATTCTTAACGGCCAGCTGAAATTCACAGATGCCATTCATCAGTGCGGCCAGGCCCTTTTCCGGATTGGTCCGATTCAGGATGTTGCTAATATGCTGATTGCCGGGAATTATGTAAACTACCTGAATAAGGTGGATTACCGCGATGAACAGATTAACATTCTGGCCACGCGTGAGGTGATTGGATCCGGCGATGACGAATTGAAAAAAGCCAAGGCCCTGCTGAGTTTTGTGAGCAACGAGATCTATTATGTTTCAGATCCGAATGACGGAATGGAATATGCCAAACATCCGATTATGACACTTATTTCAGGGGCGGTGACTGTGAGGACCAGACGCTGCTGCTCTGTTCACTGCTCGAGTCTGTGGGCCTGAAAACCTATATTGCATTTACGGATGACCATGTTTTTGCATTGGTACGTTTTGATGGAAAATATTCTGATCTGAACGTGGAACCCTACGTATACATTGATAATCGCCCGTGCTATGCGCTCGATCCGGCCGATCCGGGGGCGCAGATCGGTTACAGTGCCGCAAGCCGTTTCAGAATTGAGCGGGTTTTTGACGTACGCCAAAAAAGCATGGCCTATTTTGAACTGATGCCATAACCGGTAAAGAAACGCGGGTGACAGACTTTCCAAGCTGTAACGACCGTGCTATATCTACTTTCCAATCATTGGAAGGAAACAGCCCATGCCGATTCGAGAATATACCGCAGTTGATCCCGGACAAAGCTGCCGACATTGCAGAAAAGGTTTTGAGGAGGTTGAATCCATTGATGCGCCTGCAATGAAAACCTGCCCGCGTTGCGGCGGAAAAGTTGTCAGGAGTCTGTCGGCACCCTGTGTCGGTTCATCGGAAAGCGGTCTGCACGACCGGGCGAAAAATGCCGGTTTTACGACTTATAAAAAACTCGGCAGGGGCGAGTATGAAAAAAAATATTAAGAGCATGCTGCAACGATTCAATGGATAAACTGGACGGTCAGGTTGAGCGGGTCGTTTTCCGGAATGAGGAAAACGGCTTTTGTGTTTTAAGAGTCAAAGTACGTGGTCACAAAGAGCTCGTGACTGTGACGGGGACGGTACCGGCGGTGAACCCCGGCGAATGGATGGCCGGGGACGGGGAGTGGTTTGTTGATCCGCGCCATGGGCGGCAGTTCAAAGCACAGCACTTGCGGATGTCTAAACCGGATACGCTGGAGGGCATTGAAAAATATCTGGCCTCCGATATGGTGAAGGGCATCGGCAAAGAGTATGCGAAACGCCTGGTGAAAGCCTTTGGTCGGGATGTCTTTGATGTCATTGAAAACTCCTCGGGAAAACTGCTGAAAGTTCCGGGGATTGGAAAACAGCGGAAAGACAACATCAAAAAGGCGTGGGATGAGCAGCGGAATGTGCGTCAGATTATGTCCTTTCTGTTCAGCCACGGCATCAGCACAACGCGGGCGTTTCGTATCCATAAAATCTATGGCGACAAAGCCATTGAGCGGGTACAGCGCGATCCCTACTGTCTGGCACGCGACATCAAGGGTATTGGTTTTTTGATTGCGGACCGGATTGCCATGAAGCTGGGAATTTCCAGGGATTCCGATCTGCGTGCGCGTGCCGGCCTGGAATACTGCCTCGGAGAACTGACAGCCAACGGACATTGTGCGTATGTGCGCAACGACCTGCTTTCACGTGCGGCGGAACTGCTCGATATTGATCTCGATATTATCGATAATGCTCTGGAACATCTGCTGGAAAATAAGCGCCTGATTCAGAAGCAGAATGTGAAAGGACAGGATCTGATCTATCTGCCGAAGCTGTTTTTCGCAGAAATCGAACTCGCCAAAAAACTCCGGGCTCTGGAAAAAGGCCGCCACCCCTGTCCGGATATTGATTTTGAAAAAGCGCTGAAGTGGGTACAGCAGAAAAGCGGGATTGAACTGGCTAACGCTCAGCGCAATGCGCTCCGGACGTCGGTACGGTCGAAAGTGATGGTTATCACGGGAGGACCGGGCGTAGGGAAAACAACGCTGGTAAATTCAGTGTTGATGATTCTTAAGGCCAAGAAGATGCGGGTGCAGCTTTGCGCTCCTACAGGTCGGGCGGCGAAACGTATGGCTGAAACAACCGGCATGGAGGCGCGCACCATTCACCGGATGCTCCAATATAATCCGGGTACCGGCGGCTTTATTCATAATGCGGAAAATCCGCTGGAATGCGATGTGCTGATTGTGGATGAGTCGAGCATGATTGATGTAGTGCTTGCGGCGCAGTTGATGGATGCGGTACCGCTGCATGCCGCTGTAGTGATTGTCGGGGATGCGGATCAGCTTCCCAGTGTGGGACCGGGGCGTGTTCTGCAGGATATTATCGGTTCAAAAACACTGCCGGTCGCTCATCTGGATGAAGTGTTCCGTCAGGCGGCCAGCAGTCGGATTGTAACGACTGCCCACCTGATCAATCAGGGTAAAGCACCGGAGTTTCCTGATGAAGGGGAACAAAGTGACTGCTATTTTATTGAAGCCGATGAGCCGGAAAAGGCACTGAATCTTATTGGAAAACTGGTGAAGCAGCATATTCCGAAAAAATTCCGGTTCCGGCCGATGGATGATATTCAGATTCTGACTCCGATGCAGAAGGGCGAACTGGGTGCCCGCAACCTCAATATCACCATGCAGGCACTGCTTAATCCAAGCGGGGATGAAGTGGAGCGTTTCGGCATGACCTATCGTGTGGGTGATAAGGTGATGCAGACGGAGAACGATTATGATAAGGATGTTTATAATGGCGATATCGGCCGTATTGTGGCCATAGACCATGAAACCTCTGAGCTGGCGGTTGATTTTGAAGGACGTCGGGTGGTGTACGATTTCCGCGAGCTTGATGAGCTTGTGCTTTCCTATGCAATCACTATCCACAAAAGCCAGGGCAGCGAATATCCCTGTGTTGTGATTCCGGTGCATACCCAGCATTTTGTGCTGCTGCAGCGCAGCCTGATCTACACAGCTCTGACCCGCGCCAGAAAACTCGTAATTCTGCTCGGCACCAAAAAAGCCCTCGGACTGGCGATCATCCGTGCTGAATCTCGCGACCGTGTCACTACGCTGGCGGAACGACTGAAAGAATATGCATAAAACAACGCGCCCCGACCGGGACGCGTTGCCAATGAAATGAAACGATTCCGCTAGAAGATATCGTTGTTCATATCGATCGGTGTTTTTTCCAGATGCCAGATATCGTCGACATAATCCTGAATGGAACGGTCGGATGAGAACCAACCCATGCGTGCAACGTTCAGGATGGCTTTCTCCGCCCACTTGGTCGGTGTGGCGTAGAGCTTATCCACATCTTCGTTGCATTTGATGTAATCTTCGTAATCGGCGAGATAGTAGTAGAAATCGCCGTGCTCGGTTACTTCATTATACAGATCCTTGAACAAATCAGGCTCCGACGGATCAAAGATGTTATCCCGAAGCGCTTCCAGCACACCCTGCAGATCTTCGGACTTATCCATGTAGGCCCACGGATTGTAACCCTTGCGTGAAAGTTCAGCAAGATCTTCAGTGCGGTTACCGAAGATGAATATATTATCTTCTCCGACATTCTGAGCGATCTCAATGTTTGCACCATCCCAGGTCCCAACGGTAAGCGCACCGTTCAGCGACAGTTTCATATTACCGGTTCCCGAGGCTTCAAGTCCGGCGGTGGAAATCTGTTCGGAAATGTCCGCGGCCGGAATAATTTTTTCAGCAAGTGAAACATTGTAATCCGGAAGGAAAACCACTTTAAGGCGGCCGGCCACATCGACATCATTGTTGATCACTTCAGCCATGGTATTGATCAGCTTAATGACCGACTTGGCAATCAGATAAGCCGGAGCGGCTTTGGCGGCAAAGATAAAGGTTTTCGGCTGAACATTGGTCTTCGGATTCGCCTTGATTTTGTTATAGAGGTGAATGATATGCATGGCCTTCAGCAGCTGGCGCTTATACATATGCAGGCGCTTGATCTGCACATCAAACACAGAATCGGGACTCACCAGATAGCCGGTCAGCTCCCTGATGGTCTGGCACAGTTCAACTTTTTTCTGCCGCTTGATTTCCATGAATTTTTTCTGAACGGATCGTTTTGAAGCAAAAGCCTCGAATGCTTTCAGTTGTGCAAGATCCAGCTTCCAGTCTTCACCGATGTTTTCCGATATCAGTTCAGAAAGTTCCGGATTGGCTTTGATCAGCCAGCGACGATGTGTAATACCGTTCGTCACATTGGTGAATTTACCGGGATAGATTTTATCGAATTCCGGCATGGTGTTGGTTTTGAGCAGGTTGGAATGGAGCGCGGATACTCCGTTGACCTTATTACTTCCGATCACGCAGAGATTGGCCATGCGCACCTGCTTATGCTGCCCTTCTTCAATCAGCGACACCTTACGCATCAGTTCGCCGTCGCCCGGGTGGTTGAGTTCGACTTTCTGCAGGAAGCGGTGATTGATTTCGAAAATAATCTGCATATGGCGCGGCAACACCCGCTGCAGTAGATCAACCGTCCATTTTTCCAGCGCTTCAGCCAGCAGCGTATGGTTGGTATAGCAGAAGGTATTGACCGTGATGTCCCATGCATCATCCCACGGAATATGCTCTTCATCATGCAGCACGCGCATCAGCTCAACGATCGCCAGGGTGGGGTGGGTGTCGTTGAGCTGGATTACGTTTTTCTCGGCAAATTTTGCGTAATCCCTGTGGTTCTTTTTATACCGGCGGATGATGTCCCGCACAGAGCAGGAAGCCAGAAAATATTCCTGAATCAGACGCAGCTCTTTTCCGGCATAGGTATAGTCGGAGGGATAAAGTACCTTCGAAACATTCTCCGCCCAGTTCTTTTCCTCAACCGCACGCACGTAGTCGCCCTGATTAAAAACATCGAGGCGGAATCCTTCGGCAGGCTGCGATTTCCACAGGCGAAGCATGTTTACCGTATTAACGTGATATCCGATAATCGGCACATCGTAGGGTACTGCTTCAAAAACCTGGAAGTCTTCCCAGACATCCGCCGTTCCCTGGCCGGGTCTGAAGTTTTTCTTTACACGGCCGTAGACGCAGACCGGAAGGGTGTATTCAGGGCGGATGAGTTCCCAGGGGTATCCAAGGGCAAGCCATTCATCAGGCCGTTCTTTCTGCCAGCCGTGATCAAATTCCTGACGAAAGATACCGTGTTCATAACGGATGCCGTATCCGAAGGCTGGCAGCTCCATGGTGGCCAGCGAATCGAGGTAGCAGGCCGCAAGACGCCCCAGACCGCCGTTTCCGAGTCCGGCTTCGACATCAAGTGCAAGAATTTCCTCTGCAGTGATGTTGAGGGCTTTCAGGGCCTCGCCGTATATATTTTCAATGCCCAATGCATAGACATTATTACAAAGCATTTTACCGATCAGGTATTCCATGGAAAGATAGTTAACGCGGCGTACGTCCTGATCGAGATACTGACGTTGAGTTGCAATAAACCCATCCACAGCCATGTCGCGCACAGCATGGGAAAAACACATCATTTTATCGAATGTGGTGGCGGCGCGCAGATCTTTACCCCGGCTGTACTTGAGGTGGAAGAGGGACCGTTCGGCCAGTTGTTCAGCGGTTATGTTGTCTTTGAAGTGTGACATTTTATTTTTAACCCTTCATGTTTTGTTTGCAACTGAGACCTTTGATAGCCCAGCCCCTCATGGGATGCAAGCCCGTTGAAGCTAAAAGACCGTCGTGATTCACAGCAAACCGGAACCCGGATGCTGAATTGTCCGGGCACGTGGAAAAGCAGTCTGAAAACAGACAACGGAGTCCGCATCCGGACTCCGTTTATGAATTTTCGAAAGTTGGTAAAATCAGTTCTGAATGGAGGGAATGACCAAGGTCTGTCCCACCCTCAGGTCACCTGGACTGCGCATCATACCTTTGTTGGCTTCGTAGATAATATCCCACTTGCCGGAATCGCCGTAATATCTTGTAGCGATTTTCGTGAGCGTGTCGCCGGCGACCACATGATAAATCTGATGTTTCGGTTTGGTCGGTACCTGGCTGGTTCCGGCCGGAGCAATGGAAGCTGATTTTGGGGCTGTTTTTGTGATCGTTTCAGGAGACGGTGCCGGAGCAGTATTTTCCGGTTTGTCAGCGGATATCGGTTTGTCAGCGGATACCGTTTTAACCACAGGTTCCTCCGCTTTTTTCTTCAGGGCATCTGCCAACTGCCGTTTCAGGTCGTTATTCTGCTGAATCAATGTATTCCGCTGCTGAATCACTTTTTTAACTTCCGGCGAATTATTCACCAGCGTGTTGGCAAGGGCCTGCGCCACCTTCATTTTCTGCTCTTCAATGAAGTCGGCTTTCTCCGCATTGGGCCGCAATTCCAGATAGCGGTCGTAATGATAGATGGCATGGATATAATTGATTTTGTGTTGCTGATAAATGATTGCCAGATCCAGATGCGGCCGGGCCATTCGGGGTTCCTGTTCAAGCGCTGTCTTAAACTCCTGAATCGCCGCGTCATAATTGCCTTGTTCCATGTACTGCTGCCCCGACAGAACATTCGGATCACGCTCTTCGCGTTCTTCAATCGATCCCGCATCCTTTTCGCATCCCGTTAGGGCCATGATACCAACCAATAATATCGGAATGAACCTGTTCATTCGTACTCCTGTCTTTTCAAAATTAAAGTTCAGAACTATAGCCTGTGGCCTGCCTGAAACCCGAACTAAATCGTTCGACAATTTTTCCGTTTTCATCGCGGATCAGAAACATGGTTTCCACATTTTCCAGTGTCTCCACCCAAGCGATGCCTTCATCGGGACCCATCACAAAAAGTGCCGTTGCCAGACCGTCCGCATCCATGCAGCTCGACGCGCTGACCGTTACACTGGCCGTATTCGATTTCACGGCACGCCCGGTCCGCGGATCGAGAATATGCGAATACACCATGCCGTTTTCTTTGATGTAATTACGGTAATTGCCCGACGTTGCAATGGCACCGCCGTTCACATGGACAATACCCTGCAGCTTTTCGCTCAGCGGATTGGTTGTCGGAAACTGAATGCCGATACGCCACGGTACGCCATCCGGGTTTACACCCTGGGCCAGCACCTCGCCGCCGATTTCAACAAACCAGTTTTCCAGTCCGGCTTCGCTGAGAATCCGGCCCACTGCATCCACGCCATAGCCCTTGGCAATGGCACCGAGTGCCAGCGAAATTTCCGGCTCGGTTTTCCGGAGTCTCGCTGAATCATCAATGCGCAGCTTGTCCGCACCTGTTGTCTCTTTCACAATCCGGATGGCCTCATCGTCCGGCACATTCCGCGCGTCGGCCTCACTGCCGAAGCCCCAGAGGTTCAGCAGAGGCTGCAGGGTGGGGTCGAACGCTCCTCCCGATTCCTCGCTCAGCTCCAGCGCACGACGCACAACCTGCGCAAATTCTTCTGAACACTGAAACGCGTCCAGCGATCGGTAATGATTGAAGCGTGAAATTTCACTTTCGGGGTCCCAGGTCGACATCTGACGATTGATTTCCGTCAGCCGGGCCTCAATCTGTTCATAGATGTGCCGCAGCGTTTTCTGCTTTACCTTACCGGTAATTTTTACGCTGTATCCCGTGCCCATCGTCTCCCCGCCGGTAGCGGGGTTTTCAATGGTTCCTGAACGCAGCATGCCGCCGATCGTCAGCACCAGAATAACGACCAGCGCAAACAGCGATTGTCTGACCTGTTTCGGGGTCATCCGAGTTCAGCCACCAGTTCAATTTCAACCCGGGCGCCGACAGGCAGAGCAGCCACCTGTACGGTCGAACGCGCCGGCGCAGTTTCTTCATCGAAATACGCGGCATAAACGCTGTTGAATTCAGCAAAGTCACCCATATCCTGCAGAAAAACCGTGGTCTTGATGACGCGGTCGAGCGAAGTTCCCGCTTCGGTCAGAACCGCCTTGAGATTTTCCAGCACCTGAATCGTCTGTTCTTTGATTCCGCCCTCAACTTTCGTGCCGGTTTCAGGGTTCACCGGAATCTGCCCGGAGGTGTAAAGCAGGTTTCCACATTGTACAGCCTGGTTATAGGGGCCGATGGGTTCAGGGGCATTATTTGTGCTTATGATCTGTTTCATTGGTTGTTTCCTTTTCGTTTTCAACAGAGGATGGATTTTCCAAAGACCGGAGCAACAGGGCAAGTGTGGTGGCTGCCGGTTTCGGAAGTTCGTCAGAAAGCAGCAGGCCGATGCAATACTGTTTCACCAGCGGAACCTGTGCGCAGTTACTTTTCAGCGACCAGAGGGCCGCCTGAAAAACCGCCTCGAGCATCCCTTCGCGGTAAACCTCAAGCTCATTCGGGTCCAGCTCGCCGGACTGAATGCGCTCCAGCGTCCCCACATGCTCAACCAGGGCCAGTGAGCCGGCAATCTCCCGGACGGGACGAACCGTTCCTGTGGCGAAAAATTCAGCCCAGAGCATATCCAGCTGTTTCGGCATGGTGATCCCGTCGTACGGATCCGGAATGCGGCCAGCAGCCATCAGGCGCTCGAACCGCTTCATATCACCGGAAAGGCGCGGCAGCTTTTCTGTCTTCCCGAGCAGCGTCATCAGGAAAATAATATCCTTCTGCTGTTTGGGGTTCAGAAAACCGTATTCCTTCATCAGATGCGGAATCAGAAACTCATTTCTTTCAAACACCGTTTTAAAAAACCAGATCGCGGACCAGACCGGTTCCTTCTCTTCATTGAAAAACGATCGTTCAATCTGCAGAAATGACGCCAGGGCCTTTGCGGGATCCGGAGCAGTCGGATAGGAGAAAAACAGATTTTCCCGATCCTGTTTTGTCAGTTTTTCCACTTCAAATTCTTTCAGTGTAATCACCCGATGCTGCACATTGGTCTGGCGGCTGACTTTATCGACCGCCGTAATTTCAATCGTATATTCACCGAAATCATCCTCCTGATCAAAATTCAGATTCACCACCGCCTGTGCCGGCAGCGGATCGGGAGCCGAAGCCAGGCCGACGTGTCCTTCCAGCGCTTCAAGATCCAGTTGGGTTTTACCGTCCGGTCCGGTGAGTTTCAGATCAAAGGTAATGCCGGCCGATCCGCCGGGATCTGTTCCGTAATTTCTGAACACCGGGAAAATACTGAAATATTCACCCTTATGAACACTATCAATATTTGTGATCTGCGGCTCGAAATTATCCGGTACGGCATACCACCAGTCCAACGACGGATCCTGCCGCGTTACTACCAGTGTAAAGCCGAACGGTTCAGCCAGAGCGGAGGCGCACAAACATAGAATGATCAACAGCTGTTTCATTGTTTTTCCAATGCTTCAATTATTTTCAGATCAGCCTTCGAATACGGCACATTCCGCAGACTCGAAATATCCAGCCATTGGAAATTCTGGCACTCGATAGCACGAGGATGACCCGCTTTGATGGTTGCAAAATAGGCATGCAGATCCATCGTAAAATGACTGTAGGCGTGCTTCACTTTAATCAGAAAATCACCGACTTCCACTTCAATGCCGAGTTCTTCCTTCAGCTCCCGGGCCACGCAGTCCTCAAAGGTTTCGCCATCTTCAAGTTTTCCGCCGGGAAATTCCCATAGACCGCCCAGCATATCCTCTGGGCGACGCTGGGCAATAAGAACTTCGCCTTTCGAATTGGTCACTACAGCAGCTCCAACCAGAATATGCGGCACTTTCTTTTTCGGCGCTTTTTTCGGATAATCGAGCGGATTACCCTCTGCTTTAGCCGCACAGCAGCGGGAGAGGGGACAGGCAGGGCAGTCCGGATTTTTCGGCTGGCACACCGTAGCCCCGAGTTCCATCATGGCTTCATTAAAATCGCCGGCGCGGCCGCGTACCAGCAGATTGTCAGCCCATTCCTGCAGTTCCTTTTTCGCGATGGTTGAGCGGGTATCCTTCTTATAGGCGAAAAGGCGTGAAAGCACACGAATCACATTGCCGTCGAGTACCGCCAGATCAAGATTGAAAGCCAGCGAGCCGATGGCGGCGGCGGTGTAGCCTCCAACACCGGGAAGCTTAATTATCTCCTCAGCGGTCGCCGGGAATCGTCCTCCGTATTCAGAAACAATAATGCGGGCCGCTTTATGCAGATTGCGTGCACGTGAATAATAGCCGAGACCTTCCCACATTTTCAGGACCTCTTCCTGCGATGCGGCCGCAAGCGATTTAAGCGAGGGGAAGCGCTTCATAAAACGATGAAAGTAGGGCGTGGCCTGATCGACGCGCGTCTGCTGCAGCATCAGCTCAGAAATCCACACGCGGTAAGGCGTGCGGTTGCTGCGCCACGGCATACTGCGGCGGTTTTCGGCAAACCAGGGCAGCAGACGGTTCGGCACGGCACGTTTTATTTTCTGAAACTGATCCATAAATAAACCCGGTTTCTATTCATTGGAAACCGGGGCGTATTTTCCAGAGACTGAAAGCCGGGTCGAGCACGGATTAGAGGTATTTACGAATCCAGTCGTCACTCAGGTAGGTATTACTGCTGGCTTTCCGGTCAAGTATACGGCCATCGTACATCAGAAGAACCAACCAGCCGGCAGTTTCGTCGCCTTTGACGACCGGTTCGCGGTTCGAGGAATAGTTGCTGCCGTTATCAATTTCGGTTTTGGTAATAATAAAGGGTTCTGAAGTCAGTTCAACGGTTATTCGCTCCCGTGAATCAACCGTCACTTTGCGAACTCCGTCATTTTTCACCGTCACCGTTCCTGGTGGAACCTCATCGGTCTTCTGTTTATTCTGTTGAGCATCGCCTTTGATTACACGCTGACTGAAGAAATAATATTTCAGCGAAAAGGTATCCGGATGTGTCGCCAGATTGTAGACGTCGACTTCAAGCTTCACTACATCGGTGTAGGTTCTGGTTGTTGTGGTGAACACCCGTTTTTCACCGCTGTTTTTCAGCTCACGCTCCTCTTTCTCCACATCCTTCCGGGAGCTTTTCTCTGTATCTGCGGTTACTGAAATCCGCCCGTCGTGCACACCGGCTGCCTGCTGTTCCATGTAGTCTTTGCGTAGTTGATCTTTGTAGAGCCGGGTTTGTTCAAGTGCTTTCACGTGGGCGTAATCGGCGGCAAAAAACTGAGCCCGGGAACTTTCGTGCAGAGCCGTTCGTTTATAATTGATTGTGGCCCCGGTTTCCGACATGAGAGTGATTGAATCCCTACCCAGTTTCATCAGAATACCGCTGCGTGGTTCGCCATTGGCAATACGGAATGAAACCTGAGAGCCGAGTTGTGGAGCAATGAATTGAGTCATCATTTCGGCTTTCTGTCTTTCGTAGTAGGTTTTCAGGTCATCTGCCGCCATCACACTGACGGACAGCAGTGTCAATATTGGCATATATTTAAAAAATCCCTGTTTCATTGAAAGTTTCCTCATTCTTTATACAGTATCAGACGCCCTCAGCCGGGATCATATGGACAACCTGAATCTGCCGCTGTGTGGCGGAATGAATCCGGAGTTCGTATCCGGGAATATTCAGCCGTTCGCCTGTACGGGGTATACGGCCGAGCATTGAAAAAATATAGCCGCCGAGCGAATCGTATTCATCACTTTCCGGAAGTCGGGCCGAAAGCTCTTCGTTCAATTCATAAATCGGCATGCGCGCCAGGACCATAATCGATCCATCCGGACGGCGATGAAGTATTTTTTCCCGGAGGTCGTATTCATCCTCGATTTCTCCAACCAGTTCTTCAATGACATCCTCCATGGTCACCAATCCCTCGGTCCCACCGTACTCATCAACAACAAGCACCATCTGGGAACGGCTTTTTTTCATCAGCTGCAGCACGTCATTAATCGGCATCGTTTCCGGAATATACTCAATTCTCTTCGCCAGCTGGCTGATGGATATTTTTTCATCGGAATGTTCGGAGGAGATGAGTTTGAGCAGATCTTTCACGTGCACCATGCCGACTACATCGTCAATATTTTCATGGTATACCGGAAAGCGGGAAAAACGGGATTCCCGTACTTCGGCAATACATTCATCAATACTCAGCGTGTCTTTAAGGCCGTGAATATCAATTCTCGGCGTCATAATTTCGCGGGCAACCGTATCGCCGAATTCAAACACGCTTCGGATAATTTCGCGCTCTTCCTCTTCGAGTGCCTCTTCGTCGGTTTCGTCAATAAGACTTTTGATTTCATCCTCCGTTGAGGGGCGGTCATCTTCATCCGACGTCTTCATGGCATGTCTGAGCAGTTGATCTTCAATAAACTGAAGCGGCCACACAAAGACATAAAGCAGCAGCGTAAGCACTCCGGCAACCGGCAATACTGCAATCGAAATCCGGTCGGCATAACTTTCCGACAGAACATGCGGCACGATTCGGGCAGCAAACATATAAACCAGCGAAAGAACAAACAGTCCGCCAAGCTGTATCCACGCCGTACAGTCCCGTAGTGCAAGATAGCTGAGCGTGAATGTTCCGATTGCTGATAGTGTCAATAACAGCCTTGAACTCTTGCAAAGAAGATCCCAGCGATTCTGCCAGAATTTAAGCAGCTGGATGTGTCGGGCATCACGCTCGATCAGACGGGGGAGACCGGCGTCACCCGTGGCTTTCAAAGAGGTGTAAACAGAGGCCAGCAGACAGGCCGCACTCAGCGTAAAAAGACCGTATAAAAAATATTCACTGTGCAACTGGTTCATAAATTCGAGCGGCCTTTCCTGATTCATTCCGCTCTTCGGTGTACAACTGATAAACTAAAGATATGCATTATTACCAGACAAACAGTAGCTGAAATGAGTGAGGCACCATCCGGGCTATTCTCAAGACAGCTCGAATTGAAAATTTGCAGAATTCAAGGAACCATTATAGTGGCTATATTTTATAACCACTTGTTAAAGCGCTACATATAGATGTTTTTAAACAATCGTTATAGACATAAGATATATTATGCGACGTTGCAATTGTTGATAAAAATGTGCATAACTGTGGATAACTGGCTTGCGGAATGCTCCGGCCTCCCCGTTTTTTAGGCGTTCTTATTCCAAACGTTAAAATTATCCTTCGGTATAAATTTGATTCCTCACAGAGGCGCTTAGGACGCAGAGAAATTCAGTCATAAATAGGCTTACGAAAGCGGTGTCAGCGCATAGCTGCGCGAGATTATCAAAGCCCCGATTGTCGTTAGCGGGAATCTACTGACAATTAAGCGAAAACGTAACGGGTTATTTAAAGGCAAAAAAACCGCCTCTTCACGGAAGAGCGTCTTGAGTTGAAATAAACAGCTGGTTGTCGTTTCTTTCTAAAGCTCCTACACAAAAGAGAGGCTAAAGAGGAACTTGGTGAACTGCGCGAACGCTTTGAAGACCTCGGTACCGCCTCCGCCATGAAAGAATACCTGCGCAATATTTATCGGATGGCTCCGGGGGCAAGCATCGCAAAGTTGGCATTTGAGAAATGGTGCGCCATGGCCGAAGAATCCGGCATTGCCTGCCTGAAAACCATGGCCAAAACAATCCGGCAACGAATGAACGGCCTGCTGGCCTACTGGAACCACGGCTGCCTCACCAGCGCCAGCCAGGAAGGCTTCAACAACAAAATCGGATGGCTGACACGGCAGGCCTACGGCTACCGCGACGAACGCTACCTTCATCTGAAGATCTACGATCTGCCAAATCTATCGACAAGGCGAAGCCTCTAAAAGACGCTCTTCCGAGAAGAACCAAAAAACCGGCACACACGAGTACCGGTTTGGTTTAGTTTGCACAAAATGCGTTCTCTATCAGATTCGTTCGCGGGTTTCGATCCCCAGAAGTTCCAGCCCCTGTTTTAGAATGCGTGCAGTGTTTCTGCACAGCCGAATACGGCTTTCGCGAATGCCTTCCTCTGCCTTAAGAAAAGGTACATTCTGATAAAAACTGCTGTAGATCTGCGCCAGGTCGTACAGATAGTCCGCCATGATATTGGGACGATAGTTGTCGGCGGCAGCGCGTACAGCAGCCGGAAAACGGGTCAGTTTAACCGCAAGCCGACGCTCGATTTCGTGTTCAATATTTATTGAACAGTCATCCAGCTGAATGCCGGGATACTGGTCCTTCCATTTATCATATACCGAAGAAATTCGAGCGTACGCATATTGCAGATACGGCGCGGAATTTCCTTCCATATTCAACGCTTTTTCCCAGGTGAAAGTAACCAGACTCTGCGGATTCTGGCTCAGATCCGTGTACTTGACTGCCCCGATGCCGATGGCTTTTGCAAGGTCTTTCTGCTGTTCTTCCGGCATTTCGGGACTGCTGGATTTAACCATCTCCAGCGCACGGGCCTCGGCCTCATCCAGCATGGCGGACAATTTAATGACATTACCTTCTCGGGTGGAAAATGTGGCTTCCGGAAGGCGCATCAGCCCGAACCAGACGTGTACCAGATTGGCCTTCATTCCAAGTTTTTCCGCAATTGTGAAAAACTGCTTGAAATGCAGTTGCTGGCGTTCATCAGTCACATAAATAATCCGATCAGGATCGAACTCTTCAATGCGCGACTCTACAGTAGCAAGGTCGGTGGTGGCATAATTGTATCCTCCATCGCTTTTCCGGACAATGCAGACCGGCATACCGTCATCTTCAAGATCGACAATCAGTGCGCCTTCGCTCTCTTTTGCCAGCCCCTTCTCCTCTAGAGCACGAATGATTTCGGGCAAGCGATCATTGTAAAAACTTTCGCCGCGATACAGGTCGAATTTGACGCCCAGGCGGTCGTAAATGGTATTGAACTCGCCGATGGAAAGTTCGATGAATTTTTCCCACAGTTTACGGTTTTCCACATCGCCCTGCTGCAGCTTCACCAGCTCGGCTTTAGCCCGGTCACGCCAGGATTCATCCTCTTTCGAGCGGTTATAACTGGCCACATAAATTCGTTCGAGCTCTTCAACCGGCGAAACCGCCAGTACTGCTTCATTCACAAATTCACGGTATCCCACCAGCATCAGCCCGAACTGGGTGCCCCAGTCGCCAAGATGATTGTCAGCAATAACGTCATAGCCCAGAAAACGGAAAAGGCGGTCAATAGCATTACCGATCACCGTAGAACGGATGTGGCCGATGTGCATCGATTTTGCAACATTGGGGCTTGAATAGTCGATAATGACTTTCTTCCCCTCTCCCACCTGCTCAGCACCCAGATTCGGATCTTTTTCCAGCGCCTGGATATAATCGGCCAGTGCACGATTCGACAGGAAAAAATTAATGAATCCCGGTCCCGCGATTTCAATCTTTTCCACAAAATCGGGAAGTTCGGCCGAATCGACAAACTGCCGGGCAATTTCACGAGGAGCTTTCTTCAGCTGTTTTGAGAGCACCATCGCCGCATTACACTGGTAATCACCGAATTTTTCATTATTGGTTGGAGAAACCCCCAGATTGACCTCGGCACCGCTCAGATCAAAAATCGACTGCATGGCTTCTTCCGTCCAGGCGGACAGACGTTCTTCAAAAGTGGCAAACTCGCGCATATCTTCAACTCCGTAAAAAGAGGCGGACATTATTTCCCGCCCACATAAAAATCAATCCTGAATCGGATCTAAAGCCCGGCTTCAGTGAGGTATTTCATTAAATTGCGCTTCGGTTTGTGCTCTTTGCGTATGGCTTCAAGTGCGGTATCGAACGCTTCCCGCTCACCACACTGAAGAGCCAGCTTCCCGGCGGCCTTGATTTTTTTGACGGCTTCCCGGTAGGCATCGTTATTGCGTTGCGCGGCGTTTTTGTGCGCGAGCCGGAGGTAGATCGGATAGACCTCGGCCGGAAAGTCCGCTTCCCGTTTTTTACAGACACGCATCCAGAGCATTTGTGAGCAGCCGCCCTCAACCGCCTCGCGCCAGGCCTGCTCAACATCCTTTTCCCAGAGAAAAATCTCTACCAGCAAGGAATGGTCGGCCACCGCCCAGTACCGCTTTTTCCCCTCTTTTTTCCGCACATCAATATCCGCACGGATTGCGGACAGCGCTTTTTCGCGCCACGTGTCGAGCGCCTTACGTTTTTTTGCGTGCCCGATCAGCGTCTTATAGCGTTCAAGCATCTGCCGGCGTTCAAACAGCTTCCAGTATAACGCCAGCGCTTCATCATAGCGCCGCTGTTTCCAATAGAGTTCCGCACACTGCTCTTCAAGCTGCCAGGCCCCTTTCGAAGCCGCCCTTCCCTTTTCCAGCCATTGGACCGCGCGGTCGAGCTGGTTTTCCTCCGCACAGCGACGGGCTAGTTTGGAATAGCTGGAAGCATGTGAAAGGTCGCGCTGCAGGATTTCCAGCTCCTGTTCAAAATCGCCGTCCTCGCGCGCAAACGTCAGCATCAGGTTTTCCAGCCAGCAGGAATTTCCGTATCGGTTTGGATCGTCATCCCCGGCAAGTAGGCGCGGCAGTTTGTTCCATTCCGCTTCCACCCGTTCACGATAGCGATTCCGCCCGGCGGTTCCCCAGATCGGTGCATAGGTTTCATACGCCGTGTAGAACATTTCCCATTCGCTGTTCAGCGTGATTCTGAATAGACGCTCCGCCAACTTCAACGGATCGGGCTTTGCGGCCCGGCAGGCCTGAAGGTGCAGTTCATGCAGCTCATCGCGCGCCATACCCATGCCGCCGTCCGAATCATCGATATGGTTGATCGCCGTCTCCCAGCGCTTCATGGCATATTCGGTCAGCTCAATCACGGCCGACGATTCGCCTTTTTTCAGCAGACCGCGCAGAGAATCCGCCACCTGATTCAGCTTATAATAATATCCGCGGGTGTTGCGCCAATCGACAAAGCCATGGATGGCATAACTCTGCTGGATCATTCGCTTCATCTCTGAGAGGTCCGCGGGATTCGCCGCCGCCGCTTTCACCAGCAGACGGTCAAAAAAGTCGGGATCTTCCACGCATTGATCATAGAGCAACGCAACCAGATCCGCCTTCTTCTGTTTTTTGAGCCAGGCCTGCAGGATTTCCGAATCTGATCGCCCCGTCTTTTTCGGCGGCATACGTTTGGTGCCGTCCGTTGAATCCCCGTTGACAAAGGCCAGCCCCGTGGCAACCAGGTGTTTGCAGAACTTCATGCGCTGGCCCAAAGGGCAGTCGCACTCCCCTTCCAGTTTGCCGTCGATTTCATAGAGCGATGTGCGGTACGGCTTGCTCCCCTCCACCACCGCGCATAATTCATCCTCTTCAAAACGAAGATGATGCACCAGCCCGTCCGAACAATAGGCCTCGCCGCGCTCGAAATAGGTATTGCCCGCCGCGGCAACGAGATTGCCGGCGGTCAGCAGCTTTTTCAGTTTTTCAAGATCGCTCATGTCCACTCCTTTTTATCCGGCCACCGGTAGGATGCCGGCGGTACGGCGAGGCAGGCGGGACGCCTGCGGTACAAAGTGTGCCCCTCCAACCCCTGGAACATCAGAGCTTTCCCCGGAAGGCGGCGTCGAGGTGAGCGAGGCGAGCGCGCGTCGTTTTTCCAACCTCTGGATGCGGGCCGATAACGCATCGAGAAGGTCTACGATGCGTTGTTGTTTATCCAATGGGGGAAGAGGGATTTCAAAAGCCTTCAGACTTGTCATAGGAATTGCTCTGGTATCCGCTTCCGTCGGCATATCCGGTTTCTCTCCCATTTAAAAGAGGCCACAATTTATCTGTTATGATGAACAGAGACAAAGCTTTTCCTGCAAAAGCAAAAGAGCCACAGCGCGATTGCGGGTGGCTCTTATTTTTCAGCGAAGTCGTGTCGCAGCTATGGCTGTCTCAGCCCTGCTCTCCGTCCGCAGCGGCTTCTTCAACTACCGGAACTCCCTTAAAAGTGAGCCCTTCTTTATTGGCCTTAACCGTCACGACCGAATTGCTTTCGATGGTTCCGCGAAGAATTTCCTCGGCCAGCGGATCCTCCAGATAACGCTCAACGGTACGGCGAAGCTGCCGCGCACCGTAGGCTTTGTCGTATCCTTTTTCCAGCAGGAACTCACGTGCCGATTTGGTGATTTTCAACTCGATGTTCCGGCCAAGAACCCGGTTCTGGATATTGGCCAGTTCGAGATTGATGATCGTTTCCAGATCTTTTCTCGTCAGTTCACGGAACACAATCATATCATCCAGACGGTTCAGCAGCTCCGGTTTAAAGGTCTTTTTCGCCACACCGATCATCATTTCCTTCAGCTTGGCAAAATCGGCCTCATCATTCGAAGGAGAAAATCCGAGCGAACCGGATTTTTTAACTTCCTGGGCACCGAGATTGGAGGTCATGATGACGACGGTGTTCCGGAAATCCACACTGCGGCCGAGGCTGTCGGTCAGGCGTCCTTCTTCCAGAATCTGAAGCAGCATATGCATGACATCCGGATGGGCCTTCTCAACTTCGTCGAACAGTACGACCGAATACGGCCGACGTCGCACGCGTTCGGTCAGCTGACCGCCCTCTTCGTGGCCGACGTAGCCCGGAGGCGAACCGACCAGACGTGACGCATTGAATTTTTCCATGTATTCCGACATATCGATCTGAATGAACGATTCGGGATCATCGAACATGAATTCTGCCAGCGTTTTGGCCAGCATTGTTTTTCCGACACCGGTCGGTCCAAGGAAAATGAAGGAGCCGATCGGCCGTTTCGGGTCTTTCAGATCCGCCCGCGAGCGACGCAGTGCACGGGAGATTGCGCTGACCGCTTCGCCTTGACCGACGACCTGAGATCCGACGACCTCTTCAATGCGAAGCAGGCGTTCCATCTCTTTTTCGCCCATCTTCATCACAGGGATACCGGTCCATTTGGATACGACAACCATAATGTCCTCATCGTCCACGACCGACCGGTTTTCATCACGCGTTTTCCGCCATTCTTCAAGCAGCTGCTCAAGCTTCTCTTTGCTCTGCCGCTCCTGATCCCGGAAATTAGCCGCATCTTCAAACTTCTGTTCGTGAATAGCATTATTCTTCTTGGTTTCAAAATCAAGAATCTGCTCTTCCAGTTGCTTCAGCTCCGGTGGACGACTCATGCTGTTGATGCGGGCACGTGCGCCGGCTTCATCAATCAGGTCAATGGCCTTGTCCGGAAGAAAACGGTCCGGCAGATAACGGGCAGAACATTCCACCGCCGCCTTCATCGCTTCGTCGGTGAACCTGGCATGATGGTGTTCTTCATATTTTCCACGCAGCCCCTTGAGAATTTCAACCGCATCCTCGACAGACGGTTCTTTTACATTCACCGTCTGGAAACGCCGTTCCAGCGCAGCGTCTTTTTCAATGTATTTGCGATATTCTTTCAGCGTAGTGGCCCCGATGCACTGCAACTCGCCGCGTGAAAGCGCCGGTTTAATGATATTTGCGGCATCCATCGTACCTTCTGCGGAGCCGGCACCGACAATTGTATGCAACTCATCAAGAAACAGAATGATATTCTTTTCTTTGCGGATTTCATCCATGACGGCCTTGATACGCTCTTCGAACTGTCCGCGGTATTTGGTTCCGGCCACCATCAGCGCAAGATCAAGTGTAATCACTTTTTTATCGATCAACAGATCCGGCACATTGCCTTCCTGAATAATCTGTGCGAGTCCCTCGGCAATGGCTGTTTTGCCCACACCGGCTTCACCCAGCAGCACCGGATTGTTTTTCGTGCGGCGGCAGAGAATCTGAATCACCCGTTCAATTTCGTCTTTCCGTCCAATCACCGGGTCCAGTTCACCATCCTTGGCCAGTTTGGTCAGATCGCGCCCGAAGGTGTTGAGCGCCGGCGTTTTGGTTTTTCCCTTGCCCCGGGCCTGTCCACTCCCCATCGGCGGCGGTTCCGGTTCGCCGCCATCATCTTCATATTCTCCTTCCGATGCCGGGTCGTAATCCGGATCGAGGGTTTTCATAATTTCATAGCGGGTTTCATCCAGATCCACACCGAGATTCTCCAGCACACGCGCGGCAATCCCTTCGCCTTCACGCAGCAGCCCCAGCAGAATATGCTCAGTGCCTACATAACTGTGACCCAGCCCGCGGGCTTCGCTGGCTGAAAGTGCCAGCACTTTCTTCGCCCGCGGTGTGAACGGGATGTTTCCGATGGTTTTAGTTTCCGGTCCGGTACCGACGGCCTTTTCAACCTCGAGTCGGACAGAAGCGAGATCAATACCCAGTGCCTGCAGTGCATTCACGGCAACACCGTGACCCAATGCAATCAATCCCAGAAGAATATGCTCTGTACCAACATAGCCGTGGTTAAAGCGATCCGCTTCTTTCCGAGCCAGCTGGAGCACCTGTTGCGCCCGTGGTGTAAAATTATCCATTTTCTTCTACCTTTAGTTTATTTGGAATCCGTAGCATTTTTCATAAAATCCCGCAACATCCGTGCACGCACAACATCGCGTTCTTCCGGCTCCAGCCCCTTTGTTTCCAGCTTCTGGAGATGGGCCGGCTGGATGGAAATGAACATCATATCCAATTCGCGCCGGGAAAACTGCGTGAGCATCCCAAGATCAAGTCCGAGGCGCAGTGTTGAGAGCAGATTAAGCGCCTCCCCACTGGTCATCAGTTTGGCGTTGGACAGGATGCCGAATGCCCGCGACACATGGTCCTGTACCACAATGGAGCGTTCATTCATCAGGCGTATCCGCGCATTGTTTTCGTGTTCAATCAGCTCAAGAACAATCTGCTCAAGGTGTCCGATTATTTCATCTTCACGCCGCCCCAGCGTAATCTGGTTGGACACCTGAAACATGTTCCCGGCGGCTTCTGTGCCCTCGCCCCACATGCCGCGAACCGCCAGACCGATTTTTGAAATTCCGTTAATCACCGGGTCCATTTCCTCCATCAGCACCAAAGCCGGCAGGTGAAGCATCACTGAAGCCCGCATACCGGTACCCACATTAGACGGACACGAAGTCAGATAACCGAGTTTAGGCGAAAATGCATACGTCAGTTTTGATTCCAGCTCATCGTCAATTTTGTCGGCCGCGGCCCAGGCTCCCTGCAGATTCAGACCGGGCTGCAACGACTGAATCCGGATATGATCCTCTTCATTGACCATAATCGACAGACACTCATCACGCGTCACAAAAACGCCGCAACTGTCGTCCTGCTGGGCCAGTTCCTGACTGATCAGGTGCCGTTCAAAAAGAATTTCCTTATCCAGCGTATCGGTGTCGTGCATGTTCCATGAAAGAAACGGCTGTTCCAAGGTCCGGAAAATTTCCGACACCTGTTTCCATACTGCATAATTTTCCTCTTCGCTGGCCCATCCCGGAAAACAGTAATCATCAACATTTCGCGCAAGCCGGATACGGCTGCTGATCACCGGTCCTTCATCAATACCGGCCTCAAGCCAGCTTCCATGGCGTTTTACCATATCGTCCAACGTCACGATTTGCCTCCTTCGGGTGCAATGCCGGTGCTCTCCTTCAACTGCCGGATTTTATCGCGCAGTGTGGCAGCAACCTCGTATTCTTCTTTGGCAATGGCAGTTTCAATATCCTTCTGCAAAGCGGCAATCTGAGCAGTAACACGCGCTTCATTCCCCTGGCGGGCAGGAATCTTGCCGACATGCTGCCGGCTGTGATGCATAGCCTGGGTGATCGCATTGAGTTCGCCCATAAAAGCGTTGTAACATTCCGGACAGCCTAACCGGGCGCGTTTTTTAAATTCAGCTCGGGTCATCTGACAGCGGCTGCAGCTCAGGTCAAAAACCGAATCGTCCGTGGGCGGCGTACTACCGCTCGGCTGATTTCCGAGCCCCAGAAGTACATCTGTAATCGAAATCGGAGAATTTAGATCGATTCCGTTTTTCTGTGCACACGCCTGACAGAGGTTGAGCTTTTTCACCTCGCCGTCAATCACCTGTGTCAGGTGGATGGTGGCCTCTTTCTCATTGCAACATTCACATTTCATTAAAAAATCCTGTTTTCCTCTAAGACAAACTCTAGGGTAATTCGTTGGATTATCGGTGTGCAAACTTTTTGATGAACGTAAAAACCACGCCGCGCAGAAACAAAGGCCGCACGCCGTGGTTTTGCAAAGTACGTCTGAAACGTAACTTACCCGATCGGGGTTCCTTCGGATCGTGCCGCCTCATGGTAAAGCGCTGCAAGTTTTCGGGTAATTTCTCCCGGTTCCCCACTGCCGATTTCACGTTTATCTACATCAACCACCGCAATAATTTCGGCGGCGGTTCCGCTTAGAAACACCTCATCGGCCACATAAAGATCATACCGGGCCAGCGGTGCTTCGCGAACCTCATAACCGGCCCCACGCGCCAGCTGCATCACCTTGTTGCGGGTCAGCCCTTCCAGCGCTCCGCAGGTGCTCGGCGGTGTGGTAATTACACTGTTTTTAACCACAAAAACATTGTCGCCCGAAGCTTCGGCCACCTCACCTTTGTGATTCAGCATCAGACATTCCATGCAACCGGCATTGATGGCTTCGATTTTCGCCATGATGTTATTCAGATAATTCAGGCTCTTAATGCGCGGATTAATGGCCTCCGGGTGATTCCGGATGGTGCCAACGGTTACAAGTTTAAGCCCGTTATCGTAAAGCTCCTGCGGATAGAGCTGAATTTTTGCCGCAATGATGATCACTTCGGCCTTATCGCACAGATACGGGTTCAGTCCCAGAGTGCCTTTTCCGCGGGTGACCACCAGCCGGATATAGCCGTCCGAAATATCATTCGCTTTACAGGTATCCACAACAGCCTGCGTCATCTCTTCGCGCGACATCGGAATCTTCAGCGCAATTGCCTGAGCCGAGTCGTACAGACGTTCAATATGCTCATCCAGCAGAAATACCCTGCCGTTATACGCACGGATCCCTTCAAACACCCCGTCGCCGTACAACAGTCCATGGTCAAAAACAGAAACTACCGCATCTTTTTCATCAACCAGCTTATCACTCAAAAAAATCTTCATTTCAAAACTCAATCCTTACTATACTAAAATCCCATCCTTTAGAAAAAGTTCACGGGAACAGCGGGAAGCCACTTCCTGGGAATGGGTAACGAGCACGAGAGTATGCCTCCTTGCCGCGAGTAGTTGAAACAAATAATTCAACACTTTTTCTCCGGTCGTCGAATCCAGATTTCCGGTAGGTTCATCGGCAAAGATAATATCCGGCTCGTTAATCAGCGCCCGGGCAATGGCCACGCGCTGCTGCTCGCCGCCGGAAAGCTCCTGCGGTCGATGATCGATCCGCTCGCCCAGTCCGACTTCCTCCAGCAGTTCCCTCGCCCGCTCTTTCGCCTCTTTGGCCGGACGGATAGACATCGCCGGAAGCGCCACATTTTCAACAACATCCAACTCAGGAAGAAGGTGAAATGACTGGAAAACATAGCCCACATTCCCGGCACGGAACTTGGCCAGTTTTCTGGGCGACATGCTGTACACATCCTGTCCCCGGAATGATACCGTTCCGGATTTTGGCCGATCCAGTCCGCCGAGCACATGCAGCAGCGTGCTTTTCCCGGACCCGCTCTGCCCCATAATAGCCAGCATTTCACCGGCCGCGACATCAAGCGAAACCTGTTTCAGCACATTCAGTGACGTTTTCCCGACCCGGTAAGTGCGTTCAATCTGTTTTGCAACCAGAACCTTTTCCATCAGCCAAGCTCACTTTTAACCACTTCAGCCAGCTTTTCCGCCAGTGCACGGGTCCGCTCTTCCGTCGGTCCCTCCACCATCACACGGCACATCGGCTGCGTTCCGGAATAGCGGATCAGCACGCGACCTTCATCGCCCAGTTCCGCCTCTGCCGCCTCAATGGCCTTTTTCAGCTCCGGCACCTCGCTGATTTCCGGTTTCTGTTTTACATCCACATTAATCAGCTGCTGCGGAAACGGCGTCATAATTTCCGCCAGCTCCGAAAGTTTTTTGCCGGACTGCTTCAAGGTCTGCACCAGCTTGATTCCCGAAATGATCCCGTCACCGGTCGTATGGCAATCCAGAAAGATCATATGCCCCGAATCCTCACCACCGAGTACCGCCCCTTTTTTCTGCATCAGCTCAAGCACCTTACGGTCACCGACGCCCGCAGATTCCGTTTGAATTCCGTTGGCCTTCATGGCCGCATGGAAGCCGACATTACTCATTACCGTGGCAATCACCGTATTGTTTTTCAGATCGCCGGTTTTTTTATACGATCGGGCACAGATAGCCATAATCTGATCGCCGGTGAGTTCTTTTCCGGTTTCATCCACGGCAATCAGCCGGTCGCCGTCGCCATCAAAAGCCAGCCCGGCATTGGCGTTGAGCTTTTTCACCTTCCGTTGAAGATCTTCCGTATGCTGCGACCCGCAGGCGGCATTAATATTTATGCCGTCGGGCTGATTATGAATTATCGTCACTTCCGCGCCGAGTTCCGTGAAAATATGCTCAGCACATTCGCTGGTAGCCCCATTGGAACAATCGAGCACCAGCTTTAAACCGGCAAACGGTTTTTCCGTTTTCACAGTATCGAGACAGAAATCGGAATAAATCTTTGTTGAATTCCCCAGCTGAAAAACGGTTCCGACGCCGTCATCGACCGGAAGGTCCAATGACTCCTCAAAAAACAGGCTTTCAATTTCCGCCTCTTCGGCATCCGAGAGTTTAAAGCCATCGCCTTTGAATACCTTGATTCCGTTATCAGAATAGGGATTGTGCGATGCCGAAACCATCAGGCCGGCCACTGCGCCGGTCTGCGCCGCAATGGCCGCAACTGCCGGCGTAGGAACAATCCCGAGCAGATGGGCATCCACCCCCGCCGAACAGACGCCGGCGGCAAGTGCCGACTCCAGCATCGCTCCGCTTAGTCGCGGATCGCGGCCGATGACCACCGCCGGCCATTCTTCCGGATCATTTTCATGTTTAAATTTAAGCGCCACAGCGCGTCCCAGCTTAACCGCTGTTTCAACGGTCATATTTCCCTGGTTCGCGCGGTCGCGCACACCGTCTGTTCCGAACAGTCTGCCCATAACTATGCCCAAAGCCCTGTTGTTTTATCTACAATCGACTGCAGCCACATCCGGCCGGATTCCCGAACCGTCGGCGACAGCGACTGAATTGTTTCGATATATGAAGTTTTAATGTACAGCCCCTGAAAAAAGGCGTCCGGCGGCTGAGAACTTAAGCCCTGAAGTTTCAGTTTTATCTCAGGCCATTCGCGAGCAAAGCGTTTCTGAACGCTGATTTCCCGCTCCGCCCCGTTGTTGTTTTCCAGCCATTGGAAAGAGAACTCAAATTTCCGGCAGAGATCATCCAGCCTCCGGATACGTTCCGTCAGAATCAGATCCAGATTTTTTTTGCCGCCTTCCAGTACAGCTTCATCAAATTCATCGCGTATACATTTCAACCGCACATTTTCATACCACGCCCGCAGAGCCAGAATATTGCCGATATAGCACAGATTGTTGGTCACAATTCGCTGCGCCCGGCGATATATTCCGGTCCGGTAATCGCGGATTCCGGATTTCGGGGCTTCAGGAATATGCAGTTTTTCCGGCTTCAGAATATCTTCGCGGCAGATTCCGCCGGCGGCGATTACTGTGCCGAAAGCGATCCGCGCCGGGCCGACCAGTCCGCCCTGACCGCCGAGAAAAATCGGTTTCTGATCCAGAAAAACGCCGTCGGGCACATCGCCGATCAGTGAGGGAGTAGCTTTATCCTGATGCGGAGTAAAATTAAAGTGAACGTAGGACGATCCGATTTCAGAATGATCTTTTCGGCTTGTGCCTCCCGCCATCAGCGCATCACAGAAATTGATCAGACTGCCGGCTGTCACAAACGGCAGAAAAATACTTTGTTTCAATCCGACTGTATGCGCGCCACCGGCCTCTTCCTCCAGAATGGTGCCAGCCCGAACATGGGCACCATCGCCCATATTAGCGCCATCGAAAAATACAGCACCGGAAAAAAAGCCGCCTTTAAGTTTTACCCCTCGGCCCAACTGACAGTTGTCCAGTGTGACCGGCGATTCCGCGCCAAGCACTGATCCCGGGCCGATAGAGGTTTCCGGCCCCCGAATACGGCAACCCGGATAAATTACCGCATCTGAAGCAATTCGGGAACAATCCACCTCGTCACCGATATAAACGCCCTGAGATAATTTATCCGATTTTGAGTGCATTCAATAACTCCGCAGCAAATTTTCCAACCTCTGGAAAATGAGCCGCAAATGTAACTCAGAAGCGAGCAGTTTTAAAATCACTAATCGTCACGAATGGGCGTTCCACCCGCTTCTTACGAATCAGAACCGATCAGACATGGCGCATTCGCTTCATCATTCCTCTTCGTTGCAGGCGGTATAAAGCCAGCTGAGCAACGATTCAAAACGCGGGTCCGCGTGCAGATTATTCAGGTCGGGATCGGTTTTCATCCAGTCATAATCTGAATAGCCCAGCTCGACCGCCCGGGTAAGCGCTTCAAATGCAAGATCGGACTGATTTGTCAGCGAATAGGAACAGCCCAGATTATACCAGACCAGATCGTCATTCGGACGTTGATGACTCAATTTTTCATCAATTTTCAAGCCTTCCTGAAATTTTCCGGTTTTGGTGTAGAGATCCGCCAGCGCCTGGAGGATTTCAACATCCTCCGGCAGACGTTCTGCGACCTTTTCAAGAAAGCTCAACTCGACCGCCTGATGACGGAAGGTGTTTCTGTTTTTACTCATTATATATCCTGCTATTCAACCGGGCGCTGGGTGTGGCCGGTATAGATCTGACGGGGACGTCCGATGCGCCCGTGCGGATCCTCACGCATTTCAAGCCACTGGGCAATCCAGCCCGGTATACGTCCAATCGCAAACATCACAGTGAACATATCCGTCGGGATACCCATGGCACGGTAGGTCAGTCCGGTATAGAAATCAATATTC
Source organism: Verrucomicrobia bacterium S94 (assembly GCA_004299845.1). Lineage (NCBI taxonomy): Bacteria > Pseudomonadati > Verrucomicrobiota > Verrucomicrobia bacterium S94. The sequence continues at coordinate 1,219,193 of CP036201.1, read as the reverse complement.
GGGTAAAGATTGCGTTCCACGAAATAATCATCCGCCAATACAGCATCTTCGAGTTCCTGTGCAAGATCCACAAGCGGATCATTTACACCCAGTGCTGACAGCACATCTTTACACATCTGTTTCGCCACTTTGGCACGCGGATCATAGGATTTGTAAACGCGATGACCGACGCCCATCAGACGGAACGGATCATTTTTATCCTTGGCCCGCGCAATTACCCTTTTAACGTCGCCGTCATCCTCGGTGATAATGCGTTCAAGCATTTCGATAACATGCTGGTTTGCTCCGCCATGAAGCGGTCCCCAAAGCGCGCAGATTCCTGCTGAAATGGATGCGTACAGGTTGGCTCCGGCGGAACCGACCATTTTCACAACGGAGGCCGAGCAGTTCTGTTCATGGTCCGCATGCAGAATCAGCAGCTTGTTAAGCGCTCGGGCAACCACCGGATCCACCTCAAAATCATTCACCGGGGTCCAGAACATCATGTTCAGGAAATTTTCACAGTATTTCAGTTTCGATGTAGGATAAACAATGGGATGACCAATCGACTTCTTATAGGCAAAAGCGGCAGCGGTGCGCATTTTTGAAAGCAGGCGCGTGACCTTATAGTCGATGTTTTCCTGAAGCGTTGCATCCTCCAGTTCCGGATAGAACGTGGAAAGTGAAACCGCCATAGCCGACAGCGTAGCCATCGGGTGGGCATGGTCCGGATAGGCATCGAAGAAATGGCGCATGTCTTCATGAAGCAGTGAGTGGTAGTTCAGATGATCTGAAAATTCCTCGTGCTGCTCCTTACTCGGCAATACACCATGAACCAACAGATAGGCCACATCGATAAACTCACACTTCTCGGCCAGTTCGTTGATGTCGTACCCACGATAACGCAGAATGCCTTTTTCACCGTCAATATAAGTTACATCAGATCGACAGCAGCCGGTGTTCACAAAACCGGGATCGTATGTGATCATTCCGGTCTTCGCCCGCAGTGCGCGGATATCAATAGCCTTCTCCTTTTCAGTTCCTTCAAAAACCGGAAGCTCAAGAGATTCGTTATTGTACGTCAGCGTTGCTGTGCCTAGATCGTTAATTTTGGACATTATATTTTCCTTTTGGCGTTCTTAATTCGTTTCGGTTGGCCGTAAAAATACGGTATGGAGATATGCTTTCAAGATTAAAAAACCTGCCCGCTTTTATAATCCTTAGATTCAGCAGTGCGGCCGAGTGCATTTTTTCGACTATTTATATTGCACCCCCTTCCCTGAATATGTTTTATCCACGGGTCTTTCAACAAAAAGGAACTGAATATATATGGCTAAGAAAAGCAAAGTCGCGAAAAACAACAAACGCATCGCGTTGGCTTCCAAATACTACGCGAAGCGTCAGGAACTGAAAAAAATTATCGCTGATCCGTCGACTGAACCGGCAGATCGCATGGCGGCCGTACGCAAGCTCCGCTCACTTCCGGTTGACTCCAACCCGAACCGCATCATGAACCGCTGTTCCGTCACCGGACGTCCTCACGCGGTATACCGCAAGTTCGGCCTCTCCCGTATCACCCTTCGCGAAATGGCTTCCGAAGGCAAGATCCCGGGCATGACGAAGGCCAGCTGGTAAACTTTATCCATTTTGTTGAAAGACGAAACGCTCTCCTCCCGGAGAGCGTTTTTTGTTGGTCAACAAAATGAAACAGAAACTGCGAAATCCGTGGCGATAATTTTAAGCTGCCCGTAACGGACTGTATTTCTAAAACCGCATTCATGCAGATTCAAATGCTCTGTCATAAAAGCGGCCGACTTTTATTCATTGCGTCTCCTTCATAGGCACAAAAAAACCGTCCTCATGAAGGACGGTTTATCTCAGCGGTTCCAGCTGGATGGAAACTAGGCTTTTTTCACAGCACCGGAACGCAGTGCTTTGGTGGAAACCCAGACCCGTTTAACCGTTCCGTTTTCGGTGCGGATTTTAACGCGCTGCAGGTTCGGTTTGAATTTACGCTTCGTGGCACTGGTCACATGAAGACCGATACCGCCTTTTTTCTTCGATAAACCTTTGCGTACAATGCGACGACCAACCGTGGTCTTCTTTCCTGTAACTGCACATTCTCTACCCATCTCAAATACCTCAATTGCTCGGTTTCAAAAATTCCCTCTAATCAATAAGAGCGCGTTAATCTAAGGATTCCCGTCTGCTTTGCAAGACTAAATCCGCCTTTTTTCATGTTAACACACAACATATTGCGGTCTCACAGAAGCTCGCTGAATACGGCATTGCTGATAAACAACGCCTCGCGGGATAAGCTGATCCGATTATCCTGACGCTGGAGCAGATTTTCCTCAAGCATCGATTCAATGCCGGCTCCGCATAAATCATATACCTCAAATCCGGTGACTTTTTTAAATCCATCCAGATCAACCCCGGCGGTCATACGCAGCCACATCACCAGCGTTTCGCGGGCTTTGTCTTCTTTCGACAGATGTTCCACTTCGTCGAAAGGACGCTGATCTTTCAGCAGGCGGTTCGTATAAGTATTCAGATCCGGAATATTGCTGAACCGCCTGCCATGCCAGTGCGATGCCCCCGACGGTCCACACCCGAAATATTCGCCGCCCTGCCAGTAGAGCACATTATGCCGGCATTCCCGGTCCTCTTTGGAAAAGTTCGAAATTTCGTAATGCCCGTAACCGGCATGTTCCAGATATTCCTTCACCATAAAATAGTTGTCCGCCTCTTCATCATCGCCCGGCGGAACCACCCTGCCCTCATCTTTTGCTTTGGTCAGAGGCGTGCCGGGCTCATAAATCAGGTTGTAATAGGAAATATGATCGGGTTCCAGCCCGGCTGCTTTTTCGGCATCGGCCAGCACGTCCGCCGGTTTCATACCGGGGATGCTCTGAATCAGATCAATATTCACATTGTCGAAACCGGCATCGCGCAGCATATGGTAACCGGCAATTGCGGTTTTCGCATCGTGGATGCGGCCGAGCAGCTGCAGGGCACGGTTGTTAAAGGACTGCACGCCGATCGATACCCGGTTCACACCGCCGTCGCGCATCGCCTTCAGCTTGTCCGGCGTCAGCGTTCCGGGATTGGCCTCGCTGGTGAATTCAACAACCTGCGACAGATTAATGCGCCGATCGATAGCTTCGAGCATTTTCCGGTATTCGGACGGACTGAGTGCCGTGGGCGTTCCTCCGCCGATAAATACCGTATTGGGCGCAAAATCGGACGGAAGCCGGCGGAGTTCGATTTCCAGGCATTGGAGATACAGATCCATGCTGTCGATTTCACCGGGGGTCAGTTTATAGAAATCACAGTAGCGGCATCGCTTTTCACACAGCGGAACATGGATATAGAGACCGGTCATAAACGCAGAAGATGGCCTTTCCCTTTTAAGCAGCCAACAATAAAAAGTGAACAACTATTGGACACTCCGGGTTCTCTCGGGTATGCATACCGGACTTTTTCGGTACCGAATCAAGGATGAAGATGGCGGAAGATAAAAAACAGGTTGTGGTGATCGGCAATGGAATGGCGGGCTACCGCTTCTGCGAAAAACTGCTCGAATATGATGCACATCATCAATATACCCTGACCGTTCTGGGAGACGAACCGGTACCGGCTTATGATCGCATTTCGCTTTCCACGCTCTTTTCCGGGCGCAGGCAGACAGAACTGTATTTTGCGGAGCAGCGCTGGTACGACTATTATAAAATCGACCTGAATCTCGGAACCCGGGCCGTTTCGATCGACCGTAAAGCCAAAACCGTCGCGGCGGAAGACGGTACTGAATATCCCTATGATAAACTGGTAATCGCGACCGGTTCACGTCCCAGACTTCCGCCTTTTGGAAATACGGCACTCAGCGGCGTATACGTTTACCGGACTGTTGAGGATGTGAACGCTATCCGGGAGGAAGCCCGGAACGCCAAAAATGCAGTGGTGATCGGCGGCGGCCTGCTGGGACTGGAAATCGCCGAGGCCTGTCGCGAACTGGGGCTGGAAACCACCATTCTTGAACGCGAAGAATTTCTGATGCCGGAACAGCTCGACAAAATGGCCGGCCGGCTGCTCGACATGAAAATCGAGGAATTAGGCATTCATCTCAAGCTCGGCGCACACGTCCAGACTCTGGAAGGCGAACGGCACGTTGAGCGTGTGGTGCTCGAAAACGGTGATGCGTTCGAGGCCGATCTCGTTGTGGTCACGGCCGGAATTACCCCGAATGATAAAGTCGGTATTGAGGCGGGACTGGAACGTGGTGCGTACGGCGGAATTTCGGTCTGTAAAACCACCCAGACCTCCGATCCCGACATTTATGCCATTGGGGAATGCGCTTCATACAAGGACACCCTTTTCGGTCTCGTTGCCCCCTGCTATGCCATGGCCGAAGCCTGCGCGGCCCATCTCGGCGGAATCAATAAAATTTTTACACTTCAGAAACCGGCTTCAAAACTGAAACTGCTCGACCTGCAGGTAGCCAGCATCGGAAATATCCACCTCCCGGAAGACGGCGAAGTCGATTATTTCTACGATCAGGACATTCAAAACGGCGTGTATAAAAAGCTGCTGATATCCAAAGACTGGAAAACACTCTACGGCGCCATTCTTGTCGGTGAATGCTCTGAATTTGAACGTCTGCGCAAATATATTGAAAAAGGGCTCGAAATGCCCGACCATCCGCGCGAACTGCTGGCGCCGATTGGACGGCCCATTGAGCTCGATATCGAACTTGAGGACGATGACCTGGTCTGTTTCTGCAATCACGTCACCAAAGGGGATATCTGCAAAGCCATTGATACCCATAATCTGACGGATGCCGCAGGCGTGATGGCCAAAACCTATGCCGCCGGTTTGTGCGGCGGCTGTTATGATACGGTGGTGGCGGTGACCAAACAGTATATCGAACACGGCGTTTAGTACTGCATCATACAATTTCTGCATTTAATTATACAGGATCGGCTTTTCACTGTGCCGTTCCGGCGACGTCTCTTCGCATAAATCCCGATCATTCCGAAGTGCAATATATACCCATAATAATGCAAGATCGACTGTTTAAGTTATTTCTTCGATGTGATTTCCTATGCAGGAGCGGGATAAGCCACACCACACACGAAGGAGATGTTGATGAAGAAACTCATGCTGATTTCATTGGCCGCCGCCGTTTTTATATCCGTTAGGTCTGCGTCTGCCGGGACGGAAAATACGGAGCTCGGTTCTTCCCCGGATACGGAAGCGACCGCTGAGAATGCCATCGCCAAGGAAGCCCGGTTAAAGATTGATCAGCTGAAGTCCCTGATGCAGAAGGCGCAGGTCGAAAACATCGATGTCACCCGGGAGGAAACAGTGCTCTGGTTTGCCGGGGAATTCCTGAAATACGCGGACTGGGATGAAAATCACCCGGAAGAGATTGCCTATCTTTTCGGGAGATACAGCATCTATGCCGGCGAAGAGGAAAAACTTGCGGCTGAAATTCCTGACTTTCAGCGACGGATGGTCGTTAAAATTCTCGATGACGGAATTGCAGAGCTTTCCAGTGTCATCCGCGGAGAGATCCGGCGGCGCCCGGTGAATAAAGTGGACTGGCAGCATATTGAAGTCGGCGACAACATGCTGCTGAGCAACGGAAAACCCGTTTTTCTGTATGACTATTTTTCGAAATCCGTCGGTCAGCCGCTGACAAACAGCGCGGTTTACAACGACCACCTCGGTGCAATTTTCCACGGCGGCGAAAACCTGTATGAACCGGAACATGACCGGGCAATCAATTCCTTCCTTTTGAAGGAGGACCGCACCTTTGATCAGGAACTGCTGCGCAAGGTCACTGATATTTCCGATACCAACGTCGGCTTTCTGATGTTCTGGAACCAGGGCATGGCGGAATGGGTTAAGAAACAGGAACCACAGGCCTGCTACGGCCGTTCTACGTTTATCGGATTCGATGTTGATAATCCGCTGGTGCGGGAGGTCTGGGGAACCATTGCCCGCGAAACCGGAAGACTGACCCGGGGCAGAAAAGTGACGCAGCTCGGTTATATTCTCGCCAACGAACCGCACTGGCACTCCATCGCCAGTGGCTGGACCCGCAGAACCGGTGAAATGCAGCAGCTCTCGACGTACACGCTGGATAAATTCCGGCAATGGCTGAAGCGGAAATATGACGGCGACCTTGATGCCTTGAACAGCAACTGGAAAACCGGTTTCCAGGAATTCGATGCGATCGAAATCGAATTCCCGATTCCGGCAAAAATACAGGGTACGCCGATGTACTACGACTGGGCGCGCTATAATATGGACCGGGCCATCGATTGGTTCACCTTCATTCAGGGGGAACTCCTGAAAGGCAACCCGGATGCGGATACGCACATCAAACACAGCACACATCACTATACCGATAATGCCCGATCACATGGGATTGATCTGGAAACGCTCACCGAACTCACTTCGATGATCGGCGACGATGCCAAAGCGAGGGAAACACGAACCCGCCTATCCAAAAAAGCAGAGCCATGGGAGGAGCACTATAGTTATTTCTGGGGAGAGCTGGCCATGTCCTACGATTTTATGGAATCGGTATCGCCGGAAAAAATCCACATCAATTCAGAGTCGCATTTTCTCTCTTCCGCTCACTGGAGAAAACTCGATACTTCGGTTGAATATGTGGAAAGTGTCTACTGGCTGGCCACGCTTCTGGGCATGGATGCCAATATGACCTGGTTCTGGGCAAGAGACCCCGACGGCTCACCCGAGGACCGTCTGGAAGGCGAGCTGAATTTCGCCGATCTTGCGCTTGCCGGTTCCTTTGCGGGCTCCGTCAATCAGCAGCCGCATATTGCCAACGCCTATACACAGGTCATGTATGACCTGAACAGTTTTTCCGAAGAAATTATCGAACTTCGCCGGCAGCGCCGACCGTTGCGCCTGTTCCATTCCGAAACGTCGGCCATTAATAAAAAAACGCATATGTCCGAACAGTTTTCGATGTATGAAAAGTTCTTTTTCGACGGTTTTCCAATGGGTTTTGCCACGGAGAAGATAATCCGGAAACAGGACTGCAGTTCGTGGAACGCCATCCTTGTTTATAAAACCGAATTTGTAACGGAATCCGAATTAGACGCTCTTCAGGCCTATCTCGATCAGGGAGGAACGCTGATGGTTGACAGTGCAGCAAGTCTGTCTAAAAACGAATACGGGCAGCCGCATGGAAAACACCTGAATCCGGGCAAGGGAAAACTGATCGTGCTCAACGGATCCGAATCTATCGATCAGATCCGGGAACGTGCATTGGCAGAAATAGAGACCGGCCGGCCGAAGATTATTCTCACAGAGAACAACGGCACAAAACATAAGGGCGTTTACTGGCGTTCAATTAAGCAGGAGGATGGACATTATCTCGTCAGCATGCTGAATCTCGGAAAAAACGATGCCGAGATTACGCTCGGTCTGCAGAACGGCAGACCGCTTAAAATTACCGATCTGTTTACAGGTAAACCGCTCCGGCCGGAGTTCAGTATGGCTCCCAAAGGTGTGTTGCTGCTACGCGTTGACGTACGATAACAGCAGAGCTCCTCTGTGACCGTTTTGCAACCGACCCGCTCCAGAAACTTCCAGCCCATAAAGACTATCTTCCGGATGTTCATGTTCGCACACCCGAAAAGACAAAATCAGCATACTGTTTTGGAGGATCGGCTATCCCGTTTCGGCTTTGTCTGGCGTCTCTTGGAACAGCGTCAATTGAACAAGGGGAACCGATGAAACGATGGATGATCATGACTGCGGCTTTAAACGCATCGATTATACTGGCTGAAAACATGCCGGATCAGATTGCCCGCAACAAAATCGACAATCTTAAATCGCTGATCACGGTTGCTGAAAAAAGAGGAATCGATATTCAGAAAGAAAAAATGACTGTTCGGGTGGCAGAGGTTTTTCTGGAGTATGCCGACTGGGATGAAGCACATGTCGAGGAAAACACCGCCTATTTCAAGCAGGTCGGCCTGTATAAAAACAACGCTGCGGAAATGGCGGAAACCCTGCCTGATTTTGAGCGGAATGATATCATTAAAATGCTGAACGAATCCGAAGCCTACCTGAAGAAGCTGATCGACGGCACCGTGGTCCGTAAGCCATCCCCCCGGATCGACTGGGCGGAAGTGTTACATGAAGGAGATCAGCTGACCTATAAAAACCGGCCGGTCTTTCTGGCCGATTATACCTGGAAACCCGAAACTCCCCGGCTGATGGAATATTTCGGGCAACAGGACGGCTTTTACATCAGCCCCACCCACCTGCTGGATAAAGACGGAAATATTGCACCGAACATTCTGCATCAGCTGAGAGGAAAACCGGACGGCAGACTGGGATTCATCTTCATCAATAACAATGCCGTGCCCCGATGGGCCACCGATGTCTACGGCAAGGAATTTACACAATACGAAGGCGCGCCGTTTCATGCCTACGATATTGACCACCCCGGAGCTCGCAAAATGATGAGCGCACTGCTGGCGGGCACTGTTCCGCAAATGGCCGGAAAAAAATATACAGAACTGGGTTATATGCTTTGCAATGAGCCTCGCTGGATTACATATCGGGATGGGAAAAAGAAAGTCTGGTATAATGGCGGGGTTTCGGAATTCACGATGAACAAATTCCGGAGCTGGCTGAAACAGAAACACGGCTCGATCAACAGGCTTAATCACCTCTGGGCTTCTGATTTTTCCGGATTCAGTGAAGTGAAGCTGGACATCCCGATTGACATTGCAATGGTTGGAACCCCCCGGTGGTATGACTGGAATGCGTTTAATGATGAGCGGGTCACGGACTGGTATCGTTTTATGAAAAAAGAACTGCGCCGGTACGACCCTGCAGCTAAAGCCCATCTGAAAATCATGCCGTCATTTTTCAGCAATAATGACCCCTGTACCGGAATTGATCTCGAGGCCCTTACAGAATTAAGCGATATCATCGGCAACGACTGCGCGGCAGAATATAATAATCTCAGGGAAACACCGGATTGGAAAGAACGGTATAGTTTCGGATGGCGGGAACTGTATATGTCGTATGATTTCCTGAAATCGGTCAGTCCCGATCAGATTATTTTCAACACGGAAAGTCATTTTCTTTCAACCGGCTATTCCCGTGATCTCTATATGGACCCGGCCTATCCCCGCGCAGTGACCTGGGCGGCGCACACGTTAGGCCTGAATGCATCCCAGATCTGGTTCTGGCCACGACGTGAAGACGGTTCTATCCGCAGAAATGTTGGCAACGGATATGCAGGGTCGAACAATCAGCAGCCCCGCGTCACGCAAGCGATTCACTCCACTATGATCGACCTTAATGCCCACAGCGAAGCGATTACGGCCATGCAGCGACAACGCAAACCGCTACGCATTTTCTATTCCAAAACCTCTGCCATCCAGAACCTGGACTACATGGATGAAATTTTCGATCTGTATGAAGCCCTGAATTTTGAAGGATTGTCTCTCGGGTTTGCCACAGAAAACATCATCAGACGGCAGGATCGCAGCAATTGGGATGCGGTCCTGCTGTATAAGACAAATCGAATCACCGAAAATGAGCACAGCATTCTGCAGGAATATCTGAACGGCGGCGGCTGCATCATCACGGACCGCGCAGGCGGTCTGGAAAATGAATATGGAGAACCACTCGCACCGCTGAAACAGGGAAAAGGAATCCTGCTGACGGTTGATTCGCTGCCAGCTATGAAAGCTGCCGCGCTGACTCTGCTGGAATCTCGCAATCTCATGCCGGAGGTGGAACTCGTGGAAACCAACGGGAATACCGTTCCCGGCTGCACCTGGAAATGTATTAAAAACAATGCCGGGAACTATGTCGTATCAATTGTGAATCTGGGCAACACCGATGCTGCACTTGATCTTCGCTTAAAAAACGGAAGCCGCCGGTTTATCTGCCGGAACCTGCTGGATGGGACCGCCCTGAAAACCGTTCCGCTAATGCATCCTTACGACATTCTTTTTATCGAAATTCAGCCGATATTATCGGCGGATCCCTTAACTGACTGATTAATATTGACAGGAGAAAAAGCGTGATGAAATCGACAATTGCTTTAACCATCATAACTGTGGCGACAGCTGTTTCAGGCCAGCAGAATGGGCTTATGAATATGGCCTGCACGGAATACGTTCAATTCAAAAACACCGACATTGGTGACTGCCGGTGGACCGAGGGATTCTGGGCGGATAAATTCAAACTGTGCGAAGAAGTCATGGTTCCGCACATGGGTGAAATTCTGAAAGGTGACATCGGGTTCGCGTACGATAATTTCAAGATCGCTGCCGGACTGAAAGAGGGCATGCACCAGGGCATGAACTGGCACGACGGCGATTTTTATAAATGGATGGAGGCTGCCACCTACGTTTATTCCATCAATAAGGATCCGGAAATTCTGAAGGAGCTGGATGAAATCATCGAAGTCATTGCCAAGGCCCAATGTGATGACGGCTACCTATCAACACAAACGCAGATCCCCGATATCAAGCGCGGAAAACAGGAACGCTGGGCGAACCGTCAGCTGCACGAAATGTATAATTCCGGTCATCTGCTGACAGCCGCCTGCATCCACAAGAGAGTAACCGGGCAGGAAAACTTCTTTAACATTGCAAAAAAACATGCCGACTTTCTGGTAAAAACCTTTATGCCCTGCCCCGACCATCTGAAACGTTTCGGTTTCAATCAGACCCAGATCATGGGACTCGTGGAAATGTACCGGGAAACCGGAAATGAAAAATATCTTCAGCTGGCAGAGGACTTCGTAAACCGCCGTGGAAAGAGCGGAATGAATCCGGCTCCCGAAGCAAATTATAAGTTTATCGGTGACATGGTTCAGGAACGCACTCCATTGCGCAAAGCCAAAGAAGCGGCAGGGCACTCGGTGCTGGCCTTGTACTACTATGCCGGTGCGGCTGATATTTATATGGAAACCGGCGAACAGGCACTGGTCGACGCACTCGACCGTATGTGGGACAGTGTGGTGAACCATAAAATGTATGTGACCGGCGCCTGCGGTCAGACACACCACGGTGTATCTTCAAAAGTCGACATGATTCACGAAGGTTTCATCGGTGATTATATGATGCCCAACTCTACAGCCTATAATGAAACCTGCGCCAACATCTGCAATGCCATGTTCTCCTATCGCATGCTCGGTATTCACGGTGAATCAAAATATGCCGATATCATGGAACTGGTGCTTTACAACTCCGCCCTCTCCGGTATCAGCCAGGAGGGAACGCATTATTTCTACACCAATCCGCTGCGCCGGACCTTCGACAAAAAAATGGGCATTACCGATTATGAAAACCGCGCAGCGTACATCCCCTGCTTCTGCTGTCCACCGAATCTCGTGCGCACCATTGCCAAGGTTTCGAACTGGGCCTACAGCCTGTCACCCAATGGTGTGGCCGTAAACCTCTACGGCGGCAATCAGCTCGATACGGAACTGCTCGACGGTTCTGCGCTTAAACTGAAACAGGAAAGCGGCTATCCGTGGGACGGTGCAGTGAAAATCTCAATCGTTGAATGCAAAAAGGAACCCTTTGATGTCATGCTGCGTATCCCTGAATGGGCGGAAGGCGCTTCGCTGAAAGTGAACGGGAAGCAAGCGGATGTTCGCGTTATTCCGGGATCATATTCCATTGTTTCCAGAAAATGGAAATCCGGAGACACAGTTGAGCTGAACCTTCCGCTGGAAGCCAAACTGCTGGCAGGTCATGCGCTGATTGAAGAGACCCGCAACCAGGCTGCCATCAAACGGGGACCGGTGGTTTACTGCATTGAAACGCCCGACCTTCCGGAAAATACCTCGGTTCTGGACGTTTATCTTCCTTCGGATATCAAACTGGAACCCGCAACCGATAAACAGCTGATCGATGGAGCAGTCACGCTGAAAGGCGAAGTGCTGATTCAGAAATCGCAGATGGGACAGATGTACAGTATACTTGAAAAACCGGAATGGGATAAAATCGAAACCCAATTTGTTCCATATTATGCATGGAGCAATCGAGGCACTGCTGAAATGACAGTCTGGTTGCCGATCGTTTGGAAATAAAGCGAGGTGAAAAAATATGAAAAGGCGGGATTATTTTAAAACCGGTGCCGCAGCCGCGGTAAGCATTCCCATAGTCGGAAAAGCATCCGAGGATCAGGGTCTCCAGGGCGAACGTATTATGGATAATTGGTATCAGGTTGCCGGCGGTAAACGCGGTTTGCCGATCCGTCATATCACAAAAAACGTTGACGTTGCTGTGCTGGGCGGCGGACTGGCCGGGATCTGCGCAGCGGTTGCATCTGCCCGCAACGGGGCTAAAACCATACTGGTACAGGACCGTCCGGTGCTGGGAGGAAACTCGTCGAGTGAAATGCGCGTTCATGTGAATGGCGTGAATCACCTCCGTCCCGATAATTATGCAGAACGCGAAACCGGAATTATTGAAGAACTGCTGCTGCATAACCGTTTTCACAACAAGCAGGAATCCTGGCCGGTGTGGGATCATCTCCTCTACGACTTTGTTACCTCTGAACCCAACCTTGAGCTGCTGCTGAATACCCAGGCGACAAAAGCGGTTATGAACGGGAGTACGATCAAAGCCGCCAGATGCTGGCAGTTGACGACCGAAACCGAAATTATGATTGAGGCCGAGCAGTTTATCGACTGTTCCGGCGACGGTCTGCTTGCCGCTACGGCGGGTGCTCTTTATCGTACCGGACGTGAAGGTAAAAAAGAGTTCGGCGAACAGTTTGCACCGGATGAACCCGATGGCTGGCAGATGGGAGCCACTCTGCTGATGCATTCTGAGGACATGGGCCGGCCGATGCCGTTTGAGGCCCCCTCCTGGGCCATTCCTTATGATGCGGAAAAATCTCATCCGAAACGTAGCTTCAATGGTTTTCATAACGGTATCTGGTGGATGGAGGTCGGCAGCGATGCCGATATTATCGGCGAACAGGAGGAGATCCGCCATAAACTGATGTGCTATGCCTACGGAGTGTGGGATTACATTAAAAACTCCGGAAAGATTCCGAATGTTGAAAATCATGCACTGACCTGGGTGCAGTCGCTGCCGGGCAAACGCGAATCCCGAAGGTTTATCGGGGATTATATTCTGCGCGAAGGCGATCTGCTCAACCATACACACTTTGAAGATACCGTCGGGTATGGCGGTTGGTCGCTGGACGAACATTGCTGGGCCGGTATTGAAAATCTCGAGGATCCGCCCAGTTATTTCCATCACCATTTCCGGAAGGTTTACGAGATCCCCTATCGCTCGCTCTATTCCAAAAACATTACCAATCTTTCCTTTGCCGGACGCAATATCAGTCAGACGCACATTGCTCTTTCATCAACCCGGCTGATGGCCACCTGCTCCACTATGGGCATGGCGGTCGGAACCGCAGCGGCGATGTGCATCGATAAAAACTGCAATCCCCGTGACATTGCGCAGAAGCATATCAACGAACTTCAGGAAAACCTGCTGCGTGAAGATTCTTTTCTGCCCCATCGCCCGGCAAAAGACGAAAAGGATCTGGCGCGAAAAGCCGCGCTTATTGCCGCCTCATCCACGGTCAGCGGTGATGCCGCTCTTTTGAACGACGGCGTTGCCCGCGATTTTGAAGGCGTTGAACACGGATGGGAATCGCATGGACTTCCCGCCGAAGTAATCATGGAATGGGAGGAGCCGATTAACCTGTCGAAAGTCGAGATTAAGTGCGATACGAATCTGAAGCGCAACATCTGCATGCGTAAAGACTCCAAAGTCAGTTTCAACTATTGGAATGATGTCCCGACTGAATTGCTCAAATCGCTCGACGTGGAAGCCCGTATTGACGGGAAATGGATCAGAGTCGGTTCCAATGATGATAACCGCCGGCGTTTAATCAAATTCCATTTTGATCAAATCCGCACTTCCGGCATCCGCATCAACCTGAAGGAAACCTATGGGGCTCCTAATGCAAAACTGTTTGAAATCCGCTGTTACGAGGCCTGATTAGATGAAAATACTATCCTTCTGTTTCTTTCTGCTTACCGCACTTTCCGCTTTCGCGAAACAACCGAATATTCTGTTCATCGGTGTTGACGATCTGCGGCCGGAACTGGGCTGTTACGGCTCTCCGATTGCGGTTACACCGAATATCGACCGGCTGGCGGCGGATGGCCTGCTTTTTAACCGGGCCTATTGTCAGCAATCGATCTGCGGCCCGTCCCGGGCCAGTCTGATGACCGGACTGCGGCCGGATTCCAGCGGTGTAACTCACAACTATCTGGAATTCCGCGATCTCCGGCCGGATGTCATCACCCTTGCTCAGCATTTCAAAAACAACGGATATGAAACCGTTTACCATGGGAAAATTTTTCATGGAAAACACACCGATGATGCATTTTCGTGGAGCAGGAAGCCTGCTAAAACCGATCTACCTAAACCTAAAGGATTTGCATTGGCGGAAAATATTGAAATTCAGCAGAATGCTCGGAAAGAAATGTTTGCCCGGTATGGCGAGATGGCCAAATACGGTCTGGCCAGCGGACCGGCCTGGGAATGTGCCGATGTACCGGATGAAACCTATTCCGACGGTCGCAACACGCTGATTGCCATTGAAACTCTCAAAGAGTTAGCGCAGGAGGAAAAACCTTTTTTTCTGGCTATTGGCTTTAAAAAACCTCATCTCAACTGGGTGGCCCCTAAACGATACTGGGATCTCTACGACCGGGATAAAATTCCGCTGGCACAGAATACCGAAGCACCGGTTGGCGGTGCCTCTATGGGACTTCATCCCTCATTCGAACTCAGAGTGCGGCAGGGTATTCCAACCGATGGGAAACCATTTGATGAGGAACTTGCACGAACGCTTAAGCATGCTTATCTGGCCTGTGTCAGCTATGTGGATGCCCAGATCGGGAAAATGATACATGCACTGGATGAAGCCGGGCTGCGCGATCACACCATCATCATTGTATGGGCCGATCACGGCTGGCATCTCGGAGAAATGGGAACCTGGGGAAAAGCAACCACGTATGAAGTTGCAACACGTGTCCCCTTGATTATCTGGACTCCGGACATGCCGCAGGAAACCCGCGGTCAGAAAACAGATGCGCTGGTGGAACTGATTGATATGTATCCCACCCTTTCCGACCTAGCAGGCCTTCAGATTCCGGAACATGTTGAAGGAAGCAGTTTCAGACCGTTGCTCACCAACCCTTCCCGTCCATGGAAAAAAGCAGCTTTCAGTCAATTCCCCACCCCCGCTCTGCGCGAATGGGGCTCGATTGCACTTCGGCCCGGAATGCGGGAAACTTATTTCGGTCCGTTGGCCGATGAAATGGAAAAACGGATTCAAAAACAGCTGCCAGGTCAGTGGGACCGCAAGCTGTTCGAAGAAAATTTGACCGGTTATGCCATGCGAACTGACCGTTACCGTTTAACCGTGTGGAAAGACGCGGCACACCCCGATAGAGAACCGCTGTTCATTGAGCTGTATGACCATAAAACGGATCCACTTGAAACAGTCAATATTGCAAGGAGTCACCCCGAGGTAGTAGAAATGATGATGAAACACTTTTCAGAAGGATGGGAAGCCGCGCGGCCGGAGTGTTAACCCCGCAAAGAAATTCTTATTTAACCGGAACCGGTGTCTTTATTAGAAAAATTTGCATACTGAGCACACATTAAACTGAAGCTGATTTATGTCGTTGGTAAAATCCAGAGAGCTGTTTGGCGAAGCTGCATTTCCCATTACTGTGGAAACCGTAGTTGATCGAACCCTGATCCAGAAAGAGCTCCACCGTCACGAGTATTTTGAAATGCTGTTTGTTGAGAGGGGTTCGCTGATTAACAAATTCAAGGGTACGGAAGTGGTGATGAAGCCGGGCGATATGCTCATTATGAAACCCTATGTTCTTCACCTTCTGGACGACACTCTTCAGAAAAAAGGAAGAAAGGCCTATTGCTGCAGTTTTCTGCCTCAGGCTGTCGATTCCGAGATTCACTCCCTGGAAGTGCTGAAAGGATCCAGTTCACCGAACCGCTATTTTTTCAAACCGTTCATCTCGTTGGCGGACGAAGGCATATCCGCAGTGCAGTTGAAATTCGACGCGGAAAACCGGAAAAAAGTGGCAGAACTTTTCGCACTACTGAAAGAGCAGGCTCAGGACATCTCCGAACGTGGTGCCGCCCTCACCCGCTATCATTTTCTCGCCCTGCTCTCTTTTCTCACCGAAGAGTATGAACGGAACGAGGGCGTGGACCAGACTGTTCAGGCCGATCTGTCTGTTCCCGTTTCTCGTTATCTCGAAGGATTGCGCAAAACATTGAACTATATTCACGACCACTATACAGAGCCACTGGCCCTCGAGAATATGGCGGCCATGAGCGGAGCATCGGAAACCTATTTCTGCCGGCTTTTCAAACATGAAACCGGTATGACGTTTCTGAACTACCTCAATGGACTGCGGATTGAACGGGCCTGTGTGCTGCTGCGCGATACCACAGACAATGCTCTTGATATCTGCTACGAGGTCGGCTTCAACGATTACACACACTTCGGACGGCAGTTCAAAAAACATGTCGGCATGTCACCCGCGGATTACCGCAAACAGAATCCGCATATCCGCCGCTTTCGTGAAACCTGAATGATTCCGACACGAGGGGCTTTGGCCTGGGAGGCGGATTCCGGCCGCTTATTTTTTCCACTGTAAAATTGAAATCCAAACAGATCCGGCTTCGGCCCGTTCAGTTTTTATAAGGGTGTGTCCTTTCCAGACTGCTGGAAGGTTTCCGGAGACAGAAAATTCAAAAAACGACGGATCACCCCAGAGCGTTCAACCGGTAGAACCAACAGAATATACTTCAACGATTCAGCTGTTTTGCTGTACCGGCATCCACGAATTCTGCTATCTTGTGAGGCGGTTTGTAATCCGCACGTTTCGGAGGCGTCATGGCTCAGGTCAGACTGGAGAAAGTCAGTAAAAAATTTGAGGACGGACAGTCGGTGGTATCCGGCTTAAACCTCGAGGTTTCCAACGGCGAATTTCTTGTACTTGTGGGGCCTTCAGGCTGCGGAAAATCAACGACGCTGCGGATGATTGCCGGTCTTGAGGATGTCACGGAGGGCCGCATTTATATCGGCGACCGCTGTGTGAATGAAATCCCGCCGAAAGATCGCGACATTGCCATGGTGTTTCAGAATTATGCGCTCTATCCGCATATGTCTGTATACGACAATATGGCGTTTGGACTGAAATTGCGTAAAATCTCGAAGCAGGAGATTGAAGAACGGGTCAATCGGGCGGCAAAAATACTGGGCCTCGAAAAACTGCTGAAGCGCAAACCGAAAGCCTTGTCCGGCGGACAGCGGCAGCGCGTGGCTATGGGACGGGCCATTGTACGCAAGCCGGCGGTTTTTCTATTTGACGAACCTCTGTCAAATCTTGATGCCAAAATGCGTGTGGAAATGCGTAAGGAAATCATTCAACTGCATACCCGCGTGGCAACCACCATGATCTATGTTACCCACGATCAGGTAGAAGCGATGACGCTCGGTGACCGGATATGTGTGATGAATCAGGGGGTGATTGAGCAGGTTGGCCGACCGAGAACCATTTTTGATTATCCTGCTACGCTGTTTGTCGCCGGTTTTATCGGGACTCCGGCCATGAATATCTTCAGAGGTACAATTGCTTCCGGGAAATGTCTCGTTTTCGACGGCGGCACCTTCCGCATACCTGTTTTGCAGGAACATACCGATGTAATGAAAAGGTATATCGGAAAATCCGTCTGCTTCGGCATTCGGCCGCGGGCGCTGAAAAAATTAAATGCAGAAGAAACCGCTGAGTATATGCTGAATGGTACGCTTGAAATTTCAGAAATGATCGGTGAGGAAATTCTGCTTCATATGAAGAGCGGAGGACATGATTTTGTAGCCAGTATACATCCGCATCAGTTCAGAGAAACGGATCCCCCCGAAATCCGCTTCGGTCTTGATCTGCGCTTTGCTCATTTCTTCGATGCTGAAACCGGGCGTAATATCACCCTGCCGGAACAGGTTGCCCGAGAAACACTGATTCCTCCATCTGCATCATGAAGCGCGAAACGATAAAAGGATATCTTTTCATAAGCCCGTGGCTCATCGGATTTATTATTTTTGTGCTGATTCCTTTTGTAGCCAGTATTTATCTGGCCTGCACCAAATATGACATCGTCTCTCCGCCGGTCTGGGTGGGAGCTGAAAACTACCGGCGCCTGTTTTTCGATGATCCTGTTTTTTGGAAATCGCTGGCCGTCACACTAAAATATGCGCTCATTGCCGTTCCGCTCGGAACCGTGGTTGGAGTCGGACTTTCGCTGCTGCTGAATCTCAATATCAGAGGTATACGTTTTTATCGCACCGCATTTTACCTTCCCTCCATTGTTCCCATGGTAGCCACCTGTGCCGTATTTTCCTGGGTTCTGAATCCGCAGATCGGGCTGATGAACAGCATACTGCGGCTCATCGGCATTGAGGGACCGGCATGGTTATCGAGTGAACCGTGGGCGTTTTATTCGCTGGTGCTGATGTCCCTCTGGTCCGTCGGCGGAAGCATGGTGATCTATCTGGCAGGTCTGAAGAATATTCCGGCTTCACTTTATGAGGCGGCGGTGGTCGACGGAGCTAACGCCTGGCACCGTACGGTACATATCACCCTGCCTATGCTTACGCCGGTCATTTTTTTCAATCTGATCATGGGAACCATCAATGCGTTCCAGTATTTCGCTCAGGCGTATATCATGACACAGGGCGGTCCTGAGGACAGTACCAGTTTTTATGCCCTCTATCTTTTCAAACGCTCCTGGCGCTATCTGGATATGGGCTATGCCAGTGCTATGGCCTGGATTCTTTTTGTGATCGTGATGACCATTACTGTCGTCCTGTTTCTGACTCATCGAAAGTGGGTGCATTATGGGGGCTGATTTCAGGAAACATCTGAAAACCACCGGCACCCTCCTGAGTCTGCTCCTTCTATTTGCTTTTCTCATGGGCTGGTTCCTCAAAACACCCTCGGGCCGGAATTATCCGGACCGCGAACCGGTCTATTTCTGGCACATGTGGACGTCCGGATGGAAAAAAATCGTGGAGGATATCTGTGATGATTTCAATCGGAGCCAGGACCGGTATGAGGTTATCCCTCTTTCCATTCCTGCCAATGTGGCAGACTCCAAATTTCTGCTGGCAACGGCGGGCGGTGATCCGCCGGATTGTATGGCCCAGTGGAATCAGGTTGTGCCCCAGTTTGCGGACAGCCGGCTGATCATGCCGCTGGATGAATTTATGTCTTCCGCAGAGTATCAGTTTTTTCTGGATCACGCCTTTCCGATTGCACAGAAAATCGCCTACTTTGAGGGACGGCACTATTGCGTACCGCTTGCACTTGATGTCCGGGCCTGTTATTTCCGGCTTGATCATCTGCGTGATGCAGGACTTCTGCCCGATTCCGCACCGGCGCGGGTAACCACCAAAGCCGAATATCAGGAGATGCTCAAATATATGCCCCGCACCATGGAGGAAATGGTTTCCTGGGGCTGGAAACTCAACCGATTCGACGACAAAGGACGGCTGGCCCGACTGGGATTCATCCCCCAGTGGTTCCGCATGATGGCCCCGGTTTTCGGCGGCGGTTTTTATGACTGGGAAACCGGTGAACTGACTCTGAACACGCCGGAAAATCTCCGGGCACTGGAATATATCACGGAACAGAACAAGGTGCTCGGTTTCGATCGGTTGCTTCGCTTCCGTTCGTCTCTGACGGGAAAACACGGAGCCGACTGGCCTTTTGCCGTGGGCAAACGCTCCATCACGATTGACGGTCAGTGGCGGGTTGCCCAGCTGGAAAAATATACCCCCGATCTTCCCTACATGACCGCTCCATTCCCTCCTCCGCGTGAAGGGGGCAGAGAAAATGCCGGGTGGGTCCACGGAAATTTTATGATTATTCCCGTCGGTGCTGCCAATCCTGAAGGCGCCTGGGCGTTTATCAAATTCTGGATCGGTTTCGATGATCCCGAAGACGCTGCGGTGCATTATACCAGGGCCGGCTGGCTCCCGCCGCTGCCCCAGATTGCAAAATCAGAAGTCTTTACCCGCTATGTTGAAAAGCATCCGCAGTTTGAAACCTTCATTAACCTGCTCGACAGTCCGAATATGGAACCGACGCCTCCCGTTCCCTATCAGCTTCTGCTGTTCGATATGATTAAGCGCGCCGACGAATCTGCATCGCGCGGAAACATTACACCGAAACAGGCACTCGCTATACTGGAAGAAGACATACAGGCCGAGATCAGGCGGAGAGAGGCGGTGAACCATGAGCCGGAATAGATCTCCGCTGGAGCTTTCGCGTAAGCAGAAAATTCTGACGCATTTTATTCTCATTGTGCTCTGCATTCCTTTCATCATGCCGCTGGTCTGGATGGTTTCCACCTCGCTGAAATCCAATAAGGATATTTTTCCACAGGCCGATGAAGCTGCAGTAACTTTCAGCCTTTCCTCTTTCATACCGGAAAAACCGCAATGGTCGAATTACAAGGCCGCCTGGCAAACCGGTCCGTTTGCGCTGTATCTGCGCAACACACTGCTGCTCTGCACCCTGAACGTGATCGGTTCCGTCTTTTCCAGCGCGCTGGTTGCCTATGGATTTGCCCGTCTGCGGTTTCCAGGGAAGGAATTTCTATTTATTCTGCTGATCTCCTCCATGGCCCTTCCCCGACATGTAACCATGATACCGCTGTTCACTGTTTTTAAAAGCCTCGGCTGGTATGGAACAATGCTTCCGCTGATTGTCCCGGCCTTTTTCGCCAATCCGTTTTACGTCTTTCTCCTGCGCCAGTTCTTCCAGACCATTCCGGCAAATCTTGCTGAAGCCGGAACCATTGACGGCGCGGGGGAATTCAGGATTTTCTCCCGGATCATGCTGCCCCTTGCACAGCCGGCTCTGGTGACCTGCGCACTCTTCCAGTTTCTTTCCACCTGGAACGATTTTTTCGGACCGCTGCTTTATCTGAATGATCCGCAGCACTATACCGTCGCTTACGGACTTCAGCAGTTTATGGGAACCCACGACAGTGAATGGACCCAGCTGATGGCTGCGGCGACCCTGTTTACCCTGCCTATTGTTCTGCTCTTTTTCCGTGCGCAGAAAATTTTCATTCGTGGAATTTCAACTACCGGTTCAACCGGATAAATGATTTCAATGAGAGGAAAACTTGATCCATCGCATTCTATATGCAATATTTTGTCACATGCCTAAAAAGGATGAAATTCTGCAGGTGGCCATTATGGTCAGCACCTCCAGCGCATGGGGGCGACGGATCGTTAAAGGAATTCTGACCTATGCCAACGAAGTCGGTCCCTGGCACATCTGGGTTAACCCCTCCACGGAAAGTAACCTGCACGAACTGCCGAAAGGTTGGCGCGGTGACGGGATTATCGGCCGTGTGGCTTCCAATGATTTTGCTGAACAGCTTAAAGCGCTGAATCTGCCCATTGTCAATGTCGGCGATGTTCCGCTCGAAGGATACACCTTCCCCTGTGTCCGGACTGATGATGCCGCAGCCACCGAAATGGCCGCGGACCATCTGGTGAATCGTGGCTTCAAGTCAATCGCCTATGTCGGTTCATGTCATAACCCCAACCCGATCTGGTATGGGAAAGCATTTAAACGGGCCCTGAAGAAATACGGACTCGACAGCATCGAATATTATCGCGAAGAATCTCAAAAAGAGGAGCTCGAGCGCATGAGCGCCTGGCTTAAAGATCTGCCCAAACCCACCGGGCTTCTGGTTTGGGGACACGGAAACGGCCGCTTTGTCGTCGATCTCTGCATGAGCATCGGCATCTCCGTCCCGCACGATATCGCCATTCTATGCGGAAGTTACGACGAACTTCTCAGCCACGCCTGTTTCCCCACTCTTTCCGGCATCAACAGTCCCACGGAACAGATCGGCTACAAAGCCGCAGAGCTCATGCACCGTATGCTGCTGGGGGAAAAGGTTACGCCCGAAACCATATACATTCCGCCTCTCGGTGTTGTAGACCGCCTATCCACTGATACGCTGGCCGTCGACGATCCAAAACTCGTCAAAGTGGTCAACTTCATCAAAGAACATGCGTTTGAATCCATCACGATGGCCGACATCCTGAAAGAGGTTCCCATGGCCCGTCGTTCGCTGGAACGCCGGTTCATGCAGATGTTCGGACGATCGCCCATTGATGAAATCCGAAGGCTTCGTATCAATAAAGCACGCCAGTTACTGGCCGAAACCGATCTGCCCATGCAGGATATTGCCGAAGCCTGCGGTTTTGCCACCTATAATTATCTGACGCACGTTTTCAAACAGGTCACCGGAACAACACCGCGCGACTACCGCAAAAAAATGCGCGCATTTTAGACCCCTGTATTTTATTGGTGGCAAAATCAAATATATATATTTCGTAATCACCTCTAGTTACCGCACCGCCAGAGCTCCTATTCTCCTTACCTGTTTATAAAACGAGGTAAGAATGAAATCAGTTTATATACTTGCAGCAATAATCTGCACGGCTGAAATCTCCGGGGCTGAAACCAGCCTTTTTTCTAAAAAAGGCGGTTTTACCGAAGGCAACCTGCAAGGGCAGCAATCATGGCTTTCAGAAGGCGGTGTCATTGATTTCAACCGCGGAGGATTTATCCTGAGTTCTGAAACCTGGAAATCATCATTCTATGGAATACCGGTTGATGCACAGAAAAACACATCCTGCAGCATTTCAGCCGATTTCGGATTTACATTGAACGGAAGAGGAAGTGCCGACATTTTCAGTCTGATGATCAATGAACGACCATCGGGATTAGGTGCTTTACGCGGTTTTTTTATCCGCACACTAGATTCTCCTGTTTATAAATTCGGTTTTAAGTCCAGTGACAACAAACTCTATCTTTCCAGTCCTGTCCCTGAAGAGAAAATCGGCCTTGGAGAAAGTGCCGTTTCTGATCGTCTGACCATGACGATGATCATGGAGAAAGGAGACACGCCAGCGGACTGGTCCGTTGAGGTGGAACTGCTGAATGCCCGCACTGGAGAGTCGCTGTCCAGACTGGTTCAGACCGGAGTTACTCTGGATACATCTATCTATGAAACCGACACCTGGTATACCGGATTTTCATCTTCTCGGGGGGATCGCGATACCGGAACCCGGAATCGTTGCGTTTATCTTTTTTCATTCAGCGGCGACCAGGATTCTAAAACGTTGTTCCTGATTCTTTAACGTGCAGAAATTACGTATATCTAAAACGCAATGGCATATAGGCGCAATGACACCTTCAGCGCTACATTTACAGCAACGAGTTTGATGGCACATAAGAGTCTCATCTCCTCAAAAACGAGAAGCTTTTGTTGGGTTCTTGTTTCTCGGCGTAAGGTTTCCTCCTCTTTTTCCTTACGCCGTTTTTTTATGCCCCGAAAAAACCGGAAACGATTTGACGATTCCCACGGCAGTAATCCCAAAGATATTCACCCGTGGCCTCCACACATTTCCGGCTGATATGATGCGGAAGAACGGAGACCAGCGGATAACCGGTTTTCCCTTTGTACATTGCCAGATGTTTCAGATAATTCTCTTCCGTCAGCGCCTGGGGACCGGTGTCATTCCCTCCGATATGGTCAAGATTGATCGCCCGGCCGGGGGCGGATTTATAGGTCACGGTATAATGTGATTTTACACGGCCCGGCCAGTCATATTTCGGATTCATCCAGATATCATTGGTCCGGTTTACATCAGCAAAAGGAGCAAAGAAAATATCCGGCACATGAAATTCCATTTCCAGCTCGGGATCAATCACTTTGGCGGCACGGTAGAGCTCTTTATGAATGTGAAGCATGTCGGACTTCGTATTGTACGACATATCGATTTTAAATTTTTTCACACCCATATTCCGGTAACGCCCGATCACTTCGGTTGCATAACTGAAAATATCGGCCTTCGGGTTCAGCCACCGTTCTGCATTCGGTTTCACCGGTTTGCCGGCACTCCAATTCCCCAGAATTTCAGGATAACGTTTTCCGATGATACTGTTGTGATGGACTTTCGGGAACCCGATCCAGAGACCCGGAGTAAATCCGGCCTCGGCAATCATGCCCATGGTCTTTTCAAAATTCGGGAACGTCTGCGGATCCGGCTCCCACGAACCGAACCCGGATTCCAGAGTCCCATCCGGAAAAATGCTCCAACCGTGATCGAGCGTCAGCTTGCCTTTCGGATAATCGAATTCAATGAGCTTATCGATATAGGCTTTTACAAAGTCATGATTCAACAGTTTGAAATGACCCCGCCGCACCTTACTCTGTACCTTCTGCTCCACCCACGTGCAATACTCCACGTCCGACCAGAAATCCGGATAATCTTTCAGCGGCTGAAAGTTCAGCCGCTGCATCATAATGGAATTATATTTTTTCCACGCCGCATCGCCGCCTTTTTCCACAAAAAGCTCCTGTCCTTCAGGAACAGTAACCCTCAGCGTCTGTTTTCCATCAAAAGCAAATGTCGACTGTTCAAACCCGAAGGTCGTCATGAATCCAACAAACTGCCCGGCCGCATCAACAATCACCGGCGAACCTGACATGCCGGAAGCATTAATCGTAAATGGATTATGTTCAAACGGAACGCTTTTGTAATAATGCGCCCCGCCGCCCTTTTCCGCCCCGCCGCCGGACAGACTGTGATATGGACAGAACAGAGGAGGTTTGACCCTGATCTTAATCCGTTCCAGCCTTCGGTCGCTTTTGAAGGTCGATGCCGAGGCATAGCCATCCTCGGACTGCTCCACCTTGGCCGCTCCCCGGGCCACACCGGCCGCAGCAAATCCTGCTCCGGCCGCTTTGATCATCGAACGTCTGCTTTGCATTTTACAGCTCCTTAAACTTTTTTGTTCTAGCGATTCTTTGGCGAAACAATACGGTCGCGGAATGTAATACGGATCGGATAAGCAAAACCATAATCCGGTCTTGGCGGCAATGAAACCGACATCCCCTGCTCAGTAGCGGTCCAATCAAGCTTCCTTTGCTTCCCGAGCAACATGACAGACTCCACCCCGGAAAGATCCGCTCCTGCCAATGTTTCAATTAACACATGTTCTCCCGGCCATTTCAGGAGCGTGGCATAGAGGATGTTATTCTCTTTATTTCGCGTAAACCGGATATCCTCTTTCGTCGCCTCCATCTTTATTCGGCCATGCACATCCTTTTCATACCACTGATCACCGACTTCTCCGTAGACTTCATACGGCCGGGTGCCGTAAACCGCCTCGCCGTTAATGTTCAGCCAGTCGCCCAGCTCCCGCATCATTTTTTTCTGGTCTTCCGGAAACGTGCCATCCGCTTTCGGCGCAAACGACAACATCAGAACGCCGCGTTTGCTGATAATATCCATCAACTGATCAACAATGGTATTCGTCGGCTTGATGGCCACACCCGGGACATAACTCCAGTTATGATCGTCATAAACGCAGTCATCCGTCTGCCAGACCATATCCCCGATTTTATCCATTCCGCCGCGCTCATAATCGCGCACCGCCGAACCGGGTTTGTACCAGCGCGACTTGTAATTCAGCACCACACCCGGAGCACCGTATTCACCTTTTCCCCATTCAATCGCCTGGTTGTAGTAATGCGCGCCGAACTCCCGGCGTCCCGGCTCATATTCCTCCAGACGATGTCCCCAGTCGAAGTAGTAGAGATCCGGACGATACAGATCCGCCAGCTCCTTGGTGCGATCGATCCAGCGCTGTACATCACGCGGGCTCGGCCGAACCTTATCGCGTGTACGCGCAAACCAGGCCCAGCGGCCCTTATTTTCGGTCTGCTCTTCCGGTTTAACCCGGGCATGTTCAAGCCCCTTTTCCAGAATAACCGGTTCTCCGTACAGATCCCGGTTGGCCGGATCTTTCGCATCATAGCCGTTAATATGATTCCATTGAAAAAACTGCACATTAAATGCCGTGTGGTTGGAAACGCCGAACTTCAGGCCCTTCTTCCGAACGGCCTTTTCTATTTCACCCACCAGATCCCTTTTCGGCCCCATTTTGGCCGCAGTCCATTTGGAGAGTTTGCTGTCCCACAGAAGGAAACAGTCATGATGCGCGCCCATCATCGTAAAAAATCTGGCACCGCCCATAACAAAGAGATCGGCCCATTCATCCGGATCAAAATGTTCCGCTTTGAACATCGGAATAAAATCCTTATAGCCGAACGTACCGGGGTCGCCGTAGGTTTCCCGATGGTGCCGCGCCGTCGCCAGTCCCTGATCATGCCGTGTACTCTGCCCTTCATGCACATACATCCAGCGGCCATACCATTCGCCCGCATGATCTCCCATAAATGCAGGGACCGAATAAACGCCCCAGTGCACCCAGAAACCGAGTTTCGCATCTTCATACCACTCCGGCGCTTCATAGTTCACCAGCGATTCCCAGGTCGGCTCATATTTTTCTCCCGCAAACAATGCGGAAACAGAGGATATCATTAACCATGTAACCGGAATTTTTCTCATCTTCTTCACCTAATGCAACCGTGCATAACCAAACAGCAATTCACCGGCAGTATCCCGGCCGATTAATTTTACCGTGAAATTTTCATCCGTAATTTCATGCCCGCTGGCATCAAAAGTAACCACCAGATTCTGACCGGATGCTTCCCGATTCATCGCTTTACACCCCCGCCCGAAATTGACCGCTTCCGGAGCACCGAGACGCAAGGAATTTACATCGACATTATTCAGAGGATCGAATCCGGGCTCCGATTTGATCAGCAGTCGGATCGTCTCCGTTTCAGCGGTAATCGGCTCGCGGTTTAAAAGTTCAATCCGGCGGGGTACCCGCAACGGGACGACAATATTTTTCGAGCTGTGATTATCATTCGCAACATCATCATCTTTTCTGCAATCAATGGCCGCAAAATTCATATAGGCCGCGCGCCCGAATTCATCCTGCAGTACTTTCGGACGCTCCAGTTTATACCACGCTTCGCAGATTCCATCCTCGTGAACCATAATTCTGTGGTCATAGGCATACCCCGGTGCCCATTTCCAGTTTATGCCGTCCGGCGAGCGCATATAATACGCGTGCCGCTTGTCCCAATCATTCACCACCAAATGGTATTGCACCTCATCCTTCCAGATAACCGGATCTTCAAAATGTTTTTTAATTTTCGGATACACAGAGTTTTGAGTGACCTGTTTGAAATGCTCCTCGCCATTTTCGCTGACGAATATATAGCCATTTTTATTCATCATCAGCAACGAGCCGTCTTCACGCGGGACATAGGTGCGATTGCTCGTGTTTAACTTTTCACCCTGCCAGTCGAAGGTGGTTTCTGTTTGCTCCCATGGCCCGCTCAGCGTCGGCGCGGTGTAGGCTTTGTCCCCCATCACACCGACAACGTACGAGCCGTCGCTACGTCGGTAGATTTCCGGATTATGCCCCTTGCCAACCTCATCGATCACTTTATACGGACCGAGCGGCTGAGGACTCACCGCATGTACGATCACTGAACTCCACCAGGTATGATGTCCGGATTTTCTGCCGCCGCCTTTCACATTGTTTTCCGGCCATCGACAGACAAACAGGTGAAACTTTCCATCATCCCCGCGAACAATATTACCCCCCCAATAGGAATATTCCGCATCCTCTATCCCATTTGCGGCGTCCCGAGGAAGCACATTTCCTCCACCCCAGAGATCTGACCGCGGTTCCTCGACATAAGGAACCGGCAGAAACCGGTCAATGAATGCACCGCCTTCCACAAGACCATCCGGGATCACATACTGCGACTTATTAACTTTAGCAAAGGAGCCGGAACACAGGAGCAAACTGATCAGTACAAAAAGCTTATTCATACCATTTATACTGCAACAGATGCCGCTATGCGAATACCCGGAAATGCGGATAAAATATTCGTAATTACGCAACCATGATCAGCCGCACATCACAAGGTTTCAGAACAAGGCGGTTTTCGCAACGTTGCTGAATAACGAGATCCACCGCTGTTGAATTGTCCGGAAGAGAAACCACACGCACCTCTTTGCTGATATTATTGAGGGCGATGATCATGCGGCCGCTTTCCGGGTCCTTCTTCATGAACAGGCTCACCCCTATCGCCTTTTCACCATTGAAGTTGGTAACAGAAACCGGCAGAAGAAGAGGAGTGGAAACGGGACGCAGTACCGTTTCCAGGGGCTGCAGCAGATCCGGCCACTCTCCTTTAGGAATGACGGAAAACGGTTCCGGCTGCCAAATCCCGGAACGGTCACGCCCATATTCATCTTTTAGGAAACTCTCTTCAGCACCGATCAGAACAAGCCGCCCGCCGAACGCTTTCAGAGCTTCAAGACTTCTATCGAGAATATAAGCTGTCGGCGGAACAATCACCGTCTGCGTTTCGGCATCCAGCCCGCCGATCTTCGATGGCGTTGTGAAACCGACCGTAAAATTGAGCAGTTTCAATGCCTCATAAATCTGTTGCATGAAGTGGGTATAGGTTTCATCCTGAATGGCCGTTTCCTCACAGTAATAAATCCAGAAATCACGATGTTCAGGCTGAATGCCCACCACATATTCCGCATGGGCATTCAGCTCTTTCATTGTCCGGCTGAACGCATCCACGGCAATCGGCTGGACCGACAGTTCACCGATATGATCCCCCTGAGCTCTCAGTGCTCCGTCCGTTCCCCGCCCCCAAAGCCAGGCATTGATCATGCCCATGCCATGTGTAAACGCCAACCACAGGGCCGACCGAACATAGTCACGATTCATATTAAAATGGCGCCAGCTGACTGCACTGAAACCATGCCATTCAGAATCGTAGAAAACTTTTTCGGGATACATCGATTTCGACCAGTCCAGAAACATCGACTGCTCCGACCATTCATAGGCAAAATGCGCCTGCCATCCCGTTTTCGGATCCATCCCCTCTTCATGCTTGCCGAAAAACTGCGCGCCCTGCGGTGCACAGCGCAAATCTGCACCCATCACCTCCTGCAGGTCGGTCAGATATTCCATATCCATTCCGCCATCACGCTCGCTCTTGGAAAGGCTGTAACCGAGCACCTTAATCGATACCGGCGCATTACGACCGCTGTCATTTTTCTGCGCTTCGCTTTTCAGGAATGTAAACCACTCATTCACCCGGTCATGATTAAACCGCACCCAGTCATACCAAACCGGAGTTCCGCGCAACGCCGGATCTATCTGCCGCTGTTCCGGTTCCAGCCCATAAAACAGCACCTGATCCCAATCGGCATAGTCCGTACCGTAAATCCCGTTCAATTCGGAAATTGTGGAATACTTCTTTTCCAGCCAGCGATGCCATTTTTCCATGGTGGTATCCGACAGACCGTTCCCCGCCTTCCATCCCCCTTTTCGCGTAGCGAAATGCGGCTCGTTAGCCAGCAGATGCACCATGGGGAACGATTTACAGGCCTCTGCATATTCCGGAAGAAAAGAGGAATAGAGTTTTCTGATCCATTCGCGGATCAGCGGACTGTCGATATCATAGGTGGTAAAGTTCCGCCCGCCGTACTGCACTTCCGGATACTTTTCTTTCATCCAGCCCGGCGTATTATGTCCGGTCAGAAACACACGCGGCGACATATGGAAAGCGTTCTGCTCGGCCAGCGCTTTCAGTCTGGAATGCAAATGCGGCCCGGGAGTCCCATCCTGCTGCAACTGCGTAATCTGCAGGTACCCTCCTCCAATACGTCCAAAACAGTTCAGCTCCTCTTTCCGTGCAGGGGTCCAGACCAATGAGCTCGGAAATACCTTTCTGCCTTCCAGCTCGTAGGCTTTCCGTTCCAGCTTCATGGTTCCAACGGTTAAATCCGGCGGCGAAACCGGTTTGATTTCCCCGGACATCTGCCGCTGTAACTCACCGATAGCATAATCCGCCACCTCAATACAGCTGTTGAGTTCTTTGATCGCAAAATCGGCCGCATATTCCGGGGCCATTTTCCGATAGTGCCATCGCTGGGCAAAAATTTCGGCAGCTCGTTCCCGATGTTCATAATCATGATTGGCCGCTACAATAAAAAGACCGATAATCTGATACGACGCCACCGCATAGTCCACCACGTACCCTCTTTGCTGCGCATCTCGAATTAAATGGCCGAGCTGCTGCTGTTTGGCCTCAACTCTACGATTCAAGGCCAGCCACTCATTCCGGGCAGCAGTTCCAATTCCGGGGAAAATACAGGCCCCCACAGCGGTCAATGCGGTAAAGCGGCGTCGATTCATTCAGTTCCTTTCAAGCGAATTTGTTTTGTAATTTCCATCGGCAGCACATCGATTGAACGGATGCGCATTCCTTTATAAAAACATTCAGCGGCCTCGGACTGCAGTTGGATCTGTCCTTTAGTCAGTGGTTTACCATCAGCGCGACGCGCATTTTCAACCACCATAACGACCTTGCCGTTAACCACATGAACGGAAGTATCGCCCAGAGCATAAATTTCCATCAGGTTCCATTCACCATGCGGTTTATCCATTTCCGGCCAGGCGCTGATATAGCCGCCGGTATACTCTTCGCTTTCGGCATCATAGCGCCGGCGTTTTGTTCCCTCGACGACCGCCGTACGGACCTCCGCACGCGGACCGGCCAACGGGATAAAGTCGCCCAGATCGGATTCCTGAACCTGACATTCCAGGCACGATTTCCAGACCTTCCAGAAGGCCCCGTGTTCACCGTGGCAATGGTAGAGAATGCCGCTGTCACGTAACGTGTTCTCTCGCGGTGCCCATTGTTTATCGCCCCACTTCACCATAATCTGCAGATGATAGTTTTCAAAAGATTCAAGGGTGGTCAGGCCGCCGTATATTTCACCACTGACATGCAGTACCGGTTCGCCGTTTTCCTCAATTATGCTGAAAACATTCTTAACGTCATTATTCAGCCCCATCGGGATCCCGTTATGACAATCCGGCGAAGTGGGTGTTCCCGGAGGCAGCCCCTCAACTGAGTCATGGGGAATCCCCATCCAGACTTCAAAGTTCGATAACTCCTGATCAAACAGTGTCTTCCAGTTTCCGGCGAATCCTGTGCAGACCAGCGACAGACCGATTACAAGTGTTGCAGTGAAATATCGTTTCATGGTTCATCTCCTGTTGGTTAAAAGAATGAATGTCACATTCTAAACAGGACACCTGACTTATCGAATTATAATTTCGTCTATTAACAGACCGTCTCCGGCATTGGGTTCAATCCGGATGGTATTCGCTCCACGTCCGATTTCTACCGGAACGCTGATAGTGGACCATTCCTTTCCGATACGGCGCGTATTCGGCAGCAGCAGTGCTTTGTCGACGACTTCTCCATTGATCATCAGTTTAACGGTATGTCCTTTTTCATCTTTAATCCGTCCTCCATAGCGAATAGCCAGTTTCGCCGGACCCGCTCCACCATCATTTTCCTGATACCATTCCACATAGGCCCCGGCCTCCTTTCGGAATTTAAGATATCCTTTACCGCGATAATATTCCCCCCAGGACTCCACCGACGCACCGCTGAAATGGGCGGTTTCCGCCTGGGCTCCGGGAGAAGTCGTCGGCTGACCTCCGCCTTCCCAGATAAATCCTTCATCGTCGGCAAAACGTTCTTCCAGTGTTAAAACCGGATTCCCGTCCACCACAACCAGCGCCTTCACCGTGGTTCCGGGTTCGACCTTAAACGCTCCGGTATAGGGCACTGACTCTGTCGTCGGCTCCCGGCCGTCGGTTGTATAGAAAATCTCCGTATCAATCTCCGGAAGCGGGCCGCGAAGTGAGAGCAGATCCGTACCAATGGACACCTGATCAGAAAACTTCAGTTTTTTCTCTCCCAGAATACAGGCGGCCAGCAGCGCCACATCCCCATCGCCAACAGCTTCAATATAGGCACGCGTTAAACCATAAAATGCAATGCGGTTGTCCGTACCGTAATGCGGTTCCACATCAACCGGACTGCCGTTATCCAGCGCTTTAATCCGCCCGTTGCCAATCACTTTGAACCAGGTGCGGTTTTCTCCATACGGATAAAACTCGCCCTTTGCATCCGTTGTGGTCACACGAACCTGAACCAGATCACGGCCTGTTTCCTTCAACGGCTCCCCGTCAACCGACAACCTGATCCGAGCCGGCGCATCAGCCGTCCGGATCGTCTCCCGGGCCACCGGTTTCCCGTCCGCAAAACCCTCGGCACGCAGCGTACCCGGCTTCCACGGCACCATCCACTGACACTGCATTTTGTCCCATGTTCTGCCCGGTTTCTGCCGTCCGAGCGAACGGTCATTGAAAAACAGTTCAACCTCTTCACAGTTAGAATACACCTGAACCGGAACCCTTGTTCCCTCTTTCATATTCGGATGCGTCCAGTGCGGGAGAATATGCACCATCGGCGATTCCGTCCACTGGCTCTGATAGAGATAAAAAAGATCTTTCTCAAAATTTGCCAGATCGATCGCCCCGCCCATGAATGCTTTAAAGGGCCATCCGCCATGCACATATCCCGCTTCTCCGATATAATCATGTCCCGTCCAGCGGAAAGAACCGGCATAATACGGGATATCCCGCAGCTGCTCAATGTTCTTCCGCGCGGTCAGACGGACCATGGCATTATCATAACTCGAATTGAAAATCTGTTTTCCGCTGGAGCGATCCCCATCCCGAATCCAGTCATACGTGAAAATCTCCTCCTCCGTGAGATCAGGACAGGGATAAGGTTTCTGTTTTTCATTAGGGAATCCATCCCGGAACCAGGTTTTCGTACGGTAGAATCCCCGCACCTGCCAGGTGTGTGTATTTTCCGTTCCGATGAAAACCCGCGGATTTTCCTTATTCATTTCTTCAAATTCGTCCCACCAGCCCATCTTTTCGCTGTGCCCGTTAAAGCCGGCAATATCCATATCCTCCTGATTGGAATGGCCGGAAGTCACCGGTCGCGTCGGATCCAGTTCATGGCATTTCGCCACCAGCGCAGGAGCCACATCGCCGTGGGTTTCGTTGCCCACACTGTATAGCACCACCGACGGATGATTCCGGTCGCGTCGGATCCAGTCGGTCAGATCCCGTTCCCACCACGTATCAAAAAACCGCGCCCCGTAATCCTCATAGGCTTTTCGTCCCCAGCCGTCGAAAATTTCATCCATCACCATCATGCCCATTTCATCACACAGCTCATAAAACGTCGGCGTCTGCGGATTATGCGCTGTTCGGAAACAGTTCACCCCCATATCCTTCAGCTGCTGAATCCGAAAACGCAGGATTTTATCCGGAACAGCGGCACCCAGCGCACCGGCATCCTGATGGTTGCAGATTCCTCGCAGTTTGATGTTTTTCCCGTTCAGCCACATGCCGCTTTCCGGTTTCCACTCAATATCGCGAAAGCCGAACCGGGTTTCCACGCGGTCGCTCAACGTTCCATCCGCATAGATTTCGCTGACCGCTTTATAGAGATACGGCGACTCCGGAGACCACATCGCAGGCTGCTCCAGCGAAATCGTCCCTGCCACTGCCTGAAGTTCTCCGGCTACGGCAAAAAAACTGGTCTTTATATGAGCAACCTGTTTTCCGTCGGCATCAAAAACAGAGGTTTGCAGATTCACGGCACGGCCGGTTTCATCGGTGTTATTCACCTCGGTATCTATCGAAACGGTATTGCCGGAAGTGCGGACAAAAATGCCATCGCGTTCTGCATGCACCTTCCCTTTGATTTCCAGCCAGGTATGCGCATAAATTCCGCTTCCGGTATACCAGCGGGCTGACGGCTGTTTTTCATTATCCACCCGCACCGCAAACGTGATGGAATCCTCTTCCTGAACGAGGTCACTGATATCATAAGCAAATGTGATCCAGCCGTAAGGCCGTGTCCCGAGTTTCCGGCCGTTCGCCCACACAGTGGAATTCATAAATACGCCGTCAAAAATAATCTCCACATGCTGCCCCTTCCATGCGGGATCGACATCAATGGTTTTTCTGTACCAGCCGATGCCGGCGGGAAGATAACCGCACTGATCCCCCATGGGATGGTTCTCGCTGTATTGGCCCTCGATGCTCCAGTCGTGCGGCAGATTCAGGGTGCGCCAGCTGCTGTCATTGAACGCCGGGACCTCCTGACCGGCCCCGTCACCCCATTTAAATTTCCAGTTTTCATCAAAGCCCAGCCGGGTTCGTCCGGCCGGAGCAACGGCTGTCGTGAAAAGCGCCAGTATCAGCGTGATCCATCTCATGTATATAAAATCCCCGGTAAATTGAGGATCGTTTATACGATGCCGCACGACCGGCGGAAAACATACGTTTGCGTAAATGATATATGATAAATTGACAGCTACTCTTCGAGCAGATTGACCTGAAGAACCGCACAGGCAAGCCGGCCGCCGGAATCGGGATAAACAATTTCCACTTCGTTGACTTCCCGGAGAAGATTCACCGGAACCGGTACAGCAAGGGTTCCGAAAAAGGTGGAACGCCCCTTCTGTTCATCTCCGGCCCAGTTGTCCGGAACCTCCAGCGGCTCTCCATTGAACCGCACCTGATCCGGAAGAATCGCCAGGCCCTTTTCACGTCCCGGAGTAATCCGGAGAAATGCCGATCCTTTTCCGGTCGGGGTTTCCGGAAATGTAAAAGCGACGGCTTCGCCTTCCACAATATCCTTCATGTAATCCGTGGCATAGACTCGGTGTTCCCGAACGGTCCGGCGCGTCGGCATCGCTTTTTCCAACTCCAGATTCAGCAGCATGCTGTGTCCCGGGTGCAGCTTCACTGTGTCCGGAACACGTTTCAGTTCCCCTTCATGAAAACGCGGCGCTTTACCATGGGTTTCCAGACTTCGGAAAGACACCCGCCCGTTTCCGATATCCGGAAGCCCGGTCAGGTTCACCTTTTTCTCTTTTGAATCAAGATTGACCAGAATCAGGTTCAGTTTCTTTCCATCCGCCAGAAGATGCACCCGCACGTCTGGATTGGATGACGAACTCCATCTCCATTGCCCGGAAACTCCCTTCCAGAAATGGTAAAACAGCGAGAGCTCCGTCTCCACAAATGAACCGTCGGATTTCATGCGCCACAGCAGAAACGGATTGGCGGCCTCCTTTTCACGGTCGGGCCGATAAGTCCAGAGTCCTTTTCCAAGAATAAAAGGAACCGTTTTCATGATCCGGTCGGGATGATCCATAAACATAATCAGCTGACCGTTGAGCGAATACAGCTGCCCGGCGGTGCGCTCGGAGCTGTAGATATGATTCGCCATGCCGCCTTCGGGTATTTTCCCGTATTCGGAAATCACCTGCGGTTTGGCCGCACCCAGCCGGAGAAAACTGTAGGTATCGAACAGGTCCATGATGCCTTCAGTATTCGCCCCGGTGCGGTTGCGCGGTTCGCCGGTCACATTGACCCCGTCGTACGTGTGGTAGGAGAAAAAGTCCATCTCTTCCCCAGCCGTATCGATAAACATCTTCTCCCAATTGAACCAATGACGGAAATCATGCTGCTCCACTTCAATCCAGGCGGCGGTATACCCGCCGATCATAACGTCCGGATTCAGCTCCCGCACCCGTTTGGCCACATGCACATGCTGTTCCGCCATCCGTTCCGCCGTGGTACCGATTTCATCTGCATGCACAAAAGGTTCATTCAGCACTTCCAGATATGCCGGCCTTGTTTCATCGGTAAAATAATATTTCAGAAAATGCGCATAAAATTCCGCCACCCCCTCCATTGTACGCGGTCCCCATTCCGTATAATCATTTTCCGGCATAGGATGCATCCGTTCGGGATGCGTGCATATAATCGTATTCCTAATCTGTAAAGGATCGGCATCCCGACGCCATTCAGAACGCTGGATATGCTTCGCTCCCCGCAATTTCATCTGCTCGATATCAGGAAAATCAGGCCGGTCCGGATCAGCGGGAACACCGCGCGCCGCACCGGAAAGAGAACCTCCGTCACGGCCGTAACGTACATCCAGTTCATCTTCAAGATAGCTGTAATATTCCTTAAGCCGCGAATTCCGGGGGCCTTCGTGAATCGTAATAAACTGATTCCGGTCAAATTCCGTAACCCCGCCGATATTTCGGACCACCGACGGATGTAACTTTACCTCTACCAAAGCCTCGGCCGGCAGCACTACCGGCAGCAGAATCATTCCCAAAACCAAGCTGTATTTCATATATTTCCCGCTTTATCTATTTTGCAGGTGACGAACACGGCTCCCCGTTCGGGACAGTAATTGGCCGCTCTTTTTATCCCTCGGAAAACTACTCTTTAAACGGGTAGACCTTCCGGCCCTCAAGAATGGCCCTAACGGCCTCTTCTTTAGCCCTGCGGGTCGACATAAAACGCGCATCATTATGCTTGTCGATTGCGGATTGTGCCACGTTGGAATTCGTCTGATCTTCCCGCGGATATTCTGCAAGAAGAGCAGATGCCTCCTGTAAAACGGCCAACACTTCCGCTCGTTGTGTCTCATCCTGGATTTTTCTCAAAACCGGACTAAGCTCTGGTCGCGAAAAATTAATCAAATGGCCATGTTTCACATAATATTCCGCAATTTTTTTCCGGTTTTCCATGCCCAGCATCACTTTTTTCTGTTTGTTCCATCCATCCTTCAGCGAAAGGATCGGATTCCGACCGTTGTAATACGAAGCATAGGCTCCATAATAGACGGCATTCACATCAATCCAGCTGATAATGCGGTGCATCTCGTCGTCGGATAAACTCACATCATAATGCCCTTCCTGCAACACACGAACCAGTTTGCTACGATGCGATCCCCAGGCATAGGCAGGTAAAACGCCGGGCGGACCGTCCTGTACAGCATTCACCAGCTTTTCGCCGACGCCTTCATAACGTAATCCCGATTTAGCCATCAATTCAGTATAGGAAACATTAAACGGCAAGCTCAGGTCGCCGCACAGATTCAGCACTTCGCCCCCTTCGGTACCGTAGTCGTGGCAGCTGACACAGTGCCGATCAAAAACCGGCTGCACATCGGTAAGATAATTAAAGGGTTTAGCGTCCTCCACACTCGGCGTATCCAGCCAGGGTTCCAGCCGGCTCGGCGGGCGCCGCATGGCCAACGGAAACGGATTGGTGGCCGAGGGAGCATCGAGCCGGTTTTCATGACAACCGATACAGCCCTGGGTTTCCCCGGGACGCACCACGGTGCCGGATCGCATCGCCTGAACCATCTGTTTATTTTCATCCAACGCAAGAATCTGCACAAAAGTATCTGCCGGAATGCTGAAAAATGCCGATCCGTCTTCTTCCACGGGGACATCCCCGAGAATCTTTTTATTATTGGTCAGGTTCCAGTTCATTGCGGTCACCTGCGCGGCATCGATACCCCAGATCTGTCCTTCCGTCCACATTCT
Source organism: Verrucomicrobia bacterium S94 (assembly GCA_004299845.1). Classification (NCBI taxonomy): domain Bacteria; kingdom Pseudomonadati; phylum Verrucomicrobiota; species Verrucomicrobia bacterium S94. The sequence goes on along the minus strand of CP036201.1, from coordinate 1,181,768 downwards.
GCGCGGCGGGGCTTCGACAATACGCAGATATTTAATTTCGCCGCGTTTCAGCCCGGTCATCTCGTTACCTGTGCCCAGATAAACATCGTTCACATAAAGCTGTCCGTAATCCCGGGAGAAATCAACCGCATTCGGTATTACAGGCGGCTTCGGACGCGCCGCCAGCGGCACCGGTCCGTACGGACTCTGATGCGGTTCATCAAGTTCATAAACCACCACCTCATTACCGAACACATCCACCAGAACAATCGCCATATTGACCGGATCCTTTTTCCATGCATTTTTATAGGCGACCAACGGCCCGTCCAACGCCTTCGCCACCAGAAAGAAATACCCGCCACCCTCTCCGGCTTCCACATGGTGAACCGGATAGGGATCCTCATAACGCACCGGCAGTTTGCGGAATTTATCGATATGCCATGCATGCTTCATGTCCTGATTACTTTCATCATCCGGCGAAATCAGAGCACGCCCCGATTCCGGCCACATATGAATGACGGATTCCGGACCCTCCAGCCCTTTCGAACGATCCACAACAGCCAAAGCCCCCCACGGCAAATCATGGCATGCCCCATAAATACAGACCACCCGATCGGTCCCCGGAATCACCCGCGCATCCCCTATAAACCCTGGGCTCCAGGCATTATTACCCATAAAAAGTGCATGGCGGGTTCCATCGGGATTGGTCGTCCACAGCCCCAGCGACGGACCGAAATGTCGATCCACATACTCCCAGCGACTGTAAAGTACACGGCCGTCGGGCATCAGGCTGGAATGAAAATCAGCCAGAGCATTGAAACTGATCTGCTGAATATTCGCTCCGTCGCCTTCCATGGAAAACAGATTGTTGGAAATATGACGGTTGCATTGACAGAACTTCGGATCGCGGGTGGAACTGAAAATAATCATTCCATCCGGCATATAGATGGGATCCACGTCGGAAATCATGGAACCGAATGTCAACTGACGGGTTTCCCGGGTCTCCAGATCCATTTCATAAAGGTGATAATCATCCTCTTTATTGCGCCGCATCGAATAAAGAATTTTCTTCCCGTCAAAATGCACATCCACATCACGCAGCGTCCCCTCAGGCTCCTCCGCCAGCACGGCTTTACGCACAACGGATCCGTCATCCTGAATAGATATCACTTCCAGACGGCCGCCGTGACTGTGCCAATGCTTAATACCGGCAAGGTCACCTTTGTTCACATCCCCGTTCTGGAACATGGTATTGATCGGCCCATGACTGCCCCAATACTGATTCCGCACCTCTACCAACCAATCATACCCCTTCACATGAGGATGATTCAGCAATGCCTCTCGCTGCAGGTTTGTAAAAGCCGGGGTTGTTTCATCTGAAATCTGCTCCAACCGGCGAAGATATTCTGCACCATGCGGATACTCCTCTCCAAAAGTTGCGGATAGATATTCAATAGCAGCGCGAAGCGAGGCTGCAGAGTTTTCCCGGCCACTTCCTGCCATCGGAATAACAAGAAAAATCAACATCCCGAAGCGTGCCGTTTTTTGCACGCATTTTCCTATCCATAATGCCTTTGGTTTCATATATATCCCTACTGTCTAAATACCATTCATAATATAGACGTACGTTCACCCGTTTTGAAGACGCAATTTTAAATAAAATACATAAAGGACAACTTCCATGGCAGACAGCAAATACCACGTCCCCAATCTGGAACGAGCTCTGCATATTTTTCAGCTCTTGGCGGATCACCCTCAGGGAATGACCCAAAAGGAGATGATTGATGCGCTCGAAATCTCAAAAAACAGCGTGTACCGAATTACAGAAACGCTGATTGATCATGGGTATATTGCGCGTGATGAGCCAACGAGGCGTTATTTTCTTACCCGCAAAATGATGTCGCTCGGAGCAACCGCGATGGGTGACCGAAAAATTGTCGAAGCATCGTTCAGCGAAATGCTCCACTTGCGCGATGCCGTCAACGCGTCTGTTTATCTCGCTGTGCTCGAGGGACACAAGGCGTCATTCTCGAACAGGCTACCGGAGGAAGCCCCTTTAAATTCTCCGTCGATCTAGGCTCCCGTTTCAATCTGCACTCCGGTGCTCCGGGCAAAGCCCTGCTGGCCTTTCTGCCCGATGACGAACGCGACGAAATCCTTTCAAAAATCACCTTAACCAAATTCAATGAACGCACCATCACCACCAGAAAAGCCATGATGGCCGAAATTGCCCGAATACGGGAAAAAGGCTACGCCACAGATCTGGCCGAAGAATTCGAAGGCTGTCACTGCGTCGGCACCGTCATCCGCGACCACGCCGGCTATCCGATTGCCATGATCTGGGCCACGGGCACTTCGTTTAATCTCACCGAGAAAAAATTCCCGATGGTTGGAAAAAAGGTTGTGGAATCCGCCCTAACGATTTCACGGAAATTCGGCTATCCGGGTTAACGGAAAAACAAAGTCCCTGAAGTGACGAAATAACACATGTCTTTTCCGCAATATTGAACCCATTTCCCGTCCTGCTGGTGTATCGTATAGCGTTACATATACACCATTAAACGAGAAAACGGGATGTTTAGAATCGGAATAGGTACGGCAGTGCTTCTGTGCGCAGTGCTCGCAAACGGAAAACCGAATGTGGTTCTGGTGATGGCCGATGATATCGGTCTGGGTGATATCAGCTTTTACCAACGTTCGAAGGGCAGAAAAGTCCCCACGGTGGAAACGCCGAACATTGACCGTCTGATTGCTGAAGGCATGCACTTTACCGACGCTCACTCTCCTGCATCACTATGCGCCCCCACCCGCTTTTCAATGCTGACCGGAAATTATTCCTACCGGAATCACAAACCGTTCGGCGTCTGGAAGCCGGAAGAAAAATCCGGCATCGATAAGGGTGGATTCACCACGATTGCCCGATTGGCTAAAGCGGGCGGATACCAGACTGCATTTTTCGGAAAGTGGGGGTTGGGCAGTTCCTGGCTGAGGTATCCGATCGACTGGAAAAAACTGTCCGGCGGAGCCCTTCACTTCGGTTTTGATTATGCGCTCGAACTGCCCGAAGGCATTCAGAACATTCCCTTTGCCTTCTATGAAAACCAGGTCTGGATGAAACTGGCCGACGATTCGGTCATCACCGAAATTGATGCCGACCAGACACATTATTCCACCTCAAAAAAACATCTCGATCGCGGCGGCATAGCCGACTCCAACTGGGATCCGACTCTGGCCGGACCGATGCTGGCTGAAAAAGCCGTCGCCTACATCTCTACTCATGCCGCCGCGCCTTTTTTTATCTATTACTGTTCGCAGGCTGTACACATCCCTCACGCTCCGCCGGAAGAGCTGGACGGGGTCGGAATCAGGGGAACCACGCCGGGCAAACACGGTGACATGATCAAAGAGCTCGATGTACAGGTCGGCATGCTGGTTCGCGCGCTGAAAGAGGCCGGGGTATACAACAATACGCTCTTTGTCTTTACCTCCGATAACGGCGGACTGTCCTGGGATAAGGATATGAAAAAAGCCGGACATAACACTTCCAACGGACTCAGCGGCAGCAAAGGTTCCATTATGGAAGGCGGACACCGCGTACCGTTCATTGCGGTCTGGCCGGGAAAAATCAAAGCGGGTTCGGTTTGCGATGAGCCGATTGTTTCCCACGATATGGTGGCAACCGTCGCCACGCTGGCCGGCCGGCCGGTTGATCGCAATCTCATCAAAGATTCACTCAACTTAATCCCCGTTTTCCAGGGGCGGAAACCGGCGGAACGACACACCGTTTTAATGCACCAGCAATCCGGAGGACCATGCTGGGCGATTCGCGAGGGCGATTGGAAACTGATCCTGAAAGCTGCGGAAAACGTTCCGGATTTTAAATTCAAACCTGAAAAACTGCTGGAGCCCGGCGTAATGCAGCCTTTCGGTCTGTACAACCTGAAACATGACCTTGCTGAGAAAAACAATCTGATCCGTAACCCGGAATATAAATCCAAAATACAATCAATGGCTCAACGCTGCTTTGAACTGCGCAAAACCGGGGCCCCAACCATAGATTAAGGAGAGATAAAAATGAACAGACGTCAGTTTTCATCCATCATGACCGCAGCCGGTTTCAGCAGCATGGCGCGCACTACACTGGCTGCAAAATCAAAAAAACCGAACCTGCTTATTATTCACACCGACGAACATAACTTCAGGACGCTGGGCTGTTACCGCGAACAGCTGAGTCCGGAACAGGCCTTTGTCTGGGGAAAAGACTACGGAGTCGACACTCCGAATATTGACTCCATTGCGCACGAAGGGGCCATCTGCAACAACTACTACTGTTCCTCCCCGGTCTGTACCCCGTCACGCGCCTCGCTGATCACCGGTCTGTATCCCCAGGCGACCGGTGCTCCGAAAAACGGTGACCGCATCCGGCAGGATATCCCTACCTTTGCCTCCATTCTTACTGAAAACGGCTATGCAACTTCCTATGTCGGCAAATGGCATCTGGACGGCCACGACAAATACAGCTTCGGAATTGAGTACAAAGCCGGCTTTGCAGATAACACCTACATGATGCGCGGCGGCCACGCTCCGTTTTTCCAGGTGAAAAACAACGCCGTGTTCAAGGGAGGCATCGGCGAAAAAACTGCGGACAAACTGCCGAAAGATGAAGTGGTACACATGACCGATTTCTTCACCGATAAAACGCTGGAAATTCTCGAACGGGATAAGGACAAGCCGTTTGCCGTAATGCTCTCGATTCCCGACCCGCATACCCCGGATTATGCCCGCCCGCCCTACCACACGATGTATGATCACATGGATCTCCAGCCGCCGAAAACACAGGCCCCGGAATATACCGCCGCTAAACCGGGCTGGGCCAAACCGCTGAATAAAATGGATAAAAATGAAGCCGACGGGTTCGATCCCAAACCACTGCGTCAGTATTTCGGCATGGTGAAACATATCGATGATTCAGTCGGTCGTATCCTGACCTTTCTCGATAAAAACGGACTGAAGGAGAATACGATTGTTGTGTTTACTGCCGACCACGGCGATATGTTCTATGAACACAACCGGCACAACAAAGGGGTACCCTACGAGGCCTCAGCCAAAATTCCCTATGTCATCCGCTATCCGAAAGCCATTCCTTCCGGAAAAGTGATCAATAAGGCATATACCAACTGCGACTTCACCCCCACCACCCTGGCATTGATGGGCGTAAATACCGATGCAACCTTCCATGGTTCCGACACCTCCGCCGATTTCCTCAGCCCGGAAAAAACGGTAACCGGCAACCGAATTACCTATTTTGCCAAAAGTGGCGGCTGGTGGGTGGCGGCGGTCGACGGACGCTACAAACTGGTGCTGGATAAAAATGAAAAACCTTGGCTGTTCGATCTGCAGAAGGATCCGGATGAACTGGTGAATCAATACAATAACCCGGAATATGCGGAAATTGCCGAACGGCTGCAGAATGAACTGTTCAAACAGATGAAGCAGTTTGATGAACCCGGACTGAAAAACAAACGTCCGTATGTGCTTAAAGGATAATAATGAAAAAACTTCTCCCTTTTATCGTATTCGGAATCTGCAGCCAGGTCTGTTCCGGCAAATCGCTGGTGGATTATTTTCTGCCCATGGAACCTCTGGGACCTCTGGTTTCCGAGGGCATCTGGGGAATCCGAATGTGCTGCCCCGGGATATCAGAAACGGACTCGAAGATTCAACGTTGAAAAACTGGTGTTACTGGGATGGACGGATTGTTAAGGATGATGCCGGCAGATATCATATGTATGCGAGCCGCTGGCATCATTCTTTCCCTCACTCAACCGGCTGGAAGGAAAACTCAAAAGCCATCCATGCCGTCAGTGAAAACATTATGGGACCATACCGGGATCTGGGGCTGGTCTACCCGCAATGGAAGGACGGCAAAGGCCATAATGTCATCGGTCTGCGCATGCACGACGGCCGGTACGCCGTGGTGACCAGTGAAATCACACAGGGGGAGGTTTTTGTTTCAGATTCCCCTGACGGTCCGTTTGAATTGCTGGGGACCATCCAATGGGAAGCCAACGGATTCAACCCGGGACTCGCGGCATATCAGGGCGGCAAAGGCCATATGTCCAATGTAAAAGTGCTGCTGCGTCCGGACGGCCGCTACATGATTGTTCCGCGTTCAACCTGTGTCATGATCAGCGAAAGCGGTATTCTGGGACCTTACAAAATCATGAGTGACCGCGTGTACAAACACTATCCGCAGCTGCCGCAGTCGAAAAACGAAGATCCGACGGTCTGGTACAGTGGCGGAATGTATCACATGGTCTATAACCATTGGCCGTCCAAAACCTCACACCATTTCAGTTCCATCGACGGCATCCACGACTGGAAATACCGTGGTATTGCTTTTAAAAAAGACGAATCGAAAATATTCAGATATACCGACGGCACCATCAACGACTGGCAGTTTGTGGAACGCCCGACCGCCTGCGTCGATGAACAGACCGGTCACGTGACCCATTTTATTTTTTCCGTCATCGACGTGACCAAAGGACAGGACCGTGCCAACGACAACCATGCCAGCAAAATTGTTGTGGTTCCTTTCGATGGAGAAGCCTTTGACCGTGATATGCAGAACATCGTGAAGAATGAAAAGAAGGAGGTTCAGTCGTGAAATTGCAGCTTATATTTGGAAGCTTTTTCCTGACATTAAGCCTGTTTGCAGAAGACAGGCCCAATATTCTGCTGATCATGGTCGACGATCTGAACACCTCGATCGGCTGTTTCGACGGCCCGGCATTTACCCCGAACATCGACCGGTTTGCCGAAACCGGCATCAAATTTACCAACGCCTATTCAGCCTGCCCTTCATGCAATCCTTCGCGCGTTTCGATGATGGTGGGACAGCGGCCGGAAAATAACGGAGTTTTCAACAACACCCAGCACTTCAGGGAAACCGCGCCGGCTAAAGATCTGATCACTTTCCCGCAGTTGCTGAAGGCCAATGGGTATCACACCATAGCCGCCGGCAAAGTGTTTCATCACCGTCGTGGTTCCCGTGATCTTCCGGACCCGCAGTCGGACCCTCAATCCTGGACGTATCAGCCGGGTATCTCTGGCGGAAAATATTTCGGACACGATTTCAAGAACCGTTTTCATCAGCCGGACGGTCTGCCTAAATGGGTACTGAACACCCGTGTTCAGGTTGATCCGAAAGACCGGAAACGGCTGAAATCAACCTGGGTCTGGGGGCCTCTCGAAGAGGATATCGAACCGACCGATACCCTGGACTGGAATACGGCGGAATGGGCCGCGGCCTGGTTGAATAAAGATCGGTCCGATCCGAAGCTGAAATCGGCCCCGTCGCCGGATGAAAAACCGTGGCTGCTGGCCTGCGGCATTTTCCGCCCTCATATTCCACTGATCTGCCCTAAGGAATTTTTTGATCTCTACCAAACCGAGGAACATAAACATCGCCTTATAATGCCTGATATTCCGCCGGACGACATCATGGATCTTCCGAAAGCCGCCGGAGCCGGAAAGGACTGGTTTGCAAAATATGTGAAAGACTGGCCGGAGGAATGGGCTTATCTGCGGCATGCCTACTATGCCTGTACCACCTATGCCGATGCGGCAGTAGGCATTCTGCTCGATGGCCTGGAAAAGAGCGGGTATGCCGATAACACCATCGTGATCCTTATGGGCGATCACGGGTATCAGCTCGGTGAAAAAGACCGCCTGGGTAAAGCAAAGGTCTGGCGGGGAGCATCCGGCATGCCGATGATTATCCGTATGCCGAACGGAAAAACCGGTACAGCGGATTCAGCGGTATCCATGATTGATATCTACCCCACTCTCGTTGAGTTGCTTGGGCTGAAAGCGCCGCATAAACTGGATGGAACCAGTCTGCTTCCCCTTCTTGAAAATCCTGAAGCAAAGCGAACTGAACCGGCTGTTATTACCAGCACCGGCGGAACCCAGATCGGCGTTGTACACGATCAATGGCACTACATCAGCTACAGCGACGGATCCGAAGAACTGTACGATCACAGTGTAGACCCCGGAGAAATCACCAATCTGATGCATCCCTCCAACTACAAAGAAAAATACCGTATCGTTGCAAACCGGCTGAAAAACCATCTTCCCGCAAACCGCAGCATGTAAAAATAACCGGATCATTCTGAAAGACGGCCGCCCGGCATGTTCTGCCGCGGGATTACTGCGGATTTATACCCGCAGAATGCGTTTCGGTGTATGCGTAAATAAAGTTTACGCAATTGTATATATCACCCGCCCGAACTAGAGATCATGATGGCGGTTACTGGAGATTTTATGAAACTGACCCCTGTAACAGCACTCGTTCTGACATCAACCCTGGTGAATGCCGGAGAAAAAACATTGATCGACTTCTTTCTGCCTATGGAACCTCGAAATAGGGTTTCAGACGGTATCTGGGGCGCAGATCATGTACTGCCCCGCGATATCGATAATGGGCTTGAAGATCCGACCTTGGAAAACTGGTGCTACTGGGACGGCAGCATTGTTAAAGATGATGACGGCCGGTACCACATGTATGCCAGCCGCTGGAATCAGGCTTATTCGCACAGTGCCGGATGGAATAAACAGTCCAAAGGCATTCATGCCGTCAGTGATAACTTCTGCGGACCGTACACCGATCTGGGAGAAACCTGGCCGCAGTGGAACAACGGGTCCGGACACAATGTGGTGGGACTGCGCATGCATGACGGCCGTTATGCTCTGATCAGCAGCGAAGTTACTCCCGGCAATGTTTTTGTATCGTCCTCCCCTTTCGGTCCGTTTCAGCATCTGGGAGAATTCATTATTGATCCCAATGGTTTTTATGAAGGCTGGGCGCGGTATGATGAACTTGATGACGGAGCGGTACGTGCCGGAGTACTGGGTCATCTTTCAAATGTGATGATTATCCTGCGCCCGGACAACCGCTACATGATGCTGGCCCGCCACTGCGTTCCGATGATCAGCGATAACGGCATCCTCGGACCCTATAAAATGCTGAACGGACGGGCCTGGGAAGGTTTGGAGAATATGCCGCAGTTTAAAAATGAAGATCCAACCATCTGGTACAGCGACGGAATTTATCACATTGTCGTCAATCACCATGGCGGCGGGGATATCACCTATCATCTGACATCGGAAGACGGCATTCATAACTGGTCAAACCGGGGGCTGGCTTTTCATAAAAAGGCCGGGATTTTCCGTTATACAGACGGAATCCGGAACGACTGGAATATTGTTCAGCGCCCGACGGTTTATACCGAAAACGGTATGGTTAAAGCATTCAATTTTTCTGTGATCGATGTGCACAAAGGAAAAGATCGGGGCAGCGATAATCACGGCAGTAAAATTATTGTTGTTCCGTTCGACGGTGACGGATTTAACCGGCACATCCGGAGAATAGTAGATGCCGAGACTGCTCAGGTTTATACCACCCCGCTGCCTGCGCCCTGGCAAGTTGTCGACCTGGGTCCTGTGCCTTCGCCCGGAAAAACCGGATTTAATACAAGGTTCAATACGTTCCGTGTTGAAGCCTCCGGCAGCGGCCGGCATGGGCGTTTTATATATCGGAAAATGACCGGCGATATTTCCGCCCGCGTTCTGGTTCTTTCGCAGGATATTTCTCCTGAAACAGTTCTGTCCGGACTGATGTTTCGCGAAAACCTCGGCCCTGATGCGCGCACCGTTTCCTCAACAATCTCCCGGACAGACGGATTCGTTTTTGAAAATGAAGGAAAAGTTATCAGAAAACAAAGTCTGAGGGCCCCCTATTGGCTTCGTATGGAAAAACGGGGAAACCGCATAACCTCCTTTATCTCTTCAAGCAATGATATGAACTGGGAAAAAACCGGCGAAACCATCGCGGATCTGGGAGCGGAATTTTATGCCGGACTCTTCGCGCATTCTGACGGTGCAAAGCAGCCGGGACTTTCCCGCTTTAAAGATGCCGATTTTCATGTCTGGGGCGAACCGCTGAAAGAGGGAGTGGTCAGCCACACCTTCCCCGACCGGATTCCGGCTTCAGGTAAAATCACCTTTGAAGTCGAGTTCGAAAACCGGCAGACACTCGATGTTTTTGTGGAGCTTCAGCATGTGCATACCACGGAAAAACTCAAAGCATTACGCCGGCGGATGCCTCCGAAAGGCACCCTGGAACTGACCTATGATGCGGGTCCGCTGAAACCGGGCGAAGCCTACTGGTTTGTATTGAAAAGTATCCCGATGCACGGCCATGAAAACCGCGCGGTTCAGAGCACCTTCAAAAAGGTACTGGTGAAGTGAATCCATGCAAAGTTCAGGCTTTTTGAATGTACTGAAAACCGCGCGACCGGAACACGCCGATACAGCTGATCTTTTTTAAAACAGGTATACCGGCAGATACAGAATACGGTCCGAGAGGACTCCGTATCCAGGATGCTCCATGGTCCCGGTGGCAAAAAAAAGTATGTTTTTTACGCTAATCGCTCTATTGAAAATCCCGACGTGAATCTACCTTGTTTGATTAAATTCAGACGAGGAGTTTTTCAGCAATGAAACGTAGAAGCTTTTTTAAAACATCAGCCGGTACACTGGGTGCGGCCGGACTGGTTTCCATGAACGGAGAAGCAGCGATTGCCTATAATGAAAGCGGCAAACGCGTCACCGACAAATGGCTGCAGATGAGTACCGGAAAAACAGGCCTGCCGAAACGCAAAGAAACGCTCGATTTTGACATAGCCGTACTGGGAGGCGGAATGGCCGGAATTTCGGCAGCAATTGCGGCGGCACGTTCCGGAGTAAAAACCGTGCTGGTTCAGGACCGTCCGGTGCTGGGCGGCAATGCCTCCAGTGAAATGCGCGTGACCGTGAACGGCGTGCATGGTCTGCGCGATGCTCCGAAAGAACTGCGGGTAGAGCGCGAAACCGGGATCATTGAAGAAATCATGATCGAAAACTGGTATTACAACCCGCAGGAATCCTATCCGGTCTGGGACCATGTACTGTACAATTTTGTCCACCGTGAACCTAATCTGACTCTGATGCTCAATACACAGGCCACAGAAGCGGTTATGGATGGTAATAAAATCAAGGCGGCGGTCTGTTGGGGATATACCAACGAAACCGAATATACCATTCATGCGAAACAGTTTATCGACTGCTCCGGCGACGGCCTGCTGGCCGCAACGGCGGGTGCGGAATACCGTACCGGCCGCGAAGGCCGCGCCGAATTCAATGAATCCTTTGCTCCGGAAAAACCGGATGGATGGGTCATGGGTGACTGCATTATGATGATCACTAAGGATATGGGGCGCCCCGTACCGTTCCATCCGCCGGAATATGCCCTTCCCTTTGACCACGAAACCGCCTTTAAAGATAAACACCGGAGAATCAAACAGGTTAAAGAAGGTTTCTGGTGGATCGAAGTCGGCGATGATTTTGACATCATCGGAAACCGCGAAGAAATCCGGCATAAACTGATGGCCTACTTCTACGGCGTCTGGGATTATGTGAAAAATTCCGGCGATTTCCCGGAAGCGGAAAATCTGGCACTGGACTGGATCGGCTCTATTCCCGGCCGCCGGGAATCGCGCCGCTTTATGGGCGATCATATTCTCACGCAGAACGATCTGCTGGAATACCGTCATTTCGAGGACGCTGTTGCCTATGGCGGCTGGTCGCTGGATGAACATAATCCGGGCGGAATTGAGAACCTGAAAGAACCGGCGAGTTATTTCCACAAGGGATTCTCGAAACTCTACGAAATCCCCTACCGCAGCCTCTATTCAAGAAATATTACCAATCTGCAGTTTGCCGGACGCAATGCGAGCTGCTCTCATATTGCCCTCTCCTCCACCCGTATTATCAGCACCTGTGCGCTCATGGGACAGGCCGTTGGTACGGCGGCGGCCCTGTGCCTCAAATACGGTAAAAATCCCCGGCAGATCGGCCGGGAGCACATCAAGGAACTTCAGGAACAGCTGATCCGCGATGATGTTTTCATTCCCAACCGTCCGGCCAATGATCCGAAGGATCTCGTTCGCAGCGGACAGCTGTTCGGCTCCCCGGCTAAAAGCGGGGATACGGCGCTGCTGACCGATGGGATTGGACGCGATATCTACGGCGAGCTGCATCATTGGGAATCCATCAACCTGCCGGCGGAGCTCCAGGTAGTCTGGGAAAAACCGGTAGAAGTTTCCACCGTTGAACTCAAGGCCGATACCCAGCTCCATAAAAAAATCGCCATGCATAAAAATCCGGCTAAAAACAAGGGGCAGCATACGTCTGTTCCGCCGGAATTGATCAAAGCCATGACGGTTGAAGCACAGGTGAACGGTCAGTGGAAAGAAGTGGCCCGGGTGCAAAACAATCTGGTCCGCAGAATCCGGGTCGAGTTTCCCCAGGTGAAAGCAACGGCCATTCGCCTCCGGATTCAGGAGACGCACGGAAAACCGACGGCCAAGATTTTTGAAGTCCGCGCATACTCGTAAAGCAATGCTGTTATCCGGCAATCCGGGTGATTGCCGGTTTATTTTTCCGGGGGTAGCGTATGATTAGCGCGTTTGCTTTCGTTTATTTTTCATACACTTAACCTAAGGGAATTATATGACCATGTTCAGAGTACTTATATCGTCCACCCTGCTGGCCGCCATTTCTTTGCAGGCTGCGGTTAAACCCGCCGGAATTTTTTCTGAAGGGATGGTTCTGCAGCGTAACGAACCGGTAAATATCTGGGGAACTGCGAACCCGGGCGAAAACGTGACGGTTGAATTTGCCGGACAGAAAAAATCCATAACGGCCGATCCCGAAGGACACTGGCTGGTAAAACTGTCCCCTCTTCCTGCGTCCGGTGAAAGCCGTGATCTCAACTTCTATTCCTCCGGCCGTCTGCAATCTTCCATCGGCAATGTCCTGGTCGGAGAGGTCTGGCTGGCGGGCGGCCAGTCCAACATGGCCACAACAATGCAGACCTACAAACGCAAAACACAACCGGAAATGGATCGCGCAGACGATGCGCTGCTGCGGTTCTGTACCATTCCGCAGAATCACTTTCCCGGGCATAACAAAGGACGTCAGCCCCAATGGCTGGAAACAAATTCCGTAAATATAAAGGAGTTTTCCGGAACGGCCTACTATTTTGCAAAGGAGCTGCGCAAACATCTTGATGTCCCGGTAGGTATTGTGGTCTGTGCCACCGGGGGAACTCCTGCAGAAGCCTGGATGAGCCGCGAAACGCTAAGCAGTAAACCGGAGCTGAAACGAACCATTGACGCGTATGATCGGCATGTTGCCCGCGAATTTCCAACCGATGCCGATTATGAAAATGCCCTGAAAGAATACAGCCGGGCAAAAAAGGAATACAGCCGCCTCCGGAAAGAGGGAAAAAAGGTGAAAAAACCGCAGGAAATCATGGGTCCACGCAATTTTAAACGCCCATGCGGACTCTACGAAAATATGTTGACCCAAACCATCCCCTACACCGTCAAAGGCGTCATCTGGTATCAGGGAGAAAACAATGCCAGTCAGAAAGCCGGCCTGCACTATCGCACGGTCTTTTCCACACTGATCGAAGAGTGGCGCAGCGAATTCGGTAAACCGGACCTGCCGTTCTTTTTCTGCCAGCTTGCGACGCTCGGGTGGGGCGATGATGCCCACTGGCCGGAAGTCCGCGATGCCCAGCAATGGGTGGCCGATCATGTTCCGAACACCGGAATCGCCATCCTGCTCGACGGCGGCGAAAAGGAGGATATTCACCCCCACTCCAAGGATATCGCCGGATATCGGTTGGGCTTGCTGGCCCGGAATAAAGTTTACGGGGAAAAGGATCTGGTCTGCAAAGGTCCGCGTTTTAAAAACGTGGAATTCCAGGGTTCGGAAGCAGTGCTCTCTTTTGACTCGGAAGAGCTGACCCTGAAATCCGGCGGCGAAAACACGTTTGAACTGGCCGGAAGCGACGGCCTGTTCAAACCCGCTGTAGCGGCGTTGAAAAACGGAAAAATTGTTCTGACGGCTGAAGGAGTGTCCTCCCCGGTTTACGTACGTTACGGGTGGCATAAATGGGTGACGCCGACGCTGTATAACCGGGCCGGCCTTCCGGCCGGACCTTTCCGCACGGATGACCTGCCCATGGCATCCGAAGGCGGCTATTATCTGAATTGGGTAAAATAAGGATAGATACGATGAAAAAATACTGGTTTGTTCTGTTGCTCTGTATTCTTGGGTGTACTGCATTTGCGGCGGATCGGCCCAATATTCTTTTCATTCTCGTCGATGATCTCGGGTACGGTGATGTCGGTTTCAACGGTTCGACGTTTTATGAAACGCCGAATATCGACAAACTGGCCGACACCGGCCTGATCATCGAAAACAGCTATATGTATCCCACCTGTTCTCCCTCACGAACGGCCATCGCAACGGGAAAACAGTCCTTCCGCACCGGCGTATACACCGTGCCGGTACTGGAAAGGGGCGACGACCAGGTCAGTATTTTTTCCCGTTGGACCGTCGGTGAAGAACACATTATGTACAGTCAGCCGCTGGCGGAAGCCGGCTATAAAAATATTCATCTGGGCAAATGGCACCTGGTCGGCCCCTATCCCGAAGAGGAACTGAACGGCCAATGGCCGCGCAAAGAAAAACTGAGCCAGCCCGATCCCTGGGATTACAGCTGGGCCGAAAAACATAAAAAAGAATACGTTAAATATTATCCCGAAGGCCGTGGATACCTGAAAAACATCGGCGGAACCTATCGCGGAGATCCGGCGCTGGAGATCGGCGGCTACAAGGGGGAAACCGGCGGTTACTGGGCGCCCTTTAACAATCCGTTTATCCCCGAAAAAAATCCGAAGGATAAATGGCTGACCGACTACCTCACCACCGAAGCCATTAAGTTTATGGGTGAATACAAAGAGGGCCCCTTTTTCATCAACCTCCACTACTACACCGTACACGCCCCCGTCCGCGGACGAAGCGAAGAACTCGTCCGGAAATACCTCAACAAGCCGGGCGATCCTGAAAGCGGACAGGGTATGCAGGAGGGAAAACGCCGCCGGCATACCGCCGAATATGCCACCATGATTGAATCGCTCGATGACAACGTCGGCCGCCTGGTCGAGTTTCTCGAAAAGAACGGACTTCGCGAAAATACCCTGATTCTCTTTTCCTCCGACAACGGCTGGAACGCCGGCATCAACAACCGCATGCGTGGTAAAAAAGGGTATATCTGGGAAGGCGGAATCCGCGTCCCCACCTTCATTAACTGGCCCGGACACGTCACTGCACGGCGCACAGAGGTGCCCGTTCACTGCGTTGACTACTTCCCCACCTTCATGGACCTCGCCGGCATCCACTACACCGGAACACTCGACGGCGAATCCATCGTACCGCTGTTCCGCCGCGATGATCCCTCCCTCGCCGCCCGCCCGCTGTTCTGGCACCTCGCCAGCGAATTCCGAAATCCCACCAGCTCCATCATCCGCAAAAACGATATGAAACTGGTGCAGTTCCTGGCCACCGGCGAAGTGGAACTCTACAATCTGAAAACAGATCCCAAAGAAGAGCACAACATCGCCGCGAATAATCCGGAACTGACCGAACAGCTGTTACGCGAGCTCAAAGCATGGCGGAAAACCAATAACGTCCCCCTGCCCCCCAATGCCGTGGTCGGCAACTGATCCGCTCACAACTAAACTTCAAAAGATTCATCTCCATTCAGCCGAATAAATATAATTTTAATATCCATATAAAAATGGATACAAAGATATTGTTTTATTTAAAGGAGGTAGACGCCGCACTCTACGCACTGCATATACGGAATATCGCTGTGCAGGTATATTGCGGGGGGGGGTCTTTTCCATTGTTAAAACTGGGGCGTAGCCTCCGGTTCGTTGGTTACGGTTTGTAGTTGGTTGCGGGTTTCTGGTCAACGATGGAAAGGGAAGGCGTAGCCTTCTCCCCCTCCTCCGGAGGAGGGGGAGAAAAACTTTGCAGGATTTCTGCAAGCTGTTTCATGTCCTTGCAGTGATTGATCCGCCTGAACCCGCGCTCCGCTTCCAGCAATGCATACGCCAGCCATTTTGAAGCCATATTGGTATCGGTTCGCCAGCGGCTTACACGCCGGGTTTTAGCACGGACATTACGGAATGGGTTCTCTATGCAGTTGGTGTTAAGAAGCGTTGTATTCAGTGTGCCGGGAGCTCCCAGACCATGAACAGCAAGCAGCTCATCACCTGCCTCTTCCAGGCTCGCGAGTGCCTGGGCATTCGTATGGATACCGCTGCTCAACGCAGTCCAGCTTTCACCCCCATCGGAAGTTTTCCAGATCATACCGGACGGATCGTGCGAAGCCCCCGCGGGGATTGGCCGATGTAGCGTCTTTCATCAAAGAATCCGTTCCCCACATCTGCCCGCGTGTATGTTTTCCGGCCCCGACATACCAGATCTCTGAATCATTCGGATCAATCGCCAGCGCAGAAACCTTAGAAATCCAGCTTGTTCCATCTGTTCCGTCAGAATTTGGCGTGTACCACGGACAGAACCGTACCAGCGACCAGCTCTCCTGCCACGGTCGGAAGATTCCCACAGACGGGCAACATCAATAGCAACGGCCCGTTCGCTGTTCGATCGCGAATACTGCACATCGCGCAGCCGGTTCATTGAGCTGTCGCCGTCATAATCCCGAACACTGTACCAGAAGGTTCCGTTATGATCAGACTGATAATTGCCCCCCCCATATCCGGACCGTGGAAAACGGTATTAGGATGATTCGGATGATAACGCACGAGATCACTCATTCCCCCGTTCCCCGGTCCCTCCTGAGTCCAGGTGATATTGTCCGATGATTCGATCCGTCCGTTTTTTATCTGATCAAAAAGGCCTCCTGAGCATAAGTGACGCCACAGCTAATCAGCAGAACCTGAATTCCGGCAATATCATATCGCAACATACGCACCTCTTTATTCCGATACGTTCAGTACAATACGCCGGTAATCATACATGGAGCCCATGGGATTATCGTCCTGCGCCTCAAGAATCAGGTGTATCTCTTTGCCCCCTGCATCATCAGGGATTCTGAGTTCGGTGTTTGCCGCGGATGCATCGTCAGGCGAAACCGCACCTTTGTACGTGCCCGCCTCCTTGTATATCCACCAGGAGATCTTTACCGGATCGCCATCCGGATCCGCAGTGGCCTCAGCGTTAAGATTCAGTGTCTGTCCGGGGTTGACGTTGAGCTGGATAATACCATCGCCTGCATCGCCATTAAAGGCTGCGACCGGATTGTGATTCGCTTCATCGAAATCCTTCACACACCAGTCCATACGGGCTTTGAAATCATTGAACATGGCACGTCGGAAACGCCAGACCGGAACCTCACGCCCGCTATACACTTTGTTTTCTACCGGGCAGGTCCACGACTCCGACTCTGAATCGGATTCAAACATATAAAAATCGCCGAAGGTCTCTTCATCCGCCCGGATTTTCGGATGACGTGACATCACATTTTTATGTTTTGTTCGCGAAAACCGGCCGCTCTGTCCGCCCCAGTACAGCCTTTCCGGGTCGGTAAGCCCCGGCATGGCCAGCCCGATCCACGGAATGGTTCCACCGCCTTCGATGAACCGGTTGCGATAGGGATAGATTGCACCAAGCGGACCATGATTGTTTCTGATATGTTCCGCGGCCCATGCATCCTGTCCATCGGAAGTACGTTCATAGGGTTCCCAGGTATATGGTCCCAACGCAGCCCCGAATTTTCCATAGTCCGGTCCGCCGTAACAATATGTCTGGTGGTTACTCCGATGCCACGCAATGTGCGGATAGCGGCTCATGATCCACGCCCCGCAGTTATCCTGCGCTCCGTTTTCAAAAACAATGATCCGTTCGCAAAGCCGCTTCATCTCCTCGTCGGAATACTTCGCGTCCAGATCCACCAGCGCCTGGGCCAGCGGATTGGTTCCGGCATTGGCCACAATATAAAGCTTGCGAGGATCCTTCTTCAGAATGACTGATTCAATATGCCTTGACCCTTCATTCCCCTGCCCTGCTTTCACCGCATCGATTCCGAAAACAGTACTTCCGGATTTAACTATGCGGTGCAGGTATTCCGGTGCAGGCCAGCCGCTTTCATGCTTCTCGAGATTCGGCCGTACCTTTGCATATTGATTGATGAGTTTCGTAAACAGCTCCGGATGCACTTTACTGCGGAATTCACTATCGATTCCTGAATGCAGATACAACCCGGAACAGGCAATCAACCCCTCCAGATCAAATTCATTGGAGTAGAGCAGCATATGGATCATCTGCTGCTCTTCGTCGGTTTCATTCCCCATATCGGCCATAATCAGCAGGCGCGGTTTTTCCGGCACAGCAAGTACGTTCTGAACAGCCGCTCCGCACAGAAGTACAGACAGCATGCCTATTCCGACAAATCGTTTACCGTTGATTGCTCTATTTGTCATCGATCGATGGCCCCTCTGGTTTATGAACATCCATAACTACAGTACTCACCCGTCCACCCTCATCAGGAAAAGTAAGTGTGATTTCATTTTCGGAAAGGATAATTCCGGCAGGAATATTAACGGGTATTGAACCGAAGAAACCGCCTTTACGATTCGACTGATCATCCCCCATCCACTGGTTAGGAAAATCAATAGTGTAACCATTTACAGTCAGCGTTGGCTTTTTCGACAACCCGTGTTCACGCGCTAATGACACACGCAGTGTTCCTGTTGTTTCATCGTTTGCTTCCACATTATGAATGCACAGAGTCAGCGGTTTATTTTTAGAGATCGGCAGAAGATAACTGTCACTGTAATACGTCTGCGTTTTCACATGATGCTGCGAAGCCGGCGGAGCAGCATAGCTTACATGTAAAATGATCGTTTCATGCGGCTTCATGTTGAGGAGATCAGGCAGAGAACCGATTTTCGTTTTAGAGTACAGCACAGCCTGCTGCTTCGGAACAAACATGCGTTTTAATTCAACAGACCTTATTTCCGGCAACCCGTCCGAAAGTTCCAGCAAAACCGTATGTTGTTCATCTTTAAAGCTGTTCAGGCAGATAAAGGCATCCGTTCCCTCAGCAAAGGCATAAACAGATATGCCGGCATCACTGGACTCAGCAAACCGTCGCTTTCCCCTAACATCCCGCCACAACCGGTAAAACTCCATCTTTTCAGTTTCCAGAAAACGGGAGGGTTTTCCTTCCACAATACTTTCCGGATCCGGCCGCCACAGATCGGCAGAATACGGCTGCCACTGATGGTTAGGGTTATTATAATACCACGGACTTTTTGTCGTGATAAACGGCACTGCGATAAGTACCCGATCTTCCCGGCCAAGCAGGGAAAAAAGAAAATGGTTGTATGCATTCAGCTCCGCCGAACTGCGTGCCGGCGAATAGGTATCCCCTTCCGGCCAGCCCGAGGAAACATCACCAAATTCACTGAAGGCAAAAGGTTTCGGTTTTCCCCATTTCATGGCCCCATACGTTTCAACTAAATCCAGCAGCGCCTCAACCCGGCTGCCGCTTCTGCGGCTATCGTCTTTTTCATACTGCGTTGCATCCATCAGAATAAAATCAATGGCGTCAATATGCTCCCCGGCCACATCCATAAACATTTTCATCCGCCCATGCCAATGCCCGAAATCCCAGTAATGCATCATCGGCCAGGCACTCGTATAACCAATCACCTGGGTCGAAAGCCCGCGCCGATCGATTTCTTCACCGATCCTGGCGATAACCTGAGTCATACGTTCCCGAACAGCTGCCTGGTCCCCGCCATATTTCCCGGCAGCTACAAAAGGCAGAGAGATCGGGGAATAAAAATCAGGCCTGAAATCATCCTCATAATTATACTCGAGAATATCCGCCGCATACCGTGCCATTTCTGCGGGATCATCCTGCATATTGAATACGGTTCCCGGCTCATCCGTGATAATGCGCCGCGTGGTTCGATAGACATACAGCGGATCCGCCTTAGCCCTGGCAATAACTCCCGACGACCTTTTCCTGATCACTGCCGTTTCCGGATAAGGCGTTCCATTCTGATGACCGCTGAAAGGCCCATCGAAAGCACGACCAAACCCCACGTTCAGCGACTTCAATTGTTCCAGATCGTCAGCCGTTAATGCGACACCGGTATAACTGCTGTGCACATTAAAAAAAGTACTGCGATCCAGCTCTGATGTTTCACCGAGCACCTGTTCGTCCAGAAGATGAACCGTAACCTTTGCAGGTTCACCCCCTGGACTGCACATACAGGTCAGACTGAAGAACCCGGTAACGACCGCAATGAGACCATACAGCTTCATTCGATATTACGCTTTTAAATAGTCCCGACGTGAACCGGCCAGCCAGGCCGGATCACAGGATCTATCGGAAAATTTCAGTTTTTCCGGATCCCAGAGGATCGGCTGCTGGTAATAGTAGGAAAGATTCATCAGATGACAGCAGATCGCGGAACGGGCTCCCGCTTCCACCGGCACCATCGGCTGTGTACCGTTGACAATTGCATCCAGGAAATTCTGGGTATGACCACCCTTTTTCTGTACCGGAAGTTTAACCTTGGCGTCGGCCAGAAATTCGCGTTCGGTCAGCACCACTTCACGGGCCAGTGAACCGTCGGAGGGTTCTAAAAACTTATGAATCACTTTGCCGTCGAGCTCGAACCGGAATTTGCCCCGGCTCGCCTGAATACGTCCGTTTTCACAGATAAAATCCACCATAAACCCTTTTTCGCGGGTGACTTCAAGACCGCCTTCATAGATCAGTTTTGCACCGTAACCGTTTCCGCCGCCGGCCGGTGGCAGCGCTTTTACCGGACCGGATTTATCCATATCCAGCGCCAGCTGGATTATGTCGAGATGGTGCGCTCCCATATCGCAGATTCCGCCGCCGCCGTATACAACGGTATTCCGCCAGCCCATCGGGAAAAAGTCATGCACCCCACGCGGACTCAATTTGGAATTATAATGATTCAGCGGTCCCGGACCACACCAGCGGTTCCAATCCAGACCGGGCTCCATCTCTTCTTCCGGAAGATCAAACGGACGGCCCGGACCCCAGAAATCGGACTTAATCTCCAGAACTTTTCCGGCCACATTATTGCGAACAAGCTCGGCCGCCACGCGGAACTCTTTCATTCCCCGCTGCTGCGACCCGGTCTGAAGCACCACCCCGGCTTTTTTCACTTCTTTCATCACCCGGATGGCTTCATCGATATCGTGCGTCAGCGGTTTTTCGCAATAGATATGTTTTCCGGCGCGCGCGGCATCGATAACGATGGTGGCATGCCAGTGATCCGGAGTGGCGATGCAGACAACATCAATATCATCGCGTGCCAGCAGTTCCCGGTAATCATTATACGCCACGCATTCCCTGTTTCCATAATGCGCATTAACCCGATCTCGCTCAGCTTCCCGACGGGTTTTGTCGACATCGCAAACCGCCACGAGCCTGCAGCGCTGCATAAATCCATTGACATGCCAGTACATCATGCGGCCCATGCCGATACAGCCGACTCTAAGGTCTTCCATTCCGGTTTTAGAAGCTCCGATACTGAAAAGCGGCAGTGAAGCTCCGGCGGCTGCGGATAATTTTATAAAGTTACGTTTATTCAAACTCATGATTATTCCTCCATATGAATTAAAGTTCTGCACTCGGTGTTGCATCCGCTTCCAGATCGCCTGCCGCATACTGTATACCCCCCAGGTAATGTTTCAAAATCTGCGGATTCCAGTAGTGCTCATAATTATGCCCGATACCGGTATAGAAAACACGGCCCTTACCCTCTTCATGAATCCAGGCCAACGCATAATCCCCATCGGTCCGTTTCATCTCACCTTTGGGCTTCTCCGATTTCTCAACATCCAGCGTCATCAGTACACGCAGGCACTCACGCGAATAGGGCTCATTATACTGGAAAATTTCTTCGGTTATGCTGATCTCCGTTTTTCCTTCGAACGCCGCTTTCATCAGCGGATGATCCGGATCCTCAATACAAATCGTTACTTTCTGATTCCCATGCCAGGGATGTCCCATAAACGTACCACCGATCATATTGCGGTAATCCCGGTTGCCGTAATACGCATCGGCTGCCGCATGCATTGCCACCAGTCCGCCGCCTTCACGAACATATTCAACCAGATTTCCAATCAGCTGAGCGTCGCGCGCTTTAAGCGTCTCCCATTCTTCATCCGAAAACTGATCGCGAATGGAATCTTCACCACGGGTGCACGGCATGAAAAAATTACCCGTGCTGTTCATCAGAATCACCACGTCGAACTGTTTCAGATTTTCCGGTTTAAAATTTTCCGGATCATCGCTGATCACGATCTCAAAAGCTCCGCTTTGCTCGGCCATTTGTTCAAAGGCTATTTTACCTATCGGTATCGACCAATGCCGCGCCCCGGCCGTGGCGCTGTACAGCAGCACGTTGCGGTCTTTTTTCGGTTTCACAATCGGCTTTTTCGGTACTGCCTCTGCAATCCGTTTTTTCTCCTGCTCAGTGACGACCTTCTTTTCTTCAAAACTCGGTTTCCAGTCCGAATGGCCATAGGCCATTGCTGCACCTGCACATACTGCGACCAGTAAATTTTTCATCCATATCTCCATCGTTAGAAAGGTATTACAGTGTCCAGGGATCGCGCATCGTCCGATGCATCATTTTTACGGCCTCAGCCGAGCCGGTCACCATCTCCTTCTGTGCGTCCCAACCCAGGGTTTTCCCTGTACGAACACAAAGATCACCCATGTGACAAATGATGTCGGAACGAATGGCTGAATCGAGAGATGACACGGGCTGTGTTCCGTTACGAATAGCATCCACAAAAGCAATCGGATGCCAGCTGCTCTCCTGCAGTTTACGGGGCCCCGGATCTTTCGCCTTGCGCCGAAGCGCTTCGGTTGAAGCCAGCATACCCTCGCGCGAAACCGCCACCCAGCCCTCTTCACCTACAAACACCGTACAGTTTCCAAACTGCTTCAGTTTTTCAATACCGGGAATCTCCTGCGACGCTCGCGCCGTTTTTGAATCCATAAAATAAAGTTTGGTGCCGTCGGCATAGGTTGCTTCCATCTGCCAGGTCACCACCGTATTGAATAGCCCTTCCGTCGGCAGGGAACCGGTCGTTTTATATTCAACCGGAATGCCCTTGTTTTCAGCATCGGCCCACCATTGCAATTGATCCACCGGATGGGCGCCCCAGCCGCCCAGCATTCCGATGGAATAATCATAGCAGAAATAGGTGGCCTTCGGCGGACCGTGCGGGCTGCAGCGGTCTTCACAGAACGGTTTCATCGGTGCCGGACCGGTCCAGAGTTCATAATCAAATCCTTCCGGCACCGGAAGTTCCGGGGTCGCTGAACCGCCTTTGGCCCCGCCCGGACACCACACATATACCTCTTTCACGTTGCCGATATGCCCGTTCAGCACAATTTCGATGCCCATCCGTAAATGGCGCATTGAACGCTGCTGCGTGCCGTACTGAAAAACGCGGCCGTGCTTTTCTGTGATTTCCCGGGCCGCCAGGCTCTGACCGATACAGAGACTCAGCGGCTTTTCCACATACATATCCTTGCCGGCCCGCGCGGCCATCAGTGCTATCGGTACGTGCCAGTGATCCGGTGTTACAATGTGGACCGCATCAATATCATCCCGTGCGAGAACATCTCTGAAATCGTTATGGGCATCAGGAACGTTCCACTCCGCGGCACTGGCTTCACGACGCCATTTTACCGGATCACATACCGCCAGCAGCTTTGACTGCCTGACCATGTTGTATTCGCCGCCGACACCGCTGCGCCGGCCGCAGCCAATCAGCCCGACCGTAATCCGGTTACTCGGCGAAACACTGCCGTTTTTCCCGAGCACGGCAGACGGAACAACCGCGGGAAACCCGATGGCGCCCCCCGCAAGAACAGCCGTTTTTAAAAATCCTTTACGAGAGATCCCTCTCATCATGCTTCTCCTGACTTATCCTATGAAATACACAGAATCCTTTAAAATCCGGCCATCGACTACCCCCCTAAAAGAGATGCCCCGGCCGCGTCCAAAGTCCTGAGCTCCCGGAGTCTCCACTTATTCTTCCAGCTGAATAATGCCCCGTCGGATCGCCTCCACCGCCGCCTGAGTACGGTCAGCAGCATCAAGTTTCACCCGCAGATTGGTGATGTGCTGCTTCACGGAATCAATGGAAATACCGAGTTCATGGGCAATTTCCTTATTCGTTTTTCCCCGGACCAGCAGACGAAGCGCTTCCTTTTCACGCGGGGTGAGTTCCCGCAGATTTCTTCGATGCTCCAGCTTGAGCATAATTTCCGCTGGGAAAAAACTTCCGCCGGAAGCCACTTCGTGAATGGCATCCACGATCTCCTCAACCTCGCCCGCCGCTTTGGTTAAATAGCCTTTTGCCCCGGCCTGAACCGCATTCCAGATATCCTCCTCCGCACTGAACGCAGAAAGGATCAATACCCGGGCGTCAGGAAATTCCTCCAGAATCTGTCGTGTGCAATCAATGCCGTTGCCATCGGGAAGCTGATAATCCATCGTTACTACATCCGGGCGCTCTGACCGGAAAACTTCAATAGCCTCTGCACTGGACGCGGCTGTGCCAGCCGCTTCCAGGTCCGGCTTCAAGGCCAGTGCTTCACATAAACCCATGCGGACAATTGCATTATCATCAACTATCATTACCCTTATCATTGCTGTTCCTCCTGCGGGCCGGATACCTCAACACGTACCTCTGTACCTTCACCCGGAGTACTCGTTATGCGGAAGGTTCCATTTATTTTTACGGCGCGCTCCTGCATCCCTATCAAGCCGAAGTGCCCCTCCTTTTCCGGAGAGGACGGATTAAAGCCGCACCCATCATCCCGAACCGTCAGAACAACTCTTCCCGGCTCATACCGCAATCCGACCTTCAGAATTTTCGGAGCTGCGTGCCGGGCGGCATTTGACCCGGCCTCTTTAGCAATCAGCATAAGATGGCGCTCAACCCTGCGCGATAACTGAATCGGGTTTCCGCTGACCGTCATTTCCAGCCTGGCTCCGCACTCTTCCGCAACCGGCGCCAATGCCTCTTTGACCAGATCCGCCAGCGCCTTACGCTGCAGCGCAACACCGCGCAGGTCGAGAATCGCCGCCCTCGACTCTTTACTGCAATGCGCGAGCATATGCTGGGCAACGGAAATCGCCCGGTCCGTTTTCTGTATGTCTTTTTTTAAATCTTCAGGAACATCCGCCTTCGGTTTTTCCGAGATAAGCGCATTCTGCATACGACAGTTCTGAAGCTGTATGGCGATCCCTCCAAGCCCCTGCTCCAGATTATCATGCAGTTCACGTGCAATGCGCTGACGCTCCTCAAGCACCGCTTCCCGCTCTACTTTCTCTTTAATGATCCCGGTCTGCCGTCGAATGGTCTTCCGCAGAAGAACCAGCCATCCGAGAAACAGAAAGATTACCCCGAGTAATACGGAAAATACCCACATCATCCTTTCGGGCGTCCACCATGGAGCAGCCTGCTGCAGCTGAATATCCTCTGAACCGCGGAGCTGCAGCCAGAACCCGGTTATTTTGAGTATACCCTGTGTATGCGGATTCAGCAGTAAATGTGCATTTCCGGTTAACATCAGCTCTGCACCGGCCGAAATGCCGTCCCCCGCCTTTTCTCCGACCGGAAGCCGCGCTTCAAAGCGGTGCGGTCCGGACCTGCACAACAGAATCTGCTGTTCTGCGCCCCCCTCCGAAAACTGCTTTCCGATATCGACAAGCTCGGCATGGAGCTCGATCAGATCATAATTCAACGCTTCATCAGGGACGGCCCCAAGATGCACTACCTGGGGGTCCGGCGGCGGCAGCCGCCGCAACCGCTCTACCTTCAACGCCCGGAACGCCGGGCTGATCGGCTGCGGCCAGACATAGCCGATAACTTCAACATCATCTCCAGGCTCAACCGCTGCCGGTTTGGCGGTCTGAACACGAAGTCCTGCCGCATCTCCCCGCAGAAAAAGTTCATTCCCGAAAACGCCGGTTACCACACCCCTTATTTTCAGAAGACCATACGATGGCGTCTCCTTACACATCAGTTCGGATAGGGAAACTTCAACAGGATCTTTTTCGGAATCCGGATGATCGACAGCGATGATGTCATCAATGGAATTGGCGATGAACGCCCTCCCGACCGCCTGTTTCCGGCTATTGTACCGAATACCGACAACCGCATTGAGCTCAACTTCGCGATACATCATCTCATGCAGACGTTCAACCCCGGCTCTGGAATACGGCACCTGTACGGAATACAGGGTTTCACCGGCTTCAATATTCACCATTGCATCGAGCCCGTTTTCAGCTATCGAAACCTCAATCAGGCGTCCAGCGACAAATACCCACTGGCAATCCATTTCTGCCAGACGCATCTTATCCGGTATATACGCCATTGGTTTCGGCAGAGGTCGATGATCAACCATTTCAATCTGATCCGCAATAATTGCAGGACTGAAACCACCGGGTTCAACAATTCCTTTCACCCGGATCCAGTCCCCGGGCTTCAGCCTGTCCGCAAACTCGGGAACCGGTTTATGAGAAACATAAATCCCGTTTGTTCCGTCATAGAGAAAGATGCCGTAGAATAAAGGCAGCGCAAGTACCTGCCCCTCAACCTCGGCAGTGATTGAGCTGCCATCCACCTCACCCGGCATCATGCTCCGGATTTCAG
Organism: Verrucomicrobia bacterium S94; assembly: GCA_004299845.1. Taxonomy (NCBI): domain Bacteria; kingdom Pseudomonadati; phylum Verrucomicrobiota; species Verrucomicrobia bacterium S94. Next base: position 1,155,068 of record CP036201.1, on the reverse strand, counting down.
AAATAGAAGTCATCGGTGTGTCTGCAGAACAGACCATCCGCATTAGAAGCAGAATAACCGTAAAATACCGGAATCGCACATCACTCATAGTCTGATCGACCCTACGGCAATCATGCCGCGGTTCCCCAAACGACATCCCGGAACGCAAAAAAATACAGAATGTGCCACGCCCGGAAAAGTTCGGTTATAATCCTCTGCCACGCCGGCGGCTGTTTTTATGAGATACCCTTTTTTCATAATCAGCATCAGATCCCGGTATTTTAAGAAACAAACGCCAATAACCTAACCAAAAGGACAGTATGAAGCAAAAATGTTATCGATCTCATTTATGACCGATTCTCTGTTTTTGAACGAAACGCAGATTTCAGAATATTCGAAACCTAACCGGTTATACCAAACGTTAAAACTATCCGGCATAAATTTGATCCCGCGCAAAGGCGCTGAGGCCGCAGAGAAATTCAGACATAAACGGCTCCGCGCTCTCAGCGTCTCTGCGCGGAATAACGCTGTCATTAAGACCGGAATGTTTTAGTAAATTGTATTAAATGCTCCAGCCGTCACGGAGAGCCGGCCAGCGCATTAATTCAGCAGCCTCTTCATCACCGATAACCGTTCGTTTAACGGGATCGATTTTAAGATTCCGCCCGATGTGCAGCGCAATATTGCCCCAATGCATGGCTTCGCGTGGCTTTTTGTAAGCGCGGCGGCATCGGAACCTACAATCATCGTTCCACCCTACGGATCTTCAAAACGGTCATCCTTTTCCATTCCTTCAGGAACCGGCGGCGAAAAAATTTTCCCGGAATACCAGTTCAACTTCAATTCTCACCCTGCATACGGGAATGTAAATATCACCTTTGAGTGACCAGGAAACAAAAGTTTTTTCTTTCCCGCACTTTCAATCTCAACCGAAGTCGGGCAGTCGAGCCCGAGAATCGCATAGGGCGCATCGGCATTATGGCAGAACCAGTCACCCAGAGTTCCGGTGCCGGATTCAAACCAGCTGCACCAATAACCCGGAAGATAAGCCGGGCTGTAATCCACGGTCTGCAGCGGGCCTAACCACTTATTCCAGTCCAGAGTTTCCGGAACCGGTTCCGTTGCAGGCCGCTTATCGGCGACACTTCTCACCTGCCTGCACCAGGCTGTGCACCTCCCGAATCTCTCCAAGGCATCCCGCGCCCACCCACCGTTCCAATATTTTTATACCGATGCCCGAATGCCCCTGATTACCCATCTGACAAACCACGCCGGTTTCTTTTTCAAGACGCATAAAATCGCATACCTCGGCAATATTATGCGCCAGCGGTTTCTGCACATACACATGCTTGCCTGCTTTCATGCAGGTTGCAGCGATATAATGATGGGTATGATCCGGAGTCGATACAACCACCGCATCGATCTCCGGATGCTTATCCAGCATAACGCGGAAATCAACATAGAGCGGTTTGTCTGCGTAATTCTTAATCATCTCCTTCACCCGATCGCTTTGATCAACATCAGCAAACGCAACAATGTTTACATGCGGATCCCGTTCAAGACCCATCAGCGTCCACTAAAAAATTACCGCCGCTCCAACACATGCCGGTTAATCCGGTCGTTCGGCTGCGGAATAAAATTAATGGCCGCCCCGGCAGCCAGTCCGGCCTTCAATCCTGTACGTCTATTCAACTTCATGTTCATCCCCTTAAAGAATTCTGACCAACCACGGAAGGCACCGAATACGTGGAAAAGTTTCCTTGCCCTATGTCTGTCAGTGTATTCGGTGGTTTTTCAAAACTGACAGATTCCCCAAATCCCACTCCATTCGCCAGCAAATAAATCCGCTGCCTTTTTATGTTTCAGTACTATTATTACATCATGATTTCAACGCGCACATTCGACACCCCCGGCCCTTCTGACAAAAGAGGCCCGTGAAGTTCTGTCGACTGTTTTCAGCATCCAGACATTCCCCATGGTGCATCTCCCCAAAGCCTGCTCCATGCATTCCCGGAAATCTTCATTCAACTATCCGGTAAAAATCATTTTCGATGCGGCGAAGAAACCTTCATGCTGAATGAAGGAGAAATCTGCATCATGCCCGCCGACGTACCCCATCAGGAAACCGCAAAAGGCAACTCGTTTGCCAATATCGTCATTGTGCACAGCACCGACCGCTTCGTCGTACCGGCCAGCCATGCCTGGTATGAGCGACCGGGAGCCATTCCCATCAAAAAATGTCACACAGGAAAAGCCCGACAGCTGAGCGATATGCAGACCGGAACCGCTGAAGCATTCACCCGAAATTCACCCGCTGCTCCCCATCTGCTGCAAGCCTAGATCAGCCGGACAATCCCAGATATTCCGTCTCGGCCTTCTGTTCTTCAAGGCATTCTTTCACACGCCAGGAATGAATCACCTTTCCAGCGGCATCCAGTGCTTCAATTTTCCCCTCTTTGGCAAATTCATCCCAATGTTCCATACCGCCGAGAATTTCCAGATCCAGAATATTCATCGGCTCAGGAAGGGTCACCAGCATCCACGGATCGGTTTCAGTTTCAGAACGGGCCACGGAATGCATGTTCGGATGGCCGTTCATATTCAGATCCGCCGCAAGCATGGGGTCGGTTTCGCACGAAGACATCGTAATTTCAGCTTCCGGCACCCGATTGATTTTAGCCCAGTCTGAGCGTCCGACCGCCACAACCTCAGCAACCGAAAGCTGCTGATGATCTCCCGGAAGACTGATCCGCAGTGCCGCAACTTTTTCTTTCGGCGGCTCAACATGAACCGGCAGATATTCCGGAGCCCGTTCCGGGAACAGTCCTTTGCCTTCGATCTTAAAAACATAGGCATATTCGCACGGCGGTTTTTCAGGAAAGGAAACGCTCAGAGCATCATCCTTCAGTTCCCATTTTATCCGATCAGGAGAACCCAGCATGGAAATGGTTGAAATTTCAAGTCCCGGCAGCTCTTTCCGGCCAAGCGAACGAATGTTGATCGGCTCACCCCGCCAACCGCAAACCGTGGCATAAAGTGCGTTCTCTTTACGCGTAAACCGCACATCGTCTTTGGTCAGGTTCCGGCCGAGATTGTAATGCTCCGCATCGCCGTCATGCGTCGGACCTTCGCCGTAGCGATGCCACGGTTTCGTTCCGTACACCGCTTCACCGTTCAGTTTCAGCCAGTCCCCCATCCGGAAAAGCTCCTGCTTCCACTCTTCTTTCCATGAGCCATCCGCCTTCGGGCCGATATTCAGCAGTAACGTGCCGTTTTTGGAGACGATATCGATAAGCTGATACAGCCAGAATTCGCCGGTTATCTGTTTAGGATCCTCTTCGGCACCCATATAGAACCAGCCTTTGTTCAGGGTACTGTCCGACATCCATTGCGGATAGCGGATGTATCCGAATTTCCCGTGTTCCACATCATGAACCTGGCTCTTGCGGTTTTCAAAACCGACCTTGGTAGCCAGCGCCACGGTTTTTCCCCACTCCACCGATTTATTATAATAATGCGCGGTAAGCTTTGCGGTATACTGATCACTGAACCCTTTGTCCATCGTTCCGAAATCAAACCAGAGAAAATCAAGTTTATATTTATCGATCAGCTCGGTCGTCCGCGCATACCATTCCTTCACCCAGGCTTCACTCGGTCCCTTTTCAGGATCATGAATATTGTAAAGCTCCGGTGCCTTCTTCGCGTCATATTTGTCCGGATACATAAAAGAACTGAAATAGGTCCAGTTCCAGGCCAGATGGGACGTTGCCCCGAATTTGAACCCTTTTTTCCGGGCCTCTTTCGCCAGCTCACCGATCACATCGATATGCGGAGGTTTATCCACCGAATTCCAGGGGGTATAGCTTGAATCATACAGATCAAATCCGTCGTGGTGTACCGCCATACCGACAATAAACTTCGCACCAATCCGCTCGGCATCATCCACCCACTGTTTTGCACTGAATTTTTCAGCCGTAAACAACGGCGCAAAATCCTTGTAGCCGAACGCTGCCGGATCTCCGTGTTTTTCCTTATGGTATTTAAAAACATACCCGTCCGGACCGTTATACATATTCCGTCCGTACCAGCCGTTGAAACCGGCAATCGAATTATAATTCCAATGCCAGTACAGCCCGAACTTCGCCTTGCTGATCCATTCCGCCTGCGGATAGCGGTTCAGATCCGACCATTCAGCTTTGTATTCCGCGGCAACCGTCAACCCCGCAGATGCAGCCATCACCCCAAACAGTACTCTTTTCATGCTTCAGCTCCTCACTCATCTTATGCATTCAACGCCGGGCACAGATGTAAAAGGACAGAAAATGTTAATGATCTCATTAAAAAAGGGCGCAACCGATATGAGCCTTCCGGAAAGCCCAATCGGCACGCCCTTTAAACCGGCAGGATTTATCCCGGATTTATTCGACAGCGGCCACACCGCGCCGCGCTTCGAGCTCCGCTCGAATCTCCTCCATCTTTTTCCGGGTGAGCGGATAACGGCTCAGCATGATCAGACACAGAATCAATGCTCCGGCCTGCGGCAGCGAGTAGAATATACGCAGCCGTTTCATGGTTCCCGGTTCCAGGTTTTCCATCACTTTCTTACGTTCAAGTATATCCGTATATACTTCAAGCGAAATCGGTTTTTCGCCTCCGCCGGCTTCAAGCTTTTCCGCTTCCGTCATTTCCGCGTATTCCGCTTCCGCCTGAGCAACGATTTCGGTTTTAACGGCTTCGTCCAGTTTACTGTCAAACTTAACAATATGCTCCAGATTCCAACCGGAAATGACAATCGCCAACGTCATGGCGATTTTATTGCACCAGTTCGCAATAGCGGCAATCAGCCCTTCACTGCGCGTGCCGGTTTTATATTCATCCCAGTCACAGACATCGGCCCGCATCGAAAGAATCAGCACCCAGAAACCGCATTCACCGATGGCTACCAGCGGCTTCATTGAAAGCGCAAGCCAAGGACGGCCGGTAATTGTGGTAAAATACATTCCGACAAAAGCCACCAGCAGGATGGCACAGGATGCGAGCATAATTTTGTGTTTATCCACCCGGTTTCCAATCAGTCCGATGACCCAGGCCGTGGTCAGTGCAAAACCGAGACGCAGTGTTCCGTCAATACCGCCAAGTGCGGCACCTTTCACCACATCACCCTCATAGATGTAGTAGACATTCACAAAATAGGCCAGATTGGCTGTTGCCATAATGGCAAAAAGATAGGTTGCAATCACACCGATCACAATCAGCAGCGGCTTGTTTCTGATGAGTGCCGTAAGACCTTCTTTAAAACTTCCGGAGCCTTCTTTTGTCGCAATATCTTTATACCGTTCCTTATTGAAGATAGCCGGAAGAATCCCCGCCACAATAATCACTCCGCCGATAACCCAGCTGATGGAACGCACCCCGTTAATCTCTCCGCCGACCCGTTTACCCAGCCACATCGCCAGCGGAAACACCCAGACAATGCCGAGGTTGAAAAGCTCCTGGACATATTTCCGGACAATAAAAATCCAGCTACGTTCACTGTAATCCGGCGTCAGCTCCGCCCCCAAAGCTTCGTAAGGCACTGAAAAAATGGAGTAGACGGAGAAGAAAATCATCAGCGCCACAAAAAGATATGCAGTAATCGCCGCCGTTGACCAGCTCTCAGGGACCAGCCAGATCAGCGGAAACATCAGTCCCGTCAGAATAGCCCCGACAAAAATATACGGTTTCCGCCGACCGAACCGGCTTTTGGTCCGGTCGGAAATCCGTCCGACAAGCGGATCCGTAAAGGCATCCCAGCAACGGGCCGCCCCCAAAGCCAGACCCACCACCGTTGCTCCCAGCCCCAGAAAATCGACGAAAAAAGGCGTCAGAAAAATCCAGGCAAGACAGACATTCGCATAGTGATCAGAAACCACCCCCATGGAATAGGCTATCTTTTGAAGCAGCGGGATTTTATCCTCCGGCTTGATTTGCGGCTGTTCTTCATTCTCGTGCTTATTTTTTTCAGACATGATTAATCTCTTTTCCCTTTTCTATACTCATACATACCGGCTCCGACCTCCCGCATGGCTTCTACCATTTCAACATACGGAGTATCGCAGATATCCACGAGCCCAACGTTATAGTTTTCCCCATCCGCGCGCCCGGCGATATGCTCATCCACATACTGGAACCAGTGAACACCGACCATCTGCGGATTATCGAGTGCGCTGTACACATAATCTTTAAATTTTTCCGCACGGCCCGCATGCGTATCCGCTTCTTTCAGGCCGGGATGAAAATGCCCCCGTTCAGTAGACCCGAAATGGTATTCACCAATCATCATCGGACGGTCGATAAAGTGCGGCAGTCGCATACTGCGGATACTGTGCTCATACTTATTATAACTGACGACATCGCAATACCGGGAAGCCGCAACCGCAACGGTATCATTCACCCATGCAAAACGACATCCGAGATAAAGATGGTTGGGCGCCGCTTTTCTGAGCTCCTCCCGAATCGTTCTGAAATAGGTCTCCGCCGTCTTCGCATAAAACCGCCTCAAATCCTCCCCGGCCCGTACCGGATCCGGCGCTTCCGTCGATTCCTGCAAAGCCGTCCAGGATGTATAGGCCGTTCCCCAGGCAAGATTAAGCTGTTCAATACGTCCATATTTGCGCTTCAGATCCGCGATAAATTCCTGTTTCGCCGGCTGATCCGCCGGACAGGAAAGGGTTTCAATGGCCAGCGACATCCCGTCATAGCCCCAGGAAAGTTCATTATCCACATAAAATCCGATACACCACGGATCTGCCGCTTCTTCAGCCAAAACAGCCAGATTGGACTGAATCACCGCACGGAATGAAGGATCAAACACATCATGAAACTTTCCCCAGTACCCGCGGGAGCCGTCCAGCTCCCGATTGCCGCGTATGAAAAAATTCGCCACATAGGCCGTACGCTGTACCCGGTACACTTCCGGAAGCGCCCAGTTGGCCACCGTGTTCATATTCCAGCTTTTCAGTCGCCGATGCGCGAGATCGATAAACTGCGCCATCCAGTCTTCGCCGTATTTCCGATACAGATTCAGTTTATAAAACTGCAGGATTTTAAACGGAATTTTATCCTTATAAAAACCGTGTGGCGCCCAGGTGCAGTCCTGGTAGAACGATTCGAATTCCCCGCCTGCCGGAAGGCTTTCAAAATACGCCTCTCGGAATTCAGTACCGGTATAGCCGAAATCCGGATTCATACACGTCGGACCGGTCGACCAGAAAAGATAGCCTTCGGGATCCACCAGCCACCATTTTCCATCTACTTTTTCCACCCGGAAAAAACCGGTACCCTCCAGCTGCGGCCCGTTTTTCCACCCCCCGAACATTCCGAGGTCTGAACGCCCGGGATGAGCTTCCAGATCCTTTTCCTCCGCACGCCGGCGCTGTTCAAAATCGGCATCCGACCGGATTTTATCTTCCCAGTCACGATGCCTGTACTGCCCGTAAGTATCAACAAAAGGCAGATATCCATCCGGATCCACCCGCTTCACCGCACCTTCTGCCCGGATATTGGATACCGCAAACCACGAAGGTTCATGAACATGTCCGGCAAAAATCTGAATCCGCTCGATATTCACCAGATCCATCAGCTCAACGCCCGGCGGACGGCGCATCCCCACCAGTTCCAGCGGCTTGGAAAACACCCAGTCCTCCGTACTCAGCCGAACACTGATGGTCCGTGTTTCTGCGGGCTCCAGCCGCTCAAACCCCTGTGCATACTGAGGCGTTTCGATTTCCGATGCCGATGCACTGTCCAGCCGGATTCCCAGATAGATCGGTGCACTTCCCAGATTTGTAAAATCGGCTTTAACCGTGGAATACCCCGTAAGGTTCCAGGGTCCGTTCTCCGCCCTGAACGTTACGCTCGGCCATTCATCGTTTCCGCCGGTATAAATTTCGAGTGTATCTCCATACCGATTTGAAACCGCGGTATCCGTAAACTCTATCGATGAAAGCCCTGCACCTTCATTGAACGATACCAGCTCCATAGACGCTGCATACACCGACACAATCATCAGGCCGGACACAAAGCCCCCAAGCCGGCGGAGATGCGTTAGACCGGTCCGCTTCCGGCGGGCATCCTTAAAAGAGATCGACATTACTCCATCTCCACAGCCGCCCCGGCGAGCCCATCTGCGGCCGCCGAAACTTTACAACCCCTCTCCACCACCAGCAGACAGCGTCCTTTCGCGGTGGTTATACGGTCCGACTGATAATCCTGTATACTGAACGGCGAACCATTATCCACACCGAGCATCCTGCCGCCTTCAACAACAAACGAAATCTCCCGTTCCTCGGATTTCACCGGTACCCCCGACTCATCAACCAGCTGGGCAATCACATGCATTCCATCGGCACAAAGCTGAACCGCGGCAGGAACACCCGCGGTCTCCAGCTGATCCGATGCCCCCTCCGCACACGCTTCGAGTTTGCCCGGCTTATACGGAACCGCCCATTTGTAGATATGATCTTCAAAATCAGACAGCTTCTTTTTACCCATCGACTCCCCGTTAAGAAACAGTTCCACCGATTCACAGTTGGAATACACCTCAACGGCGATCATTTCACCCTCGGTATAATTCCAATGGGTATTCACATCATGCCAGATCCAGAGTTTCTGCTTCCAGGCCTCGGAATCCTCTTCACCGATGAATCCGGTCGACGCATCAAAAACATACGGCGACTTTTCCAGTGTCTGGGTAGTCAGATGCACATGCGGCTCATCACACCACAGCGTCTTCATCATATGAAAAGAGCCCTTCTCAAAACCCGCACGATCCAGCAGACCGGAATCCAGCGTATTTTTGGGCCACTGTCCGTTTACTTCACCCATATAGTCGATGCCGGTCCAAAGAAAGGTGCCGGGAACAAACGGACGCTCTTCAATCGCCTTCCACTCATGCCACTGACCCAGGTTTTCCGTCCCCATCAATGGAAGATCCGGATAATGCTCATGCCCGTAATCATACATGACGCGGCGATAACTGAAACCGATCACGTCCAGCGCATCGGCATAGCCCGATTCATAACTGGACGAAGGAAGAATACAGTTGGCAATGACCGGGCGGCTCGTATCCATCTCCCGGGTCCATTTCGCCAGTTTCTGAGCGGTTTCGCCGACATCATATTCACCGCGCGGCAACTCGTTCAGCAACCGTTTTATCTCTTCAATGGAATTCGGAGGAAGCTCCCAGAAATAATTCCCTTCCCAACCCATATTGAAGAAACCGGTGGCCTCGGCATTGCGCGGATAGGTCCACTCAATTTCATTACCGATACTCCACTGGAATATGGAAGGATGATTCCGATGCGCACGAATGACCGCTTTCAGGTCCGTTTCCGCCCATTGCTGAAAATGCTCGCAGTATCCTCTGGAGATATAATCATCATGCTGCTCATTCTGATTCCGGCGTTTATCCTTGGGATTATCCCATTCATCAAAAAATTCATCCTGTACCAGAAAACCCATTTCATCGCAGAGATCAAGGAATTCACTGGAGCCCGGATTATGCGCAATTCGAATCGCATTACATCCCCCCGTTTCAGTGTTTCAAAACGCCGCCGCCAGACATCCTTCGGCACAGCGGCACCCACGCACCCTCCATCGTGATGCAGGCATACGCCTTTGATCTTCATATTCTTTCCATTCAGAAAAAATCCTTCATCCGCATCAAACCGGATAGAACGGATACCGAATAGCGTAGTGGTTTCATCGACTTCTTTTCCATCTCTGGAAACCGTTGTTACCGCCGTATAAAGATTGGGACATTCAACATCCCATTTACGGGGATTGGAAATTTCCAACGTCTGAATGGTGCTCGCCTCCGCCTGCGCAGAAACTTCCGCCACACGCTCGCCATCAGGATCCAGAATGGCCGTAGTCAGCACAGCCCCGACCGGTTCACAAATCTCCACCTGCACCCGGACCGTTGCCCGATCCTCCAGCACTTCGGGCGTAGTGATGAAGGTGCCCCAAACCGGAATATGCGTTCCGGAGGTGCCGATCAGTTCGGCACTGCGATAAATGCCTGAACCGGTATACCAGCGACTGTCACAATAACGCGAATGATCAACCCGAACAGCAAGCACGTTTCCACCGCTTTTCACCTTATCGGAAATATCATAATAAAACGGCGAATAACCATACGGGTGGTCGCCCAGCTTCTCTCCGTTAAGATACACCGTCGCATTGTTATAGATCCCATCAAAATGGAGATAGGTCACCTCCCTGTCCAGAGCCTGGAATGTTTTACGGTACCAGCCGATACCGCCCGGGAGATAACCGGTTGCGCCTTCCCATTTTTCCGAAAACGACTCCTCAACACTCCAGTCATGCGGCACTTTCACAGTACGCCACGAAGCATCATCAAAAGCCGCCGCCTCCGCTCCGGAAATATCCTCTTTAATAAATTTCCAATCGCCGTTCAATGAAACGATTTTTCTACAGTTCATAAATATGTTCCGGTTAATTCAGTTTCAGCACAACCCCGGTAGAGGTACCGTATTTTCCGCCACGATAAGCCCCGAAAAGATATTCCGGCCGGCCGTCTTTCATCAGCAGCTGCGGTCGTTCAAACCGACCTTCACCCCAGGCGCCGGTGCCCGGTTCGTCGAAATAACGGAAGGCATCCCAGTACGCAATCTGAGGATCACCCCACTTCAGTCCGTCGTCAGATTCAAAAAGCAATCCGTATTCATGATTCCAGAATCCCATATCCCGCATAATCATTCTGAACGTCCCGTCTTCATGCCAGATATAGGCATCCTCACTCTGCGCATCCTGAACCTTTTCCCGAAGATTAATCAGAGCATCCTCCCCCTGCTTCACATACGGACCTTCCAGATTTTTAGAAACCGCCAGACCGTACTGACGATTGGAATTACGCCAGTCGCCGGTATCCAGATCCCGCTGCCAGTCGGCAACACGCCAGGATTTATAATAGAGCCAGAATTCCCCGTTCGGATGCTGAAGAAATGCAGGATTGGACGTACATACCGAGTTCCAGGCCTGAGGATCCTCCGAAGGCAGAATCAGCGGCTCGTCGCAACGCTTCCAGGGACCATACAGTGAATCGGAGGTCGCCACCCCCACACGTTTAGTCATTACCGTACCGTCGGAATTTCCCATGTAGAACAACGCATATTTATTACCGACTTTATGGATGGTCGGATTGTGAATCGTCATGGAATCCCACCACTCGCCGCCGCGGCCGGTCAGCGCTACATCCACTGTTGTATACGACCCGGCCGGCTCATCGGCCACAGCATGTGCAATTTCACTGACCGTAAGCCACCCTTCGTGCCCGGCATCATTTTTCCAACGTGAATAAAAAACATGCACTTTTCCATCCGGACCGTATATCGGAGCACAGCCCCAGATATTATAATCAGGGTCTTCAAGAATACGGCCACCGGCGCTGAGACGCCTGCAGAAATCCGATACCACTTCCGGACGTGTTTTCTCTTTCTCTTCCATTTTCTGTTTCCCGTAATTTCAATATCAGTTATTCAAATTCACCTGCAGAACCGCACAGGCCACTTTCCCGCCGGTATCCGGATAGATCATTTCCAGCACACTGGTTTTCTTCAGGGCCTCCATCGGCACACGGAACTCAACCATACCGAAAAAGTTGGCCCGCCCCTCCTGATCATCCCCCGCCCAGTTGGTCGGAATTTCCAGTTCTGTTCCATTCAGCGAAATGGTCGAAGGCAGCGGCTGTTTTCCCAGCTCCCGTCCCGGCGAAAGACGCAGTACGGCCGTTCCTTTTCCGGTCGGAACATCCCGGAATGTAAACCTGACCTTCTTTCCGGCTTCTATATCCTGCAGATAATCTGTTGCATAAACACGATGTTCGCGAACCTGACCATTTGTCCGAAGCGGCTCCTTCAGATCAATCATCAGCATCACCACATCACCCTCTTCCATATCGAGGCTCGAAGGAATGGCACTTACAGGATGCTCGCCGAGAATCGGCCGTTCACAGTTGGTCGTCAGCGAACGGATCATGACACGTTCCGGAATCAGACCGCTCAACCCCGAAAGACCGACCTGTTTCGAATCTTCGTCCAGATTCATAAGAATAACATTCAGCCGATTGCCGTCGGCCAGCATATGCACCCGCACATCCGGATTGGAGGAACTGCTCTGGCGCCATTCCCCGTTGACCCCTTTCCAAAAATAGTAGAACAGCGTCAAATCGGTTTCCGCAAATGAACCATCGGCCAATCTGCGCCAAAGCAGAAACGGGTTGGCCTCGCCGGGCACCGGATTCTCCGTCATATCGTAGGTCCAGGTGGCTTTACCCAGAAAAAACGGAATGGTGCGCATAAGACGGTCCGGATGATCCATATAGGTCATCAGCTGCCCCATCGCCGAATAGAGCATACCGGCCGACCGCTCCGCGCTGTAGGGCATGGTATTCATATTCCCTTCCGGAATCTTGCCGTACTCAGTAATCATAATCGGTTTGGCCACACCGAACTTTATGTGGCTGTAGGTATCGATCAGATCCATGATCGCCTCGGAATTGCTGCCCGTCCGATTGCGGGGAGTGCCCTGCACATTGACCCCGTCATAAATATGATATGACCAGAAATCCATGTTTTCCCCGGCAATATCCATAAATGTTTTCTGCCAGCCGTTCCAGTGGTCAAAATTCCGGCTCTCAACCTCCACCCAGGCCGCCGAATAGCCGCCGACCATCACATCCGGATTCAGTTCTTTCACCCGGCGGGCCACTACATTGTGCTGTTCACACATCTCTTCAATAGTACATGGAATTTTTTTAGCTTTCACAAAAGGTTCATTATACACCTCAAGAATCTTCGGCCGTTCGGCATCGGAAAAGGCGTGTTTCAGAAACTGAGCAGTGAATTCCGCCGTCGCTTCCGGCGTTTTCGGTCCCCACGGTGTCGAGGTATTGCCTGCATGCCCGTGCATGATTTCCGGGTGAGTGCACAGAATCACCTTCTCCATATTTGAGGGATTCATCCTCCGCCCGGCATATTCATCGCGGAATTTCTTTTTAAACAAAGCCTTGAGCCGGCTTACATCCGGCATATCCGGATTATCCGGATCAGCCGGAAGATCCTCCGCCATCCACGAGATCAGACCGCCGTCACGGCCGTAATTGGCTTCCAGCACCTCTTCAATGTATTTCAGATCGGCATCTTCAAGGTCCGTCGAGCCGAACCCTTCGTGAATCGTAATAAACTGATTCCGGTCAAAAACCGATACACCTCCGATATTCCGGACTTTCCCCGGATCAAGCTTAACCTCAACCCGCTCTGTTTCAGCTCCACTGAGCAATGGAACCACCACGGCCATCGCCGTCACTGCCGTCAACGTCTTCTTCATCATCATCTATCCCAATTAAATCGTGAGTTACCTACTATACGTCTGCTTCCGCATTCCCCGGAAATCCGGAGTGTTTACATTCACAATGCGCAACGTAGCATATACCTGATGCGTTTCAATGCCCTTTCAACCATCCCCGGACCGCTCCGTGTACGCAAAGTTTACACAGTAACGGCTACTTTATGCGGCCGGAATCGGCCTTTTGGTCAAAAAATACGCCGCAGGTGCTGCTGCAAAGCCCCTCACCGGCTGCCGTCAGCAAAGCATCGCCCGCTCCGCTCCGGCCTTTCTGAAGAATAATCAGACACCGGCCCCTGGCGTCCGGCACTGATCCCCCGGTTGTCCTGCAGGATCGCCGGCGGTTTCAATCTCCCGCTCAGCTTCTACGCATTCCCCGTTCCGGGCACCCCCTTTCAGCGATCCCGGTTTAAAGGACACGACCCAGCGGAAAATTCGGTCAGCCGATTCGCAGTTGAAATAGACTTCGATATAGACCAGCCCCTGTCAGCATGATTCCAATGTTCGTAAAATTACGGCCAGTCCGTCCGGTGCCTGCTACACGCGGCATTCATGGATCCACACAAGAAATGCCGCACCGTTTACAGACCGCGGGCATCGTACAGTGCCAGAATATTTTCCAGCGGCACGTCCCCCTCAAAATCCTGGCTGGGACCGAGAAGATAACCGCCGTCACGGTTCAGCGTTTCAATGAAATATTCCGCCTCCGCTTTCACCGCTTCGGGAGTGCCGTGCGGCAGCAGGTCCTGCGTATCAATTCCGCCGTGAAAACAGAGCCGGTCCCCGAAATCAGCCTTCAGCCCTTCCGGTTCCATACCGGATACCTTCTGGATCGGATCAAGGCCATCCACATTACAGTCGATCAGATTTCCAATAATTGAACGTACTGCCCCGCAGGAGTGCTGAAGATAGAACGCACCATACGAATGCGCCAGCTCAACCAGACGTTTTGTATTCTTTGCAAAAAACTGATTCCACATTTCATTACTGAACAGCATCCCGTTCTGGGTCCCGTAGTCATCACAGACACACAGAATATCAATCCGTCCATCCGCAGCTTCAAACATGCGCCCGTAATATTCGAGTTCGAAATCCACCATCCGGTCAAAAAGATACTGTGCATATTCCGGCTCCAGCGCCATATCGACATAAAGCTTTTCCGCATCCACCAGATTCGTGACGAACTGATAAACACCCGGCCAGCCGATACGCAACGCGCGGGTTTCATGCTTTTCACATTCACGCCCCAACGCCTCATAATCAAAATAATCCGGATTCGGCCAGGTCCAGGCCTCCAGTTCTTCAATGGTTTTCGTCTCCTGCAGCGGATAGTATGTTGTGTGTGCATTATACTCTGCTCCGTTCCAGTGCATCACGTATCTATATCCGAACGGATGAGTGAATTCCCTGCGTCCCTCCGCATCTTTACCGACCGGAAGCTCCGGGCCGATATACGGCGCATCCACACACCACACATCAATATCCAGCTTATCGTGAACCGCTTCATAGGAATCCACTCCGAAATGCTTCATCAGCTTTTCATAGGCCACATTCACCCCCTTCATAAAACACGGAACCCGATCCGGTGTTTTATGTTCAAAGGCTGCCCGCACACGTTCTTTCGATGTCATTGTCATTGATTATCCTCTGTTCAGACCCTTCAGCAAAACCCCGGGCCCTGCTCCTGTTTACTTTTTTCGCTTACGCTTCCACTCTTATTTCCGGTGGACATAGATATAATATGCACCGGCCGGCGTCTGCCCGACTTCGTCCAGCAGAAGCCCCTTCGTAATCAGAAACAATACTCTTATATGCAGAAAGCATCACCCGGTCCGGAACGGTATGCGGTTCATGCGGCAGACAGGTGGCAAGACACACAAAAAACGGCTGTTTCCTCTTTTCCACGATGGAATCAATGGCGGCATCAAAAAACACATCGGGTGCATAGCCTTCACGCCGCTCGCGTTCACCGTTATGCCAGTACATATCATTCACACGATCATTATCAAACCAGTCATCAGTCATCCCCGTTCCGCCGTCACCCTCCTGCCCCAGCCGTTCATCAAAACCGCGGTCCATCGGACGATACGGATAATTGGCCCCCAAATACCATCTCCCGAATAATCCGGTGCGGTAACCGGCAGCCTTAAACAGATCCGTCATCGTCACCTCATAAACACGAGGATAATTCCCTTCCGCAATGGTATGCCATCCCTTGACATGATGGGAATATTTCCCGGTCAGCAATGCCGCTCTCGTCGGAGCACAGGTCGGATCCGCATGAAAATCGGCAAAACGGACCGACTGTTCATACAGCTTATCGATGTTCGGTGTTTTTACGACCGGATTGCCATGACAGCTCAAATCGCCGTACCCCTGATCATCTGTAATGACAATAATCACGTTGGGCTGCACCACAGCAGAACACACAGCCGCTATAGACAGCATTCCCCCGATCATCGCAGCGATCTGCTTCATCGCGTTTATCCCTGTTTATTCCTCTTCATTTCCCGATTGAGCGACAGAATTTTCCTCTGTGGTCAGGATGATTTTTACTGATGACACATGGGCCCCTTTTTCATCGAAAACCACCTGAACCGAATTGCCGGGTTTCAAACACTCCGGATCAATATCCACTTCAAAATAATCAAAAAACTGCTGAGCCCCTTTGCTGTAACTCATATCCACATACCCGGCCTCCCGGCCGTTTATCGAAACGGTCATGCCCTGCTCAAAACCGCCCGGCCGTTCAACACCTACACGGATCCGTGCCGCTAAACGTTTTTTCCGCAGTTCACCGTGATCGATTTCAACGGACATTTCCACCGGGTTATCCGCTTGCACAGCGGTCTCTCCCGCATACCAGACTGTTTCATTGCGAACCGTGTGAAGCTCCGGCGACGATGAAAGTTTGAGATTAAGAATCTGGGTAACTTCAACACCGATATCAACCGCTGAAAGATCGGACAGTTCCTCTTCAATAAACAGCATCTCCCCTTTCCGGAAAACCGGCATTTTCCGGGAAGCGGATACCACCTCGACCCCGTCGGACAGCACGACAGAAAGATGAAGCAGCGCCCGGCGGTCCGAGCGGTTGTTCAGCACCACACGCAGAACATCCCCATCGAGTACGGCAAAACTGAAAATCTTGCGATGATTATCTTCTGCCGTCACCCGTTTCCCACGAAAACCCTCCCAGAGATCCAGCAGATAGGTGTTTTTGGTTTTATAGAATTCGCCATCCTCTTTCATATGAATGAACGATTCCGTGGCGTGGGGATCCCAGTGCATGAAGGTCAGAATAAATGGAACCGTCATTTCAAAATCCTGCGGACGGTCCAGCAGATTCACCAATAGATTATTAACATTTTTCACGTGAATCCAGAAACCGCGGTCGCCGGTCGGAGCATTGAGTGTTCCATATTCCGTAATCAGTAGCGGCACTTCATGACCCATGGCCGTCATCTGCGCCTTCACCATATCCAGAGCACATTCCAGAATGCCCTGTGCATAGCTGGTCCGTCCCGCAAACTGCTCCTGATAGGAATTGTTGGATGCCACCTCGTAAAAATGGTGCGAATAAAAATCGAGCCTGCCTTTCGTCAGCTCCATGAAACGTTTGTGATTTTTCCAGACACCGAAGCGGTTACGCTGCGGCTGAAGCTGAGCCGAAGCCGGACCGCCGACTTTCAGTTCCGGGAATGCCGCATGTATTCCATCAGCCATGACATTATGGAAATCGGCCAGCATTTTCCAGCTGTCATACCCCTTCTGCCCATGCCACATCCATTCCACCTGGATATCACTTTCATTCTTCACTTCCCACCACGTTGCCGTTCGACCGCTGTCGCGTACCTCCGCCTTCAGATGAGCCACAGCCAACTCCGTTGCCGCGGCGTAATTTCCGGGAGTGCCTGCACTGTTATTGATGCCTTCCGCATCCGGCTCCATAAATGAGGGCCAGTTGTCAAAACACATCGCAAAGGTCAGATCCGGATCCACACCCTCGTAACGCCACCACATGCCTTTATTCCGCTCAAAAAATGAAAGGTCCGCATATCCGGGACGGGCCGGATCCTCAACCAGATGATCCATCCGGTCAGCTGCGCCATAACGATGCTCGAGATTATACGAAAGCTTTTCAATCTGCCGGCCCGGCAGAAAGCCTTTGCCGGCAAAGTAGGGTTCCCGCCCCGAACGGTCCATGTTCGGAGCCGCATAATACCTGAAATAACGGTCGCGCCTGATTCCCGAAATACCCTGAATAGAACGGTATGCCGTTGCATCGACATTCACGTCCGCATACAGAACCGGTTTATTCAGTCCCGGTTCAATATACGGACCGGGGTTGAATTCAACAGCAATGCCCTCCCAGTTCACCAATGAGATTTTTTCTATACGGGCCTGCCCTTTAATCTCAATCCAGTATTCCGTACCCGCTTTAATCGTGGCCAGCATAGCTTCAATAATGATGTCGGTATCGGACTGATGGCTCATTTTCGCTTCCCGGAAACCGTCGGTGGCCGAAACAAAATTGATCGACGAAATGCCCAGCAGTCCCTCTCCTTTAATCACAAACGCACGGAATGCCGAACGATGCCGTGCCACTTCCGGAGGAACCGGAATTTCCGCAATGCCATCAACCGTAAACGGACCCGAAGTAAACGTCACCGCGTTGAGCCGTTCATAGGACGCGTTCACCTGCACGCTGGTTTCGCAGGGATATTTTTTCATCACCACATCAACAAGATGCTGATGATTTTCATACGCCTCGCGACCTGCCGGACCGATCTGCTCGATGATTTCCGGCGACAGATCCGCTCGGGCGCAAAACGTCAACAAACCGGAAATCATCAATACATTGAGCCGTTTATACATAAACCCGTCCCTTATCTCCACACCTTGCGTAAGTGGTAATTATCCTTTACCGATCGAATAAATATACCCGCCATTTAAATATAATATAAGAAAAGATAGTGGACTATAGTGGTAATATAATTAATAAATAAGGATTATTCTAAACCGACATCCACAAAAAAAGCGCCCTTTAAGGACGCTTTTAAACCCGAAACTCATCAGCCCGTTAATAGTCGGATTCTTTGGGGCGGGTGGGCCAGCAACGATTACCTTCTTTATCGAAGGTTTTACCGACCGGCACTTTCCTCAGATTTTCGAGTTTTTCAAACCACCATTCCCGAGTCTCGGTATGAGCGATAATTTCACCCCGCGTATCGGTCACGACGATCAGATAACCGGCAAATTTTTCCCCTCTCCACATACCGCCCGGTGCCAGATAACTTGTCAGCATAACCTCCTGAACTCCGGGAATATTAACAACCCGTCCGTTTTCATCGGTTAAACGGAACGGTTCCTTCCGGTAATCGATCAGAATATTCTTATCCCCGTCCACTTCGGCCGCCATAACAAAAATTTCAGCAGTTAATTCGTGATTATACGGATTGGGAGAAAGCTGTCTGATCTGTGTGGAAAAAGTGTAATAGAGAGAGCGCGGCGGCGGAGTGTCATTTTCAAACCATTCCGTGAGCGGAGCATAGACATGCTGCCGGGTCATTTTGGAAAAAGAAAAATCGAGCCGGGGTGGATTCTGCAGTTCAATATAGCTCAGGTCATCCGGAGATATTCCGTTCTCCGGAATTTTCAGTAGCTTTCCTCCGGGCGTTTTCAGGGCGATTTTTCCTCCGATCAGCGAAACAAATTCCGCCTCGACGGTTTTTCCGCTGTTCAGCGTCCACATCCGGATTTCTCCTGCCGACACATTCCCCGCAGCGAAGAAAACAAGGACCAGAGACAGTATAACAGATTTCATCGTGACCTCCTCAGTAATCCCGGAATACAGGGCCGTTGGTAAGACTCAGCTCACCCGGCGGAAGAAATTTGTAGATTTCCTCCAGCTGATCGCGAGTAAATTCCTCGGTCTTGAATGCAGGCAGTAACGGACCGCCCCACTTGGTCTGCGGATATTCAACCCCTTCAACTTCCACCAGCAGTGCAGCCGACATAATGCCGCCGCCCCATTCTCCGAAAAAGATTTCCATATCTTTCGGCTCTCCGGCCTTCAGCTCAATCCAGTCACCGACTGCCATACCCATTCCAACACAATAATGCTTACCGGACTGCGAGTCGGAGGACTGCCAGTAATCCAGAACCTCAAGGCGCGCATCCCACCCGTTAAGCAATACATGTTCCCCATCGACCATAACACTGATATACCCATCGCCGGAACCCCAGAAACGAAACTTTATATCTTCATGATAAACCAGCTTTCCCTTGTAATTCACAAAAAAGCAATCGCCTTCCTTATCCGGTTCTCCGAAGAGCCCCGGTGCCATACGCGAGGGAACCTGGGGAACAATGAAATGTGTCGTATAGAGCTTTTTCGCCGATCGGTAATAAGGGGCCAAAACCGATTTTTTAAATCCTTTCCGGGCATATTCACGCACGATATCGAAAAACGGATCCAGATCCATGGATGAAATTTTTCCGCCGCGCCTGTCGTACCGGAAATGATAAAGCTCCCCTTCAAAATCATTCCCGATGGCCTGACCGGCCCCGAATACGCTGATTTCCTCCAGGTTTGGAGTAATTTCAAAACCGCCGATGTCCCCAACCAGCCCTTCACCCATTCCGGTCATTTCCGGAAGCTGAATATCCGGCATACTGGCTTTCTGTACTTTGGTCACTATGCGCGTGGTAGATCTCGGTTTTGATGTTTTTTTCACCTTAACCTTGGGCTTCTTCAATTTCATCTTCGGGCGGTCCACCGGTTTCGGAGGAACGAATTTTTTCTCCTCCTTTTTCACCACATTGAAAACCACCAGCATTCCGGCCAGCGCAAATGCCGCCGCATGAATGGCCATACTGATCACAAAACCACTCGGGGCTCCCTTAACCACGCCACGACCTTTATCCCGCGTTGATTTCCTCATCCCTGCTCCCTAAGTTTAAAAACACCGGTCCGGTATATGACACCGAGCTTAATCCACCTGACCCAGCCATAAAAAAACGGGATGTTACAGATCTCACCAGCATCATCTACTGTACTTTAGTATCATTCTCCTCGCATACAGCCATTCCGCTAAAAGAAGTTATTTCGCACGAAATCAGATTTTAATTAAAAAACTGATGGTATATGTATTCATTCATGGAACGAATCTACTGGTCAATCAACCTGACAGGCAAACCGGTCTGTCATTATATCGGCACCGGTGTTTCGGAAGAACACAACAATAAAACCTACAGTCTCCCGAATCTGTGGAGCATCCATCTGTATGATTTCGAAGGAACCCTCACTATGGAAGAGGGGTGCCTTGATGTACACCCCGGCGACATCGGATTTATTCCGCCCGGAAAAACCGTTACTTATGCCGTTTACGGTACCGGCACACACCTTGCCTGTCATTTCCGGTTAGACACCGATACCGCCGTTACCGGCCAGACCCTTCCCGGAATCATGCCGACCGGCGCACATTATCCGGAATTTTCCGAAGCGCTCCATAAGGTGCTCCACCTCCACGCCCCCCATCCGCTGGCCGCCGATGTGAAACTCTGGAGCCTGCTGCTGGATGCTGAACAGCTATGGATAAAACAGCAACAACGCAACAGTGTCCGGCATCCGGCTCTGGAAAAATGTATTCAGTACATTGAACTGAATCTGGAACATACACTGCGGATAGCTGAACTGACGGAACACGCCGGCGTTTCCCATCCTTATCTTGTCCATCTTTTCAGAAAACATCAGAACTGCACCATCAGCGAGTATATCCGGCAGCGCCGCATGGCCCGGGCAAAACACCTTTTAACCGAAACCGATCAGCCGGTGAAATCCATCGCGATCGACTGCGGCTTCACAGATCTCCAGTATTTCAACAAGTGCATCCGCAAAGCGTTCGGCATTTCTCCGCGCGCATTCCGATAACCCGCCCCTACTCCCATTCGATGCGAACACGATAGAAGGACTGATTCGTGATTCCCGCAGCCGGGAAGACAATATCACCGTTTCCGGCATCCTCCGTTCCGCTCACTGAATCAACCGTTTTCCAGCCATTGGAAGAGATGAGCGATTCTTTTTGCTCCAGAATGTAAATACGGTTGGACAGCACCCATGGTTCAGTCACAACAATCTGCGTCATATTGGATATTCCGGCCGTAAACAGTGCGTTGGACGAATCAACCGGTGTACCCACCAGTACCTCTTCAGCATTCAGCAAACCGTCTCCGTCATAATCCCCGTCAGATTCAAGATCCTGCCCGACAGCCTCTTCAATATGGTCCGGAATACCATCAGCATCTTCATCCAGATCATCCCCATAAAGCCGGACTGACAGATTATCTACCAGATAGATATCACTCTTAGGTGAACCCTGTACACCTTCTATGCCGTCATCATCACGATAGAAATAAACACCCACGCGATTGGACGGGCTCACCGATTCTGCCTGCAGATCCTCCGCCGAAAGATACAGGGTGAATGATCCGGCATCGTTTGTTGTCGGCGTATCCAGATTGCCCACATGCAGATTTGTAATCGAATGGAGCAGTTCCCTCGTCTCCGGATCAAACTCCCCGAACCCGACAGAAAATCCTAGATGATTCTCGAACAGCGTATCAATTTTCCAATCACCGGAAAATTCATAATCGTGATTCAGACTCCAGTTCCGGTCGCTGCAGTAAAGAAGGCGCATTTCCTCATAGCCGAATCCAAGCTGAAGCCAGCCGGAATAGGTGGACACCGACTGAGACTGATTTTCCCTGTAATCATTTCCATCGACAAGATACCAGGTATTTTCCGGAAATGGAGCCGTATGGTTTTCCGGATTTACAGCCAAGGAAAAATCATCCTTTAGAATAATATGATCCGGAAACGGCGGCGATGAAACCGGCAGCACCGCCTCTTCAACACTTGTTCCGATTTCAACACCCGCGGCATTACGTGTCGTGACGGTGTAGGAATAAAGCGTATTCGGCAGCAGGCCGGTATCCGTATAATGAGGAAAAGACTGCCATCCCGAATCATCACCGCCGACATTTCCAGACGTTTCGGCAAAATAATATTCCGCTCCCGCCGGCCCGGGAACCGCCGTCATTTCCACGGAGCCATCCTTCTCCTCCGGCCAGGGCTCAAACGCCGATCCGGTTTCGGTCGAAATGCCGCCCCCGATTTCAACCGCCCCGATGTCCGGCTGCCCGACAATCGGATTGCCGAAAAAGTCCTGAGTTACCGTCAGACCGCCCATAATACCGTCCGGGTCTTCGGGAAGTTGAGGAATATCAATCCCCCGCCCCTCAACGATACTTCCCGGCGCGGGAATATAATCCGACTCCGTCAGACCGCCCGGATTGGCCAGTTTCGGATTACCATAAATCGGATCGTCCTCCTCAAAAACCCAGTCCGGAAAAATACCGCCGCGCTGATAGAGGTTGTTGGTCCAGACCATTCCTTCAATCACATTGGCGGGGAAATCCCCTCGCCAATAGGGGCTTTCATCCTCGAGTTCTCCCTCAATATAAAAAATATTATTCGCCACCAGCGCACCCAGCGTACCCTGCTCAACGGAGAAAGAAGCCAGCTGCTCCTCTTTTACATAAATCGTATTGTTATAAATATAACTGTTGTAGGGGCCATGGCGTTCCTGTTCTCCGAAATTATGCCCGCTGAACAGAATGGTATGCCCGCTACCCTGCGCAAGCCCGTTTTCATTCACACCCGCACGGCGCGCACCGTCATTGATACTGATATTATAGCGGTAGGTACAGTTGGAGTTGACCCCCAGAATTTCGACAAAACCGCCTTCATTATCCATACTGAGATTGTACTGAATAATGACGTCTTTATTCCCGATATCAATATGCGCACCGCAGGAATCATATCGCCCGCGCGCATGCATAAATCGGTTATTTTCGATCAGTACGCGATTACAGTTGATCGGCCAGATACCGCTTCCGCGGCCATGCATGCGCGGATCCGTATACTGACCGGAACCGTTCACCGTATTACCGCGCACCACCAAATCATCAATATTATTGGGCACCATGGCCGGACCGCCGATCCGCTCCATATAGTTGTTCAGTACCTGCACATTGTCGCAATATTTCAGCCCGAGGAATTTGTGGCCGGTGTCCGAAATTTCACAATCCGTAATAACAATATCCTTACTCCGGTTGCCCGACTGCCCGATCACCTCAATGGCGCTCCCCATATACGTGGTCGGATTATGCCCCTCGTTTTCCGATTCCTGCGGAGGGAAAATATGGTGAATATACAGATTCGTCAGCGTTACATCCGAGGCCGCATTGCCGCTCGTCGGTTTGATATACACACCGTAGCGATATTGCATATTGGAGCCGTCGAGTGGAGACTGCCCGATACCTGAATCAGCGGTAATTTCCAAATCCCGAATCAAAACATGACTCACATCCGAAATCCGAATTCCGGCCTCATACTGCGCCGCATCAATCACCGGGCGGTCTCCGGAACCATATGCCCCGATAATAACAGGCTGTTGTGCCGTTCCGGCTTCATCATCGAGTATCAGCTTTCCGGTAAAGGTATCCCCGCGTTCCAGCAGCAGCTGTTCACCGGCCGCAAGCGTAACCGAGCTTGCTTTGTCCAGCGTCTTCCAGGCTTCAGCGGGAGATGTACCCGAATTGCTGTCATTTCCGCCATCGGCATCCAGATAATAAATCGCTGTCGGAGCCGGCCGTGCAAATAATTTAATATGGTCAATCTGCGCCACGTTCACTTCGGTTCCGTCGCCGTTCGGACCGGTGGTTGAAAAATTTTGCGGACTGCCTTCAAATCCGATCGAGGGACTGATGGTGGATGCGGCGGTCATACCGGCCGTAACCGTATTGGTCCACGAAACATGAAGAACATCACCGGCAGAAGCTCCGGTAAATGCATCAAACGGAATCTCCACAGAATCTCCGACATCAAAGGAAAGGCTCAGTTCGATATTTCCGCTACCCTCAGGAACGGCCTGCACAAACAGATCGAACTCCAGAATGATCTCCTCCCCTTCAATCAACGAAACCGCCCGCGGACGATTATCTGCGGACAGGATACCCCACCCGCCCGTCGGATTCGTTCCGGTTGTCAGCTGAAGAACCAGCCCCGAGGCGGAAATAAAAGCCGGATCCGGGGTGACAACCTCTCCGGTTATATGGTTATGAAGGCGGAGTCCGGTATCTGCAATCGGCTGATTGATGCCCACCGTTTCGCTCGGAGACAGCGATTCAAACCCCTCGTCAATCACGGCAACCTGGGCATTTCCACCCAGTACAACCCCGAATAGAAACAACCCTGCCTGTACCATTTTCCCCATCATCATCTCCTTGAAAATATATAAAAAGAGAAAAATGGTAACATTCTCATTAAGAGAATGTCAAAATATATTCACCCACACCGTCCGACGACCGGAGCAACTGCAACCGTTTATAAAAAACGACACTATCTACCGAACCGCATCAAATAGAGTTCTCTGTTCAGTTTCCGGACGGAATCAATCAGCTCCGAATACGGCGTATCCGTAATACTCACAAAACCGCTGTTATAATTTTCACCGTCAATCGCCCGCCCGGTCGTTGGAGAATCCACATACTGGAACCAGTGTGCACCGACCAGACAGGGCTCGTTGATCACCGACATCATGTAATTGCGGTATTTCAAGCCGCGACCTTTCTGATCCGCAGCCGTGCGGATACCGCCGTGAAACATGCCCCGATCCGTTGCCCCGAAATGATATTCTCCCAGAACACTCGGACGATCCATTTCCTTCAACACTTTGCGAAGGGAATCCGTCAGACCTTCTTTATAAAGATTATAACTGACAACATCCGTATATTTGGCCGCCGCCCGAACCGCTTCAGGGGTCATACCCCAATCCGCAAAACGCGATCCGCAGAACAGATGGTTCGGCATCACTTTTTTCAGCTCGCGGTTTACAATACGGAAATATTCCTCAGCCAGCGCCTCGGACAGCATGGAAAAATCGGCTCGTCGTTCACCGTCAAGTGCACCCTCATGGCTGAACCCTTCCGAAAATTCCGCCCACGATGCGATCGTGGAATTCCATGCTTTATTAAGCGCCTGAACCGTTGAATATTTTTCTTTCAGCATATCCACAAATGCCGCTTTGGCCGGGCAGGACTCAGCCTCACGGCCGAGCGTATGAATCACCATCCCGAAACGACTGGCATCACTGTTTTCATTGCCCCAGCTCAGTTCGTTTTCCACAAAAATTCCGATGCACCATGGATCGTCCTTCACCTGAGCATCTAACCGCGCGAGACTCGCACGTACACTTTCCGTAAATTCAGGGTCAAACGGATCATGCATGGGGGTCCAGTAATCATTGCCGGATGAAACCCGTTTGTGCTTTCCACCGATCCATGCATGGGCGAAATACGGCACCCGGCCGTTACCGAAAAACGCCGGATCCGTCCAGTTGCCGAAACAGGTAAATCCCCAGCTCTTCATGCGGTCCAGTGTCACATCCCTCCATCTGTTCCGCCAATCATCACCGTATTTCCGATGCAGGTTGGCCCCGTAAAATGAAAAGGTCTGACCATGCTTCAGCGGTCCGCTATGTACATGTCCGGCATAACCGTAATGCACGGCTAACGGATCATCCGCCTCCGGCAGCCAGGCAAACAGATTGCGCCGGAACTCGGAAGCAATATAAGCCCCCTTGCGTTCTGCCGCATTTTCATAATCAACTCCTGTCACAGTATAGGTATTTGACATACGGCAATTAGCGATCCCCGTCGCAAAAAAAAGATACCCCTCCGGATCAATCAGTGCCCATTTTCCATCCACTTTTTCAGTACGGAAAAACCCCGTCGCCTCCAGCTTCGGACCATTCACCCAACCGCCGAACCTCGACCGCTCTTTAACCCCGGAATCCTGAGCCAAAGCTTCCATCTCTTTTCCGGATATGCTCCCTAATTCTTTTTCTGAATGCACTTTACCCGGCCAATCTTCCCCGACATATTGCCCGAATTTATCCACCAGCGGATTCAGCTCCGCAGCATCACCGTTTGGATTAGACACCACCCGCAGATTATCAAAAATCAGTGTGCGTTCTTTTAAAATACCGGTTTGGTAAAAGCCAATCTGCTTCAATGCAGCCGGATCCAGCACGCGAGCGCCCCAGGCATAGCGGAAAGGTTCCGGATGATTTAAACCGATCTCTTCAGCAGGGCGCCCCGGCCAGCCGGTCATCCCCAGATCCAGTCCAGTATTGGGTCCCGTAATATCATAATAAAAGGTCCCCGACTGTCCTGCCGCGATATTTGCATGAGCGGTGACGCTCTGGTTGGTATCCGCAAGGGTCATGAAAAGCTGAACCGATTCCGCTGAACGATTGTGGAGATCCACAGCAAGCGCACAATATCCCATATCGCGCACATCCCACAATTCAGCCGGCTCAAAAACAACTTTTTTATATGTCGACTCAACTGGATAAACCACTTTCAGAGCCCGTTTACCCGATGTCCCCCCGGCATCTTCAACCCACTCCAGCCGCACCGCATCGCCGGTGATTCCATTCGTTGGCTCCTGCTCTTCAAAATCAAAAAGCACACGGGTTTCTACAACTTCCGCTTTGCACGCCTGCTGATTTGTACATCCGATGGCAAACAGCAGTATTCCGCCAACTACCCGACTCCGGAACATATATTCAGCCATAAACATCCTCATTTCAGTTTCCCCACCCGGTTCAGCTGAAGTACTGCGCAGGCCGCATGCCCTCCGTCATCGGGATAAACCAGTTTAACTTCATTGACGGACTTAACATGGTCCATCGGCACCTGAAATTCCGTAACTCCGAAAAAGTTTCCGCGCTTCCCCTGATCCCCGGCCCAGTTATCCGGAATTTCCAGCGGATGTCCGTTAAACTCAACCGACTCCGGCAATACACTACGATCCCGCTTTCGCCCAACCGAAACCCGCAGAACGGCCGTTCCCCGACCAGTCGGCACATTTTCAAACGTGAACTGAACCGGCTGATGCGCATGAATCTTTTTCAGATAATCCGTTGCATAATGCCGGCTTTCTTCAACCTGTTCCGTCGGCTCCACCGGCTTTTTCATGAAAATTCGCAGCATCACGGTTTCTCCAACCGCCAGAGTCAGTTCTTCCGGAACCTCTTCTGCAAATTTATTAGCCAATACCGGTTCATCCCCATCCGTACGCAATGTGCGCATAACTACAGTTTCGGGAACAATCCCTTCAAGCCCTTCCAGCTTCACGTTCTGCTCTTTGGTATCGATATTCATCAGAATCACGTTCAACACATCGCCGTCAGCCAACAACTGAACACGAATGTCCGGATTCGAACTGACCGCACGGCGCCATTCTCCATTCAGGCCCTTCCAGAACTCATAATATTTGACCAGATCGGTCTTTACAAAATAACCATCCGCCAAACGGCGCCAGAGCAGAAACGGGTTGGCGTTGCCGGGCTCGTAGTCCCCCCGCAAATCATAGGTCCACGTGGCTTTGCCCAGAAAATAAGGGATCACTTTGAGCAGGCGATCCGGATGATCCATAAACGTGATCAGCTGCCCCATCGCCGACCGGATCATATGGGCCGACCGAGCGGAATCGTAGGGCACCACATTCATGTTACCACGTGGAATACCGCCGAATTCGGAAATCAGAATCGGTTTGGCCTCTCCGAATTTAATAAAACTGTAGGAGTCGATAATATCCATCACCGCTTCCGAATTACTCCCCACACGGCTCGATGGTGTGCCCTTGACATTTACTCCGTCGTAAATGTGATACGACCAGAAATCCATGTTGTGCCCGGCAATATCCATAAACCGTTTCTGATGGGTTTTCCAATGGTTGAAGTCGCCGCCTTCCACATCAACCCACGCCGCGCAGTACCCCCCGACCATCAGACCGGGAACGGTTTTATGCAGATGCTCCGCCACCACATTGTGCTGTTCCGACAGATCATCGATATTGTGACCGTTTTTCTCGCGATGAATAAACGGTTCGTTCAGCACCTCCAGATATTTCGGCATCCCTTCACCGTCCGGCCACATCGCCTTCAGCGTCTTTTCAATAAATTCCGCCGTGGTTTGATAGGTTCTCGGTCCCCACGGACGGAAATCATTGGTCGGCGTGGCATGCATCCATTCCGGATGCATGCAAAGCACCGTTTCCTGTGTATCTTCCGGATTCAGCCTGAATCCGGACGTATTCGCCCGCAGTTCAGCCGCAAAATCCACCACATCGGTCTCTTTGAATGTGTCCGGATTCTCAGGATCCGCTTCGGCCTCTGTGGCAAACCAGGGAATCAGGCCGCCGTCGCGCCCGTATTCCACCTCCAGATACTCTTCCAGATAGCGGACATCCTCATCCGCGAAATCGATCGAACCGAACGATTCATGAATCGTAATAAACTGTTTCCGACAGAACCTCGTCACGCCGCCGATATTACGAATACACTGCGGCTCAAGCGTAACCGTCACCCCCGAGGTATCCGCAATCGCCGAAACGGCAACTACTGTAGCAATACATACTGAATATAAACACTGCATATCTGATCCCTTTCTAAAGGCCAGTCAGCATGCAGCGCCTGGAAAAATTAAGATACTGTACTTATGTTCAATATGATCAGCGGTTCAACGGAACACTGCGCGGTTCCTTTTTATATTTTTCCAGCAGTGTCTTCATCCGCTGTACCCGCTCCGGATGTTCAGCATAAACATTTTTCCGCTGCTCAAGATCCACCGAAAGATCATACAGTTCTCCGGGCTCATTATGCGGAATATAGCCACGGGCCTTTGCATACCACTCCGGCTCATTATCCCGGTCACTGCCGTTTGGCGCATCAATGAAGACCCAATCGCCAACCCGAATAGCGAATTCGCCTTTGAGGCTGTGGTGTACCGTTCCTTCACGCAACGGCTCTTTTAGTTCCAATCCCTGCAGAACGGGAAACAGACTGACACCGTCTTCGGCTGCATTTTCCGGCAGTTGGAAACCGGTTATCTCGGCAAACGTCGGCATAAAGTCGGTCAGACAGATGGTTTCATCAGAAACCCGTCCGGCCTGAATCACCGCCGGCCATTGCACCAGCGCCGGTACATGATGTCCGCCTTCCCAGAGATCGCGCTTCACCCCGCGGAACTGTGCACTCGAACTGTGTCCCGTTTTTCTGAACTGTTCATACCCATGATTTTCAACCCCGTTATCGGAAGAAAAAACAACCAGGGTATTTTCATAAAACCCTTTATCTTTCAGCACCTGCATGATCTGCCCCACATGGTGATCAATCTGCATACAGAAATCGCCGTAGGCACCAATGCCGCTTTTCCCCCGGAAAGCTTTCACCGGAACAACCGGATTATGCGGACCTGTGATCGGGAAATAGACAAAAAAGGGCGCAGTTCCATCCTGCTTCCGAATATAATCAAGCAGTCTGTCTGTCAGTTCCGGCAGAACATTAACCGCTTCAAAATCTTTGAGTGCCGGTCCCGGCCGATGAAACGCTTTGATCTCAGTCGGCGTTCCAGTAAACCGATCATTTTCAATATAGACATAAGGCGGCATATCCAATGAACCGTTGATTCCGTAGAAATAATCGAACCCGTTGCTCGTCGGCGAACGCAGAATGCTGCCGGACCAGTCCACATTGGTTTTCATTTCCCCGTCATCAATAAATCGCTTCCCGTTACGATACGTCATCGTTCCGCCGCCCGACTGCTTTGCCGGTTTCCCGTCCGTGGTCGGAAAGTCCATTCCCAGATGCCATTTCCCGATACAGGCCGTACGATAACCCTGCGCCTTCAGTACCGAGGCCATAGTCTCCCTTCCGTCTTCAATCAGAGCCGGACTGTAACCGCCAAGCACACCGCGTTTCATCTTCGAACGCCAGCAGTAGCGTCCGGTCATAACCGAATACCGGCTCGGCGTACAAACGCCCGATGACGTATGCGCATCCGTCAGTGTCAATCCATTCGCTGCCATCTTATCCAGGTTCGGCGTTTTAAATTTCGCCTCCGGATTCAGACACGACACATCGCCATACCCCATATCATCCGCCAGAATAAAAATAATGTTCGGCTTTTCTAATGGTGCACTGTTCACAATATATGCATTTAGCAAAACGGATACAAAAACGAAGAAGAACACCGTTCTGCATAGTATGGAACTCCACAGCGCGCATACAGAAATAATCATATTCTCTTTCATTCCCAAAGCTCTCCTTCCCATCATGATCTCCATCACAAACTACGGGATTCACTAAATATATAAAGGTCTTCCGACAATCTGCTTTTAAGTATTTCAAGGTTCAGCGATTCACCCTCATTTCGGGGTAGTATCCGGTTTAGGTTCCTTCCGATAATGCCGCCGTGGGGTCAATTGCTCATCATCATAACGCGACATCTCACGCAGCATCACCCGCTTCAGCTCCTCAATCTTTCCGGCATATTCCGGGTTGCCCGCCAGATCGTTCATTTCATACGGATCATTTTTCAGATTGAACAACCGATACAGAGGAATGTCGGCATAGTAGATCAGCTTGAAATCCTCCACAATAACCGCACGCTGCACATCTTTATACGCAGCATAAATCGCTTCCCGCTCATGATATTCTCCACCGTTCAGCAACGGAAGAAAGCTCTTGAACTCCACCTGTTCCGGTATTGGAATATCTGCGATATCCAGCGTGGTCGGCACAATATCCTGAATATAGATCCGCTCATCAAAACGTTTTCCTTTCGGAATCCCCGGACCTGACACCATCAACGGAGCACACAAACTGTGCTCATACATATTCTGTTTGGCCATCATGCCATGATGCCCAAGCGCCAGGCCATGATCCGCCGTGAAAATAATATACGTATTATCACGCATGCCGGTTTTATCCAGCTCCGCCAGTATCGCACCGATCTGATCATCCATGTGTGTAATCAACGCATAATATTCCTGCCGGTTGACTTTAATTGAATATTCGGTCCGCGGGAAAGGAGCCAGCCGTTCCCCGCGTATATTCCGGCTTTGAATCTCACGTGCATACGGATATTCAGGTAGAAAGTTTTCCGGCACCTTAATCGCCTCCAGCGGATACCGATCAATGTATTCCTTTGGTGCCTGTTTCGGATCATGCGGAGCATTGAAGGAGATATATGCAAAAAACGGCTTTGAACGTTGCGGAGCTTTACGCAAATACGCCATAGCCTCATCCCGCAGCACTTCACTCCAATGTTGGCCGCCCTGCCAGAATCCCCCTTTGGATTTATCCCACGGCTCCCAATCCGAACACCCCGGCTCCCAGTTCCGTTCATACCGCTCTTTCGTCTGATTCGGCATTCCCGGACGAATGATCCCCACCTCATCAAACACATTTTCAGCATCATGCAGAATCGTATGCCACTTACCGGCAAAATAGGTATGGTAACCCGCCGCGGAAAACCACTGACTCCATGTGGTCCCCGTATCCACTTCCGGCGGCGGATTCAACCACTTCCTGCTGCGCACAGCACGATCCAGCTTAAAGTTATGCCACAGAGAACGGCCGGTATTAAACATCGCCCGGCTGGCGGCACACAGTGCCCCGTCCCATCCGCCCATATTATAGGCATGACTGAACATAACGCCCTCATCCGCCAGTCGATCCAGATTCGGGGTCTGCACCTCTCCGTTTACACAGCCGAGCGCTTCGTAACACAGGTCATCAGCAAGAATAAAAAGGATATTCGGCCTGCTTGGCCCCGTTGCCCAACAGGGCAAACCGGTCACACTTAACACAACTCCCAGGTAAACTTTTTCTTTCCACTTCATAGAATCTTTTTCACTCCGTCAGTTACCTCATGATGCCAGCTTTTCAAGCATTGCAGCAGCTCCTCAACCTTTTCCGGATGCTCCGCTGCAATATTCACCTTTTCAGCAGGATCATTCTTCAGGTCATACAGCTCCGGATCAGCAAAGTTTTTCGGTTGGGTTACCAGTTTATATCTGCCCTGGCGTACCGCCATTCCCCGCCAGTTCGCCCAGAAAAGCGGCCGCGATGAGAGCGCAGTGCCTTCCGTGATATGCGGCAGCAGATTAATTCCATCCAGTACGACATCCTTTGGCAGCGGAGCATTCGCCAGTTCAGCAATCGTCGGAAACAAATCCGCCCCCATCACCGTTTCATCCGAAATACGTCCGGCTTCGATAACCCCCGGCCAATAGGCAATCCCCGGAACACGATGCCCCCCTTCCCACACATGACTTTTCTTACCTCGCAGTCCGCCGGCAGATCCCAATCCCGCCGGACCGTTATCCGAGCAGAAAAAGACAAGCGTTTTTTCACTGAGTCCGGAATCCTTCAGAGTCTGAACAATACGACCGATACCTTCGTCCATCACCTCAATCATTTCCTTATAAATTTCCGGTGTTCCCTTCGGCGACCCCACCAGACCTTTTCCCGGCAAATATTGCACTGGATCATTTCGCCCCTGATACGGGTAGTGCGGTGCCTCATGCGTTAAGAAGAGCAAAAACGGTTTATCTTTATTCCGTTTGATAAATTCAACACCATGCCTGGTGATGAGATCGGTCGTGTATCCCTCTTCCGGACAGAGCTGATCCTGTTTCCACCAGTCTTCTTCGCCGATTTGATCCAGATGGGCATGAAAATCCACATTGCCGGCAACAAATCCGATATATTCATCAAATCCCTGATGCACCGGGTTATACTTCGGCTGATAGCCCAGATGCCACTTCCCGAACATTGCCGTGGTATATCCGGCACTTTTCACCACTTCCGCAATGGTGGTTTCTTCCAGAGCCAGGCCCACATGGCGATGCTTATGTGCCGTAATTACACCAATCACCCCCGTACGCTGCGGATAGCGTCCGGTCATTAAAGACGCCCGTGTCGGACTGCATACCGCCCCGTTGGAATGAAAATCTGTAAACCGCAATCCTTCAGCTGCCAAAGCATCAATATGCGGTGTTTTTATCGATTCACTCCCGTAACAGCCGATATCCCCATACCCGAGATCGTCAGCCACAATCACTACAATATTCGGTCGTTCAACAGCCTGACTCTGCATACAAACCGCACTCAGCACTGCACATCCGAAATGAACCATCAGTTTTTTCATTATCGTATTTTCTCCGAATCTATTTCACGTATGAACTGCCTCGATGAAAAAGGAATATACCTTCGTAACTGTGACAACTTATCAGTAGAATTCCATACGCCAACCTATTCATATTATAGCGAACTCGTCCCCCAAAAAACATCCGGCACAACGTCTGTTTTTAAACCGAGAAAAGGAATTTACTTCACGAGGGAATCAAACCGTCCCCTCATTTTTCAGATTCAGGATCTACATGGATTTCAGCACTCTTTTCACTGAAAACAACGCGGTAGAAGCGAGCTTCATGCCGAGGAGCATTGGTATCCACAAACGTGAAAGAATCCTTATCCATCACGATTTCCACCGTGTTCCAGACATTGGAAACCAGATCCCAGACACCTGAATGTCATTTTCCAGATCGACAGAAGTTAAAACATCAAAGGCATAATATCCCTCGGGTGTCACCCCCCTGCTGATAACAGCAACCGGCAACGGCAGGTCCACCCGCATGTTCACGGCATGATTTTCATGGGATAATGTAATGCTCAACTCGCTCCCGGTCCAAACCTTGGAAACCAGAGCCGAAGCGGGTTCAACCGTCACCGATGGCTCAGATTCCGAATCACAGACCAAAGTAAGTGTTGTGGGCTCATTTGTAACAGACGTGTTTGCATGAAGGATCAGGAAATGCCCCAGATTGGTTCGCCGCCCCAGAATATGTTTAAAGGGCCGGATGGTTCCGGAAAGACCGGTTATCGCCACTGCCGACCGCATAAAGCTCCAGCCTCCGGTTACTTCCCGAAATCAAAACACTGCCCTGCCACGCACTGACCGAAGCATGTGTATAGCCGCCGCCCCAAACCAGCCCCGACCCCTCAGATAGCGCAGCCATGCGCGAAGCTGTTTAAACCTGATAATCGCAAACCGTAATCCGGACCGAATCCGGTGTAATAAATGACTCCGTCAACGAAATCGCATAGACTCCGGAAACCCATACACTCACCCAGACAGCAACCCATTTGCCCATCTTCACCCTCTTTATTAACATTTCACTTCCGTTCCGCCCCTGGACCGAAGATCCAACGGCGGAACGCGACGCTTCTAGTCCCAGTGCGTAAACAGATAAGGCGACGTATCGAAATCCTTACCGAACTCGACAATAATCACATCCGTCACATTGCCGGCTTTCAGCTTTTCAGGAACCGTCAACTTCAGAACCCCGTTCTTATACTCAAACGGCAGTTTATTCCCGGTTCGCATCAGCGAGACGGAAACCGGTTTCGCAGCCCCGCGGAAAACAATCGGATTGCTCCTTGTGGCGTCTTTTTTCTGTGCATGGAAAAACCAGATATTGTCGCGACAGGTGATCGGAACGTTGCACTGTTCCGGCCAGGGTCCACCGCCATTGATGCCGAAAACAGAATTGCTGTTGGTTTCCATCCATTCCGCCATATCATCAAACAGCCGGTAGGCCTGCTCCTGAAACTGCCCGTCCGGACGCGGACCGATATTCGCAAGGAAGTTGCCACCCATGCAGCGTGCTTTAGCCAGTTCCATCAAAACCACATCCGACGGGTAGACCTCTTCACTTTTATGTTTATCGTAGTGCCATGAACCTTTCGTGATGATGCTGTTGACTTCCCACCACCAGCCGTTGGCCAGCACCGGTTTGATATATTCCGGTTTAGCCATACCGAACCCTTCCGCGGTGGCGTGATCACCACCGCCCGGATCACGATTGTTACAGACAATACCGGGACGCAACTTACGAATCTCCTCCATCGGCAACCCATGACCGCCGTCGCCCCACCAGATATCCGGATTAAATCGGGAAATCAGCTCTTTAACCTGGGCCGCATTATATTCCCGATAGGCCGCCGCCAGCGCTTTCGGCCGTTTCGGAAGCGAGTTCACGAACTCCCCCTTGAAGTTCATCTTTTTATTCGGATCAAAACTGAAGTTCATGTAATCACGAATAAAGTACCAGTCCATGCCGGAATAATAAAAACCGACCTTCAGATGATTATTCCGGCAGGCTTTCACAAAAGGTTCCACCAGATCGCGCCCATTCAGATACTGCCGCACTCCCATAAGCGCCCAGTCGGAATCCCACAGTGCATAACCGTCGTGATGCTTCGTTGTCAGCACCGCATATTTAAAACCGGCTTTCGCAGCTGCAGACATCCATTTCTCCGGATCATATTTCGTCGGATTAAAGGTCTTCGCGGCATCCCAGATTTTCTGCTGCGAATAAAACGTCCCTTTCTTTGCACGCTCCGGCGTCCAGCGTCCGGACCAGGCTTCACCGTTCGGCTCAAACTCGCTGACAATGCCCCAATGCATAAAAAGGCCCAGCCCCGCTTTCGGCCACCACTGCGCATCCGGATGGGTGGTATGCGGTTTCTCCACCTGCAGCTTCCCGTTTTTGCTCTCATTCCACATCGGCCAGTAATAGAACTTTTTACCGTCCCGCTCTTCGATCCGAGGCACGACTTTTCCGGTGTTTCCATCATCCCTATATGCCGAAGCACTTCCATCCACATTCTGCTGCCCGGAAACCCTTCCGAAGGAAGCCAGACTCATTAGCACACAAACTGAAATAGATATAATCTGTTTCGCTTTCATAATTCCCTTATTGATCACATGGTTGCATTCAAACCGGCTCGTACTTACGCATCCGCCCGATACCAGCCAAACGGGGAAAATATAGAGGAAGAGATTTTGCCACAACCTATCAAATGATAGTCGGCCCTATACCGGTAAAATTCACCGGGATATGCTGAACATAAAAAGGCTTCTCCGGAATCCCGGAGAAGCCACCCAACAACAACCGCATTGAACTGCGGTTTATCTGATAACCCCTCTTACTCTTCATCCCCCGATTCAATCAGCAGACGAATAAACTGATTTGTTCCAACCATTGGAATGCTATTGGTAACCGACTCAAATCCGTTGCTTTCTGTTCCCACGGAAACGGTGTATCCGGTATCAGCCCAATTCGTTGAACTCAGACTGTCGCTCACCTCCAGACGGTAAATAATTCCACTGTCCGGATCAGTAAGGCGAACATAGACATATTTAAACACATTGCTTTCGGCCTGATTGTCCACTACGTACACCGGAAGAATACCGGCATCTCCGGCATCCGACGGATTTCCGCCAAAAGCATATTCGTGAAGATTAACAATACCGTCCGAATCATCGTCATCCAGTACCCCGCCGGAAAGACCGTGGTCTTCCGCGAATTTTTCAAATCCGGTTTTTTCAGCGGAATTTCCGCCGGCAGGGCCGATTTCAAACTTCAGATTATCAAAGTAAACATATTCCGATACGGCCGTACCATTCTGATCAAAACCGATGAACGGTCTGCAGCTCGTTGGAATCCCAACCGAAACAGGAAATATTCCGCTGTATTCAATATGGTGAACTCCGGCCGACAACGTTGCAAATGTTGTATCCGCAGTATCATTGACATTGTTCCAGCGGAACTGAACATCCCCGACCGCCGCTGCCAGATCCGCAGGAATATACATATCGAAGGACAGCGTATATTCATCTCCGGCCTGAATATTATAGGAAGACAGGTCTATCGGATTAGCGGATGGCCGTATGGCGGAATAAGCATTATCCGCAGTGCTTATCACGAATACATTCCCGGAGGCCGTGCTGAATCCGGCAGGAGCAGCCACCACTTCACCACTTAAGGTATTCGCGGTCTGCACCGCTGTGCCGGCCAGCGTCTGATTATTGCCGGAAGTGGTTCCTACCGCAATGGTATCGAAATCCTCTTCCCATAACATGGTCTGTTCCAATGGCGGCGGTCCATCAAGCACAACAATGGTCAGCTCGGCCGTATCTGTTTCCCCGGAGGGATCTTCAACAACCACATCAAAACGGTTTGTACCGACATCCGATTCCGCCGGCGTTCCGCTCAGCGTTCCATCGACTGCAACCTCCAGCCATGCGGGGCCGCTGGTTTTTGAAAAAACCAGAGCATCGCCATTCGGATCGGATGCATGATCCGCGAGTGCTCCAACGTAGGAATATCCCTGCTGCACCGAACCGCCATTGATCGGATCGGATGCAAATTCAGGAGCCACATTCGGCGCCCAGATTTTAAATTCGAGGTTGTCCATGTAGACATAATCAGCAAGCTCAGCACCATCCTGATGAAACCAGATAAAGGGTTGAACACTGGAGGGATTGAAGTCGCTGCCGCCGGTATTTACCGGAAAGGTACCTGTATAATCAATATGATGAACCCCGGCACTTAACGTGGCAAAGTCAGAAACCGTCGGCCCGTTACCGGTGTTAGATGCATCTTTCCAGCGGAAATTTACCCCGCCTACAGATACCGCCAGATTGATCGGAATATAGATATCAAACGAAATAGAATAGTGATCACCATCCCGGAAATAATACGAACTCAGATCAATTGCACCGGGCGACCGTATGGCGGAATAACTATTTGCACCGGTTGAAAGAAGAATCACATTTCCGGATGCACCGGTAAAGGCAGCCGGAGCTTCAACCACTTTAGCCGACAATGTATTAGCGGCTTCAACCACCGTTCCCGCCAGCGACTGGCTTCCGGTGGCTGCTCCCTCAAAATCCTCCTTCAAAAGCGAAATCGTCGGAATAATCGGCGGCTCGTTCTCTACAATAACTGAAACCTCATCAATTCCGATATTTCCTTCATCATCCATGACGGTCAGACGGAAGAGATAGGTCCCTTCAATCAGATTTAAAGCACTCAGTGTTACAGTATTTGTGCCAGACAACGTCGCACTATTCGGCCCGGAAACTTGAGTCCATTCTGTGGATACCACCGCACTGTCATCAGACGCCGAACCTTGAATCAGGGTGGATGCCGGCGGAAAATACAGCGTCTGATCCGGACCTGCTGATACGGAGAGTCCCGTGCCCGAACTGTTTTCGACCACGCTGAGTGTGCGCCAGCGTCCCCGCGCCCAGGCAAAGCCGTCGTCCTCTGCAACAAGACCGTTGGAATCTGTTTTAGACTGAACAGCAATTGTGGCTCCTTCCGGAATGGTGATATTGCGGAAGGTGTGATCCTGCTCCTCATAATCAACAGTAGCGGGACTGTTTGTTGCAGACCCTCTCACAACCCCGTTAACAAGAAACTGATAAACACATTCTCCATCGAGTTCCCTGAGCGCCGTGATCGTGACATCATACACTCCTGTTGAACCGCTGAAGACGGTTTCTGCCCGGGCAAACTTACCCCGGTTGCTTACCGTTGCGGCATTAATAGCCAGAGCGTTGTTTCCGTTATCCTTATAGTAATTTACCTCTCCGGCATTGATTTCCGGAAAATCATTTACCGCCTCATAGACGTAGGACTCTGTCGAAATACGTTCAGATTCGGGGGCATTCTGAGCTGTCGAACCATTTGCCGTGCTGTGATAAAGAATGAGCCGATCGATGGCATGTCCCTTGGAACGGCCAGCAATTTTGATCTCATGAATCCCGGCGTCATAATGTACTTTCGGATTCGTTACAAATACACCATGCACAGGTTCAAAGCTGGTATTCCAGGACCAGGAAGCCTGACTCTGCACCCAGACCTTTGTGAATTTGGTTATCGTCTGAGTACTGCCGTCGTTCGCCGTCATCGGCAACGGTGTGCCGGTTTCAAATTTCACATACGTGTCATTACCGGCATCACCGGCCTCTACATCATCATACTGTTTTGAACGCCACCGGAATGTGTAGTCTCCGGCCGTCTTGATTTCAAAGCGGAAGGTGGAGATTCCGTTCGCAAGCGCATCGTCTAATGTCGTGCTGAATTTCTGAGCCCCGTTCCACTCAATCCAGCCGTCGCCCATGCTTCCGGCCATCGTCGGATCATCCAGATACGTGCTGGGTTGAACCACCCAGTCCTCATGCAGTTCTCCATGTTCCGGTTCAATGACAACAATCCCGTTATTTTCGATCCAGACCCCGTCCGTCTCTGTTTCTTCTCCGCCGGCTCCGTAATCGCGTGCCGGATATTCAGGTTCAGGATTGGGATCCGGAACATTGGTTACAAATTTATCCCAGAATTTGGCAATGGTATTGCAGTCCGTCGGGGAACCGAAAATCCAGTGCGCCTCAACCGCATCGGAAAAATCCACACCCCCGACGGTAATGGACGAATGACTCGGCAGATACCCTTCATCCTGAATAACCCAGTCCGCTTCCAGCCAATACGCCCGGGCCTTGTTGTTCGGTGAAGTCATTGCATCCACCTGAAAGCTGGTGGTTGTCGATCGATAGCTTGGTGTCGCCGGAGCACCGGGATCTCGAGCGGTTGAGGTGCCGTTGCCGTCATTAATGACCTGATAGTTACACTTCAGTTTCACATAGGCCAGATCCTCCGCCGTAGTGTGCTCTTCATTCCAGTCGCTATGCTGAACCACAACCACATTGGATTTAACCGTGGCTTCAGGAACCCCATCCGCAATCAGCGCAGCAACCCAGTCTGCCGTAATATCCGATTGCCCGGCCTCGGCAACCCAGGCCTTCCCACCGGCATCCAGAACCGGTTTCACCTTTGCTGCTATTTTAGCAACAGCCCCGTTCCAGTCCGGATCCTGAGGCGAAGCATTCACCCATTTCTCATCCTCCTGCCCGAAAACCAGCTTAAAAAACTGAGGTGAATCAATAAAGTTATTATCGTTCTGAATACCGTAGGCACCATGAACGGCAAAATAGTTCACATTGCTGTAATCCTCATGAGCCAGCATACAACCCAGTGCCGCAATTGAATGAATATCGTCGGGATCATGATTGCTGTCATACTGCGGAATTAAAATATCGGTTGCGGCATTAAAAAAGCCCAGACTGCTGAACACGGGCATAACAGTACACATCAGCAGTAAACGAATCTTTTTCATATGATATTCCTCTTTCTGTTGAATCCTATAGGTTTCCTGAATCGTCTATTCAAAATCATGCGATGGAATGTCTCATAGAAAAAGAAAACGGCCAGCTATCCATATGATAATGACTAATCGATGAAAAAAATGCGAAGTACCGAATTACTCTTCCAACCGGATCAGGCCCCGTTTACAGGCTGCGACAACCGCCTGTGTGCGGTCCGCTGCGCCCAGTTTTTTCCGAAGGTTCACGATATGAAACTTAACCATGGCCTCGGAAATCACGAGCCGTTCCGCAATTTCCTTATTACACAATCCCCGACTCAACCACTGCAGCACACTCATTTCCGCCACAGAAAGTTCGGGCTGATTTTTCCGGTACTCAATTTTCTGCGCAATGCCGGCCGGAAAGAAGGTTCCGCCGGCGGCAACTTCATGAATAGCTTCCAGAATATCCTCAACCTCACCCGCCCGTTTGGTGAGATATCCTTTTACGCCGGCCCTGAAAGCCTGCCAGACATCTTCTTCCTTTTCATAAACCGAAAGCAGAATTATTTTTGCCGCCGGAAATTCTTCAAGAATAGCCTTCGTCGTCTCCACCCCGTTCCAGCCCGGCATTTCATAATCCATCGTCACAACATCCGGTCTCAACCTCCGATACAGCTCAACAGCATCCTCACCGCTCTCGGCATATCCTGCAGACTCCAGTAAAGGATCCGCCGCAATCACCTGCATCAGCCCCACAAGCAGCACAGCATTATCATCCACTATCATCACCCGAATCCGCTCACTCATACCGACTCCGATCCCCGCTCTTTCTACAACGATAAATCCGCTGTAACAGTGCTACCGTGTCCCGGTTCACTCTGAATCCGGAAACATCCACCCAGTTTTTTAAGACGCTCGCGCATGCCCCGCAGCCCGAAATGTCCAACCGGCGGCAGCTGATCCGCATTAAATCCGCATCCGTCATCCCGGACACACAGCTTCACCGAAAAGTCCGTGTAAATTAATTCCACATCAATCCGTTTCGGCGATCCATGCCGGACAGCATTGATCACAGCTTCTTTCGCAACCGACAGCAGATTACGCTCCACCACCGGCTTCAACCGCGAGATCTCTCCGGAAACATGAATCACCAGTTCTGCACCGCACTCTTCAGTCAATGCCTGCAGCGTCTCCTGTAAAGCCGAAGGCAGATCCATCCGTTCAAGCAGACCTCCCCGCAAATCAAAAATCATACTCCGTGATTCCGCACTGCAGTGCGACAAAGCATTCTGAACAATCTTAATCGAATCACGGGTTCTTTCGTCATCCACCAGCACCAGCTCCCGCAACTCCGAAAATTGATGCTGCATATCAGAATTCCCGTCTTTCAAC
This sequence comes from Verrucomicrobia bacterium S94, assembly GCA_004299845.1. Classification (NCBI taxonomy): domain Bacteria; kingdom Pseudomonadati; phylum Verrucomicrobiota; species Verrucomicrobia bacterium S94. The sequence continues at coordinate 1,113,312 of CP036201.1, read as the reverse complement.
AACGCCGTCATTTGACTGATCCACTCCAGACGATTTTGAGTGCTGACATCAACCAGCTTCAAACAGCCCTTCAACTGAAGAGCAATACCGGCCAGCCCCTGCGCCAGACTGTCATGGAGTTCCCGCGCAATCCGCTGCCGCTCCTGATGAATCGTTTCCTCCGCCACTTTTTCCTGAATAATTCCGGTCTGTTTATTTACAGTTCGGCGCAGCATCCACCCCCAAACCAGTGCTAACACCAGAATTCCGCACACCATACCCAGCACCCGCAGTAAACGTTCTTCGGTCCACCACGGAGCCGCCTGCAGCACTTCAATTCCGTCTTCATCCTGCAGCACCAGCCAAAAGCCGTTAAAATCAAGGCGATACCTTATTTTAGGATTTAAGGTAAGATGACAAATCCCGGTCAAACGGAGTTTTGCGCCGGATTCCAGTTCGCTGACATCCATTCCCGGTGGAAGGCGGGTCTCAAATGAATAGTCTCCCGCCCGACAGAGCAACGTGTGCTGACTCCCGGCACTTTTCCCGAATGATTTCCCGATCTCGACCAGCCGGACGTCCACCTCTACCAGTTCATAGTTCAATTCCGCCGCAAGTGGAACCTCCGCATCCAGACGAATCGGTTCAGGCAGCCCTCTCCTCTCCTTGACGTTAATGGTTCTCGCCCTGAAAGCCGGCCCGATTCGCTGCGGCCAGACATATCCGACCGCCTCCACATAATCCCCCACCTTAACGTGATAACTGTTCTGCATCCGCACCAATAAGGATGTTTTTTCTCCGCGTAAAAAGGTATCCCCGCCGTCAGCATAGGTCACCCAGCCATGCGTTTTCACCATTTCACGGCAATCAAAATCTGCACGCTGCAAATCGTGAATCGCGCAGAATCTCGGTACGGAATCAGCATCCGGAGACTGAACCGGCATAATATCATCAGCTGAATTCACATAAAAAATACGGCCTGTCATCTGGCGCTGCGAATTAAAAAGCACCCCCGCCACCGCTCGAATCTCAACCTCATGCTGCAGCAGTTCAGACACCCGTTCCACTGCCGCCTTCGTATTAACAACCTGAACATCCACCCTATGTCCCCTGATTTTCATCACCAGCATAATGGACTGATATTCAGAAATAACCTTCATCGAAATCAACCGGCCGGTAACGGAAACCCAATCACAGTCAACCGTCGAAAGTTCAACCTCATCCACGTCGAAGGAACGGGCCTCGGGGAGCGGGTCATGTGCCAGCACTTCGATGGAATCAAGGGCAATCACCGGATTGAAATTTCCTGCAGACGTCACCCCATGCACCCTAACCCGGTCTCCCGTGCGGCACTCTTTCAGCAATGAAGAATCTTTAGACGCCGATACAAAAACTCCGGTCGTTCCATTAAAAATGAAAACACCATACCGCCGCGGATGCTTCCAGATGATCTGAGCGTCCACTTCAACAGGAATATGCCGATCAGCATCCTCAACAGACAGCGCCCGAACACGCTCAATTTCACGGATAACGGTTTGCGCAGAAACTGCCTGCCCCCATAGGAGCAGACAGACCACTATCATACCTGGAATGTGCTTCCTGACCGGGCCGGAAAAAGAACAGCTCCAAGTCATTGATTTTCCAATGCGCACTAAAATCCTTTACCAATGCGTGAATATAAAAGGAGTCACATCAAACTCATCCCCGAACTGAACCTTCACCACATCGGTCACTTTACCGGCTTTCAGTTTTTCAGGAATCGAAAAGGTCAGGGTTTTATTTTTATACGTAAACGGAATGGCATCTCCAGTCCGCATCAGCGTCATGGAAACCGGCTTTGCAGAACACTCTTTCAACACAACCGGGTTCTGTTCTGTGGCCATATTCTTTTTCGCATGGAAATACCACGTGCGGTCCTTGCAGGTGATCGGCACATTGCATTTTTCCGGCCACGGACCGCCGCCGTTAATACCGAACACAGAGTTGCTGCAGGTGGACATCCACTCTTCTAACTCATCAAAAAGACGCCATACATCATCCTGATAGGTTCCATCCGGACGCGGCCCGATATTAGCCAGCAGGTTTCCTCCCATGCACCGTGCCTCGGCCAGCTTCATTAAGACCGCATCGGTCGGATGAATTTTTTCTCCGTAACGGGCGTCATAATGCCACGATCCCCCCTGAATGATGGAATTGACCTCCCACCACCAGCCGTTTTCAAGAATCGGCTTAATAAATTTCGGATCCGACATACCGAACCCTTCCGCTGTCGCATGATCACCACTGCCGGGATCACGGTTGTTACAGACAATTCCGGGGCGCAGTTTGCGGATCTCTTCAACCGACAGGCCATGACCGCCATCTCCCCACCAGATATCCGGATCAAACCTTTCAATCAGCTCCTTCACCTGATGTTCATTATATTCCTGATACGCAGCCCACCGTTTGGCAGGACGTTTCGGCAGCGTTTTCACCCACTCGCCCTTAAAGTTCATTTTCCGGTCCGGATCAAAACTGAAATTCATGTAGTCGCGGTCAAAATACCAATCCATACCGGAATAATAGAACCCCACCTTCAGACCGTTGTTGCGACAGGCCTCTACAAAAGGCGCCACCAGATCACGGCCGTTGAGATACTGCCGCACACCCATCAGCGCCCAGTCTGAGTCCCAAAGCGCATAGCCGTCATGATGCTTCGTGGTCAACACCGCATATTTAAATCCCGCACGTTTTGCTCCGGCCATCCATTTTTCAGGATCATATTTCACCGGGTTAAAAGTTTTCGCAGCATCCCAGATTTCCTGCTGAGGATGAAACTCTCCACGCTCTTCCCGCTCCGGTGTCCAGCGCCCGGCCCAGGCCTCACCGGTCGGCTCAAATTCACTGACAATGCCCCAGTGCATAAAAATTCCGAATCCGGCATGCGGCCACCATTGTGCTCCGGGATGCGTCGTCCGCTCGCGCCTTACCTGCAGTTTACGGTTTTTGGACTGATTCCAGCCCGGCCAGTACAGATACTTCTTTCCATTCTCAATCCGAACTTCAGGAACCAAATCTTCACTGCTTTGTCCCGAATAGGCCGCCGCACTGCCATCTACATTCTGCTGCCCCGACAGCCGGGCTGCCTGAGCAGAAACGCATAACGTCCCTGCACATATCCATAATACTGATTTTGAAAATCGCATACTTAACTCTCCTTCTTCTATTCATTCCAACTTACTTAAGTTCAATCCGGTAAACCATCGCAGCATCGGCTTCTGCAGGCTTTTCTTTCGGTGCAAAAACTTCCAATCCTTCAGCGGTACGTTTCCAGCGAATAGGCTCGTCTGATCCCAGTACAGAAACATCCCTGACCACCAGATCTTCTGCCTCTTCAGCAAAGCTCGTCATCAAAAGGCGCGTATGGGCTCCCGGCCAGCCTAACTGGATGGCATAAACCGTATTTCCTTTTCGGGTAAACCGTACATCACCCGCATTCAGATCCCACAACCCCGTACGAATCATGTTGCGGGTATTCCACTCAAACTCCATGTCCGGTTTGATCTCCGTTACCCCTTCGCCAAAAACAACGAACGGCCGAGTTGCATAGATGGCCTCTCCATTGCGTTTCAGCCATGCTCCGATTTTCCGCATCGAGTCCACCTGCTCCGCCGGTAGTGTTCCGTCGGCCATGGGACTCACATTGAGAATCATGGTGCCGTTTTTACTCACGATTTCCGCGAGAATGCGGATCAGTTGCCCGGAGTCGACCGCCGTACGTTTGGATTGATTAAAACTCCAGTTGGGACCCAGCTTAAAATCAGAGGCCCAGACAAATTCCGTAATGTCCGGAAAGGTCGCCCGTTCAATATTCACGATGGCGAGATCCGTCGGGAAGAACGTGCCCTTGGTATTCACCATCGACTCCTGTCCCCGGCGTTCAGCCTCGTTGAAGTAGTAGGCCAGAAATTCTTTCCGCTGCTCTTCCCCGATAAACTTCTGCCCGAAATCGAACCACATGTAATCCGGGCAGTATTGATCGACCACCTCCTTCAGCTTCGCCAGCCAGTATTCATTGGCATCCTCCATCGACATGTTGCCGTACAGCTTGTCGAAATCGCCGCCTTTGGGATACGTAAAGTCCGGATTCTCGGGCATATTGTAATTACTCTCTGGCCGCGGATATGAGTTCTCAGGCTTCGGATAATACATCATGTGAAATCCATGATGAAACGTGGCCATAAATTTAAGGTTACGCTTCTGCGCCTCTTTTTGAATGGCGCCGAGAATATCGACACGCGGTCCCATATCCGCCGAGTTCCACGGGTTCACCTCGCTGTCCCACAGCGAGAATCCATCATGATGCTCAGCCAGTGCACCCACATACTTTGCGCCCGTTTCCTCGAAAAGATCCACCCACTCTGCCGCATCAAACCGCTCCGCTTTCCACAACGGAATAAAGTCATGATACTGAAAATCAGGGCCGTAGTTTTTCTGATGGTAATCATACACCCACTGGCCGCGGTCATTGATTCCCGGCGTATACATCCAGCGCGGGTACCACTCGCCACCGCTGGCCGGAATGGAATAAAGACCCCAATGAAAATAGACCCCCAGCTTGGCGTCCTGAAACCATTCCGGTGCCGCCTTGTGCTTTTTCAAGAATGACCAATCGGGAGTATATTTTTCCGTCATTGAACCAGCCCCCTCTTTCGACTCTGCCGATATCAGCGCACCCACCAGCATTAACGCGAACACTCCGTTTTTTTTCTTTGTCATTCTGCTCTCTCCACTCGTTTACCTCTACTGTTTCCACCTGGCTTTCGCGCAGCTAAAACCTTTTTATAAACCAGACCATACACTTCCGGTTTCCCGAACATTCATCTGTCCTGAATCCGCAGCCAGTGCCGTTCCCCTTCAACAATCGTGTGCTTAACTAACGGCTATCCCTCCTCTTTGCAGCCATTGTCCCCCCAGTCATCGTTATCATGGATATTGCCATCCGATTTCCAATGCGTAAAACAATAGGGACCGGGGTCAAATTTCCTGTCGAATTCAACCAGAATGACATCCGTTACATTGCCGGCTTTGAGTTTTTCGGGGACGCTCATTACCAGCGTTTCATCGTTGTATTCGTACGGAAGCCTGTCACCAGTACGCATCAGCGTCACGGAAACCGGCTTGGCGGAATCGGTCAGAATAATTGGATTCTTCGCGGTTGCTTCATTTTTCAAAGCATGGAAAAACCAGATGTTGTCGCGGCAGGTAATCGGAACGTTGCACTTTTCCGGCCAAGGCCCTCCCCCGTTGATTCCGAATACCGAATTGGAATTCGTCTCCATCCACTCCGCCATTTCATCAAACAGACGATAAGCATCGTCCTGCATTCGGCCGTCGGGACGCGGCCCGAGATTCGCCAGAAAATTTCCGCCCATGCAACGCACACGGGCCAGCTCGATCAGAACCCGGTCAGCCGGATAAACCTCTTCGCCCAGATGTTTATCGTAATGCCAGGACCCTTTCTGGATAATGGAATTTTCCTCCCACCACCAGCCATTGCCAACGACCGGTTTTTTCACATATTGCGGCTGTGCCATTTCGAACATTTCAGCGGTTACATAATCGCCGCCGACTCCACGGTTATTGCAGACAATCCCAGGACGCCATTTACGAATCTGATCAGCAGTAGCACCGTGTCCTCCATCACCCCACCAGAGATCAGGATCGAACTTTTCAATCACTTCTCTGACTGAATTTTGATTAAACTCATCATATGCCAGCTTAAAACTCGGCGGGCGCTTCGGCAGACTCTTCACCTTTTCGCCCTTCCAGTTTACATGCGTTCCGGCCTGCATACTGAAATCCATATAGTCGCGTTCAAAATACCAATCCATACCGGAATAATAGAACCCGACTTTGATCCCGTTGTTCCGACAGGCCTTCACCCACGGAGCCACCAGATCGCGACCGCCCATTTCCTGACGCACACCATAAACCGAATAATCAGAATCCCACATGGCATATCCGCCATGATGCTTCAACGTCAGTACCGAATATTTAAAACCGGCTCGTTTGGCCGCCGACATCCATTTTTCCGGATCGTAGTGCTCCGGGTTCCACCCTTTGGTTGAAGCCCATAACTCTGCCTGCGGATAAAACATACCGGCATCCTCTTTGGCCTGTGTCCAGCGCCCGGCCCAGCCTTCACCATTCGGCTCAAAAACGCTGGGCATTCCCCAGCAGATAAACAGACCCAACCCCGCATGCGGCCACCACTGCGCATCGGGATGCTGAGTCCGTTCACCCTGCAGCTGCATCTTACTGTTTTTCCACTCATTCCAATGAGGCCAGTAATAAAACCGTTTACCGTCGCGCTCCTCAATACGAGGAACTACAGGATTTCCATCATAATCCGTATACGTATCAACACTTCCATCTTCAAACTGACCAGGAACATGCTGCGCATTTACCCCAACCACCAAGATCAGAATCCATCCTATCCCCTTTATATTCATCCATCGTCTCCTTTAAAATGTTCCCGTGCTCACTTTTAACATAAAACGGATATACAAGCCATATATGGACAGCACAATATAAAAAATGATCTCGTGCTCATCGGGATTAAAAAAACCACCTGTTCATGTATCTTTCCAGACAACAGGAAATATAAACATGAACAATCAGACCTACAAAAAAACACCGCCACGCTGGCCCGGGTGGCCGAGGCCGCCGGCGTATCCCGCCAGACGGCCGGGCGTATTCTCGGCGGTAAAAAGCATAAGCATAAACCCGATACCGTTGAACGTGTAAAACAGATTGCCGACGACCTCGGATACCGCACCAACCTATTGGTCAAGAGCGTGGTTTCAGGAAAAACCTACAGCATAGGTGTTCTTGTTCCCCGTGCAAATCGCGATTCCTTTTTTGCCGACATTCTTACCGGCATTCAGGATGCTCTGACCGATACCGAATGGGCCCCGATAATTCTTCAAACATCAGAAAAAGCCGACGAACGAAGCTGCATTCGACAACTAATCTGAGCCAATAAAAAGTCAATCACTCAGATCGGAACTACCTTCTTCTCCCCTGCTCAGATCTCATTCATTCCTTTCATAGTTTTTTTAACAGAACCCCAATCATCGGTTTCAGATAACCGACTGCTACCAATGCCTAAACAGATACGGCTTATAATCAAAATCATCACCGAACTCCACAATCACCACATCTGTTGCCACTTTGGATTTCTTTTCCTCCGGAATGGTCACCTTCAGATTACCGTCCCTGAATACATAATCCAGTTGATCTCCCGTTGCCATCAGCGTGACCGCCCTTGGCTTTTTCGCAATTTTCTTCAATTCAATTTGCTGATTTTTGCTGGCATGGAAAAACCAGATATTGTCACGACAGGTTACCGGAACACTGGCCAGCTCCGGCCACGGACCGCCGCCGTTGATGCCGAACACCGAATTGGAATTTGTTTCCATCCATTCCGCCATTTCATCAAAAAGACGGTAGGCATCCCCCTGCATTCTCCCGTCTGGCCGGGGCCCGATGCAGGCCAATAGATTACCGCCCATGCAACGTGCCTGAGCCAGTTGCATCAGCACCTTATCCGTACTGAAAACCTTTTCACCGAAATGCTGGTCATAATGCCAGGAACCTCCCTGAATAATGGCATTGACTTCCCACCACCAGCCGTTTTCAACAATCGGCTTCCGAATATACTGCGGTTCGGCCATGTGAAACCCTTCCGGCGTACAATGGTCTCCTCCGCCTATTCCCCGGTTGTTGACGACAATGCCGGGACGCCATTTCCGAATCTGCTCCAGCGTTGCCCCGTGGCCACCATCACCCCACCAGATGTCCGGATCAAATTTTTCAATGACTTCTTTAACCTGGTTATTGTTGAATTCCTCATAAGCTTTCGAAAAACCGGGCGGACGCTTCGGCAGACTTTTTACATGCTCTCCTTTATAGTTTACAATGTCACCAGGCTGCATACTGAAATTCATGTAGTCGCGTTCAAAATACCAATCCATACCGGAATAGTAGAAACCGACCTTAATATTGTTGTCGCGGCAGGCTTTCACCCACGGATCAACCAGACAGCGTCCGTTCGCCGACTGCCGCACACCGATCAGCGCATAGTCAGAATCCCAGATCGCGAAACCGCCATGATGTTTAAGTGTCAGCACCGAATATTTAAACCCGGCCTTTGCCGCCGCCGACATCCACTTTTCAGGGTCATAGAGCTCCGGATTCCAGTGCTCAACGGATTTCCACAGTTCAGTCTGCGGATAATACACCCCGCGTTCCTCCTTATCCTGCGTCCATCGGCCACTCCACCCTTCCCCGTTGGGTTCAAACACGGATGGCATACCCCAGCAGATAAACAGCCCTAAACCGGCTTCCGGCCACCACTGCGCATCCGGATGATCCGTCCGTTCATTATGCAGCTGCATTTTACCATTCTGCCACTGATGAAAATTAGGCCAGTAATAATACCGCTTGCCATCCTTTTCTTCGATTCGCGGCACAATCGGTTTTCCATTTGTGGAATCCACATAGGCTTCCGCACTGCCATCCTCAAACTGCCCCGGCATATGCTGAGCCTGAACACCAACCGCCAAAAACAGCATTAAACTACATACATTCCACTTCATCCATTTCTCAAATGTTCTCGTGCTCATTTTTAAACAGAACGGATATACACTCTGGAAATGGACAAAATCAACCTACAAATGTTCTCGTGCTCATTTTATTTGATTTTTTCCCCGCTTTTCGTATTCTTCGATCAACTGGAATGAAGCAGTATGAAAAATGTAACCTATAAAACATCGACAGCAACACTGGCTCAGGTTGCCGAATCGGCCGGCGTTTCGCGCCAGACGGCGGGGCGTATCCTCGGCGGCAAAGAACATAAACACAAACCGGATACGGTGGATCGTGTCAAACAGATCGCCGATCAGCTGGGCTACCGCCCCAATCTGCTGGCCAAAAGTGTGGTGGCCGGAAAAACCTACAGTATCGGCGTGCTCGTTCCCCGCGCCAACTGCGACTCCTTTTTCGCAGATATACAGACCGGAATTCAGGATGCCCTCATCAATACCGACTGGGCCCCCATTGTTCTGCAGACCTCGGAAAATGCCGATGAGCGCAGCTGCATCCGCCAGCTGGTCGAACGCCGGGTCGACGGTATCCTACTGATCCCGCATGAAAACCAGGTCGATTCCAATCATTTTTCCGAAATCATCGAACGCCGTATTCCGGTTGTTACCATAAATGCACGGCTCAGAAATATCGAACCGGTTGATTTTGTGGGCACCGATGAATTCAAAGGCGGAACGTGCGCCGCCGAACATTTACTCTCTATTTCCAAACGATGGAAGTTCGGTATTGTCCAGAGTTCCGGTCCCTCTGAAAATCTCAGCCAGCGCGCCGCCGGTTTTATCCGGACGCTGGAAACCGCCGGAAAAAAAATCCGCGAACTGACGCTCAGCACCTGGACCCTGGAGGAAAATCTTCAGCCAATGATTCAGTTTCTCGGGAAAAGCAACGCCCCCAATGCGGTCTTCTGCATTACCGACATCTATGCCGCTCAGATTTATAAAGCCGCCGAGCAGCTCGGTCTCCGCATACCGGAAGATCTTGCCGTCGTCGGCTATGCCGACCTTGATTTCGCCCCCTACCTCTCTCCATCGCTGACCACACTTCGTCAGAACGGAAATCGGATCGGTCAAACCGCCGTAAAGCGGTTGCTGCATCAAATTCAGAACGGCACTTCGAAACCGAAGGAAAAACTGCTGCCGCCGGAGCTGATGGAGCGCCACTCTGTAAAATAACCGATTTCAACAGCGCTTATTTCACCGGACCGGCATGTTGCTCGGCACGGTATTGACTGGGTGTCAGACCGGTGGCCTGCTTGAAAACCCGGTTCAGATAATTATACGAGGAAAAACCGCACTCCTCGGCAATCACCGTAACCGGTTCATCCGTTTCTGCCAGCAGCTTCCGGGCATGGTTGATCCGCAGCTGGCGGATCTGATCCACAATGGAGCAGCCATAGAGCTGGCGGAACTTCCGCTCCATCGAGCGTCGGGCCATCGGATTGGCCTTCAGAATATCATTAACGGAAATCGGCTCCAGTGCATGCTCCTTGAGATAACGCATCACCGATGCCATACGCCGGTCTTCCACAGCGACGGTATCGATCGATAGTTTCTCAACAATGCCCTTTGGCTCCAGCAACCACTCTTTCTGCTTCGGCACCTCTCCCTGCATCAGGCAATCGAGCACCGAAGCGGCGGTCATACCGATCTGCTCCACATTAAAACGAACACCGGCCTGCGGAGGATATGACGCTTCGCTCAGCAGTTCATCATAGTCCGTCCCCAGCACAGCAACATCGTGCGGTACAATAATACCGGCCAGCTGGCAGGCATCGATCACCTGATGTCCCAGACTCGGTCCCCAGCAGATCAGCCCCACCGGTTTTGGAAGATTTTTCAGCCACTCCGTCATATCCCGACCTTCGGCAGTGGAAAAGCGGTCCATACGGATTCCGGCTTTTTTTATTTCCGACTCCACAATCGAACAGTGCCGGATTACATAGGCCTGTGAAAGATCACCCAAATAGGCCAGATTTCGAAAACCGCGCGATTTAAACGTTTCCAGAATCAGCCGGGCTTCCGATTCAGGCGAGGTAATCACCCGCGGAAAATCCGCGCCCTCAATCTGCATGGCCGAAATATTCACCACCGGAAGATTCAGTGTATGGAGACGATCGGCAATTTCCTTGGAAGCAACCCGACAGATAATCCCATCGCCCTCCCAGCCCTCCGGCAGATGCAGCAATTGATCCCGCGGCTGCGGCTCCAGATGAATATGCCAGGGGCCATGAATCTTGGAATATTCAAGAATACCTTCAATAAGCAACCGCGACCACGAAGTGGAGGAATCCACAAGAATCGCCACACGTTTAATTTCTCTGACCCGTTTCATCTTCATCCCGTACGGACAGGGATATGTATATTAACCGTATCATTCCCCGATCTCGCCGCGCAGAATAGGATGGATGGCTTGCCGCTTTCAATAAACAACTGAGCCCGTTCCAGAAAATCAAACGTACGCAATACTCCGTTTGAAAACCGGACATCACAACCGGAAACCTGTTGCGGATCTGATAGATTCCAGTTTTTACCATCCTTGGAATGAAACATGACCAAAGAGCGCCCCACCCCTGAAAATGATCCGTTCATATCCTTCAGGATGATCCGGAATTCATCTTCCTGAAACCAGAGGAAAGGATCTTCTGCCGGAAAATCATCTCCTGTTTTTCCAAAAATAGGAAACGGCTCACTCACAAACGGTCCCGTCGGTTTTTCAGCAAAGGCCACCCGATGCACCACCGGCCCGCCGAACGGCAGCGGCCGCTCTTTTTTTACCGCTTTATAAATCATGACAAAACCGCCATCCGGCCTTTGCGTCACCGCCGGATTGGAAACCATCAATTCTGTTTCATCCGGAGCAATCAGCGGCTGATCCGTCCGTTTCCAGGGGCCGGAAGGATGTTCAGCAACGGCCACTCCGATCTGCTGGCTATTCCGGTGCGTCCAATTCCATACCTCGGAATCCGGCTCCGTTTTACCGTCACCGGTATTCCCCATATAGAACAGATAAAACCTGCCCTCCACCTCCCGAACCGTCGGATTATGGGTGCAACATCCATCCCAGTACGTCGCCCCTCGCGCCGGAAGCGCCACATCAAGATGCCGGTACGGTCCTGACGGATTTTCAGAAACGGCATGCGCCACCTCCGAATGGCTGACCCAGGCATTGAAGCCATACTCTTTTTTCCACCGGGAATAGAATAAATGACACAAACCATTCGATTCCCGAACCATCGATGCCCCCCAGATAAAATAATCCGGATCGGAAAATACCGATTCATCAGGCACGGGCAGCAATTGAAGTTTCATTTCCGGAAGATAAAAAGCCGCGCAACCGGTTCATACCGACAGCAACGGCTTATTCATGCACTTTTACGCCAGCCCGCACCTATGACCGCAGACGGGAGAATTAAAGCGCTTTAATCCGGATATTACGATACATGGCCGCGCCTCCCGGTTTCCAGCGGCCGCCCGGATGAATCTGAAATGCAATCGAACCCTTCCCTCCGGTAATATCCTGCACCTTTTCACGATCCCACGCCGACCGAGCGGACCAATTCTTTTTATTTTCATCTCTCAGCATACGGGCTTTATACACGGTACCATCCATTTCCATGATTTTCACTCCGTTAACCCACGTCGTAATGATCGGTTCCGAACCAACACATTTAATCCGGACCGTATTCCATTCACCATGCCTCCAGATCGCATTCCAGCCTTCGGCATCAATACCGTATTTCAGACCGTCGATTTCAACGCCATCGTAGACATCATAAGCTGTGCCATTGTCACCCGCCTCCGAGAACCGGATTGGTCGGGAAATATATCCCCCCGTACCCTGTCCGAAAAGGAACCCGACATTCCCTTCCTTCAGATAATCATTCAGCACCTGAATACCCCGGCCGTCTTCCGTACAGCGAAGGAAAATGCCGGAATCACACCCCCAGTCGCTTTTAATCTCCATTTCCAGAATAAAATCTCCGTACTTTTCGTCACTAAGCAGAAGGCCGCCTTTTTTTTCCGGCGTCTGGAAACAATGAATCGCGCCGTCTTTCGCATAAAAGTTCTCATCGGTAGCATAATATTTATCGCCCGCCGGTTTCTGCATAATGTGCCATCCGCTCAATGTCTTTCCATCGAAGATCGGCTTAAACCCCTCTTCGGCAAACGCAGAAACCGCAACAAGACCGGCCAGGATTAAAAGTTTTTTCATAATTCTGTCTCCATCCTTCATTGCAGCGAGTCGGAACACTCCGACCCGCTGTGTCTTCCCGCGCTGGTTACTAAAGATATTCAGAATAATCCCAGCCCTTACGGACGGGTTCCCGAATAAACGCATCCAGTTCCGGACGGTTGGTGGCTCTCATATTCTTCGAATCCCACTCAATCCGGCCTCCGAAGCGTGCCGCCAGCACACCGATCAGCATCATTTCGGTAAACGCCGAAGCATAATCAAAATTAGCTCCCGGTTCCGGTCCATCGCCCTTGATTGCACGAATCCATTCCTGAAACGGCCCGCCCTCAATACGAGGATATTTTTCTGCCGGATATCCCGATTCCTTAAAAGCTTTAGCCGCCTCTTTATTGGCCAGCCGCGGATGGTTTGAACGGTGATCCGTAAATCCGTTCTGTTTTTCCCCGCGATAGATGGTTCCGCTCCAAGGCAGCTTTTTGCTCCAGGTCCAGTCATCAAAATATTCCGGACCCACCTCGCCCTGGCCATTATGCCAGTAAAAAGTACAAGGGGCTTTGTTCCCGCGTTGTTTAAATTCCCAGCGTACCCGGTTTCCATCCGGTACCATCCATTCGTTGCCGCCTTCTTTCTCTTCCAGCTCAACCACCGCCGGTTCATAAAGATCCAGAATCCAGACCGGAGCATCGGAAATATGGGGCATCCAGTCGCCGAAAATTCCGTTACCGAACATATTGAATCCGCGCCAGCTCTTGGGGTGATAGAACCGATTGAACGGAAGATCGGTCACAACCGGCCCCTTCCACAGATCCCAGTTGAAATTCGAAGGTACTGCCGCTGCCGGCGGCGGAAACTCTGCGGGCTTATGCCAATAAAAATTATCCCCGCCGCTATATGCCTTCCACGGAGGACCGCTCCGCCAGGAGTGCACTTCTGTAATCTGACCGAAAACATCTGCTTCATACCATTCTCGCATCTGGCGAATTCCGTCAAACGTATGCCCCTGCACCGCCATATTGGTAACGACCCCATATTTTTTCTTCGCCTTCTTCAAGATCCGGGCCTCCCAGATGTTGTGCGTCAGGGGTTTCTGGGTGCAGACATGTTTGCCGCGGCGCATGGCATCCATGGTCGCCACAAAATGGGTGTGATCCGGCGTATTGATGCAGACAGCATCAATTTCATTCCCCATCTTATCGAGCATCACCCTGAAATCAGCAAACTGCCGGGCCTTTTTCAGCTCCGGATGTTTGCCGGCCTGTTGCAGGAACATATTAGAATCCACATCGGCCAACGCCACAATATTCTCCCCCTTGCAGCCGCCATAAGCCATTCCGGCAATATTACCCGCTCCGATCATAGCAATATTCAGTTTACTGTTGGCCGACGGTCCCGGCTTACCGATGGAAAACAGGGCGGGTGCAGTTGCAACCGCGGTACCGGCTTTGAGCACCGATCTTCTCTTCATTTTATTCATGCTTGAACACTCCTTGATTACAGTAAAAACCGCTTTTCTGATGCCTGAACAACATACCTAAACAGAGTGACGCTTTTCTTGTAACCGCTGGGACATTTTTTGTAATATTTCGGCTAAATTCAACCAAAAGAACTATCCCTTCGTTAAATTCAGGCCGGAATATGGATTTTTTTGATAAAAGATTTATAGAAAATCTGGGCGATCCCTCCTCCGTCATAACGCTGTTCAATCAGCTTCCGGACATCCACTTTTTCATGAAAGACCGGCAAAGCCGCTATACCGGATTCAATCACAACTTTGCACAGCGGCTGGGGTATGAAAACCCGACCGACCTACTGGGAAAAACCACCGAGGAAACCTGTCCACCGGAACTGGCCAGTGCATATATTAAAGATGACCTTGAGGTGATGCAGTCCAACCGACCGAGCTATGACATTCTCGAGCTCAACCAGTCCTACGACGGAACCATGAACTGGTTTATCACCACTAAAATTCCGGTTCACGACCAGAATGGACACGTCATCGGACTGGCCGGGATTGCCCGCGATATTAAACGCTCCAAAGCCGCTCTCGAACATTTCCAGCAGTTTGAACAGGTTTTTATCTATATCGAAAATCATTTTTCCGAACGGATCGAGATTCCGAAACTGGCGGCTCTGATGCATGCCTCCGTCAGTAAGTTTGAACGGGATTTTAAAAAGTTTTTCCGTACGACCCCCTCGAAATATATTATTCAGTTCCGTATCAAATCCGCCTGCCGGATGCTGACCGAAACCACCCGCTCTATTGCCCAAATTGCCGACGAATGCGGTTTCTACGACCAGAGCTCCATGACCCGCAGTTTCCGCTCTCACCTCAACATTTCGCCATCGGCCTACCGCAAAAAAAATCGTCGCGGGCCGGGAATGTCCAAATGATCTCTGCTATAACGTTTTCCCTATTAACCCAACAGAACTTCCGACGGCTGAAAAACAGCTCCGGGACACAAGGATGATACCATGAAAAAACTTCTACTCGCTCTCTTCGGACTGCTCGCTGTACAGGCGTTCTGCGCACAGAAACCCAATGTCGTCATTGTGATGACCGATGACCAGGGCTACGGCGATCTCGGTATCAACGGAAACACCCTCATCCAGACCCCGAATATCGACCGGTTCGGCGCCCGGAGCATCCGACTCGAAAATTACCATGTCGATACCACATGCGCCCCCTCCCGCTCGGCCCTGATGACCGGACGCTATTCAAACCGCGTCGGAGTCTGGCACACCGTTCAGGGGCGCAACATGATCCGTCGCCGCGAAATCACCATGGCCGATATTTTCAGCCAGAACGGCTATTCTACCGGCATTTTCGGGAAATGGCATCTGGGTGATGTCTATCCCTACCGCCCTGAAGACAACGGTTTTCAGTATTCCGTTATTCATCAGGCCGGCGGTGTCGGTCAGGCCCCCGATTACTGGGGTAATGATTATTTTGACGATACCTATTCCGTGAATGGAAAACTGAAACGGTTCAAAGGCTTCTGTACCGACATCTGGTTCAATGAAGGCATCAGCTTTATCGAGCGGAATGCCAAAGCCGGCAAACCGTTCCTGGTCTATATTACCCCCAATGCCCCGCATGGTCCCTTCTACTGCCCGGAGGAATATTACAATCGGTATAAGGACAATCCAGAAGTTCCTAATGCCGGTTTTTACGGCATGATTACGCATATTGACGATAACATGGCGCGACTTTTCCAGACGCTGGATAAATGTGGTATTACCGATGACACCATCCTCATCTTCACCACCGACAACGGCACGGCCGGCGGAATCTGGGGCGGCAAGGGATTTGATGCCGGCATGCGCGGTACCAAAGGCTCGCAATACGAAGGAGGCCACCGCGTTCCCTTCTTTCTGCGCTGGCCCGGCGGCGGACTGAATAAAGGTAAAAGTGTGAAACAGCTGACCGCCCACTTCGACATCCTTCCGACTCTTATCGATCTTTGCGGACTGGATGCTCCGGATATTGCTTTCGATGGAAAAAGCATCCGAAATCTGCTCTATACAGATGGCAGTGCGTGGCCGGAGCGGACCCTCATGGTTGAAACACAACGCGTAGTCGACCCGGTTAAATGGCGTAAATGCTCCGTTATGACCGAACGCTGGCGACTCGTTGACGGCAAAGAACTCTATGACATTCTCAAAGATCCCGGACAGAAAACCGATATTGCCGAACAGTACCCCGAAGTCGTTGAACGATTGCGCGGGAGCTATGAAACCTGGTGGGCCGACGTTTCCCGGGAACACAACCTGACCAGTTACATGATTATCGGATCCGATAAATCGCCCATTGTTAAGCTCTGCTCCCACGACTGGCTGGTCGAACAGATCCCCTGGAACCAGGCCCAGATCATGCATGGCATGTATGCAAAAAAAGCACACTGGGCGGTCGAAACGGAACACGCCGGCATCTATGAATTCTCCCTGCGCCGCTGGCCGGTCGAAGCCGACCTGCCCATCAATGAAGCCAACGGATACAAAGGATTCAACTTTGATACGGCAACCATACAGATCGGGGATTTCAGACAAAGTAAACCGATCCCGGCCGGAGCAAAGGAAATCACCTTCAGGGTGGAACTTAAAAAAGGCCTGACCACACTGGCCCCCTATTTTTCCGGCGGCGGCGAAATCTCTACCCCCTACTATGTCTATGTAACGCACAAACCCTTCAAAGGCTGGCAGACGCCCGAAGGCATGGGCATTCCCCGGTTTGATCCGGATTACGGACGGGTTCCCCCTCAGCCGCTCGCCCAGGATACAGACCGGTATACCGGCAGGCATTAGCAGATGTCCCGCTGTTACTATGTAATCGCCCTTGCAACCTGTGCCTGCCGGGCGGCAACACTTCAGATTGAACCCAATACGTTTATTACCCTCCAGGCCGGACCGCACAAAACTGCGAAAATAGACCGGAACATCTATTTCCGCACCTATCACATCCCCGGCATGTTCGATGAAGCGCTTGCGGAAGAACTGCGGGAACTGCGGATTTCGCCGGGACGTGGAACGGGCCCTTATTTCGGACATAACGGGGGCGACAGCCAGCGCGCCGGCTGGGATCCCGATCTGACCGAGCAAATCCGGAACTATGTGGAATTTTACCGGAATGCGGATAAACGGTATCCCGGAGCTCCTCACGCCCTTGGCGGTGGAAACTATCCGGAATTTACAAAAACCGAAAACCGGAAACTGTACGATGCCGATGCCTCAATGGTCGACAAACATCGCAAAGGCATTCCTCCTGAAGATTTTGAAAAATGTGCCGACCTCGTTTATCAATGGCTGAAAACACTTCAAACGGACAATGTGACCCCGCCCCGCTGGTTTTCTCCACTCAACGAACCGGATGGGAACTGGCGGAATTCACCCCGGCCTCCACAGGACCAGGCCGACTTTGCACGCTTGCTTGCCCAAAAACTTAAAACCGATTTTCCGAATACCGGAATTTCCGGTCCCTGCACCGCCTGGCCGCACCCGCGCGGAGATCTCCGGAGATGGACGGATTCCGGATGGGAAAAACGCTTTGTCGAAACCTGCGGCAATGTGGCAGCCGCCTATGATTTTCACCTCTATTCCGCCGAACAGTGGGCACTGGAAAATCCCCGCCACGATTCCCCCAATTTTTATGATTCCTACACCAACGGAAACCCGTTCGTCTGGGATTTCGGTAAAGCTGATGCCTTTCTCGATCTGGTTTATGCCCACCATCAGGCTTTCTGGAATGAGCCGTCGCTTCCGGTAATTATCACCGAATTCGGCCGGCAGAATATTTTTCCTCAGAAAGGTCCCTGGAAAAACGACATCAATTATTATCTATACGGTACAACCGTCACCCGGATCTGGATGCAGCTCATGCAGCGGCCGGAGGTGCAGTTAACCGTTCCCTTTATTCTGCCCGTCAGCGACCCGGGCTACGCCCCGCAACGCGGTCAGGCCATGTACACCCGCAACGAAAAAGGGGAACCGGTCAGAACTCCACTTTATAATTTCTACCGTTTTTTCCAGGCTCTGGAAGGCAAACGCGTAAAATTCAATTGGCAGGAAACAACACCCGAAGAACAGCTGGGGTTGACCGCGCTGCCGATGCGGAGCGGAAACCGGCTGATGGTTCTGCTGCACAATGCATTTGATACTGAAAAACGGATCCACCTCAAATGCGGCAGCATAACAACCGCAACTGCAGCCCGTATGCGCTGGGAAAACAAGACCTGGCGGATTGATCTCCGGCCGCAGGAACATATCGACTGCTCCAATCTTACGCTTCAGCCGGAAGAAACCGTCATAATATACGCTGATCTCCCCGCGCCCGAAAAACCGGCAAACCAGACGATCGAACGTTTTTATTCCAGTACGACCCTTCAAAGTCTGCAGGATGGCGAAGCCCGCATAACACTCAACCTTCCACATCGCCCTGCCGGACACACAACGGTCATCCCCACCCTGGCCTGCCCGAACGGTTTTGCTCCGGGCTCGACGTTAACACTTCACATCAACGGGCATACACAAACCATTACGCTTGGTTTCACCGCCGGTATAAAGGATCTTTTTATCCCGCTTCATTTCGAACTGCCCGACGGCATCCTTGAAAAAGAAAACACCTTCCATTTCAAGCTGGAATCCCCGAAGAAATGGAAGGCGTCGCTGGCAACGCTACGCGTTGAACTGGTCCGTTAATTATTCATTATATGCGCGCACTTCGTAAATGCGTGCGGAAGGATCGCCATTGGTGGCAGCGATCACCACACGCATTTTTTCTGTTTTCACGGTTTCAAAACGGTGAATACGCCGGCGCTGATAATTGCTCTTCACATCCGCAACGGTCTTCCAGCGGTTACCGATCTGAACCTGAACCTGATAATCGCGGGCCGCTTCCGGCGGCATCCGATGTTCTTTTTTCCACTCCCAGGTCGCCCGCTTGGCCTCATTCACATCGGTGTCAAAGGTCAGATACACCGCATTCAGTTTTTTCTTACCGCCAAAATCCAGCTCAATCCACTGCGGCAGTTCCTGTTCCGGATCGGACGCCCACATATTCATTTCATCATCAACAATACGGGTTACGCCATTAATAACGTTTTGTGCACTGAACAGCGCCGACTTTTCACTCGACGCCGAAACAGAAGCCATCAGCGCGAGATCATTCGGATCTTCATTTCGCAGACCGATAATGTACACATCATCTTTCAACAGCTGCTGCTGCAGTTCCCGAATATGGTGCTCGTAGATTCCCCGGGGATCCGTACCTTTCTGCACGCACATTGCAGCCGCAGTACCGGCCGCCTGACCCATCACGCCTGTAGTAGCCTGCACACGCAGTGTTCCAAGCGCCACATGCGAACAGGAAACGTTCCGCCCCGCCATAAACAGATTCGGCACATTTCTGGAATAGAGAATCCGGAACGGAATATTATACAGCGGCGTATGGGTATTGAAATCAAAGGGACCTTCCTTGGAAAAGATTCCTTCCGGATGGTGGATATCCAAGCCCCATCCACCGTTACCAATGGCATCCTCGAAATGACGGGCCTCCAGCACATCATCCTGCGTCAGAATATAGTCGCCCACCAGACGCTGCGTTTCGCGTTTGGCGTTGGTAAGCGGAAGCTGCGTCAATTTCCGATTGGCGGCTTTTTCTTTGAATTTCGACACATTTTTAATCCAGTTCCAATAGCTGATACTGACATTGATCAGTCCGTCACGTGCGGATTCCGGATCCCAGAGATCGTCCACTTCATTCCGGTTTTCATGCCACCAGGTACCGCTTTTCCAACTTGACTCCACCCCTTTACGCGCCTCCAGCGCTTCTGTATTATCCGATAGATCCCATACCCATGAAGGTGCTTTAAACGGAGTCGGTTTCCCTGTATCCACACTGCCGTAGGCCAGTTTCGAGGAGTGGAACAACGCACCGCTCATCGTGAAAATATCGCCGTCTTCCGGCGCATGACTTTCGTTGAACATCCAGCTCGGTTCACGGCCGCGCAGCAGTTCGGCACCGGCATAATAACCAACCCAGCCATCACCGGTGCAGTCGATAAACTGTTTTCCGGTATAGCGCGTCAGATGCCCGTCAATCATATCAAACGCCCGAACCGCCGTAATACGATTGCCATCCGTACGTTCCACATCGTAAACATGCGTATTCAGGAAAATGGTCAGATTCTTCTCCCGCGCGGCCACGACCTCAGCTCCGTTACTCCATTTCTTCATGAAGTTATAGGAGCGCAGACGTCCGATTTCCTCATTCAAACCGCCTTCGCGGGCGTTCTTCTTTCCGTAGTCAGCCGGACCGAGAATCGGAACCCCCATCTCCGTACTGTTGTTTCCGCCAATCATCGGGCGGTTCTGAATCAGCGCGGTTTTGGCTCCCGTACGAGCCGAGGCAATAGCCGCATTAATGCCGGCAGCACCAGCACCCACGACAATCACATCATAATCGCCCACAGTGACTTCGTCTGCTCCACGACCGGTCAGACGGCGCTGTTCCCCTTTGTACCCTGCAAGAACAAAAGGCGGAACATAAGCCATATCCCGTGTCAGAATAATCGCATCACAACGACCGTACCATCCGGTCAGATCATGAAGCCGCAGTTCGACTTCACCAATACCCAGCTCAAAAGTACCGCCATCCTGCCACACCCACTCCTGAATCGGCTCCGTACCGAACACCGTTTCAGATTTTCTGCCGTTTACGATCACATTGAAGGTGCCCGGGTTGTGCTCTTTAATCCAGTTGCGGCTGCGAACCCAGAGTTTATAAGTACCCGCTTTTTCAATGCGGATTTTCGTTACAGCATCCTCCACCGGCTCGCCGGTTCCCGCGGCAAGCATGTAGGGCGACCCCACCTGCGGGACAAACTGGGTTTCCAGCCACCAGCCGCCGTATTCATCAAAATCCTCAGCATCGATCCAGATATAACCGGGTACCACTTCCTTTGCTTTCCGCTTTTCGCCCTTATGGAAAAAAGCCTGAAAACGTGCATCGGCCCGTTCCACTTCAAAACGCCCTGCAAGATGCGTTTCAGCAATAAATTCCGCATTCAGTGCTTTGCCGGAAATCCGGACTTCGTCGATCGAATTCCAAAGAATATGTTTCCCATTCTGCGAACCGATAAATACCGGAGATTCACTTTTATCTATTTTTCCGGAGACCGCGATTTCCGAATCTTTTTCTCCGTCGATATAAAGCTTTAATTTTTCGCCGTCATAGGTGGCCGCCGCATAAATCCAGACCGTTTTCGGAAAATCGGATTTTTTCGATTGAACGGTATGGGATTTCCCGTCAATCCAGATCGTCGCCCCGATTTTTCCACCGGGAATAAAACCCAGACTGTAAGATCCTTCTTTATGGACCCATGTTGGAGAATCCTTGTAATTCGGATTCCATGGTGCCACCCAACCTTCAATAGAGATCGATTTTTCAGGATTCAGCGTCTTGCTGTTTTCTGCCGAAATCAATCCTCCCGTTTTCATGGTAACGGCCGGACTGTTTATCCCTGCAGACCAGGCAAAATTGGTCAACTGAAGGGTATTTCCATTGCCCGATGAATCGGCAACAGTATGCCCGGTTCCATCATTCATTCTCCAATATGCACGGATATCATGATCCGCATGCGTTACTTCAGCGGCACCAGCCAGTAAGCCTAATACCAATGAGTAGATTAAAGCTTTCATCATCTCTCCAATACTCCTGTTTCCTTGAGCATGCTATATATACGTATCCGCCGCACCGGCATATACATCATAGACAGCATCTTTTGACCACTTTTGCGCCACTCAGGGTACCTGATTTCCCGCGTTTCAAAAGCTGTACATTCAGCCAGTGGTCTAAAGAACTACCGGACAGCGCATAAGTGCATATTTATTGTTAAATTTTACGGTTTAAGAATCAGACGGTAGAAACCGGCATTGTTTGTTGAAAACGGAACTTCAATGAATATCGGATCAGTATCTGCATTTGTCGTATAGAGATCCTTCCAGCTTCCGGACATCAGGTTGGTCGAAAGCTGTATGGTATAGGTCAGTCCGGTTACGGCACTGACTTCAAATACATAAGCATCGCCCACCAATTCCGCTTCATGGAATACCGGCGGTTCATCGACTACGGAGACAGAAATCTCCTGATATCCGCTTCCCTGTGTACTGGTTCCCGCGAGGCGTAGCCGGTAACGCCCGGGAGCAGCAAAAAGTGCCGTATTTGTAAGTACATATGGATCCGGAAAATTCACCGGAGCGGGCCCGCTGACCAGCCGCCATTCCACCTCATCCGCATAACGGGCACTGCCCTGCAGAACAACCGGACGGTTGATGATTCCCGCCAGATCAGATCCCGCGCTTATCTCCGGAATAAAATTTCCAAGATAACTCACTTTAAGCGCCGGACGTTCATCTGCCGCCGAAGCATCGTCGGAACGGAACCGGCTAATATTGCCGTCCGGGCTGCTCTCTGCCTCCGGAGACGAAAGTATGAGTTTAAGCGGCTGCACATCATTCAGGGCGGACTGCGCGGAATCAACAAAACGGGATGAAGTGGGAAATGTTTTATAACCGGCTTCCGTGGCGTCATATCCCGGATGCGAAGATAGAAGTGCAGGATAGAAATCACCGCCGGCCGTGCTCCAGTTCTGAGAACCGGTACGCGAAAACCAGGTGGCCCCTGAACCGTCCCCATTTCCATCATTCCACCCACCTCCATCTCCGGTTCCTTCAATGAAAGACCTACTCAATTCACGAAGTTCCATATCACCCACCGCTCCAGCACCTCCGTAATTATACAGAGAAAGTTCCACAGCCTGAATAACCGCATTTGAACCCAGCACACTCAGATCAAATTCCAGCAGGCCGCGTAAAGCCCCTCCTCCCCAGCGACCGACAATCAGCTCATTATCCGCCCCGGAATTCAGATCCGGATAATCCTCACGAATGAACGTTGCAGCATGCTCATATCCGTCGGCACCATTTCGTAACGTCACGCTTAAAGGCGCATTCACAGCAATGGCAACAGTATCTGAATTAGTAATATTCCCGATAATTGCAGAGCACATGATTTCATAATAGCCGTCTGCAGCAAATCGCACCCCCGTATTGGTGGAGGAGGTGTCATCAAAAACAACCGAGCCCGGTCCCGACTGTTTTGACCAGATAACCGTCGGAACCGCTCCCGTATTGACCGCCGTCACTGCCGCCTGAAGCACGACGGTCGTATTCGTATCCGTCAGGGTTGCACCATCGGAAATCGGAGAAACAATCTCGACCGTGGCGTGCGGTCCGAGTTCAAAATAGCGGACATAATCGTATTGCGCTTCAACCGGGAGCTGCGACTCGTCAATAGTCGGCTGCCCGTCATATACCAGCCCCAGCGAAGTCAGCCAGATATTCATATCACCGTGGGGAAACGCAGTCGCATCGACTTCCTGCACCAAAACACCATCGAAGAAGTAGCGGACCGCATCCGGTGTATATTCACAGCCCAGAACATGAAACGAGGCACTCAAATTCGGAGTATCGATTTTCCTGGTTCCAAACATCATATGCGGTTCGGGTTTCCAGCGGTGCACATTTACGGAATAATCATATAGATTGACCGAATCATTTTCAAACACATCCAGTTCAATCACCGGCGATCCACCTCCCTTATACGGCATCATCCAGAACGAGGTGTGCCATCCCCCTGTCGGCGGACATCTGAAACGGGATTCATAATAACCGTAACGCATCTGTTTAGAGCTGATGAGCCCGCCGGCAGTGAACTCTTTGCTGCCCATAGACTCTTTTTTCAATATGCAGTGATAGAGTCCGTTGGAAACCGTATTATTCGCCGAGGTTTGGTAGCTTTTTACAAAGCTTCGGCTGTCATCCCCCTCCCGGTAATTCCATCTGGTTTCATCAACCGCCGTTCCGTCAAACTCATCCGACCAGGCCAGTCGGTAACCGTTCAAAGAGGTAGCGGAAGCCGGCTGTACATCCGGATCGCTCGCCGGATCAATATCCTGAGCCCAGGCCTGGCAAAGTATCAGTCCGAAGCAGACTGCCAAAGTATATCGAATAGGTTCTGCTTTCATAATTCACCAACCCTATTATAAATAAACAAGAAGGGCGCTCTGTTTTCAGAGCACCCTGTTCCCTGTGAAAGGGAATTGAGATGAAACAGTTACGGCTGTGTGATTTTCAGGCGAATAAACAGCCGGTCTTTAGCGCCTGCATCCAATTCATGAACCATGACATTAAAATCAGGATCGGCCGTAAGATTGGTTGAAACCGAACTCCAGCCCGCATTGGTCCAGGTTCCGGTAATCAGATCATCACACTGCTCAACCCGATAGCTGATTCCCGCATCCCCGGCAGTCAGCATCACGTTGGTATAGGCAACCGAATTTCCCTCTAACGTCATCGTCGGCAGCATAGCCGGCTCTATCGTCCCATTGGCGGGATGTCCGCCCAGAGCAAACTCATAAAGATTGTTCAGCCCATCGGAATCATAGTCATCATTCGGCCCCGAATTCGGTTCACCCAGCATTCCGAAAAATTCCTTGAATCCATCATAACCCGGCGGTGCCGGCTCAGGAATTGCATCAAACATCGCGTGCATGGAAGCTTCCGAAAGAGCTCGCTCATAGATCGCAATATTCTGATAAAATCCATTTTTGAACGGATAGTAGTTATTGCGGCCTGCAAACAGGATAGACCTGGCTGTATTTCCCGATGCCGTCATACCTGCACGGCCCGATTCAAGTTCAACATCACCCGCCCGGCCTTTGAACCAGGTCATTTGATTCGTGCTCAGCCCGAGATCCCAGGTCATACCGAAATAGTACCAGGTTTCGCTTTCCAGTGCTTCACCGCAATAGGTCTTCCGGCGTCCGGCATCATTTGTCCAGGCGCTGTCGAAATGAGTAACCCGGAGCTGTCCGTTTTCAATACCGACCTCAATGTGCTGTCCGTCGCCCCAGATACCCTGATTGAACAGCGAATCGAAACCGGTCAGCTCATCTGCTGACCCCGTTTTAAACATGAACGTAATCGTTCCGGTATCGCCGGTGCAAAACAGTCCCGATGAGGATGCCACATTGGCATACTTAAGCCCCCCATTGGTTACGACCGTATAATCAAGACCGAAGGCAGCATCCTCATTGCCCCACACATCAGCCGTCGTATTTGTCATTTTTCCGCCCCAGGTCAGGACATAGGAACTGTCTGCCGATCCCAGATTGGGCTGATTGGCGGTTTTATACCATAACGCCGGGCCGGAACCTCCATCTGCCGGGTTGGCAATCACTTCAGAATAATCCGTCAAGCGTTGCGCAGAATCGGAAAGGGTTGTAGCGAACTGATCCTGAATCGCCTGCTCTGACAGCATACGTTCATAAATAGCAAAACTCTGTACAGCTCCGTCATCCAAAGAACCTCCGGAAGGCCGCCCCCCGACAAATACAGCCTTGGAGTCCATACCCGCCGAAATAATGGTCCGTGTTCCCTTATTCAGGCTTACCCCCAGTTCACCCGCATACCAGGAAAGCGTATCGCTTTCAAGAGTCAGGTCCCAGGCATACGCTACATAATACCAGGTTCCGCCTTTCAATCCACTGATCATGTCCCAGGTCGGCCGGGCACCGCCGGTTTCCGTCGTACTGCCTTCCAGTATACCATCATAGATTCGGATTTCAAACGGCGCTCCGTCCCCCCACAGTCCCTGGTTGAACACGCTGTAAACCGTAGCCGGTGCCATATTGCTCGGTGTACGGAAAAGCATACATACCGTCCCGGTATCGCCCGATGCAAAAAGCCCCGATGCATTCGCAATATTAGCTCCTCCGGAAGCACCGGCTTCCAGACCGAACGCCGAATCTGCATTCCCCCAGAAATCAGTTGAAAGTCGGGTCATCGGCTGGCCCCAGGTCAAGGTATACTGCGCCCCGGCCGTACCGTCATTCGGAGTGCTGGCCGTTTTATACCAGATGACCGGTCCGCTGCCGCCGTCCGACGGAGTGCCGACTTTATCGAGGTAGTTCAGTAGATCGCCCGCCTGAACGGATGCAGCGGCACAGCCTGCTGCTATAGTGAATAATAGTTTCTTCATTTCTCTTTCTCCTGTAATTTTCCGTTCAGATCATAAACGTGCGGCGTATGCAAAGTACCGCTCCGCCGGACAGAGCAATCAGTCCGAGCGTTGCAGGTTCCGGAACAGCAGCGGTTCCGACATACATCATATCTGTTGTATCTGTTCTGGGGGTGCCGGCGATGCTGACATAGGCAATCTCGGAAGCCGTTCCGCCGAAATCGGCAATGTCAACCGTGACCCCGAAAATACCCCGGTCATTTAAAGCCGTATATCCCCCCAGATTCACCCGTCCGAAATGTTCACCGCCCACATCCGGAACACTGACCGTGCTTCCGACCTGCGAACCGCTGCTATCAAAAGCTGTAATGGATGCTGGTTGATCGTACCATGAACTCGTTGATCCATTGTCCGTTCGGGTACCGGTCCAAATAAATGCCAGCAAGTGCCGCGATGAGACCGTCTCCCCCAGCCAGAACTGCGTATTGTCGCTGGGATTACCCACCCCTGTATCCAGACGGTTATCGGTCAGTGCCTCTGCCGCTGTTCCGGGATTGTCTGTTGCAATACTGCCGTGGAGAATGTTTCCGCCGATACTGCCCGCCACACTGCTGATGCCGGTAAAACCGGAATAGGTGCCCCCTGCATCTGTAATGGTTGCCGATGCCCCCATCGTTTTATTGCTGCTGTTGACACCGTTGCTCCACCATCCCTCAGCGGGATTCACCGCGGTAATAACCGAAACATCCGCACAAACCCCCAGAGCCAGTGCAACCGCACCGCACGCAAAATACATCCTCTTACTCATCCAGAATCTCCTTTTTGTTATTACAGTTCACATTTGATACCCACGTATACCATTCACAATGAGAACGTAAGTGCTCAAAAAGGATTCCCTATTTGGGGGATGGAGCGTCTGAATTATTCATTTAAATGAAGAATGCCTTTTTCATAGGCCATCACTACCGCGTGCGTACGGTCACTGGCCCCGAGTTTGGACCGCAGGTTTGCAAGGTGCGCTTTTACCGTTTCATCTGAAATCCCCAGTGCAGCAGCCATTTCCTTATTGGAATGCCCCGCAGCCAGCAACTTGAGCACCTCGACCTCACGAGGACTCAGGTCCGACATCTTACGCCGTTCTTTCAGTTTCTGAGCAATAATTTCCGGATAAAATTCTTTTCCGGCCGCCACGGTTTTAACCGCGTCAATCAGTTCATCCACATCACCGGCAGTCTTGGTCAGATAACCGCAGACCCCTGCCTGAACGGCCTTCCAGATATCCTCTTCCGAATCAAACACCGAAAGGAGAATGATTTTTGTTTCCGGCACATCCTTTAAAATTTCTGTCGTGGCCTCGATCCCGTTTCCTCCGGGCATTTTATAATCCATCGTAACCACATCCGGTCGATACTCCCGAACAAAAGCCAGGGCCTCTTCCCCGCTTGCCGCCTCGCCGATCACTTTGAATCCCTCCTCAGAACTGAGGCTGCCCCGCAGTCCGAAACGCATCATGGGATTATCATCAACAATCAGAATTCGAATACATTGGTCCATATCATCCGCCCCTTTCTAAACCGACGCCACTTCCGCTGTCACCACGGTACCTTCGCCTTTTCTGCTTTCAATACTTAACGAACCTTTTATGTTCTGCATTCGTTCCTGCATACCCTGCAGCCCGAAACGCCCGGCTTGCGACTGCTCCTTTAAATCAAACCCGCATCCGTTATCGATAACCACTGCCTTCAGGCCCGCCGAAAAATCAAGTTTCACATGAATCCGATCCGCCGAAGCATGCCGCGCGGCATTGGAAACCGCCTCTTTGATGACCAGAAGAACATTCCGCTCCACCGCCGGTACAAAACGGCGGGGCTGCCCATCAATCCTGATGTTCACTTTAATCCCCCGTTCTTTTTCCAGGGTCCGGAAGCTGACCCGGACCGCTTCTGCCAGATCCATTTTTTCAAGCAGACCGCCGCGCAGGTCGAGAATCGAGGTTCTCGATTCCTCCGAACAGTGTGAGAGCATATGCTCGACAGCTTCCAGCGCCTCTGCATTCTGATCCGTTTCCGTCTTCCACTTCCCGGAAAAAGCATGCACACCCTCAAGATTGCCCGCCGCCGCCAAATCGGCCAGATGCCGGAAATTCTTTTCAGCACTCTTCCGGAAAATACGCCGCACCCCTCCCAGATGAAAAATCGCCCCGGCCAGGCCCTGCTCCAGATTATCGTGCAGTTCCCGGGCAATCCGCTGCCGCTCTTCATGGATCGATTCGCGCTCCACTTTTTCGGCAATAATACGGGTCTGACGTTCCACGGTTTTCCGCAGGATCACAATCCAGACCATGGAAATCAGCGTAATGCTCAGTACCCCGCCGAGCAGCATGAGCAGGCGGGCTTTTGTCCACCAGGGGGGCGGACTGAGTACTTCAATATCCGCCGTTCCGCGCAACTGCATCCAGAAACCGGATATCACCAGATTCAGGTATTCCGCATCATCCCGCTGCATATTACAGATACCGGAAAGACGCAGCAACGCGCCCGGATCAATCCGGCCTGTCGGCTGTATCCCTGCCGGCAGGCGTGCTTCAAAAAATTCACCGGCCGAGCGGCAGCGCATAGTATACTGCGGAACTGTACCGCCTTTGGCATAGTCTTTCTTGATTTCGATCAGTTCCGCATCCACCTGAACCAGATCATAATTCATCAGAGGATCAAGCGGTTCCGACAGATCCAGCAGTACAGGAAGCGGCTTGTCCGCTTTACCGGTCACCTCAACCTTACCGGCCCGGAATGCCGGACTGACCGGCTGGAGCCAGATGAAACCGGTCAATGAAACTTCAACCCCGGGCTCCACATCAACCGGATCATTCAGAGCCACTTTAAGACAGGCCCGTCTGCCCCGCAGTACCATCTCCTGATCCCGGGAATACAGCACAGTGCCATGAGTCCGGAACGGACGGTTAAATGACACTTTATAGCGCAGGAGTTCATGAATTTCGGCAGTATCAACCGTATTCAGCAGCCACTCCTCCCCTGAGAGCAGAAAATCATCCGCTGAATGAGCATAAAAAATACGGCCGACCATCTGCCGGTTTTCATTCGCCACGGTTCCGCAGACAGCACTCAACTTCACAAAGCTGAACATCAGCTCCCTGATCCGTTGCTCATTGGATTCAGAATACGGCAGATCAACCACATACTCTTCGCTGTCGACATCAATCAATTCGAGTAAAATGGCCGTTTGATCAGCCGAAATCTTCATGGACAGAAGGCGGCCCCGGATCCAACCCCATTTGCAGTCACTGCCTGTACTCACAAAATCTGTATTATAAATCTGCATCGGCTCCGGCCGCGGCCGGTTGCCCCGAACCTGTACAGACGTAGCCTGAATGTCCGGCATAAACGCACCCGCTGTTGTTTTTCCGCAAACCAGCACCACATCGCCCGCGTTCAGCGATTCAACAATCGAGGGAGATTCCGATATCCCTCCGACAAAAATACCAAACTCGCCGTCATTGATAAAAAAATGGTTTTTATACGGATTCACCCGAACCACCTGCGCCTCAACCGCGACCGGGTAGCCCAGTTCCGCCTGCTCCGCAGTTAACCGGCGTATCTCCAGAATGGAGGTAATCGGAACCTGCCCCACGTATATCCGGACCATAGCACAAACCCCAGACACCATACGCTGAACCGTTTTTTACGCATATCCGGAATGTACCCGCTGTCGCTGTTGATTCCAAGCTCCGGAAATTTTATTCCGTGCCAGCCGGATATTCCACCAACCAGATATTACGGAACTGCAGCAGATTTGAGTGGTCCTGCAGCATCACTTCAACTTCACGCCTTGAACATGGGATTTCCATTTTATGGTGCAGAATTTTCCCATTCAGCCGCACCGTCATAATGGCCGGCCGGCCGCCCTCATCCGGAAGCAGCAGCTCCACATCATAAGCCTGCCAGGCCAGCGGCGGACCGGCTGCATTGACTTTCGCCGGTACTGTTTTGTAGATTGCACCTGCCTCGTTCCAATAGCCCGGAGTGGTATAGCTGTTCAGAATTTGCACTTCGCCAATACCCAGAAAAAACAGACCGCTGTTTCCCCGGTTCTGTCCGGATCGGCCCTCTTCCACCGGGTAACGGAATTCCATATGAAACCGCATACTCGAAAAAGCTTCCCGTGTTCGTATATTGCCACCGATTCCCTTTTCCCTGTTCTCTTTATTTGATGCTGCAGCTATCTGCATCGCATTTCCGACAATATCCCAGGTAACCGGTTTATCCGGTTCATGTCGCCAGGCGTCAAACGAACTGCCGTCGAACAGCACAACTGCCCCCTTCGGCGGCTCCTGTCCGACAGATGCGGGAAGAAAGGGCTGTTTGCTCAGGGTAAAACGGAGCTTTTCACCGTAAATTTCCCCGACACCTTCAACTCGGTCACCGCTGAATACCACATGAAACCCGTCCTGATTCACCACCACCTTTTCATGGCTCCCGGGAACTGTGACATCCAGATAAGGCTCCGCGCGGTTATACAGTTCAGGCAGCAGCAGCACACGGTAATACCCCTCCCAGGCAGGTACAAGCTGGGCGTAGATCTGAGGTCGAACCCGTTCATGCCCTTTGGTGGCCCCATACCATTGCCCGGCCCAGTCCCCCATCAGCGGATAATCATCCGCATTTTCATATTCAAAGCCATGCGAGGAAACAGATAGAATGAACAGTATAAAAAATACCCAGCGTCGTTTATATCTCATAGCCATATACCTATTCCGTCTTAAAGTGTGTAATACTGTTCCCACCCTTTACGGGGTATATCTTTCAGCAGTGCATTGGCCCGATCGTTATTGGAAAAACATTTTTTCATTCGATCAAATGTCAGTATCTGCCCTTCTGTTCCCATGCGCTGGGCAATAGAACCCAGTACCAGAAACTGCGAAAGCGGTCCGCCGATTTCAAAAGGCGATCTCGTCTTTTCCTCACCCTTACAGGCCAGCAGGAAGTTGGTATAGTGATCCGAATGACGCCCGAAATCCTTCGGCAATGTTCCGGCCTGCAGCAGTTCCCGCATTTTCCCATAGGGGATCACCTGTAATGGGGTACCGTGATGTCCCCCAAAAAATGTTAACGAATCTGAAAAAATGAATTTACCGGGATGTTTCGTATAATCATTTTCCCGACCGGCAAATGCTGCGGGTTCCGGCGGATAATCCTCTTCGCTTCGTCCGTCATAATAATCGACTCGCAACGCCGGCATACCGTTCCGCTCCGGGAATGTAAACCGGAGGGTTGAAGCTCTTGAAAAGGTGAAATCATTCCGGCCGACGAGTTTTTTAATCTCGATTTTTTCCGGCAGACCCAGCTCCAGAAAATGATGCATGGAATCGAAAATATGCGCCCCCCAGTCACCGAACGCTCCCGTTCCGTACTGCTGCCAGCCGCGCCAGGACCAACGGGCATACTCTTTACTGAACGGCCGCTCCGGTGTTGTTCCCAGCCAGACATCCCAGTTAATGTGACCGGGCATCTTTTCTCCTGCCGGCCAACTGCTGATCCGGCGGCCGTACCAGGGGAAGCTGATGTTGATAAAGGCATCCACATGGCGCACATTTTTAATAATCCCTGCCTCTTTCCATGCTTTAAATTGAAAATAATTCGGTCCCGAAAATCCGGAATTCCCCATCTGCGTTACCACGCCGTACCGTTTTGCAGCCGCCGTCATCAGCTCGATTTCCTCAAACGTGCGTGCCAGCGGCTTTTCGGTGTAGACGTGTTTACCCAGTGCCATCGCCGCCATGGTAATGGGAAAATGGCTATGGTCCGGCACCATCACCATCACCGCATCAAATTCACGCGACTTTTCATCAAACAGTTTCCGCCAGTCGCTGTAGACACAGGCTTTAGGAAAACGGCTCTTTGCCTCTGCCACATAGTCCGTTTCCAGATCAACGTCGCAGAGTGCCGCCACATGGATCAGGCCGGATTTTTCAAACAGCGACAAAAGGGTGTTTCCTCTGGCACCGATACCGATAAATGCAATACTAATTTTTTCATTTGCACCAAGTACCGATCCGGGAATCAGCAACGCGGACGATGCAATGCCGCCCGTGATTAAGGATCCTCTCCGTGTTACAGCCATGGTTCCTCCTGTGAATTTAAATATACTCCGTTCTGCATCCTGCCTGTACCTCACAGGCCTGAACGACACAGAATCGGAAAACATTAAGTCAGGAGAAGCTTCCGCTGTGCATCGAAAAACCATTCCCCATATGGGGGAAGTCCGACGAAGAACGAAACCCTCAAAGAATATTTTACAGTCTCCGAACATTCCAAAGACGGGAAAATGCTGAAATCAGAGATTAAAGCGCTCCGGTCGCCGAACGGGGCCTTCGGGAATGAGCGCTTTCGGAATATCGCTCATCTTATCGTCCGCCCCGGCGGCAGAATTGCTCAGATTATAACAGTTAACGGTCGACCAGTCCATTTCCACGCGCCCGTCTCCCAGTACAATACGGCCGAGTTTCTGCCGGAACCATTCCGCCAGTTCAATATATTCAACGGTATAGGCCACATTCCGGCGCTCCATCGGGTCGTGCCGCAGATCATACAGCGCCATTTCGGCATTCAGCGGCTCCGTGGTCAATGCCCAGGTAATATCATCATTCAGGTACGGGGTTTCGGCCACCGTGCGCCGCTTACGCGTACGCATGGAGAAGGCAAAATCCTTCGTGCGCAGATAAGCCCGATGACCACAGAGACCAGATTCATTTCTCCCAGAATATAATCCCGGCGGAATGAGGAATCGTTGACGACACGCGCAAGATTGAACCCGTCAAGATAATCAAATGCATCCTGCTCAATATCAATTCCGGCTTCGTCCATAATCGTCGGCGCAAAATCAACATATTCCACCAGTTTATCTACCACTTTGCCGGCGGGATATTTTTCCTTATCGGAAGAGACCACAATCACTGCTCCGTTAAGTGATGCCCTCCAGGAACCGAATTTGGCCATAATGCCCTGCTCGCCCAGATGTCATCCATGATCGCCTATCGTGAAAACAATAAGATAATCTTCATTCCGTTCCGCACAGTAGGCCTTGAAGGCATCGACGGCCTCCCCGACCAGTGCATCTCCGAATGCCGTGAAGGCGTAGTAATCCCGGATGGCCTGCAGCTTATCCTCCGGATCCATCAGATCGGTTTTCGATTCATTATAAATCTGCATCTGCTGAGGGGTGAATGAAGCGATGTCATCCGTATCGAATTCCGGTATTTTATAGGATCGGTTTTTAAATTGATCCCGGAATTTTTTCGGAGGAAGAACCGGGGAATGCGGCAGGTGAAAACCAAGGTTGATGAACAACGGTTTTTCCGGATCCGCACCCCGGACATTCTTTCCCGCCAGTGTGGTGTAGGTGGTGCCGGCATGAGAGAGGTAGTTTTTATATTCCTCCACGATGCGGGCATCGACGGTTTTATCCGCCGGCTGCGGATTGACGCCGCCCAGAATCAGCCCGGTATTGATACGGGTATAGGCCCGCAGAATATCAAACTCTTTTTCCACGGCTTCTTTCGTCTGCTGCTCCTCCGGACTCAGCGCACGATCCGCCCGGGAAATGGGATAGGTCTTTCTGCGACCGTCCGGATAAAACACCGTTTCGGTGGCATCACGGCGATACAACACTGCGTCAATCAGCCCATACGCCCCGGTGGAAAAAAGACCGCCGAATCCCTGTCGATGAAGATCGCGGTTGAACTCCATTTTATAATCAAAAATATCACCTTCGCCACCGAGCTTTTCACTGATGCTGTAATGGTCCTTGCCGAACATTGCCGTACCGTAGCCCGCCGCTTTCAGCTGCTGGGAAATCGCCGGACGCGTGAAATCGGCTTCCTGATGGGTCGCCTCCCAGGCATATTTTCCATTGCGGAACGGATAGCGCCCCGTATGCATGGAGGTACGCGACGGGCCGCACGCCGGCGAATTATTGAATGCCTGCGTGAAAAGCACCCCTTCTCCTGCCAGCTGATCGATATTCGGCGAAGACACATAACCGAGCGGACTTTCACTTTGGCCGATTGTTGCCCGGTTATAGGCCTGGATTGAATCCGGGCGATGATCATCGGTAATGATCCAGAGAATATTCGGCTGTTTGTACGCCGCGGAACAGATACCGCTAAGCATCAGAATTAAACCCATTTCAATTTTCATACGTCCTCCATACCTTTTCACCTATTTCCTTAGTACTCCACCGTCACCGAATTCACCTGTACTCCGCTCAGTCCACTGCCGTTATTCCCCGGATTGATGGACTGAAAGAACCCGTAGGCTCCGCTTCCGCTGAGTGCGCTGTAAAGCGCCTGATCGACGCCATTGACTGTTCCGAGTCCCGTATCGGTACCATCGGTCAGATTCTGCAGCCGAACTGTATAGAATGTACCATCGGCATTGAGCCCCATGGTCAGCTCATAATCAAACTGAAGCACATCTCCGGCATTTAAAACCCCGTTTTCTATTTTGCTGCCGATCTGGCTGTAATTATTGAGCAGACGATAAGAATCTGTAGCTGAAATCTGAATATTTGCATCCGCAGCGGAAGCTTCAGCGGTGCCGACCGAGGCACCTGTATTGTCCGGCTTCAGTCCTCCAAGAAATGCGTAAACCCAGTTCGACGGTGTTGAATAGAAACCGCCGAACTGCAGATTGATACTCAGGCGGTATTGCCTCCCCGGCGTCAGCACCACCGGTTCGTTCAGCAGGGCCGCTTCGGAATTCCCTTCCGTCAGAATATGTCCGCTCCCCTCCGCATCCCCGACCATCCAGCCGGTTTCGGTATTCCAGCGCGGATGAAGATTAAGCAGTCCGTTGGTATAGTCCGGGGCTGTAAATGCAATAACCGGCACCGGCGGCGCCTCGGTTTCAACCAGCATGTAAAACTCCTGAGGCTGGGTAATGGAATTGGTAACGGAACCGACTCCCAGCCCGCCAATCGGAAGGTCAGTCCGGTTGGTGGTCCATACCGCATCATGCAGATTGGTTTTGGACAGCAGTGCAAACCAGCTCTTAGCGGGAGCATTGGTAACCTTCAGCACCACCTCTGAACCGGAGACCATAAGGTCTGCAGGCAGCCCGAGATCGGAGCCATCGGACGCTGCGCCGGAAATCAGGCCCAGTTCGTCTGTGCCGTCGATCGCGGCAATATATTCGCCGCTCTGCCTGTTTTTGATGCGGTACTGTCTGTACGGACTGAATACCGCCCGCGGCTGCTCCAGCACAACGCGATGCTGAATTTTCGGGTAATCGATCTGAATCGAGGTGTCCCCGTAAAGCGACTGATAGACCAGATAACCATCCTTTGCAGCTGTCAGTCCGGTATTGTTGGTGAAAATAATATCCGCGCACGGCAGATCATAAGGCAGGTAAGCCGCTTCGGATGAGGTGTGCAGATAAGTGAAATCAATGGTCGCAAAGTTGGTATCACTGGCCCACGCACCTGAAAAATCATTGTTTCTGAAAATCACACCTTCCGGAGAATAACAGGAGATGATCCAGCCGTATTCTCCGAACCAGGTGTTGTCTTCAATCCGGATACTGTGATTCGGCTGGAGTTCACGATCAATGTAAATACTGCGCGCCGGACTGACATGTTCAAAGGTATTATCGACAATCACAAAGTTATAGCCGAATTCCTCGATGTGCAGCATATCCACATCCATCCGGTATCCTTTGAAATGGCAGTTGGTCACGGTGACATTGGAGCATTTCGATCCCAGACCGAAACCGGTGCCATCCAGCAGACAGCCCTCCAGCCACAGGTTGCTCTGATCCCAGACCACGGGATATTCCGAGTTTCCCGCATCCATCGAAATGACCCGGACGTTGAAATAGACGGCATCGAAATCCGGTTAAAAAAACAGTTGTACATAATCACCTGCGGCGCATAGTCCACCCGGTTCTGCCGGTTGATCACATAGCCGTTTTTCCGGAATTCCAGAAACGAGGTGTTCCGGAATTCAATGCCCGCTCCGTCGCCGCCATAAACCAGAACCTCCCCGCCGCGATAGATCACATTTTACACCACGATATTCGTGTAGAACTGATGCGGATCCTCATCCTCGGGAACCGTCCGTTTGAAACGATTGAACGCATACGTGGTTGATGCATCCTCACGCAGTTCCAGATGCTGCAGTGTGAAGTTGCTGCTGTAGACGTTGAAATGTTTGAGATGATCAAAAACCGTGGTCACATTGGTGGCACCGACCGAACTGCCGTCGAAGGAGTCCGGCACAATACCGCGCAATGTGACCGCTTTATCAACCGACGGCCCCTGTCCCTGAAAATCATAATAGGCACTGTTGAACTGGATGATATCCCCCGGGCTGGCTGAATCGACCGCCGCACTTAAATGCTGTGCCAGCGTCCAGCCCGATGCGCTGCCGTAGACGGCATCAAAATCAATGATCGCAGCCCTTGCTGAAATCACGGCGAAAACCGGAAGAATCCATCTGATCATGTTCATTACAGCCATTCCCCTTTACCAGCACTTCCTCTGCAGGTTAAACGGCTCCAATGTATTCTGAATTCTCCGGATTTCCTATCGTTCAAAAGAGCAACGTCCTCCGGAATCCGGCGCGTAGAGCGTTCCGGCCAGCCGGGCTCAGGGAATACGAACCGCCGCTCTGTAGAAGGCTCCGGATTCCACCTGACTGACTTCGACGGTGCAGCTGTTCCGGGGATACGGGATATTCTCAACAACCGATGTATACACGCCCGACGTTATATCTTCACTTTTCAGAATATCGTACGAGCGTCCCGGAGCTGCATGCCAGGAAATCACCAGACCGTCTGAAGTCCGTTCCCGTTCCGCATTTACCCGGAAAACCGAAGCCGCATCATCAGGCGCGGTTCCGCAGATATATTCTTTCAGGTTCGACACGCCGTCGCCGTCATAATCAAACTCCATTTCGGCCTCGGAACCGAGGAAGCCGTAGTCGTTGATCCAGCCGGGATAACTGTCAATCTGCAGCGAAGAGTAAAACACACGCACCGCATCCACATACACCCCGGTAATGCCGTCACCAAGCCCGCCCGTTTCGAAGTAGACATAGGCATTACCGGCTTTAATCGCTTCGTACAGCGCCGCCCCGATTCCGTCTGTTTCGCTGATAGCCCCCGACAACGTCGACTGGGTATCATTTTCGAGTTCAACCGAAAATACCGTGCCGGACGCATCCTCCCCCAACGTCAGCGAATAATGAGCCGTAAAGGTATCTCCTGGATTGGAATTAAACGGATCGGTAAACGGTCCGTCCCAGCCGTCGCCATAAATACGATAAGCATCGGCGGTACTCTGATGCAACTGAATGGTAAACATCGCTTCGGTCAGAGAAGTACCCGCCGCATCATACCCCGCATTGCTGCCGGAGGCATCGGAAGTGATGCCGATGCGCGCAAGGTATTTCCAGCCCGTAGGCACATGGGTTCCGGAAACGGTATAGGTGACACTGAATTCCAGCGTATCGCCTTCATGACTCAGTCTGATGCCCCGTCCCAGCGTCATATTGGCATTCGCGGCGGAACAGCCGGCCGTACCGGAAACAGTCGTATCCACCGTCCAGCCTGCTCCGGCATTGACCCACCCCTGCTGACCGTTCAGACCGCCGTTAACGAATCCCTCCGGTTCAGTGAAATCAATCATCTTTGAAACCGTTTCATAAACAGGCGTCATATGCGGACTGAAAACCTCCAGCGAAAAGTTATCCATCTGAACAGACGATATCCGCGAAAACGAAGCCACATTAGTGGTGAATCCGTTACCGCCGTCCCCTCCGGTGCTGTACCCGCCGTAAAGAGTGGTTCCGTTGGCAATTCCCAGATCTACGGCCGGACCGGCATAGAGCACCGCACCGCCGGAATCCAGAATCCGGGCAGAGGCAATATAGTTTTCCTCCCCACGTTCCAGCGTCCACTCCATCCGGAACCAATCACTCTGCCCGCCGGTTTCCGTATCCACTCCCAGTGTTGTATGAGAAATGACATCCGGACCCGTTGCATTGAACGTCCCGATTCCGGAACCGCGATTACAGATACTGAAAAAACGGTTCGGACCGGTCCACCAGTTGTCGGCACCCGTAAACATCAGCGCGAATACCGACCGGTTCAGTCCTTCGGCCGCTTCGCCTCCAGCCATGTGGGTATACCGGAAATCAGAACCCATCACCGCCTTCTGTCCATCCACCGTCAGGACAAAAGGATGTTTCGCCGCCACATGATAGTTTTCCGCCGCCACCGTTGTATCAAGCGTCAGTAATCCGCCGTTTCCCTCACATAGGCTCTGCTGATCAGTGCCCGATGACCATTTCGGATTCCAGTGATCACCATTGATATTCCCGCTGTACGCACTGAAATCATCTTCCTGAATCATCAGGCTGCCCACACAATCAACAGTAACATCGTCTGAGCGGATGTTCCCGTCATTATCCTCAATCGTCAGCGTGAAAACATAAGTGCCCAGTGTAATGCCGCTGATCTCCGTCGTCAGTTGCGAGGGCGTCGAAATCACGGCTGTATTCGGTCCCGACTTCTGGGTCCATTCCGTGGATACAATCGTTCCGTCGTCGTCCGAGGCCGATCCTGCGAGCTGCGTGCCCGTTGCAGGCATCAGCACTTTCCGGTCATTCCCGGCGGAAACCAGCGGCACACCGGTTCCGGGAATAATCGGGGTGGCCGGCTCTGAATCACTTTTGAATCCGGAAACGCCCTCTTTGAAGAAATGAATTTTATCGATTCGGAATCCCCCCGAGCGCCCGCAGATAAAGAAATAATGATCCCCGGCATCCAGATTATAGAGCGGTGCCGAAAAATGGCCGTCGGTATTCGCAACAGTTCCATAATTATCATGCGTCGTATGCCACGTAAAACCGGCCCCGGCATCAAACTCCGCTTGCGAAATGGAATGATAGGTCTTTCGGGTGATACCATAGGGATTCACCGGATTCAGCCCCATGACCG
Source organism: Verrucomicrobia bacterium S94 (assembly GCA_004299845.1). NCBI lineage: Bacteria > Pseudomonadati > Verrucomicrobiota > Verrucomicrobia bacterium S94. Next base: position 1,073,904 of record CP036201.1, on the reverse strand, counting down.
TCCAGCAGTCATTCCATTGGTCACGGGCCGGCGCACCGAAGTGGGAGGAACGGAGCGCCATCCGATAATTGCCAGGATTGGAGATCCGCAGTTTATAGACGAGCACCCCTTCATGCTGATGGCTGATTTTATTGATCCAGGAAGGCACCCAGCGGATATATCCCGAGCCGCTGTACCCCGCTTCCGTCGTATCCAAAATCCAATCATCCGTCAGCGGAACACTCTCGGCTTCAATCACAATTTTTCCATCGACTTCCTCAAAGATACTGTCGGTGGAGGGCGGCACAACCTCCGGCGTCACGCCGGCCGGAGCAGTGGGAGCAGTCGAACTGCCGCCGTTGGCCGGAATCAGCCCGGTGCCGAACCAGGCCTGCATTTCCGGAATCGTTACTTTTTCATCAGTTCCGTTAATTCCAATCAGCCAGGCAAGCATACCTGCATCGGAAACATCCGGCTTCCCGGCCACGATACGATCATACACCCAGTTCAGATTCGGATCCGCATGGGTATCCAGCCAACTGAAATCCGAATCCGCGGTACCCTTCAGGCCGTTTCCGTTACTGCCGTTCTGATCGGCAATCCTCAGATAGCCGATATTCGGAACCAATGCCTGAATATCATTCCAGTTCCGCTGCCACAGGCGCGGTTTAAAATATTCATTGTAATCGTGGTGCGAAACAATCGTTACATGCTGTCGCGCCGTGCTGTCCGCATTTTTCAGAGCACGGTAAATCAGCTCCATCGGTCCGGCCGCAATCAGATAGAGCGGATCGGCGGCCGAAGATTTATTGATTTCCTCCGTAAGATGGTCAACCGCACCGTCCGGATCAATTGAAGCATCAAAAAACCGGCCGGCATCAAATCCCCATCGCACCTGTGCCCCCATCGCACTGTCCCACATGGCATTATCTGCCGGTTCAATTTTCTTATATTCCAGAAAATTATTGAAATCATAATGCACCAGATTGTCCTGCAGCCCCGCTTTGGCCAGCATCGCCAATGCAAACGGCGTTGCACCGATATCGTCGGCATCAGCATCCGGATTACCGTCTGCACTGATAGCAATCCGGTTGGCGGAAGTCCATGGCGATTCTGCCGCCTCCACCTTAACCAGATGAACCGAGCTGAAAACAGTCAGTACCATCAACCACACGGTTTTATGTTTACCGAGTTTATATTTCATTTTTCCCCTTTTCGGTTTCTGTACTTTTTTCTTCCTCATATTTCCCTCCTCTTTCACTCTTCACCGCTTGGCCCGTTACGGACCTTGAGAATCAGGCGGGGTGGCGTACTGCTTTTGACCGGAGCAAACCAGCAGTCGTTACCGCCTTCATCCAGACTCAGTTCAAAATTATTGATTCCGTTTTTCAGCTGTTTCGGATCAATCACCATCTCAAGTTGAAGATCCCGATCCACCTGCCCCTGAAAATAGGCCACCTGCGTTTTCATGCCGAAGGTCTCCGGTTCGCCAGGCCGGGCCGACGGACTGAGCCGATGCAGCCGGAACAGCCCTTCACCCCAGCGATCCTGCTGACTGCGGGCTACCGTGAGCTGCAGCCGCGCTTCAATAATCCGCTCACTCACATCTCCGAGATCAAAGGCCAGAAAAGCCGAATAGTTACGATCATCATCCACGATCAGATAATAGTCTGATACCGGATCATTCAGCGTTTTATTCAGAACCGGAACGAGCTCGATCTGTACAAACGACATCTCACCGGCTTTCTCCATATCGAATGAATTAACCAGATGTCCCGCGGAAACATCGACCGATGTTTTATGCAGGAACGATTTGAGTCGGACACATCCCTCATGAACCGCCAACCGGGTGTACCCCAAAGCACTGATTTCAAAAGTCGTTCCCAGAACAACCGCTTCGGCATCATCTGTAAGGACGCGCATCGGGGCGGAAGGATCCTGCTTATCCACGTCTGCTTTTAAATGTCCGTGGTTCAGCCGAATCGTCTTTCCCCGCTGTCCGTCTGAAACCGAAAGCAGGCTATTACCCGCCACAGCAACCGCTGTTTTCTCATTCAGATATTGAAAAATCAGACGCGCCCCGGGCGGAACGACAATACGATCACCGCTGTTCAACCGGCTCCTCGCCGTCAGCTCCCGCACTTCACCCTGATTCACCAGCGTGATCATATCATTTTCCATCACATAAAAATCGACAACCTTTGCCAGCGGATGCAATTGCACCGTTTCGGCGGCCGACACCAGATTCACCCGCACCTGATGGGCAATGAAAATGCTCACAACCGCCAGCAGAACCGCCGCCATCGCGGCAACACGGCGAACTTTCTTTCTGAAATTGAGCCGTTTCATCTCCGGTTTCAGCATCGAGTGCTGCAGGTGAAGCGAGTGCTGAAGCAGCCATTCGTCCCGCGCCACCTCCATAAAGCTATCCCGCAGTTCTGCAGACTCGTTTAACCTATCGAACAACTGATCCATTTCGTGTTCGGAAAGGTCTCGCTCAAAATATTCGAACGCCATCTGTTCCGCTTCTGATAAATGTTTGCTCACACGATCTCCAATTCAGCGGTTCTGCGCTCGATGCATTTTCTGAGCTCACGTTTTACCCGCTTCAGGGTAGAATAAATACTTTGAACAGAACGCCCCAGCTCCTCCGCCACAGAAGAACAGTCCTTACGGCCGACGTACCGCAGCTCTAAAACCTTTTTCTGTTTTGACGGAAGACGCTTCAGGCATTTCATCAGGGCTTCCTGACGCGGCGACAGTTCATCCTGTCCGAATGCTCCGGAATGATGAACCAGACAGTTTTCCAATACTTCAAACTGGACATTACGGACCTGTTTTCCGTGATGGTAAAACCAGTGTTTGATTTTATTCCGTGCAATCCCCATCAGCCACGGCATCAGATCACGGTTCATATCAAACACCGCCGCCTTCTGGGCAACAACGATCGCAATGGACTGAAGAATGTCCTCCGTTGCATGATAATCCTTCGTTGCCGAAAAGACATAACCGCGAAACCGGTCCTGTTCCGCATAATACGCTTTCAGCAGATATTCAATCTTCTCTTGTTCAGTCATCATTCTGTTCCGCTTTTGCCGCCTTCACTTTCATTCATTTCAGGCCGGATTCGATATTAGGCAGAAAAAATCAGTGAATACAAAAAAGCCCCGCGCCTGTATGAAAACAGCGCGGGGCGTCAACTCAATTTGATTATACGAAACAGAACTACTCGTTATACGCACGGATTTCATAAATACGTGCCGAGGGATCCCCGTTAGTTGCCGTGATCAGAATGCGTATTTTCGCTGTTTCCAATGTCGGGAAGCGGTGAATCCGACGACGCTGATAGTTATTCGTCACATCCGCCACCGTTTCCCATTTTCCGTTTTGCTGCACCTGAACCTGATAATCACGTACACATTCCGGCGGCATGCGCTCTTCCGGTTTCTGCTCCCAGCTGATATAACGCTTGGCCTTCAGGTTTGTATCGAAGGTCAGATAAACCGAGTTCACCTTCTGTTTCCCCCGAAATCAAGCTCCACCCACTGCGGCATATCCTGCTTCGGATCGGAAATCCACATGTTGTTCGGTACTTTGCCGATCCACATTTCCCAGTTTTCATCGACCGGACGGGCCAGGCCGTTAATCACATTCTGCACGCCGTCTTCCAGCGATTTCCGGCTGGAAGCTTTCACATTGGCCATCAGCGCCAGATCATTCGGATCTTCATTACGCAGATGCGGAATCGTTACATCATTCTTCAACAATTGCTGCTGCAATTCTGCCATATGATTTTGAACAATGCCCCGCGGGGTGGTCTCATAGTTCAGACACATGGCCGCCGCCGAACCAACCGCCTGTCCCATCATACCGGTTGTACCCTGAACCCGGGCGGAACCCAGTGCAACGTGCGTGACCGAGACATGGCGTCCTGCCATAAACAGATTCGGCACATCTTTGGAATAGAGCATCCGCAGCGGGAAACTCGCCGGAGAAATCGTGTTCTCATAGTCGTATGGACTTTCCGGAGAAAAGATTCCCAGCGGATGATGCACATCCAGCTTCCAGACAAAATAACCCACACGGTCGGGAAACACGTTGCGGTTGAGAATATCGTGCTCGGTCACAATCACATCCCCTACCAGACGGCGCGTTTCACGCTTGGCGTTGGTAACAGGAATATACCGCAACCGGTAGTTTTTTGCTTCTTCGGCCAGCGGCGAATAATTCTTGATCCAGTGGTAATAGGAAAGACTCACCAGAATCAGATCATCACGCGCCCATTCCGGATCCCACAGATCATCGTTACGGCCATGATTTTCCGTCCACCAGTTTCCGGCACGGATTCCGTTTTCATACCGCGGTCGATGCTTTACATACCCTTCTTCATTCATACGCAGATCATAAAACCACGGCAACCCTTCAAAGGTATAAGGCTTGCCGGTATCGATCGCCTGATAACCGAGAATGGAATTCTGCATCAACGAACCACTCATGGTAACACTGTCTGCAATATCCTTGGCATTCATTTCGCCGAACTGCTCTTTCGATTCACGACCCAGCATCCAGTCCGCTCCGGCATAATAACCCAACCAGCCATCCCCAGTGCAGTCGGCAAAGATATCGCCCGTGTAGCGGGTATGATGACCGTCAATCATATCAAACGCTTTTACCGCCGTGATTTTATTATCTTTATCCACCTCGGCTTCAAAAACATGCGTATTAAGGAATAACGTGATATTCGGCTCATCAGCAATCACCTGCTCGGCCGCCGTCGCCCATTTGCTCAGGAAATTATAGGCATGAATACGGCCGATCTCTTCATTCAATCCCGTTTCACGCCCTTTTCCGAGACTCGAACCGCCCGAAACCGGCACACCCATTTCGGAACTGTTATTCCCGCCGACCATCGGACGGTCCTGAATCAGCGCCACTTTTGCTCCGCCGCGCGCAGCCGCAATGGCCGCATTGCATCCGGCCACTCCGCCGCCGACCACAATAAAGTCAAAATGACCCCGCTCTTCCACCGGCATCGTACCGACAAATTTATTCCGCATCGGCAGATAATCCTTCTGCTCCTGCTTCGGATAAAATTCCAGATCCTTCGTCAGCAGCAGTGCATCACACCGACCATACCAGCCGGTCAGGTCTTCCAGCTCAATGGCTGTTTTACCTTTTTCCAGCTCAAATGTACCGCCATCCTGCCAGACCCAGGCCCGCTGCTCGCGGGTGCCGAAAGTGGTTTCTGATTTTTTCCCGCCGATGGATACCGCGAACTGACCCGGTGCATGACGATGACCGATCCAGTTTTTATTTCGTACCCACAGGCGATACGTTCCTGATTCCGGAATATTCACCGTGGTCGTTGCATTTTCAACCGGTGTACCGATACCGGCCGCCATCAGGTAGGGCGAACCCATCTGCGGTACAAACTGGGTATCCATCCACCAGCCGCCGTAATCCTCAAAATCCTCGGCATCAATCCACAGCGTTCCGGGAACCAGTGTTTCACCGCTGCGTTTGCGGGTCTTTTCATAAAAATCCGTGAACCGGTTATCCCGACGGGCCATTTCCAGCCGCCCCTTATAACTCGACTCAGCAATATCACGCGAGCTCAGCGCAACCCCATCCAACCGGACTTCATCAAGCGTTCCATTAAAAAAGAACTGCTTATTCTCGGCGCCGATAAAACAGTCGGATGCACTGCCGGAAATCATGCCCGAAGCCTGAAACACAGCATCAAGCCCTCCGTTCACATAGAGACAGACCTCTTTGCCATCATACGTCGCAGCCACATGCTGCCATTTGCCGTTCGGCCACTCTTTATGTTTCGACTCAAAGGTTTTCTTTTCACCGTTCAGCCAAAGTACCAGTGCCAGCGATTTACTCGGCGCAAGCTTGAACACATAAGACCCGTTTTTTCGGACAATCGTCGGATGCTGGTCATATTTCGGCGCCCACGGTTTAATCCAGGCCTGTACAGAAAAGGCACTGTCCGGCAGCAGACTGGCATCGTGATCAATCTGCACCCCGGCCTGATACCCCAGCTGCGCGGCAGAATTCACTGCACCCATCACCCATTTGACGTCTTCAATTTTTCCGGAATTACCGTTTCCGGAAGCATCCGCCACCACATGACCAGCCCCATCATCAAACTTCCAGTAAGCCATTGGCTTTTCGTTTTTCGCTGATACCATAACAGACCACCCTGCGGCGGCACATAGAACAAGAATCAGTTTTTTCATCATTCACTCCAGTTGTTTATCAGGAAACACTCCCGCTCTGTCAAACTACGATTAAACGACACAACACCGTTTTTCCCGCCAAGAAAGATCTCCACCTTTTGAGGGATGCTCTATTCATTCAGATGAAGTATACCCTTTTCATAAGCAATCACCACCGCCTGCGTCCGGTCGGCCGCCCCCAGCTTGGAACGCAGATTCAGCAAATGGGATTTCACCGTCTCCAATGCGATATCCAGACTGTCCGCAATTTCCTGATTCGATTTACCCGCTGCGAGCAGTTTAAGCACCTCCACCTCCCGCGAACTGAGACCGGAAACCTTCTGCCGCTCTTTTAAACGATGGGCAATAATTTCCGGAAAATACCGTTCACCAGCCGCAACGGCTTTAACGGCCTCGAGCAACTCAGTTACATTACCCGCCGTCTTGGTCAGATATCCCCTCACCCCCACCTGCACCGCTTTCCAGATATCCTCTTCCGAATCAAAGGCCGAAAGCAGAATGATCCGGGTATCCGGATAGCGCTTAAGAATCTTTTCCGTCACCACCAGCCCGTTATCGCCCGGCATTTTATAGTCCATGGTGACGATGTCCGGCCGGTGCTCATCCACCAGCGCCAGCGCCTCCTCCCCATTGGCCGCCTCGCCCACCACCGTCACTCCGGGCATGGCCGCCAGACTGCCGCTCAGCCCGAACCGCATCATCTGGTTATCATCCACAATCAGTATCCGAATCGATCCATTCATCCCTTCACCTCCACACTTGCCGAAATCGTTGTCCCTTTTCCGGGCGCACTCTGAATCTTCAGTGTACTGCCGACATTCCGCATTCGTTCACACATGCCCCGGAGCCCGAACCGACCGCTTTTTTCGGCGGCAGAAACATCGAACCCACACCCGTCATCCCTGATTTCCACTCTGAATCCTGCGGAATAATCCAGCGTCACTATAATATGTTCTGCTTCCGCATGCCGAATTGCATTGGAAACCGACTCTTTGATCACCAGCAGCACATTCCGTTCAGCTTCGCGGGCAAACCGCCGCGGCGTTCCCTCAACCCGCAATTCGGACGATGCGTTCCACTGACCGTTCAACGTTTTCAATGTAATTCCCGCTGCACCGACCAGATCCATGCTCTCCAGCAATCCGCCGCGCAGGTCCAGAATCGAGGTTCTCGATTCCGCCGAACAATAACTCAGCATATGTTCAACCGATTCCAGATCCGCATTGCTTTTCTCCACGCTTTCACGCCAGGCGGCATGAAGCTGTTCCACGGAAACACTCCCGTTTAGCGTCTGTTCAAACAGCTCCTGGTTTTCCTGAATATTCGACTCCTGAATAAAACGCACCCCGCCCAGACGGAAAATCGCACCGGCCAGACTCTGTTCCAGATTATCATGCAGTTCACGGGCAATCCGCTGCCGTTCATTCAGCACGGCCTCCTGCTCCATCTTTTCGCCGATAATTCCGGTCTGCCGTTCTACGGTTTTACGCAGCAGCAGAACCCAGACCAGGAAAACCAGAGCAATCAGCAGAATCATCCCAACAACCCACAGCATCCGTTTAACCGTCCACCACGGTGCGGCCTCCATCAGCTGAATATCCGCCGCACTGCGCAACTCCAGCCTGATTCCCTGAATATCCAGATGCCACGCACGCCAGTTCCCCCGATTTACATGACACAATCCCGTTAACCTCACCATAGCCCCAGAACGGATGGATTCCGGAAGCTCTGCTCCGGCCTGCAGATTCGCCTCAAACAAACGGTTATCGGAGCGGCAGAGCAGTTTGATCAGTTTTTGCGGATTTCCCCGGCCATTACTCAATTGAAACGAGTTTCCGGTTTCGACCAGTTTCGCGTCAATTTGAACTAAGTCAAAATTATAACGGTCTGTAATGCCCGACAATGAATTCAACCGAATAGGTTCTGGCGAACCGCCATGATCGATAACGTGTACCGAATGTGCACGCATGGCCGGCGAAACCGGATGCGGATTAACCAGCCCCACCACTTCGACCCGATCTCCGACCACAACGCTACCCGGATCCTGAATCTGAACATACAATGCGGCCTGTTCCCCCCTCAAAAACAACTCACGGTTTCCAACATGCGTAACCGTTCCGTAGGTTTTCACAATGCTGTGCAGTCTCATACCCTGCCGCATGAGCTCGTGGATCGGTATCGCCTCTTTCACTTCGCTTAATGCTTCTTTCAGTGAAACGCCAGACACTTTGAAGTCGCCGGCCGATGAAACATGAAAAATCCGTCCCACAATCTGGCGGCTGCTGTTATTCACCGTTCCGGCAACGGCATTGAATTCCACCCAGTGAAACATCAAGGCCGCCATACGCTTCCGATTATCCGGCGTATCAGGTATCTGCAAATGCATGATCTGCTCATCACGGATCATTTCCGCCATAATCACAAACGACTCTTCAATCACCTCATAGGAAACCAGCCGGCCGGCCATAAAAAACCAGTCACAATCAACTTCCGGAGAATGAAGATGGGTCGGCCATAGAGCCCGTCCTTTCGGCAAAGCCCGATGTTCCAGAATCTGAACGTTTTCGGCAATGATTTCGGCAGCAAATCCCCCGGCTCCGGTAACCCCCGATACCCGGACCACATCCCCCGGTTTCAGACACACCTTCTCTCCGGGTTTCTGTCGATGGCGAACATAAATTCCGTGCGCACCATCATTCAGAAAAAAACTGCCCCGCACCGGATCCACCCAGACAATCTGAGCCTCCAGCTCCACAGCCTGCTTCTGATCAGCAATCTCCGGAGTAAGGTTGCGGATCTCCGGAATGCGCGACAAAGGCGCACCCCAGACCTGCAGTCCTGCCAGAAACAGAATCGCCCAAACTGCTGTTTTGCATTTTTTCATAACAGGAGATCCTTAGAGGATAACCCTTAAAAGGACAAATGTTTTACCATGCCCATCCCCGGTTGCGGTTTCAAAAACATCCACCGAAAGAGGGATAAATCTTTCGTCCACGTTCCCCCGCCAACGACGTCATATCCGGCAAGTCACAACAAATAAACTAAAGAATAGCCGCCTGGCGGAAATGTGCATAAATGCGGCAGATGAACTCATAGTACCGGCAGAGCCGATTTCCGATAATAGAACCATGAAAAAATCAACCTCGTTACTATTTACACTGCTGATCACTGCTGGAGCCCTGGCTCAAGCCCGCCCCAATATTGTTATTTTCTATACAGACGATCTCGATTTCGACGAGGTTCCGCGGAGTCTGTATGATCTTTCCCGGTTTCCCAGTCACACCGGCATGAAACAACAGGGATTCTATGAAGATGACTTTCCTAAATTCGACCAGCCCCAGGGAGACTATTTTGAAAATCCGGATATGCTGATGCCCCACCTCGAACAACTGGCCCGCGAGGGCGTTGTTCTGGACCGGTTTTACATCACCTCTCCGGTCTGTACGCCCAGTCGCTACTCCATGCTGACCGGGCGCTATGCCAGCCGCTCCACCGGCTTCCAGAAAAAATATAAACCCGGAAAACCCGCCAGTGTTGATTGGAGTGCCACATTACCATCGTCAGAAAATACACTGCCGAAGGTGCTCCGGCAAAACGGCTATTTCACCGGCATGGTCGGTAAGTGGCACAACGGTCATGGTGCAGGTATGTATAATGCGGAATTGCGCAATGCCAAACTCTCAGATCCCGGCGTGAATGAAAAAGTGAAAGAAGCCCAGCGTATTGAATGCCGTACCATGGAAAAAGAACAGGGGTTTGATTTTGCCGCCAGCATTCAGATCGGCAACGTCGGTGCACTTAAAGCTCCCAAAGAACTCCGACTCGAAAACCTTCCCTGGGTGATGCAGGGCGCACTCGATTTTCTGGATAAAGCTAAGGAGAGCGAAAAACCGTTCTACCTCTACATCGCCCTCCCTCTGCCGCACCGGCAGTATTACGATTCTCAGGCCCGCAACCCCAACGCGCCATTCTGGTTCGAACGTGATCCTCACGGTTCTCCCGGGGGATGGCTTGATGAAGTTCCCGCTTGTATGCCCTCCTATGCCGATGTCGTACGCCGGGTGGAAGAAGCCGGTCTGCCGATGGTCAACGCCTACGGCACACATATTGACGACGCTCTCGGTGCAGTACTGACAAAACTCGACGAACTCGGCGTGGCGGAGAATACCCTTTTTGTGTTCACTTCCGATCACCAGAGCCGCGGCAAAAACACCATCGGAGAAACAGCACGGGTGCCAACCGTAATTCGCTGGCCGAACCATACAACACCGGGCACGCGGGCGGCCGGCATCTGCTCCAATGTCGATCTCGTAAGTACCATTCTCGATATCTCCGGAAGCACGGATGCCGGCGATGTCGGACGGGACGGACAAAGCTTTGCGCCAATGCTCAACGGGAAATCCGAAACCGCTCGCGAATCGCTCTATCTTGAAATCATGCATACGCGCGGGGTGGTCACAGACCGCTTCAAATACATCGCCTGCCGTGCTCCGGCGGACATTGAAGAAGCCATGAAACAGGATGCTATCCAGGCATTGGAGCAGCAGCGGCGCAGACGCGTTTCATGGGACGGCCGGGAAAACACACCTGACAATGTCAGCAAAGGCGTCATCATGGATGGTGACCGGGAATATCCGGCTTATTTTGATGCCGATCAGCTTTACGATCTGGAAAAGGATCCGTTCGAACAGAACAATCTCGCCTATGATCCGGCTTATGCAGAAACATTGGCCGAAATGAAAAAACAGCTGTCGGCCTATCTGGCCGGAATGCCCCACCCCTTCGAAGAATTTAATTAATGCGCAGACTTCTGCTCATCTCAGTTTGCGTATCCGGCATCACTCTCGGCAAGATGCCGGTTAAACCCAATATCGTGCTCTACTTTGCGGACGATATCAGTGCGCGGGAATTTCCGATCTATGGAACCCCGCAGTGGAGCCCTCCGGAACGTGGAGATACTTCGAACCCCGAATACCGGGCCCGTACCCCGGTATTGGATAAGCTCGCTGAACAGGGCTGCTGGATCACCTCCGCCTGGGCGGCCACCCTGTGTAAACCAAGCCGGGCCATGCTGCTGACCGGACGCTATGCCCACCGCCAGACCTGGTGGAGCAACCGGGACATCGGCAAAGTGAAAAAGGCCGGCGGATGGAATGAGGCATATCATATTTATGACAGCACACCCATTCTACTGAGCCATGTGGCCGGTCAGGCGGGCTATGCCACCTACTGGGCGGGAAAATTCCATCTCTCAGGAGATTATAGCAAATACGGTTTCGACGAAGCCATGATCACTCCCGGCCTGCTCGCCGAACCGACCAATCCATACAGCGATTTCCAGCTCGACCCGCAAACCCTCAACGGCAAACGCGTGTTGATCAATATGGATACCGGCAAACCCATCGAAAAAAAGACCTATGCACAGGACAGCTGGTACTGGCAGCCTAATGTCCGGCTCTGGAACAATCCGTCGGCCCCGGGCAAACTGGTCTGGTGGCCGAATACTCCGAAAGCGAAAAAGAATTTCGGACGGCACACCTATGGACCCGATCTTGAAATGGAATTCATCTTCGATTTCATCGACCGCCGGAAGGACGAGGCTAAACCCTTCTTCATTTATCATGCATCGCATCTGGGGCACGACCAGTTTGACTTCCTCGACAGCCGCTCAACCTCCAGCTGGCCGGGCACGCCGAAAATCCACTGGGATGGCAGACGCTACACGCGTACCGAACCAAAAATTACCGGTGACAAGGGGGTTTATGATACCCATGGCACAGTGACCGAACCCGGCATGCACAGCCATATCAACTATATCGATTTTCAGATCTGGCAGTATCTGCAGAAATTTGAAGAGATGGATATTTTAGACAACACCGTCTTCATCATTACGGCCGATAACGGCTCGGGCGGGTACGGAAAAAACAGCCCGGACCACCAGAAAGGGTGTCATGTTCCTATGATCATCTATGCCCCCGGTATGACCAAACAGGGACGACAGGATATTATGGCCGGCATCGTCGACCTGTGGCCGACCATCGCTGAACTGACCGGTTTTGAGATTCCGGAGAATTATGTCTATGACGGTGTCAGCATGGTGCCCTTTCTTTTCGGTGACAAACAGACGCACCGCGACTGGGTCTATACCTATCAGGAACGAAATCAGATTATTCGCGGACACCACGTGATGCGGGACGGTAATAACCGCTGGTGGGATGTTTCTTCAGAACCTGAAGACTACAACACCTATCCCGAAATTAAAGACTGGGACCGCGTTTCCGAAGTGCACCAAGCGGAAAGAGAAAAACTGCTGACCATTCTACCGGAGTATGAATAATGAATTCGTTACATTCAGATGCCATGAATAAGAAAAAAGGGCCAGCAGAAGCTCCCGGCAGAGAAAGACTGCCGATCCCCTCTCATTCGGTCTACTGGACGCTGGTCATCGCTGCATTTCTTACCTTTCTTAGCATTTTAACCAGTTTCAGTGAAACTCGGCCCAATGTGGTTATTCTTTTTGCGGATGACATCAGCCCGCGCGAACTGCCTGTCTATGGAAGCACCGTATGGACAAAACCGAAGGGCGGCGACACCTCCGATCCGAAATACCGGGCCCGTACCCCGGTACTCGATCGGCTGGCCACGGAAGGATGCTATCTTAACAGTGTCTGGGGTGCCACCGTCTGCATGCCGAGCCGGGCCATGATGATGACCGGCCGCTATGCCACACGCACCAAATGGTGGGATAACCGCGATTTCGGCAAAATCCGCACCCCGAAAGGTGAACGGACCTGGTATCTCTTCGAAAGCTCCCCGATCGGTATGGGACAGATTGCGCTGATGGGCGGTTATGCCAGTGTCTGGGCAGGTAAAACCCAGATGCAGGTACAGGGTGAGGAATTCCAGCGCTTCGGTTTTGCCGAAGGTATGATCGGAACCGGCGATGAACTGGATGTACGCAATCACCCGTACGGTTTCCGGACGACTGTAATAAATATAGATGGGAATCCCACCGTGAAAAACCTCGATTCCGGGAAACCGGCTCCGGGATATCCGCTGGCCCGCCGCAGCTACGGCTTCAACCCGCATCAGGTCGTGGTTAATGAAAAAGGAAAAAAGGCCGGCCTCGAATGGTGGCCGAATACCCCCGAAGCTAAAGCCGCCTTCGGTCTGAATACCTATGGACCGGATGTTGAAACCGACTACTGCCTCGATTTCATGGAACGGCAGCATAACGCCGGGAAACCCTTTCTTGTCTATCACGCCACACATCTCGGTCACGGCGATTTTGACTGGCTGAACCCGGATTCCGGGAACAAATGGCCGGGAACGCCGATCATTCAATGGGACGGCAGCCGATACCTCCGGACCGAACCGAATATCACCGGAAGCAGAGGAGTCTATGACACGCATGGCACCATAACGGAACCGGGACTGCACGCCCACATCAACTATTGCGACTACATCATGTGGCGCTATATCGAAAAAGCCAAAGCACTCGGCGTTTATGAAAACACTGTTTTTATTTTTGCCGCCGACAACGGCTCGCACAAATTCGGTAAAGGCCGGATCGACCAGCAGCGCGGGGTTCATGTTCCGCTGATTATTCACGCCCCGAATTTAACCAGAAAAGGTGAACTCAGCGCACTGGCTTCGCTGGTGGATATTGTCCCCACCCTGGCGGATATCATGGGCGTAAAAATCCCGGAAAACTATGAACTGGATGGAAAAAGCCTCTGGCCCTACCTGACAGCCGACGGTCCGGAACCCCACGACTGGATCTACTCATATAAAAAAGGGAAACAGCTGGCCCGTGGTCGTAAGGTGCTGCGCGACGGTTATGGCCAATGGTGGGATGTCTCCGTCCTGCCTGAAGATCACTGCAGCTTTCCGGAAATTAAAGACTGGGGAAGCGTCTCCGAACAGCATCGCGAAGAACGGGAAATGCTCCTGAAGGTTCTCGAGAAAAACAATATTTATGAAACCGAATACAACGCACCGAGGTAAACAATGAAAAAAACAACCCTGATTCTCCTCTTTTCGCTGGCTTGTATGGCGAATGCCTCATCGCCCAATATCATCATGATTTTTGCCGATGACATGGGATACGGCGATGCCGGATGCTACGGATACGATAACCTCGTCCCGACACCGAACATCGACCGGCTGGCTAAAGAAGGCGTGCGTTTTACTCAGGGCTATGTCACCGCTTCGGCCTGCGGTCCAAGCCGCTACGGTTTACTCTCCGGTATGTATCAGCAGAAATACGGTGTTCAGTGGAATCAGGATACCTGGAATGACCTCAAAAACGGGCAAACGGAAACAATCGGAAACAACCGCATCCCTGACGGTCAGCTGATGATGAATCAGACGCTCAGCCGGGCCGGCTATGTGACCGGTATGTCGGGAAAATACAATCTCCCCGGTTACCCCGATACCACGTTTGATGAATATAAATGGATCATGCATTTCGGCGGACAGTATTTTCCCGATGAAAACGGACACTATGCCGGAGTCGATGAACCCGTCGCCCGCGGAGGACACAAACGTATTCTCTGGGGCCCTGAACGTGAGGGCGATGTTTACCTGACCGACCGGCTCGGCGATCATGCCGTCGATTTTATCGAACGGCATAAAGACGAACCGTTTTTCTACTATCTGGCCTTCAATGCTCCCCACTCGCCGATGCAGGCTAAAACCAGCCTGAAACCGAAAGTGGCGCACCTGAAAACCGAAGCCACGAAAATGTACGGAGCCATGCTGATTTCCATGGATGAAAACGTCGGCAAAGTACTGAATAAACTCGATGAACTCGGACTCACTGAAAACACCCTTGTCGCATTTGCGTCCGACAACGGCGCAACATTTGCCTACAATGTCGACTGGCCGGAAGACTGGCCGAAGGAACTGCTCGGCAGTGTTGGTCCCCTTCGCGGAAATAAAGGTTCAAACTATGAAGGCGGAAACCGGGTTCCCTACATCATCCGCTGGCCCGGCAGACTGCCGGCAGGGCAGGTTTATGATCACGCCGTCAGCACACTCGATTTATACCCCACCTTCTGCGCCGCGGCCGAAGCCGAAATTCCCGAATCCACCCATCTCGACGGAGTTAATCTGCTGCCTTTTCTGAAGGGAGAGAAAACAGGGCGTCCGCACGAAACCCTCTACTGGTATCACGACAACAGCGGCTGCGTGGTTCAGGGTGATTATAAACTGCTCGTCTGGCAGGATAAACACTGGCTATACAATCTGACCGAAGATATAGGCGAACAGCACGATCTCGCCAAAACCAAACCCGAAATAGTGGAGCGCCTCATGAGAAAATACCGTAATTTTGTTGATCCGCTCCCGCCGGCGCTCAATCCGGCTAAACGCTGAATTCCGCCTTCTGCAAAGCTGTTCTGCCCTTTCCTGCATCCAAGGCTTGGAAAATAACCGGTATTAGAAAAAGATAAGGGCATGAACAGACTCGAAGACATTATTCTCAAAAACTGCGGGCCATTGTCGCCCATCCCTACCGGAATCGAACCGCAGCTGAACAAGATCGACGGTGTAAAGGCTGTGCTGTTCGATGTCTATGGCACATTAATCATTTCAGGTTCCGGCGACGTCGGCACGGCAACCGCAACCGATACCGCGGAAGCACTGACCCAGGCACTGGTGGTTTCCGGGTTCGAAGGAGAACCGGAACAGGCGGGTGTGATTGGAAAAGACCTGATGAAAACCGAAATTCAGGAATGGCATAAAGCCGGAAAAGAAGCCGGTGCTGATTTTCCGGAAGTTGAAATCACCAAAGTCTGGAAAAAAATCATTGAAAAACTCAGCCAGACAGAAGCGCTCCGGGCACACGATGTTTCCGTAGAACGTATCCGCCGACTCGGGCTTGAATATGAATGCCGCGTAAATCCGGTCTTCCCCATGCCTGGAAGCACTGAACTGCTCAACGGCCTGAAACAGCGCGGACTACCGATGGGCATTGTCTCAAACGCGCAATATTACACCCCCATCATTTTTTCCGCATTCTTTAAACGTTCTCTTGAGGAAATCGGCTTTGATCCGGCATGCTGCATCTGGTCATACAAAGAACTGAAGGCCAAACCCTCAGCAGACCTGTTTCCCAAAGCCGGGAAATTTCTTGAACAGAACCACGGTATAAAACTTTCGGAAACCGTCTATGTCGGCAACGATATGCTGAACGATATGTACACCGCAAAAGAAGCCGGCTGTAAAACCGTGCTGTTTGCCGGAGACAAACGTTCATTACGCCTGCGTGAAACAGACGACCGCTGCAAAAACCTGAAACCGGACGCCATCATCACCTCGTTGAATCAAATCCTCGAAATTATCGCCCCTTCCCCTGAGCCGGGATAAGCAGAGACGAGCTTAAGATTTAAGATGGATGAAAAGTGGACCCAATCTTTAAACCACTCGGCGGTCAGTTTTAGTTATGGTGCATAACTCCGGTTGTTTTCTTTGTTTCCTCCCTCCTCCGGCGGAGGGAGAAAACAACAGAAAAAAATGAAGTTATTGGCCAGCGGGTAGTTTAAAGAGTGAGTCCACTTCTCTTCTTTTAAGAGACTGGTTTACACTTCATTCAGTGTTTTCAGGAGCTCCACTTCTTTCTCTAGCTTTCTTTTTAAGAAAATTGTCCGGTACAATTCTCATAATCCTAAATCCAATATAATCTTCTCTGCTATTGTAATTGACTTTGTAATAGATGGATGGATTTGCATATTTTGAAGGATAATAAGCAGAACCGCCCCGAACAATTCGGTAAAATTTTTGTTCATCATCATGAGGAGATATACACCATTCCCAACAGTTTCCCTGCATATCATATAGTCCCCATGAATTGGGATTCTTGGTTCCAACCTTTTTCCGTTTTATCCCACTGTTTTCTGCAAACCACCCCAATTCCCCAATATTCTTTATGTTATCACAATCATCTTCACCAGCCCGGCAGGCATACTCCCATTCCGCCTCTGTCAGAAGCCTATACGTCCCAATGGGCACTCCCTCTTTTATGCAGAGCATTCGCACAAATTCCTGAGCATCATAAAAATAAATCTTTCGGACAGGAAAGTCGTTTTCCTTCTTTCCTCCAAACTTATTAAATGGAGCTTTCGTCCCCATAACTCTTTCCCAGTCACCCTGCGTTATTTCATATTTTCCACAATAGAAGGGTTTCTCAAACGTTCGGAAGGTCGGCTTCAGGAAGGAAGGGTTTTCCGTGCTCAATTTTTCAGCGGATCCAAGCTGTATTCCTCCCGGAGGAATCAATCGAAAGTGAATTTGGTTTGCCTCTACTTCCACAGGAAGAAGATATTTTTCGGCAATCATCTCTTGGATCTGTTTTTGCTCCGAACCTTCCTTTTCAGGGTTGATAGCGGAGTCCCCCTGTTCATTACATGCACGCATTCCAAGTTGGAGAATATTAATAGAAGAAGCCGCTTCATAAGGCAGTTCCCGGATCAACATATCCGCTTTATCCATCAGAGGTTCTTTAACGGCAGAAAAAACATCATTGATTCCGGATAGAGAAAGAAACAACGCTGCAATCATTCTCTCCCTTGATGAGGGTGATTGAGTTCTGGAACTTTTCTCGAGTTTCTGAATTATCTCGAGAGCTTCATCGTATGAAGCAACAGAGGCCTCAGCCATATCTCTCCAATATTCAGTTTTGATATGCTGCCCGCCAACATAATCACTTCCAAACGAATAACCTTCCCTATAAACTAAAGGCGATATCCGCATTATTCTAAAACCCACCCCGCATTTTCGCTGATCATACCGAACCTTTCCGCTCCCCCCTTCATAATTAAGGGAGGAGCAGCTAAAACTACCGCCCAACGTGGAATAAGCTGTAGCATAGGGCTGTTTCCCCCAGGCCGTTTTTTTCCCGAGGATTTCACCGGAAGAAAGCACGTATTCTTCTACGTTCCCGTACAAATCATATAACCCCCACGCATTGGGCGGATACTGTCCGGGATACACAATATGATTAATCCCTTTCTCATGAACTCCATTTTTTGAAACGACCGGTCTGATGTTGGCAAATCCGGTATTGACCCATTCTCCAAAATAAAACTTTGACCGAGTCCCTCCCCGAGCAACAACATTCCATTCTGATAGATAGAGCAAACGATAAGTCCCCGGAGCAACCCCCTCCAATTCACAGAGCTTTTCAACGAATCGCTCGCATTCATCCCAAAGCACATTGTTGACGGGAAGCTTGGGATCCCTACACTTTTCACACGATGGGTTATATCCCATCACATGTTCCCATTGTTCTTGGGTGACTTCATATTTCCCCACATAGAAAGGCCCTTCTGATTTAACTTTACGCAGAATATTTCCATATTCACTTCGCCCGGTCATTGTCAGTTGTTGAGGTGGGATCAGTCGAAACTTAATTTTGCTCTTACGGCTTTCAACTTCGATAGGCAGGTTGTATTTTTCTGCAATTGTTTTCTGTTCCTCAATGCTTCTTCGCTTCCATCAGCCAAACGATATTCAGATGTTTGCTTGGAGATTCCTTTCTCCCCGAGAATAAAATAGTAGTACGTGCCCTGAAGCGGGGCATATGCAGCATTTGAAACAGCGACCATATCATTGAAAACACCCTGATTGATCAAAGGCCATAATTCATCTGACTTTCCCGGCAACTCTTTCTGGGCCTTGACTGCAAAAAATATTGATGCAAATACGTCTGTTTTCCGGCATTTTATAGATAAATCTCGAAAGCGTTCATAATCAGTGTGAGCAACTGCGCTGGAAGAGAACATAACCATCGCGGTGAAAAATACAGCTTTGGAGTTCATGTCTATTTTTGTTCCTTGAATTCCAGACTCCGGGAAAACTCGTTCGTATTAATTCTAAAGGGTCTTCTGCTGAATCTGTGGGTAAAAAATAATGATTAACGCACCGGGCAACTTATCTGTAATGTGTGGTCTACCAGAACTGCACAACACAGAAGAGGTATGCCCGGTGCGAATCCAGACCCTACTCAACAGAGTTCATCCGCTCAAATCATTTGTTTACTCCGCCTGCCGTCTGGAACTGCGTAATGCCGGTCCGGCGTTGGTGGCGGAAATCAGGCCCCGACTCAACGGCAAGGTGCTTTGCTCGGGGTGCGGCAAGCCAAGGAAATGCTACGACCGCCAATCGGTGCGGCAATTCGAATTCGTTCCGCTTTGGAATATTCCCGTCCAACTTGAATACCGAATGCGCCGAGTCAACTGCCCCGAATGCGGTGTAAAGGTCGAAAAGGTTCCGTGGGCGGATGGAAAGTCGCATACAACCAAAGCGTTTCAGCTGTTTCTTGCCCGCTGGGCACGCAGACTCTCGTGGAAGGAAACCGCCGAATCGTTCCACACAAGCTGGGACACGGTCTACCGCTCGGTCAAAGCCATTGTCAACTATGGGCTGGCGCACCGCAACCTTGACGGCGTGATGGCCATCGGCGTGGACGAAATCCAATACGGCAAGGGACACCAATACCTTACCGTGGTCTACCAGATCGATGCGGGGATGCGCCGCCTGCTGTTCGTCGGTAAAGACCGTACGGCCAAAACCCTGCTGCGGATCTTCCGGGCCTTCGGCCGGGATCGCTGCGCCCGGCTGGAGTTCGTCTGCTCCGACATGTGGAGGGCCTACCTCAAGGTCATCGCTAAAAAGGCCCCGCAGGCATTGCATGTGCTCGACCGCTTCCACATCATTCAGCATCTGAACAAAGCCGTGAACCAGGTTCGTATCGACGAGGTCAAACGCTTACGGCAGGAGGGCTGCGATGACGAGGTGCTTAAACATACGAAATACTGCCTGCTCAAAAACCCGGAAAACCTCACCGAGAAACAGGCACTCAAACTCAATGATGTGCTCACCTACGACCTGAAGAGCGTCCGGGCCTATCTGCTCAAGGAAAGCTTCCAGCTCTTCTGGAACTACACGAGCCCATACGTAAGCGTCTTTTGGATCACCCCCTATGCAGCCTCGCGAGATGCTGATAAGGTCTTGGATGATGGAGCAGGTTCGGCGTTTTCCCGGCGCGCCTTCCATTGGGCTGGCGTCCAGTCGGGGGCATCCCGACTGTCCATGGTCGGCAGGGCGTCCAGGACTTCTCTCAGATAGTCGGCGGGGTTGATATCGAGTTTGCGACAGGTTTCGACCAGGCTGTAAATGACTGCGCTGGTCTGTCCGGAGTCCGGGCTGCCGAAGAACAGGAAGTTCTTCTTGCCGATGGCCGTGGGCCGGATGGCATTCTCCACGAGGTTGTTGTCGATTTCCAGGCGGCTGTGATCGACATAATGAGTGAGGCTGTCCCACCGGCTCAGAGTGTAGCGAATGGCTTCGCCGAGTTTGCTTTTCGGGAGCTGACGTGTCTTTTCTCGCTCCAGAATGGTTTTCAGTTTTTCCAGGATGGGTGATGCGTCCTTCTGACGAACTGCGGATCGGTCGAGTTCAGGCGTCTTCCGCAGGTCGGTTTCGATGCGGTAGAGCTTGGCGATGTGTTTGACGATTTTGCGCGAGATGGAGTCGCCGGCCTCTACGAACTTGCGACGTGCATGGGCCCAGCACCCTGCATGGATGATGGATTCTTTTTCTTCAGTGTGGTCCGGTTTATTCAACCAGCATGGATACGCTTCGTAGCCGTCGCTTTGCAGATAGCCGGAAAAATCCGTGAGCATTCCGTCCAGACACTCATTGGCCCGGCTTGCGAACCATTCGAACAGCGCGCCGACCCCCGGGCTGTGATAAACCCATAGGTATCCGTTAGGACAGTAGTCCTTTTGCTTGTCCTGATGCTTGATAACAGTTTCGTCGGCCTGAATATATCCACTTTGTCGAATTTCATTTCGAAGGGATTCATAAATCATCGTCAGCCAATTGGCCGTCAGATACATCCAGTTGCCCATCGTTTTCCGACTGACTTCGATATCGTACCGATACTTTAAAATCCATTCCTGTCGATACAGGGGAAGATGGTCGCAGTATTTGTTCAGAATAATCTGTGCGATGAGTCCGGCTGAGGCATAGCTGTTTTGAATCAGTCGCTCCGGGGCCGGGGCAATCACCGGAGCGGCTTCACGATCATCGATCAGGACATATTTTTCGCGGACAATAATACGACGAAAGTAACGGGACGGAACCACGTCGAGTTCTTCAACCGTTTCTTCGCCAATTTTCTTATAGAGCTCCGGTTCTTCCTGTACTTCATCCGGAATGATCACAACCCGTTCAACAGGCAGATCTTCCGGCACCCGTTCTTTCAGTGGTTTACGTTTCCCGCGACGAGAGTCTTTTGGATCCTCCGGTTGCGGCATCTCATCCGCCGACTCTTCGGCCTCCTCCAGCTGCTTCTGCAATGCGTAGAGTTCTTCAAAGGCCAGCTCCATCTGATCCGGACTCAGTTTTTCCGAACTGCGCCCGAACAGTTTCTTCAGCAGATACTGAACCTTCTCTTCCAGGATTTTTATTTTGGATTTAAGCTGCTCACTTTCGGATTCGAGCGCTTCAAAAGAAGCGCTCTTCTCCAGCAGCAGATCGAAGTTTTCCCGATTAAAATCCATGGGATGCATTATACCAAAACCCGGCGGAAAATCTGATAGAAACTTCAATAATTATCGCTGATACCACGGCTTGAGAGAGCCGCGTCTGAGATCCACTCCGTCCAGTAGAAGCGATAGGGATTCCGGGGCAAGCTCCAGCTTTTTATCATCGCCCGTTACGCCTTTCGGCCAGGTAAAGCGCCCCTGCTCCAACCGCTTAATCATCACCCACATTCCCGTTCCATCCCAGTAAAGCGATTTGATCAAGGTTCTTCGCCGGTTCGTAAAAACAAACAACGCCCCGGAACAGGGATCTTCCTTCAGTTGTTCGAGCACAACGGTATGCAACCCGTTAAAACTCTTCCGCAAATCAACCGGCTCCACGGCAAGAAACACCCGCAGCGATCCTGTTAGGCTCAGCATTGTGCAGCCTCACGAAACACTGTCCCCAATGCCGAGGGAGAATCCACCTGCATGCGAACCTCCACCTGATTGGGGAAACAGACCCGAACTTCCAGTCTCGGAGCAGGCAGATTCACTTGAACTTCCTGCATCGGCGGTGAGTTCTTGCGCTCTTTTGCGAGCCAGCTGTAGAACGTCTGCAGATTGATCTCGTGCTCCGCACAGAACTTCACCGCCGAAAGGCCGCTCCGATGAAACTGAGCTACGAACTCCTGACGAACTGCCGCGCTGCGGTAAACTCGTCTCCGACATGTTTCTTGAGTATTGTTATCCATGCCGATACCGTATCAGCGAATCGCAAGCCTGACTACGGGGTCGACGAAGAGACGTTTACGCCCATACTGGGCAGAATGGTATCTCAAGAAATGGAGCACCCGAGCCATGCGCTCGCGACTCGATCCTATGAAAAAATTTGTCGGAACGATCCGGCGGCATCAGCCGCTGATCCTGAACTGGTTCAAAGCCAAGAAGGCCTATTCATCAGGCGTCGTCGAGGGCCTGAACCGCAAAGTAAATCTGGTAACGAGAAAAGCATACGGCTTTCGAAGCTACGAAGTGCTTGAAATCGCCCTGTTTCACACGATGGGCGACCTCCCGGAGCCGGAAGCAACCCACAGATTTTGCTGAAGAGGCATTCTAAATTGAAACCCGAACTCGCTTCCCGACCCAATGCTCATATTAAATCCCTGAAAAACAACACCATACAACCCACTGACTTTCCCATCCTCACTCATCTTACTGCGAATACGAAATATATATAAATTATTCCTGCTGCAATTGCTCTTCTCAGGACGAATACCCCATGTTGTGTATTTGGATATCCGATTGGTATATCCGATAAGTGGCGCTTCATAGGGAAACTTAAACACGGACTGTTTTTCCCTCTCGTTTGGAAAATATTGCTGAATCCCATCCTTCGAATTGGGGAATGTAATATGGCACCAACGCCGAGGATCATCACTCAGCTGCTCAGGGTATATTAAAATCAAATCACTTACTTTTCCGTTTCCGTATGGATGAACCCATGAGTTTTTCACCAGATCATATCCCAACGGAATGTCATACGCCGGGAAATCCATCGTTGTATATCCGTGTATTGTACTTTCCGCATGATGAATTTTTTTCATCCATACCGTTTCTGTCGGAGACCACTGTTTTGTTTCCCGTAACAGCAACCGTTCATTCTCCCCTATTTTAATATTTACTTTGGATGAATAGTACCCATCGGCGTGAACAGACCTCCCCAGGAAAAAATAGCCCGGTCTTTTTCAACAATAATTTCTCCCCGGCTTGTTGCCCTGAACATTTTGAGGTCCTTGGGATCACGAGCATCTCTCTCATAAATATATGCATTTGTAACCGGTTCTGCAGTATCAGCATCCAGCATAACAAGTGTAATTCTCGTACCAACATACCGCGCCTCACAAACCAGCGCCGCCCCTGAATACAAGACCATTGCTATCACGTTGCAGATTGTGCGGGATATTTTCATCTGCCAGTCCGTTTATATCTGGCTCCAGACGTTGACTCAACGAGCATGTCTTCCTCCTCGTAATAGACAAACACATAATGCGGTATTGAACTGAGTTCACTAACCCTCGGATCGATTATATAGACGCTTACCTCATTACCATCAGTATCCCACAGACATTTGCGCCCCCCATGACCGCCTGGATAAGGAAACCCGTGCCATTACTTTGCAAGGAAACAGTCGACTCCGCCATTTCAGTTCCATGCGACCAGTTTCCAATTAAATAAGCAGGTCTTTCACCTTCGGCTGTCAGCACATTTTCAGCCAGTTTTTCTTCATACAGTTCATATTTCCCCATAATTTTAAGATGGGGTATCGCTTTCATCCTGTAAGCATATTCATGAATCGAAATGCCCAGATTCATCCACCAATCCGGATCTGCCCCTCGATTTATAAGCTCCTGAGTATAATCCGGGTGATCGAAAGCTATCGCGGCAACCAGAGGGTTATTCCCGTCTTCAGACCACAACGGAGCCCCGTTGTCCAATAAGGCGATAAACGCCTCCCAATCCTCTCTCTCTATGGCCCGAATCAGCTGTTCCAACTGATGCTTTTTTTCCCTGCGAAGAACTTTCTCCTCTTCAGGCAGAATACCTGAAAAAGGGTCAATTTCTCCATTTCTCAGAGAATAATACTGAGTTTCCAACGGCTGACCCAAATAACTGAACCGGACAAGGACTTTGTCCTCAAAGTTTGCATCAACCACTTCGGCTACAATATGTTCTGACTTAATATTTTTTAAACCGACCCCTACGGCAGATTTGAATTTTAAATCAAAAATAGTTCTAAGCCTGAGACCAGAACCCTGTTGAAGGAATGGATCACCGATTCTGATTTTCTCCTGAATTTCATCCGGAACATCCTCTCCGCTTAATATCATCTGCTCCACCATGAAAACTCCTAATGCGAAAGCATCCTCATTCTGGGCAATTTCAACAAGTCTTCTATACTCATCCTGTATAGATGCACAATCCACACCGCCAATGTTCTCCGCAGACAGAGATGTAACCGGAGCATACCCTATAAGCATTAAAGAAATAACTAAGAATATGTGCTTTATAATCGACATTATTTTTCCTCCGTTAAAATATTTTCACCGTTGTATTCCAGCGACCGCTCGTTCGGAACCGGATTAAAATGATAGGAAAAGCTGAATTCTCCTTTGGGTAGAAACATGATTTCACCCTCAAAATATCCGTAACAGGCTGAAATAATTTGGCCCTCATCATCCTTCGTTCGCGTTCGAATAATACAGTTCCTCTCTTTTTTAAGCGTATGACACAATTGGATCGCTCCGGCAGAACAACAGTATGAAGAATTATTTTCATTGAACCTTCCGCTGCACAAACGGATAAGCAGTTTGTTGTTATTACGCCCCTAAAAAAGATCCCGAATCTGTCAGGTATATCCGGTTGACCTGCATAAAACCTTCCCGAAAAATTTACCACCCGACCCCAATTCCGGCAATGATCCTTGGATCACCGCCATTTACAGGCCATAAGACTCCGAGATTGGCCGTAAACAACAAAATGCTCAAATTATATTCAGGCCCCAGGTATTGGGATTCAGCATCATACTTGCCTACATCATCATAGATGTACATATAGCTTGCCGATAAGCGAGCTCCTGCCCAACCTATCATATTAACGTCAAGTGCAGCATATCCGACAGAAAGTTTGGTTCCCGCAATCCCCGGACTTATGGATACGTATGCTCCCGTTGACTCGGTGTTCCAACTGCCTCCGTCACGAGAAGGTCCTAAAATCCACCCTACTTCTCCAGACAGTTTCTGCGGATATCCCACCTTGGCATTCAAAACAGGTATCCCGGGAACACCGGCCACAGAAATGCCGGCCAATGCCAATATCATCAACGTCATCAGGAGTTTGATCTTCATGTAATATCCCTTCATTTCTTCAGCAGATTTACACCGTTGTATTCCAGCGACCGCTCGTTCGGAACAGGATTAAACCAATACACCCAGTTTACCCAATCGGCCCATCCGAGTCCGAAGGGACCGGATATTTTCCCATAGCAGGCGGATGTAATATTCCCTTCATCATCAACCTGTGTTCGAACCCGAAAAATATAATTCACGTTTTCTTTGAAATTATTGCTTATAGCCCCGGCATTACTTCGAGTTGAATGCCATTCTACAGTCGGTTGATAATTATTGGTCGGAGCAAGATAAGGCCATTTAAAGCTACTTTGTATCGCTTCATCAAAATAATATTCCTGTATGCCGTCATGCTCATTAGGGAATGTGAGCCTGCATGAAACATCATAATTCTGAGAGTTTTTGAAATCCCGTTTAAATTCAAAAAACAGATCTGCTTTTGAGCCTTTTCCATGGGGAGAAACAAAATCCTGCTTTTCCAAATCATACCCTAAAAGCTTTTCGTACTCGGGCACTTTAAATGCACTCCAATGACCTTCTCTATGATACATCGGAACCGGATTCTTCTTCGGGCGCATCTTCACTTCAAAAGTCGGGTTCCACGGCTCCCACCGATTGAGCGCAATATTATAGGAATATTTCATGCCGAACCCGTGGCTGTAATATCCGTCAGCAAATACACGGCCTCCACGTTCTTCGGAAATAGTGTTACCCTTGAAAAGGGCAACCCCATCAGAATCAACCTGTTTTTGTACACGTGTACTTTTCCCAACTCCGGCTCCCCAAGGATCCGCTCGTTCTTTAAATCCAGTCCTTACCCATGCGTTTGTGATAGGGGTACCTGTCTCTGCATCAGTTACCTGAACAGTAAACTTAGTACTGGGAGGTTGTGCTAACGCACAACCAGAAAGCAATAATGCCAAGTTCAGAATAATAAGTGATTTCATATCAATTCTCTTTAGTCGTAATTTTATCGAACAACTTATAAACATGCACATAAGGGGCATTCTTCCAGTCACTGTGGTGCCACGTAGCACGTTCCAAATATTTATCGTCATCAAACCAACTATCAGGATCAGTCATGTACAACGCTGACATGTCGTAATTTCCGATTAATGCATCCCACTCTTTATTCTCTGCACTTCCCATCGGCCCGGTCCTTGATGGGAATGCTTTTGCGAGAAGCCAATCCCTGACAATAACATTAGAAATATCAAGTTCGGTGTCATCATTGGTATAATCAAGATGGCCGGCATAGTCACTGACGGTACCGGACACAAAATCCGCCGCATGGTTTTCATCGAAGAGGATCGCCGGTTCTTTCCGGAAGAGCGGATCGGTTTTCAGTTTTTCAAGATAGTCTGCCCGCCGGGTTTCATTACCCGGCAAAGTACTCAGTGCATTGGTGGCTGCGGCAGGAGTTTCCGTGTACTTTCTGTAGCTGTAGCTTGGGGGATGGCTGCCCGGTGTTTTTTTCCGTACAGTTTTTACATGCATTCCATCCTCCTTCGTAAATCCCCATCCCGCCTGCTTACTTGATCCTCCTCCGAAATACGTTGCTACCCAGTCATTTAATCCTTTGTACATTTCCTGTAACTGCCATGCACATTTTTTGTCAGAGGTAAAAGTCAGGGGAAAAACATGAAACCGTAATTCGGGACGGACGGAACTCCAGTCGATCAATTTGATAATGGAATTTACATCGTCGAGCACACGAAGCACATCCTCGGTGCTGGAATAAAAGTTGAATACAGCTGTTTTTTTCTGAATATCCGCAAACTTGTGCCGCCAGGTCAGCTCTGCCCGCGGATCGTTTTCCGGAAACAGACGATACCATTCCGAAGCCCAGGTTTCATGCGGATAGTCCCGCCAGCCCCGCCGTTCATAATCCAGAAACCCTTCCCGTTCCCAGCAAAAAAAGACATCCGGAATTAAGGCTTCATTGCTCGTTACATCTCCGTAGGCTTCGAGTGCCACAGCGGCATTTAAGGCATAATACTGCCGGACCGGGGCATTGTATTCGCAGATAGCAGAACTGACCACCATATTGCCCAGGCTATGCGCCAATACAATGGTTTCCGTGGATGAGAGGGATTGAATATAGTCAGCAACCCTCGGAGCAGTCGCGAAAGCGTTCACCACTGAATTCTGGTAATGCGTCCGTAAGGAACCTTCTCCAATACCGTCCCGGATTATGCCGTGATATCCGAGATTTCCGCCGTGCGTACCGATGGTTCCGGCGGCAAAAGCGGCGGCATTCTCATTGAACAACGCTTCAGGTTCAGGTCGGAGAAAGAGCAGGACGGCTTTCAATTGTCAAAGATCAATACGGTTTCTTAAGCGATTCCAGACTCCGGCTTTGAGGATCAGGATTGAACCAATATTGCAAATCCATTAGCGGTGTATCTGAAAATACCACTTCTTTTTTTATTCTTCCGTAACAGGCAGAAGTGACATTGCCTTCTTCATCAACTTTTGTGCGAACACGAAAAATATAATTGATATCCTCCTTTAGATTATTGGCCGGTTCATTTGGTATGACAGGATAGTATAGAAACCGATACTTGCTTAGTGAAATATTGTAACCATTGGTTGGTGCCTCATACGGAAAAATATATTCACTCCTCAAGTTATCAGGCGGAAGGTATTCTTGTATTCCATCATACGGATTGCTGAAGGAGAGTATATATTTGATTCCTTGTTTGGGTTCAGTAACGGTCTCCAAAGTAAAAATAAAATCCGATGACTTGCCATTTCCATAAGGTTCGACCCAGTCTGAAATTTCAAGATCAAAACCAACCCGTCCCTGTTTGACGGGGACTTTTTGACGGAGTATTTCTTTATAAACCATCGGCACTGGGTTCTTCTTGGGTCGCATTTTGATTTCAATGGTTGGATTCCAAGGTTCCCATCGGTTGAGGGCGAGATTCTTCCCCGTAAAACGGAAGCTTTCAATATCTGAATAATAACCTTCAGCAAAAGCGGTTGCCCCTTCACCTTTCTGGATGGTTCGACCTGACAAAACCGCTTCACCATTTTCATCAACTGTTTTTTTTACACGATTTTCTTTGCCCTTTCCTGTCCCCCACGGATCGCGTTTTTGCAGAAATGTTGTCTGAACTGTTGCATTGGTTACGGGGAGTCCCGTTTCAGCATCAAGCACGCGAACTGTATATTTGGTCTCCGCAGGATTTGCGAAAGCACATCCCGCATTCAGTAGTAATGCAAAACATAGATTAATCCACTTCATCTTAATTCTCCTCAATAACCAATCAATTTATCGTACAGTTTATAGATGTGAACATAAGGCATATTTTTTAGATCACTATGCCGCCACTCCTTATTTTCATCGTCATCTTCATGATGCCATTTACTCGGATCAGTCATATACAATGAGTGCATATCGAAATTCACATCGCTCCAGCCTCCGCCAATATCTCTAGTTGCAGTTGATCCCATCGGCCTCGTTCTGGACGGAAACGCCTTGGCGAGAAGCCAATCGCGGATTTTCACCTGCGAGATATCGAGGTCGTTATCGCCGGTGTGATACTCCAGATTTCCGCCGTGTGATCCGATGGTTCCGGCGGCGAAAGCGGCGGCATTCTCGCTGAACAGCTCTTCGGGTTCGTGCCGGAAGAGCGGGTCGATCTGTAGCAAAGCCCTGAATTCATCACGCGTTTCCCTGTTCTCATCCGTGTCTTCCAATTTCTCAAAATAGAGTCTGGGCTTGCGCGGACCGACATCAAAAATTTTAAACCACTCTTTAATATGCCAGGAGTCGCCATCTTCAATGAATCCCCAGCCTCCATATTTGCTGATACCGCCGCCGGGCGCATTGATAATCGGAATTTGATCCAGCCCTTTATACATTTCCTGCAGCTGCCACGCGTACGGAGTAGAGAAATCAAAATCGACCGGCGGAAAACTCATCTTCAGATCCGCGTCAATATCGATGATATCCAGCATGTCAATTTTATCATCCACTCGCAAAATATCTTCCGTACTGGAATAAAAATTGAAGACGTCGGTTTTGGTCTGGATATCGGCAAAGCGATGCCGCCAGGTGAGGTTGGTGCGCGAATCGCCACTATCCTTAAACAGGCGATAGTATTCAGAGGCGTAGGTTTCCGAAGGGTAATTGGTCCAGCTATATCCCTTAAAACAAAGCCACCCATCATTCTGAACAGCAAACAGTGAGTCAGGAATCATGTGATTCGTCGGAGCAACATCGCCGTAGGCTTCCAGCGCAACCGCAGCATCCATGGCATAATACTGATAAACATCCGCATTATAGTCCACAATCGCCGACCCCACGACCATATTGCCTAAGCTGTGCGCCATCACCACAGGATCATCGAATGTATTTAAATAAGTTGCCAGCAACGGAGCGGTGGCAAAAGCATTGATAACAGAGTGATGATAGTGTTTTTTACCGGCATACGAACTGGGAGTTCCGTCCCAAATGACCCCGTTGTACCGAGCATTTAATCCGGCATGCCACAGGCGTTTAAAAATCTCACGATGCCATAAACGAGCGGGCGTATCCAATTCATCAAACTTGAGTAACGAGAAATCATCTTTCACGTTATACCCATGCACAAAAACGAAGTCCCTGTCGTTGGTGAGTTCGTCGGGCCAGTTGGAAGGTGGATCGAGGAAGCTGACACCGCCGGCCCGCAGGTTTTTGATGCGGTACATGTTGGTGACGGAGCTGAAGGAGAAATAGTTGGTGGAAATTGAGATCTCCACCCCGTTTTCAAGCGTGTGGACATAGATCTGTGCATTAGTGTTTACTTCAGATGCCGCCAGCAGAACGATCTCGTTTTCTGAAAAAACAGCCGGGCTCTGATCGCCGGCATCCAGGGACCGGATCTGACCGGCCAGCGACTGCGCCAGATCAATATCATGTAAATACGCCTGGGTGTTGTTGGTTAACATGGTGGTTTGAATATAATCCATGTCGATATTCGCTGACAGTTTAAAGGTCTGGGCTGAACCGGTTCCTTTGAACATGGCAGGAAAGAAATCCTCCATATCGGCTTCAGGATAGGCCGCATCGTTACCGTCTTCATTCATCCAGAAGCGGTAGGGATGGGATGCGTCCACACGATAGAAGTCGTCGGCATCAATGGCGCCGTTGCGGTCCATATCCATAATGAGCGACTGTTCGGTAAAGACCGGGGGCGACAGGGTTGAAAGAACGGTATAGTCATCGGGAGAGACATAGGAGGGATAGTATCCGGAATACACATAGCCGTCCGCAATATAACCGCCCCGGTCATAAACCAGCGTCCGGTCGGTCCACGCTGTACCGCCCGTCAGATCCGGCGCCGTCCAGTCCCAGAACGCTTCGGCGCTGTAGTTTGTTGCCGCGGCGGCCAGCCAGGCGGTTTCATGATCCGAGGCGGTGAATGTCCGGAAAATTCCGTTGGTCCGGAATCCTTCCGGGAGATGGTCATACCTGCGTTTATATGCACTGGTTTCATCGGGATATCCAATCTGCCATTCCACCTCATCCATCAGTTTCATATAACCGCGGTGGACCGTTCTGCCGAAGCCATACCGGCGCAGATTTCCCGTAAATTCAAACTGCTGATTCTGAGCGAAAATGGTGACAATGGCGCCGTCTTCATTCGGAACCTGCTCCCACTCCCCCTGTTCAGCATTATATTTCCACTCAGAGCGGATCAGCTGCTGCGGCTGATGATAATATTCCGTTGCGGCATTATAGGTGCCCCAGTAATTCCACGTTGCTCTGGCCATGGCGTTACTGTCTGATGCCGCAAAACCGCCGTTTTCATCTACCGACTGCAGCCGGCAGACCACCGTTCTGAACTGCTGCAGACAGGCATTCACCTTTTCCGGAGTCCACGGATTTTCCGCATTGACCAGAACGGAGGAACCGTCCGGCAGTACCGCCAGTCCCGGCCGGTCTGTTTCGGACAAACGGACCAGATGATTAATAAACTGAGGGACGGCATCCGCATGGCCGGATGCCGCATAATCATAAAAAGCCAGTGGATAAATATGCTCCTTTCCGGCCCATTCAAATCCATTGGTCTCCATCCTGAAAAAACGGCCGCCGTACACAATCGGAAACCGATCATTCTCCAGCGGCGGATACCAGCTCCCGCACTGCTGTTCGATCCAGCCGCCCAGCGCTGCAGCAGATGTCTGAGCCGTGAACGTTCCGTTGGTTCCTTCCAGCGCCAGAATCAGATGATTGATCAGCTCATAGGCAGATCCTGCATTCCGGTACACTGCAGACGGCGGCGTATTCCAGTCGCCCGGAGCACTGTCGACAGATCCCGGCACCGGCCGGGGATCGCCGTCATCTTCGGGCAGTGAAACCTGCGGGGCATCCTTTTCATACGGGTTCAGGTTCAGTGCATATTCCGTGACATTGTCGAGACCGTCCCCGTCGGAATCCACGAAAGAGACGGCACTGATCCGGACAAATCCGCTTTCATGCTCTCCGCCGGTCTCCGGCAATTCGGCGGCTGAAATCGCTCCCGTGGCAGCTGCTGTCCGGCCGGTCGAAGACACGGCAAAGGATACCGCATCCTCCTCCGCCAGGCTGACCTGCGTATAATCCACGGTTTCCCAGTTCTGATCGACAAGATTGGTCCCCTGCTCGACAAAAAGGTAGGCCCCGTCAAAACACGGAGGATATTCAACCGTAATCGAATCTCCATCGTATCCGCTGATCCGGAACTCCTGTGTAAACACGGATTCCGGCATGCTCAGAAAACAAAACGCCGCCAGAAAAGCCGGCACGCCCCATTCCCTTTTCTTCATAAATTCCCCTCTGTTTAAATGAAGGGATTATAAAAAAGAAAAGTAATGTATATAAAAGCTTAAACTTAAAAAAAATATAATTTACACGCTACGGATTACCCGCTGAAACGTTGATCCAACCGTATAATGCCCGGGAAAAAGAGAACCCGATCGCGTTTAATCCCTGCGCCATTTTGAAACCTCTCCGCAACAGTCGATCGCTGAGTTCCCCGATTCAGTGGAAAAACTCTATTTTAAAACCGTTACGGATGACCGATTAATGTATCGGTAAGTGTGATGATCACCGGCAGGAGCCCCTGTCACTGCAGGTCGCGGATGCTCCGTCAACGACTATTTACCGGCTGCTGTTTTCAACTGTTCCAGTGCCTCATCGGGAACGCGAAGCTGACCAAACCCGGTTCCAAGTTTCAGATCGGGCGTATTGGAGCCGTGATAATCGGTACCGCCGGTGCTGATGAGCCCCAGTTCATCGGCCCAGCGTTTAAATTTCCTGATATTTTCCGGGTGATGTTCCGCATAGTAGACTTCAAGTCCGCCCAGTCCGGCTTCCGTCAGTCCCATAATCAAACCTCGGAGCTGATCATCGGGCAGATAAATGGTGGCCGGATGTGCCAGCACCGGAATTCCTCCGGCATTGCGGATCAGTTCAACACATTCGCGGCCGGTATAGCGGTAGCGTTCGGCATAAGCGGGACGCCCTTTGGCCAGTAAAAGTTCAAAGGCTGATTTACGGTTTTTCACCAGTCCACGCTGCACCAGAGCTTCGGCAAAATGCGGCCGCCCCACCACATCAGCCCCGGCCTGCTTTTCGACATCGGACCACATAAGGCGATAACCGAGTTTGTTCAGGCGCTTGAGAATTTCATGATTCCGCTCTTCGCGGCCTTCCCGAACCGTATCGATCTTTTCGAGCAGCATCGAATTCGTGTGGTCGAAAAAATAGCCGAGAATATGCATTGTTCCCTTTGCACATTCGGCACTGAGTTCGATTCCCGGAATCGCCTCCACACCGGAATCCGCAGCAGCTTCGAACAGCGGTTCGAGCCCGCCGACCGTATCATGGTCGGTCAGCGCCATAGCGGAAAGCCCTCGCTCATCCGCCATTTTTATCAGTTCTGACGGCGTATTCGTACCGTCGGAATAGACTGAATGTGTGTGTAGGTCAATCATTGCATTTCCCTGAAAATCAATTCAAAACAATATACGCCTCGCACAGAGAGCCGCCAAACCTCGATTTGGTAAAATAAATAAGGACCGCTTTTTTGCGTCAAAATGCGTATTTGTTACTCATATAGTCGGGTTTTGATTGCACGCCCCGATCCGGATTCGTAAAGTACGCCGCGTTTTAAGAACCATAACTTCATGGAGAATCATCATGACCCCAGCTGCTACGAAAATTGAACTTCCAGGCATTGAAAAATTTAAATCGGGCAAAGTCCGCGAGGTTTATGACCTCGGCGATCAGTATCTGTTTGTTGCCTCCGACCGTATTTCCGCATTTGACGTGGTCATGCCCGACGGCATTCCGGATAAAGGCCGTGTCCTGAATATGATTTCCAAATTCTGGTTCGACCGTACCGGTGACGTCGTGAAAAAC
This sequence comes from Verrucomicrobia bacterium S94, assembly GCA_004299845.1. Lineage (NCBI taxonomy): Bacteria > Pseudomonadati > Verrucomicrobiota > Verrucomicrobia bacterium S94. The sequence continues at coordinate 1,039,847 of CP036201.1, read as the reverse complement.
CACATGATCTCTACCGACGTGGAGGACTTTCCGCCGGAACTGCAGGAGCACAAAGAACTGCTGAAAGGTCGATCCATGCTGGTTAAAAAAGCTGAACTGCTTCCTGTTGAGTGTATTGTTCGCGGCTATCTGATCGGCTCCGGCTGGAAGGAATACCAGAAATCCGGTACCATCGGCGGTATGCCGCTGCGCCCCGGTTATGAAATGGCCGGCAAACTCGATGAACCGATTTTCACCCCGTCCACCAAAGCTGACGAAGGCCACGACGAAAACATCTCCTTTGAACAGATGAAGGAGATTGTCGGCGAAGAGCTGGGCAATAAGCTGAAAGACGTTAGCCTAAACCTCTATAAAACCGCAGCGGATTATGCACTGACCAAAGGCATCATCATCGCCGACACCAAGTTTGAATTCGGTATGGTGAATGGCGAACTGATCCTGATTGACGAAGTACTGACGCCCGACAGCTCCCGCTTCTGGCCGGCGGATTCCTATAAACCGGGATCTTCCCCGCTCTCATTCGACAAACAGTTTGTCCGTGATTACCTTGAAACACTGGACTGGGATAAAACCCCTCCCGGCCCGACGATTCCGGAAGAAATCCTGCTCAAGAGCCGCGATAAATATCTGGAAGCCTACAAACTGCTTACCGGCGAAGAGCTGAACGTGTAAATTTTTTACCGCATCTTACACCCATCAAAAAGGGCCGTGTTTTTTAACGCGGCCCTTTTCTTTTTTACCATCAACCCCAACAAATCAAACATGACTTTAAAAGTTGTAATTTTATCTTGTTATTTAATTTCATAAACTCAGAATCGTGAATTATGAAAAGAGGGAGCGTTGGACACTCTAAGTTTTCTGATGCAATGGGGGCTGAAATCAGTATGGCCGGCCCGGCAAGCGGAATGTATCTGATGATCGGGAAAAATATACTCCCCAAAGGGCTTCCGGAAAAAATCGGCGGAAAAACAGTGATGCAACTGAGCTCCAATAAACTTCTGGCCCTTCTTCCTTTTGAAACGTACCTGGCACTGAAAAACGATATCGGAATTTCGCATATTGGCCCTGTGAATGTAGACACGGAACGTCTCTCCAGAATGGCTCAAATGCTGACGACTGGCGGCAGAACGGCGCCAGACTGACCGCACGAGACCTGCGCGGCAGAGACACTTAATTAAAACCAACAAAAGAAGGAGCAAGCACATGGCAAGTGTAGGACATGAATTACTCGCGGTACCTCTGCCCGAGATGGTGATGAAGCTCGGACTCGGTATTGCTGAAGCTCAGCGCGCCCTGGATGAAAATTCAGTGGAAACCGCTCAACTTCTGGCAGACACGGAAGTACCGCTGGTTATGGCGGTTACTCAAACGATCAATGCGGACGGCAGCGTGGAATTCACGAATGCGGATCCGGTTGATGTTTCGTTGCTGCAGGTGGGCCTGATGCCAACATTTTATCAGTTCTCCGAAGCAACCATTGAGGTTACGATGGACATCAAAACCACCACTTCACGTGAAACGAATGTTGACGTCAGTGCCAAAGCCAAAGTCGGCTTCGGCTGCTGGAGCGCTTCTGTGAGTGTTGATGTTTCTCACAACCGGAAATTCGGTAAAGAGGTTCATGGTACCAGCCGTCTGGTCACCAAAATGACACCGGTTCCCCCTCCGCCCCGTCTTGAACCGGAGCTGATACTGGTTGATAACCGTCCTGCCGACAATTCGGAATAACCTCGGCTCACGAACAAGCCCGATTAAAGGTTTTCGGAAACGGCTCTGATATCAACAAATCGGATGCCGTTTCCGATTATTTAATTTTCTTAAAATCTTATGCCCCGAGGAGAGAAAGCTATGCCCCAATATACGAAAAAAAACACTGTCCGAGCGTTCCGCACTCCGATTGTTCCGGCAGAAATAAAAGTTACAGAAACACCAAGAATATCTTTTGCTGATTTAATTCGCATGATGGCTGAAGGCGTTGCCGATGCACAGCTGGATCTGGATCGGGCATCCGCTGAAATGCTTCAGGAGCTGGCCGAAACCAAAGTTGAACTGGTTCGCGAAATTAAAGAAACAATTGATGCTGACGGGAAGGTTTCCTATGAAAGTGCCCCGCCTCAAAGCGTTTCCCTGCTGGAGCTGGGCATGCAGCCGACATTTTACCGTTTTTCCGAAGCCACAATTGAGGTCTCCATGGATCTGGAAATAATGGAGGACACCACCGAAAAATCGGAAACCAAGGGCCGGAAAGTCCTGTTTGCCAACACACACAATGTTCAGGCTGAGCGCAAAATCGGTAAAGAGGTTAAGCTCGCCTCCAAACTGACCGCCACCATGGTCCCGGTCCCTTCTCCGCTTCGTATTGAGCCTTCCCGCTCAACAGAAACCGAATAAACAGAAAACGCGCAGGAATAATTTAAAAATGACAACTAAAAAAGATACGCAGGAAATGGATCTCAATGCATTACTTCGTTCCGTTGGCGAATCATTCACATCCGCTCAACGATCCATGCTTGGAGAAATCAATGTTCCTGCAAATATGATGCTCAGTAACGCGGAGCTTGAACTCAAGGGTGTAGTTTATTCAGATACCCGCGGCACTCCCATGGTGCGTATGTTAACGACAGAAGATATCGCCCGGAACGAAATAAATCCCTCCATGATCTCCACACTGAAAATTGGATTTACCAGTGTGGTCGGCAATCCCGAAGAAGAACCGGTTCCCGTCAGCCCCACCACCCCCCCGCAGGAAACTGTCAAAGTTCCTGATCTGAAAGGACTTTCCCTTCAGGAAGCGGTTTCCGTACTCAAAAAAAACGGCTGGAGCTATACTGCTCATGCAGCAGCTAAAAAGGATGTTGATGCCGCTGGACGGGACAGCTTTGGACTGATTCTAAAGCAGAAACCCACACCGACAGCAAAACCCCGGAAAGATAAGACGATCGACCTCTGGGTTAATTTAGGAAGTACGCCGGTGACTGAAATCGACGGGATCGGGGAAAAAACCGGAAAAACACTGGCAGGTAATGGCATTCGCTCTGTCGGAGAACTCAGCCTGACCAAAGCCGACCGGCTGGCAAAAATTCTGCAAACGAATGAGCAGCGGGCCCAAGGCTTCATCGATATGGCCAATCTCATGTCAAAAATGACCCTGCTTGGCCTTAAGGATGAAGTGGTCGAACTGCTCGTTAAGGGGGTAGGCATTCGCTCCCTCGGGGAATTGTCGAAAACTGATCCGGAAAAACTTCTGCGCTTGAGTAAAAAGGCCATTCAGGAAAAAAGAATTCAAACACCCCGCGCTTTCAATGTAACTCAGAAAGACGTGGAAGAGTGGATCAGAATCAGCACAAACTGATCTCTTTCCGTCAGCCTTTTCCAAATGCCGGGCAACAAGGTTCAGCACTTCATTTCATCGCGAACCTTGTTGCTCTGACTTTAGTGTACTATTTTATGCACTATGAACATCTTTCTGGAAAGTTTCCTGGATTATATTTCGCTGGAACGCGGGCTGAGCATCAATACGCGCAAAGCCTATGCGGATGACATCAGTCAGTTTCTTGATTTTCTTACCCGAAAAGGGGTTACCTCGCTGAATCAGGTCAGCCGCAAACAGGTGCTTGATCATCTCATGGCCATGAAGGCCAAAGGAATGTCGACCAACTCCATTTCGCGCCATCTGGTTTCCATTAAGGTTTTTTTCCGGTATCTCCAACAGGAAGGACTGCTGGATAAAAATATTACGGACACCATGGATTCTCCCAGGCTCTGGAAAATCCTGCCGGATACGCTATCGGAAAAGGAAGTGGAACTGCTTTTAAACGCCCCTGACATGCGTAAACCACTGGGCGTAAGGGATCGGGCGATGCTGGAAATGTTTTATGCTTCCGGGCTGCGCGTTTCGGAACTGGCCAATCTTTCACTTTCCAGCCTGCATCTGGACGACGGCTATATTCGCGTCATCGGCAAAGGGCGTAAAGAACGGGTTATTCCGATTGCCGAAAATTCCGCCAATATTCTCCGCTGCTATCTCGAGGAAGTCCGACCGATACTGTGCGACAATCCGCATCTTCAGCATGTTTTCGTTTCGCGCCGGGAAACCGCCCTCTGCCGGCAGCGCATCTGGCAGATCATCAAGAAATACACCAAAGACGCCGGCATCATGAAAAATGTCACCCCGCATACGTTGCGACACTCTTTTGCCAGTCATCTGCTGCAGAACGGGGCTCCTCTGCGCGTTATTCAGGAAATGCTCGGTCATGCCGACATCGCCACCACCCAGATCTACACCCATGTTGACCCCAACCGTCTTAAATCGGTTCACGAACAGTTTCATCCGCGGGCCTGAAGCGGTGCGATCTCCGTTCATCATCGTGCATCCACTGCATTTGCGGCTTTCAAAAATCGATTCATTCTCTATTCTTTTCGAGTTGTTGCAGAAGAATCCTCGGGTTGTCCAATAATCAGAACTTGCTATGGCACATTTTAAATATATCGGCCGTTCAAAAGGCGGTGAACGCGTAGAAGGTGTGGTGGAATCAAACGACCGCTCCGGTGCGGTACGTGTCATTGAATCGATGGGGCATATTCCCGTTTCCATTACGGAAACCACCAAAACACATCGTCAGGAAAGCAGCGAAAACCGGAAAGGTCTCAACTTCCAGCTGGGTTTCAAACGTAAACCCCGTATGAAACTGCAGGATCTGCTGCTCTTTTCCCGCGAACTTTCGGATCTGGTTGCCTCCGGTATGACCATTGGACGGGCTTTACATACGCTTGCCGCCCGAAAAGATGAGAGTGCAGTCGGTCGGATTGTGGAAACACTGCGCGATGAAATTGTACAGGGCACCTCTCTTTCCGATGCGCTGGAAATGTATCCCGAAACCTTTTCCGCTCTTTATGTCAATCTCGTCCGCGCCGGCGAGGCATCAGGCAACCTTCCGGGCGCATTGGAAAATATCTGCGTTCATTACGAGCGTGTACACGAAGCCCGGGGAAAAGTCATCTCCGCGCTGATCTATCCGGCCATCGTCATGACTATCGGCGGACTCGCGGTCATCGGGCTGATGATCTATATTGTACCGAGCTTTGCAAACACCTTTGAGGAGATGGGAGCCGAGCTCCCCCGCCCAACCCAGATTCTTATGACCATGAGCAATTTCACCCTGAAATACGGCCTGGTTGTGCTGGGCGTTGTTGCACTGCTGATTATTTTCCTCAAACGCTGGCTGAAAACCATGCAGGGCAAAACACTATGGCACCGGATGCAGCTGCGAATACCGATTATGGGCTCCATCATCCGCGCCAACGCCTACGCCCATTTTTCCCGAACATTCGGTACCCTGCTGCACAACGGCGTGGCGGTACTGCCGGCCATGGGAATTGTTCAGAAAACAATCGGCAATGTCGTTATTGCCGACGAAGTGGGGCGAGCCCGCGATAAAGTCACCGATGGGGCCACCATTTCCAAACCACTGGCCCAGGGGAAAATTTTCCCGCGCCTTCTGACCGATATGCTGGCGGTCGGCGAGGAAACCGGGGATATGCCGAATGCACTTTCCCATATTACACGACGGTATGACTCGGAACTGGACCGGCTGGTTAAAACGTGTACAACCGTACTGGAACCGCTATTAATTGTAGCGGTTGCGGCAATCGTCGGCGGCATGGCCATCTGTCTCATGCTGCCCGTATTAACACTCACGGATACACTGAGCGGATTTTGATTAAAAGGAGTACGGAGATGAAAATGGAAGAAACCAAAAAGCATCTGAGTAAAAAATCAGGATTCACCCTGATTGAAGTAATTCTTGTTGTGGTTATTCTCGGTATTATTGCCGGGGTCACCATGAACGGCCTGAACATCGGAGGTAAAAAACAGCAGGCCGACCTGAATGCGGCGAAATCGACCATCGCAACACTCTCAATGGCCGTTCAGCAATACGAAATCATCAACGGAACCTATCCCAGCAGTCTGGACGCGTTGCTCGACGAATCCAAAGGCGGCCCCTTTCTCCAGAAGAAAAAAATTCCGCTGGATCCCTGGGGAAAACCGTTTGTCTACCAGGCCCCCGGCACTCACAACACCCATACTTTCGACATCTCCTGTACGTCGGAAGATGGAAAGGCCACTGCAAATAACTGGGATTAACTCCTTTGCCGGAGCATCCCCAGTTTAACCGACGGGCATTCACCCTCATGGAGGTGATGCTCGTTATTGTCATCGTCGCTATCATTACAGGAATTTCTCTTCCTTATTTTTCAGGAACCCTCAAAGGAGCCGGCCTGAAAACGACGGCCCGTACCATCAGCCGCATGAGTCGTTATGCACGAAGCATGGCGATCATGCGGGAAGAGGTAATGACGGTTGCCCTGAATCACGAAACCATGGAAATTTTTCTGGGCGGCGAACAGGTTCAGACCAATTCGGCCGACGGCGAGATTGATCAGGATGTGCTGAAAAGGCTGGGCTATAAAGACGATGACGGAACATCCGGCGAAACCGCCGGCATTGAAAAGGAAGTCCATAAAATTCTCCCCGAAGGTCTCACCATACGTGAATTCGACAAGGAGTGGACGGAAGAAGACGATGAATTCCCTGATCTCTACCTGATTCGCTTCTTCCCGAATGGACAGTGCGAAAAGTTTGAAATCGAGATTGAAGACAAGCGCGGCGTCGCCATCCGCATGGAAAATGATCCCATCTCCGGAAAAATTACTTCGGAATTCCTGCAATAGATTCCCGGACCGGCCGTTTATTGGTCGGATTTGCTAAAAAACGCAACACGTAGTACTACGCATTATGGATATTTCGGATACTGATTGTATTAATGCCTACCTCGGCGGCGACGCGGATGCGCTGGCACCGCTGGTGGAAAAATACAAACGTCCGCTTTATTCATTTATTCTGAAAATGACCGAAGGCCGCGAGGATGCCGACGAGATCTTTCAGGAAACCTGGTTCCGGGCCCTTAAAAACGTGCATAAATTCAAACATAAGAATTTTCTCAACTGGCTGTTTCGCATTGCCCATAATCTGGTGATCGATCGGGCTCGGCGCAGCAGAAAAAATATTTCCATGCAGAGCGGAATCGGTGGAGACGATGGAGATTCAACGCTGGAGGATCGCCTCGCCGCACCGGGAATCAACCCCGCGGAGGAATCCGGAGGAACCATGCTGGGCGTTCAGATTGATGAAGCGGTAAGTACACTCTCCGCAGAACAGAAAGAAGTCTTTATGCTCAGAATGTATGGAAACATGTCATTCAAGGAAATTGCCAAACTCCAGAAATGCTCGATCAATACCTGTTTAGCCCGGATGCAATATGCATTGGGCAAATTGCGTTCTATATTAAAGGATGAATATGAAGAACTGCAGGAGGCTATCTCATGAAGTGCCACGATGCTGAAAAAGCAATACTGTTACAGGATACCGGAGAACTGTCGGCGAAACGGGCCAATGAGCTCGCGGCACATCTGCACGACTGCGAAGCGTGCCGGGAATTCCAGTTTGCCCTGATCGAATCAAAACCCCGATTCCACAGTCTGGAAGAGGAACCGTCAGCCACAGTAATACAGAATGTGCTGCGGGAGGCGCGGAAAAATGTGCCTGAAAAGAAAAAATTACGGCTTCCGATGTTTGGAATGCGGCAGCTCATTCCACTGGCCGCCTCACTGCTCATTGTACTGGGTCTCACGTTCGGGCACTATTCCCCCGACAAAGTGGGTATGGAACTGATCATGACGGAAACCCAGCTGATGGATACCGAAACCCGGGTTTCGAGCATCGTATATGATGGTTTTTCCGAAGACGATCTCGCGTTCAGTTTCCTTATGACTTACGAGGATTCCTACGCTTCGCTGTAAACCGCTCCTTCAGCTCCTCAAGCCTGTTAATCGGCTTTTCGCAGGAAAAATTGCGGCAGAGATACACCGTCGGTTTTCCATCGATCATCTGCTGCTCTTCGGTGAACGGAGCCAGCACGGCGAGCTGATCCGCATGTTCTGCATCCTTGAGCAGAATCACCTTGCCCGGATGATAAACGGAATGCAGGTATTCAATCATCGGCCGGGCCTCTTCCTTATCCCCGATCACCACAATTTCAACCGTTTCTCCAACCGAAAACTGCAACGCAGTCAGAGCCTGGGCAAAACCGGCCGGAGAACGCTCAATCATCCCACTGAACGCTCTGCCGGTCTCGGCCGCCCGCTTATCCAGCTCCGGATTACCGGTCATTCGCGCCAGTTTCAGCAGATTATAAAACTGCACGGAATTCCCGGAAGGAATCGCCCCGTCATACAACTCCTTCGGTCGCACAATCAGCGCTTCCGCGTCGTCAGACGTCATAAAATATCCACCGCCGGCATCATCAGCAAAGTGTTCATCAAGAATCGCCTGATAGTTCATTGCCTTTTTCAGATATTGAAAGTCCAGTGTGCTTTCATAGAGCTCCAGCAGGCCGAAAATCATAAAGGCATAATCCTCCAACTGCCCAGAAACCGCCGTATGCCCCTCCCGCCAGCGATGCCGCAGCCTTCCATCTTCATCCTGCATTTCCGCAACCACAAAAGCTGCCGCGCGCTCCGCCGCGACAGTATATTTCTCATCACCGAGAGCACGCCCAGCTTTAGCAAAAGCCGCTATCATCAGTCCGTTCCAGTCCGCCAGCACTTTGGTATCCTTTAATGGATGCACCCGCTTTTCCCGGACCGCAAACAGCTTTTTCCGAAGCTCGGAAATCCGCACAGCATCTTCATCGGAGCACCATTCAGACAAATACGGAATATTGCAGGGGCTCTGCCGGCCTGAAGCTTCATCACGGAAATTTCCGCCATCCTGCACATTCCAATGCCTGGAAACAAAATCATAATCGGCACCAAGCACCGATTTCATCTCCTCCGCCGACCAGATATAAAACAATCCCTCTTCCCCTTCAGAGTCTGCATCCTCCGCCGAATAAAATCCGCCGCCCGAATGACGGGACTCTTCGTCGGGCACCGTCATATCGCGCATCACATATTCAAGAAGCTCTTCAGTCACCTGACTATAGAGTTTTTTCCCGGTCATTTCATAGGCTTCGCAATAGGCAAAAGCCAGCAGCGCCTGATCGTAAAGCATCTTTTCAAAATGCGGCAGCAGCCATTTTCGATCCGTTGAATAACGATGAAATCCAAACCCGATCTGATCAAAAACCCCGCCTTTGCGCATCGCCGAAAGCGTATGTTCAACAGCGGCCACACCCTCTGCTTTCCCCTGCCGCAGCAGAAAAATCAGTCGGTGCGGCGAAGGAAACTTAGGCTGAAGACCAAACCCGCCGAACAGTTTGTCGTACTGATTCATCAACTCATTAAACCCTGATTCCAGCAGTCCCGGATCAAGATCCTCCCCCCTGCCGGAGCGTTGCTGTTCAATCAGCACATCCAAGATCCGGCCGGCGGATTTGAGGACTTTTTCCCGCTGATTGTTCCAGACACCGGAAATCCGCTGCACCAGCTGTTTCATCCCGATCCGACCGTGCCGCTGCTCCGGCGGAATATAGGTCGCCGCATGAAACGGCTCCCTGTCCGGCGTCATAATTATCGTCAGCGGCCATCCGCCCTGCCCCGTCATCATCTGGCAGACGGTCATATAAATATTGTCGATATCCGGCCGCTCCTCGCGGTCCACTTTGATGCAGACAAACGCTTCATTGAGCAGGCGCGCGATTTCTTCGTTTTCGAAGGATTCATGTTCCATCACATGACACCAGTGACAGGTAGCATAGCCGATCGAAAGAAAGATGGGTTTATCTTCACGCTGCGCCGTCTGGAACGCCTCATCCCCCCACGGATACCAGTCCACCGGATTATGCGCATGCTGCAGCAGATACGGACTCTTTTCATTGATCAGGCGGTTTGTACAGTTGAAGTTTTCAGATTCAGTCATCATTTCAGCGTCCGGTTATCCGGCGATAATGTAATGGTTCACCGGAATTTTCACACCTTCAAATATGGTACCATTTTAGTTTTACTGCGAGATTATTCTCGATAAAGACCGGGGACTCCTTGCTCCGAACTCTCGCGTTCTCCCCCTCTCCCCTTTCCCGGAATACCTTTTTTTTCAAGGAAACCCTTGCCCGGGTGCATACGTATCCGTATATTGCGCGGCTTAATCAACCGGAAGTCCCGGTTGGAAGCGAAGGCTGCTCGTGCCTCGGGCATGCCAAAGCGGATTGTTTAACTTAAATAGAATAAACTATAAGGAGAGGCAAAATGGCTGATTCATTCACTAAGACTGTGTCTGTACAGGATCTGCTCGACGCAGGTCTGCACTTTGGTCACCAGACCAAACGTTGGAACCCGAAAATGAAACGTTATATTCATGGCGCAAAAAACGGGATCTACATCATCGACCTGAACAAAACCATGTCCCAGCTCGAGCTGGCTAAAACCTTCCTGAAGGATGTAATTCTTCGTGGTGAAAAAGTGCTGTTCGTCGGCACCAAAAAACAGGCCCGCGAAATCTTCCAGGAATGTGCGGAAAGCACCAACCAGCCTTACGTGATCTATCGCTGGCTCGGCGGCATGCTGACCAACAATAAAACCATCCGCTCTTCGGTGGCCCGTATGCGCGAACTCCAGAAAATGGAAAAAGACGGCACGATGGACAAACTTCCGAAGAAGGAAGTTTCCGTACTGCGCCGCGAACTTAACAAACTGGAACGCAACCTGACCGGTATTGCACAGATGGACAAAAAACCCGGTGCCCTTTTCGTGGTCGACCTTAAGCGCGAGCATCTGGCGCTGGCTGAAGCCAGACGCCTCAACATTCCGATCGTGGCACTGGTTGACACCAACGCCGATCCGGACCTCGTCGACTATCCGATCCCGGGCAACGACGACTCCCTCCGTTCCATCGGCCTGATCTGCGACGTTCTCGGAGAAACCATGAAAGCCGCCGACGCTGAATACACGGCAAAAGCTAAAGCCGAGCGCGAGGCCCGCGAAGCCGCTGAAGCCGAAGAGCGCGCAAAAGCCAAAGCGGCCCGTGAAGAACGTCAGAAAAAAGAAGCAGAAGACAAGAAGAAGCGCGAAGAAGTGCTGAAGAAAATCAAAGAGCAGAAGAAAAAAGCAGAAGAAGCCAAAAAGGCCGAAGCTGCCGCCGCTCCGGCTGAAGAAGTAAAAGAGGAAGCTCCTGCTGCCAAAGCGCCGAAAGCCGAAGAAGTAAAAGAAGAAGCTGCTCCGGTTGCTGAAGAAGCTCCGGCCGAAGAAGCTGCCGCAGAAAAATCTGAAGAGAAAAAAGTAGACTAACTCTGGAGACTTAAGAAATGGCTATTACCGTAAAAATGATTAAGGAACTTCGCGATTCCACCTCTATGGGGATCGACGATTGCAAAAAAGCTCTCGAGCAGACTGACGGAGACTTCGATGCCGCCGTTAAAATTCTTCGCGAAAAAGGCGCTGCCGTAGCAGCCAAACGGGCTTCCAAAGAAGCCAAGGAAGGCATGGTTGCCGCGATTGTTTCCGACGACGCCAAGTCTGCCGGTATGATCGAAGTGAACTGCGAGACCGACTTTGTTACCCGTAACGAAGACTTCCAGAAATTTGTTGAAGAACTCCGTCAGGATGCCCTGAACCACGAGTCCGACAAAATGGCGGAAGACGTGAATGACAAAATTGAAACCGTTATGGCTGCGATCGGAGAAAAAATCAAACTCCGGCGCAACGTTAAATGGGATGTTGAAGGCACAGGCTCCATCACTTCCTACATTCATATGGGCGGCAAAGTCGGCGTTCTGCTGGAACTCGGCTTCGAAAAGGAAGAAACCGCTGCATCCCCGGTTTATCAGGAACTGGCTAAAGACCTCACGCTGCATGTTGCAGCGGCGGCTCCGGCCTACCTGAGCCGTGATGAAGTTCCTGCTGAACAGCTGGAAGAGGAAATGGATATTGCCCGCAAGCAGCTCGCAGGCAAGCCGGAAAACATTATGGAAGGCATCCTCAAAGGCAAAGCGAACAAGTTCTACAGCCTGATCTGCTTCCTGGAGCAGGGCTTTGTTAAAGAAGACAAAGTTTCCATCACCAAACTGCTGGAAGAAAAAAGCAAGGAACTCGGCGACACCATTACGGTCAAGCGCTACGTCCGCTACCAGCTCGGCGCATAAGTCTGATTTTTCAGACCGATCAAAAGCCCGTCATTTCGACGGGCTTTTTTTGTGCCACAGGCTTCATACAGGGACAAAAATGAGTACGGCTAGCAGCCTGTCGGAGTTAAAACACTGCCTGACTGCAAAACTACGAAAGACTTTTCTGCTGAAGCCAAATAATTCATCTCGATGCAGGATTTAACCCGGGAAAACGCGAGAATAGGTCGCGCCAAGGCCTTGGCGTGCTGTTTTGCGGTTCGGAGCGGTCGTTCCGGGGCGCACCTTCCCGATAGGGTGAAGATTTTCTTTAGATTGTAGCTGAGGCAGACGAGGCTCCATTCGGTTTCGGCCTTCTCTTTCCCTCGCATAGAGAACCGGCGGAAGCCGAGGACTTCCTTGATGATCCCGAAGACGGGCTCCACGGTCTGCTTACGTTTTTTATAGAGTGCTTTGCCTTCGGGCGTATTGAGGCGGTGGGCCATCTGCTCCTTTGCGGATGCGTCCGGCGGCGGCGCAAGGGCGATGGATTGTTTTTCAAGATCGGCGACGCTGACGTGGTGTCCACTTTTGGCCATGGCGCAATAAACGCTCGGACCAGCGTTGGCCTCCGCTTTCCTGACGGCGTCTTCGCTGTAGTAGCCGGTATCGGCAAGAACGTTTTCCGGATCGGCAACCTCGGCAGGGATGCTTTCGAGCACGGGGTTGAGTTGCTGCTTGTCGTTGGGTGCGTCGGTGACGAGCTGGCCGACGATCAGATAGGTTTCGGTATCGACTGCGGCCTGTGCGTTATAGGCCTGCTCGAAGTGGTTTCCGTTCCCGGCTTTCATGATCCGGCTTTCGGGATCGGTGAAGTTGTACTGCTTGTGGTCGGGCGGCGTTTCCGATGGAGGCTGGGGCTCCTTGCCGCGCGGTTTGCGTCCATTTCTACGTTGGTCGTCGCGCCTGGATTTCTTCTTTTCGTAGTCCGCTTGTTTCTGCAGGTGTTCTTCTTTGTAACGCTCCTCGATGATGGAGCGGGCTTGCTCCAAGCTCTTGATTCGGTCTTCGCGCCGGACGATTTCGTCTGGAATGCTCAGCCCGTCGTCGAGCGGAACGTTGTCGATTTGTTCGGCTTTGGCCGTGAGTTGCTCAACCTCCCGGCGCAGCAGTTCGATCTGCTCGCCTGCGTATTTATAGCTGACGGCGGAGTGCCTGCTGGCATTGGCCTTGATTTTGGTGCCGTCGATGCTCACGGTGCCGACCTTCTTGAGCCCGGCGGTCTCCTGCGCCATAAGCAACACCTGCACGAAAGCCTTTTCGAACAGCTCGCGATTCGTACGGCGGAACGTGCAGATGGTGTCGTGATCGGGATGCAGGTCGCCCCCGCAGATATAACGAACGATGACATCCGACCAGGATGCCTCCTCAATCACGCGCGAGGAGAAGCGGCCTGTAGCGTAGCAATAGATGAGCAGGGTCAGCATCATGCGCGGTGGATACTGCTCGTCGCCGGTTCCCCGCCGGTTGACGTGGAAGTTTTCGCTCGGAAGCCGTTCCACGGCATCAATCAGAAAATGAACGATGTGGTTCTGAGGAATCCAGTCGCGAAGATCCGGCGGTAAAAGCATCGGGGTATTGCGGTCGAGGTTTTTGAGTCGAGTAGCCATAAGTCTAATCCGTTAAGACTAAACCAGTCTATCGTAGGTGCCTTAAATCTAAAATAGATAAGTCCGACAGACTGCTAGGTTCCCACATTCTTTTTCACTGTACGCCAGTCGAGGCCCGTCCGACGCGCCACCTCTCCATAATTGCCGTAAACCGCATAGAGCTCCCGGCAGTATCTTTCCACCAGTTCCTTAGCTGTAACGTTTCCGGATGACATCGCCTGTTCCAAAGAAACCTCTGTATGCGATTCCGCAGCGGCATCGCCGGTATACGATCCCGTAATCATAATACGGCGTATCGCCTGCTCCAGCTCGCGCACATTGCCCGGCCAGGCATAGTTGTGCCCCACATTCTCCTTGAGCTTTGCAAGGATTGGATATTTCAGCTCCGTCCCGCAGATCCGTCCCATCAGATGCCCGGCAAGCAGCTCCAGCTCTTTCGGTGTCTGCCGGATCCGTTCCCGCAATGGCGGCACCGTGATGATGTCGGAACAGAGCCGGTAATAAAAATCATCACGAAACTCACCCGCGCGCCGCAGTTCATCAATCGACTTATTCGTAGCGGCGATCACCCGCCCGTTAAAACGCAGTTTTTCATGACTGCCCACCGGTGAGAATGTCCGCTCCTGCAACACCTGCAGCAGCTTGATCTGAATCGGAATACCCACATCCCCGATTTCATCCAGAAAAATAGCCCCATGCGCACTGCACCGCGAAAAGATGCCCTCATGCTTTTCAATCGCCCCGGTAAACGCGCCTTTTCGGTGCCCGAACAGCTCCGATTCAATCAGCGACGCCGGATACTGTGAAAGGTTGATGGAAACAAACGCGCGGGTAAAACTCTCCTCGAATTTCTGCGCAACAGGATTAAACGGAATATAACCCGACCGCCCGATCGCTGCTGCAGCAGCCCCCTTGCCCGAACCGGTCTCCCCCAGCAGCAGGGTGGAAAAGTCTTCCATGCGGTCCCATAAACCCGATTCATACCACGCAATTTCATGCGTAAAAATATTATCCCAAAGCCGGGCCCTCAGCTTTTTCATCGCTGGCGATGCACCGATCAAACCGGTTGAAATAAAATAATACGCACGGCGAATCTGATAAAACATCGCCACATAGCGCCGCGCATCTTCACGGCCGAACCCGAACCCGACCAGCTCCTCCAGACACTGGAAGGCAAAAGGTGCCCGGAGCGACTCATCCCCCGCCCTGATCTGCTCCTCGATCAACCGGTCAAACCGCTCCATATAGCGATGAAAAACATGAAACAGAATACTGACTCCCACCGCCCAGGCATCCTCGCCTCCTTTACGATCAATCACGATATCACCGGATCGCCTAAGCTGCTCAATTTCTTCTTCCAGCTTCATCAGCAGCGGCTGAAGCACGGAATGCCAATCAACCGTCTCATCCGCCCCGACAATCTGCCGGTCAATATCCACTCGTTTGTCGCTGAACGGATTACTGAACGCCGCCTGCGATACCATTCTGAAGAAGTTTATATTCATACATATTATGTATATTAAACATTCAATTATTGTCCATTCATATAAAATAGCAAAACCGGATAATTTACATTAACCGTTTGTTTCCAGACTGTTACAGCACATCCATTTTCGATGGCATATCTCGTGCATTAGGGGCTCCCGTTGAACAAAAATCTTCAGGAGCGGAAATGAAAAATACATTCAAATGGTTAAATATCAGTCAGTTCACCGGAGCCTTTAACGACAATGCCTTCAAAATGACCGCCGTTATAGTTCTGATTTCCCTTTTAGGTGACCGGAGCCTGCCGACAGTCATTGCAACCTGCTCAGCGCTCTTCGTCACCCCCTTCATCCTGTTCTCCAACACGGCCGGTGCGCTGGCCGATCGATTCAGTAAAAAAAACATCATCATTGTCAGTAAATGGATGGAAGTCGGCCTGCTGACAGTTTCCATTCCCGCCCTGCTTTCCGGTCTGGCTTGGCCGATCTATGTACTGCTTTTCCTGCTCTGTTGTCAGAGCGCCCTGTTCGGTCCGGCCAAACGCGGCATTATTCCGGAACTGGTGAAAGATGAAGATCTCTCCCGCGCCAATGGCTACCTGACTGCCGCCACCTACGTCGCCATCATTCTGGGCACCGCACTGCCTGCACTGATGATCGGCTATCTCGGACGCAGCTCCCTGCTGGTTCTGACGGTCTGTGCAGCCCTTGCACTGATCGGTGCATTTGCTTCGTATAAAATGGCCGATGTTCCGGCCTTTGGAAAAACACGGAATGCGTCACCGTGGATTATCCCGGATGTCGTTCATGCGCTAAAATCACTCAAAGACGACGACTGGGCCAAACAGGCGGCACTCGGTCTCGTGCTCTTCGGCGGCATCACAGCACTATTTCAACAGACTCTCGTGCTCTATGGCCGCGAAGTCCTCGGCATGACCGTCGAACGCGCCCCCATGCTTTTCCCGCTGGCCGCCGTCGGCATTGGCATCGGCGCCCTGCTGACGGGAAAACTCTCCAAACATACGATTGAAATCGGCCTGATTCCCGTCGGCGCCCTTGGCGTGATGCTCAGCGCCATCGGCCTGTCCTTCGCCGCCGGACCAATCGTGATCGGCGGATGGATTGTCCTGCTCGGTATGTGCTGCGGCATGTATCTGGTTCCGCTGAACGCCTTCCTGCAGAAACACATACCGGCTGACAAACGCGGCGCCGTGTTCGGAGCCACCGGCTTCCTGAGTTTCTCCACCATGGTCGCGGCTTCAGGACTGTTTTATGTTCTCACCGCCGTCCTTCACATAAACGCCCGCGGCTGCGTTCTGGCGACCGGACTCATCGCTGCAGTACCGGCTGTAATCGCCTGCCTGCGCCTGCCGGGCTTCTTCACGCGCTTCTGGCTGATTCGCCTAGTCAAGCGCCTCTATAAAATCCGTTTCCAAGGATTGGAAAATCTACCGCGTGAAGGCGGAGCCCTGCTGATCTGCAACCACACCGCCTATGCCGACGCCCTGCTGCTGCAGGCCGCCACCGGCCGACCGATCCGGTTTGTCATGTCGCGCGATGTCTTCAAAACCTGGAAATGGGCCTACCCCTTTTTCAAACTCACCAACTGCATTCCGATCCACACCTCCGACGGTCCCCGCGCCCTCGCCCGCTCGCTCAAAGAAGCTCGTACAGCCATGGAAGCCGGTGCCATTGTAGGGATCTTTCCGGAAGGCGCACTGACCACCAACGGCAATCTGATGAAATTCAATAAAGGTTTTGAGAAAATCGCCCACAACAGCGGTTGCCCGATCATTCCGGCACATATCGGCAACATCTGGGGCAGCATATTCAGTTTTAAAAATGGAAAACCGGGCTTCCGCAAACCGGAACAGTTCCCCCGTCCGGTCTCGGTTCGTTTCGGCAAGGCGCTACCGACCGATACCCCGGCCGATGAAGCCCGCCGCGTCATTGCCGAGCTCGGTGCCGACTATGCCCGCGAACAGAGTCTGAAACCCGGAAACACGCTTCCTCACACGTTCATCGCCCAGGCCCGCCGGAACTGGTTCCGCCCGGCAGCCTCGGACACACTCGGACAGCAGGCGTCCTACGGAAAACTGCTGATCGGGGCCGTCGCGCTGGCCAACCGGTTAAAAGCAATTACGGATAATCAGAGAAATCTGGGCATTTTCCTGCCGACCTCGGTCGGGAACGTCATCAGCAATCTTGCCGTTACCCTCTCCGGAAAAACGACCGTAAACCTGAACTGGACAGCCTCCGCCGAAGCTCAGGCCTCAGCAATACGTCAGGCTGAAATAAAATATGTTATCACCTCGCGCCGTTTTGTCCGGAACATGGAACAGCCGAAGCTTCCGGTACATTGGCTCTACCTGGAGGATCTGCTGAAAAAACTGACGCCAGCTGAAAAATTCCGCGCCGGTCTATCCGCGCTGTTCGCCTCTCCGAAACACCTGGCCGGTGGACGCGAACCGCAACCTGAGGATATTGCGACTCTGATCTTTTCCTCCGGAACCACCGGCACGCCGAAAGGAGTAATGCTCAGCCACGCCAATATACTTTCAAATGTGGAATCCACGCAGGCCGTCCAGGATTTCACAACCCGGGATTCCATGTGCGCCGTTCTTCCGTTGTTTCATGCATTCGGCTATCTCGGCCTGATGTGGTGGCCGCTGCTCAAAGGCATTCGGACCGTTTATCATCCCAATCCGCTGCAGACCACCCGTATGACCCGGTTGATCAGAGAAGAAAAACTCACAGCGCTGCTGGTTACACCGACCTTCCTACAGGCATACGCCCGGAAAGCAGCGGCCGATGATTTCCGATCGCTGAAACACGTCATCACCGGCGGCGAAAAACTGCGCACCGATGTGGCCGTCGCCTTTAAAGAAAAATACGGAATACAGCCGATGGAAGGCTACGGCTGCACCGAACTTTCGCCGGTAGCATTGCTCAGCCTGAAAAACGGACACCGAGCCGGCAGTGCCGGTCAGCCCCTGCCGGGCATCGCCGTCCGCATCGTTGATCCGGAAACGTTTGAACCCCTGCCGGATGATACCGAAGGGCTGATGCTGATCAAGGGACCGAATGTGATGCAGGGCTACCTCAATCAGCCGGAACGAACTGCCGATGTGCTGAAGGAGGGCTGGTATAATACCGGCGACATCGCCAAAATGGATTCATCCGGTTTCGTCTACATCAACGGCCGTCTTTCCCGTTTCAGTAAAATCGGCGGAGAAATGGTGCCGCACGGTATGATTGAGGAGGCACTGCAGCAGGTTGCAGATACCGAAGAACCCTGCGTAGCCGTAGTCGGAGTTGAAGATCAGACCAAAGGCGAACAGCTGGCCGTCTGCTACACTCCGGCCGCTGGTGACCCTGAAACACTGATTTCCAAACTCCGGGGTCTTGGACTTCCTAATCTGTGGATTCCGCGCGCTGCAAACTTTTTCCACCTGCCGGAACTACCGACACTGGGCACCGGAAAACTCGACCTTCAGTCACTTCATAAAACTGTGAGGGCATCATGAAAAAACAAATTGCAACCTCTCCGTTTCTGCTATACCTCATTTGCGGATTGTGCTGTGGCTGTACAAAAGACAAACCCTGTGCAACCAGCCCCGAAACCGTTGTCCTGCTGCACGGACTGGCCCGGTCCGGCAAGGCAATGAATAAGCTGGAAAGAAAATTGACGGCGGAAGGATACAACGTGATCAACGTCGACTATCCTTCCACCTCTGCCACAATCGAAAAACTGACCCACGATATTTTCCGGTCACTGGAACCGGATATCGACGGAACGAAGACGGTCCATTTTGTGACGCACTCTATGGGTGGACTGATCCTGCGCGAGCACCTGGAGCATCACACGCTTCCCAACCTTGGCAGAGTCGTCATGCTTGCCCCACCGAGCCGCGGCAGTGAAGTAACTGACAAACTCGGCAACGTCTTTCTTTATCAATGGATCAACGGTCCGGCCGGGGATCAGCTGGGCACAGGAACCGACAGCCACCCGCTCCGGCTGAAGGATCCGGAGTTTGAACTGGGCATCATTGCGGGCGACCGCTCGATCAACCCGATTCTATCCATGCTGATTCCCGGACCGGACGATGGCAAAGTCGCAATCGCCCGGGTCCGCCCAGAAACGTACAGCGACTTTCTGCAACTCCACACCACGCATACCACAATAATGTGGAATAAAGAGGTTATTCAACAAACGATCCTCTTTCTTAAAACCGGTCGTTTCAGGCCTCCATCACCCCACATATCAAACCATTCCATGCAGTATTAACAGACTTACGCCATATCCGGTTCTCATCCCTTCAATTTGCGCGGCTCACCAAAAAGAGGAAGACAGAAGGCTTCCGTGCAAAGACGGAAATGATCCGGCGGCACACCTCTGAATTTAAGCATTTTCGGGAAATGCCATTTGGGAAAATTGAAATAAGTAAATAGGGGCTCGAAGCCGTATTTCACAGAACATCTCCTTCCATCCGGACACAAAAAAAGCGCTCCGCAGAGCGCTTAAAGTGGTGGTGGGAGATGGATTCGAACCATCGAACTCGTAGAGGGCAGATTTACAGTCTGCTGCGTTTGACCGCTTCGCTATCCCACCGGGATTTCCTCGAAAGGAGCGAATAACATACCCGAATTTTTTTCATTGTCTACTGTGATTTTAAGAAAAAGTTCGGTTAATGTTTCCAACCTATGAGCTCATCATCAAAACCCATTATCTGTTGCGGATTTACGCCATGCATCCAAAGAATCATTACATTCAAAAAAATTGAAAAAGGGGCGGTCAACCGGGCGGAATCGGTTACGACCGGCATCGGAGGGAAAGGAGCCAATGTGGCCCGGATGGTTCATCAGCTCGGCGGATGCGCTGAACTGATTGAATTTATTGGAGGAGCCAACGGACGGCAACTCGAACAGCTGCTGGATGCCGAAGGAGTCAACTATCGCCATATCGAGGTCGAAGGCGAAACGCGCATCTGTCAAACGCTGGTGGAAACGGGGAATCCCGACTCCACGGAACTGGTGGAAGAGATGCCCCCTATCATTGCAAAGGACTGGAAAAAGGTGCTCGATCTTTTCCGGACGCTGGACCGTTCCGGCACCTGGACAACACTTTCCGGGAAACTGCCGGCCGGTGCGCCTCTGGACGGATATGCAGAAATCTGCCGTCTCGTAAAAAATGCGGGCGGAAAGCTGATTATTGATACTCAGGGTGAACCGCTGTTGCAGACTCTACAGCACCATCCCGAACTGATTAAAATCAACAGCCACGAGCTGACTGCTGTCACGGGGACCGATGACATCCCCGCCGGTTGCAGAAAACTGATCGAACGTGGTGCCCGGGCGGTCTTTATCAGCCGGGGAAAACAATCCTCGTTTTATTTTGATGCCGTTCGGTCTCTGGAAATTTTCCCACCGGAAATCCGGGCCATCAATCCGATCGGCAGCGGTGATGCCGTCACGGCGGGCCTGGCGTTGGCTTTCAATACAGGCCGTTCTCTGAAAGAAGCCCTTGTACAGGGTATGGCGTGCGGAGCGGCCAATGCACTGAATCTGATTTCAGGATATCTTATTCCGGAAGACGTTGAACGCCTGAAAAATGAAATCCGTGTGAAGATGGGCGTCTGATCTATATTCCGTCAGGAAACAGATCTCCGAGTCTGGGCACCTGTCCGGGGCGCGTTTGTTTCGGAACCGTCTTTCGCGCATCCATATTGCATTGCGCAAGGAATTCCGGGCACGACATCACCTGCGCCCCATCACTGAGCACCGTATTGGCCTCTGCACGATCGGAGGTCACCACAAGAATTTTTCCGGGAGCAGGAAATTTAGCCACCAGCCGCTCGATCACAGTATCTGCAGTATGTTTTCCCGGAGAAAAAAATATTTCGAGATGCTTCGACGTCAGCGCCGCATCCTGCCCCTGCTCGCGGCCGTCGAAAACAATGGTGGTCTGCGGGGCCATGCGGTGAGCGGTCGCTTCAACCATACGAACCAGTTTATGCCGTGCCAGCCCGATTTCGCCATTCAGCAAAACCTTCAGCTCTGCAATGCAATGCAGTAGATTATAGCCATCAATAATGAGCCATTCCGGACGCATTATCTTCTCCGCAGCCAGTTAAGAATCGAATGTTTATTCTCGAGCAGTTTCGTCAGTCGGCGTCTGAATTCCTCTTTAACGGCGAGCCCCTGGTTATAAATCAGTTCCGTTTTATGAAAATCGAGCAGTTCCGCATCCACCAGCGGAATACGCAGAAAGATATCCACCGGATGCGAAATACGCTTTTCTTCGGCAATCGTGATCATCATCACTTCGTAAGTATGAAAAATGGCCTCAATGGGATTCGGAACTTTTGTTTTGGGTTTGGAGCTCTCCCCCATCACATCTACGGCAATACGAATATCACACTCAGAGCTCAGCAAATCCAGCGGAACATTATTCACCAGTCCGCCATCAACCAGCACCTGGTCGTTCATACAGATCGGAGTGAACACATAGGGAATCGCCATACTGGCGCGGATGGCCGGAAGCAGTTCACCCGAACTGAACACCACCTGTTCATTCCGCCAGAAATCAGTGGCCACGGTTTTGAGCGGAATCTCCAGTTCTTCAAAAGTGGACACACCGATTTTTTCATAAAGAAAATTGAGCAGCTTCTCCCCCTTGATCAGTCCCTTCGGTTTAAGACTCAGATGGGGATCGAACAGCTCAAGAAACTTAAAATTCTCATTCGGTTTAAGAATCGTCTTAATGCCGTTTTTTTTCGGAGCAACAAAAAGGGTGCTGATCATTTCATGAATCTCTTCAGCAGTGTTTCCCGATGCATAAAGCGCCCCGATAATAGCACCGATACTCGTTCCCGAAATATACGAAGGTTTAATGCCGAGCTCATCGAATACTTCAAGTACCGCCAGATGCGCAAATCCTTTAGCACCGCCGCCCCCCAAAGTCAGTCCGATCTTTTTCATGGCAAAACTATGCAGAACTTTGCGACGGACTTGAAAGCCTATTCTTCCGGGATCGCATCCTGCTCCGCTGTAGACTCCTAAAGCAGCGAACAGATTTCGTCGGTTGTATCCGTATCAAGTCGGATCGGCTTGCCGGCCTCGACCGTAACCGTCTCCGCCGCCTGCGCACATTTTTCCACCAGCGGAGCCCAGTCGAAAAAGCCTTCATATTTTTCGCATTTTTTAAGCGACGGCGAAGTACTTGGATACTTAGGAACAAAAACCGTGCAGCAGTCCTCAAACGGACGGATGGAAATATCATAGGTATCAATCCTCCGCGCCGTCTCCATGATATCAACCTTATCCATACAGGCCAGCGGACGAATCACCGGAAGATGGGTTACGGCATTGATTGCCCACATGCTGTCAGGTGTCTGCGATGCCACCTGTCCCAGACTTTCCCCGTTCGCCAGCAGACGGATTTTTCGGTCATTCGCAATATGCTCCGTTACCCGGTACATCATGCGCCGCATCACCGTCATGCCATAGCTCTCCGGCACATTATCAAAAATCGCCCTCTGCAGTTTCGTAAACGGAACGATGTGAATCAGCATTTTTCCACGCGGAAGATAATGCGCCATCTTTTCCGCCAGATCATAAACCTTCTGACGGGCCCGGACGGTGGTATACGGCGGAGACTCGAAATGGATACCTTCCACCACAAGCCCGCGTTTCATCATGAAATAGCCGGCCACCGGCGAATCCAGCCCGCCCGAAAGCATCAGCAGCGCCCGCCCGTTCAGACCGATCGGAAGCCCGCCCGCCGCCGGCCGCACCTCCGAAACAATCAGCGTCTGATGCTCCTTCACAAAAACACGGATCACCAGATCCGGCTGTTTGACGTTGAATTTAATTGATCCTTCCGGCGCATGCGTACCGACATACTGCGCAACCCGCTGGGAAATTTCGATGGAATTGAGCCCGAACTTTTTCCAGTTGCGCTTCGACTCGAACTTAATGCTTTTCCTGTTCTTACACGCACGGATTGCCGCCGGCAATGCGGTTGCGCAAATGGCGTCCATATCGGATTCACACATCGTGCCCAACGCATAGGAGTGGATACCGAACACCAGGTCAAGCTGCTTCAGCACGGACTCGCAATCCGTTCCATTCAGCATCACCATAAAATGATCACGTTCCTTTTCCAGTTTCAGCTCCGGAAAACCGGCGAGCTTGTTTTTTGCGGTTTGAAACAACCGGTCAACAAACCGCTGTCTGTTTTTCCCCTTCAGAAACAATTCTCCGAGACGAATTAATATGGCGTCATATTGCATTTAAAATTCCTGTATGTTCATTCCGACTGCGTTCAGCGGAGCATTTCAATGATAGTGGACAATGTAGCGCAGAGTGTGTCGACTTCTTTCTGCACAGTGATTGAGGCCAGGCTGATGCGAATACTGTGCTGCGCACGCTCCGGACTTCCTGTCACAGCCCGCACCACCCCGCTTTCGATCGTCTGCCGGGCCGAGCAGGCTGACACCGTCGAAATATAAATGCCCTTTTCCGATAACCCCTGAAGAATCGTTTCCGGTTTAATGCCGGCCACCGAACAATTAATGATATACGGTGACCCCTCATCTATCGAGCCGTTGATTTCAACATCCGGAATTTCTGTAAGTGCTTCCACAATCCGACATTTCAGCCGGCTCACCTTCGCCAGCTTTTCATCCCAGTTTTCCAGCGAAAGCCGAAGTGCCTTCGCCAGCGCCGCGGCACGCGCCGGATCCGCCGTACCGGAACGCAGCCCGAATTCCTGACCGCCGCCATACAGCAATGGTTTAAAGACCATCTTTTCCGGAAAAATCAACGCACCCGAACCCTTCAATCCATAAAATTTATGCGCGGAAAATGTCAGCATATCCACCCGGAGTTTACTCAGATCAACCGGCAGTTTCCCCACCGACTGAGCCGCATCGACGTGAAATACCGCATTGGAATTTTCCTTGATCAGCTTTCCGAGGGTTGGCAGATCATTAATCGCGCCGACCTCGTTGTTCACATGCATCAGCGAAATCAATGTGGTATCCGGCCGCAGCGCCGCCTTCAGCTCCTCAGGATCAACCGTCCCGTTATCCAGAACCGGCAGAAGCGTTACTTCAAACCCCTCACTTTCCAGAGATTGAAAAACCGTCAGGACCGAAGGATGCTCCACCGCCGATGTAATCAGGTGCCGCCCCCGCGATTTAAACCGGTTCGCCGCCCCGCGGATCGCCATGTTGTTCGATTCCGTCGCTCCGCTCGTAAAAATACAGCGGAATCCGTTTTCCGCCCCCAACAAAGAAAGCACCTGCACGCGCGCCTGTTCCAGCAGCTGCTCCGCCCGCATTCCGGGGCGATGCAGCGCATGCGGATTCGCCCAGAAATTGCGATTTACAGCATCAAAGGTTTTCAGCACCTCATCATCCGGAGGCGTCGTTGCAGCATAATCAAAATACATGACAGTTCCCCAAAACCGCGCAACTTAGCGAACCACGCCGGGATTTCCAACCCTGGATAGATTATTTCCGAATCAGCTTCCCTGCATTATCCGGAGAATTCTATTCAGCAAATTTCTTTTCCGCCGAAAGACAGAATGCCATCAGCGAAATCAGCACAAAAACAAATGCGGCGAAATATGCCCATGGATTATCAATAGCATAACAATCGAGCAGATAGAACGGGGCAAGAGCGTAGACACAGATAAGCAGAAAGACCGGGATGGCCAGGGGGCGCGCCAAATTGATGGTCCAGCCGATACGGGAACGCCTGCGAATAATAATGCGCCTGTCGGATGGATTGATATAAATCTGCCCCAGATACCAGCAGCCTGAACCTATGGATGGATCCTGTTTCATTTTCACTCTCCCCTACGCTCCGGATTTTCCTCGCAGCTGTGAGGCACACAAAATCTCACGCACCTGAGAAGACGTGGTTAAACTACAAACTCAAACGCGAATGTCACACCCAATTATTTACCCGGTTCAATATAAATGTAATAGGCGGCTTTGCAGGAGCCGTCATTCATCGTGAACCAGGATTCGATCCGCTGCAACCCCGCCCCAAGCCGGACTTCAAAAACGATTTCCTGATCGCTTGCTGAAACCGGAACCGTTCGGTCAAATCCGCCGATTTTAAGACGTGCACGTTCAACATTGAACGCCTTATCGTTTATAGTTTCCACAAAATGGGTTTCGGGTTTCTGCGAATACGTTTCCGGAAGAGCGCAGATCGCCAGCCCGGATTCGCGCGGCCAGCGGCGCAGTGCGATTTCATATGTTCCCGGTTTTTCCACATCAATCATCGTCCAGCCTGTTTCCGCACCTTCGCCCTTGCGCACAGAGCGCTGACTGTAGGCCACATTTCCTCCGAGATAATTCTGCGCGGAAATCATAACCACCCGTTGTTTTTCCGGATTGATGACAAACGGACAGAAAACATCCTCGTCGGCCGAAACCGCCTCCCACCAGTTCTCATAGGCCCCTTTCAGCTGCTCCGTTTTTTCCGGATGCTGGGCGGCGACATTTTTCCGCTGCGACGGATCATTTTTCAGATTGAACAGCTCAGCTTCACCGGTCAGCCTCCAGCACCCCTGCATGACAGAAAAATCCTTGTATTTGATCAATGGGCCGTCCTTTACAGGACTGCCGAAACGCCCTTGATCATGTACAACCAGTATGCGATCCGGAGCCTTCCCAGTTCTGAAGGATTCGGCCAATGAAGTGCCATCGAACGGTAACGCTGAGGTATTTTTAAGCCCGCACCAGTCAATAAACGTCGGCAGCCAGTCGATATGCGCTGTAAGACCGGTTAAATCGTGACCGCCGTCAATTCCTCCGGCCGGCCAGCGGACCAGACAGGCCGCCCGGTGTCCGCCTTCGTAGTGCGAAGTTTTGGTGCCGCGCATACCGGCATTGTAACCGCTGTTTACCCAGCCGTCGCGGCCATGCGGACCGACATAAGCCCCACCGTTGGTTCCGTTGTCATTCATGAAAACCACAATCGTATCGCGTTCGAGGTCCAATACCCGAAGCTTATCCATAAGACGACCGATATTTTCATCGATACTGACGATCATCCCATAAAATGCCGAGCGTTTCGGATCATGATCCTTTTCAAACGGTTTGCGGTATTTTTCAGGAACGTGCAGCGGACCGTGCGGCGCATTGTAGGCCAGATAACAGAAGAACGGGCGCTCTTTATTCCGCTCCACAAACTGCATCGCCTCCCGGGTCCAGACATCGGTACAATAGCCTGTTACCTTTTCGGGTTTTCCATTTCGGAAGTAGGTGTCGTCATAATAATTGTTGTTCCAATAGTCCGGCGTTTCAGCAATCACGCCGCCGCCATGGATAAGCGATTCATCAAATCCGCGGTCATTCACACGAAACGGATAGGCATCGCCCAGATGCCATTTTCCGAAAATAGCGGTTCGGTAGCCGTTGGCTTTGAAAACATCCGCCATGGTGGTTTCATTGCGACGCAGATGATGCCGGCTGCCATAAGTCAGCCACACACCGGTTTTTGCGGAATAGCGGCCCGTCATCAGAGCCGCACGGGTCGGCGCACAGGTGGGATCCACATGAAAATCCGTAAGCCGTACACCATCGGTATAAAGCTGATCAATCTCCGGCGTCCGGATATACGGATTCCCATGGCACGACAGATCGCCATAGCCCTGATCATCGGTAACAATCAGCAGCACATTCGGCATCCGCGCCGACGAAAACATCACCAGAATAAACAGCGAAAGAACCGGCCCAACGAATCTCCTCATAGCTCCCTTTCCTTATAACACAGAAAGATCAGCATACACAAAAGGTGATGCGGTTGAATGGTTCTTTAGACTTAAAGGCAGCAGGAATCCGATGCGCCCGGGAGTGGTGTATTCGTTTTATTCTGATTAGAACGGGCGGTGCTGGCCTTTGGCATTCATGCGCACCCGCTGCTGTTTCGGGGCCGGTGGATTTTCCAGATAAAGGCTGTACCATTGATCCCCGAAACCGACATTGGAAAAACTTTTCGCACGGTTGTTGGAAAGCATCTCCCAGTTGCGGTTGATGGTTTCGTTATACATTTTTTCTTTAGCTTTCGCCAGCAGGTCGCGCGCTTCGTCGGGCTTTTTCTCTTTCACCAGAATCCAGGACATCAGACCATACAGCAAGGCTCCACGATCATCACGGAACCAGCGGATATGACGCTTAAAGGTTTTCTCTGCACCGGCGATATCTTTATTGGCATACTGCCGCGCCATTTTCATGGCCACCAGCAATGGATCGGACAGCACGGGACTCGACATAAAACCGTTCTTGAGAATTTCATCCACCTGATCAAATTCCTTCAGCTGATAGAGAAATTGAAGACGCATGGTGGCAATCTGCTTACCCATGAGGATATTCCACTTTTTATACGCCTCGAATTTCGGAATAAAATCCAGAGCCTGCCGGAACAGAGCCTGCTGGTCGGCCTCAAGCTGTTTCTGGATCAGGCGCGGATTACCACCGGGCTTGGTCTGAAACTGGTGGATTTTATGCTGGATCTTTTTCTGCCCGGCCGCAAGTGACTCCTGCATTTCATGATTGATCGCCTTAAATTTGCGACGTGTCAGCAGACTGATCACCACCTGCGATAGAATAAATCCCAGAATGCCGTATGCAATGGAACCGTTTTTAATACCGGCAGCCATACAGGCTCCGCTGATCACAATCCAGATTGCGATGGAAATGAACAAAGATACCATTTCGTAAAGTCCTTCAGTTAAATTCGTTGTACTATCAAAGGGGCGAAGTTATCCAAGAAAATCCGCCCTGAGTACAGCGGTTTCCGCACAAAAAAAAATGAACTCCCCGGGTCCGCAGCGGCAGAACCACAAAAAACGCCCTCTCTAAGGGTACATAACAGCGCACTTCAAAGCGTTTAACAACATCGGAACCACAGATTTTGCTCGCTGAACGGATGGCGACAGAACTCAAAGACTGAAACTGATTTTGATCAGACCGGTGCCGCTTCCGGATCACCTGACCAACGGCTTTCCCGATTTCGCCATACCGGATTTCGATTTTGCTGAACGCATACGGATGAAGAACCCGAGAAATGCCGCAACAGTGGCAAGAATCAGGGCGAAAAGAATCAGTACTTTTAACTCCGCACGGTTGATAATGCCGAGCACGGTCATGACCGCCGCGATAGCCGCCAGTGTTATCGCCACCATTTTTGCAGGCAGGGCGGACGACTCGACCGCTTCCGATTCCTGAAAGGCCTGTTTTGATTCCAGAACCTTCCGCCAGCCCGGCTGTTCATTTTTTTCCACCAGTTCGAGAAGAATCAGCACAACCAGCGGCACCAGAATTCCCGACGTCAGATCAGCAATCCGGCTGTGCGCCGCAATAAAGTCTGAAAGCGGTGAAAGAAAAGAGACTTCGGCCAGGAACCCGTTCGCCGAAAGACCGAATTTTACGACCGCCGCACTGACAAATCCGACCAGCGTTGTTCCCCAGACCGCCTTAATACCGATCTTCTTCGAAAACAGCCCCCAGATCGTAGGCAGCACCAGCGGACCAGTGAGCAGCGTCGTGAGATCAAGAATAAAGCTTGTATACCCGTACCGCGGAATCAGCAGCGACCCGGCAACAACAACTGCGCCCAGCATAACCGTGAAAAGACGTCCCGCAAAAACCATCTGCCGATCTGAAGCATCCGGTTTCAGCAACCGCTGATACACCTCGGTGGTAAAGGCCCCGGCAAATACATTAAGCTGCGTAGTTGCGGCACTGGCGGTGGCCGACGCCATGGCGGCCACCATCAGTCCCATCATACCGGCCGGCAGCACCAGTCTGCACGAAAGAATATAAGCCTGTTCCGCATCCACATCCGGATTCAGCACCCGGAAAACCAGTGGAGGAAGCATCCAGAAAAGCGGGCTGATCAGATACATGGCCCCGAACAGATAGGCTGCCCGACGCGCATCCCGGGCCGACGACACACAGGTAAACCGCTGAACAAACCCCCACTCACCACCGATTTTAAAAAAATGGATTACAACCCATCCGGCCATGAACCACCAGGTGAAATCCGCCGCCACCGGAGAGGTGAATCCTTCCGGTGCATTTTCAATAAACGTTCCCCATCCTCCGGCTTTAATCAGAATCAGCGGAACCACAATCACCACCGAAACCACCAGAATAATAAACTGCAGCACATCTGTCATTAATACGGCCCAGAGTCCTCCCGAAAAGGCAATGGCAATCACCACCAGGCAGAGCAGAACAGATGTAAAAGAAACCGACAGCATACCGGTGGCCGGGTCAGCCAGCAGATGCCCCGGCGGCAGCGGCATCAGAGCACAGATAATTTTGGAAAGCGCATAAATGGAACCTCCCACCGCAAAAATTCCGATGGTACCCTGAAACCAGGTATAGAACTGAACGATCGAAGAACCGAACCGCAATTGCAGAAAGTCCGATGCAGAATTCACCCCGAGCCTGCGCCACAACCCCGCCAGAAGCCAGCCGACCAACAGCGCCGAAAGGCCGTAGCACATATTAATCGCCACCGCGACGAATCCGTATGTATAAGCAATCCCGCCCCAGATCACAAATGTGCCCGCTGAAAACATCGTCATAAATCCGGACAGCCCCGAAACCCACCACGGCGACTGCCCGCCCGCAGCAAACATATCCTTTGAATTTTTCATCCGGCCGGCAAACACCATGCCCGCACCGACAATGCCCAGCACGTAGAGCAGAATTACAATATAATCGAACAGATGCATCTTTTACTTTTTTCCGATCCTTGGAACCGCGCCTCTCCAACCGCCGGAAAGCCGAGCAGCAGTTCTTCTACCAGTTTCGGACCGTGTAGTGCAATGTTCACGGTTTCATCCGGATTGGTTTCATGATCGCTGAGTTCAGTAAAACAGGTTCCTCATCCGGATGCGGTATTTCCTTCCATGCAATCAGGCGGTGCCGCTCGGTACGCACAACATAGCCCATGAGATGTTTTTAAACAGATCATAACCCCACTGCTCCCCCATCTGTTTCTTCATCGGGTCCTCCACTTCCATCAGAAACGAATCGAAATAGATTTCACGCATTGCCGGTCGAATGGGGTTGCTCCCCACTCCCGCAGTACGGGCGATCCGTCCCCCCAACTCCGTGCGCAGATCATCCATGTCAATAAACAGCACATTCGGTTTATTCAATTCATTTTGGCCATAGCTGCGTACACTGCACAAATCCAAACAGCGATGATCCGGTATTTCATAACTTTCATCTTCAAACGTTTTCAGAACAACTCCTGATCCAGCCTTACGGGCAATGATCCCTGCTTGCCTGGCAATAACCTCAGAATTCATAAAATACATATACCGCGTGAATCAGCAAACCAGACAGCTGAACAGGCCGATTATTCCAGCGCGTCTCCAATGTTTCCGGAAGATGATGACAAAAAGCCGCATTTCTTTTACGGAAACTGATATAGCTCACATAATCGTACAGACGTATACATAGACCTATGTCACGGCAATTTGGGTTTAACCGTGAAGTGAACTACTGAAAGGGTTGGGTTATGAAATCACTTTTAACATGCATCATCATTCTCGGTGCACTGGCCGCAGAGGCACGTATTATTAACGTAGCCGATTACGGCATTGTTCCGGGAAAAGACAATACATACGCACTTAACCGTCTGATCGAATCCATCGGAGACGAAGCCGGTGTTACGCTCAGCTTTCCGAAAGGGACCTACGATTTTCATCATGACAACGCACTCGAAATCTACCGAGCTGTTTCAAATCATGATAACAGTCTCAAACGGATGGTATTCCCTCTGTTCGATTCCACGAACATCAGCATCGACGGCAACGGGTCGCTCTTTCTTATGCATGGCCGCGTAATCCCTATTATACTCGAACGTGTTAATGGAGCCACCCTGAAAAACTTTTCTATTGACTGGAAACGGTCCTTCCACGCCGAACTGAAATGCATCGAACGCAACGTCGACAAGCAGTCTGCTGTCTTTGAATGCGACGAAACACGTTATCCGCATAAAATCCAGCACGGCCAACTGCTGTTCGACCGTATGGGGCAATGGGACCCCATCGGTGCCAATATGGTCTGGGACAAAGATACTCATGCGCCTATTTACGACACCGATCGCTACGCTATAAACAGCTGGAAGCCGGTCAAAGTGTCCAAACCCGGAAAAAACCTCATCAAGCTGGAAAAATGTTTCAAAAAAGAGCCGCCGCCGGTTGGTTCCACCCTTGTGGTTTACGGCGTTCATCCCACCAGCCGCCTCTGCCCGGCTATCCACATCACCAATTCAAAAGATATCAAAATTGAAAACGTGACCGTCTACGACGCCGGCGGCATGGGCCTTATTGTGGAGCGTACCGAAAACATTGAACTCAACGGTATGAAAGTGACTTCCGGCAGCGATCGCGTCGTCTCCACCCGGGCTGATGCCACACACTTCATCGGTTGCAAAGGACTGATCAAAGTTGAAAACTGTCTTTTCGAACACATGCTCGACGATGCCATCAACGTTCACGGGGCCTATGTTCCTGTCGCTGAATACCTCGGCAACAACCAGTTCCTTTGTAACATCAGTCACTTTCAGCAATGGGGGCTGCTCTTCGGTGAACCCGGCGATAAAATCGCCCTTATGGACCGCAGCACCGTGCTTCCCGTTTCGGAAACCGTCATTACCGGTCTGAAACTCCTCAACGAACACCGCTTTGTACTCACTGTGGCAGAGGTTCCGGAAAACCTGCCGGAAATTATGTCCGTGGAAAACCTGACCTGGAATCCGGATCTGGAGTTCCGTAACAATATCGTCCGGGAAAACCGCGCACGTAGCATTCTCGTCACCACCAAAGGCAAAGTTCTGATCGAAAACAACTATCTCTCCTCCCAGATGCACGGCATCCTGATCGAAGGCGACAATAACAAATGGTATGAATCCGGCGCAGTCCGCGATGTAACCATCCGCAACAATGAGTTTGTGAATCCCGGTTATGCCCGTGACAACCGTTACCCACTCCTCGCCTCCCCGCTTTTTACAGAAGATCAGCGCATGGGCGAAGGTCGCTACCATCGCAATATCACCTTCGAAAACAACACCATCAGAAGCTTTAACGGCCATCTGGTCGAAGCCCGCTCCGTCGACGGCCTTAGAATTCTGAACAATAAACTGATCTATTCCGACGACTACCCGAAAGCCGAAGAAGGAGAAACCATTAAGCTGGAATACTGCAGCAATGTGGAAATCAGCGGCAATACCGCCACCGGCTTCGACCATCCGATCATCATCACCAAAACCGCCGATACAGAAAATCTTATCGTCGGACAAAACAAAGGTTTTGAAGCTCAGGTCAAAGGCGAAATGACCGCAAAAAAATAACCGCTTTGCGTTGTTGGCGGGCCGCCTTCGGGCGCCCTCATACTGTTGACCCCGTCTTTCGGCGGGGTTTTTCTTTTTCAGAACGAACAGACCGCCGCAGAAACTGCATTTTCCTATTTTCCAGACCTATCCAATCGGTTCAGATCGATGGCACCGAGCCTGAACACGTTGCGACTCACCTCTTCAGGGACAGCGATTTCTCTGCTACTCAGGACATAACATTCTTCAGCCAATCCTCTATTTGTGATACTTCAAAACGTCAACAACTCGTTTTTTTCCCATTGCTTTTCCCGCCATCCCGATGCAGACGCTTAATTTGTCATAAATGCATTCAAAGGCGATGTAATGATCTTTCAGAATAATACCAAACGTTAAAACTATCCGGTATAAATTTGATCCCTCGCAGAGCAACTGTGTCATAACTCAACCTTTATTTCTGCTTTTCTAAGTTCGGACTGCATGTGGATGAGCATTTTCCTCATCCCTGCGACCATTGCACATTTATAGGGTTTCCCGCGCGATTGGAGTCCATCGGTATAGGCTTTGATTACAGGATTATACATCGCTGCAGTTCTGGTCGCCATATACAGAGCTTTTCTGACCTTCGCACGCCCGCCTTTGATTTTTCGTTTTCCTTATAAATCTGCCGCTGTCTCTGTTGTAGGGGGCAACGCCGGCGAGAGCAACGAGTTCATTTCTGCTGAGCATCGTGATTTCACCGAGGAAGGCCATGATCATCCATGCGCTAACTTCGCCAACGCCTTTGATGGCAGTGAGACAGGATAAACAGGCCGACAGACTCTCATCGGATTTGATCAGTTCCCGGATGCGCTTCTCAATGGCTGTGATTTCTTTTTTCAGGACATTGAGCATGCGTTTGATAGAGGCATGGATGAAGTCGGGGGAGTTCCGGATCCGGTTCTTTTCCCGTGCACCCTGTTCTTTAAGGTGATCGCGCCTGTCGAGCAGGGCGATCAATTCCCTGCGCCGACTCGATACCGGAGCTGCAGGACGTAATTCCTTACTTTTTGCGAACTTGAGGATTACATCCGCATCGATCGGATCGGTCTTGGCCTGTATGCCTTCACTGGCCGCAAATGCCCTTATCCGGGCTGGATTGGCCCTGCAGATCGGTATATCTACTGCATGCATGCTCTCCGGCAACAGGCGTTCGTATCCGCCCGTTGCCTCACAAACAACAAAAGGCAGCTGAGCAGCTCTGGCTGCTTTAATTAAACGGGCAATGCCTTTTTCAGTGTTCGGGACATCAAAAGATCGTTCATCCGTCTGGATTTCCAGCGATTCTTTGCTAACGTCAACCGCAATCAGGGTTAATTCATGTTTCATGGTTTTTCTCCGTCTTGTAGAGGTGAGCTCAAAAGGCTCTGTCAACTGTTTGAGATAAAACCGGAGCAGCTTCGGAGGATCCCTGCTCTGCGATGAACGCTGCCTCCGGCAGGTTCTGGGCGCTGAATGATCTCTTCCGAAACCCCGCCGAGCTTTTCGTCAAAAGCCCGGCGGTTCCCTGGTGCTCCTGAGCTTACTTAACTGAGGAGCTTTTTTCCTCCCCTTTCTCCGACGAGTAATGGTTCCCATTCTCGAAAGGGGAAAAAGCTCAAATGATGTCGGGAGAAACCTACAAGGACGCAGAGAAATTCAGTCACAAACGGCTCCGCGCTCTGTGCGTCTCTGCGCGGAATAACTCGGTCGTTAAGACCGGAATGTTGTAGTAAATGGTATAAGAGGTTCGAAGCTGAATTCCCTTACGCCGAACTTAACTCCGGTGGATTAGCCGCCTTACGGGTATGCATAATAATAAAGCTCCGGCGCAATCACCGGAGCTTTATCAAGAAACTGAGCGCCCGCCATGCGGAGCGCTTATCGAGAAGGCTGATCTAATCAGCCTTCCGTGCATGCCCTTAGGCATTCAGACGGGATTCAAGCATATCGAGCTGTTCTTCCATCTTCTTCGGCAGTTTATCGCCGAGTTTTGCCAGATAAGCACGAGCGTCTGCGAGAGTCGCTTTATACGCTTCCTTATCCACTTTCATCAGCTTCTCCCAATCTTCTGCCGGGATATCCAGACCATCAAGGTTGATATCACCATCTTCCGGCATCAGGCCGATTGCGGTTTCACGGGCGCCGACTTTGCCGTCAACGCGGTCGCACATCCATTTAAGAACGCGGCTGTTTTCACCAAAGCCCGGCCACAGGAATTTGCCGTTATCTTTCTGGAACCAGTTTACGTAGAAAACACGCGGAGCTTTGTCGCCGAGTTTTTCACCCATATCGAACCAATGCTGCATGTAATCACCAGCATGGTAGCCGATAAACGGAGTCATAGCGAACGGATCAAAACGCAAAGAAACATTACCCAGGTCAAGGGCGGCAGCAGTCGGTTCCGAAGAAGCGGTTGCCCCCATGAATACCCCGTGATCAAAGTTAAATGCTTCATGCACCAGCGGAACGGTGGAGGTACGTTTTCCGCCGAAAACAAAGATATCGATCGGAACGCCGGCAGGATCTTCCCAGTCCGGGCAGATCGATGGGCAGTTTCTTGCAGGCGCCGTAAAGCGACTATTCGGATGCGCCCCTTTAAGCGGCTTACCGTTTTCGTCTTTCATGTCCGGGGTCCACGGACGGTTCAGCCAGTCGGTACCTTTTTCGATCGGAACATTCATGTCTTCCCACCATACATCCAGATCGGGAGTGACGACCACGTTGGTGAAAATGCAGTCTTTGTCCAGAGACGCCATAGCCATCGGGTTGGTTTCTTTGGACGTAAACGGAGCTACACCGAAGAAACCGGCTTCCGGGTTGATCGCATACAGACGACCGTCATCACCCTGTTTCATCCAGGCGATGTCGTCGCCGATGGTTTCCACTTTCCAGCCCGGGACAGTGGACTGAAGCATCGCGAGGTTGGTTTTGCCGCAGGCAGACGGGAAAGCTGCGGCCACGTGGTATTTTTTACCTTCCGGACTGATGAAGCGCAGAATCAGCATGTGTTCCGCCATCCAGCCTTCGCGGCCGGCCATAGCGGAGGCAATACGCAGCGCCAGACATTTTTTGCCGAGCAGTGCATTGCCGCCGTATCCGGAACCGTAGGACCAGATCAGGTTTTCTTCCGGGAAATGAGCGATGTATTTATCTTCGATCGGAGCACAGGGCCAACGACTGTCTTTCTGACCCGGCTCGAGCGGAGAACCTACGGAGTGCAGACAGGGAATGAAGAAATCTTCTTTTTCAATCAGACGCAGAACTTCAGTGGAAACACGCGTCATAATGTGCATATTGCACACAACATACGGGGAATCCGTGATTTCAACGGCGTTCTTCGCAATCGGAGAACCGATCGGACCCATGGAGAACGGAATCACATACATTGTACGGCCCTTCATGCAGCCGGTGTAGAGCTCGGTCATGGTCTTCTTCAGCTCGTTCGGATCAACCCAGTTATTGGTCGGACCGGCATCCTCCTCCTTAACGGAAGCAATGAAAGTACGGCTTTCAACACGGGCAACGTCAGAAGGATCGGAGTTGAACGCATAAGAATTCGGGCGTTTTTCTTCATTCAGCTTGATCGCCATTCCGGTCTCAACCATTTCGGCCATCAGGCGGTCATATTCTTCTTTGGAGCCATCGCACCATACCACCTTATCCGGTGTGCACATGGTTTCTACTTCAGCCACCCAGTCCAGCAGCTTCTGATTTGTTGTGGGAGCACTCATTTCTAACCTCCTAAGTTATATTACACCCAATTCTCGGTAAAAGCGGGAATCATAAGTGCCCACCGCTCAAAGTCAATTCAATCAGTAAAAAAATACCTATTGTCCGTAAATCATATTATATATAATAAGATCGTATTATTCATATTTTAATTATGCCAACGAACGGTTTTCAGTAATTCCGCTTGTATTCAGTCCCATTATTTTGGCTTCTTTTCTTTATGCGCACTGCAAAAGCCAGAGAATGGGAACTGAAGCTCAAACACGTTTTCGATGAAATCGACCGCATTCTTGAGGCGGAATACAGCGGATATTTCACCAGACACCCAAACCGTCCTCCCGAAGGGACCACTTCAAACCCGGAAATGGACGGCCTTATTAATGTCGGGGCATCCTATTCCGCCGGATTCGGCTCGGAATTCGGTCCGGGCTACGTGGTCAGCATCCGGATCTCCACCCTCGGTCAGGTCCCCAGAGCGGTCAAACGGGAGATGCGTGATAAGGTTCAGCAGCTTCTCCTTGAAAAACTTCCCGCAACATTCCCCGAAAACCAGCTTTTTGTTGATAAAGAACGGGAACATCTCCGCATTCATGGCGACCTCAGCCTAGATTAGTAAAACTCCTATACTGTTCTGAAAACCCTACGCGCTCAATCTCCTCGAACCGCCTCTCCCCATGGCGCGGTGTGCCTGCGGCGACCGGAATGCCCGCTCCAGCCCTTGCGGCTCCCGCCCCGACCCCGGAGATTTCAACCCCGCGAACCGGCCTCGGTTCGCAGCACCCGGCAAGCGGTTCTGCCCGCAGTTCCTCTCCGCGGCATCAAGAATTCGCTTTAAAATTCCTTCAGATCCCTCCTCACAGCAACGCTCTTACTCAACTGCCCAGTTCTCCTTCATCACGACTCATTGGAAATTTTTTTCCAGCTACATATCATGTCTGACGCACAAAAAATCCGCCGCTTAGAAAGCGGCGGATC
The DNA here is from genome assembly GCA_004299845.1 of Verrucomicrobia bacterium S94. Classification (NCBI taxonomy): domain Bacteria; kingdom Pseudomonadati; phylum Verrucomicrobiota; species Verrucomicrobia bacterium S94. The sequence continues at coordinate 1,002,497 of CP036201.1, read as the reverse complement.
TCTAAATCTTCTTCTACAGGTTTCAGGCTATTCGCCGTCAAGAAAACCTTCCAGTTTGCGGATACGCGTCGGATGGCGCATTTTACGCAGTGCTTTCGCTTCAATCTGACGGATACGTTCGCGGGTCACATTGAACTTCCGTCCGACTTCCTCCAGCGTACGCGGATAACCATCCACCAAACCGAAACGAAGCGTCAGCACCTCCTGCTCACGATCGGTCAGCGTCATCAGCACATCCCCGATCTTTTCTTTCAGCAGGCTGAAAGCCGTCATTTCATCCGGTTTCTCCGCCGACTTGTCTTCAATAAAATCGCCGAAATGCGTATCATCGGAATCTCCGATCGGGCTCTGCAGCGAAATCGGCTGCTGGGCAATTTTCAGAATAGCCCGAACACGCTCGACCGGCAGCTCCATTTCATCGGCCAGTTCTTCCGGAGTGGCTTCGCGGCCGAACTCCTGCAGCAACTGTTTCTGAATCCGCATCAGTTTGTTGATGGTTTCAATCATATGAACCGGAATACGGATCGTACGGGCCTGATCCGCAATTGAGCGGGTGATCGCCTGACGAATCCACCACGTGGCATAAGTGGAGAATTTATACCCACGACGATATTCAAATTTTTCCACCGCCTTCATCAGCCCCATATTCCCTTCCTGAATCAGATCAAGGAAAGACAGACCGCGATTGGTGTATTTTTTGGCAATCGAAATCACCAGACGAAGGTTGGCCTCAATCATTTCGGTCTTGGCCTTAAGCCCTTTACGCAACCATACTTTGAGTTCCGCATAGTGCTTCTCGAACTCCTTCTGCTCCATGTTCAGATAGGTTTCAAGCTCTTTAATCTCCTTGCGGACAGCTCGCAGATCAGCACCGGCACTTTTCGCACGACTTTTTTTCAGGCGCTCAACCTCTTCCTGGAGATGGACCATTTTCTGATGATATTTATCCACTTCCGGTACCACATCCTCGATGGCTTTCTGCTTGAAATGGAGCTGCTTGAAATACTCCGAAAGACGCGCCTGAGCCTTCTCAAAGTTTTTCACCGCCTTTTTATACTCCGGGCTGTCCTTCTTCGCCTTGGTGTATTCCAGATAATATTTTCGCTTCAGATCACTGTTGCGATCAATACCCTTCAACACCTTGGGAAGTTCGTTGAAATAGTCTTCACGGCAGTCCACATGTTTATCCGAAATGATCCGGTCAAAACGCTCCTTGCCCTGCTCAAGACGCTCGATCACACCGAGATAAGCATCCTTTGCACAACCCAGCCGATTGAACATGCTGGTGGTTGCAATTTCCGCTTCCTCAATCCGCATGGAGATCTCCACCTCCTGCTCACGGGTCAGCAGCGGAACCTGGCCCATCTGCTTGAGATACATCCGCACCGGGTCATCAAGTACATCTGAACGCGCACTCTGTTTATCGGCCTGCTCTTTTTCCAGACGGGCCTGATATTCCTCGACATCGTCCTGACGAATAATGTCGATTTCCATGCTCTGCAGAAGTCCGACGATTTTATCGATATCCTCAACAACCACCAAATCTTCCGGGAATGCCTCGTTGATATCCTCGTAGGTCAGGAAGCCATGCTCCGACGCCAGAGCCATCAGCTCCTTGATCCGGTCATTCCGCTCTTCACGATCCATCAGCGAGACGCCGCCGGCAGTGGCTTCGTCGACAGCAGCAACAGTTGCTGCAACTTTCTGTTCCTGCGTTTTCGGCACATCCACCACTGCAGGTTTCGCTTCTGCCACCTCGGCTTTTTTAGCGGCTTTCTTTTTTGCCGGAGCCTTTTTAGCAGCCGTTTTTCTGGCTGGAGCCTTTTTAGCGGTCTTCTTCGCCGGAACCAGCTTTGCCGCACCTGGTGCGGCGGCTTTTTTGGCGACAGTGATCGTTTTGGTTGTTTTCTTTTCGGGCGAGGCTTTTTTAGAGCTTTTTTGAGTACCAGCAGTTTTTTTCGCAGAGGTCTTCTTTTTCGAAACAGCCATTTTGATCCTTATTTATAAAAGTATACAGTCCACCTATTATAGTGAAGAAAGCGAGTAATAAACAGCAACTTCGGCCCCTCCGTCAACCTTAACCTTCATAAATATGAACGTATGCTTCACAGGTTTATTTGACTTGAAGAATTCCCCCGCAGCAAACACTATTTGCCGGATGAAATTTACCTTCCGATCATATCCTGCCCACCCTTGGATAGCGGGCTGGTCGATTGAGCCGCGCGGCTGCAGTGCCAGCTACCGCTCCAGCAGCTCTGACCGGTTTTTCCGCACCCTGGAGACCTCCGGCCATATCACCGCCAACACCGACCAACCGGAATGGGCCCTGCAGACCGCGCCCCCGAAAAACAGCCGTACCAACCTCCTGTTCAATGGGTTCTGCGCATACCACATTCGAAAAAATAAAAAAGCCGGCATCGAAGTTCTGTCTCCGGAACCGGGTGTTGCCTGGGGACATTTCGAAGGCATCGCTCCGCCCGCATTGATATCCGAACAACCGGTAATCCAGGAAGACCTCTTTCAATGGATTGAGATCGGAGATGACCTGGTTTTTCTGGCGGTGCAAAAGCAGCATTTCTGCCTGATCACCAAATCTCACCTGCGACCGGAAGCAAAACGCATTGCAGAGCGTTATCTCTCAGACGATTTTGACTCCGCCATTCAGAACGAACTTCAGAAGAGATCCGGTGCGGCATCGCTTTTCGAAGAAATGCAGCATCACGATGCGCTTGCAGTAATCAGTGCGGAATCCATGCTTAAAGCGCTGCGTCCTCCCGAAGGAAACATTCCTCTGCACTGGTGTCAGGCATCATCCACCGATATTCCGATGATGGACATCAACGAAATACCTGCACTGGCCCGGGCCTGGCAGCTGCTGGATATAGAGATGGCGGAAGAACTCCTGCTCTGCACCCTTAAAGTCCAGACCAGTGCAGGAGCCATCCCGGTCCACTTTACCCCGCATGCCGCCCACTCCACACTTGAGGCCCCCAAACCGCTTCTCGCCCAGACCGTCGAAACCGTATGGAACACCCGGAAAAATGAAGATTTTCTGAACGCGGTCCTCCCCCTGCTCCGGCGGCACATTCAATGGATGCTCCACCATTTTGACCCCAAACGGACCGGCATTCACTGCTGGAAAAACTCGGCGGAGTGCCTTTCTCCCGAGCTCTATAAAACCGATCTGGCAACGGTAGATCTTTCCGTTCTTCTTCTGGCGGAAATTGATGCACTGAACCGTATGCTTTCCGCCTCCGCACAGCATACCTCCAGCACCGGCCTGTTTGAGGCGGAACGCAACACACTTGAAAACAATATTATTAAGCGCTTCTGGAACCCGAAAGACAATGCCTTCACGCGCGCATTCCTGCGGGACCGGGAGGGTACACTGGGCGGATTTCCATCATTCATTCCCCTGCTTTGGCCGGACCTTCCGCACACCTATAAAATCAACGTACTTGAAAAAGTGAAGGAATCCGGAAAGCTGCCCGGCGGGCTGAGTGTCCTGACCTGGCGGAAATCGGCAATGGATGATAACTCGTTCCCGCTGCTCCAGCAGCTGCTTGTTTTCCAGGCCCTGAAAACCGCCGATCCGAACGGACAATTGCTCAACGATTTTTCCCGCATCACACTACAGGGATTTGTGGAATGGCATGGACTGGCCGTTGAAAAAGAAAAACGCCTGCCGATCAACCCCGTACTCGGCGCCTTCATTATGAATGTGCAGGCCATCCGCCAATACCGCTACCACGCCAAAGGTGCCGTTTCCGGATATATCTTCAAACTCATGCGGAAAGCCAAAGCCGACCGCGGCGACCTGATTATAATCTCAGCCACCCTCTTCGCCCTCATAAGCGTCCGCCTGATCTACAGCGCGCTTAATGCGCCGCCGCCGCTGGAAATGCTCGAAGCGCAGATGAACAGTGCCTATATGGAGCGGAATATCGAAGGTACGCTTTCCAGCTGTATGGCCATCATTAAATTTTATCCCGACAATGCCGATAACGCCATGCTGCTGGCCGCCAACCTATCTATTCTGCAGGGCCGCTATGCCGACGCCGCCACACTTTACGAAAGGGTCCGCGAAAAACATCCCGACAGCCCGGGCCCCATGATCGGCCTCGGCCTTGCCCTCCAGCTTCAGGGTCGCTTTGAGGAAGCGGATCGTAATTATTATGAATTCTGCTACATCTTCGAAGAGATTTTTCCCTCGCTCGTCGATCAGGTCAGCGGCTTCCGCCTACTGATCGCCGAAGGTTTCAAGACTCCGCCAAAATGGCGGGATATTTATGGATATCAACTGATGCATGAACTAGAGTAACACACAAATTCTGTTCAGAAAGGTTTACCATGAAATGCAAAGCTCTATTTTTTTCAACCCTCGCACTGCTAATGCTGAGCGGCTGTAAAGACGATGAAGCCCGATTAACAGAACAGAACTCCAAGCCGACCTTCATGTTCTGGTGCTTTCGCAAGGAAATTGTCTCTGCCGATTATCATATACCCGATATGAAAACATCCGCTGCGGCAGCATACATCCAAAACAGACTCAAAGCCATTCCGGGCTATGTCAGCAGCAGCGTCGATCTGCCGGCACGGACCATGACCGTGAAATACCAGAGCAGCACCATCCGGAAAATGAATTTTGAAGAAGCCATTGCACGCGCCGGCTTCGCCGTCAACAACCGCCCCGCCAACCCCCATGTAAAACTTCCTGCAGGAGTCCAATAGATCTATGAAAATTTCAGTATCCTCAGCCTCACCGGCCGACATCAGAACAGACGCACTCATCCTTTTTTTCCAGGGATCGGAAAACCTGCTTCCCGCCGGGAATACCGCACTTGCAAAGCAGGTTGACGCCCTCGTTAAAACCTCCGCCTTCAAAGGAAAAGCCGGACAGACCGCCGTTTTTCCGATGGACGGAAAACAGATCATCGTCACCGGCCTCGGAGAACCCGAACATTTTCATAACGCCCTGCTCGAACAGGCCGCTGCCGCCGCCGTACGCACAGGGAAAACCGCCGGGTTAAAAACCTTTGCCATGGCTTCATCCATCCGACTCAAGGGAGTTTCCGAAGCCGGCTACCATCTCCTCGCCGGCCGCGGTGCCGCCTGGGGAACCTACACCTATGACATCAACAAATCGGATGCAGAAAAAAAACCGGCCTGTTCGCTGACCTTCTGCGGAAAAGTGAAATCGCGTGCAGCCATCAAAAAAGCACAAGCCCACGGCGAAGCACTTGTTTCAACGGCCGATATCGCCAACATGCCCGGCAATCAGGCCACCCCCGAATCCATTGCCGACTGGGCCCGTAAAATGGCCGAAGAAACCGGCCTCAACTGCCGGATCATGAATAAAACCGCGCTTGAGAAAAAAGGATGCGGCGGAATCCTCGGCGTTTCCCAGGGCAGCGCCAAAGAACCCCGCATGATCATACTCGAGCACAAAGGCACGGACACAAAGGTCCGCCCCATTGTACTGGTCGGCAAAACCCTCACTTTCGATTCCGGCGGCATTTCGCTGAAACCCGGAAAAGGCATGGGCTGGATGCGCTACGATAAATGCGGCGGCATGGCTGTACTGACCGCCATGCAGATGATTGCGAAAATCAAACCCAAAACACCCGTGATCGGCATTCTGGGTGCCGCCGAAAACATGCCGGGCTCCAATGCCATCCGACCGGGGGATATTCTAACCGCCTACAAGGGGAAAACCGTTGAGGTCCTCAATACCGATGCCGAAGGCCGGCTCGTGCTGATGGATGCGCTAGGTTTGGCTGCGGATTACAAACCGCAGGCGATCGTTGATCTCGCTACATTGACCGGAGCCTGCATTGTGGCCCTCGGCTCTGCGGCATCGGCCGTTCTCGGGAACGATCAGCAGCTGATCGACACTCTGATTAAACACGGTGCAGAGGCCGGAGAACGCCACTGGCAGCTGCCACTCTTTAAAGACTATACCGATGACATGGAATCCGATTTCGCCGATCTTTCCAACATCAGCAAATCCGGCGGCGCCGGCACCGCCACAGCAGCCGCATTTCTCCAGGAATTTGTGCCGGACGGCATTCCCTGGGCGCATTTCGACATTGCCGGAACCGCGTGGGAGGAATCGGCCAAACCGTATCAGGCTCCCGGAGCCACCCTCGTCGGAGCCCGCACCCTGGTACAGTGGGTCTGCAGCCGGGATTAACGCAGCACATGGAATTTGACTGGCAGGCGCTGGGCTCGGTCGGCATCTATTCCTTTGCCGCCCTGCTCTGCTTTTCGGCATTCATTCTTTCCTGCCTGTCCCTTTCCGGAACCTGGCTGGTACTTGCTGCCGCCGGACTGATCAGCTGGTACCGCTGGCCGGAATTTCCAAACGTAGGGACCTTAATCCTCTTCACTCTGCTCTGTGTCGGTGTCGAAGTGGCTGAAGCCTTTGCCGGAACCTGGGGTGTACAAAAGCGCGGCGGATCAAAACGGGCCGGCATTGCTGCGGCGATGGGTGGATTTTCCGGACTCTTTCTCGGCGGTTTGATCCCATTACCCATCATTGGAAATCTACTGGGCATGCTGATCGGCAGCTTTATCTTCGCCTTTCTCGTTGAACAGAACCGACTGAAAAAAACGGAGCAGGCTGCACACATTGCAACCGGTGCGGTTTTTGCGCGACTGGCCGTTATCTTCCTTAAAATCGGCATGACGGTGCTGATGTCTCTCCTCCTTGCAATCGGCGTTGCGATAACCTCATGAAAAAAATCGCCTATTACATTACCGCGCACGGCTACGGACACGGCGCCCGCTCCTGTGATATACTCAACGCTCTGAAAACCGTGCGACCGGAAGTGCCGATCATAGTCAAAACCGGCCTGCCCGTAGAGTTCATGAAAAGCCGTCTGCTCCCCGACATCGAACTGCGTCCCGGAATATTTGACGTCGGCCTGATTCAGAAAGACTCCATCCGCGTGGACCTCGAGGCCTCCATTCAGGCCCTGATCCGACTTTACAGCCGTGAAAAAGAACTGATCGATCAGGAACGCCGCTTTCTGCGCAACGAAAACATCGGCGTTGTGGTAGCCGATATTCCGGCCATCCCGCTGGCCGCCGCCCAAGAGGAAACCGTTCCCAACCTTGGATGCGGCAACTTCGGATGGAACTGGATCTACTCCGAGTTTGCGGAAACCGATAAACGCTGGCAGCGCTTCGTCGACAAATTTGCCGAAGTCTACAGCCGAACCGATCTGCTGCTTAAACAGCCTTTTTCCGAATCGATGGAAATCTTCCCCAACCGGATCGAACTTCCGCTGCTCGCCAGCCCCGGAACACCGAATCGCGAGCGAATTGCGGAAGCCACCGGCGCAGATCCACAAAAAACCTGGGTACTGCTTTCTTTTACCGCCCTGAACCTGGACCGTCCGGCTCTGGATAAAGTTTCACACCTTCGAAGGTATGAATTTTTTACCGTTGAACCGCTCGACTGGAGCACAACGGGCATACGCTGTCTTTCGCGCAACCTCGTCCGCTTTGCCGATATTGTGGCCTCGGTAGACTATGTGGTAACCAAACCCGGATTCGGCATCGTTTCCGAATGTATCGCCAACAACAAACCGATCATCTATTCCGACCGGAAAAATTTTCTTGAATATCCGATCCTCGTTGAATCGATCAAGCGCTACTGCCGCCACACCTTTATCCCTAATGCCGAACTCTATGCGGGCGAACTGGAGCGCGCGCTCACCAATACAGAAAACGCCCCGGAACCACCGGAAAAAATACCGGGCGGCGGTGCCGAACTGGCCGCAGATCATATTCTTAGATTTGCCGGGGAGGCGTCTATTTCCATTGACTGAACGGATGCTTCGAGAGATAGCCGTTAAAATACCGTTCGTCTTCTGAAACTTCTTCTCCAGCCCAGTCGGGTTTTTCAAAGTGCTGGTTTTCGGATTCAAGCTCCACTTCTGCCATCACCAGTCCGGCATTCAGCCCATCGAACACATCGACTTCCCAGGTCAGCCCTCCATGCTCAATATAATAGCGCGTCTTTTCCACCAGCTGCTCACAGAGCATCAGCATATAGCGGGCGTCGGCGAGGTCGATTTCGTACTCAAACTCCATACGTGAAAACCCGTCAGTCGCACCTTTAACGGTCAGAAACCCCTGATCCCCCATCACACGAACGCGCACACTTTTTTTCGGATCCGTCACCAGATAGCCCTGCCGGCAGGATCTGGAGTCAACCACCGCATTCTTCCACTCATCGGAAATCACGAGAAATTTGCGTTCAATTTCAAAAGCCATAATTAAAACACCCTGGTTAAACGTGTGCTGTCAGGAATCATCTCTTCTTTAAGCATCTCGAAAAGACGCTGTGCAATCGGCCCGGGTTTTCCATCACCGACAGGGCTGCCGTCAAATACAGTAACCGGCGTAACGTTCGGCGTGGTTCCGTATATATGGACCTCGGCTGCAGACCGAACCGCACCGAGATTAATCGGCCGGAATTCCGCATTCGTCAGAATGCGCTTCGCTTTAAGCTGCTGCGCAAACTCCATGGCCCGCCGGGCGGTCGTTCCGGCCAGCACCCGGTCCGGCGGCGGCATGAACAGCTCCTTACCGCGGGTGACTATACCGATATTTTCTGTCGCCCCTTCGGCAATACACCGGTTTTCATCGAGCGAAACGGTAAAATCGACCCCCATATCCACCGCCTCTTTTTTCATGAGCACATTCGGTAGATAGTTACAGGTTTTCACCTGGGCAAAAAGACCCGGTTTGATCGGGATCTTGCTGAGCCCCACACTGGCCCCCTCCGGCAGCTGTCCGATTTTCGCGTCCTTCATCTCATAAACCACCACATAGATTTCCGGATAATAACAGGCATAGGGGTTCACCCCCATCGTCCCCTGCCCGCGTGAAAGCAGCAGACGTATGAGCGCATTCGGCCGTCCGCCGGCACGCACGGTCTGAATAATAATCCGCCCCATCTCCTCCCGCGATACCGGAAGCGCAATACCCACTGCACGGCACGATTTTTCCAGACGCTCCAGATGATCCTCCAGATTGTACAGACTGCCGTTCACACATTTGAACGATTCAAAGACCCCGTCGCCACGATGAACCATATGATCATCCACCGGCACGTTCATCACAGCCTGATCTGTCACAATACAATCAGTGACCGATGAATACATGGCATAGAGCTTCTTATCCCGGTCCGGAAGACGAGCGATCCATTCATCGCGGCTGACAACGGGCTTGGCAAACGATTCAGACATAATACTCCTTAAATTTAAATCAGATGATCATTGCTTAAATCTCTGCGAATTGGAATTAATTTCAACCTACGCCGATGGGACCATTGTGCTAAACAAAAATAAATGGGGAATTTCGTTATGAAGAATGTTATCAAAAAGCGGGTGCTCGTAACCGGAGGTGCCGGTTTCCTGGGATCCTTTCTCTGTGAACGGCTGCTGGACGAAGGATGCGATGTCATCTGCATGGATAACTTCTTCACCGGGCGGAAGGCCAATATTGCACACCTGATGAGCAATCCTTACTTTGAGCTGATGCGTCACGACGTCACGTTCCCGTTCTATGTCGAGGTCGACGAAATCTACAATCTCGCCTGTCCGGCTTCTCCGGTTCACTACCAGTTTGATCCCGTGCAGACCACGAAAACCAGCGTTCACGGCGCCATCAATGTGCTTGGACTGGCCAAACGCGTGAAAGCCAAGGTTTTCCAGGCATCGACGTCAGAAGTCTACGGCGATCCGGATGTCCACCCGCAGCCGGAATCCTACTGGGGCCACGTCAACCCCATCGGCATCCGCTCCTGTTACGACGAAGGAAAACGCTGCGCCGAAACCCTCTTTTTCGATTACTGGCGTCAGCACAACCTGCGCATTAAAGTGGTCCGCATTTTCAACACCTACGGTCCCCGCATGCATCCGCACGATGGCCGGGTTGTTTCCAACTTCATCATGCAGGCCCTGCGCGGCGAAGACATCACGATTTACGGCGACGGAACACAGACCCGTTCTTTCTGCTATGTTTCCGACCTGATTGAAGGATGGATCCGCCTGATGAATTCCCCCGATGAAATCACCGGTCCTATCAACATCGGCAATCCCGGAGAATTCACCATGATCGAACTGGCGGAAAATGTGATTGAACTGACCAACTCATCCTCGAAACTGGTCTATGAGCCGCTGCCAGCCGACGACCCGAAACAGCGCAAACCCGATATCACGCTGGCCAAAGAAAAACTCGGCTGGGAACCGAAAGTTCCACTGCGAGAAGGCCTGGCGAAAACCATTGAATATTTTGACGGTCTGCTGAAACAGTAACCGCCTATTCCCCGATGATCTTGACGAGGACGCGTTTATCGCGCATCCCGTCGAGTTCATAATAGAAAATCGATTCCCACGGACCGAAATCCAGTTTTCCGTCCGTGACGGCCACCACCACTTCGCGGCCCATAACGGTGCGCTTCAGATGAGCGTCCGCATTATCCTCATAACCATTGTGCGCATACTGTCCATACGGTTTTTCCGGAGCAAGTTTTTCAAGCCAGCGCTCGAAATCGGAATGCAGTCCGCTTTCATTATCATTAATAAAAACCGATGCCGTAATGTGCATGGCATTCACCAGGCACAGCCCTTCCCGGATTCCCGATTCACGCAGGCATTCTTCAACTTCCGGCGTGATATGAATGATCTGCCGACGTTTCGGCGCATTAAACCAAAGTTCTTTCCGATACGATTTCATTCAACCCCCTTGAGATAATCATCGAGCGGTACCAGCATTTCATTGAGGTACAGCTGCTTCATCAGTTCACAGTCTAGGCGGTGTCCGGCTTTGTAGGATTTAATGTGGCCGACAAACTGCCCATTGGGAATCAGTGCAATAGCCGCCAGCAGATCCAGTACAGCACGATGCCAGACCGCCTCAAGCGCCTTGCCTTCATGAACCAGGCGAGGCTCATTGATATAACGTTTTTTCCCGGCAATCGATACGTTTTTCTTATTGTAACCCAGATTCCGCACATCGGCAAACAGCTTGCCGATCGTCCGGCAGTACCAGACTTTGGCATTCGATGTATTCGTCCGCGCAACCGACGCCATTTCCGTCAGTTCTCTGCAGACCGGAAAAAGGATGCGCTGTTTCCCCAGGGCCGTGTTGAAATTAATCGCCGCGTCAATGGTCAGCTGCGGGTTTTCCAGATTCTTCGGCGGAGACAGCGTTACGAAATCGCCATAGGTTCCGCCCACGGTAACCGGCTCCTTGACCGTAAAATATTTCACCGGCCGGTCCAGTTCCTCCACACCGCACGATTGAATGGCTTCCACCACATCCAGACTGCCCTGCTCAAAAAGCGGCGGATCACCGGAATCGAGCTTAATGGTCATATTATCGATTCCCATACCCATACGCAGCGAAATCAGATGCTCCACCATACGCACATAGTTATGCGGATTGCCGGAACGCAGTACAATATTGCTTACGATCTGTCCGGTCGTCCAGACATTGGCAATGCCTACACGGATCGGCAGCGACCCCGGCAGATCGGTGCGGTCCAGCCACCACCCCTCCTGATTGGACGGCGACAGCGTAATGGTGCGCATTGCTTTACCCATAAAGGTTCCCGGTCCAGTCAACGTCGCCTCACCGGCGAGGGTCGTCTGCATTTTGCGAAGCGGCTCAACCGGCTTTTCACTTAAATCCCAGTCAACCGGAATTTCGTTCATCTCTGCATACGAAGCCTTAATCGCCTCTTCATCGCCCATCAGAATGGTGCCTGGTTCTGTCATAAAACGGTTCCGTCCATAGTTGGTAAATTGATTGAATGAATAACCTATCTTTAGATTTTTCAGTGAAACTAGGCAATCAAAACCAAACAGGTACCGTATTCCCGACCCCGGATGCCACAGAAAATTCCCGACCGGTCGATGCAAGAGCCGCTCCGATTGATTGCCATTGCATCCTGCCTTATGATACATTTAATGGTTTATTGCTCAAAACGCATAAGCAAACCAGGGAAACATTTTGAAAGACGGGAAAGTCATACGTTCCGCCGGGGTGGTCGGAAGTTTCACGCTGCTCAGCCGCGGACTGGGCATGCTGCGCGACATCATTATTGCCTATCACTTCGGCACATCCATCTGGGCCTCCGCTTTTTTCGTGGCCTTCACTCTGCCCAATCTGTTCCGCCGCCTGTTCGGCGAGGGGGCCCTTTCCGCCGCCTTTGTCCCCGTTTTTATCGAAACACGTACTCAGGAAGGCGATCAGGCCGCATGGAATATGGCCGCAAAAGTCGTCACCATGACCGCTGCATTTCTCTCCTCCATTGCCCTCATCGGCGTTTTTCTCTTTTCCGTCTGCACCAGACTCCCCTGTTTTTCCGACAAATGGATCATCACCTTCGAACTTTCGCGCATCATGTTTCCCTATGTGGTCTTCATCTGCCTGGCCGCCCTCTCAATGGCGGCCCTCAATTCCTATAGACATTTTGCCACCTCCGCCTTTGCCCCCTGTCTACTGAACCTGATCCTGATCACGGTTATGCTGGCGGTATTTCCAATTGCAGGGAAAGAGCCCTCCGCCCGCGCAACCGTACTGGCCTGGGGGGTCCTGCTGGCCGGCATTTCCCAGGTGGCCATTCAGCTTCCTGCTCTGAAACGGTTCGGCTGCCCCTTTAAATTCTCCAGTCGTTGGAATGATCCGAAAATCCGAAAAATGCTCCTGCTTATGGCACCGGCGGCCCTGGGAATGGCCGTCACGCAGTTCAATGTTCTGATCGACCGGCTTCTTGCTCTCTGGATCGGCGACTGGGCGCCGGCGGCCCTGTTCTACAGTGAACGCATGATCTATTTCCCTCTCGGTATCATCGCCACAGCCATGGGCACAGTACTGCTCCCCACGTTTTCCGAACAGCGCGCTGAAGACAACCATTCCGCCATGAGCTCAACCATCAGCCATTCGCTGCGACACCTCTCCTTTATCATGCTGCCCGCCGCACTCGGACTCCTCGTGCTCGCGCCCGACATCCTTTCCTGCATCTTTGAATGGGGCGGCCGCTTCTCCGAAGATTCCACCCTGCTGAGCGCCCGCGCCCTCATGTTCTATGCCCCCGGCCTGATCGTTTTCAGTGCCGCCAAGGTGTTTGTTCCCGCGTTTTACGCCATGCAGGACACCCGCACCCCCGTGCGCATCGGCATCTACATTGTGCTCATCAACCTTGCACTCAACATTATATTCATCCTGACCCTGCCCGAATACTGGAAACATGCCGGAATGGCCTTTTCGACCGTACTCGCCGAAGCCGCCGGCATGACCGTGCTCGGCATACTGCTGACCCGCCGCATCAAAGATATCGAATGGCAATCCATCGCGCACAGCTCGGTCCGCCATCTGTGCAGTGCACTCCTGATGGCCGTCTCCGCCTGGTTTACAGCCCGTCTCCTGCTTCCATTCTTTGGGGAAATGCTTCCGCAGAAACTTGCAAACATGACCGCCCTGATCTTCGCCATGGCCCTCGGAGCCCTGACCTATTTTCTGCTATCCGTGCTTCTGCGGGTCCCGGAATTGCGGGAACTGAAATCAGCAATACTCCGCAGATAACCCTATGACCGATTATTTTGCCCAGCTTTGCCGCCTCACCGGACAGGCCGTGATGGATTACCGCATGATCCAGGAGGGCGACCGCCTGCTCGTCGGCATCAGCGGAGGGGTTGATTCCATGATGCTCATGCACCTTCTCACCCGTCTGCAGAAACGGGCACCCGTAAAGTTTGAGGTGTTTGCCATCCACATTAGCGAAGGATTCAAGGGACTGGATCATAAACCGCTCGTCCACTATGCCGAAAAGCACCGCTGGAAACTGAACGTCATTGAAACCCCCATTGCCGAACTGATCCTCGAAAAAAAAGCCGAAGAACGCCCCTGTGCACTCTGCTCCCGGCTGCGGCGGGGTTTTATTCATGGCTATGCCGAAGAAATCGGGGCTGGAAAACTGGTTCTGGGCCACCACCGCGATGATCTCTGCACCAGTCTCCTGATGGGACTGTTCCGAGGAACCGGCCTGAAAACAATGGGTCCGAATGTTCCCGGTAATGCCGGAAAACTGCGGGTGATCCGTCCGATGTGCTATGCCCCGAAAAGCCTGATTGAAACCGCTGCCGAATCCTTCGACTTTCCAGACCTCGGACAATGCGACTATTCCGAACAGCTTGACCGGACGGGTGACCGCGCCAGACTGGAACGTCTGTTGAAAACCCTGGAATCCGATTTCCCGAACCTCGGCAAAAGTATGCTTCGTTCCATGAAGGATATACGGCCCGGGCATCTGCTCGACCGGGATTATCTTAACCTCACTTAATCCTTCAGTTTGCCGATCCGTCTCTTATACTGCGCGTTATGAAATGCGTTCTTGCACTGGATCAAGGTACCACCTCATCCCGCTCGATTCTTTTCGATCATGCCGGGAATATACGTGCGGCCGCCCGTAAAGCGCTCAAACAGATCTATCCCCGGCCCGGATGGGTTGAACACGATCCCGAACAGATCTGGACGGCCCAGCAGTACACCGCAAAGAAAGCGATGCATCACGCGGGCGTACACTGCGAAGATACCGTAGCAATCGGCATTACCAATCAGCGGGAAACCACGGTGGTATGGAACCGGAAAACAGGAAACCCGATCTATAACGCCATCGTCTGGCAGGACCGCCGCACAGCAGACTTCTGTGCAAAACTGAAGGCAGACGGACTGGCCGGCACGTTCCATAAAAAAACAGGACTGTTTCTCGACCCCTACTTTTCCGGAACCAAAATACGGTGGATTCTCGACCATGTGGACGGTGCCCGCAAACAGGCGGAACGCGGAGAACTGGCATTCGGGACCATCGATTCCTGGCTCATCTGGAAACTGACCCGGGGCGGCACGCATATAACCGATGTCACCAACGCATCCCGCACACTGCTTTTCAATATCCACACCCTCGAATGGGATACCGAGCTGCTGGAACTGCTGGATATTCCCGTCTCGATGATGCCGGACGTCCGTTCCTCCAGCGAAGTTTACGGATCGGTCAATAAATTCCTCTGCGAATGCGGCGTCCGCGTGGCCGGCATGGCCGGCGACCAGCACGCCGCACTCTTTGGTCAGGCCTGCTTCAACCCCGGCTCTTCCAAAAACACCTACGGTACCGGATGTTTCCTGCTCATGAATACCGGCACTGAATCCGTCGCTTCGAACAACCAGCTACTGACCACCGTGGCCTGGAAACGCGGCAAATCAATCAACTATGCCCTCGAAGGCAGCGTCTTTATCGGAGGTGCTGTCGTTCAATGGCTCCGCGACGAAATGGGCCTCATCCAGAATGCATCCGACATTTCCGCACTGGCGGCGGAAGTTCCCGACACCGGCGACGTCTATTTTGTCCCGGCCTTTGCCGGTCTGGGTGCGCCACACTGGGATCCCGCCGCACGCGGGACCCTCATCGGCCTGACCCGCGGGACCGGAAAAGCCCATATTGCCCGGGCAGCACAGGAAGCCATCTGCTTCCAGTCATTGGAAGTGCTGCGTGCCATGGAAAAAGACTGCGGAAGGCCGATTCCCTCTCTGCGTGTGGATGGCGGAGCCTGTGTCGACGATCTGCTGCTGCAGATTCAGGCCGACCTCCTGCAAGTGCCCATCGAGCGCCCCGCCATGGTCGAAACCACGGCATTCGGCGCTGCGGCACTCGCCGGACTGGCCGTCGGTTTCTGGCAATCAACCGGCGAAATTTCCAGTATCCGGAAAATCGACCGTATCTTTGAACCGTCCATCAGCAAAGACGAAGCAGAATCGCGCTTCGCCCGATGGAAGCAGGCCGTCGAACGCTGTAAAAACTGGGAGAACTGACTGTTTATGACAGACTTCGGATCCATCGTATTTCTGCCCCCTGAAAACGGACAATGGCGGCGCAGCACAGGGTTACAGTACTTTTATGTCGATTCAACACGCGTGGTGGTTTAAATTCTACGGCTTATTTTTCAGGAGAACTGTCATGATAAAAGCAAAAGTCGTTGGCGCCGGAGGGTATGGCGGAGTCGGTATTACCGAGCTGCTGCTGAAACACCCGGAAGTGGAAATCGGATGTCTGGTGAGTCTGTCGGATACCGGACGGAAAATGAGCGATGTTTTTCCGCACCTTCGCAGCTTCTGCGACGATGTCATTGTCTCTCCGGATGATCCGAAAAACCGGGAACATTATGATGTGGTTTTCTATTCCACCCCCGACGGCGTCGGTATGCAGACCGCTGCGGAAGAGCTGGAACGCGGGGCCAAAGTGATCGACTACAGCGGTGATTTCCGGTTCGGAAACAAAGAACGCTATGCCGAATATGCCAACTTTATCGGCCGCGACCCCATCCACAAATCGCCGGAGCTTCTCAGCCAGACGGTATATGGACTGGCCGAACTGCATGATATTAACGAATCCAACAGACTGGTCGGCAATCCAGGCTGTTTTGCGGTAAGCTGTATTCTGGGTCTGGCGCCGGCGGTTGCCGCCGGAATCATTGATCCGAAAAGCATCATTGCCGACTGTAAAACCGGCGTTTCCGGTGCAGGGAAAAAGCCCAATGCCGCATTTCATTATCCCAACCGCTACGACAACATGAACGCCTACAAACTGGCAGGACACCAACATACCGTCGAAGTGGAACAGGAACTCAGTCTGCTGAGCACCGATCCCGTTCAGATGACCTTTACCGCCCAGGTGGTTCCGCTCTGCCGCGGCATCATGTCGAGTCTTTATGCAACACTGGACGGCCGAAAAGCGGCAGAAGTACTGGAAATTTATCAGGAATATCACAAAAATAATCTGTTCGTACGGGTCCAGGACGCTCAGACCCCGGCGAGTATTGCCGATGTCCGCGGCACCAACTACTGCAATCTGACGGTCGATGTGGACGAGCGCAGCAACCGCCTGCGTGTCATCTCGCATATCGACAACCTGATGAAAGGTCAGGCCGGCAATGCCTTACAGAATATGAATCTTATGTTTGGGCTCGATTCTGGCACAGCACTTGCGTTTCCCGGACAATATCCCTGACAGGAACCGCTAACCGGATTATGGAATGAATCGGACCATCAGACTGGTGATTGCAGCGGCCGCATTGGCAGTCTATTCGGCAGCTCTTCGGTTTGCTGCCCCGCCGGATCAGCCCTATTTTATTCTGGGTATCGGTATGGTGGCCCTGATCTCCGGGTTGCTGGGAGCGGTTGCAGGACTGATTACACTGGTGATTTTAACGCCTCTGACCCACTTCATCTATCAGCAGTTCAGCATCTCGGCCAGTTACCTCTATTTCATCAGCTCCCCCGCTTATCTTGGACTCCAGATTGTTCTTGCACTGGGTATCGGCCGTATGCGCCGGAAAAACAAACGGCTGCGCCAAAAAGAAGAGGAGCTGACCGAAACCAACGGCCGACTGCAGAACGTCCTTGCCAACGTCCAGGAACCCGGCGGCCTTCATAACCTCTGCAGCGGATGCAAGAAAATTCAGGACGATGCCGGAGTCTGGCAATCCATCGACGACTTTCTGAAAGCTAAAACAAAGATGGAATTCAGTCACTGCCTCTGCCCGGACTGTGCCGAAAAATTCCGCGATACCGCTCAGTCCACGAGCTCGTGACGCATGCTGTGTCCGATATGGCACGTGATCTCATAAGGAATCGTTCCGGCCAGCCGCGCCAGATTTTCCACACAGTTCGGAGCCGAAGGGTCAGAAGAGATCACCTCAACTTCATCTCCGACCTTCACATCCGGAATATCAGTCACATCAACCGTCATCTGATCCATCGAAACCCGCCCCCGCACGGGAGCATCCATGCCGTTAATCCGTACCACCGCTTTATTTGAAAGATTCCGGAAATAGCCGTCGCCATACCCGATCGGAACAACGCCGACCCGGCTGTCACGGTCATAGGTATGCGTCAGACCATATCCGCTGCAGCCCCCGGCAGGAATATGCTTCACCGCAATCAGCTTTGCCTTCACCGACATACAGGGCTTCAGCGTTATCGGATTCAGAATATCATCCGAAGGCCTGCAGCCGTAAACGGCAATACCGGGCCGGACCATATCAAAATGGGTTTCCGGCAAATCCAGCGTAGCCGCCGAATTTGCCGCATGAACCACAATGTTTCCAAGACCGGGGAGAATGGATCTGAATGTTTCCAGCTGCCGGAACGTCGCCGTGCGGTCCGCCTCATCAGCCGTCGCAAAATGGGTATAAATCCCCGTCAGTTCCACTTCCGGTGTTGCATGGATACGCTCAATCAGCTTCGGTGCCTGCCGGACCGGAACACCAAGACGCCCCATACCGGTATCCACCTTCAAATGCACCCGCGCCGTTTTGCCCACCCGCCGCGCCGCAGCCTGAATTGAATCCAGCGCAGACGTCGACATAACCGTCTGGGTGATTTCCTGCCACACCAGCTCATCCTGCACAGCAAAATCATCAAAATAGGCGGAAAGGAAACACAGAACAAACCCATGATACCCCTTTCTGCGCAGTTCCAGCGCTTCGAGCGGAGCAGCCACAGCAAAACCATCGGCACACTCGGCCAGTACCGGAAACAGTACGTCCATTCCATGTCCGAAACAATCGTCCTTGACGACCGGACAAAGTTTTACATTTTCACCGATCAAACTGCGCAGAACGGAAATATTGTGCCGAAGGGCCGATTCAGAAATTAAGGCTGTCAGATAATTTTTCATGATTTTAAAATACAGGTTTAAAACAGTTGCACCTCCACGGTGCTTAAACAAAAAAAGCTCCCGGATTCCGGGAGCTTTTTGTTGTAGTCCTTTTTCCTGCGGAAGAAAAGACTATGCACAGCACAACTGCGTATTATGCTCCTTTTCGAAAGCTTCAATATCATCGATAAACATCAATGATTCCCCGATGTCATCCAGGCCGAGCAACAGTTTGTTTTTCACCGCCGGATCCACATCAAAGGAGAATACGTTCTCGCCGAACGTAACCGTCTGTTCTTCAAGATTCACCGTTGCTTCGAGCGGTTCATCCGCCTCTGCCTGCTCGAAAATCTTATCCACCTCTTCACTGGACAGCTGAACCGTCAACACGCCGTTTTTCGCACAGTTATTGCGGAAAATATCCGCAAAGCCCGGAATGTCGCCTTCAATCGGTGCGATCACCACCTTAAAACCCTGCTGAGCCACAGCCCACACCGCATGCTCCCGGCTGGAACCGCAGCCGAAGTTGTTACGGCCAACCAGAATAGAGGCCCCCTTTGTCTTCGGCTTGTTCAGAATAAAATCCGGATTATCCGAACCATCGGCATTATACCGCCAGTCCGAAAACAGCGCCGGACCGAAACCCGTACGTTTAATGGACTTGAGATGCTCCTTGGGAATCAGCGCATCCGTATCGATATTCGCACGGTCAACCGCACAGACCACTCCGGTGAATGTTTCAAATTTTTCCATTAGTCAATCTCCCTGATATCAACAAAGTGACCGTTAATCGCCGCAGCCGCAGCCATGGCCGGGCTGACCAGATGCGTACGTCCGCCGCGACCCTGACGTCCCTCAAAGTTCCGGTTGGAGGTCGAAGCACAACGCTCCTTCTCCGCCAGTTTATCCGAATTCATAGCCAGACACATCGAACATCCGGCATAACGCCACTCCGCACCCGCTTCCTGGAAAATGCGGTCGAGCTTTTCGGCTTCGGCCTGATAACGAACCTTTTCGGAACCCGGAACCACCAGTACCCGGACACCGTCGGCCACCTTTTTACCTTTCATCACTTTTGCCGCCTCACGCAGGTCTTCAATACGACCATTGGTGCAGCTGCCGATGAATACAGCATCAATTTTGATGTCGGTGATCTTCTGTCCCGGCTCCAGCCCCATATAATCCAGCGCAGCACGCACATCTTCCGGACTGTATTCAGCAACACCATCCAGCTGAGGAACCTCCTGGTTCACACCCGTTACCATGCCCGGGCTCGTACCCCACGTCACCTGCGGTTCAATCTTCGTGACGTCGATCACGAGTTCCTTATCAAACTTTGCATCATCGTCGGAGAAAAGCGTCTTCCAGTATTCAATCGATTTTTCAAGCGCTTCATCTTTCGGTGCAAACGGACGGTCTTCCGCCGTAATATAATCAATGGTCGTCTGATCCGGAGCAATCAGTCCGGACCGTGCACCCGCTTCAATCGCCATATTGCAGACCGTCAGGCGGCCTTCCATCGAAAGCGACTCAATCGCCTCGCCGCAGAATTCAAAAGCACAGCCTGTTCCACCGGCCGTACCGATTTCTCCGCAGAGTTCAAGCACCAGATCCTTGGCGGTTACACCGACCGGAATTTCACCTTTAAACTCGACCTTATACTGAAGCGGCTTTTTCTGGCGAAGCGTCTGCGTGGCCAGTACATGTTCCACTTCCGAAGTACCGATCCCGAATGCAATAGCCCCGAAAGCTCCATGCGTAGCCGTATGCGAATCGCCGCAGACAATCGTTGTACCCGGCAGCGTAATGCCCTGTTCCGGGCCGATAATGTGCACGACACCCTGCTTATCGGATTCCATGCCGTAAAAAGTAATGCCGTAATCCGCACAGTTTTTTTCCAGAGCTTCAACCTGTGCTTTAGCAATCGGGTCCGTAATCTCATCCCGGTTATCCGTCGGCACATTGTGGTCAGTGGTGGCAAAGGTCAGTTCCGGATGGCGCACCTTACGATTCAGCAGACGCAGCCCTTCGAACGCCTGCGGACTCGTTACTTCATGAACAAGATGGCGATCGATATAGAGAAGCACCTCGCCGCCCGGAAGTTCCTTGACGACATGCTTGTCCCAGATTTTTTCAAACAGTGTTTTTCCCATAATTATTACCTTGGTTTAAGCGAACCGGGGATTATAGAGATGCCGAAAAGTCGTTCAAGCCATTCTTTGGCCGTTATTTGGCCACATTTTCAACAGGAAGCCCGTCGAACAGAACCCACGCTTATTCCCCTGCAACCCGTCAGGACTTTAATTGCCCCGAAAGAACAGAACAAACAAAACGTTCAGAAAGCGTTCCCACGCCCCTCACCCCGACGTCTATCTCCCCCATCGCTTCCCTTCGGGTAAGCGATCACTACACCTTAAAACAACAGAATCCAGTACAGAGAAAACACCTCCCGGAAGGGAAACACCGAACGGAGCGGATTATCACACCGCTTCCTTCAGGAGAACCCGATCACTACACCTTAAAACAACAGAATCCAGTACAGAGAAAACGCCTCCCGGAAAAGAAACTCCGAACCGAGCTGATCTCCATGCTACTTTTATCGTGATATGCAGAACGCTACACCTCGAAACAGAATTTGGTGTAGCGAACGTTTACCCGAAGGGAAACGTTGGGTATGAATCGCACTTCACCGAAAATGGCCATAACTCAACATCATCTGGAACCGGCCTCTTTCCCTTCCTGAGCAAAATGACAATTTAGACGGGAAATACCTCTCGCCTTTGCAAATATTTCGATGAATTAAACAAAACAAGCCGCCCCGGGAATCGGATCGGCTTGTTTTACAGCACGGCACGCGGCACGGAGCAGCGCAGAGCTTCGTTACAGCGCGGCGAGGGCGGTGTTGAAGGTTTCGCTGGGACGCATGGCGGCGTTGGCTCGTTCTTCGTCCGGGCGATAGTATCCTCCGATATCTACCGGTTCGCCCTGGCAGTCGATCAGCTCGGCAACGATCTTTTCTTCGTTGGCGGCGAGCGTTTCAGCCAGTTTGGCAAAGCGGGCTTTCAGATCGGCATCCTTATCCTGCGTGGCAAGGGCTTCGGCCCAGTAGAGCGCAAGATAGAAGTGACTGCCGCGGTTGTCGAGTTCGCCGGCTTTGCGGGAAGGCGATCTATTTTCCTCGAGGAACTTGGCATTGGCCTGATCCAGTGTATCGGCCAGAATCTGCGCCTTTTCGTTGCCGTAGACCGTCGCCAGATGTTCGAGTGAAACACCGAGTGCGAGGAATTCGCCGAGCGAATCCCAGCGCAGATGGTTTTCCGAAAGGAACTGCTGAACGTGTTTCGGGGCGGAACCGCCGGCGCCTGTTTCGAACAGGCCGCCGCCGTTCATCAGCGGAACGATGGAGAGCATTTTGGCGCTGGTACCGAGTTCAAGAATCGGGAACAGGTCGGTCAGGTA
Organism: Verrucomicrobia bacterium S94; assembly: GCA_004299845.1. Taxonomy (NCBI): domain Bacteria; kingdom Pseudomonadati; phylum Verrucomicrobiota; species Verrucomicrobia bacterium S94. The sequence continues at coordinate 980,305 of CP036201.1, read as the reverse complement.
GTCGCGCAGTACGTTACCGGTAACGGAAATCGTGTCTTTTCCGGCCTTCGCCCGTTCCAGCGTAAAGCGGGTGGCTTCTTCCGGCGGCATGATGCGTATATCAAGCCCTTCGGTATCGTGATCCTTCAGGTAGGTGTTTACCTTTTTAATCAGCTGGGCATCGTGGGCGCGTTTTTCATCGAGCCAGAAAATAGCCGGCATTCCGGTGGCGCGTGCGCGGGTGACCGCGAGTTTGACCCAGTCCTGAACCGGAGCGTCTTTTACCTGGCAGGCGCGCCAGATATCGCCGGCTTCCACTTCGTGCTGCAGCAGAATCTGACCGAAGGCATTGACCACACGGACAATGCCGTTTTTCGGAATTTCGAAGGTTTTATCGTGCGAGCCGTATTCCTCGGCTTTCTGCGCCATGAGCCCGACATTTGGAACTGTGCCCATCGTGGCCGGATCAAATGCCCCGTTCTTTTTACAGAAGTCGACAGTTTCAGCATAAACCCCGGCGTAGCAGCGGTCGGGAATGATAAAGTTGGTATCCTGCAGCTTACCGTCTTTGTTCCACATCTGACCCGAAGAGCGGATCGCCGCCGGCATGGAGGCATCGATGATGACATCCGACGGAACGTGCAGATTGGTGATACCTTTGTCGGAATCCACCATAGCGAGATCCGGTGCGGCGTTGTACCACGCCCTGATTTCGGATTCGATGGAGGTCCGGGTGCCGGGTGACAGGCGGTCGAGTTTGGCATACAGATCGCCGATCCCGTTGTTCGGATCAAAGCCGACTTCAGCCAATTCATCCGCATAACGTTCGAGAATCGGTTTGTAGAAGACCTTGACACAGTGACCGAATATGATCGGATCGGATACTTTCATCATGGTGGCTTTCATATGCAGCGAAAACAGCGTGCCGGCTTCTTTGGTTGCCATAAACTGCTCAGCCAGGAAGTGCTCCAGTGCTTTGGCGCTCATAAAGGTGGCATCAAGCACTTCGCCCTTCTGAAGCTCGAGACCCTCTTTCAGCACCGTGATTTCGCCGTCAGCCCAGAGCTCGATGCGGGCGGTGGTGGCTTCTTCCAGTGTAATCGATTTTTCATTCCCGAAGAAATCATTTTCCGACATGGAGGAAACAACGGATTTGGAATCGGGCGACCATTCACCCATCCGGTGCGGATTTTTTTTCGCATACTTTTTTACTGCCGTAGCGGCACGGCGATCGGAGTTGCCCTCTCGCAGAACCGGATTGACGGCGGAACCTTTGACTTTTTCATATTTCGGCCGAGCCTCCGGGTCATCATATTCCGGTAGATTGTACCCCTTCGCCTGCAGTTCGGCAATACACGCTTTCATCTGCGGAATGGAGGCGGAAATATTCGGGAGCTTAATAATATTGGCATCCGGTGTCTGAGCCAGTTCGCCGAGTTCGGCCAGTGCATCGCCGACTTTCTGCTCCTCAGTCAGACATTCCGGAAACTGAGCCAGAATGCGGCCGGCCAGCGAAATATCGCGGGTTTCCACGGCAATCCCGGCTGCAGCGGTATAGGCTTCAATAATCGGAAGGAGAGAACGGGTTGCCAGTGCAGGCGCTTCGTCGGTGATCGTGTAAATAATCTTTTCGCTCATGAATTTATTCCGTCGTTTGTTGTGAAAAATGAGCTGAAGTGTCTAGGGGAAAGCGGCAGGAATGTCGAGCTCTTTCCAAGGTTTGAAACGTTCGAAAACACGGGGGTTTACTCCGTATTTTTCAATATCCGCAGATACTGCTGTGCCGGTTCATAGTCCTGTTCTGCCGACTTCCGCATCCACTCCAGCGCAATAACGGAGTCACTCTCAACTCCACAGCCGTCGAAGTAGCATCGCGCCAGATTAAACTGCCCCTCGCAGTTCCCCTCCTCGGCCGATTTCCAAAACCAGCGGACCGCTTCGGCGTCATCGGCCGGCACACCCTCCCCGTTGAGATACATTTTTCCGATCCAGTTCATTGAATAGGCATTGCCCTGCTCCGCCGCACGGAAAAACCACTCAAAGGCTTGCGTAAAATCCCGTTCCACCCCCTCGCCATTGTAATAGCATTCACCCAGACTGTCCTGCGCATGATGATACCCGTCTTCTGCCGCCAGCCGGAACCAGCGCACCGCCTCCACCGGATCGGCCTCCACCCCTTCACCGTTTTTATACCGATAGCCCAATGTATTCTGTGCCCGGTGATACCCCTGTTCCGCTGACTTTCGATACCATTCCACCGCCTTAACCAGATTCGTTTCAACACCCCGTCCGAAGCGATAGCAGCGCCCGACATAATACTGCGCCGAATCATTTCCCTGTTCTGCCGCCGCCAGATACCAACGAAACGCCTGCGCATAATTCTTTTCCACGCCTCGACCGTAATAGTACCGATAGCCCATGGCATTCTGCGATGCGGCATGTCCCTGTTCCGCCGCTTTCAGAATCCAGGCGGCCGCCTGAACCTCATCTTTTTCAACCCCTTCGCCATTATAATACCGAAGTCCAAGACTGAACTGCGATGGCGCATGCCCGTTCTCCGCCGCCATCCGGTACCAGCGCACCGCTTCGGTCTGATTGGTTTCAACTCCACGACCATAGCGGTAGTTCAGCGCAACCGTATGCTGTGCCTTTACACTGCCGTTGAGTGCGGCTTTCTCATACCACTCCGCCGCTTTCTTCAGATCGATTTCCGTTCCCGTTCCGTTGCGGTAGCAGATTGCCAGATTGCGCTGAGCCACCACAAATCCGTTTTCCGCCGCTTTGAGGTACCACCGGAAAGCAGCTTCCGGATTTTTTCCGACACCGATTCCATACTGGTAGCGATACCCCACCTTATTCATGGCTTCAACATGCCCGCGTTTCGCCGCCATGAGATAATATTCAAACGCCTGTTCCGGACTGTAGACACCACGGTCTTCTTCCGAAAAAAACTCTGCCAGATTATAGGCAGAACCGGCATAGCCGGCATTAACCCCTCGAACATACCACTCAACGGCCGCCTGTTCATTGGTCTCAACGCCATACCCATTCCGGAAACTCAGGCCCATATTGTTGAAACCATCTTCGCAGCCCCCCTCCGCAGACCGGCGGAAAAGTTCTACGGCTTTTTCTTTATCCTGCTCAACGCCGAGTCCCTCGAAATAACAGACCCCCAGATTGTTCTGAGCCAGCGCATACCCCTGTTCCGCCGCGCGCCGGTACCAGAGAACCGCCTCCTCAAAATCCACTTCGGTCCCAAGCCCCATTTTCAGCGCAAACCCCAGGTCGTTCTGCGCTTCGGCCACCCCATTACTCGCTGCCGCCCGAAAATACTCCACGGCTTTCTGTCTGTCCGGCTCAATGCCATAGCCCCGGTTATAACATTCAGCCAGCTCATACATTCCCTGCGGACTGCCCATTTCGGCCGCCTGTTTAAACAACGTATACGCCCGCGCTTCATCCATTTCGATCCCTCGTCCCCGGGAACAGCACCAGGCCAGACTGTATATTGCATTCAGATCGCCCTGTTCCTCTCCCCGGGCATACCACTCCACCGCAAGAGCCTCATCTTCAGGAAAGCCTCCTCGTCCGTAGAAAAAGTTTTCTGCCACATGATACTGTGCATTGGCATAGCCCGCTTCCGCCGACTGCAGAAAAAAGTCCGCCGACTTCTGGAGATTGGTCTCTCCCAGCTCCCCATTTTCATACATTACTCCCAGATTAAAACAGGCAACCGGATTTCCATTCGAAGCGGACATTGAGTACCAGAAAAATGCCGCATCCAGATCGCAGTTAATCAGATCGCCATTGTAGTACATCGCTCCAAGATTATTCTGGGCATTCGCATGTCCCTGCGACGCCGCCAGGTGATACCATTCGGCCGCACGCGCTCCATATTGAACCGTGCCGATGCCGTGGCTGAGGTAATAGCCCATTTTATACTGCGCATCCACCACTCCGTTCTCCGCGGAACGACGGAACCATTCAACCGCTTCAAAATCATCCTGCTCAATTCCAATTCCGGATTCATAGCAGATTCCGATATTGAACTGGGCAAACGGAACACCCTGGCGGGCAGAACGCAGATAGAGACCGGCACCGCGCTCTACATCTTCATTCACCACCAGTCCATTGAAGTAAAACCATCCCAGTTTACCCTCAGCCCACCCCTCTTCCAGCAGAGCTCCATACCGGTAATACGAAAGAGCCGCGGCAGGATCCTGTTCAACACCCCAGCCATATTCATACAGGACCCCCAGATAAAACCACGCTCCTTCATATCCCTCTTCCGCCGACATCAGGAAATACTCCAGTGCTTTTTCATAGTCCTGATCAACATCCAGACCATACGCATGCCGGTAACCCAACGTACAGAGAGCTTCGCCGTCGCCCTCCGCCGCCCTTTCACGCAACGCCTTCACCTCGGGACGTTCCGACGTTACACAGCCGGAAAGAACCGCGGCCAGTATCAGCAATAGGCAAACCCGTCTCATCCATTTCAATCCCGTTTAGACAACCGGTACCAGCCCCACGCCGTTTTCCAGCTTCTGGAAACCCCGCGTCCTGCAAAATAACATTCCGCAAGTGCCGCCTGCGCCTTTCTGTTGCCCTGTACGGCCGACTTATGAAAATAAACCGCCGCCTGCCGGTCATTCGGACGCAGATCACCCAGACCATTTCTAAACGCCAAAGCAAGCCGGTACTGGCCGTCGTGATCACCCTGCTTCGCCGCCCTGCGATACCAACGTACCGCAATCCGTCCCGACACTTCCACCCCGCGCCCCAACTCATAATTCAGTCCGGTGCGGTACATCGCGTCTGCATTCCCGTTTTCCGCCGCACGCTCCATCCAAAAAGCCGCACGTTCCTGATCATTCGGCAGCAGTCCACCGGCTTCATAAAAAAGAGCCAGCTTCCGCTGTGATCTTTCATTCCCGGCATCCGCCGCTTTCCGATGCCATTCCAGCGCCAGCTCCATATCCTTTTCAATCCCGCAGCCCTCCTCATAACAGACCGCAAGATTTCCCATCGCATCCGCATCGCCCTGCCCGGCAGAAAACTGAAACAACTCAAACGCTTTTCCCCGATCGGCGGAAACGCCCGCGCCGCGATAATACGCCACCCCCAGATTATTCCCAGCCGTGACATGGCCCTGTTTAACAGCTAGCTGATACCACCTCACCGCTTCTTCAACATCCTGCTCAACACCATACCCATGGGCATAAGCCCACCCCAGATCGTTCTGCCCATCCGCCAGACCTGCTTCGGCACACTCTCGGAAAATTGTGGCTGAAACGCTCCGGTTCCGTGGCACACCGTAACCCCAGTAATAACTCACGCCCATCTGATAACGCGCTTTAAGCAGCCCCATTTCAGAAGCCTGTGCAAAGCAATCAAACGCTTTATGATCATTCTCCTCAACCCCATGCCCCCGGGAATACAGCAGCCCAAGCTGATACAATGCGTCAGCCGACCCCTGTTCCGCGGCACGTGAATACCACAGGAACGCCAGCTCATTGTTTTCCGGAAATCCCTTCCCGTAGTAATAGCGGTCGCCCAGTTCATTCTGCGCCCACAGGTATCCATTCGAAGCCGACACAGCATACCACTGCACCGCGACCGCATCGTTACTCTCAACACCCTGACCGTTTTCATAACGAATGCCCAGATTATACGCCGCAACCGAATTCCCGCCCCGAGCAGCTTTCAGATACCATTCCACCGATCGTTCATAACTCTGTTCCACACCCTGTCCGTCTGCATAAAGATTGCCGATATTATTCATCGAATACGGATTCCCCAGCTCCACCGCCTGCAAATACCACTGCATGGCTTTCGCATAATCGGTCGCCACATGAATCCCGTTGGCATAGCGATAGCCCATAGCATGATGCGCTGCGGAATAGCCGTTCTCCGCCGAAATCCGGTACCATTCCAGTGCCAGCGCAGTATTGGTTTCCGTACCGAATCCATCCTCATAACACTCCGCAAGATGATACTGCGCTTCCGCAAGTCCATTCGATGCCGCCGCCGCATACCAACGGAAAGACTGATCCGGATTCTGTACTGTTCCATGCCCCAGTTTATAGAAGCGCGCCGCATTGTACTGCGAATTCACGTATCCCTCGCCGGCGGCATAAAGATAGTGTTTGAGCGATTCCGCATAATCAATTTCCACCCCCTCGCCGAGCTCATAACAAACCCCCAGATTATGGTGAGCCATCATATGCCCCTGAGCCGCCGCTGCCCGATAGAATGCGGCCGCTTTTTCCTTATCCAGAGGCACGCCGGCACCAATATCATAACGCCAGCCCATTTCAAACTGCGCCTGCGGCTCACCGAGCTCAGCCGACTTCAGATACCATTTCACCGCCTGTTCCGGATTGGTTTCAGTACCGGTTCCCCCCTCATAACAAACCGCCAGATTGCGCATACCTAATGCATGCCCGGCTTCAGCCGAACGGGTATACCATTCAAACGCCAGCGCCGGATTGGCTTCGGTTCCCATACCGGATTCATAACACCAGCCCAAATCATTGAATGCCGGAGTATATCCCTGCTCTGCCGCAAGCGAATACCAGCGGAAAGCCTCCTCCTCATTCTTTTCGCCCATCTCTCCGGACTGTTTAAACCAACCCATCTTACGCTGAGCCCATGCATCTCCGTTTTCTGCCGCCTTCAGATAGAGCGCATATGCCCGCTCGGCATCCGCTTCAACGCCAAGACCGAATTCGTACATCCGCGCCAGGTTGTACTGCGCCGAAGTATGCTGCTGTTCCGCCGCTTTTTCATACCACACCGCCGCCTGCAGGCGGTTGCTCTCCACACCCACCCCCTCTTCATAACACCATCCTATGGAAAACTGCGCTTTCGCATCCCCCTGTTCAGCCGATTTCAGAAACCATTCGGAAGCAAGCACGTCATCAACCTCAACCCCCTCGCCCAGCTGATACCGCCGTGCGAGACTGTATTGCGCCTTGCTATTTCCCTGCTCCGCCGCTTTGCGGAACCAGAAGACCGCTTCGGTATGGTTGGTCGGCACCCCTTCGCCATAAAGATATTTCAATCCCAGATTGTGCTGTGCCGGGGCATAGCCCTGTTCTGCCGCCTGACGGTACCAGCGAACGCCCTCTGTACAATTCGAGGTGGTTCCTTCCCCATGAAAATAACGATACCCTACCACATTCTGGGCACGATCATAACCGTTCGAGGCCGCCTTCAGATACCATGCAAACGCCTCCTCCTCATTGCGCTCCACCCCTTCTCCCTTTGCATAGCGCAAACCCAGGGCATACTGCGCTTTCGCATACCCCTGTTCCGCCGACGCCCGATACCAGCGTACAGCTTCGGTCAAATTGGTTTCCGTGCCTTTGCCCTGCCGGTAATAACCCGCCAGATTATACTGCGAAATTTTCCGCCCGGCTTCGGCCGCTTTCAGATACCACTCGAACGCTTTTTTCAAATTCCTTTCAACACTTTGGCCAACTCCATACCGATAGGCCAGTGCCGCATAAGCAGCTTCATATCCCAGCTCCGCCGACCGATGCAGCATCTCCATGCAAAGCACCGTATTGGTCTCAACCCACCTGCCCTCTTCATAATAAAGCGCCAGCCGGTAAATGGCTTTCGGATGCTCATACGCCGCCGCTTTTTCAAACCATTTTATAGCTTCGGAATGATTCGTTTCTGTGCCCTGTCCATGACGGTACCGCAATCCAATGCCGTACATGGCATTCGAATGCCCCTGCTCCGCGGCCAGATGATACCACTTCAGACATTCCGTAAAATTGGTCTCCGTGCCGTACCCGTTGCGATAACAGTATCCCAGCTCATACTGACCGTCCCGGTTTCCGCCTTCGGCGGACTGCGCCGCCCAGTCAAACGCGAGACTAAAGTTGGTTTCAACACCGTCGCCCGAACGATAACAATGCGCCAGCTCCCCCTGCGCCTGAATATCACCGGCCTCCGCCCTGCGCTGAAGTTCGGCAATATCAACGGCTCCCGCAACCGCAGCAGTAATCAGAAAAACAACCAACCCCAAACCATGCTGCGCCCTCATAAACCCCGATTCCTTATTTTATTCAGTTGTGACTATACGGAAAAATTCATTGCACAAAACTTCCAATAAGCGGGAAAGGCCCATATTTTTATCCGAAATATAAATCATATCCAAACCCCGGCATTATCCTGACCATCAGCCAACATAAATAATGAATCACACAGACCGCACACAAAGCCCGTTTCATCTGAAAAAACATCTCATTCTTATTAAAGGGGAAGACCAGACCGAGCAGGTTATTCGGATTTCCCGTATGGACGACCGAATTCAGGTAACCTACCGTAGCGGTAAATCGTACCGGTATGCGGCGCAGAATGTCGAATATTTCACTGCAGCCCAAATAATTCCGATCAAAAACAAACGCGTCTCCATCAAAGGCCATCTAATCTACGATGTCAGCGAAATCCTGCGTTTTGGAGACTGGGCCAGAGTGTTTCGAGGCGATAACCGAAACAGGATCTTCCGTTTTAGCGACATCTCACTCAGCCCGATAACCGATAGTGCCGGCTTAAATACAGACCTGCTCTGCTATTATCGGGAACTTGCCGCTGAAAGCACATTAAAAACCGAAGAGGGAGAGGCATTACTGGCCCGGAAATTTCAGCACCTCAACGTCGTGAATAAAACCACTATTCTGGCCCGTTTTCTTAAAGGGAAATCTCCTCAGAATGAAATATTTTCTGAAGAGGATGCCGCCGGACTTATTTTCCCGTTCGGATGTAACCGGAGCCAGAAACTGGCGGTACAAAACGCCTTTAAAAATCCGGTGTCCGTAATCCAGGGTCCTCCGGGAACAGGAAAAACGCAGACCATTCTGAACCTGATTGCCAATCTGCTGATGCAGGAAAAAAGCGTGGCCATTGTTTCCAACAACAATGCCGCAACAGCAAATGTGCTGGAAAAACTGCAGCATGCAGGCCTCGATTTTATCGGCGCCTTTCTCGGCAGTTCCTGTAATAAGCAGGAATTTATAAACAACCAGCGCCACACACCCATATCACTTCCGAACCTGAAACAGGATGAAATCTCCACCATCCGGAAAGAAATCCGCACCTTAAACAGTACTTTGGATGAAGCCTTCGATAAAAAGAATAAACTGGCCGATGCGATCCGTCAGCGTGATGCCCTTGTATTGGAATTAAAGCACTTTGAACAGTATGAAAACGAGTGGTCCCATCAAACCGCCATGCAGGAAAAAGTATCCGTACTGATGAAAACCTCGTCAGACCGGTTGATGAAACACTGGATCGCCTGCGAACAGAACATTAAACAGACCAACCCACTATCAGAAAAATACAAACGCAATCGCACACCCATACGCTTTTTTGAGAAAATAAGTCTTTATTTCCAACTGGGCAGAGCCGCCCGCGCATTTTTCGATGTAGCGCCGAAAGACCGCATTACATTGTTGCAGAAAGCATATTATCTGAGAAAAACAGCTGAACTGGAACACCGGATAAATTCGCTTCAGCAGGATCTTGCCGACTTTCATTTCGAGGAAAAACTGAATCGACTCTCCACCATTTCAATGCAATTGCTGAAACACCACCTTTCCCGAAAATACCAAAACCGCGACCGTAAAATTTTCAAGGCGGACGATCTATGGAAAGCACCCGAAAAATTTCTAAAAGAATATCCGGTCGTTATGAGCACAACCTTCTCTGTGATCACATCCGTCAGAAACGGCTACCGGTTTAACTGCGTTATTGTGGATGAAGCAAGTCAGGTGGATCTGCTCAACGGTGCACTGACGATGAGCTGCGCCGAGCGGCTCGTAGTGGTCGGAGATCTCATGCAGCTTCCCCATGTTCTGAGTAATGAAAACAGAAAACGTGCGGAGGAAATCGGAAGATCCTATGCAGTCCCCGACTACGCCCGCTTTGAGAGACACAGCCTGTTATCTTCTGTTCTGAAAGCTTTTCCGGGCATTCCTGCAACCCTCCTGAGGGAACACTACCGCTGCCACCCCAGAATCATCCAGTTCTGCAACCAGAAATTCTATAACAACGAATTAATCATCATGACGGAGGATCGGGGCGAAGAGGATGTTTTAAAAGTCTATGTAACCGTTGAAGGCAATCACGCACGCGGCACAGTGAACCAGCGACAGATCGATGAAATCGCCACCCATGTTCTTCCTGAGCTCAAAGGAATTCCACCGGAAGATATCGGCATCGTTTCACCTTACCGGGCACAGACAGAACTGACCCGTACGGCAATCAGCTCATCCGGCATCGAAATTGATACCGTCCACAAATATCAGGGACGGGAAAAACCGGCCATGATCCTTACAACGGTTGCAAACCAGACTAATGCATTCATTGATGATCCCAACCTGCTGAATGTGGCTATTTCACGCGCACAGCAGAAACTCCGGCTGGTCACCTCGAAAAAGATCGCCGAAGACGAAGGAAATATCGCCGATTTCATTCGCTACATCCGGTACAATAACGGCGAAGTAATCCCCGGCAGAGTCCGTTCTGTCTTCGACCTTCTCTACCGGGATTACGCTGAAGCCAGAATGGCCCGGCTGCGCAGCAGAAGACGAATATCCACGTATGATTCAGAAAACCTCATTTATCACGAACTTCAGGAACTCCTCCAAAATTCATTCCGGGGGCATCGGGTGGCCTTTCAGGTCCCGTTATCAACCCTGTTGAAAAACACCGACTTCCTGACCGAAGAAGAAGCCGCTTATGCCCGGCATCCCTGGACACGATGTGATTTCCTGATTTACAGCGAAATTGATAAGCGTCCGATACTTGTTATTGAAGTGGATGGATATGCCTATCACCGAAAAGAAACCCGACAGTCGTACCGGGACACGCTGAAGAACTCCATACTGAAAAAAAGCGGTCTGCCTCTGCTCCGGTTATCCACCATCGGCAGCAATGAACAACAGCGCATTAAACAGAAGCTTCAGACACTTACCACCCGGATTTAAAAACACACCCGCGCGGTTTCCCGGACATTAAAATATCAGTTCAGAACGCCGCACGCAGACCATCAGTTGACTTTCAGCACTACCGCTGAAGAAGTGTTATATTTCCCGCCACGGAAAGCACAGAAAAGATATTCGGGTTTACCGTCTTTCATCAGCAGCTGCGGGCGTTCAAAGCGCCCCTCACGATCAAGCCCGTTGGGCGCTTCATCAAAATAGTGCGCAGCCTCTCTGTAGGCAATCTCCGGCTCACTCCAGTTGATTCCATCGTCGGAATGAATAATCAGCCCGTATTCGTGATTATAGAATCCCATATCACGCAGGATCATGTGATACCGGCCGTCCTCCCGCCAGACAAAGCCGTCCTCGCACTGCACCCGAATATCAATCGATGAATAATCAACAACAGGATTTCCTTCATATTTGATATACGGCCCGGTCAGATGCTCGGCCATTGCCACGCCATAACGCCGGTTACCTCCGGTTGGCAGTGTCGCATAGTCCCAGCCTTTATAATAAAGCCAGTAGCGCCCGTCTTCATGCTGCACAAAAGCCGGGTTGCTTGTCACCATATCATCCCAGGAACCGGGCGCACCGACATCAACCATCGGCCGGTCACCGACCCGTTCCCACGGGCCGTCAAGACTGTCCGCCACTGCCATACCCACACGTTTGGTCTCAACCAGCGCCTGAAAATACGGAGCATATTCATCGCCGTCCATTTCCATAATCTCTTCCAGCGTCACACCGAGACCGGCTCCGCTGGATCCCATGTAAAACATGACATACCGACCATCCACTTTGTAGACTGTCGGATTATGAATCGACCACGAATCCCAGGAATCATCCCGCTTTCCCTTCAGCACCGTTCCCAAATCGGTATATGGTCCTTCCGGAGAATCAGCCACCGCATGGCCTACTTCGCAGGCCGCAACCCAGCCGAGGTGATCGTAGGCATTGAGCCATTTCGAATAGAAAACGTGAACACGCCCCTCTTCGTCATAGATCGGCGAACAGCACCAGACATTGTAATCCGGATCTTCAAGAATCCGCCCAACCGGCTTCAGCTTTTTCGAAAATTCCGAATACTTCTCCTCCCGGTTAAACAACACTCCATCAGACATATCAGCTCTCTCCTGTACCTTAAAAAAACAGCCCCGCCAAACAGCGGGACCGGCAAAACGTATCTTTTAAAAAAGATAACCTACTGACCCCCGTAACGCTTATCCGATTTTCAGCACAACACCGGAAGAGGTGTTGTACTTCCCGCCGCGAAAAGCACAGAACAGATATTCCGGATGACCATCTTCACCCATCAGCAGCTGTGGCCGCTCAAAGCGCCCTTCACGATCAAGCCCGTTGGCCTCTTCATCAAAATATTCATGAGAATTACGGTATGCAATCTGCGGGTCCGACCAGTTCACGCCATCCTCAGATTCAAAATAGAGTCCGTATTCATGGTTCCAGTACCCCATGTCACGCATGATCATTTTGATCAGCCCGTCCTCCATCCAGATATAGGCATCTTCCGACTGCGCATTTTCACCGACATATTTCAGATTGATCATCGGACCGTCACCCTGTTTGACCCAGGGACCGTCGAGCGACTTCGCGATCGTCAGACCATACTGACGGTTCGTGTTCTCTCCGGTCCATGAGCCCAGTTCATTCGCCAGTTCGATATCCCGCTCCCAGTCCGCAATGCACCAGGTTTTATAGTAAAGACGCAGCTCATCATCGGATACCTGCAGAAAAGCCGGATTCGTCGTGCACATCGAATTCCAGGCTTTGGGATCCGGGTCCGGTTGAATAATCGGCTCCGGCGAGCGCTCCCACGGTCCATCCAGCGAATCCGCCGTAGCCATGCCCACCCGTTTGGTGTAGACTGTTCCGTCCGAAACACCGAGATAGAACAGTACATATTTATCGCCGACTTTATGAATCGTCGGGTTATGGCAGCTTCCTGCATCCCACCAGTCGCCGCCACGCGGTGCCAGAGCGACATCGACCGTTGTATATGGACCGGCAGGATCATCTGCGATGGCATGCGCAATTTCGCAACACGTCAACCAGCCTTCATGATCCGCCTCGTTTTTCCAGCGGGAATAGAAGACATGAACCTTCCCTTCCGGACCGTAGATCGGAGAACAGCCCCAGACATTATAGTCCGGATCTTCAAGAATCCGTCCGACGCCGGTCAGATTCCTGCAGAATTCCGATTCAACTTCCGGTTTTGTATTGATTTTGTTCGCCGTAGCGCTTGTCATGTTTATCCCCCCATTACAACATCAACGACAACGTCCCCACTCACGGTATTCGGGTCAATGATGTTTCCTTCAATCTCCACCCCGTTTACTTTCACGGACTTCACACCCTTCACAACACCGTCCGGATTGGTTACTGAAATCTTATAGGTGCTTCCGCGATACTCGCGGGTAACGGTATAAGACTTCCAGTCAGCAGGAATGCACGGATCAATTTCCAGCCCCCGGAGCCCCGGGCGCACACCGAGCAGATACTGTGTCCCAACCAGATCCATCCAGGCCGCGGTTCCGGTGACCTGTGTAACATTCGCCCAGCCATGACGCTTGTTTTCCGGACCAATAATGTTGGAAACGTAAGCATACGGTTCGGCTTCGTAGCGTTCGAGACCGATATTATTCAGCGCCGTATGCGGAATCATATCGCCGAAAATTTTCCAGGCGTCATCCGCACGGCCCAGCTTGGAAAGCGCAATAATCACCCACCCGTTGGCCTGACAGAAAACCGCGCCGTTCTCCGCACAGCCCGGATTGTATCCGGTGAACGGATCAGGATCGTGCGGATAGGTCTTGAAGCCCGGATAAACCAGACGCAGACCGAAATCCGTGGCGGTATACTTAATCGCATTGTCCATGGCGCTGTTGTTCTGTTCTTCGGAACCCACACCGGCCCAGACCGACCAGGACTGCGGATTGATAAAGATTTTACCGTATTCCGCCTTTTTGGTGCCGACAATATCACCTTCATCGGTATAGCCGCGCCGCCAGTATTCACCGTCCCACGCATGATCCTCAAGGTTCTTCACCATCCGGTCAAGACAGCCCTGCAGCCGGTCAAGATCCTCCTGCGGTTTCCCTGCCGCTTTTCCGATCTCGATCATCTGGCGCAGAATGATGACATACTGCTGTCCGCAGAAAATCGATTCTCCTTTACCGGCACGTGAGAAACGCAGAATGATGTCGTTCCAGTCTCCGTCAAACGTCAGCGGAAATCCTTTTTCACCAAGGTTGTTTTCCGTGAAATCCACTCCGCGCATCAGATGTTCCCAGACCGTGGCAGAACCGTATGTGGTCCAGTTGTCTTCCTCGGAAAGCCACGGCACTTCTTTTTCAAGCAGACTGTAATCGCCCGTTTCCGAAAGAATCGCATACACCACCATCGGCATCCACAAGTGGTCGTCCGCATGTTTAGAGTTTCCGCGCGACATCGCCGGCCCGTCTTCCGGATAGCAGGTATGCAGCGCGTGTCCATCTTCAAACTGCTGAGAAAGCAGATAGAGGCACATATCCGTAGCCCACTTCGGATCACGGTACGCCACTCCGATCATGTCGGTGGCTGTATCGCGGTAACCGAATCCCCGGTATCCCGGAGCATGCCAGGAAGTGGAACGGGAATAGCGACCGTTATGCACGGTCTGGATCGGGCTCCAGATATTGATCTGACGCTGAATATCCTTGTTCGGAATTTCACACTCAAATTTGCCCAGATGGTTTTCCCACCAGTTTTCCAGCGCCCGGAACTGGCCATCGATTTTCTCCAGAGACCGGAAGGTTTCCAGATCCCGTTTGATATTGGCCATCGTTTCTTTGTGCTTAATCAGTCCGCCCGGAGCAACACCAAGCGTGAACACCACCCGTTCGGTTTCGCCCGGCTTAACCGTAACCTTTACATGGCCGGCTGTGCAGGGATGCCCGCACTCAATAGTATCATTGCCGCAATGCCCTTTTTCAACGCCGATCGGATTCTGCTCCCAGCGGTACGGGCCCAGGAATTTTTCGCGGTCACCGGACCAGGAAGCCATTTTGCGGTCAGCCGCCATCCAGATCAGCGGCACGTCCTCCACAAACGGCTGAGGCGTATGCTGATACCGGTAAATGATGGTATCCATGTCTTCATCATAGAATGTCGTCACCTGACTCTGAATGTAATAGCCGTAGAACAGATCAGTGGTCCACTCCAGCTGTGCGAGGTCGGCATAAGCAAAGAGATCGAGTTCCTTTTCTTCGCCGGAATCGTTTTTAATTTCCAGATCATAACAGAGCGCATCCGTGTCCATGGCACAGAACAGCTTCAGCGTGGCCGTCACTCCGTTTTTAGTCCCGACAAATTTCGACCAGCCGGCGTGATGTTCGGCATACCAGTTATCGAGCGGAGTTTCGCACGGGCGGAACGTCGGCGACCAGGTGGTGCCGTCCTTTTCACGCACATAGGTGTAGAATCCAGGACCGTCCATCGGCACATTCTGATAGCGGTAATGCGTCATCCGGTAGGTAATCGGACTTTTCCACCACGCCAGACCACCCCCGGCCTGTGAGACAAAAGCATGCAGTCGGCCGTTTGAAAGGTAGTTGATCCATGGCGTCGGAAGATCGCTGCGATTGATGCGGATTGACTTTTCCTCGTCATTGAAAGAATACACGTTGTTATCGTTCATCTAAGTTCCCAATTATTCGTTATAAATTCGCTGGACAATACAACAAACCCCTGTCCATATTGACCACTTATGTTAATGTAAACATATTAGAGGTTATGCAGGATGAGCCGCAACTTGTCGATAGTTTTTTTAGCATTATGTTAAGCATAACAGACTGCTGATCAACGGAACCGGCACAGCGGCCTCCGGGAAGCCATTTTAAGCATATGGAGAGAAAATAATGAAACTGAATAAGACCGAACCGATTTCATCGGATTTTGAAAAGCGCCTGAAACCTGTCGGCCGCATTCTTGAAGACCCGGATTACAATGTCTGGGGATGCTCCCCGATCTGGGGCGACGACGGAAAAGTACACGTATTCTACAGCCGCTGGAAAAACGAAGCCGCTCATCAGGGCTGGATCACCTGCTGCGAAATCGCCCATGCCGTGGCCGATTCGCCGGAAAGTGAATTTGAAACCGTCGATGTGGCCGTTACGGGCCGCGGCGGCGACTGGTGGGACGCTATGACCTGTCACAATCCGACCATCCATAAAGTCGGCGACAAATATGTCCTGTTTTACATGGGTACGCAGGACGGCACCGTTTACACTAAACGGGTGGGCATGGCCACCTCTGATTCCCTCTACGGCCCGTGGGAACGCGTAGACAAACCGCTGATCGAACCCGATCCCGACCCCAATGCCTGGAACTCGGTCTGCACCACCAACCCGGCTTTCGTCCAGCATCCGAACGGCGAACTCTGGCTCTATTACAAATCCTGGCGCGCCACTGACTGGGAAAAAGACCTTGAAGGCGGACTCCGCGTGGCGACGGCGGATGTCGGCCGCCACACCAACCGACAGTACGGCCTCGCCAAAGCCACAAAACTGGAAGGCCCCTGGGAAAAAGTCGGCGACGGCCCCATCATCGACCTCAGCCACCTCGGTGAAAATGCACAGTCGGAAGATGCCTATATCTGGATCGAAGACGGCAAATTTAAAATGATCATGCGTGATATGGGCTACTGGAACCACGAATACGGTCTGATGTTTGAATCTGAAGACGGAATCAACTGGGGCGAACCGACTGTCGCGTTCTACGAAGGACGGAAATATCTGCCGGAACCGCCGAACGGCCTCGAACGCGAAGGCCGCTTTGAACGCACACAGGTACTGCTGAAGGACGGCAAACCGGATTATGTCTTCTTCGCTATGGTCGGCGGAAAATACAACACCTCCTCCGGTGCCGTACTGAAAGTCGACTGACCGCAGTTCGGAATATACCGGAAACCAAAAAGACCGGACGGGGAAACCCTATCCGGTCTTTTTGCACACTGAAGATTGTTAATTCCCCGGAGAGCGCGGTATACGGATGACAGAAACCGATATGTCCCCCGCGCCTCCAAGGCAGAAAATACAGATCAAAATCTGAGATTCGTACATGTTTTTAGTTTCGCGTTCCATTGACCCTTCGTGGTTTAACAACGCGCTGATTTTTACTGGAGCAGAGCTATGAGAGAAATTTTATCCATGAATCCCGGCTGGCGCTTTATCCAGCAGGATGTAAAAAAGCAGGGCTTTCAGGCCATCCATGAACGGTTCTATGAAAACCCTTCCTGGATCAAATCCGGCAACCACGGCCTTTCCGAAGTCGGCTATGACGATCTCGACTGGCAGACCGTCGACCTGCCCCACGATTTTCTGCAGGAAAATCCTTTCACACCCGATGCCGAAGTCGGCCACGGATCCATTCAGAAAGGTATCGCCTGGTACCGCAAAACCTTCTTTGTGCCGAAAGAAGACGAAGGCTGCCGCATCCATTTTGAATTCGACGGTATTTTCCGCGATTCCAGCGTCTGGATCAACGGCCACTTTATGCTGCGCCACCTCAGCGGCTACACCAGCTTTTCACTCGATGCCTCCGAAGTGCTCAATTACGGCAGAAACAATGTAATTGCGGTTCGCTGCGACGCCACTCTGCCCGAACTCTGGTCCTACGAAGGCGGCGGAATCTACCGCGATGTACGCATGGTTAAAACCCACCCGGTGCACGTACCCTACTCCGGCATCTTTGTGCATACCAAAGACAACCGCGTTAACATTGAAACCACGGTCCGTAACGATCTGGAAACCGATGCAGAAGTTTTCGTTCAGTCCACCATCATCAACGCCTCGGACCATGCAGAACAGGTCGATCAAACCGCCCTCACGGTTGAAACAGAGGAATCCCGAACGGCATTCCAGACACTTGAACTTTCCGACCCCCAAAAATGGAGCCCCGACAACCCGGTTCTTTACACCCTGATCAGCAGCATCAGCATCAATGGCGAAATCGTTGATGAAATACGTACCCCGTTCGGCGTGAAAGATATCCGTTTTGACGGGGAAAAAGGCTTTTTCCTCAATGGCGAACCGTTGAAAATCCGCGGAGTCTGCAATCATCAGGACCACGCCGGCGTCGGAACAGCTATCCCCGACGCACTGCAGGAATGGCGCATGCTGCAGATGAAAAAAATGGGGGCCAACGCGTTGCGTTGTGCGCATAACCCGCCCACTCCGGCCCTGCTCGACATCTGCGACCGCCTCGGCATTATGGTAATGGATGAAACGCGCCTCACCGGCTCTTCGCCTGAATTCCTCCAGCAGCTGGAGGATCTGATGAAGCGCGACCGCAACCATGCCTGCGTCATCATGTGGTCGCTCGGTAATGAAGAGATGAAGGTACAGTCTACCAACATCGGCGTGAAACAGCTGCGGAAAATGCAGAACCTGGTCCATAAACTCGATCCGTCCCGTCCGGCGGTCTATTCCATGAACTGCGACTGGCTCAGCATTGCCAAATTCCATGACAGCCAGAATTTCCACCTCGATGTCTTCGGCGCCAACTACAACATTACCGATCATGGAGTAGACGATACGCGCTATGACCAGTTTCACGAGCGCTACCCGAACTGGCCCCTCATCGGCAGCGAAACCGGCGGTTCATTTGCAACCCGCGGACTCTACGACATTGAATACTATGACGGAAAACCGATTGAGTTGAATGACTTCGGCCACGGTGGAATCTGCTGGGAAAACGAACACCTAAAAGGTGTAGCCAGTGCGTATAACAACGGCCTCACTCCGTGGGGATCCCCCATCGATAAAACCTGGAAAGCGTGTGCCAGCCGTGATTTCCTGGCCGCAACCTTCCTCTGGACCGGCTTCGACTATCGTGGTGAAACCTACCCCTTCGACTGGCCGGCAACCGTCACCCGGTTCGGCCTGATGGATCTGTGCGGCTTCCCGAAAGACGCCTATTTCTACTATAAAGCCTGGTGGAATTCGGAACCGCTGCTCCACCTCTTCCCGCACTGGAACTGGGCGGGTAAAGAGGGACAGCCTATTAAAGTCCGCGCCTATACCAACTGCGCGGAAGTGGAACTGATCCTCAACGGAAAAACACTGGAACGCAAAAGCGTGGAAACCAACGGCTATTTCGAAACGTTCGTGGAATACCGTCCCGGAAAACTTGAAGCAATCGGATACAGTGCGGAGGGCCGGGAGATTCTTCGAACCGCTAATGAAACCGTCGGCGTCCCGGCAGCCATCCGCCTGACAGCCGAGTCCGACGGCACTTTCGTGGTAAAAGCCGAAATTATCGATACCGACGGTCGTTTTGTTCCAACCGCCGACCATAAAATCCGGTACTCGGTTGAAGGCGACGCAAAGATTCTGGGAACCGGCAACGGCAACCCCACCAGCCACGAACCGCCGAAGAGCACCGAAAGCTCCGCTTTCTACGGACTCAGTCAGGCCATCGTGCAGATGACCGGCAAAAAAGCGGTGCTTCGGGCGGAAGCCGACGGACTCAAAACCGCAGAAATTGAACTGATTTCAAACCATTGGAAAAAACCGCCGCATGTCCCCGGTATCCTCGGGAAAGTCGACCCCATTGAAATTGCCTGGAATCCGGTAGACGGCATCCTTTAGTACCAACACAGGCAGACCGCCTGCCAAACGCAAAAGGAACGGTTAAATTGGGCAGAAAAAAATTCCATGGTGATCCGGCGCGATTTGATGTCCTCGCCGAATTTGTCTATGACCGGTTCGGAAGCAGTATTCAATATATTGCCGACGTGGCGGGCGGTCAGGGTATGCTGAGCCGCGTGCTGCGCAAGCAGTATAACTACAATGCTGAAGTGATCGACCCGCGCGGCTGGACCATGAAAGGCGTCCCGAACCGGGAGGCGGAATATCTTTCATCAATGGCGGATTATTATGACCTCATTATCGGCCTCCACTGCGATGAGGCCACCCGACCGGTGGCCGAATCCGCACTGATCCGACCGGTTCTGGTTATTCCCTGCTGTAATTTCTGGTCGAAAGAAAAACTGGGGCGCGATGAACTGGTGGAGGCCATCGAGAATTATTATGTCCGCCATCAGGTTTCTTTCGAGCGAATCACCTTTGATTTCAAGGGACCGAAAAATATTGGAATCCTTTCGTGTCCAACAAAGCAGTCGCAGAAACGTTTCAAAGCAAACAACTTTGAGATCGCTCACAATGACTAATTTTTTCTCCAATCTATGGAAGCTTCCGACCCTCGGCGTTTTTCTTACCGGCGCGGCCTTTGCGGAACCGCCGCCGGCCCTAAAGGCTTCATGTGGGTCGTGAATGAGGATTTCACCGATGAATTCAACGGAGACAGCCTCGATCGCGAAAAATGGTATGATCATCATCCGCGCTGGCGGGGACGTCCGCCGGCCCGGTTTATGCCGGAAAACGTATCGGTTAAAGACGGCATGCTTCAGCTGACCAATGGAACACTGGATGAACCGATTACGGAGCGCAGACAGACGTTCACGCTGGGTGGCGCAGCGGTTGTTTCCAGAAAAACAGAAGCCTATTTCGGTTATTATGAATGCCGACTGCGTGCTTCGAGCATCTCCATGTCGTCCACATTCTGGATGAGTAATTCGGGACAGCATTATCCGGGCGTCGGAAGAATCGCCCAGGAACTGGATATTCTTGAAACCGTCGGCGGATCCAAGCGCAACGATAAGTTTGCGCATTATATGAATTCCAACACCCACGTCTGGCATGGCGGTGAAAGCCGGAACGTCGGGAACAAGGCCAGACTGCCTACCAAATCCGATGAGGATTTTTATATCTACGGATGCTGGTGGGAAAATGCGAGCAAGTGCCATTTCTATCTGAACAACGAACACGTCGGCACTGTGGAATTCGACACCTCGCTGGTCGACGAACCGTTCCGTCACCCAATGCATATCAATATGGTAACGGAAACCTATGACTGGGAAACCCCGCCGACCCCCGAGGAAGTTAATGATCCCGAACGCAACACCACCTATATCGACTGGGTGCGCGCCTATGTTCTCGTTCCAACCGACGGCTCACTGGCCGACTGGCAGCTGAAAAAACTTCGGGAACATCCGCGCGAATGGAAATCCGCCAACGGAAAAAGCGCCACCATAGCCAGATTGGTCAAAGCAAAACACGGCTATGCCTATCTGGAAAAAAAAGGCGGGAAAGAAATCCGGGTTCCGATCAAACTGCTCTGTAAAGAGGATCGTGAACTGCTCGAAAAAGTCATGGCCTCAAATTAACCGGTGAATCGTATAAATTCCTGAAAACCGTCAACGTTTTCAGGTGGATTTCCTCCACCCGTTCACTGATCATCCATGCTCACTTTTGAACATTGGAGATATAAATTATGGCTGACCCGATACCTGATCAGAACAACATCAAACTGGTGACCGACGAGGGCCGAGGCGAGCAGCGCCTGAGCATTGAAAAACTGCAGGAGTTCATGCAGTGGAAATACGGCATGTTTATCCACTGGGGCATGTCGACCTTCGACGGACTCGAACTCAGCGCCTGCGAACCGATTGAAACCTATAACCCTACCGATCTGAACGTGGATGAATGGATTTCCGTAGCACGCGATGCAGGCATGCAGTATGCCGTACTGACCACCAAACATGTAGCCGGACACGCACTCTGGCCCAGCGCCTATGGCGACTATTCGGTCAAAAACAGCAGAAACACCACCGATGTCGTTGGCGAATACGTCACCGCCTGCCGCGAAAAAGGCCTCAAAGTCGGCTTCTACTATTGTGCATGGGATAACACCAACCTGTTCGGCATGCCGGTTACCAAAGACTGGAACGAATATGCCCTGGGCATGACCACCACCAATGATGCCTTCCGCGAATTCATGTGGAACCAGTGCGATGAACTGATCGACACCTATAACCCCGATTATTTCTGGGTGGATATGCCGAAGGTACTGCCGCTCGATAAACGCATTGAATTTTACGAACACGTTACCGAGCGTAAGCCGGAAATGTTCTTTGCCTACAATCACTCCTGCCAGAACGGAACAACCTTCGACCCCACCTTTGCCTGGCCTTCAGACATCATGACCCTGGAACGCAACTTCCCTAATGCCTACAACGGCCATGCTAAAAAGGATTATTTCCAGTGGAAGGAAATTCTCGGCAAAAACTATTATATTCCGGGAGAAACCAACGACACCATCGGTCGCGAATGGTTCTACGCGGAAGACGACGCCGTCCGTTCCGACAAAGACCTGCTCGGTATGTACATGAGTACCACCGGCCGGGGCGTCAACTTCCTGCTCAACTGCCCGCCCGACAAACGCGGCCGTATGCCGCAGCGCTGGATCGATGCCCTGATGCGCCTGCGCAAAAACATCGATCTCGTCGGACTGGATTAAATTCTTTCGGATGCTGAATGAGTCAAAAGGTCAGCCGAACACCGGTTGACCTTTTTTTATGCATACGTATGCTGATGCATCATGAAATCAATTCTCCTTTTTGCACTGCTGACCATTTCGCTCCCGGCCTTCCCGGCGGAGCGCCCTAATCTGCTGTTTATCATGCTCGACGATCTCGGCGTGGGCCACTGTCAGTTCTACAACGATGATTTGACGGTCGATCAGTTTGATCTCTACTTTAAAGAACGCGTTGCCCGGACCCAGGAATACACCCCCGAACAGGCACTTGAATTTTCAAAAAAAGCAATGCCCACACTGACGAAACTGGCCCGAAGCGGAGCCTTTTTCTCCCACGCCTATGCCGCCAGCAGCCTTTGCGCCCGTCCCGTCTGGCCATTGCCACCGGAAAAATCCCACCGGATGCCGGTGTGTATACCAATATGGATGTCGAAAGCGGCGGAATTAAACCGGGTGAACACCTTGCCCATATACTGCACGAAGCCGGTTATGCCACTGCACATATCGGAAAGTGGCATGTAGGCAAACGGGATCAGCAGGTCATTCAGGATGTTTTAGCGGAACATGGAATCACTGAAACCATCTGGTGGGGACAACTGAATCAAAAATATCCCGAAATCTGGAACGAAGCCTGGGAGGCCGGCTATTACGGCTCCGTAGTTCCCGCCCAGAATCCGTTGAATAACGGATTTGACTACTATTACGGCTATAACAATTGGGCCAGTCAGTTCTATGATTCACCGCTGGTCTGGGAAAATTTTGAACATGCCGGACGACAAAGTGGCTACAACACGGAAGTCTTTACCGACAAAGCACTCGCCTTCATCAAAGAGCGGAAAAACAAACCCTTTTATGTCCAGCTGCATTATCATGCAGTGCATGACTACCTTGAACCCAATGCCCCGAAAAAATACTGGAAGGGGTTCAACTCCCCCTCCTATAACCTTTCCAATTTTTATGCCCACCTCTATGCAGTAGACCAGAATATAAAGCGCATCCTTGATTATCTGGCATCAACCGGACGGCTGGAAAACACCCTGATAGCCTTTACCTCCGATAACGGAGCCATGTCCGGCGAAGCCAGCGTACTGCCGGGCAACGCCCCCTACTCCGGCCACAAAGGAATGTTCTGTCAGGGCGGTATACGGGTGCCCCTGCTCTTCTACTGGCCGAAAGGTATTCCGCCGCAAGGCCGACTGGACCAGCTCGCTTCCAGCATGGATATTATTCCGACCTTTATTTCCGCCGCCGGCCTGAATCCTCCGGAAAATATCGATGCCAAAAGCCTCCTGAATATTCTTTCAGGAAAAGATGACACAGAAGTTCATGACCGGCTGATCTGGGCCGGTATTCACGCCCACGCCTGGGGCTTTAACCGCCATCGTTCCATGGTCGGAAAAAATGAAGAGCGGAACAAAGCCCCCGGCGGATGGGCCATACTGCAGGGCGATCATGTACTGCGCTTCACCGGCACAATCGAGGCCGGCGTGTATAAAGATCAACCCGACGGCGGTCCGGCCAGCCTCGAGCTGTTCAACGTCCGGAAGGACCCGGCCGAAACCCGTAACCTGATCGATCAGAACCCCGAACTGGCCGAAACCCTAAAGGCGGAATATATAAAGCGCGCAGCCCATTTCCCCCGGCCCGTTGTATGGAACAAGGAGAAATGGGAAGAGCTGGTCCCATAACGATCCCCTTCATTTTTATCGGTTCCGCGTGGATTTTTGTAGTGAACATTTTCAGCCGCATAACATAACACGCAGCATCTATGCGAAAGACATTGTCACCCGCGTAAACAGCGTTTCAGGAAGTTCCGACTCATACCATTTACTAAAACATTCCGTTATAAACTCCGTCTACGAAACGTTTGCTTAAGAATGCCTCCTGCCATCGCCTACGAGGCCTAGTGCATGTGAAGAATCTTCCCAGTATGGCTTTAATGCCTCTGAGATTTTCCCTTCTACCGGATCGAGTGTTTCGAAAATCCGGTTGCACTAATCAGAATCACTTCTGCGCCATCTTGAAGCGAAAAACAGGAGTATCCCCCTGCATGCAGGGATGATCAGAGCGAGCTTATTTCACAGGCTGATCCCATAAACGGCAGGGATCTCGATGTTGCTTCATCTGCTCCATAAGCAAAGCCTCCATTCGCGCCCAAGCTCATTTCAGATGATTCCTTCATCCCGTTTTTTTCCAAACGCCTGAAACGCGTTCTTCGTCGCGCAGGTTTTCGTGGCCATGATGGAAAGGATGCGCCGGAAGATAGTTTACGCTCCGCATCACCTGGGCCTGCGAACTCCTGAAAAACAGCGGCCTATAGGTCGATATAATTACCCACCGTACCGAATTTGTGGATCGCTATCATGGATAGCTAACTGAACGAGACCGTTATTTAACCGGTACAAGTCGAACGCCCTGGAACTTAAACCCTTTCCAGGGTTTGGAAGCGTCGGGCTAGAGGGCAAACTGTTTTTTTTCCGGCAGTTGAAAATTCAACATGGCCTGCATGAATATGCTGGGCCGCTCTTTGTTTTTTACGTCTTCAATGGTCAGTTGCATGGTGTTGTCACCCAGCGTCAGTGCAAACCGGCCGCCAACGGTGGTGTTTGCTTTCGGATCAAATACCGCGCCGGTGTGTTCAGAAAGTGTGCTCCCGTCTTTGGCGGCCTGTGATGCATAGACCAGTTGAACTTTATATTTACCGGGTTTATTCAGGATAAACTCGCCGGTCAGATAGTCTTCCGGTTCCACCAGTCATGCATGAACAAGCGGTTATTGATTCCCTGATAGTTGGGATAGGCGGTTTTGCCATGGACCTGCATCGACCAGATGTCAAACTGCACTACGCCTCCGGAGAATTGATGCGGCGTGGTATCGACGCTCAACATCCAGTTCGGTCAGGAAGTCATACTTAAGCCCCGGCTGCTCCGGAACAACATCGCTGCCCAGACCGGCTTCACCGACCGCTTCCACTTTTCCAAGGTCTTTAAACAATGGATAGGCGTACCTCCCGCCACCTACCGTCAACAGGAATCTTAAAATAAAAACAGATCAGAATTCATCACCACGAAGAAAAGAAGAGCGCGAAAAAGTTACTATACTTTCCTTTGTGATCTCCGTGCGTTCGTGGTTAAAACGAACTATCAATCATCCCAGTGCTGATCAATGATCTCCTGAATATGGGGGTAGTCGGCATCGGTTTCATTCAGCTCCGAACGGAGTGTCTTCAGCTTTTCTTTCAGCTTTTTCCTGATTTCAGCATACTCAGGATTATCGTAGACATTGTTCATCTCTTTCGGATCCTTCTTGAGATCATAAAGCTCCCACGCTGCCGGCGTACGCCATTCAGAACGTGTTCCCCAGTCTTTCCGACCATTGGGATACACATCGGCTCCGTAGAAAAAGATCAGCTTATAGCGCCTGGTACGCACGCCGAAATGGGCCGGATTCGCATGTTTATGCGCCATATGCATCCAATAGCGGTAATACGTCGCATCGCGCCAGTCGTCCGGCTCAACCCCGGTTTCAACGATAGATCTAAAAGAACGCCCCTGCATATAATCCGGCGTTTTAACTCCGGCATACTCCAGCATCGTCGGAGCAAAGTCGGTATTGTTGATCAGCGAATCAACTACCGTGCCCGGCTTAATGGTTTCAGGATAACGCATAATAAACGGCATACGCATGCCCTCTTCATACATCCAGCGCTTATCAATATAGTCGTGCTCACCCAGGAAAAATCCCTGGTCGCCGGTATAGAAAATCACCGTATTATCCCACAGATCGTTTTTCTTCAGATAATCAAACAGCCGCTTGAGGTTGTCATCCACCCCTTTCACACAGCGAAGATAGCGTTTGAGATAGGCCTGATACGCCTGATGTGTATATTCCTGATCCGGCAGATCCGGATCAATTTCCATGTGCATCCCCATATTACGGATCGTATTCCGCTTGGAAACCGAAGAGCCGATATCATGAATCAGCGAATCATCCTTCCCCCGCGTAGCCACGGATCCATGATTCCCCGGATCATACAGACTCTCCGGCTCAGGAATGGTTTCATCCTCCAGCCAGGAATCATAACGCGGCGCATTTTCAAACAGATCATGCGGTGCTTTATAGTGGTGCATCAGGAAAAACGGTTGCTCTTTGTTCCAGCCATTAGACAGCCAGTCGAGCGAAATATCCGTGATCACGTCGGAGCTGTGTCCTTTATGTTTCACAGTCTTAATTCCCGGAGCCTTATGCTTTCCGAACTTCATTCCGGTCTCAATAAACTCCGGATCAAAATAGGTTCCCTGCTGACCTGCCGCCACCAGCACTTTGTAATAATCAAACGCCGCCGGCTCTTCCTTCAGGTGCCACTTCCCGATCATGGCGGTATGATAACCGGCCTTTTTCATTTCGATTGCCAGATACTGCCGCTCCGGCGGAAGCGCTCCAGCCAGATCCAGCACCCCGTTGGTCTGCGAATACTGGCCGGTCATAATGCAGGCACGGCTTGGCGTACAAATGGCATTGGTGCAGAATACCGAATCGAACCGCGCCCCCTCTTTGGCCAGCTGATCAATATTCGGCGTCGGGTTGAATCTGGCCAGCCGCGACCCGTAACAGCCGACCCCCTGAGTCGTGTGATCGTCTGACATAATAAACAGAATATTGGGCTTTTTCTTCGTTGCACTGACCGCCGTTGCTTTCGATGCCAACAGGCCGCTAATTACCGCCGATTTTGTAAAAATCCTTCTGTTCATCATGTGTCCAATCCTCAGGTTAAGGTTCGTATGTTACTGTAAACATATATTTGACTTTCACAGGTCGAAACAAGACATTAATGCGTTTTGAATCGTTCATGTAAACTGTACCAAGGATCAGGGGATGTATAAATGACAGGAATAGACTGGATTATTGTATTTGGATTTGTGGTTCTACTGATTGCCATATCCATTGTTACGAACAGAATGACTAAATCCGTTGCCGGATTCCTGTCTTCGGAACGCCTTGCCGGCCGTTACCTGCTGACGGTGGCTCAGAGTATGGCCTTTCTTTCCGCCATCGGCATGGTCGGCCAGTTTGAAAGTTTTTACCGCAACGGCATCGGCGGTCAATGGTGGGGCATGCTGATGATGCCGGTGGGCATCATCGTGGCCCTTTCCGGCTGGGTGGTCTACCGCTACCGCCAGACGAGAGCCATGACCATGGCCCAGTTTCTGGAACAGCGTTACAGCCGCAAATTCCGTATTTTCGCCGGCATCACCGCCTTCTTTTCCGGAGTGCTTAATTGTGCCGTCTTCCCGATGGTAACCGCCAATTTCATGGTTTATTTCCTAGGAATTCCTCCTCAGTATTATCACCTCATCATGTTCATCATGGTGGCCTCCGCCGTCATTCTCGCGATCTCCGGCGGACAGAACACCATTATGGTAACAAGTTTCTTCCAGGGCATCATCACCAGTGCAGCCTGCGTCGCCATTGTCTGGTTTCTTGTGGCCCACTTCGGCTGGGACAATATTATGACCACCCTCTTCAATTCAGAAAACATCACGGCCGGCGGCACCATCGGACCGGACTGGTTCCACGATGCCGTAGCCCGTGTTATTCCCGATGCAGGCACCTATCCGGATATGATTGAAAGCGCCCGCCGTAGAGAAGGCGTTTCCATGATGAACCCTTTCAAACAGGGTGGACTGCCGGACTTCGGTATCTCTTATTTCGTCATGCTCACCATTCTCATGGTTGTTAAGACCGGCGTATGGCAGGGCGGCGCCGGATTCATGACCGCTGCAAAAACGCCGCACGAAGCGAAAATGGGCAATATCCTTTCCAGCTGGCGCTGGCTCATGATTACCGTCGGTACGGTCGCTTTCTCCATCGCGGCATACGTTTTAATATGGAATCCGGCCTACAGCGAAATCCAGGCGCAGATTCAGACGACTGTCGGCGAAATCAATGACCCGAACCTGCAGTCGCAGATGTTTGTTCCGATTGTAATTCGCAATATGCTTCCGCCGGGGCTGCTCGGCCTTTTCGCCATTTTCATGATCGGCGCAGCAGTTTCTACCGACGATTCGGCCTACCACTCCTGGGGATCCATCTTCCTGCAGGATGTCATCATGCCCTTCCGCAAAAAGCCGTTCACCACCGAAGAACATCTGAAATACCTGCGCTGGTCTATTGTCCTGATCGGAGCCATCTCCTTTATCTTCAGCTCCTTCTGGACCATGAAGGAATTCATCAACATGTGGTTTGAAATCACCGGAGCCATTTACGTCGGCGGCGCATCATGTGCAATTATCGGCGGTCTGTACTGGAAGCGCGGCACAACACAGGGGGCATGGACCGGACTGATCTCGGGCAGTGTGATTTCTCTGGCCGGCATTTTCATCAAACAGAAATGGCCGGAAATGATGTTCCCCGGAACCGATATCATCGTCAACGGAATGCACTGGGCCATCGTGGCCGTAGTGGTTTCCTTCACGCTCTATTTTATCGTCTCCCTGTTGACCTGCAAAAAACCGCACAATATGGATAAACTGCTGCACCGCGGTGAATATGCGGTGGAAGAAGCTCAGAAGGAAAAAGAAGCCAAGCAGGCTGAACAGGGCGAAATGCCCTGGATCCTCAAGGTCATCGGTGTCACGCGCGAATTTTCCAAATCCGATATTGTCATCTATATCACGATGATCCTCTGGACCACCGGCTGGTGCCTGACCTTTATTCTCGGCACCATCTACAACCTGGCTACGCCGATCACCTCCGAACGTTGGATGTTCTGGTGGACGGTCATGCTCGGTATTCAGGGCGTAGTGTCGATCGGAAGTGCCATCTGGTTCACCATCGGCGGTGCAGGCGATACTGTCTTTCTCTTTAAAAAACTGGCCACCCTTGAAGTGGATGAATCCGATGACGGCACCGTGGTACACGACGATTAATCTGTATATTGGACAGATCTTCCGGATAGTTTCCTCCCGAAGATCTTCTGTTAGAATTGATGCTTTGAAAACGGAGATACCATGAATATAAAACTGATTATCCTGTCCTTCCTGTTCGCCTCCGGCATCCAGGCCATTTCCGGCGCTTCCAGACCCCCGGAACAAAAACCGAACATTATTTTCTTACTGACCGACGACCAACGCTGGGATTCTGTCGGCTTCATGGGACAGAAAATCGGGAAAACCCCGAACCTCGACCAGCTGGCATCCGACGGCGTAGTGTTTGATAACGCCTTTGTCACCTCGGCCATCTGCACCCCGAGCCGCGCATGCTACATGCTCGGCCAGTTTGAAAGAAAACACGGAATCAACTTCAATTCCGGCACAGCTATGTCTGCCGAAGCATGGGCCAAATCCTATCCGGTATTGCTGCGCGAAGCAGGATACTTCACCGGTTATGTCGGAAAAAATCACATCCCGATCGGCGATAAAGGCTACCGCACCGGGCTGATGGACCGAAGTTTCGACTACTGGTACGCCGGCCACCACCACATCGGATTCTATCCCAAGGATTACCACAAAATCTTTGATAATGCGAAATCGGAAACACAGCCTGAAATTATTACGGAAAGTATCGACGCATTTCTGGATCCGGACTCCAACGAAGCCTTCATGAAAAACGCGATTCAGTTTCTCCAGAAGCGCGACGCATCAAAACCGTTCATGCTCTCCATCTGCATGAATCTGCCTCACGGCTTCAGTACGCAGAGCATGAAAATGAAACCGACTGATGATGCGCTTTACCGCACCGCCTATCGCGAATATCAGGATACCCTTCCCCTTCCCCCCTACTATGTGCCGAAACGCGATCTGAAAAAGAACAAGCTACCAAATGATCTGCTCCTTCAGGATCTGCGGCAGACCGGCTACAACTGGGTCGAAGACGAAGCCCAGACCCGCGAACGCATGATCCGCGTCATGCAGGCCGTCACCGGCATCGACCGTCTCGTCGGCAATATGCGCGACAAACTCGATGAACTCGGGATCGCCGACAACACCGTTATTATCTACGCCTCCGACCACGGCCTTTTCAACGGAGAATTCGGCCTCGGTGGAAAATCGCTCTGCTATGAAACCTGCATGAAAGTTCCCATGGTGATTTACGACCCACGCAAAAAAGGCGGTTTCCGCTCCGAAGAGCTGGTGCAGTCCATCGATGTTGCCCCGACGATTCTCTCCATTGCCGGTGTTCCCGTTCCGGACACCATGCAGGGAATGGATATGACCCCGCTGGTGGCCGGAGAAAAAACCGACTGGCGCGATGCCGCCTTCGGCGAAAACCTCTGGTCAACCATTTTCGGTAATCCCCGCTGCGAAACCGTGCGGACAAAGGAATTCCGTTACATCCGCTATTTTAAAAACGACAACCGTGCACGCCGCGAAAAAACCCCTCAGAAAGACTGGTATAGAGTATCCGAGGAATCAGCCGATCTCTACGCAAAATGGCTCACCGCCTCGATTAAAGGCGAAGAGGTGGTTTATGAAGAACTCTATAAAACCTCGGAAGACCCTTACGAAGCCAACAACCTGATCGACGACCCGGCCTATGCAGATGTTCTGCAGGAACTGCGCACCAAATGTAAACAGCTGGTAGCCGAAGCCAAAGGCGACATCAACACTCCTCCCTCCACCGTCCGGGTCACCCACGAAGATCTGAAAACACACTACCGCAAGTGGGAATAACCATGAGAAATTTAATCGCCCTTCTGCTGGGAACTGCAATGACCGCCTCCGCCTATATTCATGATATCCGTGACTATGGCGCAATTGGTGATGGTAAAACACTGTGTACCGCCGCTGTACAGAAGGCAATCGACAAAGCCTCGGCCAATGGGGGCGGCGAAGTGTTGGTAACCGCCGGCAGTTACATGATTGGCACCATCTATATGAAGGATAACGTAACCCTTCACATCACCGGCGGTTCCAAGCTGATTGCCAGCCCGAATATCAGGCACTTTGCAACCAACACGCACAAAAACATGTATAAAAATGAACCCCACATGGATCGCTGTCTGATCTTTGCACGCGGTGTGCATAACATCGCCTTCAAAGGAAGCGGAGCCATCGACGGCAACGGGGCCTGGAATAACTTTAATCAGGAAACCGGGCGCCCGATGATGATCCGACTGATGAACTGCACCAATATCCGGATGCATGACCTCACCCTGAAAAATCCGGCAGCCTGGACCTCCGCATGGCTCTACTGCCGCGATATTGTGGTAGAAGGAATTACGGTTATCAGCCGGGTGAATAATAACGGCGACGGACTGGACTTCGACGGTTGTGAAAGGGTCCGGGTCAGCAACTGCACATTTGACACATCAGACGATTCCATCTGCCTGCAGGCCTCCCGCAAAGATAAAGCCTGCCGGGATGTCGTCATCAGCAACTGCATCTTTGTCAGTAAATGGGCAGGCATTCGTATCGGTCTGCTCTCGCTGGGCGATTTTGAAAACGTCACGGTCAACAACTGCATCTTCAGGGATATTGAGGATGCCGGCCTTAAAATCCAGATGTGCGAAGGCGGAACCATGAAAAACATGACCTTTTCCAACCTGGTCATGAGCAATGTGCCCCGTCCAGTGTTTATGACCTTCGGGCAACAGCGTTGCTGCGTGGATACACCGAAAGGTGAACTGCAACCGATGAAAGAGATGAAAGGATTTGTATTCGACGGAATACAGATTGACTCATCCGCATGCGGAAAAGATTCAGCCATCGTCATTACCGGAATGCCTGGACATCCGATTAAAGACATTGTTTTCAGTGATGTTCAGATGACTACCGGCGGAGGCGGAACTGCCGCAGATGCCGCTAACAAGCTGAAAGAACTGACCCCTGACGTACTCGAAGGCTGGTGGCCGGAATACAGCCGCCTCGGTGCCACCGTTCCGGCTTTCGGCATTTATGCCCGTCACGTAGACGGTCTGGTGCTCAACAATATGCATATGAAAACCGCCAAACCGGATGCTCGGCCGGCCACTAAATTTGTTGATGTTAAAAACCTCACGGAAAATCCCTGATGAACAAAATTCTGCTTTCCATCCTTCTCGCAGCCTCCTCCCTCTTCGCCGCTCCGAAACCGAACATTGTCCTTATCATGGCTGATGATCTCGTTATAAATCCGGCATACAAAAAACGGGTTGAAAAGATGAAAAAGGAATATCTCGAAATCCGTACCGGCGGAATCCGCACCGCCCCCTATAATTTCCAGTAACCGGAAATTTATGTGACCCAGAGAGCCGGGGCAGTCTCAGAACTAAAACGGGGACCGGGACCTCCGATGATTGAGCTGCCTAAAGATTTTCAGAGAACTGCACCTGTGCGAATTCTGTGCTTCTTATACCAAACATTAAAACTATCCGATCCCGCGCAAAGGCGCTGAGCAACTGTGTCATAACTCAACCTTTATTTCTGCTTTTCTAAGTTCGGACTGCATGTGGATGAGCATTTTCCTCATCCCTGCGACCATTGCACATTTATAGGGTTTCCCGCGCGATTGGAGTCCATCGGTATAGGCTTTGATTACAGGATTATACATCGCTGCAGTTCTGGTCGCCATATACAGAGCTTTTCTGACCTTCGCACGCCCGCCTTTGATTTTTCGTTTTCCTTTAAATCTGCCGCTGTCTCTGTTGTAGGGGGCAACGCCGGCGAGAGCAACGAGTTCATTTCTGCTGAGCATCGTGATTTCACCGAGGAAGGCCATGATCATCCATGCGCTAACTTCGCCAACGCCTTTGATGGCAGTGAGACAGGATAAACAGGCCGACAGACTCTCATCGGATTTGATCAGTTCCCGGATGCGCTTCTCAATGGCTGTGATTTCTTTTTTCAGGACATTGAGCATGCGTTTGATAGAGGCATGGATGAAGTCCGGGGAGTTCCGGATCCGGTTCTTTTCCCGTGCACCCTGTTCTTTAAGGTGATCGCGCCTGTCGAGCAGGGCGATCAATTCCCTGCGCCGACTCGATACCGGAGCTGCAGGACGTAATTCCTTACTTTTTGCGAACTTGAGGATTACATCCGCATCGATCGGATCGGTCTTGGCCTGTATGCCTTCACTGGCCGCAAATGCCCTTATCCGGGCTGGATTGGCCCTGCAGATCGGTATATCTACTGCATGCATGCTCTCCGGCAACAGGCGTTCGTATCCGCCCGTTGCCTCACAAACAACAAAAGGCAGCTGAGCAGCTCTGGCTGCTTTAATTAAACGGGCAATGCCTTTTTCAGTGTTCGGGACATCAAAAGATCGTTCATCCGTCTGGATTTCCAGCGATTCTTTGCTAACGTCAACCGCAATCAGGGTTAATTCATGTTTCATGGTTTTTCTCCGTCTTGTAGAGGTGAGCTCAAAAGGCTCTGTCAACTGTTTGAGATAAAACCGGAGCAGCTTCGGAGGATCCCTGCTCTGCGATGAACGCTGCCTCCGGCAGGTTCTGGGCGCTGAATGATCTCTTCCGAAACCCCGCCGAGCTTTTCGTCAAAAGCCCGGCGGTTCCCTGGTGCTCCTGAGCTTACTTAACTGAGGAGCTTTTTTCCTCCCCTTTCTCCGACGAGTAATGGTTCCCATTCTCGAAAGGGGAAAAAGCTCACATGATGTCGGGAGAAACCTACAAGGACGCAGAGAAATTCAGTCACAAACGGCTCCGCGCGCTCTGCGTCGCTGCGCGGAATAACGCTGTCGTTAAGACCGGAATGTTTTAGTAAATGGAATTAGCGAAAGGCCTGGATTAAAATCCGGAGCTGATCCTTGCCTGCGGGAATGCGGAAAGGCCGATGCTGAACATAATCTGGTGTTCATTTTCATCGTAGAAATGATACCCCAGACCGTAACGCATGCAGCACCAGTTGGCGTAAATCATACCGGCAATCTCTTCCAGATCGTTGTCTTTGTCATTATACCGGGCATATCCTTCCAACGACAGGCGGGATTCCGGAAACAGTTCAAAACGCGGGGTCCAGAGCGATTCACGCTCCGTGCGGTACAGGTGTTCAATGCTGAGAATCAGATCGTCATAATCATAAGAAAATCGGGTATTGAAAAACGGAACCTCTCCGGAATTCCAGTCCACCACCCCTTCAATATCCACCATCACACGTTTAGTCAGCGGCATTCGTGCATCAATAAACAACGAATCAAAGTTATTTCCGGAACCATGATCCTCCACGAGATAATAAGTATACAGATCAAGATCAATAAACCGCGAAACCCGGTTATCACGTTTCGTCTGCAGTACATTCCTCAAACCAATTTTCACTTTATTTTCATCCTGCATCAGATCCACATCATCGAACCGGTAAAGATCTGAGCTATCGACGTCGCTGTCCTGATAAATATAATCTGCATAAGGCTGAATTTTATGGCGCAGCCCTTTCCCGTACCAGCGCTCGCGCTCCGACAGCACTCTGGCGGCCTCAAACGAAACCTGCATCCCGGCCCCCGGAATCTGGCGCATCTCTTCACCTCCGGCGACAGAATCACTGTAGTAAGTTGCGCGATACGTCGCACGAGGAACCAGGCTCAAAAATCCTAAACGTTGCGGGAGATAGAGCGAGTTCAGTGAATCCAGCCGGGTCGCATCATATTCCGCCATCGGATCAAGCGTTCCCGAAACCCGTTCCAGCTGGGCCACCGCATTTTCACTCTGAAAATAGAGCGGCGTACCCGGGATTCGGGTACGGTAGGCATCCAGAGAATATTCATAGCGGTCGGTATTGTTATAAAAATCATTCAGCCGCTTGTTAATGAACGCCTCAGTGCCCAGATAGCTGTTCCCGTAATCGAGCGAAAAATAGTTTTCCGGCTGGGCATAAGACCGGTACTCCCCTTTAAAAAACTCCTCGATCACAGCGGGATCGCTCAGATAATTCCATTTGGTATTTACATAGAACGTATCGTCAAAATACTGATGATGCTCCAGCTTCAGCCGGTAGCGGTCATCTCTGATTTCATCCCCGACCGTTCCGTCATAGCCCCCATCCGCTGGATCATACCGCGCATACTTATCCTGATCCTTTAGATAAAACCCGTGGAAAGTGCCTTCGACATTGGGATAATCCCAGTTAAACCCCTGCCCCAGCCCAACACCCCGCCTGGTGTAAAGATTCAGATCGGTTTCCGATTCAACCTGCTCCGTCAGAGGAACCGTTGCGGTAGTCAGCAGATACAGCCCCCATTCAGAGCCGACTCCACCCTGAAAAGAAAAAATCGGTTTGCTCAGCTTCTGACGCCAGTACGGAACATAGAAGACCGGCACTTTTCCGATATATACCGTAACCCCTTTCGCCTTCAGATACTCTTCATCAATCAGAAAGGCTTCTTCGGCTCTCACATGGAAGTGAGGATGATCTTTCGGACAGGTGGTGAACTCCGCCCCCTGCAACCGGAATTCATTGGTGGATACCCGTTGCACCTGATCCACACTCATAAGTACCGGATCAAAATTGAGGGTCGACGGACCAAAATCACCTTCCTGCTTGATATAGTTGTATTCCAGCTCAGAGCCGTGCCATTCAATATCTCCGCGCTTGAAAAAGATATCCCCTTCCATTTTCAGGTCACCGCTGGCCGTATTCCCCTCAACGCGATCAGCCCGGATAACCACATTCTCGAAACGGCCGGTTACGCCCCCGCTGGCAATGAGCGTATCATTTGTGAATTCAAGACGGGCGGCAGTCAGATCGAAAGGTTCATCCGGAATCTCTTTCGGCAGATCAAGATCGGCTGCCACCGCAGCGGCGGCCATTCCGCAGCAACAGAGAAACAGCACCGGTCTACCCTTCGACATCCTGTCCACCTTTCGTGAATGGAATCGGACGAGAACGCGGAGCTTCCGGAGTGCGGGCCTTGGCCGGCATTGCCAGAATCTTCTTCAGCTCTTCAATCCGTTTATATGCTTTCGGCACCAGTTTGCTTTTGGGATATTCCGCAATCATCTTCTCATAATAGATAATTGCCGCTTCCGGTTCTTTCGGTACCTGAGCATAAAATTCAGCTTCATTGAAAACCTGCTGCGCTTTCACCTCATAAAGCTTATTTCGCAACTTAATAATTTCCGTCCGGTATTCCGATTTCGGATAGGTTGAAAGAAAAACAGTAGTCGCCGTCAGCATTCGGTCCAGAATCTCCGGGGCGGCCGGATAATCCTTGCGTAGTTTGCGATAGCACTCAATCTGCTGCCACGCCGCCTCTTCGGCCAACGAACTGTCCGGATAGCGGTAGCCCAGCACTTCATAAGCACTGATCGCCTGTTCATACTCTTTCGAATCCTGGTTGCACTTGCCTACCATAAACTGGGCTTCCGGGGCCCGACTCCACTGCGGCCCGTTGCGCACCACTTTCTCAAAATATTCCACCGCGTATTCCGGGGCGCGATATCCGCCGAAAATCCACCGGAGACGACGACGGTTCATAATTTTAACCGCAATCTCATACTGTGCCTCCAGAGCCGAATCATAGTGCTCCATCTGTCCTGAATAATTATCGATCAGATACTGATAAGCCTCAAACGCCGCCTTCCATTCCTTGCGTTCAAACAGCATATCCGCGCGGGCCCGCGCGGCCCAGGGAGCCTCTTTGCTGTTCGGCCACCGACGGTACAGGTACATCATCCGGCGTTCCGCTTTTTTCAGCTGTCCCTTTTCACGCGTTTCCGATGCCAGCTTCCACTGAGCGGCAGGATTGTCCATTTTCTTATCGAACGCCGAACGCCAGGTGAACTGACCCTGGTCTTCAACCCAGTAGACCTTTTCGTCTTTCGATTGCTCCGTCATGTCCTGTACAGACACCTTGGTGTCCGCACCGACTCCCGACGCCTCAATTTGCTTAGCCTCCGACTGCGCGAAAACCGCCGTCGAACCGGAAATCAGAAAAAACAGCGAAGCCAGCAGAGTTGTTCGTGAAAATTGCATAATCCGGATAATGTAAATCAGGGTTCGTTTTCGGGCAATGGAAATACGCAACGAGTGAAACGGAAACGTATTTTTATAAGATCAAAAAAGAGCGCACCTCAATTATCACGCGGATTCATCAATAACTCTTCGCAAAAACCACGCGTCCCGGACTCGGACGGCCGCAGCAGATGCAGGCCCCCTCGCCGCTTTCAGCCCGGTCAAATGGAATACAGCGAATCGTCACCGATAATTCATCGTTAATCTTATCCTCACACTCCCCGCTTTCGCACCAGTGGCTCATCGCAAAACCGCCGTGTGCTTCCGGACGGTTTTTATTTTCCGGGGTAAAGAAGGCTTTGAACTCATCGTAGGAATCGATCTCCTTCGTATGTTCTGTCCGATGCTCCAGCGCACGCTGCAGCAGACAGTTCTGAATATCGTCCAGCGTTTTCACAATATTCGCCACAAATTCGTCTTTATCGACCCCCTGCTTTTCCATCGTATCACGACGCGCCATAAAGACCGAATTATTCGCCATATCACGCGGCCCTACCTCGGCTTTAATCGGAATACCTTTTTTGACCCAGCTCCAGCCCTTTTCGCCGGCATTGATGTCGCGGGAATCGATCACCACCTCTACATCCCGTTCATGATAACGCTGTTTCCGGAGGCTGGCGGCAATCTCCTCGCAATAGGTCAGAATCGCCTCGCGATCCTCTTCCTTACGGATAATCGGCAATAGAACAACATGGCTCGGAGCCAGACGGGGCGGCATGATCATACCGTTGTCATCACCGTGGGTCATAATCATACCGCCGATCAGACGCGTCGAAACGCCCCACGATGTCGTCCACGCATATTCCAGATTCCCCTCGCGGCTCGTGTACTGAATCTTCGACGCCTTCGCAAAATTCTGTCCCAGGAAATGACTGGTCCCCGCCTGCAGCGCCTTGCGATCCTGCATCATCGCCTCAATACACAGTGTGCTTACTGCACCGGGAAAGCGCTCTCCGGCAGTTTTCTCACCGGTCAGCACCGGCATCGCCATATACTCCTCGGCAAACGTTTTATAAACTTCGAGCATTCTGCGGGTCTCCTCCCACGCTTCCGCTTCGGTTTCGTGCGCCGTATGCCCTTCCTGCCACAGGAATTCCGCCGTGCGCAGAAACAGACGCGTGCGCATTTCCCACCGGACCACATTCGCCCACTGATTGATCAGCAGCGGCAGATCACGATAACTCTCCACCCACTTTGCAAATGTGGATCCGATAATGGTCTCCGATGTCGGGCGCACGACCAACGGCTCCTCCAGTTCGCCCGCCGGAATCAGTCCGCCGTCCGGCCCCTCTTCCAGACGATGATGTGTCACCACGGCACACTCCTTGGCAAAACCGTCGACGTGCTCGGCTTCTTTTTCCAGATAACTTTTCGGTATGAAAATCGGGAAATAGGCATTCACATGCCCCGTATCCTTGAACATTTTATCCAGCGAACGCTGAATATTCTCCCAGAGCGCATACCCCCATGGACGAATGACCATACAGCCGCGCACATCGCTGTTTTCCGCCAGCTCCGCCGCGCGTACTACCTGCTGATACCACTCCGGATAATTCTCGCCCCGCGTCGGGGTAATCGCCGTTTTCTTCTGCTTTGCCATAATATAAACCGGTTATCTGTTAATTGTTATCTGTCAACCATCGAGTAGGGATTATCTATCAACCATCTATCCCCGAACTATTAACGGTTAACGGCCGCGGATATCCCCAGCCAAAAACGAAGCGCGCAATCTACCCTTCCCGCCCCCGGAGTTCAAGCCCGCACACCGTACACCCCGCATTTCCGAATACAGACAAACCGTCCCCAGTCCCCGCCCTGAAAGGAAGTTCGGTATACAACCGGCTCAATTTCAGTGCAACGCTTTCGAGAACCGGTTCCGCAACTTCCAACGGGACCGGTTGCCCGCACAGATCAACACAACAGCTTCTCCCCACCTGGCAACCTTCGGATTCGCACTCAGAGCAACACCGGAACCATCCCCTCCGAAAGGGTTATTCACCGGCCGCTTCAATCTGAATCGTATTTTCGTGCACCAGTCACATACACGGCAACCGTCAGAATATCACCGCCGTCCACCCGAATGTGAAATCACGGCCAGACACCGCGCTTGAGATAAACTTCTTCGAGATGCTTCAGAGCTTCAACGTAGGCGGCCTGACGCAGGCTGATGTTCTGTTTACCCGAAATCCGCACCACGTCATGATAGGCCGCGATGAGTTTTTCCCGCAGTTTGGCATCCACCGTTTCGGCGCTCCAGTATTCGCTGTTCCGGTTCTGCACCCACTCAAAATAGGAAACAATCACCCCGCCCATATTCGCCAGAATATCGGGAATGATCGGAATACCCTTCTGCCGCAGAACTGCTTCCGCCGGAGGAGTCACCGGCCCGTTCGCTCCCTCCACAATCAGCCGGGCCTGAATTAAACCGGCATTGCTTTTCGTTACCACATTCTCTTTAGCCGCCAGCACCAGCACCTCAACTTTCTGCCCCAGAATTCCGCAACATCGTTCGTTTCATACTCAGGCTGAAAATCCTTAATCCCACGATGCTCCTGAACATATTCGGCAAGTGCCTTTGCAGAAATTCCATCAGGATTGATTAGCGTACCGGTATGATCATTCACTGCAACCAGTACCGCACCCTGTTCCTCCAGTTTCAAAGCCGCATGCGAACCCACATTGCCGAAACCCTGAATGGCAAAGGTTGCCCCTTTCAGCGGAAGTCCTGCTCCTTTTGCCCACTCTTCCACACAGTAGACCGCTCCGAAACCGGTGGCACTGGCGCGGCCGGCGCTTCCTCCGCAGGCAACCGACTTTCCGGTGACCACCGCTTTATCCTCGATTTTCCGACCATACAGATTGTGATAGGTATCCATCATCCAATCCATGTACCGGGCATCGGTCCCCATGTCCGGAGCCGGAATGTCATAGCTGGGGCCGATATTGTGTCCGAGAGCAACAGTAAAACGACGGGTAATCCGCTGATTCTCTTCCGGAGAGTGTTCATTCGGATTATACTTGATACCGCCCTTAGCCCCGCCCAGCGGCAACTTCGCCAGAGCACACTTCAGCGTCATCAGCATCGCCAATCCTTTCACCTCGTCCAGACTGACCTCCGGAGAAAAGCGCATGCCGCCCTTATAGGGGCCGAGCAGATTATTATGCTGAATCCGATACCCTTTAAACAACCGGTAGCCGCCATCATCCATTCTCACCGGGAAATGGATCATAAGCTCCCCTTTGGGCTGGCTTAAAATCGCATGGACTTTCCCATCAAGATTTATGTATGCCGCCGTCTCCTCAAACCGGTCACACACACTTTCATACAGTTTCGCGGAAGATTCGCTCATTACACACTCCAGTTTAATTATTCCGGAGTCTGCGGTGGAATCTTTTCCGATGCAAGACCGCTCAATGCAAATCCACAGACGGAAACATAAGCGGCCAACAAACCGCTGTAAAACCGATGCGAATCAGAACCGCATTCCCGGCTGCTTCAGATCAGGTCTCGCCAAAACCTTTCGGTTTCGGAATATCCACCGGAACTTCACCGCGGGCCTTCTTCGATGCGGCCCGAATGCCTTCTTTACGCAGAATCTCAACATAGAACGAAGTCACCCCCCGTTTTTCCGCATCGTTTATGTACTGATCGATTTCCGCCGGATGAATCACTTTCGCCTCCGCTTCGGTATCTCCGAACCGGCAGTCGAAATCCCAGAAATCCACCCCATCGGGAAGTTCCTTGCGGCGCTCCCGTCTGATGTATTTCCTGATCTCATGCTTTACCGCTTCTATCATACGCGGATATTTGATTTTCGGATGAGTCAGATTAAATGTCTTTTTCATAATAGCTGTACCTGTTCAGCTGAAAAAGGTCATCGACAGGCAGGGTGCCCGTTTCAAGGCCTTCATCAGCTGGAAGATCTTCTCTGCCGAAACCGCCCCCGGCGCATCACACCCTTTGTTTTCCAGATGATAAGTATACCCTTTCATCAGCGCAATTCCACCCTGTAACCAGAACAAAGTTTCCGCTCACAGAACAAAATTCTGATCCGGTTTCAACGGCATAAATGCTCTCCCATTGAACAGACACGTATTTGATAGAGGGCAAAACAGTATAGACAAAGAAAAACCCTGCTATCACTGAAGATAACAGGGTTTTAAAGTGGCTCCGGCGGCTGGGCTCGAACAAGCAACCAAGTGATTAACAGTCACCTTTAATATTCATTTTTAGCTTTTTTATTGATGTTTTTTAATTTTTATATGGCATTTGTTCGTCATTTAGCCATATTGCCCATAGTTAAGTCATCTACAGACAAACCCAAACGACTAGGGATAAAGAAATGGCTAAAATCAAAGGAACCCTTGAGCGACAAAAGACCTCTAAATGGTGGTATGGCCGCTACAAGAAAGACGGGAAACGGAGAGCCGTAAACCTTCAGGTAGAGATCCGAGGAACCCCCCGCAGGATGGAGAGGAATACGGAAGCGTCCAGTTTGAAAAATCGAAGTCGGAGGCCGAGGCCGCCCTACGCAACCACCTGGAGAACATTAATTCAGACCGCTCCAAAGAAGAACTTGCCCAAGCCGTCTATAAGGCCAGCACCGGACAGAGGGCAAAGGCTCCCTCTCTGGCTGACCTCCCCGCCTCTGGAAGGAAATTCCGCGTAGCAAACCGCTCTCAAAAAACTATGAAAACAAATGTCTTGGCTGGATCAAAGGCTTTGTTGAATGGGCGGAGGCTCATTACCCTGATGAAATGCGCCTCGATCATCTGAATGAAGAACGCGCACTTGAATTTATGAAGTCGCAG
The DNA here is from genome assembly GCA_004299845.1 of Verrucomicrobia bacterium S94. NCBI lineage: Bacteria > Pseudomonadati > Verrucomicrobiota > Verrucomicrobia bacterium S94. The sequence continues at coordinate 938,136 of CP036201.1, read as the reverse complement.
GAGGAGCGCGGCATTTCCTCCAGAACATGGAATGCGATTCTTGTCACCATGAAAACAGCCTGCAAGCGCGGAGGGTGCTTTGCATTCAACGCTATTCGACAAAAACCAACCGACACAATACACCGCATCCCTTTCACCCCCGAAGAGCTAAAAGCCGTCCTGAAAGCCGCCAAGGCTGACAAACTGGTCTACCCGCTCGTTGTCACAGCCACATGCACCGCCATGCGCAAAGGCGACTGCTGCCGCCTCAAATGGGCCGACGTTGACCTGAAAAGCGGATTTATTTCCGTCAAGACATCCAAGACCGGACGCACCGTGGACATCCCTCTGGCCGATCTATTGCGCACCGAAATAGAAAAGCAAATCGGCAACGGATCGCAGTTTGTGTTTCCCAATCTGGCTGAACGCTACGCGCCCGATGAAACATACCTCACCAAGCGGTTTAAGAAGATCCTCGCCGCCGCCGGCTTTCACGACGGCAAACCACCACCGGCCACCATTGCGCCGTATGATGCCGATGAACTGGCCGAAAAAGCGGAGAAATATTTCCACAGCATTCCAACCGATCAAAAGCGAAACAAGGCCAAAGCTGTTTTCGGCCACTATGTCGCCGGAAACAAACTTTGCATTTCGGCTGAATATGCGGGTGTTTCCAAAGGGACGGCATCGCTATATCTAAACGAGATCGAGAGCGCAACGGGCATAGCCTTTATACGTGGGAAGCAACGCGACGGCTCTACCCTCCCTCCCAGTCGTGGCGACGTTCGGCAGGATAGAAAAACGGGAATCCGGCGGGCATCGGTGCGGGACTTCCATGCATTGCGCACAACGTGGATTACGCTCGCCCTCATGCAGGGCATGCCCTTGGAGTTGGTGCAAACCGTAACCGGCCACGCGACTGCCGAAATTATCATGGAACACTATTTCAAGCCACAGCGCGAGCAGTTGCGGGATGCCATGCAGAAAGCTTTGCCCGAAATGCTATCCGCTTCTAAAGCAGCGATGAGCCCGAATGATAAAGCTATTCAGATTTTGCGCCAGCAGAACGCGAGCAACTGGGAGAAACTGCGAGACGACGCTATTGAAGTTTTAGGGGGAAGAAATGAAGATCAGTGAAACATATAGAGAATTCGCGGACTGGAATAAAAACCTTACAGTAACGGAATCCTGTTGCTCTCCATACCTACAGCAATGGGTGCTAGATTATGTTATCCCTGAACATCAGCATGAATTTACGGTCGGCATGTTAAAGTTAATTGGTGACGAGAAACAGAAATCACGCTTGCAGATTGGCAAGAAAGTGTTAACTGAAATTCAAAGCATTGCTGGCATTCTCGATTCCGCATCCGAATACAGCCGCAAGCTGCTGGGTGAAGAAGTTATGACCGAAATGCTTGAACGCGGATTTCTGGAAGAAGAGTTCCCGTTTGACAAGCTTATGCACCATGAATTCATTGATGATTTTCTCAAGGTTACTGCGCATGCCGCCAGAAACTTTTCGAGTGAGAATATCCCGACGTTTAATAAAAATACGGAGCGCGCCCGAGCCCAAAATTTTGCATGGGAATTCATTCTTTTATGTCACGGCAACACTGTAAAGGAACCGAGCAAAACTAAGGACGGGGCATTTGAGAAACTGCTAATTGAGATTGCTGAAAATGCGCTGGGTTTTGATGGAATTGATTTTCACCGCTTATGGTGCGAGACCGTAGATATGTATAGAAAAGCTTCTGAAATTTAATAGGTACAATCTCGGTAAAACAAATGACTTAGGGTGCTTTGTATGAGCTCCCTCTTTTTGTGCTCTGATGTTTCCCGAACTCAGCGGATGACCCGCTAAGCAGGAAAGGAAATATTATGGAAGCAATAGCAATACCTGAAAACATTGCGACGGCGGCGACCGCGTTACTTGCGCCGTACCGTCCTGAACTCACCCCCAATAAACTCAAAGAAGTTCTGTCAAAAGAGCCGGAGCAGAGCGTGCGCGACAATCTGGTGAGCCGCAAGGATGCGTGTAGTGCTTTGCACGTTTCTCTACCGACGCTTGACCGCATGCTTTCTGAAGGAGAGTTGGCGCGGGTAAAAGTGCGGGGACGTGTCTTCGTACGCGAATCATCCATCCGCGCAATTATTGAAGGCGAGGCCGCTCATGCTTAATGAAGCAAAACAGGCCAAGGCCATCGAGCGAGGTGTCGAGCGTGCGGTATTTCGGGCACTCGGCGGAACCAAATTCGGGAACAACCTGGCGCAGACTCTCGGCACCAATCTAAGAAACGGCATGGAGGCCGGAATGATGCGGGCTATGCGACTTGATCCGGAACCGTTCTGCAAGGTGATTGGCGAAACGCTGGCGCAGATGGAGGACGATGTCGCTAAACTGACGCATAGCATCGGACTGGCCTTCACGGAATCAGCCGACCGCATGAGCACGCATTTTGAGCACACGCTTGATGACATCCCCGGTGCGCTATCAATTACCCCAAAAGAAGAAAGTGAAACCGCAGGGCTTTCGCTGGATCTGGCCGGGCACGACAACGAGGAGTAGTTATGTCCGGAAAAAAAGAAGCCCCCGAAAGCTTGGCGGCAGAGGGGGCGCAGGGTGTTACAGACGGTGATCAGGACAGTACGGCGGAAAATGCCGGCGGTCAAGAGAGCAAAAAGCATGGTGGGTATTTTCCTGTCGGGAAACTGGATTTCAAAAAGATCAATGAGACCTATCCCAACCACTCGCCGCGACTCTGTCAGATCTGGTGCGTCCTTTTAAAGACAGCCAACGATAAACGCTCCCATAAATTCAAAATGACCAGCCAGCAATTGGCATCAAAATGCGCGTGCAGTAAGCGCACAATTGATTACCGGTTAAAAGAATTGAGAGCATTGGATCTGATCGAAACAAAATCCGGATGGAATGCCGAAACCGGCAAACGAGAAGTTAAAGAATTCAAGATTTCCCCTGATGTATCCGTGTGCAACACATTGCACACAGCGCAACCTATTGCGCATGGAAATCCATGTGCAACGGATGGCGGGGGTTCCGTTGCACAACTTAATAACCTGTCTTCTTCTCAGAAGAAGACACAGGGTATTAAAAAAGAAACTCCCGCTTCGGATGAATCGGCGGGGGCTTTGGAAGCCCCGCCTTCATCCGGCGGCGTTTCTTTCTGGGAAGGGGTGCAGTAGAATGCGCGTGCGTGACAAAAAGTATCTGGAATCAGTCTTCAAGCTGGAGGCCTTTTGCGGCTGGGATGCCGACGATCTAAATTTTTCCGATGAGCTGTTTAACGAGGACTACGGCAATATGCCGCCGGCATATGCGGTACCGATTGATTTTTCAAAGCCTGTTGACCGGAAGGCATTCGAGGAGGTAGGCGCATGGATGCTGCGCCGTCTTGACGATGACGCCCCCCGTGGCTATTGATGACCGGAGCGAGCGGAACAGGCAAAACCAGGTGCGCGGTTATGGCGGGCATACTTCATGGAGTCACTTTTGATGACCTGCCCGAATATAGATTCATTCGAGCCGTGGATTTTGCCAAAGAGGTCAAGCAGTCCGGGGTTTACGGAAACGCTTTTAACTTCACCGGATTCTATGAGGATGGCGAGTTCTTCCATGACTGCGGCCTAATCATCGACGACATCGATAAGATGAAAGTAGATGCGGACATCGTCACCGAGCTTTTCAGCCTGATTGATCACGCCGCGCAAAATGACAGGCCGTTGATATTCACAACGCAGGTCGTCGGAAGCGAATTGGTAAAGATCCTCACAGGCAACGGCAAGAATCAGCAGCGGAATGACCGGGTGGAATCGATCATTAACCGCATCCGGGACAAGGCCGAGATCATCATGTTCGATAAGCAGGCGCAACTGCTCTAACCCACATTCCTGTGTGAATCCTTGTGCTTTCCGGCCTCTGTCGGCAGGCAAACCGCAAGATATTGTGCAGATCGGGCATATTTTCGCTTTTACAATACCATATGTAGTGCTAAAAGATCACGGAAAGGTAAAACAACCACAAGATGTAGTGGTCAGGTAAATCTCATGCTGAAAAAACCGAAAAAGAAGAAATTCGTAAGCGTGGCCGAATTCGCAATACGTCTCTGCGTGGATGATTCCACCGTCCGCCGCTGGATTAGGAAAGGCGAAATCAAGGCCACTCGCATTGGTAACGCGGGCAATTGGATAATTCCCCGTAGCGAACTGGATCGGATCTTAAAGACGGTTGATGAAGCAATTTCAAAAGAATACGATGAACGCTCCTCTGAAAAAATTGAATGGTAGGCACCGGGCTTTTTGCGCCCTGATTGTTCAGGGCATAACCCGGCGCGATTCCGCTATCGAGGCAGGTTACAGCATTAAGTCGGCTTCTGCTATGGCCGACAACCTCATGGCTGACCCGCTTATCAAAAAAGAGATCAAGCGACTTGGCAAAGAAGCCGCCGAGCGCGCCGAAATCAAAACCGACCAGATCTTGGCCGAGTATGCGGCTATCGGGTTTCTCGACCCCATAGAGCTGATTAACGAAGACGGTTCCATGCGTCCACTTGCCGACATCCCCGAACACGCCCGCCGTGCCATTGGTGCATTCAAGGTTACTGAAAAGGTGGATGGTTCCATCGTCACCGAGGTTCGGTTCGTTGACAAAAAAGGCAGCCTCGATTCGCTGGCGAAAATCAAATCCTTGTTTACCCCGGACAAAAACGATTCCGGTAAAGGCCTTGCCGAAAGAGTGAAGTTGGCGAGGGAACGTGTGAAGGCTATGCGAAAGGCTGAAGAGACCGCCCTTCCCGCACCGGCAATTGATATTGAAGATATCTCCAAGGCTGAAGAGGTTGAAGAGGTTGAAGAGGTTGAAGAGATCGTCGCCGAACCCAAGCCGGAAGAACAACCGGAACCTGCAACAAGCCTTAACGACCGCATCAAGTCAGGCCGCGAGCGCGTAAAACAGGAGCAGGCGCAGCAGAAACAATCCTCTTCAGCAATCAAAAACAACGTAGTGAGCGACTACCAGCCGCTCGGATAACCACCCCCAACAGGAGTACAGACGATGAAAAACCCCAATGCAATAAAACGAGCGATTGAATATACAGCCCCAGGAAAGTACGTGCATGGTGTTCAGGAATTTTGTTTCGACAATCTACCACAGGCGGATTCCGTAATTAAGGAATACAATACCAAAGCCCGGGAACTGATCGAACTCGCAACAAAGCTGCAGCATCAAATTGATACCGAAGAAAATAATGCCGACTACTTTAGCGAGTGCGAAACCCTTTGCAGGGGCCTGCTCTGGCTACGCGATGGCCGCAGGCTTGTTTTTGGTGACGTGGCCAAAATCCGGGGCGAGCGGATCGAGGAACTCAACAGCATTATCGAAACTAAGAAAGCCCCGATCATTGAGCGGTATGAAAGTGCCGGCGTTCACCCCTCCCTTTTTGAGCAGGCTTTCCAGCTGGACGACGAGATCCGCGAACTCATCAAAGAGCGCAATGCGCATGTGGCCTTTTCCCCTGTGATGAATGACCGGCAGGACAAGGCCTTCGATGCTGCACACGAATGGCTCAAGTCGAACGCACTTATTTAACAAACCCATAACCAGAAAAACCCATAGGAGTAAATGATATGAGTGAAACAACTATTCCGAGAGTAGTACATAGTGTTCTGGGCGGTCGCCTGGTTAAGTTCAATTCCGAGCACGCGATCACGGAGGAAATTACAGCAGCAATCGAAAGCTATAACGAACTTGCCGATAAAACCCGCGAGTTGGCTAAAAATATTCAGTCCTTTTTGGATGGTTCCAGCGGCCTTATTAAAAGCGGTGAACTGGATTTGGCCGCTATCACCAAGCACCGGGAAAACGGCATTCAGCTTTGTCTGTTCATCGGCAAATCAATGTGCGCTGCCGACGATGTGTATAAAATGATCAATGCCGCGTCGCATGAATACGAAACATCGATCTCGCAACAAATCATCAAGCGTAAGGATGAGATCCGGTATTATCTCAACAAAGAGAATGAAAACGGTAACGGGGTTCGGATTTCCGAAAACAGCATTGCGGAATCCATCAAAAATGATGAACGCATCCGCACCTTACAGCGAGAACTTGAAACGTTCAAAAAACAACCCAAACAGGTCGATAGTGCCCGCCATAAGCTCCGCATTATGGCGGCAGAAATCTTGAGTCGCGCAATCGCGGCATAACTGATCAGGGCACGGCGGCGTGGGGTTTGGTTTTTTTTGAGGCTTTCCCATTCCTGCGCCGCCAAACTCGCCCTTGTTTCACCGTAGCAGCCAACAGGAGCAAACGATAATGAGAGTACCAGTTTCACAACCAGCCGAAAGCTTACGTCCGTTGAGCACAACCGCAGCAACAGCCGACGATTTCGGCGGGCAGGTCGGACGTGCCGTGCAAGGCATGGGACGGGCTGTAGAGAAAACCGGCCACGATGTTGCCGACATGGCAACAGAGCTGAAACGCCGGCGCGTGGTGCGCGAAGGTGTGGACGGCTTTACCAAGGCATCGATATCGAGTGAGCAATGGGCTAATTCCGACATATTCAGTTTGCGCGGATCTGATACCGATTTCATCGGCTCCGATGATGGCTGGAATACGAAAATAAAAAACAACCTCGATAAGTTCTTCGAGCAGTCTACCAAGCACCTTTCACCCGAGGGCAAACAACGGGCAGCCACATTCTATGCAGCAGAGCGCATGCGCCTTGAAACCCGCATACTTTCCCATTACGAACGACAGCAGCACGTCGCCGAACTCGAAACCTCTGAATTGGCGGTTGATGCGGCGGTGAAATCGGCATCGGAAAATATCCGCTCACGGATCAGGCGCGGTACCGACGGCGCGATTACATTTGATTTTGTCGGAGATGAATTCAGCAATGTCGTGAGTGCTCGCAAGGTCTTTAATTCCGTACGCGGCCTGTCCGGAAAAACAAAGCTCCCAGGCGGCAAGGAGGTCGATGCTCTCCCGCTGGACGCACGCGGTGCCGTGCATGACGACGTTATTGGCACGCTGATCACTTCCGGCCAATTCGACGAAGCGCAGGCCTATCTCGGGCAGGTCGTAAAGGATGATTACGACGATAAGAAAAAGACCGAAACCAAAAGCGTTATTAAAAGCGGGCGTGAGCAGTTTATCCGCAACGCCAAAAAGATGCAGCAGGAACAGCAGTTTCAGTACGCAGTCTCAATTCTGAAACACGCGACTGAACCCGGCGCGGTATGGACACCGGAAACCGCGAGCAAATTTGGTATGAGCTTGCAGGAATCCGTCGAATTCAATGCAGCAGCATCAAAGGGGGACCAAGCGACATCCCGAAGCGAGGATTACTACGATTTTCTTGCTGAAGCCAATGACTACGACCCCAAAATGGATCCGGACGGAACACAGTTGCGTGCGCTCGTTAAACAGTCACTTACGTTCGGGGCGGATCGTGACTTTGCTCTGAAAGAATTGTCGGAGGTTGTAAGCGGCATTCAGTCCAAGAACAAGATTTCCACCCTCGCATTCCGCGAGGCACGGCGCGAACTGATCGGCATTGTAAAGGAGGCCAACAAAGATCCGGGATGGGGTAAAAAATCCCCGCTCGACGGCAAACTTTCTTTTGAGGATATGACCGAGGCCGGAAAAGTGCGGGGCGAAGGCGAGGTTTTCCGACTCTATACCAGCCTCGAAAACTACCTGCGCCGGATGTCAGAGGATGCCAACCTTACGGAACCGCAGATGTTCGAGGCCATGCACGATCATCCAGCATTCAAGCAGTTGCGGGACACGACCAATCTCAAGGGCTATGCCGAGGATTTCTACACCCTGCTCGGAACCGGCCAGCGCGTGGGCGAACTCGCGCCAGTTCAGGCATTCGACACATCGGAATATGAGGCCGGTCTCGGCGGATGGGATGCACCGGCATACGGAAAGGCCATGCAGGCCATTAACAGCACGAAGGGCGGAAACTAATGTCTTTTACACGCGCCGAACTAGACTCCACACTCGAACGCATCGATACCTTTGACGAAGAGACGCAAGAACAACTGCGCAAGCTCGATAAGATGGTGCCGCACTCACGGCTTGACACCGGAAAAATGCACCAGGCCGTAAAAAGCCGTTCGATCAATACCCCCGACAAAAAACGTGCGTTTGCGCTTATGTACATGCGCGATTATTTCGGAATGTCAGACCAGGACTTGCCCTCCATTTCCCGTTCCGTTTTCGGAAAAGAAATGAGCGACGACGATGCCTTTGAATGGACAACGCGAATGCTTGAAGCACGTCATGGAGAAAGTGAATTGAAAAAATTCCGTTCTTCCAGTGATGAAGAGAAAAGAAATCCGCTAGAACAGCGTATGCAGCGCACACGCACCATTGCACGTCTATTCGGCCCCACCTCATACGGGGATTGGAGCATATCCGATCAAGATGTGGCCGATCATGAGCGGGAACTTGAAAACAACGATTTTGCAACACAAGCCAGGCGACTTGAATCGGTTCTTTCTCCTGACCAAGAGCGAGTCGGACGGTTCCTTGCGGTTACGGCATCCCCTATGGACGGTCTGCGTTCCGTTCACGCGATGCCTGAACAAGACCGGGGGAATGTACTGGCCTATGTTGCCCTTTTAAATCCTGCACGCGATGTCGGCTTCTGGGGACAGATTGCTCCCCGCCTGCGCGATGCCGGAAAGCGGTCTGTCTTTGCGATCCGCCGGACGGCCGAAAACTTTGCCGACAAGCAAACCGTTCTGCATCCGGCGGGCGTGTTCCATGCCGTCAACGGCAAATATCCAGGCGGCATGCTGCCCGACGGATCCCCGCTGTTTGATGGAAACGGCGGGTTTGCATCCGGTAAGGCGCGCGAAGCCGTTCGTTCAGCAATCTTGGAAAAGCTTACAGCGCAATACATGCGCCCGCAGATGTCCTATAACATGATACGAAATCTTAACCAGCCTCCACCAGGCGAACAGCTGGACGGCTACATGGATCAGGTGCCGCAGGCCTACGCCAAGGGGCGCGACGGCTGGGAGCTGCGCGGCATTGAGCGCGCAATTTTCCACGGCGCGGAACTGGATCGCTTTAAAAAGACCGCTGGCGAACCCGTGTTGCAGGCGATGGAAATGCTTGTCGATATGGGCGCGGCATTGGCCTCTTCGGCAGCAACGCAGAGTGTGGCGGGCGGTATCGCCTACAGCTATGCGCGTATTCAGTCCACCTTGCAGGATCAACTCGAATACGATTACGGCGTAGATCACGATGAGGCTTTCTTGTTTGCCTCGATTGCGAGCGCACCCTATGCGGCGGTCGAGTATGCCCAGATCAAGGGGCTACAGGGTGCAGCAAAACCCGCGCAAAAGCGGTTCATGCTGTACGCACAACGTAACTGGAAAGGCCTGCTCGGCGAAACCATGAAGCAGCGCGGACTCACGACCCTGCACGAGATCGGCGAGGAAAGCGCCCAGAGCCTAATTGAACAGACCATGAAGGCGGCGGCCAAGGAATTCGCGGACGCCGAGGGCGTGGAATATACGGAATTGCTCGGCGACTGGTTCGACGAAACCGTGCAGGCCGCGAAGGTTATGCCGTTTGTTATGGCTCCCTCTATCGGTGCGGACGTAACCGCCATTGAGATTGCAAAACGCGGCATGAGTGCAGGCGACCCCGCCCTTTTGCATGAGATCGGCATCCGGCTCGACCGTGCGAAGGCAGAAGCCAAGGCACAGCCCGAGACCGATGCCCAGCTTTCCGCCGACATCGCGGCCTTGGAAAATGCGTACCTGAAAGAAGAACAGCTTATCAGCGACGCAGCGCGCCAGAATGCGGGGCAACACGGCGACGTTACAGCCGATGCCCGGGAAGTTGACCTCTCCAACATACAGGCCATGCAGGAACGCGCCAGGGGCGCTGCGGCTATGGTGATTGTGGAACGGCAGGACGATCTACCCGAGACCGTGCGCAATGAACTTGAGGCTGTGCATGGTGAAAGCGCGCGTGCGACAGGATGGTACAGCGACGGCAAAATCTACCTTGTCCGCGAGAATCTGGATTCCGAAGAGTCCGCGGCCATAGGCTGGGGGCACGAACAAGGCCACGCCGCCGTCGATGCGCTCGGAGCCATGCAGGAGCTATTACTCGCCGGTGTGACGCAGTTATCAGGAGGCATTGAACGAATACGCGCAATATCCGGAGCTTCGGAAACCATGAGCGATGCCGATGTCGTCCACGAATACATTGCCGACCTCGCGGCAAAGCAGATCGACCCCGCGAAAGGTAAACTTTCCGGAAATCAGAAAAAGGTGTGGCGTGCCGCCGTGGAATGGGCGCAGGACTGGCTCGGGATCACGACCGAGAGCATGATCGGTGACCGCGAGACCGCCAAAATTGTGCGCGGCCTCATGGAGCGCGTGTTCAACGGACCCAGTGCTGTTGTAAAAGCCACGACAGGAAAAACCCGGTACAGTGCCGACCGCGAATATACAGAACGTGAGAGTGTGGTTTCCGTCGCCCTGCGCCGTCTGGCCGGTGATGACTTTGCCGACAGTATCACGGGCAAGGAATTGGCACTCGACCGCGCACAGGACAATGTGGCGGGATTTCTAAACCGTCATTTTCCCGCCGCAAATATTCCGGAGACCGTGCGCCGCGCCAACGAGGTTGTGCGCATGGTCGAAGCCCGTGCCGATCTGCTTGAAATGTCACAGGCCGAAATCAACCAGGCCGTCCGGCAGGCCGAGTTCGATGTGCGCCGCGCCGTCAGAAACGCGAAGATTGACGCCCGGAAGGAGACCGCACCGGCAAAGCGCGACAACGAACTGCAGGACGCATTGCTACACAACAAAGGCCAGCAGGTTCGCAGCCTGCAGGCCGAGCTACGGCAACGCCAGCAGGAGGTCAAGCGGTTGCTTGCATCCAAGCAGACCCTTACCGACAAGCTCAAAGGCCAGCGGATCGACATCGCCAAGAAAATGGCGTTGCTCGATGAGTACATCCGGATCAAAACCCCCGCCGGTGCGTCGGAGATCATGAAGGACGCGGCGGCAAAGGCGCGAAAGAAGTCCCTTCGCCTCATCAAGGCCGCATCGGACAAGACCCGTGCCAAATGGTTCGATGAGACCGTCGCCGACATTGACCGGATTTTCACCGAGGCCGAACGGCGCGACGCCGTCGCCTACATGGACGACATTATCAAGAACCGCATGCCCAAAGTCGGGAAAAATAAGGTACTTCGCGGCGATCCGCTTTCCCCGGACCAACACGAGGCACTCGGCTTTGTGCGTGATGCATGGAAGGTTCGGGACGTTGCACAGAGTTCGGAAATCATATGGAACCTACAGGCCGAAATCGAGGAAATGAACCATGAGCTTGATACGCTCGAAAACGCGGCGAATGCCGACGAAAAGAAAGTGGTGCGCATGATCGAGAAGCGCGACCAGTTGGCGCGTAAGCTATGGGCATACGAAAACTTTTCCGACATCAACGGACGTTCGCGCAGTCTCGCCCATGTGGTACGCGCCTCGAAGGAGCTGACCGACCTTGTGCGCGACGGCAAGACCATTCACGAGATCGAGCAGCGCATGTTCCGGCAGGAGCGCGACCACGACCGCGCAAATGCCTTTGACGAGTTCGGCGGCCTCGAAGGCTACGGCACATCGGCCACGAGCCGCCGCAAGCGCAGTTACGACCAGAACACGCCGGAATGGATCAAGGCTCTGGATACGTTCGACACCTTCCACCAGTCTTTCGAGTTTTTGCTTGATAAATTCGACCAGTCGGGCGCGGGTATTCTTGGTGGAAAGACAGCACGTAAATTCGGACGGCTTGCCCATGACGCGAGTGTGCGAAAAGACCGGATCATTCGCCAGCAGACCGAAAAGGTGACGAATGCGGCCATGCGTATTTTCGGCGTGAAGACCAAAAAGGACGTGGCAAAGCTCTTTGCCGAAAACAGCCGCGAACACGAAAAGACCGGCATTTTCCACTTTGGCGAAGAAATGATCCTTTCCAAAAATCAGGCCTATAAACTCTGGCAGCTATTCCAGGACGAGACCCTTGAAGAAGCTCTTGAGAAAAACGGCTACACGCTGGAAATGGAAAAGAAGCTCGAAAAGTTTATTGGCACCAAGGTGCTGGCTTGGGCGCGGTGGCAGTTGGAGGAGTTCTATCCGGAGTTCTATCACGTCATAAATCCCACCTATCGAAAGCTCTGGTTTGTGAACATGCCCTTTACGGAAAACTACAGCCCGGTCTACCGGCATCTTTCCGGCAGTGATGTGCAGGACATGAATCCGCAGCAGCGTGCGGCGCAGGGACGCCGGGCCGTCACAAACATGAGTGTAAAAGCGCGTGTTGCCAATCTGCGTGACTTCGAGCTTATGGACGGCGATGCCGTGCTGATGATGCACATCGAGAATATGAGCCACTTCGTAGCCTGGGCGGAACCCATGCGGCTTATGAACGGTGTGTTCCGAGATCCGGAAGTTGCGGAGGTGATCCGCGAGCACCACGGCGTAAAGGCGTTGCAGGCGCTCAATACGCAGCTGAACCATTTCGCCGCCGGTGGAGTAGACGCAATGGTGACCATGCGTGCGCTCGACCGATTCCGCGCCCGGTTCACCAAGGCCGTTATCGGATTGAAAGCCCCGATCTTCTTCAAGCAGCTATCGAGTATCCCCGCATACGCGATGGACATGCCTGCCGGTGCATGGGCGAAGGGCGAGGCCGAGTTCTGGAAGAACCCGAAAGAGGCCATTGTAACGCTAATGCAGTCGGATTTCATGAAAGACCGTTACCAGAAAGGACACGAGCGCGATGTCGTTCTCGCTCTGCATTCGAGTGTTCCCAAGGCATTGGCCGGCGCAAAGTCGTTCACGGACAAACTCATGATCATGACGCAGCTCGGCGATGCGGGCGCGATCCTGATCGGCGGCTATCCCGTCTACCTGCACCACTACAACCTCGCCAAGAAAGCGGGAAAATCCGATGCAGCGGCCAAACGCGAAGCCCTCGCGCAATTTGAAATGACAACCAGGCGCACGCAGCAATCGGGCGATGTAATGGATTTAGGACATTTCCAGCGCGGCGGATCGATCCAGAAGCTTTTGACGATGTTCTCTACCTCTCCGATCAGCTACTACCGCAGCGTGTCGGCAGGTGTGCGCGAACTGGCCAGAACCAGGGGCAAGAGCAAGGAGGCGTGGAAACGCGTCTTTATCGGGCACTTCCTGTTGCCGATGCTGTTCCAGTTTATCGCAAGCGGTTTCCGCTGGGATGAGGAAGACCAGTTGCGTGCGGCCTTGCTGGGATCGATGAACCGGCTCTTTCTGGCCGGCGACATCGCCGATGCTGTTATTGCGGCCATAATCAGTCATGACATACGTTCGGCCTCTGGATTGACTGCAACACCGTTCGGGGACATCGGGCAAGATGTAGTCTATGCTGTAGGCCGTCTATCCCGCGAGCTGGACGACGGCGAATTCGATCTCGCGGATCTGCTCTATGTGGCCGACAAAACCGCAGCCGTCGCCGGCAAGGCAACGGGCATCCCATACGAGGGCGGGCGCAATACGGTTAATGGTGTCATGGATGCGGTCATGGGCGATACCGAATATCCCCTGCGCCGATCCGTTGGCTATACGCCGTACGTGCTGGATGAATAAGAAAGCCGTCCAGACTTGAGGAGGCGACACAATGCGCACATTAAGATTTCAACCAGCCAACAGAAATATGAACAATATAAACCAGATCATTGCTCGCGCCCTCCGAACCGAGCCGACGGACCGCCCCACGTCTGCCCCTCACTCAAATAGCGGTTCAGCTCCATACGCGAAAACTTCATCGGATTCTTGAATCCACGCTGCCGCCGAACATGCCCCTGCTTCACCAGCCGCGTCATTTCCCGATACTTAATGCCCAGGTACTCCGCTGCCTCAGATGTTGTTAGTATTAGTTTTTCTTTTTTCATCTGATCTTATTTCCTCATATCTCAGGAAACTCCACTTTTGATTCGCTGATAGTTATTCTAATTGGCTTATTGTGGAATGCCAGACTGCGCGCATGATCATCAAAAACGCAAGCTTCGCATTCGGATGATATAACACGACTGACAAAGTCGTTCCTGTACGGAATCATGTTATCTTTTTGGTGATAACTTTGCTTGCTCGGAAAAATCTCATACAAAGAAAGATGCCGTTGCGAGAGAATCAAGTTCAATAAGCTCCTTGACAACAACTTGCTCGTACCGCTCCTCGGCATGGTCGCCGCAACTTTCAACCAAAGCAACCGCACCGCACACCACAACCTCTTGAATAACTGCTGGCCATTCAGAATCGACGATGTCGAGTTCTTTGTAATATTCGTCGCTAATCTCGATCACAAACTTCTTGCTCATTTGTTTCTCCAATAAAAGAGCCGCCCAGAAATGCAGGGTAGTGCCGAGCCCGAAAGATTGGGCTCGCCCACAGATCTGGACGGCAAAAGTTCATTGGATTTCCTTCTATTGTTTCCCGGGCACTACTCCGGATCGGCCGTTCGGCTGATGGTGGGAAGGTACAGGAAAGACGGGGTGTGTCAATAGAAGTTCGTCATTTGTTCGTCAAATCATCAGAAAATATCGGAAGTTATCAGGAAACAAGGGCGGAGTCAGTAAATTCAAACAGACAAAGAAAAACCCTGCTATCACTGAAGATAACAGGGTTTTAAAGTGGCTCCGGCGGCTGGGCTCGAACCAGCAACCAAGTGATTAACAGTCACCTACTCTACCATTGAGCTACGCCGGATATCTCGTAAAAGAGGCGCATAAGGTACAGGAATCCTCCGCCTTGTCAACACCCCGAAATTAACTTTTTTATCCTGATTTTTTCCAGTGCCTGGAAACCAATAACTTGCAGATTTCATACGCGGTAAAAAAATGGAATTAATCAAATTTCCGACGCCCGGAAATTGCATTCGCCAGCGTCGCAGCATCGGAATATTCGATGGCACTTCCGGACGGCAGACCGAAGGCGATCCGCGAAACACGGACATCCCGTGTCGACAGCACTTCTCTGAGATAACTGGCGGTGGCATCACTCTCGACATCGGTGCCGAGTGCAATCAGCACTTCTGTGATTTTTTCATCGGCAATACGGGCAAGCAGCTGATCGACCCTCAGATCTGCCGCACCCGTTCCATGCATGGGCGAAAGCCGGCCCATAAGGGCGTGGTAGCGCCCCAGAAAACCGCCCGACTCTTCAATCTTCATGATATCGGCGGGCGACTCCACCACACAGAGTATGTGACCATCCTTACGGTGCCGCGTGCAGAGCTCACACGGATTGACGGCCGAAAGCGTTACATTTCCGCAACGCTCGCAGTTGGCAATAGCGTCATCAGCCTCCAGCAGCGCATTGGCCAGAATACGCATCAATCCTTTGCTGTCCTGCACCAGCGCCATGGCCATACGTTCGGCCGTGCGCCTTCCAATGCCGGGAAGGCGGCTGAGCGCCGCCACTAGATTATCGAGAGGAACCAAATGCTGCATTCGCAGAACACCCTGAAATCCGAAGATCGTACTTCGGTTTTCTGTTAAAAGCCCATGCCGGGAATATTCATTCCGCCGGTGAGCTTACTCATTTCCTTCGCCATAGTTTCCTGCGCGGAACTGATGCATCCGTCGACAGCGGCGAGCACAAGATCTTCAAGCATTTCCACGTCGTCCGGATCAACAGCATCCGGATTGATTTTGATGGAACGGACTTTCATATCGCAGGTGGCTGTCACGGTAACCATACCGCCGCCGGAAGTGAACTGGACTTCGGTTTTCGCCAGTTCATCCTGCTTTTTCTTCATATTTTTCTGCAGGTCCTGCGCCTGCTTCATCATTTTCATCATGTTCATAATTAAGTTCCCGTTTTACGGTTTGAGTTTTCTGTTCAAAATGTGTGCAGCGGTTTTCATGTCGGATTCGCTGTGCGTCACTCCCTTATATCGGTAATCTCCCCATTAAATGCATCAACAACCATTTTGACAACGGGGTTTGCATACCATTGCTGTTCTTTAGTGAGCATTACGGTATTTTCGGACCCCGAATTCGAAACAGAACGGTCTGCCGGCAACGGACGCGGATCGTCGGCCTTGAGCGGCTCGTAGGTAACGGAAAGCATTCGGCCCAGATATTTTTCCACCGAACGGGTCAGCGCCAACTTTGCCCGGCTATCCTCCAGCCGATCCCGATCTTTGGAAAATTCAGGATCATAGCCCACGACCAACTGCGTTTCCGAAGTCTGCAGCGGCGCGGTATTCAGCAGACAGCTTCTGGCGAGCGGATCAGCTTTGCCGACCTGGCGGATAATCTCATGCCACTTTTTAAGCAGCAGTTCAACCTCACCGGCAGGAGCTATCTTTTTTTTTTGTCCGGCTGTACCGAAGGAAACCGTGGTTTCTGAAGGAGATCCAGCTAGTGCTCCGCCGGATTTAAAGTTTTTTTTTAGTTCGGCCACCTGTTTAAGCAGCTCGTTAATCGTGGCGGTTTCGGCTGCCCGCGAGCAGCGGATCAGTCCGGTTTCCAGCAACGTTTTTCTGGAAAGCGCGTAGCGCATACGACCATCGGTTTCGATCAGCGCATCGATAATTTTCAAAACGCGCCCGGCTTCGGTTTCGGAGGCAACACGTTTATAGAATTCCAACTGCGCTTCAGGCAGTTCCAAGGCAGCAGCCCCGTTTTGCGCATAGATCACCACCAGCAGATTCCGGAAGTTTTCAAGCAGCTCCATCACCACCCGCTGCAGATCCTTGCCCGCCTGATCCATTTCAGAAACAATCTGAATAATGGCCGGCACATCGGACTTTAGAATGGCCACGGTCAGCTTTTCAAGCACATGCCGGGAAACCAGCCCGAAAACAGCCAGCACATCGTCTTCGCCGATATCCTTACCGCGAAAAGAGATAATCTGATCCAACGCCGATTCAGCATCGCGCAAACCGCCTTCAGCTCCGCGGGCAATGGCAAGCAGTGCATCCTCAGTAATGTTGATTCCCTCTTCCGCACAGCCTTTGCGCAGACGATCAACAATATCCTGCACCGAAATCCGGCGGAGATCGAACCGCTGACAGCGGGAGAGAATCGTGGGCAGCACTTTATGCACATCGGTCGTCGCGAATATAAACTTCACATGTTCCGGCGGCTCTTCCAGCGTTTTAAGCAGCGCGTTGAACGCCTGCGTGGAGAGCATATGCACTTCGTCAATAATGTAAATTTTGTAAGGTCCGCGCGCCGGAGCATAGCGGGCGTTGTCGCGCAGATCACGCACCTGATCAACCCCGTTATTCGACGCTCCGTCGATTTCAATAACGTCGAGGCTGTTGCCGGCCATAACTTCCCTGCAGGAATCGCATTGATCGCACGGATACGGAGTCGGACCTTTTTCGCAATTAAGCGCTTTGGCAAGAATCCGGGCTGAGGTGGTTTTTCCGGTTCCGCGCGAACCGACAAACATATAGGCATGTGCCACGCGGTCGGTCTCGATGGCATTGGTGAGCGTGCGGGTAACATGCCCCTGCCCCACAACATCAGCGAACTGCTGCGGGCGCCATTTTCGTGCTAGAACTTCATAGGCCATAATAAAAAGTTTCCTGCAGACAAGAGAACGAAAGGGCCCCCGGCAGTCGCTCCCGCCAGCGGGTCCGGACACCCGAAAAACATGGTGTACCGCTGCTGCCTTCCGGCCCTGACGGGGTTAACCCGATTTCGTCATCCGGATGCCGACGCTCAACACGCCTGCCGGGAACCGTCTCGTTCCCTTCCCTTTTCAGGGAAGAACGAGGAAGATACTAAGGGCCTCCGGGCATGGCAAGTTCCAAGGACCGGAAACCTCGTTTCCTTTGATATTCCCCGTTAATTTGCCCGGCGCATCATAATCAGCCCGTAGACCTGACCGAGAACAATCGGAACCCACGGCAGCAGCCAGGGATAATACTGCGGTTTTTTGTCGAAAGTGTCAGAAAGAATAATAAAGACGTAATAAACAAACATAATACCCAGACTCATCAGCATCCCGATCGACGATTCCTTTCGGTGCGAAGTAATCCCCAGCGGAATCGCCACCAATACAAACATCAGCGGCGCAACGGCCAGGCAGATACGCTGATGAAATTCGATCAGGTCGCGGCCGTGCTCCACCTGCATATCATATTTTCGCATCCAGCCCAAATCGGCCTCCGGGTTGCGTATGACATAAACCAATTCCCGGAAATCCAGATATTTACGCTTTTTGCGAACTGAACCGGTTTGGGTCAGATCATTCAGATCCACACGAATCGGATGCTTTTTAGCACTCATATAGTGGATTTTACCCGGTTCCTTAGCATCGGCAATTTCCATACGCACATCAAAAAGATCGATTTTGAGGATCATATTTTCTTCATCAATGGTAAGGATACCGCTGTCAGCCCGAAGCGTATCCGTAATCTCACCGCTGCTCCGGTCTGTTTTATACACCACAAGATCTTTCACCTTGTTCCGGTATTTATTGCCCACATAAATCATATAGCCCGGAAAATCACGGATAAACCGTCCCTCCTCCAGCAGCTTGATCGGATCCTCCACGCCCATACTCAGCGCATTCTTTTTCAGGCGCTCCGCCGCAAAGGTGGTTTTGGGATAGATCGTAAAACTGTTGTAAAAGCAGATGATGCTGAGAAACATGGAAAACAGAATAATCGGCGATGAAATCTGCCAGAGACTCAGTCCCCCGCCCCGCATGGCCGCCAGCTCACTGTCGGAAGACAGCCGCCCGAAAAGCAGCAGCGTCGAAAACAGGGCACTGATCGGAATCGTAAATGAAAGGGAATACGGCAGAGTGTAAACCGCAAACTGCCCGATCACACCCAGCGGCAGTCCCTTGGCCATGTAGTCAATCAGTTTGTACATGGTGCCGATACTGAACGCAAATGTGATCAGCAGCAGTGCTGTCCCGAAAATGGTCAGAAAGTCCGATAAAAGATATTTAGTCAGTTTGCGCATTAATCAATGAACTGCCGGTTATATAGTTTGGTATAAAGCTCATCCTTTTCATAAAGCTCGCTATGACTGCCGACACCGCGTACATGACCGTCTTCCATAACCACAATGGTATCCGCCATGCGAATGGTGGCAAAACGGTGGGCAATCATGAAAACGGTTTTCCCTTTCACCAGTTTCTCAAGCGCAGTCTGAATTTTCTTTTCGCTTTCTGAATCCAAAGCGGATGTCGCTTCATCGAGAATCAGAATCGGCGCATTTTTCAGAAACGCACGCGCAATGGCAATACGCTGTTTCTGCCCTCCCGACAACCGGGTTCCGCGCTCACCAACCACCGTGTCATATCCCTCTTCAAGCTCCAGAATAAAATCATGGGCAAAAGCCTGCCGGGCCGCGGTCCGGACCTCCTCATCCGAAGCACCGGGTTTTCCGAGCCGGATATTTTCCAGAATGGAATCATTAAACAGAAAGGTATCCTGCGAAACGATGGAGATATGCTCACGCAACTCATGTTTTGATATAGCCCGGACATCCACGCCATCCACCTTAACACAGCCCTGCTGGACATCATAAAAACGGGGAATCAGATCCGCAATCGTGGTTTTTCCCGCTCCACTGGGCCCCACCAGGGCCACCACTGAACCGGGACTGAAGGACAGATTCACATCTTTCAGCACCCATTCATCCAGATACCGGAATTTCACATTCTCAAAATCCACCCGACCGCGAACCGGGCCTATCGTTTGCGGATGATCCGCTTCAGGAACACGGTCTTCCGCATGCAGAATATACTCCACACGATCCAGAGCCGCCTCCCCCGTTTGAACAGCACATGAATTTCGCCGAATTTTTTCACCGGTTCATACGCCACATAAAGTGCCACCAGCATGGAAGCCGCAATCGCAAAAATATCGCGTTGCAGCATATAAACCACCGCTCCGGTCACACACACCACACCGACGACCTCAATCGTCGGACGAATAATTTTACTGTACTTCACCACCTTCATCGAATAGGTCGCAAAGTTTTCGAGCGCCTGATCAAAACGTGCCATTTCAGATTGCTGGAGATTAAACGCACGGACCTCTCTAACAGCATTCAGATTTTCAGACACATAATTCGATATATCTCCGCTTTGGTTCTGAACCTGCTTCGCCCGCTTGAGCACCCGCTTTCCGAAAATCCTCAACGGAAGAATAATCAGCGGAACCGTTGCCAGAAACATCAGAAGAAAAGAAGCCTCCCGTTCACTGATTGCCAGAAAAATAAGATAGCCCACAGCCGCAACCAGCGTCACCGGCTGTTTAATCAGATCATTCGAAACCTGCGTCAGCACCTGCTGCAGCGCACCTGTATCTCCGGTCACCCGCGCCATCAGATCTCCCACCGTATTCTCATGATAAAAGGAGAGCGGAAGCTCCTGAAGCCTCCCCATGACATTACTGCGCAGCCGAAGCAGTACCCGCGTCCCGCAATAGGCCATAAGATACGTATTGAAATAACCGCAAACCGCCCGCAAAAACATCCCCACGGGAAAAATGGAAATATAGCCGATCAGGATCAACGTATCCGGCAACGGCTTGGCCGTAAGTACGGGAATCAGAACTTTGGTAAGATAAGGCAGCCCCGCACCACTGGCGAGACCGTACAAAACCCCCATCAGAATACCGATAATAAACTGCTTCTTAACCGGCTTGAGCAGAGAAAAATAGGGGGCGAACCGTTCAAAGCCCGTTCGAAAAACTTTATTCATAAACTTCATGTCCCGTTTCTATCATTTGAAATAAAGCGACTCCACCCTAAAGAAGCTGGCTGCAATAAAGCGGGAATTCCGATATCCCCACAGTTTCAAGGTAGCGACTGCCACCAGCATGCGGTCATAAAACAAGAAAAAAAGAGCGGGCTCTACCGGCAAACAACTGAAGACAATAGATTTATCACACACTGCGATCCGAGCCAAAACAAAGCCTGTTCATAACCGGCATCGGGCAAGGTCTAATGCACGTTCTGATAAACGCTAAAAATAACCCGTACCGCTTTTCAGCAACAGTTCGCCGATTCCCGTCAGACAATTTCTCCTGTTAATCGCGGACGCTATCAGGAGAAAAACCAACTGTTTTCTGAATATCGGCCAGCTCGGAATCAGAAAGCTGATGCTTCCATTTGTTCAAAGAATCTTTTTTTACCTCCGGAATCGGAACAGGAGACTTCAGTGCCAGGAACTGTTTCAGTGTATCGACTGTAGCTTTTGTATCATGTGCGAATGATTCGTATGTAATCAGCAGAAACGCATCTCCAAGCGTTCCTCTGAGTTCATTCATTCTATTATGGTGAGCCAACCATCTCATTGCACACTGAGAGGCAAACGGAATCCGGTCATAACGATCCGCCAGATCCTGAGTAATGCCGAGAAAGCGATTCGGTATGGGAAATTCCCGCCAGCGTTTGTGCCATGCCGAAACCCCTCCATGTTTCATCATGCTGGCAACGGTAGCGTAAGGATTTCTTTCTATTCCCAGAAAAAGAGCATTCGGAAAAGCCTCCAGCAACTTCTCCGCAATCCAGATATTCGGATGCGTTTTATCCATATACAGTCGAGGCGCTGATTTAAAAAGCTGCCACTTGTACGCTCGGACCAGAGGCTTAAACAACTTATCCTCCAGAGCCGGATTAAGAGCCATTCTCGTGGAAAGATTAAACATAGGCTTATCCTCAACGGTAGCCCGAACCTCCGGATGATTTCCAAGCGAATACCCAAGCCAATGTGTACCTGACCGTCCCGTTCCAATCACGAAAACCGGACGAGTAGTGGAATGATCAAATAGATATTTTATTTTTTGCAGCATAGTTATGAGTCCCGTTTTTTTTAGCTGGAGTTAAAAGTGAACGATCACGAAAAACAAGCCCAAGCCAATCAGCAGTCGGCATCCCGTGTCAGATCAAACCTGTTCTCCAGCAAATATTATTCTTCCTCTTTCAGAAATAAATTTCTCATCAACAATATCCGATAAATGACGATCCCCGGAAACTCAGCATCATGGACGAAACGGAAACGCCGCAGATAAATTATCCTTCAGCATTTCAATCCCGGTACGGGAATAGCGCTGCATCAGAGATTCTATATACTTAGATTCCACCCCCGATAATAAATCTACCGGATTGACCTGTTCTCTCTCCCAACCAAAAGCACTGTAGTAATCAATAAATTTAAAATCATCTCCGCGCACACGATCCGAAAGCTTAACCCATGCATTCGGAACCCCGAAGGCATCTGCAACAATCAACCCGTGCAAACTGGAGGAATAAATAAATTCACACTCTGCAATCATGCGAAGAACGCCGCGCACTTCATCGAACACATCAATCACTTTGGCTCCGGGAATCGCATTCACAAACTCCTTTAGACGAGGCAGCGACCGGTCCTCATAATGTGGAATAACACCGACCCGATATTTTTTGGGACGGACTTTGAGCTCCGGCCAGATACGGTCTGCCAGCAATCCCGGATCACCGAAAATCTGAACATCACATCCTTTTAATAACGATGCGCTGCTTTTCCCCCGTAATGCATGATAATGGAACCGCGCCTTACGCGACGCCTGTTCTTCAATGAATCCCGTTCCCCAGACATGAATTTTACGATGAAAAACATGTTCGTGAAACCGATCCAGCAAACTGCCTACAGCCACTAAATCACAGCGGTTTTTCTTGGCATAGACCATCCTGCATCCGGCCTCCATTTCACAGATAATCGGAGACAGACAATCGCCGAAATTCGGTTTAGAACGGGACCAATATAACCGTAGCGTTTTCATTAACCTGTTTTTACCCCTTCGGATTCCTGTGTTCTTTTTCATACAGCCGTTCAGCTTTCCGCTTAACGGCTGCCCAGAATCCGGCTCGTTCCTGCAAAGCCCGCCGCAACGGCAGATCCGCGTACACTTTCACGAACCGTAATATATCCCGATGGGTCAAACCGATATCCATTGCGGAAAAATAAAGTCCGGCAACATCTTTCACCGCCCAGCGTCTCGGCGTCTTTTTCCGAATCTGAGCACGATGCAAATCAATCAACGATGCTTTCAAATTATCCGGATCCAGATTTTCCCGTCCGCAGGAAACGTCGAGCAGGAAATGGCAAATGTAATAGTCACGATGATTCATTCCGTTTTCATGCATCACCCGGCTCACCCATGCCAGCTTTTCAACCAGCGCCTTTTTCAAAGCAAAGGGCGGAGGATTCCGGGGCCAGTCGCGGCAGAAATCCTCTAAGCTCTCGGTCTCAATCAGATCTTCAGTAATGATGAACGAATCCAATTTTGCCGGATTTTTTCCGCGACGTCCGTAGGCACACGGTTCCATGGTATCAACCCCGAGCTCCTTAAGCCGGCGCAACGCCGCCCATTCATTTTCCGCACCTAACACCGGCATTTTTAACTGCAAAATATTTTTAAAAATCTCACCCCAACCGACACCATGATGAATTTTCGCAAAATAGCTTTTCCCATTCAGTTGAAAGCGCAGCGTCCGACGCGTTTTAACTGCACGGAAAATTTCGCCCTCAAGCGCATCTGCAGCATCGAAAGGATCTTTTCCTTTCCATGCCTTCCTGAAATCTTCCCTTAGGTACACCATCAGCTTTTCCGCCTGACCACGTCTGCAATAAATTCCGCAGCCCGTTCATGCTGGCTGTAGAAATCGGTCTTTTCTGCATAAGCCAGCCCCGCACGGCCCAAAGCAGGCAGCGTCGTCGCCTCGGAAACAAGTTTCAGTAAAGAACGGTTCAGCCACTCCTGATCAAACGGCTCCGGAGAAACCAGTCCGCCGCCGGACCGCTCCACATGAACCGCATGCCCGCAGGCAGCAGAGCACAGTACCGGCAAACCGGCCGCAAGGGCCTCGAGCAATACAATTCCCGCTGCTTCGTTAACAGCCGGATGAATCATCAAATCCGCCGCAAGCAAAAGCGAGGGCACATCATCACGTCCACCCAGAAAATCAACACGATCCTCCTCCCCCAGTTTCTTCGCCAGACGTCGAAATGCTGCCGAACGATCTTTCCCGACCACCAGCAAACGCGTTTTTTTCTTCAGTTCAGACGGCAGCGAAGTCAACGCCCGAATGGACCGGTCAACCCCTTTGGTGACAAAACCGGATCCCACCTGAATCAGAATAATTTCACCTTTCCGCACACCGAGCTGTTCCCGGACGGTTCGCCGAATCTCTTCGGCGTTATCCGGCCGCGACCGGTTCCGATTCATCCCCGGCGGCAAAAGATGCATACGTTTCGCCGGCGTTCCATAATACTGACAGAATTCCGCTTGCTGCCGCTCGGCAATAAGCAGGATTTCCGTTGCGGACTCCGGATCAAAAACCGCCTTTTCCAGCGCCGCATAGGTTTTATAACGGCGGCCCAGCCGATACAGAAAACCCCGTTGCGTTGCCGCTTTAGCAGCATAGCAGTTATCGGCCGCAAAATAGATATCCAAACCGGGCATCCGGTTGAAACCCACTACCGCCGCCGCAGGACGCTGCATCAACTCCTCCGTCACCTGCTGCGAAAAACGCAACGCCTTCCCATGATTACTCAAAGCATTCGCCGAAATCAGACGCACCTCAAATCCATCAGGGATATCCCCTTCCCAGGACCGGGTATAAACTACAATACGGAAACCGCGCCGCTGACACGCTGAAGCAATCGCCAGAAAATCGCTCTGCAATCCTCCGAATGGAAAATATTTAAAAAGACAGAATGCCAGTTCAGGCTTCATTTCGCGATGTCCTCATTCATACTTCCGCAATCTGTCCTGAAAGCTTCAGATATTTATTCAGCACCAAAAGCGAAATCAACTCCTCGCGGACCGGATCCTGAAACTGCCTGTAATATTCCTGCAAATTATTGATAATCTCATTCGCCTCTTCAGAATGCCGCGTGTAGTACTCAATTTTTTCGGGAAGATCCGCATAATCCTCCCGAAGCTCAACATAGTGCTGCCCGCCAACCAACCGTCCTTCCATCATCCAGGTTTCATATTTCGGACGAGTCATAAAACACAGCGAATTCGACTGCGCAATCCACTTCAGATTGGTAGCAACATCGTGCCCTTCGATAGAGAGAATAAATTTATAATTCAACTGCTCGGCAATCGACATTCTGGGTTTTACCCATTCCGCCTTTCCTCCCCGGGCCGGAGAATTGACCTGTCCCACATCACAAAGCGAATGATTCCAGAATTTCACGAGAAAATCTTTCCGGTGCTGCTGCCTGGCAGCCCCCCGCCACACCAGCATATTTTTTTTATCCGCATAAGAAACCCGGTCTTTAATCGTCATAAAATGACGCACCTGATTCAGCTTCAACAGGACATTGTTATCATTTCCCGCCCCGACAGCGCGGCTTTTAACCAAAGTCGGGATTTCTGCAGTATCGCGATTATCCCCGAATTTATAGTCAATTCGGCAGGAGGGAGGATAATGCCTGAGCAGCGCCCGCATATCATAATAATAGGCGGTCTGTTTGGTCGACGGGATCGATTTTAAATCAAGAGCCTGGGCAGAAACATTAAATGCGGCATTCAGTTTATTGTAATACTCCACCCGTTCCTGAATCCATTGTGGGTCATACCGATTGATTCGCGCCAGTTTACTGGCCAGCCGGCTCCGGAACCATGCATTCGGAACCAGTACATGCTGAGCAAACCCCTTGGCATAAAAGCGAATTTTATTACGTCTCTTTATTGATATTAATTCCACATCAGCATCCCGACTCTATGTCGCACCCCTTCAAGATCAGTAGGTATGTTAAAAATTCGATGAATAGTAAACACACCGAAACAAAACAACAGAAAAAATCCGCAGAGCGATTCTGATCCGGAGAAAGAAGTCCCGTTTCGCCAGCCACAAATGGTCGATACCTATAATTTCGTTTCAAGTGCTGAGAGCCCCGGATAGCGTTGTGCGATATTTCTGAAAAACCGGCGTACCCGACGTCTTGCCGCGGCATGTGCAAAGATCCGGATACGATTCAGCGGAATCATGGTATGTCCACCGAATCCATCAACCACATACATTTTTAAATGCCCGTCACGGAATTCTTTCACCAGCAGATCACGCACAGAAAAATCCCGAATCACGAGAGCAGATTCTATTAAGTACTGCCCCAGCTCCAGCAACGGTTTTTCATAGCGGTTTATATCTTTTGCCTGATCGAGATGATCTCTCAAAGAGCGGGCCCGCGTTCCGTCCTCGTTCTGAATCAGCTCCAGCAACATCCCACGCCCCCGGTTGGTATCGACCATTCCGTAAAATTTCGGGATATGGGTCATCTGAATGCCCTGCCGTTCAATCTCCTGATAAGCCGGCAGCTCTTTGTTGGTCTCATCAAATTTGGAAAGACTGCGCAATCGCTTATACCATTTTCTGTTTTTTGATCTCCGGCGCTCAAGGCTTCCGGGAATCACCACTTTCAGACACATGTTTTCATCCTGTGGATGGCGGTAGGTTTCCCGATGAGAACCTTTGCTGATAAATAAACTCTCGTCTAACTCAATGTATGATTGAACAGATTGCATTTCCCTACTGTTTCACACCTTTTCTTTTTGCTACTGGAAGTGAATTTGGCAAATACTAAACGAACTATGCGAGAACAACAGCAAAAACAAATCCGCATTACCCGACGAGCAGCCCAGCGTCCAATCCTCGGAATGCTGACAACAGCACTTTCAGGATTGTCCTGCGGAAACGCGTTCGCCCGGAACCGGAACACCCGCCCGAGAGGACTGATGCTGAATCTGGATTTTGAGGGTACAAAAGCAGGGCTTATCCCGAGCAAAGCGCTTTATCCTCTCTTCGTGCCCACCGGAGATCTGTTTGTCGAACGCTTAAAGCACCGGAATCTGCTGGTGGTGGATGAGGGGCGTGGACTGGACATTCCGCACAGTTCGCTGCTCGACCCGGCGGGCGATGAGTGGGTGGTTTCGATCCGCGTATTTCTCCTTACTGACGGTCTGATTATTTCCCAGGGCAACGACCGACACGGTTTTGCCATTTATACAGAAGATCATCAGGTCTTCGCCCGTGTGCGCACCGGAAATGTCGCCTATACCCTGCAGGAAAATCCACGTAGCGGCATCACTAAGTTCCACAAAAAATGGGTGACCATTGAACTGCGGATCAGAGACGGACGGGCTTTTCTCAGTCTTAACCGCAGATATGCTGCAATGGTTTCGGGACAGCCGCCGCTGAATGGCAGCAACATGCGGATCCGTATTGGAACTCATCGCGAAATCCCCGGTGTTTTCCGCGAATTCGACAATATGGAAACCGCCGGTTTCAGCGGAGCAATCAACTCCCTGAAAATCCACCGCCAATAAAGCGGTGGTTTCAACTCTTTCTAAAAGGGAACAAAATCTGTTTCCGGCGTAATTTTATCCACCGTTTTCGCAATCAGTTCCGCACAGGCTTCCAGATCCTTCAGACAGATCAGTTCACAGGGACTGTGCATATAACGAAGCGGAATACTGACCAGCGCCGTCGTGACCCCCGCCCGATTGAGCTGCAGCGCATTGGCATCGGTTCCTGTTCCGCGCGGCTCCGCATTAATCTGCACCGGGATCTGTTCCGCCTTCGCCGTTTCAATCAGAAGGTCAAACAGCTTGGCGTTGATATTCGGTCCTCGTGTAATCACCGGTCCTTTGCCCAGTTCGATCAGATTCTCCCGTTTTACCGCATCAGCCATATTCGGATGATCCGTTGCAAACGTCACATCCACCGCAATTCCGATATCCGGATTGATGCCATACGCTGCCGTCTGGGCCCCACGCAGCCCGATCTCTTCCTGCACGGTGGCTACACAGTGAATTTCCGCTGCCGGATTCATGCCGGAAAGCTGCCGCGCCGCCTCCAGCACCACAAATGCACCGGCCCGGTCGTCGAATGCCCGGCCGACCGCCAACCCGTTGGCCATTTCCTCATAGCCATACGCCACAACGAGCGGATCGCCGATGTCCACCATTTTTTCAGCATCCGCTTTATCCTTTGCGCCGATATCCACCCACAGGTCCTTCACTTCAGAAACTTTTTTCCGGTCATCCGGCGACTGCAGATGAATGGCCACTTTGCCGATTACTCCACGAATAATCCCCTTTTTCGTATTAATCTGCACCCGCTGGCCCTGTGCAATCTGCGGATCCCAGC
The DNA here is from genome assembly GCA_004299845.1 of Verrucomicrobia bacterium S94. Classification (NCBI taxonomy): domain Bacteria; kingdom Pseudomonadati; phylum Verrucomicrobiota; species Verrucomicrobia bacterium S94. Next base: position 909,946 of record CP036201.1, on the reverse strand, counting down.
CGCCCAGTGCCTGAATCCAGCAGAAGCCCTGATCATCGATGTGCGAAATCTGAAATCCGATTTCATCGTAATGGCCAGCAAACATGACCACCGGCGAACCGCCCGGGTTTACAATGGCGTGCGAATTTCCGTGTGTATCGGTCCAGACGCTGGAGGCAAACGACTCCGCCTCTTTCTTCCATACTTCAGCTACCGGCCCCTCATAACCGGACGGACTGATGCTGTTTATAAGACTGGCGAGAAACTGCTTGGCTTTCTTGTTCATAGGGTCTCCTGAAATTATGGTCTATATGGGTAATTGAGATTCCGTATTGTATCAATACCGAATACACAGTACGAAATACACACGATGAATCTACACATAATAATCACTTTCGCCGCCTACCTGCTTTTCATGCTGTTGATCGGCACGCATTTCTACAAAAAAAACGAATCCCTCTCCGACTATCTCATCGGCGACCGCCAGCTCAACAAATGGGTCACCTCCATGAGCGCCCAGGCTTCCGACATGAGCGGATGGCTCCTGCTCGGCCTTCCGGGCTATGCCTACCTCCAGGGACTGGAAGCCGTATGGATTGCCCTCGGTCTAGGCATCGGCACCTACCTGAACTGGAAATTCGTGGCCCGGAAACTCCGCTGTTATACCGAACTCGCCGGCGATTCCATCACTCTGCCTGACTACTTTGCCAACCGCTTCGACGACCACAATAAAATTCTGCGTGTACTGTCCGCCGTATTCATTCTCGTCTTTTTCCTCATCTACACCGCCTCCGGATTCGTCGCCGGAGCCAAACTGTTTGAATCGGTCTTCGGGCTGCCCTATCACTCCGCCCTGCTGATCGGCGTGGCGGTCATCATCTCCTACACCGCACTCGGCGGCTTTATGGCCGTCAGCTGGACCGATTTTTTCCAGGGAGTGATCATGTTCTTCGCCATCATCACGGTCCCCATGCTTGGCATTCATGCAACGGGCGGCTTTGCCGAAGCATCGACGGCCTGGAAATCAGCCAGCCCCGGATTTCTCAATATCTTTTCCCATGCTGATGGAGAAACACTGACCGCAGTTTCCATCCTTTCACTGATGGCCTGGGGAATCGGCTACTTCGGCCAGCCGCACATTCTCACCCGTTTCATGGCCATCCGGGCGCCGGAGGAAATCAGACCCGCCCGCCGAATCGCCATGATCTGGGTAGCGGTCAGCCTCACCTGTGCCGTACTCGTCGGGATGACCGGCCGCATCTACCTTACCGAATTACTCCCCGCTTCCGACGCAGAGAAAATCTTTATGATTATGGTCGATCAACTGACCCATCCAATCGTTGGAGGAATTCTGCTGGCCGCAGTGCTCGCCGCCATCATGAGCACAGCCGATTCACAGCTGCTGGTCACGTCATCCGCTCTGACCGAAGACCTTTACCGTGTAATCATCCGGCCGAAAGCATCAAATAAAGAACTGGTCTGGGTCAGCCGGGGAACCGTTATTGCCGTGGCTGTGCTGGCCAGCCTGATTGCTCTCAAACCCGACAGCAGTGTGCTTGGACTCGTTTCCTATGCCTGGGCAGGATTCGGTGCCACCTTCGGACCTCTGGTCATTATTTCCCTTTACTGGAAACGGATGACTCGTAATGGAGCCATTGCCGGCATTATCGGCGGAGGGATTACCGTCCTGATATGGAAGCAGTTGAACGGCGGTCTTTTCGATCTTTATGAAATTGTCCCCGGATTTATCATTTCCAGCATCCTGATTATCGTCTTCAGCCTGATCGATAAAAAACCGGAATCCGGAATTATGGAAACCTTCGAAGCCGCCCGCCATTAAACCGTGGCGGCACCCGAACGGGACGAACTGCGCTGACGGGCCTGACGCCGCCGCTGTGCTGCGGCTTCGGCAAACGCATCGGCTGAAGCCACCAGAGCCAGTAGCAGGAAAAGACCGACGGCCGTGCCGACCGGAAAAATAAGCAGGTTACAGAGTGCCAGCAGATAGCCCAATGAAAGCCCCCAGGTTTTCTTCCGGAAGATACCAATGGCAGCCAGCACCGAAACCGTCAACAGCATAGCTGCAAGTGCCGGCAACAGCATCCTGAACAGTTCGTCCTCCGGCCGTTGAATCAGGATCCACCCCAACAAAACCGCATAAACAGAAGGAAGAGCCAGACTGATTGCACGTAGAAAGATCAGTCCGCCGCCGGCACTCTCTTTTTTCTTCAATCTTGTTTTGCGCGTTTTTGAACGTTTACACTGTCGCATCTGCCATTCATCAACCTGTCGCGGTGCTGCATAGATTGAAGAAGAAGTCGGACGTTCTGTTTTTTCCGGACGCTCTTCCCGATGCCGATGATCCCCTAGCCGGTAATGTTCGCGGCGACGACGAATACTGTTAATCTCGAAACCGACCAAAGCACACAGCACCAGCATCGAAGAACTCAACAGGGTAATATTCGAGCGGCGAGCTGAGTTGTACGGCTCATACAACGCGCCGCTCTCCCGCATCTCCTTGATGTTGTAGGTACTGACACCGACCAGGATCGAAAAAACGATCACTCCCGTAATACGCAGGAATCTTAGCATGGTCCTCCTCTCTTCTCCCCCAAGCTAATCCCGCCACATTAGTCGGCAATGCGTTTTTGTCAATATTTTCGCTAGTATTTTTTACTACCGCGAAATGGTCTACCTGATTATTAATTCCCTTCCCTCCAGAACCACCTCAACATCAGATCCTTCCGTTTTTTTCCCGGAAATGATGCTGCGGGAAATCGGCGTTTCCAGATACTGCTGAATAAATCGCTTCAACGGACGGGCTCCGTAGACCGGATCAAATCCTTCCTCGGCAATGTACCGCAAGGCGTCATCACTGATTTCAAGCCCGATCCGCTGTTGCTGCAGCCGATCCTTCAATTCCTCTGCGAGTAACTTCACGATGCCGGCAATTTCATCCAGCTTCAGCGGTTTAAACAACACCGTCTCATCCACCCGGTTCAGAAATTCCGGACGGAAATGGCTTCGCAGCGCGGCCATCACCTGAGCCCGCGCAGACTCCGAAATTTGACCGCCCTCATCAATACCGTCCAGCAGATGCGTCGAACCGATATTGCTGGTCATAATGATGATCGTATTCTTGAAATCCACAGTACGCCCATGAGAATCCGTCAACCGACCGTCTTCCAGAATCTGGAGCAGCACATTGAACACGTCATGATGCGCCTTTTCAATTTCGTCAAGCAGCACCACGCAATACGGTTTCCGCCGCACCGCTTCCGTCAACTGGCCACCCTCTTCGAAACCCACATAACCGGGAGGCGCCCCGACCAGGCGCGATACGGTATGCTTTTCCATATATTCGCTCATATCGATCCGGACCATATTCGTCTCGGAATCAAAAAGCTCCCAGGCCAGCGTACGCGCCAGCTCGGTTTTACCCACTCCGGTCGGTCCCAGGAACAGAAATGAACCGATCGGTCGGTTCGGATTCTTGATCCCCGCACGGGCACGCAGCACTGCATCGGCCACCGCCTGCACGGCATCATCCTGACCGATTACCCGCTGGTGTAAAACATCATCCAGTTTCAGCAGCTTTTCACGTTCGCCTTCGAGCAGCTTCGTCAGCGGAATGCCCGCCCAGCGGGAAATCACCTCGGCAATTTCCTCTTCCGTCACCTCTTCGCGCAGCAGGGCCACATCGCTCTGCTCCATCGAAGCTTCCGCCTCTTTGAGCTTTGCCGTAATATCCGGAATCGTTCCATGCCGCAGTTTCGCCACGCGTTCCAGATCATATTCCCGCTCCGCCTTCTCAGCCTCCCTCCGGGCCAGTTCCAGCCCTTCACGCAGTTCACGGACCCGCTCAATACCAACCTTTTCATTATTCCACTGGGCACGCATCGAATCCGCTTCCGCCTTCAGATCTGCCAGTTCCTGACGCAGCGACTCCAGCCGCTCTTTCGAGGCTTCGTCTTTTTCTTTTTTCAATGCCGTTTCTTCAATTTCCAGACGCATCACCTTACGGGTGATTTCATCCAGCTCCGCCGGCATCGAATCAATCTCCGTACGAATCGTGGCACACGCCTCGTCCATCAGGTCAATCGCCTTGTCCGGCAGAAAACGGTCGGAAATATACCGATCCGACAACACCGCCGATGCAACCAGCGCCGCATCCTGAATCCGCACCCCGTGGTGCACCTCGAAACGCTCCTTCAATCCGCGCAGAATAGAAATTGTATCCTCCACACTCGGCACATCCACCATCACCGGCTGGAAGCGCCGCTCCAGCGCCGAATCCTTTTCAATATATTTCCGGTGTTCATCCAGCGTCGTCGCACCGATACAGTGCAGCTCTCCGCGCGCCAGCATCGGTTTCAGCATATTCCCGGCATCGGAGGAACCTTCTGTTTTTCCGGCGCCCACAATTGTATGCAGCTCATCGATAAACAGAATAATCCGGCCCTCGGACGCCTTAATCTCCTGCAGCACCGCCTTCAGACGCTCTTCAAATTCACCACGGTATTTAGCCCCGGCCATCAGCGCCGTCATATCCAGCGCCCAGATCGACTTCTCCTTCAGTCCCTCCGGAACGTCACCGCGTACAATACGCTGCGCAAGCCCCTCCACGATCGCGGTTTTACCCACGCCGGGCTCACCGATCAGCACCGGATTGTTTTTCGTTTTCCGAGAAAGAATACGGATCACCGACCGGATCTCCGCATCCCGGCCGATCACCGGATCCATTTTACCCGAACGCGCCACTTCCACCAGGTCCTGGCCGTATTTTTCCAGCGCCTCGTACTGCCCCTCCGGGTTATCCGACGTCACACGCTGATTTCCACGCACCTTTTCCAAGGCCTGAAAAACCGCAGTTGCATCCACACCGTTTTCCTTCAGCAACGGCAGCTCATCTGCAAACACCACCAGCAGATGCTCCACCGAAACAAACTCATCCTTGAGTTTTTTCGCCAAATCTCCGGCCTTTACCAGCAGCTGATTCAAACGCTGGGTAATATAAACCTTGCCCGGCTCCGTCGCCCCGGAAACCCGCGGTTTCTTCTCCAGCTCCTGCTCCACACGCGCCGTAATCACCGGCACCGAAGCACCGATCGTCTCAATCAGACGCGGAACCAATCCATTCTCCTGCTCCAGCAATGCAAAAAGCACATGCTCCGCATCCACTTCCTGATGCCCGTACCGCAATGCCTTAACCTGCGCCTGCTGCAGCGCCTCCTGTACCTTCTGTGTACTTTTATTCAAATCCATGGTTCGACTCCTTTCATAAGGTTATCTGCTTTAACGCACCGACTGTGCCAACGCAAAAAATGCCCCTTTTCCAAAGATTAGCTGTTTCCAACCTCTGAAAACCGCGCCATTTCAACCCTTAGAGATGTCACACTGAGTCAATAAGAGTTGTTCCGGAGATTGAAACTCGTGTACAAAAAGACACATGCAATTCTTTGAACAATTGATCGGCACGCAATCCGGACTGGTGCTCGCTTTTATCGCTACAGCAGCCTTGGTGGTGGCTGCCGGAATTAAACTGAGTATGTACGGTGATGCACTGGGCAGCCGAACGGGTCTGGGCAACGGACTGATTGGATTGATTTTTCTGGCGGGGGTGACCAGCCTGCCGGAGCTGGTGGTCTCGCTGACCTCCGTTTTTAACGCGGCAACGGCAGCCGACGGGGCCGATCTCGCGATCGGAAACATGCTGGGGTCGAATGTATTCAACCTACTTATTCTGGCTTTTATGGCACTGTTTTTCACCAGATATTTCAAGCCAACGGAGATGAAAAGTCCGCATATGGATTCCGCTATTTACGGGTTGGTCATGCTCGGCCTCTTTGCCGTCGCCTACATCCGCGCTCCCTGCGAAACCTGGATGATTCCCGGACTCGACTGTTCAGCTGTGGTGCTTGCCCTTCCCCTCTTCTACCTCGGCGTGCTGCTCCGCGAACATCGGCAGCATAAAAACGCCGTCGAAGAAACGGAGGAACATCTGCCCGAAGAGGACGCTCTCACACATATGCCGGCAGTACGTTTTTACAGTATTCTGCTCTGTCTCTGTGCACTTATTATCGGCGGCGGCGTTATCCTCTCCATTCTCGGAAGCCGTATGGCTCTTCCGCCTGAACAGGGCGGGTTCGGCCTTGAAGCCAGTCTTATCGGCACCATTTTCCTCGCTATTTCCACCAGCCTTCCGGAACTGGTAATCTCATTCAGCAGCATCCGGCTCGGATTTCTGGATATGGCGGTCGGTAATGTATTCGGCAGCAATATGTTTAACCTGCTGATCATTTTTGTAGCCGATGTGGCCATGCGGAAAGCCAGCCTGCTGACCAACGCCTCTTCCAAACACTGGACGAGTGTTATGCTGATTTTTGTACTGACACTGACCGGCAGTCTGCTGCTTAAAACGAAAACCAGAACCGCCTCGCTCTCGGTTGCCGCATGCATGGTTATCCTGTATGCCGCAGCGATGGCTTTTTTTATCTGAACGGAGACCTCATCCATGACAACCGAAGAAATACGCACATACATCAAAGATCAGCTCCACGGCATGGGACTGCCCATTGTGGAAGCAAACGGATTTCTTGCAGTCAAACGTCTGAAATCCCACAAGGATTATATCGCCGCCAGGAAAATCGGGGCCTACGCCCCGCAGCCGGAGCAGGTCGACGTCACCCACATTATGCCGCAGGAGGAGCGTGAATTTTACATCCCCGCCCTCGATGAAAATCTCGGCATCTACCGCATGGCTAAAATGGGAGAGACGTTCAAACGCAATACATACGGAACCGTCGAACCGCTCAATCCGGAGTTTGCCGATGCCGACGAACTCGACCTCATTCTCGTTCCCGGGGTTGCGTTTGATAATGAAGGACACCGAATCGGTGAAGAACTCGACTTCTACGATGACCTGCTCACTTTTTACAACGCCGTCACCATCGGCCTCGCAGTCGATGCCCAGCGATTGAAAAATCTCCCGGTTCCCGATAAAGCGCCCCGTATGGATTACGTAATCACGGAATCCTATTGCATCGAGGTTTAGATGAAAAAAGGCGACCCGCAACGAGTCGCCTTTTGTTTTCCAACTGCCGGAAACCTTAGTACCGGTAATGCTCCGGTTTAAACGGGCCGTCTTTCGGAATACCGAGGTATTTAGCCTGCTTGTGCGTCAACGTATCCAGTTTTACACCGATCTTTTCGAGGTGCAGCCGGGCTACTTCCTCGTCGAGAATCTTCGGCAGTGTGTATACACCGATCGGATATTTTCCGGGATTGCAATACAGCTCCATCTGCGCCAGCACCTGATTGGTGAAACTGTTGGACATTACAAAACTCGGATGACCGGTCGCGCAGCCGAGATTCACCAGACGGCCTTCGGCCAGCAGGATAATGCTGTTCCCTTTCGGCATAGTGATTTTATCAACCTGCGGTTTGATATTCGTCCATTTGTATTTCCGCATTTTCTCCACCTGAATCTCGGAATCAAAGTGGCCGATATTGCAGACTATCGCCATATCCTTCATTTTCTTCATATGACGCTCGGTGATGACATCGCAGTTTCCGGTTGTGGTCACAAAAACATCACCAAGCAGACAGGCCTCATTCATGGTCATAACTTCATAACCTTCCATCGCCGCCTGAAGCGCACAGATCGGATCGATTTCAGTTACAATCACGCGGGCTCCCTGGCCGCGCAGAGACTGTGCACATCCTTTGCCGACATCCCCGTAACCGGCCACCACGGCCACTTTGCCGGACAGCATAACATCGGTCGCACGCATAATCGAATCGACCAGCGAATGACGGCAGCCGTAAAGATTGTCAAACTTGGACTTCGTGACCGAGTCATTCACATTAAAAGCAGGGAAGAGCAGTTCCCCTTTTTCAGCCAGCTGATAAAGGCGGTGTACACCCGTCGTGGTTTCTTCGGAGACGCCCCGGATTTCTTTCGTGATGCGGGAAAAACGGTTCGGATCTTTTTTCAGCGCCGTCTTCACCTGCGCCAGAAAAACAGCCTCCTCTTCAGACCCCGGCTTTTTATCCAAAACAGCCGGATTCTTTTCCGCCTTATAGCCCACCTGCACAAACATAGTGGCATCACCACCGTCATCCAGAATCACATTCGGCCCCAGACCGTTACCCCAGTCGAGAATCCGGTCGGTGTATTCCCAGTATTCTTTCAGTGATTCACCTTTAACCGCAAAAACCGGAGTCCCCTTTTTCGCAACAGCGGCTGCGGCGTGATCCTGAGTCGAAAAAATATTACAGCTCGCCCAGCGTACTTTCGCCCCCAAAGCCTGCAGCGTTTCAATCAGCATCGCCGTCTGAATCGTCATATGAAGCGATCCGGTGATGCGTGCGCCTTTCAACGGTTTTTCCTTACCGTATTTTTCACGCAATGCCATCAGGCCCGGCATTTCATATTCCGCCAGCTCCATCTCTTTGCGGCCGAAATCGGCCAAACCGATATCCGCAATGATGTAGTCCTGTACTTTTTTCTTTGCAGCTTTCTTTTTGGAAGCTTTCTTTTTTCCAGCCATTGGAAGTCTCCTGTTCCATTTATGATTTCAGATTGAAGATTCCCGATGTTAAGAGCTCAGACGACACTGATCTTTTTTAAGAAAGAAACTGCGCCGGCCACCTTGTCAACATTCGGAAATCAAAACTCAAAACTACTTTTTCATTCCTACAACAATTAAAACCGAAAGATCGGGGGTTGAACCCGGCAGCGAATCGATAACCACCGGGTCAATACCGGCATCCGTCAGCCAGTCGCGGATTTCAAGCCGCTCAAAACCGAGCCACTGATCGGCCCACTCCTCACGCGTCCATTCATGTTCATGCCGGTCAAGATCCAGAATAATCAGCTGCCCACCAGCACACAGGCCCGCCGCCGCCTTTTCGATAACCTCTTCAGGATTCGAAGTATGATGCAGCGCCTGACTGATAAAGATGGCATCATAAACCTCACCGCTCAAATCCAGATGCTCCAGATTACCGACCTTCAGCTCAAGCCGTTCGCCGATATTCAGCTCTTTTGCTTTTTCCGAAACGAGCTTCAGCATGTTTTCCGACTGATCGTATGCCGTAACTGAAGCTGCAAAACGCGCCAGCAACAACGTCAGCGCACCCTCACCGCAGCCAAGATCAGCAACCCGCTTTCCCGAAAATCCGGCCGCCAGACCGGCCGCCAGCGCCTGCCAGCCCCCGCCCGGTTCCGTCAGCGATCCATAACGCCCGGCAATTTCATCAAAAAATTCCCGACTTTTTTTCCGCCGCAGATCCAATACCCGCTCCACCGCCGCCGCATCGCGATTCGCCACGGAAATCTCTTTCAGACGCTCATTCAGAATCCGCGCAAACGCCTCATCGCGAAAAAGCTCACCACGATTGTAGAAAACCGACGTCCCGTCCCGACGCGACGCCACCAGCCCCGCTTCACGCATCGGCTTCAGGTGACGGCTGACCGTCGACTGCGGCATGTCCAGCGCCTGGACCAGCTCAGCCACCGACAGCTCCGCCTGGTCAATTGAACGCAGAATACGCAGACGCCCCTCATCGGCCAGTGCTTTAAAAATATCAAGAATATCACTCATTATCCATATATCCGAATTTCCGGATAAAAGGATATTTCCCCCGACCTGTCAACGCATCTGACAAGAAAACAAATGCTTCCTGCACTTATTTCACACATTATAATGTATGAAATTTATAGATATTAAACGATAAAATGACGGTTTCGACTTGTTTTTGAACCTTCATAGAGGGAGGTTGTCGGACTTCTGACAATCCGGGAATATACTTTTGATGAAAATGGAAAACAACACACTTGTACTGGGCAGCGCCTTCGGCATACCGATCAAGGTGAGCATGACCCTTCTGATTCTTTCACCCTTGCTGGCCCTGCGTTATAGTTCACAGAATCTGCTGCTGGGTCTGGTTATCGTTGTGGGTATTTTTGCCAGCGTCGCCCTCCACGAGCTGGGTCATGCCCTGACGGCAATCCGGCTGGGCGGGCATGTAAAGGATATTGAGCTGGGGATTCTCGGAGGGGTTGCCCGCATGTCTTACATGCCCACACACCCCAAACAGGAAATATTAATTGCACTGGCCGGTCCGGCCGTAAGTTTGGTACTGGGTGCAGTGTTGACATTCATCGGCATTCAAACGGCGTCGTCGATTCTTTTTTTCATCGGAGCCATTAATCTGGTGCTCCTGTTTTTTAATATTCTGCCCTGTTTCCCGATGGACGGCGGGCGCGTACTGCGCGCCGCTCTCGCATTGAAACGCACTCGACTGGATGCCACGCGACTGGCGGCCACCATCGGTAAATATTTCTGCATTTTTTTTGTGGTCTACGGCCTGTGGAGCATGAACCTGATTCTGGCCCTCATCGGCGGCTACATCTATTTTGCCGGACAGCAGGAACTACGCATGGTCATGATGGAACATCAGGCCGCGCACTTCAGCGGATATCGCGACGGACAGATTGATGTGGAAGTCAGCCCTCCACCCTACGCACGCAGCGGAAGTACCGGCGCATCAATTGCTGAAAAATTGCGGGATTTATTCCGCGGCTGACACGGTGGTCGGCACAGAACCCGGAATGAGCGATTCATGGCTTGTGGCCGGAATGACGGTCTGATTTTCTATGTAGTCACTACTTTGTTCTTCCTGACGAATCAGCCGTTCCTGCAGGAAAAACTGCCAGATGGCGACCACCACCACCAGTAGCAGAATCCCGATACCAAAAACCGACCAGACGATTTTTTCGTTTTCCGACTTACGCGCTAAATGGATCAACCGACGCAACCCGCTGTTTCTGCTCCGCCGTTTACGGGGCCGGTCATCAAACGCACGCTGGGAATCCGAACGGCGGCGGCGCCTTTTTTTTTCCGGTTTTTTCCCCATCGGGATCGGTTCGCGTTGCTTATAAATATCGCTCTCAGACATCGTAAATCCGTTTCCAGTAAAAAATTTCAGTAAAAGTGGCAAAAAGATCGTGAACCGTCCACCCTAATCGCCGATGAGCTCAACCGTACGAGCAATGGCCCCGCGATTTTCCTGCACGGTTCGGAAAGCGCGTTCCCCAAGTGCAGTACGCTCCGACGGGTCGCGCAGCAGGTTTTCCACGGTCTGTTCCAAAGCCTCGAAACACTCCACCTGCTGTAACGCCTTATTTTTCAGGAAAACCGGCATAACTGACGGGAAATTTTCCATATTCGGACCGACCAGAACCGCTTTCCCATACATCGCCGGCTCAATCGGATTCTGCCCGCCGTTTTCGCACAGACTTTTTCCCACAAAAATGATATCTGCCACCGAATAGAAATTCCGCAGCTCGCCGGTGGTATCAACGAATAAAACATCAGGCCGCTTTTCCAATGCCGGGAACGTATCGATTTCACTTCGGCGCACAAAACTCAATCCGTGCTGTTCGAGACACCGGATCACCTCCGGCGCGCGCTCAACATGGCGCGGTGCCAGCACCATAAAAAGATCCGGAAAATCGGCCCTCAGTTTTTTATACAGCCGACAGAGCGCGTCCTCTTCACCGGGCCAGGTGGAACCGCCCAGTAATACCACAGCATCTTCATGAACAGCGATTTTACACATCACCGCACCGGCCACTGCCTCACCGACAGGATCACGCTCGGCGACATCGAACTTCACCGTGCCCATCATATGCACATGCTCTTTCGGAGCCCCGATACCCAGCATGCGTTCCGCATCAAGCTCACCCTGAACACAGATCGGGTCAATCCGGCGCAGAATATCCGCCGTCAGCGAGCGCAGTTTTTTATAGCCTTTGTACGATTTTTCCGACATGCGGCCATTGACGAGTGAAATGGGAATTCCCTGTTTATCCGCCAGCCGAATCAGGTTGGGCCAGAATTCCCCTTCCATCAGCACAATGCGCTGCGGATTAATGATGCCCAGTACTTTTTTGATGATCACCGGCAGATCAACGGGAAAATAAAACAGCACATCCCGTTCATCAATTTCCTTCAGGCCGATTCGGTGGGCCGTCGATGTAGTGGTACTCAGCGCAAAATACGCCTCCGGATATTTTTCCCGATAGGCTTTTATGAAACGGAGCGCCACATAAATTTCGCCCACGCTCACCGCATGCACCCAGATGCGTCTGTGTTCCCGCAGCTTTTCTTTTGTACTGTGTCCGAAGTGCCCGATACGCTGCTCAAAATGCTGCCCATAACCACCGCGCTTCAGCATGCGCGAAATAAACTTCGGCAGCATAAAAAGGAAAACTACGGGAAACAGCAGATTGTAAATAAACCAGAGCATACGAGCACACTAAAGGCGGGAAGTTCAGAAAACCACTCCCGCCCTTTGCTTTTTTTAAAATTTCAGATCCGCTTTCAGCAAACGGTCTTTCAGCTCATTCAGCACGCGTTCATCGTCCTCCTCGCCGGCCGATTCAAACACGGCACCGAACCGGACAAACGGTCCGGTGTTATCCCACGGAACCGTGGAAATACCATAGTTTTCGATCAAAAACAGCGAGGCTTCTTCGGCGTTGGCAAATGTAACCTCGCCGGCCCCCTTCGGGGCCTTCAGATACATAAAGAAGGTGCCGCCCGGCATTTTTGCATCGAACCCGACTGCTGCAAGCACTTCCGCCATTTTTCGCAGACGTTTCGCATAGTGGTCACGAATACCGTCCGCCAGACTGACATCCGCAATACCGGCACAGGCCGCCTTCTGAATGGCGAGAAACTGGCCGCTGTCGCAGTTGTCTTTAATCGTGGCCAGCGCATTAACCGCCCATTCAGCGCCACAGAAGAAAGCAAGACGCCAGCCGGTCATATTGTAGGCTTTCGACATCGAGTGCAGTTCGAGTGCACAGTCTTTGGCTCCCGGACGCTGCAGCAGCGATGTCCGCTCGGAATCATAAACCAGCGTCGAATACGGAGCATCCTGAACAATCAGAATGTTGTGTTTTTTCGCAAAGGCAATCAGCTCATCATAGAATTCCGGCGTAGCGACGGCACCGGTCGGATTGTTCGGATAATTGATGTAAAACAGTTTACAGCGATCCGCCAGCGCCGGGTCAATCTTTTCAAGATCCGGCAGAAAAGCATTTTCTTCAAGCAGAGGAATATCGACCACTTCCGCTCCGAGATACTTGGAATGGGTAGCCATCACCGGATATCCGGGCACGGTCTGAAACACAACATCGCCCGGATTCACAAACGCCAGCGGAAGCATCGCCAGTGCCGGTTTGGTACCGATACTGTGGTTGATTTCTTTCGCCGGATCCACCTCAACACCGAAGAAGGTCTTCATATAATCGGCAGCAGCCTGCTTAAAGTCAGGACCGCCGTTATCAGCATAGCCGCGATTTTCCGGTTTATCGCACTCGACCTTCAATGCTTCTCGAATCGGTGCCGGAGCTATCTGGTCCGGTTCACCCACACCGAAATCGAGAATCTCGAGATCCGGGTGCAGCTCTCGCGCTTTCGCTTTGGCGCGTTTTATTTTTTCAAACTTATAAATTTCGGTGGATTTACCGAACTGGGTTCCACCGATACGTTCAGCAAACAGTGCTTCATAGTTCATTTTTATATCTCCTTGATTAAATTTGGTCCTTAATCGGTGTGATCAACCGATCCAGCTCACTCTCCAGATTGGCGGAATCAAACTTTCGCAGGTCCAATGACCGCGTCTTATTTTCATAAATTCCGTTCTCAATCGTCGGATTTTCCCGGTACAGCCCGATAACCAGTTTTTCACTCAGCATATCCGCAGAAAAATAAACCAGATCCACGACAAGACCGCTTCGAGTCTGATATTCCCTAGAATAAACATACTGCAGATTACGCGCATACTCACCACGGATCGTAAACTGATCCTCCGTCCGGCGGTGTTTAAACCCGCGTTTCGTCATGGCCGATTTTATGATGCCCCCGTTTCCGAGCATGAGCCCTCCTTTTTCAATAGTTGGGACTGAATGCAAAAGCGCAGATAATTGGAAATCCCTCCCTTCAGATCAAGGCTAATCGGGGAATCGATCCATTCTTTGCCGCGTCTGCCCGAAACGGCCGTTGCGCCCCGGCCGCCGCCAACCTACCCATTAGATAGTGTACGTTCTCACTCAAAACACCCAATTCCGTGAATTATTCAATTTCTGTTAAATATTAAAATAATATACATATGAACACTAAACAACGTTATGTAGATTCTCAATAAGTCGATGTTTACGTACTCATATAATTTATGATAAGGACAGCGACTCAAAAATAAGGAGAACATAAAGATGAAAAAAACAGCAACAGCCGTTGCAGTTATTTCGATGATGGCGGGGATCAGCCAGGCTACCCCGATATCGTTTGGAGATAACTTCGACGACGGAAACCTCGATGGGTGGATCCAGAAATGGACTGCGACCCAAAACAGTCTATTCAATAATGGTGGTACAACTGCCAATTTGAGTGGTCTTGCGGAAGCCAACTACCATGCATACATGGACACCGGCTTCTCACTGACAGGTTCGGAAACAGGTACAATCAGTTCTGACATTCGTCTTGAGCACACCGGTATCGCTCCAACGGCCGTTAATGAAAACTTTTTCGGTCTTTACATCACAGACAATACAGACTGGTGGGCCGGATCTTCACAATCTCATGCCATTGCCAACCGAGGCGGAGCAATCGGGAACCGTGTAAATGCCGACCCCTGGATAGAAGGCTGGGTTACATGGAACAACGTCGGCATTGACACATCGGTCGGCGGAGTGGGCAGCTGGTTCAGCATTGACTGGAACCTGAGTGTCTCCAATGGCACATACTGGGGAGAGGCCACTCTTAATCATGATACAGGTTCATATACTATGACTGCAATGGATCTAGGTATTGCCGAAGGAACCACGATTTATGCTGGTTATTCCACCGCATGGAATCCTTCAGGAACCAACATCATGACATCGGCCAGTATGAAAAGTATTGAGGTCGATAACTTCTCCGTTGAAGTGATTCCGGAACCGGCGACGCTCGGACTGGTTGCCATGTTCGGAGGAGCAGTTCTGTTTATCCGCCGACGCTTTATGATTTAGACGTCTCCTCGTCTAAGACAAACCCCGGCCTCCGCCGCTCCGGCGGAGGCTTTTTATATCTCTCTCACCTGTCGCAAATCAGCGGGCTCAGCACCGAATAATTCTGTTCCGCCAGCTGCTCGGAACCGTAAGCCGTGAAATGAACATTCCGCGGAATCATCAGCTCCTTCATCCGGGGCAATGCAAAAGCATAAAGGTCGTTAATCACAATCCCCTCCCTCTTCATCAGCTTTTTCGCCGGTTCATTGTAGGCGGACTGATCCAGAAAGATGATTGAACCGGGGCAGTCCTCAGGAATCGGTGTGGTGGTTGCGAAAACCAACTGAGCACCGGTCCGCTTTAATTCCTTAACGAAAAGCTCCAGCTGCTGAATATATTCCTCCGGAGAAAACTGAATACGGGCACCGGGTTTATCGGCATCAATCGTCTTATTCCCGGTATCCACATGCTTCATGGCATGCAGCCCCCAGTTAAACTGAATCACGTCCCAGCCGCGTTCTCCCCCTTTTGCAATATATTCATCCACTATTTTTTTCCAATCAGGATGCGGATCATTATAGGTGGTGCCGCCGGAATACACAATGGCCTCGCCGGCAAACCGGTTGCGCGTAGCGCCATAGTAGCCGCCGACAATGGAATCCCCTACAATCAGAATACGCGGCCGACCTGGATCCTGCCCCTCATTAAATGCTTCCAAAACAGCGTTGGCCACCTGTTCCGCCATCAGCTGGGCACCGAGAGGCGTCGGCAGGTTCGAGTCATACTGCACCATTTCAGACAAGCGAGTACGCGTGTAGTCGCCCAGATCATTAATCTTAACCCCGTCAGGTCCGAGCATCTGCTTAAACCGCGCACTGTAGTTCCAGTCAACAGAACCTTCATAACCCGGCATTTTTCCGCGGACCGGAGTTGTGGTGCAACCCACCAGAAAAGCCCCCGATTTCCGGAGCGCTTTAATCAGACCGGTATAAATTCCCCACGTCTCTCCGTCTTTGCCCGCGGTTTACCGTTTTCATGGAACATCAGTTCGCGACCATAGGAAAAATGAATAACGTCATACCCTTTTCCATAGACCTGCGTATTACAAAAAGCTTCCCAGTCCGGCTTCCCGGTTTTTGGAAACAGAGCAAAAGAACACTGCGCTTTATCCCCGATCAGCTTCAACAGATCCGGTTTATAGGTGAGCATAACCTCATCGCCGAGAAACAGAACTTTTTTTATTTCCTCAGCCCATGCCGTTGTCGCAGCGGCGGCAGAAGTCAGGGCCATAAAATGACGCCGGTTCATTCTATCTCCGGAATGATCTCGGCCGGGATATCCAGCTTCTTATCGTCCGCACCGAGCGCAAAATCGGTGATGACATAATCATTTTCCTTCGACCAGTTGATTTCTGCCCGCCGGTCACCCAGCACAATATTGCCGAGTTTATTCCGGAACCAGTCTGCCAGCGCCACATATTCCGGATCGTTTGCCACATTCCACCGTTCCCCCGGATCCACCCGCAGATCATAGAGCGCCATCTGAACCTCATCGCGCGGACAGTCAAGAGCCCAACGGATATTGGCACCGGGCTTCTCGCCCCACTTATCCCCAGGTTTCCCATCCTTCTTGCGTGTTTTCATGGAAAAGGCAAAATCACGCGAACGCATATACGCACGGGGGCCGACCACATGGTTCATCTCCCCGACAATATATTCGCGCTGCTCGCTCTGAACCGATCTCCACAGACTTGAACCGTCCAGATACCTAAACTCCTGCATTTTCGTTTTCAGCCCGGCGGCCTCATAAAACGTCGGCGCAAAATCGACAAACTCGACCAGATGTTCAACATGTTTTCCCTGGGGGAAAAGCCCCTTGATCGATGAAGCCGCCACAACCGCATTGTGTGTGGATTTATCCCAGGGACCGAATTTAGCTTCAATCCCCTGCTCGCCCAGGTGCCAGCTATGGTCCCCGCAGACATAAACGATAATCCAGTCGCGGCCCGCTTTTTTATTATATTTCAGAAAGGCGTCGATCGACCGGCCGATCTGCGCATCACCGTGCGCACAAAACGCATAATAGTCGCGTATCGCCTGCAGCTTTTCCTCCTGTTTCAGTTTTGAAAAATTCATTTTTTCATGAAGTTTTTTCAACTGCGCCGGTGCCCGTTCGATTTCTGCCGGATCGAATTCCGGAATTTTATAGGGGATCTCTTTTTCCTTCATTTTAAAGAGATCACGAAACTCCTTTGAAGGCAGTACCGGAGAATGCGGGAAGTGGAAGCCCAGATACACAAACTGCGGAGACTTCCTGTCCGCCTCCTTTTCCAAATATTGAATAAACGAAGTGGCGATTTCGCCATCCAGCGTTTTTTCTGCAGGCTGCGAACTTTCCCCGCCGATAATCATACCGCTCTGATCCCGGGTATAGGCCCGAAGAATATCACGCTCTTCATCAATAGCCTTACGGTTTTTCTCATCCTCGGGCAACGGCTCCCTTCCTTTGCCGCGAGAGGTGTAGTATTCTTTCGTTGTCCCATCGGGATAATAAAACCGCTCCACACGCTTTGAACCTTCTTTACTCCAGATCACCTCCGGAAAATAATCGGTTCTCCCGCTCTTCTGCAGATCATTTTTCTTTTCTACAACCACATCATACTGATCCACCGTGTTCCACGTCAGCCCGGGACCCCAGTCAAAAATATAGTATCCGTGCTTCCCGAACTGACAGGTGGTGTACCCCGCCGAACGCATCACCTGCGGAATAGTCTTTTTACTGGGGGCCGCCGCCTGATGGGCCTGCTCAAATCCATAAATCCCACAACGGAACGGATACTGCCCCGTGTGCATTGATGCCCGCGACGGCGCACAGGCCGGCGCATTGCAATAGGCCTGACTGAACAACGTTCCCCGCTTAGCCAACCGGTCAATATTCGGCGACATTACATACCCCAGCGGGCTCAGTTTTGTACCGCGAACCGCCTCGTTATAACAGGCCAGTGAATCCGGTCGCTGATCGTCTGTAACAATCCACAGAATATTCGGCTGCTGTTTTTTTTCAGCCAATGCCGCCGTAGCAAATCCGGCCGCCATCGTAGTTCCCAAAAAGCATCTTCTGTCCATTGGTCAACATCCTTTTAAAATACATTTCCACCCCGCAAGTAAGACAGTTCTTCTGGAAAACGCACATACACCTTTCAGTTAGATTCTCCTGCTTATTCTATCACAGCAGTCGCACGGTAAAAGCGGTTGCTCGTCATTGCTGTATCAGCAATTTCAACCGTGTCTCCATCCCCCGCAATGCCGTTGGTGAGAATATTCCAGCCCCCGATCAGGTTATCCGTCACTTCAACGGCATACAAACGCCCGGGACGGGTATCCAGAAAAATCCGGAAATCTCCGCCGTCCGGAACACTCACCAGCCGGAATACACTGTCCGTATCCTGCGGATCTGTTCCGGCCACAAATTCATCCCCGGCAAACGAGCCATCGGCATCACCATCTGACTCATAATCATCTGTCGTTACATCCAGCCCGTTACGGGCTTCCCACCAGTCCGGCATACCGTCAAGATCGCTGTCGGAATAAACAACCAGAATTTCAGCGGGATCCCCCACCCTGTTGCCGGAAGCCTGATCCAAAGCATTGATCGCCGATTCCGTATTTTTATCCCCGTTATAATTCACATGTCCGTCCGGATGGTCGAAGAACAGATTATCCTGAAGCGAAAAATCGGAATGATTGGCCCAGAATCCCTCGCCACCGTTTCCGGCAAAAAGACTGTTGATCACCGCCGTGGAAGGCGCACCCCATTTATCCGATTCCACACCGTCCGCACTGTTGTTCATGAGCGTACAGTCCACGAGCTCCACCGTACCGCAGTTATGCCGGATCACGCCGCGTCCGGTGACATTGGTGTTGGCCGCAATCAGACAGTTGGTCACCAGCACCGTCGTATTATCCGTATCCCACTGCATAGTAAAAAATCCACCATCCCCAGACGTTTCGTTATGAATAATCTGCGAATCCGCAATTTCCACCACCGCGCCGTCCCGGGCACCAAATGCCGCGCCTCCGGCATAATTTCCAAAAGACCGGTTTCCGGAAAACTCACAGTTTTCAAAACGGACCTGCGTCAGTCCCTGCCCGTCAACACCGTCCACGTAGGCGCCGCTGGCGCCGCCGTTGGCCGGGTTGTGGTCAACAATCCGGCAGTTGGCAATAACCACATTCGAACAGACCCCCTCAATATCAATGCCGTGCTCATAACTTCCGGTGGTTCCCGTAACCGTAAATCCATCGAAACGGAACCCCTGAACCCCTTAATGCTAACAGCGGAATAACCATCCGGCGGTGTATCAATGATAGTTGGATTTGCGATCCAGTCACGATCGTCAAGCGAAGTATCGCCGGCGGAAAATCCGCCGTAAATCTTCAGATTATGCATGCCGTAAAAAGTGAGATATTCGGGATAGTACCCCCCCGTCACCCAGATGGAATCACCGTCGTAGGCCTCATCGATCGCAGCCGGAATTGATTTTTTGGCCGCCGCCCAACTTAATCCGGAATTACTGTCATCTCCGTTCGCGCCATCGACATACCACGTGGTATCAGTTTCCGGTTTAATCCACGCACGGACATAATCCACATCATACGACGCCCCCATTTTACTGAGATTGGAATTGATCTCTACAATGTCATTCAGCCAGCTGTTGTATTCATTCCCCACCATGAGCCGCTGACCGACCGTGAAACTTCCGGTATCGCGGGTGCGGTAAAGCTCGCCGTCGATATAGATTTTACAAGTGTCTTTATCCCACTCAAATCCATAGATATGGAAATCGTCCACCATATCAAACGGAAGCGTATAATGTGCGGGATCGGCAATGGAAGTTCCGCCGTTGTCATCCACACCCTCCGGCGTCGGCGTTTTCCAGATGTGAAAATTACATGAATAATAATCCTTCCGCCCATCAACGCCGGACGGACATTCCAGCATATCGATTTCCCGGGAAAAAGAACTGCTCCCGCCGGTCAGCCACCAGGTGGTCATAATCGGAAAATCAAGTGCACGGCATCTGATCTCAAAATAACCGTACCGCCGCACGGTCGTACTCTGGAAATAGCCCGATGAAATAGAATAGTCACTTTCCGAAACAGCACTGACCTCGCCGTCTTTCCAATCGGTCGTCAATACGGCAACACCGTTCGTCAGATTGACATTGTTATATTCATGATACACCGGTTTCCGCCCACTCCAGGAAAGCGGTTCCCATTTTTCAGCATCCAGCACAGAATCGTCAAACTCATCCCACATCGGCTCATAGGCAATCCAGCCGCTCAGATTAGACGGGTCGGTATACGGATACGGTCCCCCCGCCGCCGGCGTGCTGTCAACGACAGAAAAATTATCCACATGTACTTCGGAAATTTTACCGAACGTTTCGATGCTCAACCCGGTATCATTCCCTCCGGTCGAATATCCCGCAAACAACTCCGTACCCGTTGGGATACCCAGATCCACTTCGGTGGAGGCATAGTTTATAGCATCCCCGTCGCTCAAAACCGCCTGCGCATACAGCGACCCGTTCACATCCCGGATGGTCCACTCCACCGAGAACCAGACGCTGGTATCGGCATTGGCCGTATCCACCCCCAGAGCACTGTGCGTAATCCAGCCTTCAATCCAGGGATAATCCGGAAGGCGATTGCCGACGGCTTCTCCACGCTGGGCAATATAGAACCCTTCGTTGATACCGGTATCCCAATCGGACGTCGTGGAAACCATTAAGCCGAACACATTTTTATTGAAATGATTCGTGATGCCTCCCCCCCGGCATAAACATAACGGAAATCGGAACTGACGACTGCGTATTCACCGGCTCCAATGGTAAACCCGGTCTGGTTCGGAATATGATAATTCTGCTCCACGCCTCCATCCAGAACAGCATATTCACCGTTCCTGCCGGTAAAAAGCTCCTGCTGTCCTCCGCTATCATTTTTCGGATCCCAGGAATGTCCCGAAATCGGAACGCCCGAGATATAGGAGCTGAAATCATCCGAAACGACCGCGATGGCCGACACCGTCGACCGGCCCAGAAAAAGGCACAAGGCAACTATAGTTAATACCGTTATTCTCATAGTAAAATTATTCCTTTTTCAGGTCATTATTCGATATCCACATCAATACGATAGAACCGGTTGGAGCTCAGGGCCGGGTCGATGATATCAAGCATATTTCCAGTGCCGGAAACTCCGTTGGTTAAAATCCGCCACTCTCCGGACAGTTTATCAGCTGACCAGACCGTATACGTGCGGTTGCTGGAAGACAGGAATGAAATACTGAAACCGGAGTTCTCTACTTCGGCTCCGTCAATCCGGAAACATGACGACGGATCAGACGGATCAGTACCTGCAACAAACTCGGCATAGGCATCAAATCCGTCGCCGTCATCATCCGCATTGGTCACCGCATCACTCAGGCTGAGTCCCTGCTGCAGAACCCAATCGGAATATACCGGTCCCGGCTCAACTGCCCGCACAGCTTTAATGGCATTGATTTTGGCATTGTTTACTGAAGCATAAAAATCGATATCCAGCGACCCGTCATTCACGGTAGTACTGAAAATCTGATCATGTATCACGGCACGGCCGGCTTCCGCAAACAGGTCCAGATTGCTGATTACATTTTCACCTTCAATATCCACACTGAAAACACGCCCGTTTGTGACTTCGAACCAGTTTTCCGCCATATGCAGCGTCACCGTATAATCCCCATCAGCTACCGGAATATTATACGAAAAGTCGGCGGCATAGCGTTCATTGGTATAGAGCGCATCCTCTTCGGTTCCGGAAAAACCGGAAGTGCTGTCCGTCCCCGTTGAACCGCCGGAATAATAGGTGTCGGCGATGTATACCGTACCGTCGGCGGCCGTGTATTCCGGCCCGGCACAGTTAATGGCATAGACCTGATTTTCCATCGTTTCTTCAAGCGCAGCACGAATTACAACCGAGCCGATACCGCCGGTTCCCTGATCCGGAAAGGAAACCTCAACCGTATTCACCGCCTGCAGCAAATCCGTCGGTAACGGAATCAGCTTAAGACTGCCGTATTCACTCCCGTTATCCAAGCGATCGGCGCAATCTTCCATAGGCACCTCCAGCGGCGTTCCGTTAAAAATCACCTCCAGATCATTGCTCCATCCGGAATCGCGCCCCACGGAAATACGAAGCATGGCAGATCGGGCCCGCGTATATTCAGGAACCGCCACGCTGAAGGTTCTGCTGCCGGAAAATTCCTGCCGCACCAGATCGCCATAATACGGTACCTCATCCAGAAGCATGTTTTCCGAAAAACCGGTGCTGTAGGTCATTTCAATGGCCAATGCTTCGCGCGCACCGATCTGCAGTCCGTCCAGAGACTGAACCGCCGTTTCAGTGAAGAACGGTGTAAAATCATCGTTTCGTCCGAAGCGGCGTAACGTGATCGTTTCCAGCCCGCCCGTTGGAAGATTCAGCGCCAGATTTTCTGCTTTATCGGCCAGATTATTCATCAGAATAAACAGCTTCGATCCTCTGACATAGGCCTGCGTCTGAATATCAGGATCCTCCAGCATCACGCGAACGCGCCGCCCTTCCACATTCCGGAAAAATTTAAAAAAGTTCACATAGGTCGATTCATGCCAGACCGTGCTGTTCTTATCAAAATTCTCCTTCACCAGCAATGTTGAGTAATAACGAGGGTCCCAGCTCGCCGACTCCAGGAGAATAAAAGGTACTGCTTTGCGCACCACATGCGGGTTGTTCATAAACGCCATTGTATTGGCGATGGCACTGCTGACGGCCAGATGTTCACTCACCGAGCGCCGTTTCATTTCCCATTCAAACGCCGTTCCGGAAAATGAATTGCTGGGGAAATAGGTATTGGCAATCAGGTCCAGTGCCCCTTCCTGATCGTTCGAAATATATCCCCCGTGCTCACTCAGCACCATATCCACGGTTTTTCCATGCGTAATGAGCGCATAGTTTTCCACCATGTCCAGCACCCCTTCGATGGGCAGCCCGGTGGAAACCCGCCCGACGAAATCATTCTTACTGGTATCGAAGCTCATGTAGTCGTAGATATGAAAAGAATAAAAATCGAGAGCGCAGCCGGTGTTGGCCATAAACGTATCGAGTCCGAAATTCTGATAGTTGTTTTTATAAAAATAGCCGACAGACATACAGGGACCGCCGACCGCCACATCCAGCCCCGCATCATCAACATAACGTTTCACCGCAGTATGAAGATCGGCAAAACGCTGATCCCCCAGACCCGCCAGTTCGGCTCATTCACAATTTCGTACGTTTTCGGGCGCGTCCAGTCGGTGTAACCATATTCCAGAACAGCAGCGACATATTCCGCATAGGCATTGGTATTTACGGCATGCAGATGACTGGCGCTGTCTCCATCTGCATACCAGGAATCCATAAAATCAGGAACACTTCCATACCTGTCGTGCATGGCCACATCCAGATTCGGACTGAATGAATCCATCATCCAGGCGGAACTGCCGCCATTATCGCCCGTCAGATTATTGGTTAAATAGGATATGTCCACCTGCCCGGGATTTTCCGGATCTTCGCGAACCGCACGGCTCCAGCCGGTTGTTCCATATGCCCCGCCCAGTTCACGACCGAAATTCATCCCAAGCTCTTCAACATAGTAGGCTTCCTGGACATCGTTGTTAATTCTGGCTTCAAACTTCCGGCCCGCATCACTCAGGTTGAAAAACTGCTGGCGATCCAGTTCAAGGTGACCTCCAATGGCCACGCTTACCTCCGGATCAATCAGTATATAAACCGGTTCAGATTCCTGCGGAGACTCCTCTGCCTCCTGCGTGTACACCTTCCAGTGATCCACCTGCAGCGCGACCGGAAAAGCTAAATTCCACGCCCGGAAACTCGGGCGCATAGTGCCGCCCCACGAACCGTCATCGGTCGACTGCATCCAGGCGGAAGATGTCGTTCCCAGATCAGTATCCAAAGTCACATTATACGCACTCACCGTTCCCGAGAACGTATTGCTTTCGGAGTGCCGAGTAATAACCTGTGTTATTTTGATCCAGTCGTTGGAAGCCGATGCCGGAATCTGAATTTCCGTTCCCGTCCGCCCCACCGTATAGCTGCCGTCTGCACGTGCCGAAACTTCTGCACCAATGGACGGAGTATCCGCCCCGGAATGCTGCTCGTTTTCAGCAAATCCGATTCTGAAGAGATTCAGATCCTGGAATGCCGAACGATCGCCCTGAAGACGCAGGGTGGTTTCAATTACAACCGAGTCCCCCACTTCCAACGTAAAACCGGCATAGTTCCTCGCCCGGTTATAGCTGCTGGTACAGACCATATACCCAATCCCGGAGATCTCTTCCGCAATCCATCCGGCCTGGGCGTTCATCCCTTGAATATTATTTACTGCGGTGCCGTCGACAAATCCCTCTGAGGCCGAAAATCCGATTTCCAGCACGGCACTTCCAACCATCGGAACGACCAGCATAGCCACCGTTGTCAGATTCCTGAGTATGCTCATTCTTTTCCCTCTTTGTATCCAAATATCGGAAAACCCCGCCGCAGCGGGGTTTTCCTGTATATCCAACCAAACGTTATACGCTTATTCTACTTCCACCGTAATGAAGGTCTGATCCGCTGTTACCGGAATGTAGTTTGTAACCACCGTCCAGTAATAGTTTAGATTTTCCTCCACCGAAGTATACGTTGCCGGCTCCCAGCCCAGCGTCAGGTTTTCGGTTGCCTTCAGATTATACGTAATGCCTGCATCCGGATTGCGCTGTTTAATATAGACATAAGTGAATACGTCATCACCGCTGCCTGGCTCAGTCTGTCCCGCATCAAGATTTAACTTGGGAAGTGTCCCGACATTTTCCGGATCGGTGGGATCGCCGTTATACGCATACTCCAGTTCATTAATGACTCCGTCACCGTCTGCATCCAGTTCCGGTGCAGCGTTGGTGAAGCCGTCAAACCCTTCTGCCCAGTAGTCATATGAAGGCAGTGCACCGGAGGTCTGAACCTCAAACTCGGTGATGTTACCACTGAAGACATCCTGAACCAGAAAACCGACCGCGGTGATATTCGTTAAGACGCTGGTATCCGACAGCGCCGTGCCCGGACTCAGCCGGGTGCCGGGATTGCTAATGTTGAGCTCATTCCACTCCTCATTATCCACATCCGGTGTGAGAGCTACACGCTCAGAGGGCGCAGAACCGTTTCCGCCTACAATCGGAGTCGGATTCGCGGTTACATACCAGGTGTTTCCA
Source organism: Verrucomicrobia bacterium S94 (assembly GCA_004299845.1). Taxonomy (NCBI): domain Bacteria; kingdom Pseudomonadati; phylum Verrucomicrobiota; species Verrucomicrobia bacterium S94. The sequence goes on along the minus strand of CP036201.1, from coordinate 884,585 downwards.
TTCCGGATCGCAGTATACAGACCGCCATTATTACCGTTGGTCCATCCGCCCGGTCCGGTGCGCACCTTCATGTACAGTGCAGAAGTGGTGGCATCGAAAGACGCCGCCCCTTCAAAATCCAGGTCGCTCACTTCTGAATAAGCCAGCAGACGGCGAAACGGATTATAGTTCCAGATCTGCCCGCTTCCACCGAATGCAATCGAGCCGGGGCCCGAAGCCAAGGCTTCTATTTTCAGCCAGTCATTGGTTGCCACGCCGGCATCCGCCGAACCGGTCAGGGCCGGCCCCTGCAGAATTCCATAAAGCGTAGGTCCGGTGTAATTATCAACCCCCTGCGTGAAGAACGGCTGTTCCGTGCGGTCGACATAAATAATGTCTCCTTCAACTTCCCAGTTTCCGTCCATACCGAATGTCAGACTCGTGGTGGCCCAGTCATCTTCAGCGGCATGGCAGACCGGCTGCAAAGCCACGGCCTGACCGTTGGTGGATGTACTGGTGACATCCGTCGGCTCCGCATCGGCATCGAAATGCGCATACAGCGTATACGTGTTCATTTCACCGTTCCAGCGCGGTTCATCCGTATAACTTGATTCCTGATAGTTCTGAACCACAACCTCCAGTTCACTACGGGGATCAACCATTTCAATCGAGTATCCGATACATTCAAAGATCGGATCCCATTCCAGAATAACCGAACGGTCTCCGCTCACTACACTGGTGATATTCGGTACCGACGCAATCGGTTTTACATCCGCAATATGATTAATACCAACTTCATAAACTTGTACCTGAAGCAGATCCTCATTCTCAGCCTGCTTCGCTTTTGCGGAGTGTCCGAATGTAAACAGAGAAGCAACAGCATTATACATTTCCGGCATTTCTGCTGTATCGAATTCCACAGTTCCGGAATCCACAACGCCGCTCACCATATTGGACATGCTCACCCAGGCCTGATAATAACCGTCTACCCGGCTTTTACGAAGTTTCCAACGAATGCGGATCTTGTCGGTTTCATAATCGAGTCCACCGCCACCGGAATTCCAGTTATTCAGTTTCGGATTCCAGTTGGCTTCCTCTCGTGAAAGATAAGCAAGCTCCGTTGTGGTTCCGTATCCGCCAAAGATAATACCCATGTTCATACCGAAGCGTATGTAAAGATGGAATAGAGCACTGTCTGTTCCTGAAGGGTCCAGCGGAGTTACCGTATCAGACGTGAGACCGAAGTCCAGTACGCCGTTATTACCGAAAACGGCACCGTCCGGATTAGTAATCACCGAGCCGTCCACGCTGACCGAAATATCCATGTATCCTTCCACCGTATCGTCTTCGTCGTTGCGAAGCAGGCGGTCCAGATAGACAGCATTTCCTGCAGCATCGAAGTCCGCTGTAGTCGGTGTGGTATCCACATACTGGGTCCCTGCATTATCCACAACAGTAAACGCATTGCTGCCGGAACCGGAGATGGCATTCCAGTCTGCACTGTCGGCCAGATCTGAACCTGCCGTTTCAGCACTGAATGTGGTACTGATAACCGATTCGTCAATATAGATCTGCTTCGGAGTCACTGCAACTTCTGCTGACATCGCAGAGGTGCCGTTGTGATAGGCCGCAACAATCGAATAATAGTACGTCGTTTCATTCGTCAGTCCCTGATCGAGATAGGATTCCGATGTGGTCTCAATCGGCGTCACACCTGCATAGTCACCGGCAGTCTGAGTCCGGTAAATATAATAATTCGTTGCACCGGGCATAATATTCCAAGAAAGCGAAACCTCCTGGTCCAGCCCGAGAGCAGAAACACCCGCAGGAACTGCAATAACCGGATCAAGGCGCTCAACCTTAATACTTTTAACCATATTGGTAAGCCCGACGCGATTGATTCCATCAAGGAACAGATAATACGTCGATGCTTCCCAGAGACCGGCATGCTCAATCTCTGCCAGAGAGGTCGTCAGTGTACCGGTCAGGCTGTTACTCGTGGTCACCTCAACATTAAACAGATTTTCCACATGGGATTTAGTGACAGTATAGACGGTCCGGAAGTCCTCCGAACGGGTGATAACCTCGTCGGCCATATCCGTACCGGAAACAGCATCATACCCAAAGGGATTGAAGCCGCAGTCATCCAGCGCATCCAGCGCAATTGGATTCACACTCCATTGAGTCTGGTCCGGCATTACGCTGACCGTACCATCCATACGGTTTAACTCCGCTCCCCACAGGTATATATTAGGATAAATGCGGTCTGACGAGCTGCCGGTAGCGACCGTTGCATTCGTCTGCAAACCAAACGAAAACAACTGGCCATGCGCACGCTCCCCGTAAAAATTCGCCTGAACATAATGATCCATTGTGATCTGCACGCGGTCACCGACCTGGACTGTGGCACCGGCACCTGAATACAGGATATCCGATGCATCTCCGGTAATCTGAAGCTCTCCGTTGACAATGCTGTGCGTGCCGCCGGTAACCCATCCGTTTGTGCCGGCAATGGCCCCGTCGGCATAGCTGCTGAAATCAACATTTATGATTTCCTGAGCCTGTAATGAAATCGACGTCATGAGAGCACATGACGTCGATAAAAGTAGTCTTTTCATCTCATCTCTCCTTTTGATCGACCGCCCAGAACGAACACTTAACATGCAACCTAACCCCACGGTCAGGTTAACGGCCTTTTCCCGATCTTTTACAAGATAATTTTGTTCACATTCTCATGCAACCAGAAAAAGTTAATATTTAACACAAAATCCAATTATCACCGTTTTTTTCTAATATTTCCCGCATTTCAATACTGACCAAAAGAACAGGGATCAGATCATTTAACGCATAAGCAATCCCAACAACAGAGGGGTAAATATCGCTTTTTATGTTTTCTTTAACATTTCAATTTATTTGTACTTTTCACAGCCAACCCTTCGCAACTAACACCCGATCTCCAGCACTCAATACTGATTTTGATACAGCTAAGAAAACCGCACAGTTTTCACGATAAAGCGCACCTGTCCCGCCGGCCTCTCCAACATTGATGTGCAATTCAACCGGAGCACGGCTCCCGACGCTCAGATAAATATCCAACAACTCCCTTCCTTTGGTTCATCCACAGTACGATATAAGGAATACGAAAATTTTCTCTATGCCCTGACATATCGACATGGCCAAAAATAAACCCCGCCAAAATGATGGCGGGGCGATTATCCATTCGGCAGCCTCTGCCGAAGCAGGACTTACCTATTTCCTAACTCCCTTGTTACCGGAACCTATTCAACATCGAGCTGAATAAACAACTGATCCGATGTCAGCGGAAGATAGTTCGTGACTACCATCCACTCATAATCCAGGACTGATTCCTCTGCGGTAAAGGAAGCCGAACTCCAACCGGTCATCAGGTTTTCCGTGGATTTCAGATTATAAGTGATACCACTGATGGGATCGCGCCGCTTCCGGTAGACATAAACGAAAGCGTCATCCCCCGTACCCGGTTCTGAATAAACCGACGCATCCATTACAGGCAGATTTCCGACATTTTCAGGATCCAGCGGATCACCACCGAAAGCATACTCAATGCTGTTTACAACCAGATCACCATCCGGGTCGAGACCCGCAGCCGAATTGGAACTGACTAATCCACTGTTCAGCGCCCAATAGTCATAGGACCCCAAAGCTCCGGAGATTTTAACTTCCATCTCGTAAACATAGGCATTTGCCGCATTGTCAAAGTACCAGCCCATTGCATTGACGTCCGTGAATCCACTTCCGTCTGTTGATGCACCTGGTGCCAGATGAACCGACGGGTCAGAAATATCGAGTTCATACCACGTTTCCGCCGCTACATCCGGAACAAATACCGGTTTGGGTTCACCACCGGAAATGTAATTGGCGGCATATTTGGTGCCACTGACATACCAGGTACTGCCGTTACGCACAGCGGCGCGCACAGAACCGTTTCCTGCACCCCAGGTCCAGCTGCCGAAATACACATAGGTGCTCAGCGGCGCATTATTGACCGCATCAAGCGTCGACGCGCCGTATCCCATATCCGACACCGGCATAAAGAACAGCCCGTTACCGAAGGCATTCCACGCTGACGTACTCAGACCGATTTTTCCGCCGCCATCCGTACTGGCTTCCGCATAAAAGTTAGCCGTATTTTCATGAATATCCTGCTGCAGCAGGGCATACAGCGTAGGACCGGTATACCCGTTCTCATCTTTTACAAACAGCGGGGTTGAAAGATAATCAACATACCGCACGGTATTACCGGCATTGGTAATCACCGAATTGCTTGCTACAAAGTCAACAACATAGGCTCCGTAGCTGCCATCCATAGCGAAAACCGTTTCCAGCCCGATCGGGGCAGCAGCAAAGTTCGTGCTGGCCGTATTCGGAGCAAGATCCGAATCAAAGTTGGCCGTCAGTGTATACGTATTGGTTTCACCATTCCAGCGCGGTGCATCGGTGAATGTGGTTTCGCTGATACCATCGGCGACAACATAGACCTCATTATCCGGAGTCTCCACAGTCAGTGTATACCCTCCAAGCGCATCCAGCACCGGCTCCCATTCGATGATGACCGAACGGTCCCCGGAAAGAACGCTGGTCACGGTCGGCGCAATCACCTCAGGAAGGTTGCCGGACGAATGTGAAATACTCACATTTTCCACCGCAGCAAAGAGCTCGGAATTGTACTCCGCCTTTTTCGCATTGGGATGACGACCCATTGCAAATACACCAGCAACTGCATCGTACATTTCCTGCATAGTATCAGTTTCAAACTCAATCAGAGTGGAAGTCGTGTTAACAACACCGGAGACCGTGTTGGACAGCGATGCCCAGGCCTGATAAACGCCCGGCTCGCGCGTTTTACGGATTTTCCAGCGGACACGAAGAAGATCTGTGACCAGATCACGTGGAGCAGCAGGATTCCCCAACCAGGACTTGCTTACAGCTTCGACCGGTTTCGGGTTCCATCCGGCCTCACTCCAACCGAGAAAAGCCAAACGGTTACTATCAATGTCATTGCCCTCCTGACCAAAAGTCACATAGATATTGTTTTCAGCACGGACGCCCAGATAGAACATGGCCATCATGGCTTTATCCGCATCCAACGCTTCAGTAGAGGAGCTGGTGATACCGAAACTCAACACTCCCTGGTTGTTATGATCCGAATCATCCGTTCCGGAAGCCGTCACACTGACCACCACATCAAACGAACCCTCAACCGCATCATCTACATCATTGCGGATCAGACGATCCAAATACACCGCGTTACCTACAGTTTCATCAAAAAAATTGGAAACCGAAACCGTGTCCGCCCAATTGGTCCCCGCATCGGTAATCACATTAAATGCATTATTGCTGCTACCGGAAACGGCCGACCACTCAGCATCACCCGCAAGATCACCGTTCATTCCGCTGAAATCAGTGGAATAGACCAGCGTATCACTGTAGATCGTTTTCGGGGTTGCACTGACTTCAACCGACATTGCCGAATCACCGTCTGCATATTTTGCAACTATCGAGTAATAATAAGTCGTTCCGTTAACTACGGAAGTATCACTGTAGCTTTCCGAACTCACCGTAATCGGCGTTACCCCCGAATAATCACCGGCCGTTTCCGTTCTGAAAATATCATATTCCGTCGCACCCGGCATAATATTCCAGGTCAGATCAACCTGCCCATCCAGCCCCAAGGCACCAACACCGGTCGGGGCATCAATGGATACCGGAAGCTTCTCCAACGTAACTTTCTGAATATAATTGGTATTTCCGGCATGATCTCCGCCGGCACCGTATAGCGTTGCATACAGTGCAGGAGCCGCCCAGGCCGCCGGACGCTCAATGGCGTAATCCGATCCGGAATAATAAACCCCGGATGACAGGTTACTGGTTGAAACCGTAATGTTAAACTGATTGGTGATATGCGATTTTGTCACCGTATAAACTGAACGCAGCACATCTGAATCCGCATCAATGTACGCCACATCATCATACGGTGCCGCATTGGTATAATATCCATATGGGTTCATACCGCAATCCGCCCCGGACATCACATAGGTTCCCGGACCGTTCCACTGCTGATTATCCGGAAAAAAATGCACCTGGCCATCCGCACGAGAGGAAGCTTCCTGACCGAAAATAAACATATAGGCATTGATGAGTTCGTCAGAGGATCCGGCCACAGCGGAATCATTGGTTTGAATACCGAAACCGAAACAGCCGCTATGCCGACGCTCAGGGGCTACAGAGACCCGATAATCCATGGTTAGGCGAACACTCTCCCCGACATTCAGTTCAGCACCCGCTGTTGAATTCATGATACGGTCTCCAGCCGGCTCAAGCATAAGTTCCCCGTTGACGACCGCATTAGTCCAGCCGTTGGTAGAAGCTATCCAACCGCTGATACCATTGATATCCCCATCGGACCAGGTGCTGAAATCCTCGCTGAACAACTCAACAGCCTGAACCGATAACGCCGCCATACAGGCACACGACACCGATAACATCAGTCTTTTCATTTCATCATCTCCTCATAACAGCCGCCCACAATGAACATATGACATGCGACCTAGCCCCGAAGCATAGGTCAGCGGCCTTTTTTGTGATTGTAAACAATATATTCATGCGAATGATCTCAGGCAACAAAATAACGATCATTTCTTGTTGATTTTTATTATTTATTTCCTTTCAGAGCGTTACGGTGAATGACATACTGGATAGCAAGATTCTACTAAAAAACATGATATATTAAAGATTAGAACGGACTTAAAAAACAAGAATCAATGCTTTCTTTAACATTTAAAAGATTTTTAACATTTCACTGATACAACCTCAAAATTCACTAACGTGTACGGCACAGACACAACTATCCATCCGCACTTTGAGCCAGTCATGCCGATCTTCGATGAAGCGTCCCTTCCCTGCATTCCGCGGAAACGCAGCAGAACACCATCCCCTACCGCTTCCATTCTCTTCCTCACCGCTAAGCCCCGACAAAAGGAGCTTTCAGAATGCACATTCCCATCCTCCGGAAAACGGGTTCAATAAGAGCATCGATCTGACAACTCCAGACATTCCGAGTGCTTAGGACGTTTTCCTGTTGCTCCGGGCATAAGCCGGCGAAATCAGGGACGGCTCAACGGCTTTGATTTATATTCGCAAAAACCTTAAGCGCAACCGTTTCGACGCTGATGAATAACAGCTGGTCACCCTGTGTTTGAAGATATCCGGATACAAATAAAGCTCCGGCACAATTGCCGGAGCTTTATCAACAATCCGAATCCCCGAAGTTTTCCGGAGATTGCATTTCCGAATCGGAAAACCTAGTTATCTTCAAAGAGCCAGGTGGAAAGGTAACGCTCACCGGTATCACAGATAACCGTAACAATCAGTTTACCGGCATTTTCCGGTTTTTTAGCCAGCTCAACGGAGGCATGTACATTACCGCCGGCTGAAATTCCGCAGAGGATACCCTCCTCTTTAGCCAGCCGACGCGACATAGCACCCGCAGCATCCCCTTCAATAGTAATCACTTCATCAATCAGTTCGGTATTGAGATTTTTCGGAATAAAACCTGCACCGATGCCCTGAATTTTATGCGGCCCCGGTTTACCGCCGGAAATCACCGGAGACTGCACCGGCTCAACGGCCACAACTTTGACACCGTCTTTCTTTTCCTTGAGGAAACCGCCGACTCCGGTCAGCGTGCCGCCGGTACCGACACCGGCCACGAATACATCAACGGCACCGTCGGAATCTTCCCAGATTTCCGGAGCGGTGGTGTCGTAATGGATTTGCGGATTGGCCGGATTATCAAACTGCTGAAGCATGATGGCATCCGGATTTTCATCCACCAGTTTCTGCGCCTCGGTAATTGCTCCGGGCATTCCTTTTTCCGCCGGCGTAAGGACCAGTTCAGCACCGAGCACCTGAAGCAGACGGCGGCGCTCAATACTCATGCTTTCCGGCATGGTGAGCACCAGTTTATATCCTTTCGCCGCAGCGGTGAATGCAAGGGCGATACCGGTGTTGCCGCTGGTCGGTTCAATCAGAGTGGAACCGGGTTTGATGAGGCCTTTTTTCTCAGCATCTTCAATCATGGCAACACCGATACGGTCTTTTACACTGTAGAGCGGGTTGCGGGATTCCAGCTTCACGGCTACTTTTCCGGGAAGGCCTTCTGTGATCCGGTTGAGCATCACAAGCGGGGTGCGTCCTACTGTTTTTGTAATATCTTCATAGATAGGCATGATTTCTCTCCGTTAGAATTAAGATTAAATACTGAAGTTAATCGGCTGATCTGCAGTCTGCTTATCATAGTCGTCATGCAGTTCGCGCAACGTGATTTGCGAGAAGTAGGCGCGAAGCTCATCACTGGCTCCCTGCCAGACCCGCTGCACAACGCAGGTATCGGATTTACTGCAGCCTTCGGCCAGGCAGCCCACCAGATTAATGTCGCCTTCTGATGCCGCCAGAATATCGTAAACGGTAATATCCGCAGGATCTTTTGCCAGACGGAAACCACCGCGCAGCCCCCGTACACTGCTCACCAGGCCGGCATTTTTCAGCGGAACGATGATCTGTTCAATATAGTCGGTGGAAATGCCTTCCTGCTCAGAAATGCGCTTTTTCGGAACGGGCTGGTCGCCCTGCAAACGGGAAATACAAAGAAGTATACGCGTTGCGTATCGGCCTTTGGTTGATAATTTCATTGCTAATCTCCTATCAAACCGTGAATTGGTTATAGTTTTTATCATGTATAATCATGACTGTATTACCCGTCAAGCCGTATTTATGGAAATAGTTGTAAGGGTTTTATGGGATACCCTTTTTCACGGGTAAAACAACAGTTTTACTCCGTATTTTCTTAATAATCCAGCCGCCAGTTCACCCCGATGCCGGCCCGCATTTCCGGTCCGGTATAGGTTTCAACCGAAAAATGGCGCGTCACTTCAAGCTCTACGGCTACTCCAGTCTGCTGCTGCGCGTCCAGCGAACGGTTGACTTCAATGTAGAGTCCGGAAGTAATGTATTTCCCGGCTGCCACGGACGAGGACTCCCCGGCCACCTCGGCCTCGCGCCACTCCAGTGTATCGATCCCCACGGCCTGGCGGATCTGATACATAAAACCCGGCCCGTTCAGCCCCCCCGAAAGCTGACGCGCCGCAGCAGCAATCTGATAAGCCTGCCACGGGGAGATCGAGCTGCTATCCCGGTTAAACAGCACATGCGACAGCACTTCGTCTTCCGGCATAGCCGGGTCGGACTCCAGCTGAAAGCGCGGATTATTTACCGGACCGTTGAGCACCAGACGCGCAGTAACATCCCGCCGTGCGTACTCCGCAGTCAGATTATCCATAATCGCCATAGTCGGCACCGAACCATCCAGAACAATCTCCCCCTCCGTAAACCGGAATTTTTTCCCAATGAAACTGACAAAACCCCGCCGAGGTGTAATTTCCCCTTTCACTGAAATTCCCTTCGGTGAATCAGTCACATGCAACCGCCCCCCCAGCACCGCTTCAATCATCGACGCATTCACAAAAACCTCATCAGGAATATCGATCACCACATCAAGCCCGAACCGCGGTGCTTTTTTGCGCACTCCGGCAACCACCGTGCGATTGGTTACCGATGCGTCATAATCCGTCAGCAGCGGCGGCGGATCCGGCGTAATATTATCAAGCAGAATATCCGCCCGGTTAATGGTCAGGTTTCCGGAAATATCGGGATATAGCGGATGACCTTCAATGGCCAGATGCCCCGAAACCTGGGCCTCTACCTCATCGCGCCGGATAATCCAGGCATTGGAAAAGTCGAGCCCCAGCCCCAGTCTCGACCAATACCAGCCACCGTTCACTTTCACCGATCCCGCCCCCGAACCGGAGGCGGAAACCTGTTCTACAACAACCCCCTCCTCCGTTGCTTTCAGATCCGCATTGAACTGCTGAATAACCAGCCCCCAGTCATAGTGCTCATACGCCCCGTCACGAATCCGCAGAAAACCCGACGGCACCCCGCTGCTATAGCTCAATTCCGCCTCGACCCGTCCCGCCAGATACTGATTCTGAAAAGCCGCCATCCGATTGATCAGCCCCAGATCCATATCAGCCGTCACCCGCATATCAAGCTCATTCACCAACGGAGAATAACGGAACGGAACCAGCGAAAAAACAAAGGGCATACGCAGCTCCGCCTGAACATGGCCTTCCGCTCCGTTAGTAACTGAAGTTTCAGCAGACAGCTCGCCTCCGGCCAGTCCGCAGTGAATTGAAAAATCCAGCTCCGGCAGTTCATCCAGCGCATCCTCAGAACTGGAAAAACCCACCACATCAATCCCGGCCGAAATCTTCGGATCTTCCAGCGTACCGGTAATACGGACTGACCCGCTCACCCGACCCTGAAAGTTGGAACTTCCGGATACAGGCAGACCCGAAAACGGCATTTCCTCCAGAATACCGCTCAAATTTACCGCCGCCGGATCCACCCTGCCCGCCAGCTTGACCGCCACCGAATCCCAACCGCGAATCTCGGCCGAATCAACCTCCACCGCCCATGTTTTATTCTCTCTCAAAACACGGGCGGCTCCCTTCAGGTCATACCGGTTGGTCTGCACATCCACAAAAACAGTATCCAATGTAACCGCGATATTCCGATTACTGAACATCAGACTGGAATCCCCCTGAAGCGATCCTTCTTTTCCATCATACTGTATCTGTTCCAGATCCAGTTTATGCCCCCGATAACGCAGCCGCGTCGAAAGCCGGTCCCCGCCCAGATCCAGCTCCAGCTGCGCATCAACTCCCGCAGCATCGAGAATCACTTCTCCCTTTCCGGAAAGCGAATCCATTCCAAATGCCGGGCGATGCATCTTTTCCACTTCAGCATCCAGCACCAGCCGGTCTTCCGGTCCCCCGCGCAAAACCGCATCAAGATCAACCAGCCCCTCAGCATCGCCCCCGACCGCGAGCCGCCCCGTAAGAGTTCCATCAGCCAAGTAGGCCAATCCACCTGAGTTCACAGTATACTCCAGCGGCACCCCCGCCACACGTTTTCCCAGTTTCAACGAAGTAACGGTCAGATCATCCAGCCAGAATTCCATCGAATGAAAGGCCGCACGTGCCAGTTGCCGCCGTTTTTTTTCTGACTCCGGGAAACGGCTCCAGATAATTTCATCCGCACTCAGCTCAGCTAAACGCACACGCTTCCGCACAAGATCGCGAATCATCCAGCGGCAATGCAGATTCCGAAAAGTCAGCCATGCCCCCTCAGCATCGGCAACCTCAATAAAATCAATCGATATATTCCCCGGAATCCAACCTGAGATCTTCCCGATCCGCACCTTTAAATGAGCCGATCCGCTCAAAGATGCTGTAAGCTTTTCTGACACCATCGCTTTACCCCACGGCGTCTGAACCCAGGCCAACAGCAGGACAGGGATCAGCAGAATCACCAGCCCGAATCTCAAAATATTGAAAAACGTTCTCGTCATCAGAAGGACTGCCCCAGCGAAATATAAAACTGCAATCGCTTTATCTGTGAATCATCAGGGTTCAGTGGATAAGCCAAATCAGCCCGCAAAGGTCCGATTCCGGTAAACCAGCGCAGGCCCAAACCGGCACCATACCGTAGAGAACGGTCTGTTCCTGAATGTAGCAAATTGTTATAAACCGTTCCGCCATCAACAAAAACCGCATAACCCAGCCTGCTTCCGGGCTGCAACCGCAACTCGGTCGAAAACTCCACAATATTATTACCGCCCGTCGGAGTATCTCCCACACGGGGACCGACCTGCTGATATTCATATCCGCGGATCGAACCGCCCCCGCCCGCATAAAAACGTTCATCCGCCGGCACAGCCGCAATATCAGCACCGTCAATACTGCCGACCCTGCCCCGCAATGCCAGCGAAAGCCGAATGCGTTCCCAGAGCAAAATATACTCCCGCGCCTCTACCTCTGATTTCAAATAGGAATTTTTTCCATTAACATCTTCGTTCCAGGCCGTGCGCCCGAAAAGCTGAAACCCTTTCAGCGGATTCAACCGGTCATCGCGATAATCCAGCACCCCCTGAAGCGGAAAAAACACGTACGAAAAACGATCCTGTTCCCCAAACTGATCCACCAGCGAATAGCGATATCCCGAACCCAGCCCTGCCTGAATATTCGGCGTAAAATCGCGCAGAACCATGCCCGAAATTTTACCGTTTTTCGCGCGGTAGGCTTCAGGATCCTCATACCCCGCCTCCATATCCAGCACCAGCGCCTGCCGACCATCCAAAAAACCGGACCGGGTCAGCTTACCATCCCATTTCGTCTCAATCGGCGAACCGCTCAGTGACGTCTCAAAACGCTCTCCGCCTCCGAAAATATTGCGATGCGACCAGAAAATACGCCCGCCCGGCCCGATATCGGAATAGTTCACGCCCAGCCGGATCGTGCGCATAGCCCGCTCATTCAGTGTAATTTCCAGCGGAATCGCATTGGTCGTTTCCGGCGGCCGCAGCGGAATCACTCGGGCCGAACCGAACTGACCCGTTCCCAGCAGCCGCGTCTCAAAATCATAGACCAGTTGCGCATCATAGCGCTGCCCCGGATTCCAGGGAATCTGCCGATGAATATATTTATCCGGAATCTGCTCCAGCCCCTTCACCGTGGATTCTCCGAAAACCGAAAACCCTCCCGGATCGAACTCCAGCAGCAGATCCACCCGCTTCTGCTCCCGGTCAACCGTCACCTTCCGCCGACTCAGCTCAGCAAACGGATACCCGCGCCGCGTCATCAGATCAATAATACGCTGCTGCTCTGCAAATACCGTTGCCGCCACCGCTTTATGCCCCCGCCGGACCAACGGTTTAATCTTTCCCAGCTCCTCATCCGGTCCACCCGCAAACCGCAGTTCCACATTACCGAACCGGTATTGAGAACCCTGCTCCACCAGAATCAGCACCCGCATCGGATCGCGTTCTGTATCCAGCGTCATCGATACCGACCCGTCATAAAACCCGCGCGCTTCAAGCAGCGTTTCAATCAGCGCCGCATCCTTCTCCATCCTACGACGCAACTGCCCCGCCGTGGAAGGCGGCCGCTTGCGCAGGGTAAAAGTACGGCACGATTCCCGGATCGCTTTTTTCAAGGCATAGCTTTCTGCACCCTTTATTTTTACGCGGTACTCCACGCCCTCCGGCTCATCCGCGAAGAGCGCCGACGCAAAAAGCAGGAAAAAAAGTACAGGCAGAATTTTCCGGAACAACCCATTCATAACGTACAGACAGTCTAAGCCATTCCTCTTGAAACTTAAATCCAAAAGCGACACACTCGGAACCATGAAAATACACATCGGTGTACTCGGCCCTCACACCACAACTCCTGAACAATATGAACTCGGCCTCAGCGTCGGCCGGGAAATTGCAGAAAACGGCGCAGTACTCTTCTGCGGCGGACTCGACGGCATGATGCGCGCCGCCGCCGAAGGCGCAAAATCCGCCGGTGGTCTGACCGTCGGCATCCTGCCCGGCACCGACAAAGCCGCCGCCAACGAATTCATTGACATCCGCATTCCCACCGACCTCGGGGCCTACCGCAACGCCCTGCTCGTCCGCTCCTGCGACGCCGTCATCGCCATCCACGGGGCCTATGGCACCCTCTCCGAAATCGCCTTTGCCCTCCGTCTCAAAGTCCCCGTCATCGGCCTCAACACCTGGGAAATCCGCCGCAATGATCAACCCGACCCCGGCATCCATACCGCACAAACCGCCGAAGCCGCCGTCGCCCTCGCTCTCCGGCTCGCGACTGAATAGACAAAAAACAATACGTACTTTATATTCGATTAAAGACAGATTATATAAATCCCTGATCCGGGGTTGAATATGTATGCTCTCCTGCATCACGTAACGTACAACCAGCTGCCGAGAAAACATATGACCAAATCAATACCCCTGTTTGCCACCCTCCTGTTCCTCGCAATCTCTGTGCAGGCCGAACCCAGGCCAACATTCAGGTTCTCCGAGTGTTTTCTGAAATACAACACGATGAATGGAGAAACGGAAATCATCCTTTATAATCTTAAATTCACAGAGAAAACCCGCATGAGCAAAGAACGTTTCAAGGACATGTTCGAGCTTTCCGAATTTGAGATTAAAGAGCTCGGCTATGATTCCATCGAACATCCGAGCTCCATCCGCGTCCTCGCCCGGACAAAAAACTTCCTCCGAAATACCCCTGTTCAACAACTATTCAGCAATATCCTCGGAGAAGAGGCTGCGGTCAGTCTGGATGATGCCGGACCGATGGAAATGAAAATGCACATCATTATTTCCCTGCAGAAGAATATGTATATTGCCGACAATAACGCACTTCAGATTCTTCAGAACGAACAGGAGAAAAAGGCTCTGTTGGAATTCGACCTTTCCGGCTTTCCAAGTAAACCGCTGGAAATCGTAATCGGCTGGAAAGAACAGGAAACCTTTGCCGAAAAAATGGATCGGGCCTATCAGCATGATGCCGACATCTTCCGCCTTCGCCATCTGCAATACTTCGGGGAACTGATTGAGGAATATCACCGGAAAATCGGTAAATATCCCCTGCAGGGAGAAACGGAAACGCAGCATTATGTCCTTATCGCAGCGCCCCACCAGCGGAAATATGCCAGGGGAACTCCGAAACAGTTTAAGGTTACCGATATTGAACGCTTTCGCTCCGTTTTAAAACAGGGGCTGGGCCGGGATATCGAATTCCGATTCGATCCCCAAAAAGTTCCCGTCGACGCACCGAATTTCTATATCTATATGGTTGAGAATGAATCCTATTTCTTCGCCGTCCACCTGTACAACAGCCGCCCTTTCACCAATCCGCTGGGCAAACACTACCACAAACTCGAAATCACAAACGAGAAACCGGACAGACGGGGATTATGGAAACTGGAAAAACTGTTGAACGAAAAAGATTTTCAGGCAGCTCTGCACGAAAAACCCTACAAAGAACGTTTCTTCTTAAACCTGGAGAAACAGTACCGATAACGGCGGGACGGAGCATCACCTCCGCCGGGAAAACCGACATGCATTATTTCGTCTATCTCATCATCTGCGCCAACCTCATCGCTCTCATTCAAATGGCGGCAGACAAGCGGAAGGCGGAAAAACAGCGGCGGCGGATTCCGGAAATTCAGCTGATTGCGCCGACGCTGCTGGGCGGTTTCCCCGGGATTCTGCTCGGCATGACCCTGTTCCGGCACAAAACCCGGAAACGCAGTTTTCAGCTGAAACTTCTTCTTACACTGGCCGCCTTTGCCGGCATCGTTTATTTCATTATTTCATGATTCCAGCGCAGCGGCCACTTCCCGGAAACTGGCCAGCACGACCGCCGAATCCGTTATATCCTGAGTGCCTATTGGAACCACGAAATATAAAAAGCGGAGCCGAGGCCCCGCTTTGCTGGAATTGAAATGCCCGGTGTGCGGACCTTATTTATTCGCGCGGAAGTATTCGATCAGCGCGTTGGTGGAGGCATCGTGCGCGAGCTCGCTGTCGCCTTCGAGCTCCGGCAGAATGGCTTTAGCGAGAATTTTACCGAGTTCAACACCCCATTGATCGAAGGAGTAGATATCCCAGATGATGCCCTGTACGAAAATTTTGTGTTCGTAGAGCGCCACCAGCTGACCGAGTACGGACGGCGTCAGTTTTTCGGCCATAATGGTATTGGTCGGGCGGTTGCCTTCGAACGTTTTGTGCGGGATCAGTTCCGGCGGTACGCCTTCGGCCTCGAGCGCCTCTCTGGTTTTCCCGAAGGCCAGCGCTTCGGTCTGCGCAAAGAAGTTGGC
Organism: Verrucomicrobia bacterium S94; assembly: GCA_004299845.1. NCBI lineage: Bacteria > Pseudomonadati > Verrucomicrobiota > Verrucomicrobia bacterium S94. The sequence goes on along the minus strand of CP036201.1, from coordinate 868,772 downwards.
CATCAGTTTAACGTGGTGATCGCCGATCGGATTCTGGGATTTGCAGAAACCGATAAAGTCGCATGGAATCAGTTTGGTACCCTGATGGATCAGCTGATAGAAGGCGTGCTGTCCGTTGGTTCCCGGCTCGCCCCAGATAATCGGACCGGTCTGCCATTCCACTTTTTCGCCGGAGCGGGTGATGCTTTTCCCGTTGGATTCCATGTCGCCCTGCTGGAAATAGGCCGCAAAACGGGACATATACTGATCATACGGCAGAATCGCCTGCGATTCCGCCCCGAAGAAGTTGTTGTACCAGATACCCAGCAGCGCAAGAATAACCGGCATATTTTCAGCAAACGGCGCCGTGCGGAAATGGGTGTCCATTTTGTGATATCCGGCCAGCAGTTCGCGGTAGTTTTCCGGACCGATGGCGATCATCAGCGGCAGGCCGATGGCCGACGTCAGAGAATACCGGCCGCCGACCCAGTCCCAGAATTCAAACATATTAGCGGTATCGATGCCGAATTCGGAAACCGCTTCACTGTTGGTGGATAGCGCCACGAAATGTTTGGCAATGGCCTTTTCGTCTTTCAGCTGCTCAATACACCATTCGCGCGCCGTGTGGGCATTGGTCATGGTTTCCTGCGTGGTGAAGGTTTTGGAGGCCACAATAAAAAGAGTTTCTTCGGCATCAAGATCCCGGAGTGCTTCAGCAATATGAGTGCCGTCAACGTTGGAAACAAAAACGACATTCAGGTCGCGTTGTGTGTAGGGCTTCAGTGCTTCGTAGGCCATTACAGGACCGAGATCGGATCCGCCGATACCGATATTGACCACATTTTTAATTTTCTTTCCGGTGAATCCTTTCCACGTTCCGGAACGGACCAGATTCGAAAACTCGCTCATCTGATCAAGAACCGCATGCACTTTCGGCACCACATTTTCACCATCGACTTCAATCACGGCGTCTTTCGGGGCTCGCAGGGCCACGTGCAGCACAGCGCGGTTTTCCGTGGCATTGATCTTTTCGCCGGTGAACATAGCTTCGATCCACTTTTTCAGATCGGCGGATTCGGCCAGCGCCAGCAGTTTTTCCATGGTTTCGGCGGTAATGCGGTTTTTGGAATAGTCCAGTCGCAGGTCTTCCGCCTGCAGGGTGAATGCATCGGCACGGGCCGGATCGGTGAACAGATCACGAAGGTGTACATCTTTCGCATCGGCAAAATGCGCTTCCAATGCTTTCCACTCTGAACGTTCCGTTAATTTGGCTGTCATAGAAATTGCTCCTGTTATCGTCTGAATTTGAGTGCAGGAAAATACAGGTATCGGAACCCGGGTTGAAAGGAAAAACTCAGGAATCTAAACCTGAATGCGACTTGTTTTGGAAATACCCAGCCGATATTGTTGAGTTCGTATTTTTTGATGACTAAGGATTTATATGAGACTTAAAACCACACTGTCTGTTCTCGCCCTGCTTACTCTTCCTATGCTGGGAAAGGGGGAACTGGAAAAAAGTGATCTCGACGTTAAGAAGATCAGCCGGACTGTTGCCTATTCCCTGCCGGTTTTTCACTTGAATCAGCTGCACTTCGACGAACATATTTCAACCAATGCGTTCGATCTCTACATCAACTCGCTCGACCCTTCACGCAGCTATTTTCTCCAGTCGGATATCGATGCCTTTTCCAGAGAGGCGAACAATCTCCACAAGCGACTGCGCAAAGGCGACATCGATTTTGCCAGAAATGCCTACGAAGCCCTTATGCAGCGCATCGACAACCGCATGAAATTTATTGAACAGCAGCTCGAAAAAGGTTTTGACCTTGAGGTGGAGGAAGAGTTCCTGTGGGACCGCAAAGATGCCCCGTGGCCGAAAAACGAAACCGAATGGAATGACCTCTGGCGCAAACGACTGAAAAATGAATATATTGCACGCCTTGTTTCCAAAGAAGTCTACGGCGACGAAACAAATACCGTGGAAACCGTCTCCAGTAATGCGGTGGCGGAAACCGAAACGGAAACCACCAACACCGCGGCTGAAACGGGATACGACGAAGAAGCTGAAGACGCCAACCTTTCCCCGGAGGAGTTTATTCTGGAACGGTATAAGCAGTTCCAGCTCACCATGAAATCCTTCGATGAAGAGATGATTCTTCAGCGCTACCTCTCCTCCTTTTCGCTCGTCTACGACCCGCACTCTGACTATATGTCGCCCAGCAGCGTTGAAGATTTCGACATCAACATGAAACTGTCGCTCGTCGGCATCGGGGCCATGCTCCGCCCGGATGACGGAACCGCACGTATTGTCCGCATTATTCCCGGCGGACCCGCCGACCGGGACGGCCGCCTGAAAGCAGGCGATAAAATCATTGCGGTGGCCCAGGGCGACGAGGAACCCGTCAGCATTCTGCACTGGCCGCTTTACAAAGCGGTCCGCCTCATTCGTGGAGAAAAAGATTCAACCGTTGTTCTCACCGTCATTCCGGCCTCCGACCGTTCCGGCACACGCACCAAAAAAATCGATCTCGTGCGCGATGAGGTCAAACTGGAGGAACAGGCCGCTAAAAGTGAAATCAAAGAGCTGGAACTCGACGGCGGAATCACCCGGAAAATCGGTGTGATCACCCTGCCCGATTTCTATGCCGACTTCACCGCCACCAGCAAGAATCTTGCAGATGCCCGACGGGCCTCTTCCGATGTACGCCGACTTATCCGTAACCTGCAGAAAGAAGGGATTGAAGGTCTCATTCTCGATCTCCGCAATAACGGCGGCGGCTCACTGGTTGAAGCCATTGACATTACCGGACAGTTCATTTCCTCCGGCCCTATTGTTCAGGTGAAAGAAAAAAAAGGCGTGCAGGTGCTTCCCGATGCCGATCCGACGGTGGAATATGACGGACCGATGATTGTTCTGGTAAACCGCCTCAGTGCATCAGCTTCCGAAATTCTTGCGGCCGCCCTGCAGGATTACAAACGCGCCATCATCGTCGGGGACCGTCAGACCCACGGCAAAGGCACCGTTCAAACCCTTATGCCGCTGGGCGACAAAAAAGGCTCACTCAAACTGACCACCGCCGGCTTCTACCGCATCAACGGCGGCTCCACCCAGCTTAAAGGTGTAACCCCCGACATCTATATTCCCTCCTATCTTGATGTCATGGATGTCGGAGAGGATTCGCTGGAGCACGCACTGCCGTGGGATACCATCCGCCCGGCCATGTACCGTACCTATGATGGTTTTGACCGATATCTTCCGGCCCTTATCTCACAGTCCGAAGAACGTCTGGCCGCCAATGAGGAATTTCAGGTCTATCTCACCCGGCGCGAACGTCTGAAAGAACGTTACGAAACCAAAACCGTTTCGCTCTCTCTTAAAAAACGTCTGGCAGAAGCGGAAGCGGAAAAGGAACTCGACGAAATTCAGTCCGGAGCATTTCTCGACGATGAAGATGAGGATGCAGACAACGATCACGACCTTATCCTGAATGAGACCCTGATGATTCTCTCGGACCTGATCGATCTGCAGCAAATCGCCGCTCAGGATGCCGATGCGCCGAGCCTGAGTGAAAAGTAAACGGAAACCCTATCCGTTTTTCCTTTATACTTTCAGATCCTCGACATTCCCTTCCAGACCGTTCACATAAAGGGTCTGGGTCGGGAATGCAAATTCGATGCCGGCTTCATTATACCGCTTCAGCAGTTCCATATTCACCTTTTCGGCGTGGGCAAGGAAATCCCAGTAGGCCGGCGGATGGTACCAGTAGATGGCCAGAATATTCAGTGACGATGGATTATAATCGTTGAAATAAACACGCGGCGGGAAATCCTCTTTCATTCCTTCGTGGTCTTTCAGAATATCACGCAGAATATCCAGAGCCTCCTGCACTTTCTCCGGCGGGGTATCATAGGTGATGGTCACATTCATCACCCGCTTGATATAAGGCCGCTTGCCGATGTTCTGAATCATCTGATTGGCCAGCTCGCCGTTGGGCATTGTGACCAGATGGCCGTCCAACGTACGCAGACGCGTCGAACGGAATCCGACTTCCTCAATCGTACCGTCATGCCCGCCGACTTTAATGCGCTCCCCCAGTTCGAAAGGTTTATCGGCAAAAATCACCAGCGATCCGAAAAAGTTTTTAATCGTTTCCTGCGCAGCCAGCGCAACAGCCAGACCACCGACTCCGAGGCCGGCAATAATTGAGGTGATCGGTTTATCGCTCAGAATCTGCGCCACCTGAACCAGTCCCAGAACCACGACCACCACCCGCAGGCTTTTGCGGACCATCGGAGCCATCATATCATCCATCGTCGTTTGAGTCTTTTGGGTAACATGCGTAATGGCGTGGTCGATAACATCCACCATCGAATAAACAAAGAAGGCAACAGCCACGGTAAACAGCACACTGAAGCTGTCAGAAACAATACCTGAAACATTCTCGCTGAAATGCAGCGTTCCCAGTCCGTAGCGCAGACCAATCGTCAGAAAAAGAAAAGGAATCGGACGGGAAAATGATCTGAACGCCACCTGTACCCACGGGCGCGATTCAAAGCGTCCTGCTTTTCCCAGTCTGTTCAGAAACAGCTGCAGCATTTTCCCGAACAGCATCGCCCCCAAAATCCAGCCCATCAGGAACAGGATCTGTCCCCAGGTCACATCACCAAAAGCAATTTCTTTCATCATGAACACCATCTCCATTCAATTATGACGCTGAAAATAGAAGGCTCAACCGGAATGCCAAGTTCCAACGGCGAAAAAAAACGCCCACGTTACCGATGATTATCCACCGTGGGAGGGGTGCTGTTACCCGAAGCCTGAAGAGCAAGTGCTTCCGGGAAGCGGCGATAGTGTTCGCGCACCGCATCGCACAGCTTTTTCTTGGTTGTTTCATCCACCGTACAAACACCTTCAGCAGGAAGCGCGTTCAGCATACGCTCAATCAGCCGGTCCTGCGGCTCCGGCATACGTGACTGCCACGACTGCAGCAGGTTTTTATTAATCTTCGGCGGCAGAGACCCAAGAATACCCACATCATTCTGATCATGCACCATCAAACCGGTGGTTGTTCCGCGGTCCAGGGTCAGCACCTGAAAAAAGTAAAGCGTATGATACGCCAACTGAGCGGCACGATCCGCCTCCGAAGGTTGCATATTCTGCGCAGCTTTTTTTTCCAGAATCCGGAGATAGGTGTCGATGGCCGCAACACCCACCCGTCGGGCCAGTGCAAGATCCGTATCAAAATCACCGCAGTTCCAATGTTCGAGATAAAAATGCGTTATCCCTCTGTGCCGGTTAAGGGCCGGAATAAAGAAATAACGGTCACCCTGCTCCTTCGCCTCATCATACTGCTCCGGAGCGGCAGCCTGAAGCGCTTCAGCAAATTGCTGTTTATCAGCCTCATCCTCAATCGAGGGATTCAGATCTGCCATCATCCGCCAATACCCCCGCCCCGATTTCATCTCAGTCCAGCTGATGTGAATATGAACCGACGGATGAAAGGGATTTACCGGATGCACTATGGTGGAGATCGCCGTGGCAGCCCCGAGTTTCCGTTCCGGCTCATCGTCATAATGCACCTGCGAAACATTCACCGAGGCACGCCCCAGCCAGGCGGTATCCTCCACGCCGAACCGACGTCCTCCGCCGTGCCGTCCCTCATCACGGAACCATTCCCGTTCCTGAAAATGATCTCCTCCGAGTTTTTCCAGACCCTGAACAAACCGGGTCTGCAGCGATTCAACAAGGTGCAGTGCACGTGCGGCCTGCGGAGAATTTGCGGGTATTCTTTTCATACGTCTTACTGCTTTTCATATTCTACAACATAACGAAAACCGACATCGCTCGGCACCACTGCAGTATCGGAAGAATTACTGCAGGGAAGGAAATTGTCGGGAGTGGCAAAACTGCCGCCTTTTAACTGGTACATATCCAGACTTCCTGGCAGCAGTGTGGATGTCATTTCCCGCACATTTCCGCCCATATCGCGCACACCGTAAGGCGATGCATCATTTAAAAATTTTCCCGGTTCCGCCCACAGTGGGTAGGTTTCGAAACCGATCGGATTGTATTTGGTGTGAGTCAGATTCAGGCCGCGTTCAAAACCGTTGCCCCATGGATAGACCCGCCCATCCACACCACGCGCCGCTTTCTCCCATTCCTCAACCGTTGGAAGCCGAACCGTCTTTCCCAGCTGCTCACTTTTCCATTTGCAGAATTCAACCACTGCGGCATGCGTGAGGCCGACCACCGGATACGCCAATTTCACCCGAGGATCGTTCGGTTTTCCATCCGCGTTCCATGCATCGACAAACCTGCGCTGATCCACGTCAAAACGTATCCGGCTCATACAGGCCGCTTTCTGCTCCGGCGTTTTCAGCTGTTTCCAGAATTCCAGATATTCCGCAATCGTTACCTCTGTTCGTTTGATAAAAAACGAGGGAAGCGAAATTTTGTACCGACGGTAAAAGCGCGAATACGGACCACCGCAGATAAAACGCCCTTCCGGAATAAATACCAGTCCTTCAGGCACCTCATCGGGAATGACCGGAGTCAGCTCCACATTTTCACTATGCCCGATATACACGGGATAAGGAACCAGCCTGCCCTCCGTAGTTGTAAACTGAAGGATGTACGACCCCTTTTCCAGAAATGGAATTTTTTTCGGGAAACGGTCCGCCCGATCCTGCATGTCGGCCAGCTTAAGTTTCGGTCCGGCATCCACCACCGGCCAGATCGTTACCTGATCGATATTCGAAGCCGGATTAATCGTCAGACTGCCCCACCCCTCAATACGACGATGAACATCATTGGTATACACTTTCGCCTCTTCGGAAAGCATACGTCCCATATCCATCTGTTCCTCCATCGTAGCCCCCAGCCACATCCGGGCCGAGGCATAGTTTTCACAATAGAGGGCAAATTCGACCTGCCGCCAGACGGTCTGTTTATAGCCGTCCACCACATTCGGCATGTGACGGTACCGTTCAGGAATACTTTTATACAGATTAACCGCCTGGATATAGTTGCTGTTGATCTCCTCCTCCAGCGCCTCCAGTTCCTGTTTCAGCGCCCGCTCTTTACGGGTCGGTTCTTTCTGCCGGATGGTCCTGCACAATGTCTTGATTTCATCAAACTTTTCCCGCGCCTGCACCATCAGGTCCTCTGCCGTAGCCGCTTTTTCTTCGGCCAGAGCCAGCTTACCGACATATTCACCACGCAACTGAGAAAACTGAACCGTCTTGGTCAGACTGAAAGCAATCAGCGCCGCCACCGCCACACTGGTTCGGATCGGATACCGCCGACAGGTGTTCCAGCAACGCACATGAAACGGGGCCTTGTAGGCACTGACCTCTTTATGCGCCAGATAGTTCCGCACATCTTCTGCAAGGTCCTCCACAGAGCGGTAGCGGGTCACCTGAAAACGCGACATCGCCTTCATACAGATCGCATCCAGCTCGCGCGGAATTTTCAGCTCCGGCCGGCGCTCCCGCGGCCGAACGAACCGGCCGGCTTTTACGTTGTCGAGCAGCTTATTCAACTGCGTTTTTTCAAAGGGCGGAAGATACGTGAGAATATGATAAAGAATCGCACCAAGACTGTACACATCACTCTGAAAATCGACATCGTCCACTTTACCTTCAGCCTGTTCCGGCGACATATAATTCGGGGTACCGGAAATCGCACCGTCCATCGTATTGTTTCCGGACTCATCAAACTCTTCCATACGCAGCTGGACACCGCCATCTGTACCCTCGCCGGTATCCAGTCTCTTCACCAGCCCCCAGTCGAGAATCAGCACCTCGCCGAATTCCCCGATCATGATATTCGCCGGCTTAAGATCACGATGAATCACCCCTTTACTGTGCGCAAACGCCACGCCGTTGCAAACAGCCAGAAAAATTTCAAGAAGGCGACTCAGCGGATATTTTTTTAAATAGTACGAGGTATTGGCCTCCAGACGGTCAAGAATCTCCTTGAGGTTTTCGCCCTCGATTTTTTTCATGGTAAAATAAATTCCGAATTCGTCCGTCACCCCCATTTCATGGACCGGCATGATATTCGGATGCTCCAGCTGAGCATTACCGCGCGCCTCTTTCAGAAAACGGTCAACAATCTCCTCTTCGTCCCGGAACTCCGGTTTGAGCGATTTAATGGCCACTTCACGCCCCAGCAGAGTGTCATGCGCACAGTGCACCTGACCGAACGATCCCTTTCCCAGCGGGGTGATTGAGGTATAGTGCGACTCCGGAGCCACCATCTTGACCGACAGCACGCGCTTTACATTTTTCAGCTCGAGCGAAGACGAAACGCCTTGAGTCTCTTCACCCTTTTCCCCGGCTTTCTGCTTACGATCTTCAGGTTGATCCATGGTAATCCTCCAAAGCGGGAACCTTATTCAAATCCCCCCTCACATAAACAGCCCGAAACCAAAAAAAACCCGGTTTCCAATTGCTGGAAAACCGGGTTTATTCAGCCTGCGGAAAATCAGCCTGTAATCCAGGAACGAATATTTTCCGGGAGTTCCGTGATGGATTTAATGATGCATTTTCCGGCCGGAACCTCAACAGTATCCCCTTCGGCATGGCCTTCCAGTGCCTTGGCCAGACGGGTTTCACTTGAGATAATATTCAGTGCCTCATCCTGATCCCATACCCCGAGAATGTAATAGGTCTCAACAGCACCGGTCTCCGTATAACTCAATTCAACCCCGACACCCGCTCCGACAACATCCGTCTGAGCATCAGAGAAATCAGTCGGTTTGACCTTTTCAAGATCTTCCGCCAGCTGTGCACCCTGTGCCATCAACAGCCCCTGACGCTCCTTAGCATATTTGAACTCCGCGTTCTCCCGAAGGTCGCCATGACTGCGAGCCACTTCTATCTCTTTCGAGTTTTCCGGAATCTCAACCGTCATAATACGCTCAAGCTGTTTCTGACGTTTTTCATAACTGCTGATTGAGGTAAACGGCACTTCTTTCTTCTGAGCCGTCTGAGAAGCGGTCGGAAGAATGATATCCTGCAGTTCCGGATACTTCCGAAGCACTTTGGCTTCAACTGATTTTCGGTCCAGGGCATCCCAGCCATGGCCCTCATGAATACGGCGCATAAAGTCGCGACGCTGCTGTTCCGACATATCATCCATGACATCGTGCAGCCATTCCTCGGTCTGAAATCGCTCACGCAGCTGGTTCTGCGCCCGGAGCATGGCCCCGGCACAGTTTACTTCCAGTACCTCCTGAATCCGGAAGGCCAGATCGCCCTTGGAGATCAGATCCCATTCGGTAATTTTGTCGGTCGACCGCTGACACCAAAGCAGCATCGGGGCACTGGCCGTACGACGAGAAACCGCACTGGTCATAATCTGGCGAACATCCTCTTCAACCCCGTTGGCAATCAGGGCAGCCATAATCTCATTCAGCACAGGATGGCTCACTACCGGAATCACCTGACTTAATGTCGCCACAACCGCATCTTTGTCATTTTCAATAAGGATCGACAGCAGAGTCTGCAGGGAGCGCGAAGGCAGGCGGTCCAGCGTGGCAACCAGATCGTCTTTAATAAGATCGCGAATCAGTTTCTCCGTATCAAGCCCTGTCGGCTCAATACCGAACTGCCGCGCAAAGATAAAGCCCTGCGCTTTCCATTCCGGTCGCGCTGAAGGAGCTCCTTTAATAATAAAGGCCAAACGGTTCGACAGCGTTTCCTTCGCAAATTCCGATGAATAATCGAGTTTTTTGTCGATAATCTCATTAAAGCGTTCAAACAGACTTTCAATATCCCGCTCGTCGGCAATAAGCCCGAACCACTCATCGTCGTAACTCAATCCACCTTTATGGAAAACAATATTATCCGAACGCTTCTTTGGAATCTCAACCGATGCATCCTCTTTCAGCGCCTTACGGGCACCTTCCCAGAACTTTTTCCAAGCAGCCTCAGGAAGAACGGAAGGAATCATTTTCTCCATCAGGCGGGTCACCGACATGCTGCCATAGCTGTGCAATGCGGTTTTCACCACTTCGCCCGGTTCCTCTTTAATCATCCGCTCGAGTTCAGCGGGATTATTGTGTTTGATCGCCAGGATGTGATCATCACTAATCAGCTCCAGCGCTTCGGCGGCATAATTGAAGGCCATTTCATGCTCACCTTTCTTCTCGAAATCAATTTCGAGCTCCCCGTAAAAATAATCAATATCCTCAATAATACCGAAGCCCCACGTTTCATTATAGCAGAGCATCCCGGTTTTCAATGACCGCAGGAAATCCAGGCGTTTAAACGCTTCAAGCACCGGCACTTTACGGTTTCCGAACCCGGCCGGCTCCAGCATTTTCAATACATTCCGGTTTTTCCCGAAAAGTTTTTTGAGGGTACCCGTCAGATCCTCGACCGTCCCCAAGGCACCGAGCCACGCCAGCACCACCAGCGCGTCATCCACTTTTTCAGCGTCAACTAATCGGGTATAGAGCGTCTGAGCCCCGTTCACCGCCTCGCTTCTGCGTCCTGCCTCCACCAGTGCACTCAGCACACCATGCAGTTCATCCCGGTTTATTTCACCGTCAGCCAGCCCGGCAATCCACTCTTCGTTAATCGCATCCAAATCCATTACACATGCCTCCTGAAAAATTAGCGAAGAAACCTAGCGGTTTTTCCAGCCGCTGGAAACCGTTTTCGATGTTTTTCCAAAGCACAGGAGGAAATAAAAAAGCCCGCTCAGCTGAGCGGGCTTCAAGAATGGTGCACCCGAATGGAGTCGAACCAACCGGAAATGGCCGGTAAACCATTAAATGTACATGATTGGGCATCAAGACGGGCACAATTGGCAAGGCGTCATGTGAAAAGAATAGAATTAATATTCAAATCACGTGAGCCTCTTTCACTTTCATGGGAAAGGGAGGCTGAATCATGATAGTTTATTCTGTCTCTGATTTTTCCGGCAACTGGTCCGAACCGTATAAACAGGCTGGATATGATGTCTACAGGTTTGATCCTAAATTGCCTCGGCGGTTAACTGACGGCCTTTTCCCCTGGACGGCTGAAATGTTGCTTTCTCGCTTGGGAGATGGTGTTCCTGCACATTGCGACGTTCTTCTAATGGCTCCGCCTTGCACGGATTTTTTGATAGCCTGTAATCGTCTCTGGGTTGAAAAAGATAAAGACGGGCGAACGCAAAAGAGCCTTGAAATAGTCGATGCCTGTATTTCCTTGGTTCGTGCTCTTAAACCTAAAATCTGGGCCTTGGAAAATCCGGTCGGCCGTCTTTGGAAACTCCGTCCTGAATTGGGTCGGCCTTGGTATTTTAATCCTTGCGATTATGGCGAACATTATACCAAGAAAACCGGCCTTGTGGGTGATTTCGTTCCGCCACTACCTCTTTTTGTTGGCTGTGATATGATTGTTAAGCCGGATATATTTTTCACATCATCAGGAAGGCAAGAAAGTTATGTAGAATGCTTAAGGGGTGGTGGTGAAAATAGACGCGCTGCACGTTCAAACACTCCCAAGGGATTCGCTAAAGCCTTCTTTCTTTCGAATGACATTCAGGGGGCAAAATGATGGAACTTTTCAGTATTGATTTAGATGAATATGAAAATCATGCCGAACCATGTGAAAATGTTCTCATTCATGATGTCAATCGGGGTCGTTTAATTCCTTCTAGTGCTAAAATCTTGGGACGTTGTACGCGCTGCGGAAGTGCTGTTACAGATATGTTTGATTATTGCCCGGACTGTTTGAATTTCGATTTCTGTAATTGTGATCATTGTTTAGATATTGGAACGCTCCATGTGAAGGTATTAGTACAGCTTTATTATGCGTACAGAGATTATGATACTCTTCCTCAATGGCGGGAAGATCGTATAAACCGTCTAACAAAACAGGCATATAATTACCGTAATCAGCCTTTAAATTGTTGGAGGGTTAAATAATGAGCCGCCAAACTTTCCGCAATCTTGACCCGAACGGCAGACGTATTCTTCATGCCAATCAATATAGAGTAATTCAGCAGGCGGCCGTCCGCTCTTCTTCTGCAGCGAGCCCCGAGTCGCAGAAGAAGAGCGGCGAAGCCGCCCCCCTACTCTATTAGGGGGGGTAAATGGAAAAAATATTGACGATCAGTCAAAATTCGAAAAATTGGTTTCCATTATACCCAGTCAAAGACATCTGGGCCGCATGGATGCCGGGGAAAGACAGAGTTCTATATCTGTCGATTGGCTGCAAGGTACAATTCCCTTTGATCGCCTGGAAGAATTTCAGTATTACATGAATGAATTATGCGGCCTTGAGTGTGAAACGTATGATCACGGATTCATGGGTTTTCAGGTCTCTTGCGAATGGCATCCTTTCGGAATAAAGCTTGCCTGGGATGTCGATAAAAGAAACCGGATGATTCATTCAAACAGAATCGTAGTTCAATTGCCTGGCCATGCGCTGCACTGTTTCCTTCCCGTAACGCTACGCAGATTCCTCCGTGATTTGTCGGTGAAGTTCTGGTTTAAGTGTTCCCGTATAGATTTGGCATTCGATGACTTTGAAAAGATTATTACGCCCGAAGAAGTCAACGAATATGCAGAACAGGGATTTTATAAAGGCTTCCGCAAACATAAATATATTGGCGGGACGAAACGAAACGGCGAATTGACGGATTCCGGCGTTTATTTCGGAACCCGTGGAAAAGACGGCGGCGGAAAGTTTCTTCGATTTTACCGGAAAGATATTGAATCAAAAGGCGAAATTAATGCATTCCGTTGGGAAGTAGAGTTCACGAAGAAAAAAGCAAATTCCGTATATTTTGATCTGGCTATGTCGTTATCTTTGGAAGATTTGGCAACGAAAATCGCTTTGTTTATCGGCGGGGCGATTGATTTCGCTGAGCGTGGTAATTCCGGAAAGTTCAATAAAGTTGACCGGCTTGCATTCTGGGAGCAAATTTTGCATCACCTGGGAGCGGCAGTATTTCATTCTCCGCAAGATGAAGGCTCAATAGAAAAATCAATGGATTGGGTTGAGCGGTCCGTTACTCCGTCATTGGAAAAGATACGTACGGCCATAGGGGACGATGTTTATTATCAATGGCTCTTCGAGCTAATGCAGGACGTTGAATTAAAGCCTAAGCAGGAATCCGAAATAGCTTGGTATTGGGCCGTTAACGGAGAGCCTGCGCCGTTTTAGATGGTGTTGTATCTTCCGCATTGCGGGCATTGAACATCTTGTCCGGGAATACCGTATAATTCACGTTTGCAACAGATGCAGTTTATAGTTTTCTGTCTCGTCGTTTCTTTTTCGGCTCCTGGATTTTTTGCAGTCTTTTTCGGAGATACGGTTTTTTTGTTTAGGTATCTGCATAGGTATATTGTTCCTATGATCATGCAAACGATGGTTGTTACACATAGTAGTAAGCCGATAAGGAATCCTATGGTGAATACGGTTGCTGCGGCTTCAGCACCTTTTTCGAATTCATCCATATCTTTTTCGTGCTGTACTTTTGATTTTTCAATGGCAACTGCTGTTTCGTTCAGTATTTTTGAAAGATCATTGGCCGTATGTTTATGGCGTATATTAGGAAGATTTTGTTTTATATTTTTTGGTGTTTCTAATCCGTATGTTTGATCGATCAAAGGTTTAGTTACTACTGAATCGAATTTTGCAATTTCTTCTTTTTTCGATGTTTTACGTTTAGGGCGTGCATGGGTTTTGCTGCTTTCTTTTTCCGTTAATCTGGATTCAATGCATATGCCGTTATCATCGTATGATTCAGTGATAAATCCTTTTTCAGTGCTGAAAATCAGTGTGTTATCTGATTCACCTACCGGTTCACCATAGTGGGCAATTGAAACGGTTTTATGCTCTCCTACTTTTCCGAATGTGTTTATTTCGGAAAACAAAACTAAAACAGTCGCGCACTGAAAAAGTCTTGCAATTCTGTGTACAAAAAAATACTTCATGATTTCCAATGTTTAAAAAGTGGCTTGATTATCCGGCCTTCTGTTGTGAAACGGAGTTTTCGGAATCTTCATGGTCTATTTCTTCTTGAATTTTTATAGATTCGAATGTGTGAAATTTAGGCGGGTAGAATAGTTGGTTTCCGTATTTCCTTTTAGATTCTAAAAAGGATTCTATCAAAATTCCTGCAAGTCCTGCAGAGGATAGTCTTAGTTCACTTGCGATACGTTCAAATTCTGATTTATCAGAGTCTGAAACGTTGGCCATTATTCTGCCTGTCTTTTTGTCTTTCATATAACAGATCATCACAGATGCATGTTGCAACAAAAATACATTTTATAGTTGCATTCTGCATCTGTATGTATACAAATTTCCATCAGTTACAGATTGCAACACTTTGCAACCCGGAGAAGCTGATGCCGAAAGAACTGATAGAAGCTCGTAAACGTTTTTTTGATTCGTTGGCACATGCCGAATATTTGGATGAAAAGGGTCATCATGAAGGGGCGGCATGTATGCGCAAATGCGCGGACATATCACTCGATATTGATATCCGTCTTTTTGAGCTTTCACACTTTAAACATATCGCGGCCTAGGCTTAACGCCTTGGCCTTTTTTGGTTGCTTAAAACAAAGGAGAAATAAAAATGGATAAAGGAATGCAATGGTCTATCGCCGAGGCTCAGATTGCAGACTGCGGCAGTATGCAGAATGAAGAAACCGGCGAGCCTATCGCCTGGGCGAAAATGGCCTATTTCGGCGGCATGGCATCGCTCAAGATCACGCCCGATGATCTGGCAAAAATCGCTCCTCATAAAGGAAAGATGGTTTCTGTATCCGGTACGCTCGAATACGAAATTAAAAAATCCGGACATGAAAAAATCAAATTCGCTCTCGGTGAAATTAAGTCGCCATTAAAAAAAGAAGATTCGTTTATGGGGATTCAATGGCATATCGGAGAGTCTCAGATTGCAGACTGCGGAAGTATGCAGAATGAAGAAGCCGGCGAGCTTATCGCCTGGGCGAAAATGGCTTACTTCGGCGGTATGGCATCACTGAAAATCACTCCGGACGACCTTTCAAAAATTGTTCCGCACAAAGGAAAGATGGTCTCGCTGTCCGGCTCTCTGGAATACGAGATCAAGAAGAGCGGTCATGAAAAAATTAAATTTGCTCTCGGTGAAATTAAACCGTTGAAAGGTTGATCATGGAAAGGGGCCATTGGGCGTTAGAACATCCAGAGACGTGCGAGCTTTGGCCAGCAACACAGGATAGTGCACGGGCAATGTACCGCGATTTGAGGTACCAAGACGGCTATAGTCACGAAGAAGCATTTACAGCCTTTGGTAATGCACGTGTATGGGTGGACGATGGTCCTAGCGTTATGGATCAAATTAAAGATTTAGAACACTGGGAAGAACTCTAAATGGCATTTTTGGAATCAGCATTATCAGGCCTTAAACAGCTGTTCTTCCAGATTGTCACCTTCTGGCCGTTGTGGCTGTTCGCGCTGCTCGTCGTGGGTGGCAATCTTTTTCTTAAACTTCGGGATGCCTGGAGACGTGGCTAATGAGTGATTACGATTTCATTACTTATAATCACTGTGGTGAGCTTGTATGTCCGGAATGCGGTCATAATTTCCTTTTTGACACGTACAAAGACGGTTCAGCCAGTGAGGCAAGGTCAGCGCTTTATAATCACCTTTTGTATGTTCATGATTTCTCACACGATGAAGCGTTTGAACTGGCGGGGCAGGCATGACAGATGGATTCACCATGACTGAATTTTTCGGTTTTATCACGCTCGGCATATCTTTCGGGGCCGGTTTCTTCATTCCAATGGCCGTAGGCATGACCATAATCAAAGCAATTAAACAATCTTAAATATTTGAAGTAATTCGGCACAGCCGAACAACAAACCATAAGGAGAATACATATGAAAAAAATGATTAAAGCTGCGGCTTTTAAGTCGCTCGAACTGGGGAAAAAGAAATTTTTCCGCAACAAGCTGAATGCTGCAATGACGGCTTTTATGGCCTGTTTGTTCGTAGCAGGCAGTGCGCGGGCTGAAGTCGATACTACGTCGATCGATGGTGTTGTCACCGACGCCGGAACATGGATCGCGTACGGCGTAACGTCCTTCCTGGGCGTTCTCGGTGCCGGTCTTACGATCGTTGCTGCAAGCTGGGTTTATCGCAAGATCAAGAGCGCAATTCGCGCCAACTAATAACCAATGACTGAGGTCGAATTACTTCAAGATATTCTTACCCAGCTCCAGACCCTCACGGTTGTGGGGGTCTGGATTTGTCGATGCCTGTGCATCCTTATTGGCCTGGGCATCTTTCGTTTTGTTTCGCTGCGGTTTCCGATATGAAGAAATTAATAACACTTATTTTTTTTATAAATTTGATTGTATATGCAGACACATATCATCTTATATTTTCTTCGGTGTTGGAGTATAATCAACAATTGAAGGTACATAAGTATAGTCCTTCAGGTGATTATTTAGGATATGATGTATTTACCGGGTCATCTGCAATAACCGGAAGTTTTATAGACGGTAAGCGTACAGTATACGCACAGCTTGGCGGTTGGAATGGTTGGGTACCTCAGATTAAGATATCTTTGCCCTCTGATTATGATACGTATTCAACTGGTCCTACAATTGAAATAGGTGTTAAGTACGAAGATGGTTTAGTAAATTCAGATGGAAGTGATATAGTTGATGATACAGACGGCGACGGCATTCCTGACGATGAAGATACAGATGATGACGGGGACGGTCTTCCGGATGATGAAGATCCTTATCCGCAAAATCGAGATGGTGACGGTGACGGCTATGAAGACGGCGTAGAGGTGCTTTATGGTTCAGACCCAACAGACCCCAATTCCTACCCGGAAGACGACCCCTTTACCAGTGGAACGGACGAAAGCGATCCGGATACGATAACCAATCCCGATGAACCTTTACCGCCGATCAATGAATATCCGTCAAGCAATATTACCGATACAGTTCAGGGTAATGTTTATGTAACGAATCTGGGCGAACTCGAAAATGAGGTTTCGGGTATCCGGGAAGGTTTATCCGTTCGCCTGGATAAGAACTTATCCGACCTGCATCAACCGATCACGAGCATAGAACAGATATCAGATGACATATTAGATGAACTCCAGGAACAGGGCATAACGGCTGATCAGGCCGTTACTTATCTTAATGATATTGGGGTAACGCTCGATGATCTTTTAGAGCATCAGCAGGACAGTAGCGAAGAGCACACGGAATTGCTTTCAGACATAGAAACGGCAGTTCTTTCACTTGATTCTGTCGGCGGCACAGGCGGAACTAATCTTTTTACGGTCACGGTTACGAATGAATCAAACGAACAGATATTATCTGAAATCAACTCCAATTTGCAGAGTATTGTAGGTAATCAGGTTTACGAATCTCAAGGTTCTTTAAGCGAAACAGGATATGCAGAATATGTTTTTTCAGAGGGGGAAAACACAAACGCTTTTGTCGATGTGGATTCCCGAATTGAAAAAAGCAATGCGCTGCTTGAATTCGTAGATGATTGGTTCGGATCATTTTTCACTTTGAACCTGCCGGATAGCATAGGCCAGCAAACAACAATGACATTCTTAATGCCGGAAGGTGGTCCGGGCGGTATTAAAATCTGGCCGAATCAGTTGCAGATTGACTTAGACCAATTTGACGGAATTCCCATAGTAAGGCAAATCGAAGAGTTTGCTTTGCATGTATTCGGTCTATTTGTCTGTGCGCACATTATCAAGGAGACCTTTGTATAATGAGCCTAATTCCGCAATGGATCATCGATGTTAAAGGCTGGTTCCAGCAGATATTCAATGCGCTGAAATGGGCCAATGATGCGCGTAAGAAGATCTGGGAATACATGCTGAATAATGTCTGGACGCTTATTCCCCTGGTCATTGCTTCGATGAAATCGGCATGGGATTTTATCGTAACGCTTGCTGATCGGATAATGACGAAGCTTGATACGATTGATTTGCAGGCTTTACGCGATAGTGCAGACGGAACAATTTCCAGTGCTCTTGATGTGGTAGCCTTCTGCAACACGTTTCTTCCGATACAGGAGCTCTTTCTCTGGTGCAATGCCTGGATTGTCCTTTACGGAATTTGTGCGACTGTCCGCGCAATACTTACCGCCCGGAAATTATTGTTTTGATTATTTGAGGTATCGATGTTTGTTGAGTGTTTCAGTGGTTTGATGGGCGGCGGAAAATCATTCTTTTCTGTTAAACGAGCTGCCGAACATATCGCCGGGGGCGGCATTGTCTTTACGAATATTGATTTCAAACTTGATCCCTGGTTCAATGAAGCATACGCGCATAAATTGAAATCATTCTGGTTGCCCGAATGTTATGACGGCTGCCGAATGGAAATGCATAAGGGCGGTATTGTTCTTCCGGTCATGCGCCGTAATGAAAAGACCGGACAACCTGAGTTTGAATACAATTCCAGAGGTTTTCGGAAGTATCTCGAATTACAGCACAAATGGCTCCTTCAGAATGGCCAATACAATTATTTGCCCGATGATCATGTAAACGCTGATCTTCCGTCCAGACTTCCGCAAGGTTCCCAGACAAGGCCCGTACTTGTTATTCTTGATGAAGCATTAGATCATTTCGAAGCCGGGGCCAGTTCGCGTAATGCTAATGCCGAATTTAGAAGCTTCCTCCGTCATATTCGGAAGCTCGGAATTAATTTAATTTTCATCGCTCAGGACTTCGGGTCACTCGATCCCAAAATACGTGTTTTGACACATTTTGTTTGGAAGTTCCGCGACATGTATAATTGGCCAGTTCCTATCTTCAATCGTCCACTTCCTCCGCCTTGGCGTGATTACATTATTTGTGAAAAATTCCATAAATCCCATTTCGGAAAAATGAAGGCCGAAACGATCAATAAGAACACATGGGTCTATAGAGATACTCTTATTTTTCAGTGTTATCAATCAGTCAGCATGCACAATCACGGCATAAAGATGGCGGATGACATGAAAACGGATTTCGGGGATTCCGGAAAAATCGTAAAAGGAAAAAAAGCAATGAATAAATTTGAGAAAGCCGCATTGTACGCTTGTCTTCTTCTCGGAATAATCGGTGTTTTCAGGTCTCCGAAAATCGAAGCGGTACAGTCCGAATCAAGTGAATCTGTACCGTCAGAAGCAACAGTTTCCGCAGAGCCTGAAAGACCTCGTGTAAATGTCCTTTACGGAAAATTCCGTTATCACGAGTCCAACGGCCAAATTAAGAGGCTATTTGTCGACGGGATCCCCTATCAGACCGGCCAGCAGACGACCGCCGGCACTGTTCTATCCGTCAAACGTGATCAGGTTCACATTATGGATGAGCTTGGTAATACAACGTTCATCTATCCCGATTACAGCAACCTTTTTAACGTTGAAGATTCTTTAACGAAATCAGAGGAAGAATCACCGGCACCGAAAGGAAGTTGAATAAGTCATTCCTTTGGAAAAGGAAGATAAAAGCCATTAATCAGCGGTTCGGGGTTCGGTCAAGGTGGAGATTTTATTTTTTTTTAAAATCTGGCGTTAGCAGGGTTTACCCGTCCGATTTTAAAAAAAAAATTAAATACTACCTTTACCGGTTCCCGAACCTCTGAAGCAGGCGTGAAGAGTTAAAGTAACTATTAAAAATATATTGGCCATATCAAAGACAGGACTATGAAAACACCTAAATTAGATTATGAAAAAATAGGTAACGATCTTGTTTCGCATGCTAAATCTGAAGGATGCAGTAAGCGTCAGATTTTGGAGAATATGCGCGAAAGCATCCTTGAAGCTTCTGATTATATGAGTTCTCGCAAAATTTCGGAGTGGCTTAAAATTAATCATAATATCGAAATCAGTTATTCGCTTATAACTAAGTTTTTGCAGAAAAACCGAAATGAAAACACTCGTTAAAAAAGAAACTGGCGTATGGCATGCGCGAATCCGCATTAATCCCAGTGACCGGATTACATACAAATCAATGCGAACGAAAGATAAGCTCATAGCTCAAAAACGCATTGACGAATTATTCCAGCGTATGGAGCGAGAAGCCGCCGGGATTATCAGTCCGCAAAAACTGATTAACGCTGCATCCATGCCTTTGCGTGATCTGGCTAAAAACTATCTTCGAACCATGGAAGCCGGAATGCGCTATATCAACGCAACAGAAAGCCGTCTGCATGTTCTTTTTTCGGATTTGTCCTGGTATTTGATCCGGGATATTAACGCTGAAGATTTTTTGCGTTGGCGGATGTCGAAAACAAAGTACGTTCCGAAAACGCTGAACCATTATCTAAGTACCCTCAAAAGCTTCACAAAATGGCTTGTGCTTCACGGTTACGCAATAGACGACCCTATAGCCATGATTCCGCCGTTTCGGATCAGGGGCAAAGTTTCTTTCAAGTATCGCGCTCTAAACGATCGGGAAATTAATTCACTTTTGAAAGGTAAACGTTCGGAGCTTTATCACTTCGCGCTTCTTACTGGTCTTCGTTATGCAGAATGCGCGGCTGTCACCTGGGCCGATGTAAATCTGAATAGTGAATATCCGCATATCCTTTTATCCGGAGCGAAAACGAAAAACGGCAAGGAATCCGCAATTAAAATTCATTCTGATTTGCTGGAAATGCTGCGGACAAAAAAACGGGAATCGAAGTTGTCCGAATGTGTATTTCCAAAGATGCCGGATAACCGAACAGTAAAGCGGGATTTTGAAGCCGCCGGAATTGTCACGAATAACGAGCGGAACGAAAAAGCGAGTTTCCATTCATTGCGGAAAACCTTTTGCATGCTCATGCATCAGGCCAATGTGCCGCACCGTTTAGCCCAGGAAGCAATGCGGCATTCATCGCCGGAACTTACAAACGATATTTATGTAGACCGGGGGCTTTTAAATGTCTCCGCTGCAATTGATGCAATTCCATCTCTGAAACAGGGAACAAAACAGGAACTGAAAACGGAGAATAATACTATGCATGCAGTACAGGAAAAAATTAAGGGTGCTGATAGCAACGTTTTAGAAGCTATCAACACCCTTAAAGAGTGGTGCACCCGAATGGAGTCGAACCATCACGCCATTGCTGGCACAAGAACCTGAATCTTGCGTGTCTACCAATTTCACCACGGGTGCGATGAAGGGCGAATTTATACGCATCATTTTCATGCGAGTCAACGCCCTAAAATGACTTTTTTTAATCTCTCTTCATCATGAGCTCAGAAGTCCGGTCTGGAGTTTGAAATCCGGCCATCAACGCCCCTGTTGTCAGGCGTTTTATTCAATCCTCAACCTGCAGAATACCAACTACTTCCCCTCCTCCATGTCACAGATATTGCAGGTAGAACAGTCCATCGAAGCGGGCTTATAGCCCCGACCTTCTTTTTTTGCCTTTTTAATGTTCAGAGCATTCATTCCGGCCAGAAAAAGGCCGAGAATGATGAAAGCTCCCGGTGCGGAGGTCCAAAGCATGAAGTCGGTCGTCCATCCGGGAATCAGCTTAATCTGAAACAGCGATCCTCCGGCAAGAAATTCGCGGACGCCGCCGAGCGCCACAAGCGCCATTGTAAAACCGAGCCCCATACCGAGGCCGTCCATAACAGATTTAGCCACGCCGTTTTTGGAGGCAAACGCCTCGGCACGGCCCAGCACCACGCAGTTGACCACAATCAGCGGAATAAACAGACCCAGCGCGTCATAGAGTTCTTTCGGCGCATACGCCTGCATCGAAAGATCGATCATCGTCACAAACGTGGCAATGATGACAATGTAAACCGGAATACGGATTTTCTTCGGCACAATATTCCGGATAAGCGAAACCACAGCATTGCTGCCCAGCAGCACAAACATCGTCGCCACTCCCATGCCCAGCCCGTTGGTCGCACTCGAGGTTACCCCCAGCGTCGGACACATCCCCAGAAGCAGTACCAGTACCGGATTCTCTTTCCAGAGCCCTTTTGTAAATTCCTTAATCATTTTTACCCGCCTCCGTTGAAAGCTCTTCCAGATGATCAATCGCGGTTCGACTTACCGCATATACCGCTTCGCAGACCGCACGACTGGTAATGGTGGCCCCCGTTTTTCCGTTAACCGCTTCTCCATCCTTTACAATGCCCCAGACTTCGTCACCGGCCTTTTTCCCGGCATACCAGTCCAGATAGCGGTTGGGAACCAGTCCCCTGATTTCTTCAGTCCCCCGAATCAGATCCACAATGGTTTTCTGTACCTTACGATCTGTAACGGCGGTTCCCAGTCCGGGGGTTTCCGTCTGCGCGGTCACAATCACAGCACTGTTAACGGCATCCCCTCCATCGATTTCAGCAATGGATCCGTCCGGACGAATTCCCACCATGAGCGAAACCGTTCCGGAAAAACCGTCATCGGTGTTATCCACTTTCCCTGCATACCCAACAATCTCCCCCCTTTACGGGCGGTATAAAAAGTGACCTCCCAGCCACGCCCGCAGATAAACGTGTTGGTTTCGGAAGCGGGATCATTATCGTATGTCGGCAATACCTGATCCATCGCCTGGCTGATCGCCGCTTTTTTATTCGCCTCAATCTGCGGGGCCGTCATCGCCTGCACGCCGGAGAGCAGTCCGGCCGCAAGCGCCGCCACAATACCGAGAAAAGTTCCAAGCATTGGAATATTGATTTTCTGCTCACTCATGATTACGCCTCCCCTTTCGCCGGTGCCACATAACCGAACGGTTTGCGGATCGTTCCGCGGTCAATCAGCGGCACGAGCGCATTCATAAAGAGAATCGCGAAACTGACGCCCTCCGGATAGCTTCCCCAGAGACGGATCAGACTGGTGATCAGGCCGCAGCCGAATCCAAAAATCCATGCGCCTTTATGCGTCATCGGAGAAGTCACCATATCCGTGGCCATAAAAAATGCACCCAGCATCAGACCGCCGCTCAGCACATGCGCAACGGGCGAATGATACTGTTCCGGATTCACCAGATGCATGATGCCGGTAAGGATAAAAACAGTGCCGATAAAAGCCAGCGGCACTTCCCACTTGATCAGCTTCTTCCAGATCAGAATTCCTCCTCCGATCAGCAATGCCAGAGCCGAGGTTTCACCCAGACAGCCGCCGACATTTCCAAAAATCAAATCCCGCAGAACCGTTTCTCCCGGTGCCAGCCCCAGCGGGGTCGCCGCAGTAACACCGTCAATCATCATACGCCCCAGATCCGGTTTATCCCAGGTGGTCATAATGCCGGGAAAACCGATCAGCAGACCGACACGGGCGACCAATACAGGATTGAACGGATTATAGCCCAGTCCGCCGTACAGCTGCTTGCCGAGAAGCATCGCCAGCAGACCGCCAAGCACACAAATCCACCACGGTGCTCCGGCATTGAGATTCATCCCCAGCAGAATACCGGAGAGAACAGCCGATCCGTCGCGCCAGGTCGACGGACGTTTCGTCAGTTTATTCCAGCCCTCTTCCACGAGAATGCAGGATACGGTGCTGATGATGAGCACCTTGATGGCGGCCAGCCCGAAAAACAGCACAGCGGCAATACAGGCCGGCATCATAGCGACCACCACGGTCAGCATGATTTTATCAATCGTCGGCTTATCACGCATATGCGGTGAATTACTGACCATCAGTTTCGATGGATCGGGCATCCGGATGTCTGGTGTTTCTTCTGACATAAATTTTCCCTTATTTCCTCAGGCCGGCGCGAATCTCGACCTTGGCACGTTTAAACTGCTGGTTAAGCGGACGGTGCGACGGGCAGGAATAGGAGCACGATCCGCATTCAATACAGGCCATGACATTGAGCCTTTCCGCCCAGTCAAACCGGTTGTTCTCTACCGCCTGGCTGATGGTCGCCGGCAGGATCTGCATCGGACAGCAGTCGACGCAGCGGCCGCAGCGGATACAGGGTTCAGAGGTATAGAGCGAAACCTCATCCTTTGCAATCAGCAGTACGCCGGAGGTGTTTTTCATCACCGTTACATCAAGCGAACTCTGTGCAATACCCATCATCGGTCCACCAAGCAGCAGTTTGGCCGGCTGTTCCTTAATGCCGCCCGTCAGTTTGAGCACTTCATCAATCGGTGTTCCAATACGCAACTTCCAGTTTCCGGGATCATTCAGCGGTTTTCCGGTTACGGTGGTGATGCGTTCAATAGAGGGAATCCCCTTCACCACGGCTTCCGCCACCGCCACCGCCGATGCCACATTCTGTACCACACAACCGACATCGCTCGGCAGTTTACCCACCGGAACCTCACGGCCGGTAATGGCATAAATCAGCTGTTTTTCCGCACCTTGCGGATAATTCACCGGCAGCGACACCACTTCGATATTGTATTTTCCGGCCACTTTCTCCAGAGCCTGGATGGCATCAGGCTTGTTATCCTCCACCCCGATAACCGCTGTTTCCAGACCGAGGATACGCGCCAGAATCGCCGCACCGAGCACCACCTCTTCAGCCTGCTCAAGCATGAGCCGGTGATCGGCCGTCAAATAGGGTTCACACTCGGCCCCGTTAAGAATCAGTTTATCAACCGGTTTATCTTCCGGCGGCGACAGTTTGACGTGCGCCGGGAAGCCCGCTCCGCCCATACCGACAATACCGGCATCCCAGACCCGCTGTTTCAACTCGGCCGGATCGGTTTTCTGCCAGTCGGCAATCGGCTCAAACGGGCAGCCCCATTCGTCTTCGCCGTCGGCTTCAATCACAATACACGGAACGCTGATGCCCGTAGGTCCCGGCACCTTATCAATCATTTTCACTGTTCCGGACGTCGGTGCATGCAGAGGAACAGAAACAAAACCGGAGGCTTTGCAGAGCAGCGAACCTTTTTTCACGGCATCGCCCTTTTTCACCAGCAGCTCCGGCGGCGCACCGATATTCTGATGCATGATTACTTTATAGGTTCCGTAAAGCGGAGCTTCCTGAATCGCCTTATGGGCGGAAAGCGCTTTGGAATCGTTCGGGTGAACCCCGCCCTTAAACTTACGCGGTTTTTCACTCATTTCGATGCACCTCCATAAGCTCCTTTTATATGCTCGGTATCCACACGCAACGCACTGGTCGGACATCCGGCGGCTTCGACCAGCGATGCCGGCGGCGGATTTTCATAGTTGCTGCGAACCAGGAAGCCATCGATTTCCATATAGTCTTCCTCACCGGAAGCTTTCACACACTTACGACAGGCAATACAGGCGGTTTTGCAGACCTTCCGCTTCACAGCCCCTTTTTCCGGTGAATTACAATAGACGTGCGTGGCGGCCGAAGCCGGCACCATCGTAATGAGGTTTTTCGGACAGGCCGCCACGCAGTTTTCGCAGCCGACACAGAGCTCTTTGTGCACAACGGCCAGGCCATTGCGAATTTCGATGGCCCCGAACGGGCAGGCTTCCGCACAGGAACCGAAACCGAGGCAGCCGTAGTCACAGCCCTTGGCTCCGCCGGCAACCAGCACCGCCGACCGGCAGTCGCGCACCCCGTTATAAAGAGACCGCACCGTGTTCGGAATGTCTCCGGAACAACGCACCAGCGCCACCATTTTTTCCTTTTCCTCGGCTGCAATGCCGAGATATTCGGAAATCGCCACCACATCTTCCGGCGAGCAGACCGGACAACCGGCCGGGGTCGCTTTTCCGGCCACAACGCCTTTAGCAAAATCAGCACAGCCGGCAAAACCGCAGCCGCCGCAGTTGGCACCGGGCAGCATTTCTTCAACCTGCTCGATACGTTCATCAATATCCACCGCAAAAACCTTAGCCACAATCCCGATAATCACACCAAGAAAAATGCCGAGAATACCGACCGTCAGAATAGGAAACAGAATATCCATAGATACGTCCTTACACCAGGCCGGAGAAGCCGAGAAACGCCATCGCCAGAATGCCGGCGGTGACCAGTGAAATTGCAGTGCCTTCAAAGGCTTCGGGCACCTTGGCGAGATCCAGTTTTTCGCGCAGACTCGAGAAAAGAATCAGCGCCAGCGCAAAACCGAGTGCCGAACAGAACCCGTAGATCGTGGCGCCGTACCAGGTCGACTGCACCGACTCCGGGGCCGATTTGGCATTCAGCACCACCGCACCGAGTACCGCACAGTTAGTCGTGATGAGCGGAAGAAAAATGCCCAGACTCTCGTAGAGTTTTGCACTGAGTTTCTGCAGCATAATTTCCACCAGCTGCACCAGCGAAGCAATCACCACAATAAAAACGAGCGTCTGCAGATACTGCAGCTTCATGGGAACCAGCAGTAACTGGTTAATGATCGAACTCACCAGCGACGCCAATGTCATTACAAAAATAACCGCACCCGACATCCCCAATGCCGTGTCCAGTTTCTTTGATACCCCCAGAAACGGACAGACTCCCAGAAACTTCGACAATACGAAGTTGTTCACGAGAATCGCGCCGATGGTGATCACGAGAAATTCATTCATCATGCTATATACCCCTGTTCTAAGAACGCGAAAAGTAAGCTATGATACGCAGCAGACCTGCTTCGGCAACCTCATTAACCCCGGACAGGTCAATTTAGAATGGATATCAATAAAGCCCTGTAATAGCCTCTGTAATATCGATTGAAATATAGCGTTTCAGCCCCTGATCCTGCGTTCGATTCTTCACCCGGAAAATTACAGGCGCAACCTTACCCCGGCCCGGACAGATGCATTCAACCGGCTTCACCGAAATCCACTTTTTCCAGATATCCGCGAACACCCAGCGTGTTGACCACCAGCGTGAAAACACACATCCCCAGTGCCGCATGCAGAAAAAGATTCCGGTACTGATAGTCCTCCGGAAGCATCAGAATCAGGGCCACAGAAAGCGCGCCCTTCAGCCCCCCGAGATTCAGCACATGCATCCACGCAAAAGGGAGACGACAGCGAAAAAGATTAAACAGCATCCCGAACCCGTAAACCACCACACTGCGGGAAAGGAGCAATGCCACCAGCGAAATCCATACGGTATGCCACTGAAACGCCGCCGTATGACTGCCGATCTCCGCCCCCAGAATAAAAAACAGAACGGCATTGGCCAGGTCGCTGAGAAAATCCCAGAGCCCTTGATAAAACCGGGTATCCATATGGTTTGGCAGCTCCTCTCGCGGGATCATCCTCACCAAACGCCCCATCGTCAGCGTAGCCGCCATCACAGCAATGACACCGGAAATATCAAAACCGCCCTGCGCCGCACAGAACACCAGATAGACCGCAATCAACGGTAACAGCGGTGCAATAAAATGATCCTTCAGTGCCTGCCAGCTGCGCATCAGAAAAATACAGCCCGCTCCCGCCGCCACACCCAGCAGCAACGCCCCCGCAACGGACAGAATAAACCGGAGTATCCCGTTCGAGAAAATCAGATCATGACCTTCAATCACCCTTGCGTAGAGCAGCGAAAAAAGAATTACAGCCGTCCCGTCATTAAGGAGCGATTCCTCTTCCACCAGCATTTTAAGTTTTTCAGGAACCGGGAACACCCTGAAAATTGCTGAAACCGCCACCGGATCCGTGGCCGACATAATACCGCAGAAGAGCAGCAGATCCATCCGTGGAATTTTCGTAAACACCTGTAGCGGAAAAGCCATAACAAACATACTGACCAGAATCCCCAGCGTGGCCAATACCGTCGCCGGCCACGCAACCGCCTCAGCCGCTTTCAGGCGCAGCTTCCGTGTTGAATCAAAAACCAGCACCGGAAGAATCAGATAAAGAATCACATCCGGATTCAAAACAATACGAGGTAACTGCAGAATCAGATGCGCCTGCAGAAACCCGTAAAGTCCGCCGAAAAGAACCACCCAGCAGACCGCCGGTAGCGGTGACTTCCGGGAATAGTGGGTAATGGCACACAGAGCGATCAGAAAAATACAAATAAAAACCAGTCCGCATTCAACACCCATCTTCCCACCTCCAAGACGTCGAAATTAACGAACCCGCTTTTTCTGCCGCCGTTTAATTTCCAGCCCCTCCAGCGGTTTCGTATTCCAGCGGCGGTGCATCCAGATCCACTGCTCCGGTGCTTCGCGCACCGCCGCTTCAATAATATCATTATACTGCTGCGTGGCCGCAAAAACCGCCTCATCCGAACGATCCGCCGGCGGCTCCAGCATCGGCTGAATTTTAAGCCTGAATGTACCGTCCGGCTTACGGTAAATGAAAACAGGAACAACCGGCGCCTGCGACTGCGCCGCCATATAGGCCAGTCCCGGCGATGTGCAGGCCGGCCGGCCGAAAAAATCGGAAAAAATGCCCTGCTGGCGCGTCATATTCTGATCGATGATCATACCGACAGCCTCATTCCGGCGCAGCGCCTTCAGGCAGTCACGGTATGCGTTTCTGCTCGCAAGAAACGTCAGGCCTTTATGGGAACGAAGCTTTTCGATCACCTCGTTCACCGCCTCATTCTTGATCTTCTTCACAATCGTGCTGAGTTTATATCCCTGCGCCGCCGTAGCCATCGGCATGAGCTCAAAACAGCCGATATGCGCCGTAAGCGCAATCACCCCTTTTCCCCGCTTAAACGCTTCATCCGCGTGCTCACGCCCCTCGATCTCCACCGCCCGGTTCACCTCATCAAGACCCTTCATTGAATACCAGATGAACTCCACAAAATGGATCCCCTGCAAACGGTACATTGTATTGACCGTTTTTCTGCGCTCCGCGGCCGATAGCTCCGGAATCGACAATTCCAACGCCTGAAACGCATCAGCCCGATGATGCCGGATCACGCTTCCGAAAATAAAACCGATAAACACGCCGAGCCCGCGGACCATAAACAGCGGCAAGATCCCGACCAACCAGAGCAGAAATGTGAGCAATGCTTTAACCATAGGGTCAAAAGGTGCAGGAATCCGCAATTCGGGGCAATGATCTTTGCGTAAAATGATCGTTTCCAAACTCCGGAACCGCTATGCTCCGCGGTTATGAAAATACAATCTTTTAACACAACCGAAGACCTGATCCGCGAGACCCTGAACGTTTTGCGCGGAACCTTTCCGACTCCTGGAAATATCATGCTCAGTGGCGGTTCCACACCCTATGTCATTTATAACCGCCTCGCGGCCGACCCCTGCCCCGTGCATAAAAACCGCCGCCTTTTCCTCAGCGACGAACGCATGCAGCCGTTCGACTCCGATAAAAACAATGCCCACAACCTGCAGCCCATGCTGCAGGCCCTGGACTGTACCGACAATTTCCTGCAGGTGGACACCTCCCTTTCCCCGGCTGCCGCCGCCGAAAAATTTGCTGAAAATCTCGAACCGATGAACCTCGTCGACCTCGGCTTTCTCGGAATGGGGGCCGATGGACACACCGCCGGCTTCTTCACGCCCGAACAGGCCCGGATTCAGGACCGGCTCACGCTCCACACCGACCGACCGGACGGCATGCAGGGCGTCAGCGTCACCCCCGCCTTTTTCCAGCGGATCGAAAAAATTATTCTGCTCGTCACCGGCGAATCCAAACGCAGCATCATCAACACGCTGCTGCACGATCCCCAATCGATCGCCGCCGGAATCGCCCTCTCCTCCCATCCCGACTGCGAGCTCTGGACCGACATCAAACCCGATTAGCTCATTTCAACCCCTTCAACCTCAATGATATTAATGGTTAAGGTCAGGGCGTCTCCAGCTCAACCTCTAAGCGAATAAATCCATTGCTACTGATTGGTGCACTCACCTGCCAGATTTCCTGCGTTGAATTTTCCCCGATCTCGCTAATGGTCAATCCGTTTGTTTCCCAAACACCGCCAAGAACAGAATACCACGAAGGCAGAATATCCGCCTGCGGCGCATCTTTGGATTTCAGATAGGTGACACAGAACCGGTTACTAACGATACTGCACGTATAAAGATCCTCCTTGGAGCTGGCCGATAAAGGAGAAAGACCAACGGCGTATTTCCAGATATTTTCGATTCCATCCCCCGCAGGTGCATCAAAATACCCCTGCTGATTAACAGGAACTGAATATCCATCGACCCAGCTTTGATAAGTTGCAATCATGCTTCCGGTTATCGACACATTATCAATAGCCATGTCGCTTAAATAACTGGTACCGACAACACCGCGGAAACGGATTATCACCTCATCTTTTCCATCAAAGGCTGTAAGATCCACCATCGCCTGACACCATGGCTCCATTTCACCGGCATGCTGCTGGCCGGAACGGCTCCATACCGCGTTGCGCCACACTCCATCGTAAACATCCACATGCAGTATTCCCATATCCTGGCCATACATATGATAGTCAAAGGTCAGCATCACATTGGTCATACCACTGAAACTGAATGAACCTTCGACTCCAGCGGTTTTCTGCGTATTGCCTGTTGCTTCTATGAACAAATACTGACTGCCATCCGATGCACCAGATGGGCCGGTGATCGGCGACGGCGTTGAACCGCTACCCAAACTCCAGTCAAAATCAGAACCGGATGAAACCCACAGCCCCATCCCTGTCTCAAAACTATCATTGTATGGCAGCCCCTGGGCCGGAGTATCCATTATGGTTACCGATCGGCTCTGCGATTCTCCCTGGTAAACAGCGGTAACAGTACAGGTCTGATCACCTGATACATTCTGCGCACTCAATACCCCGCCGCAGATGGTCGCAATATTGGTGTTATCAATTAACCACGAAGCCTCCGCAGTTACATCCGCAGAGCTTTCATCTGCAAAATAAGCCGTACAGATATAGTTTGTTGTCGTTTTTTCCACAACAGAATCCGGACCGCTGACAACCAATGCCACCACATTCAGCGGCACATCTTTCACCGTTATGACTTTGGTGGCGGTTTTTTCACCATAGGAAGCCGTAATGGTACAACTTTCATCCGAACCCACTTCAGTGACCGACAAGATCCCGTTACTGATGGAGGTCATATCCGGCGTATCTGTCGACCAATTCGCCAATAAAGTAACATCAGCAAAGGACTCATCTTCGAAATACGCCAAACAATTATAATTAGTGGAACTTTCCTCAGTAACGATTTCCGGACCATTAATAACAAGTGCGGCAACCTGAAGTGGAGCAACTCCACTAAAGCACTGCAACCCGGGATAACCATCCATGTACCAGACTTCAGAAAAATCCCAGCCCGCGGCAGCAAACATACTTTGAGTCTGCATTTCAGATGTTGTTATCCCAACCCCGCCGGAGCTGACTAAAACACCAGAAATCTGCGTATCCCAAAAACAGCATTCTACGGAGGTATCCCCTTGATAATCATGTCCTATTAATCCGCCGGTTTCGGATGTGCCGATTACCTTACAAGCAGAATAACATGTATCAATCAGACCTCCATCTATCAGACCAATCAACCCTCCTACATGCGAAGCCCCGCGAACTTCACCCAAGGCATAGCAGGTATGTATGCTACTTTCAGCGCTGACTCCAATAAACCCGCCAACATACCAACAGTCATCAAAATTCAAGACCTCAGATTCAGAACAACATGAACTAATAGCTGCCGAATAGCTTAATCCAACCAGCCCTCCAACATAATTATATCCCCCGCCGATCGAGCCCGAAACGCTGCATTCTCTGACTTCCCCCGAATCAATCCTTCCACAAAGTCCACCCAAGTAATCTGAAGTCACTCCACCACCGGTTATGCGAACCCCTTCGAGCCTTAAATTTTCAATCGATGAAGAACTTCCGCTTACATAACCGAACAGACCCAGGTAGTGTCCGCCAACAGTTGATGCATCAATCATCAGATTCGAAACAGTATAACCTGCTCCATCAAAACTTCCACTGAACTTTGTTCCTACAAACAAGTTCGTGGTCGAATCCTCATCAGGAGCAATAATTGCAGATGCAAAACTTTCACCGGAAAGATCAATATCGGCTGTCATGACAAAATACTTATCGTAATCGCCGGTATTCATACCCAAGTCCAGCAAGTCTTGTTTATCAGCAATCTGATACGGATCAGCTTCAGTTCCGGACCCTCCGCTATAATTTCCTGTAGCAGGAGAAGCTTCCTGGCTGATGACGATGATATAAGTCTCCTTGGGAGAATTAACCTCCATAGAACACGAACGGGCATCCCCGAAATTCTCAGAAACAGAAATACGCAACGAAGACTCCCCATACCATCCAACATGATCAGTTCCGCCACCTAACCCGATCGTGTTCCTCCCCGTCAAAGCCGCTGTGGCCCAACCTTCTAGCTGAGAAGTATCAAATGCCCATAGCGATCCATCATTCGTAAATGAGATCGATGTATTGGTCCCTCCCGATGCATCAAAAGAAACATGAAGCGTATCCTCTTCAGCCCCAGACTCAACAACCGAGATGATTCGGGAATAGTCATTGTTTGTCTCATCCTGCTCTGCCACTTCATCCAAATAGTCGCACTTTACTTCCAGCGTATGTTCTCCGGCGGGAAGAGGACCAATCTCCGCATCCTGAATCCGCCCTCCATATCCAGGAGAGCAAGACGAAACTACAGAGTAATGCTCGAGAACCCCATCCACATACAACCCATAATGATGCTCTCCGGCATCTCCATCTCCAAAATTACCGGAGCCGAAATCAACATACAGAATGTCATCAGTTGTAAAGGTAGAGACGCTGCTGCTGGTTCCGGTCTCTGTCGAAACAACAATATAATCATCCCACCCGGTAAACTGTGCGGGAGCTAAGTCCGGCAGTCCTGTCGGCACCAGAACATTATCCCACCACAGATCATAAGTATTTCCGGTATTACCATAGTAAACTCGAATATAATAGGTTCCCGGCGCAGCAACCGTGTAATCGATCGACTCATTGTCTGTAATAGTTTCCGAGCGGGCAAGCTGGGTTCCTCCTGAATCATACAATGCAAGATCAATATCTCCATCTGCATGCGTAAATACACACTCCACCTGAACCCGTTCATAACCGGATGGAGACACAGTAATTTCATACCAATCCTCATCCGCCTGAATGCCGGAACCGGAAAGAGTTGAAAGCCAGACTCTTTCTCCCAACCCGATATAAGCCTCGGTAAGAGAATCATTGGGTTCATATACATCATCAGTGGATGCCCCCGATACGGATATAATTTCAAGCTCCGGGGTCCCATTTCCATCATATATTTGAGGATGCTGTATAGCAGAAAGATTACTACTGCTATAACTCACCACAAGAGGAGAAGCATATGTAAATAATTCCTCACATGAAAGCTGCCCATTTCCATTTGCATCCGCATTACCCGCATCCTCGGTCATTGCCCTTACGGCATAGTACGAAAACAGCCCATTTTGCAATGGACCAGCATCCCAAGATAATTCATCGTCATCTGCAGCGGTCACAACAACAATGCCACTAAGATCGTCCATATCCCGGGAACGCTCTTCAAAATCAGCGGAAAAACCATCGCCTATTTTTGCGTTCCAAGCTCCTTGATATATGGACTTAACTCTGTTTTGACCAACCTGTTTTACCTGTCCTCCACTGTGACAGGTATCAAGAATTATTGCGATTTGCCCCGCATTGATCGTCTCAATCCACAATGGGAATTCATCATCCAAAATCACTGTCGCCGCAGTTCCATCAAAATCATAGGGAACAAGATATTCATCACTTCCATCAACTTCATCAATCGGTGACAGATCTGATGCCTGCCCTCCGTGCCCGGAAAAGATGATCAGACACAAATCATCAGGCTCAGCAACCGAGGCCATATGCTGAATCGCACTCTGAATATTCGCCTTACTGGCTTGCGAATCTATCAACAAGGAAATATTTGAAGAAGACCATCCCGCATCCTGAAGCAAAGCATCACGAAATTCGCGAGCATCATCATCGCAATAGTTAAGATCATTTATGAGATCATTATTTAAATAATCAGAAACTCCAACAATCACTGCATATCGTTCAGCAAAGACAGGAACCAATAAACACACAAAAAAATAACAAATGATTTTTCGCATTTTCCCCCAATATCTATTCGATACACTCCCCAAATTCCCTACCCCAATCTCGCAAAATCAGCGGGAATCCATACAATACTGAAACTTGCGCGTATGAAATGAACAAATTTGATACCCCAAAATCACTCGTCGATCCAGTTAGATATTTATTAAATGTATTATTTTTACGTATTTTAAGAATTCCCCCTTCCTTCGCTCTCCCAATTTGATTTCTATCCATTTGTTTCTCTGACCGATAAAAACAAATCTCTTAACATCCAGCGTTAGTTGACACCGCGAAAAAGCGTCAATTAGATGGATCTTTGAGCTCACTTCCGATAATTATCTTTGCATTTCATTGGAGGCTAATTTTGAATAATTTTAAACTGGTACGCACTGAAGAAGTCAAAGAGCTGAACACCACCGCAAAAATCTACCGCCACATTCCCACCGGGGCGGAGATTCTTTCGATGGAAAATGATGACGAAAACAAGTGTTTCGGTATCGCTTTCCGCACTCCTCCGTCGGATTCCACCGGCGTGGCCCACATTCTGGAGCATACCGTGCTGTGCGGATCCGAAAAATATCCGGTAAAGGATCCCTTTGTGCAGTTACTCAAAGGTTCGCTGCAGACCTTCCTCAACGCATTCACCTATCCGGATAAAACCTGCTACCCGGTTGCCAGTCAGAACCTTAAGGATTTCCACAATCTGGTGGATGTCTATCTCGATGCGGTATTCAACCCGCGGATCACCGAAGATTTCTTTATGCAGGAAGGCTGGCACTACAGCCTGGAAAACAAGGAGGATGACCTGACATTCAAAGGTGTCGTTTATAACGAAATGAAGGGCGTTTACTCCTCCCCGATTCCCTGCTCATGGAAGCCTCACAGCAGTCACTTTATCCCGACACCACCTACGGCCTCGATTCCGGCGGAAATCCGGAAAAGATTCCCGAGCTCACCTATGAGCAGTTTAAAAATTTCCACGACACCTTCTACCATCCGTCGAATGCCCGTATCTTTTTCTACGGCGACGACCCGGTCGAGGAACGGTTTAAGCTCCTGGAAAGCTATCTGGGGCAATACACCAAAAGCGAACCGGATTCCGACATAGAACTCCAGCCTGCTCTGCCGGAACCGGTCCGGCTCGAAAAACCCTATGCGGTTTCCGCTGACGATGAAGATCCGCAACCGATGTTCACCGTAAACTGGTCGCTGCCTTCACCGACCGATGCCGAAACCGTTTTTGCTTTCAACCTGCTCGATCATATTCTGCTGGGAACCCCGGCATCACCGCTGCGCAAAGGTCTCATTGAATCCGGCCTCGGCGAAGACATCACCGGCGGCGGTATTGAAACGCATATGATCCAGATGATGTATTCCATCGGCCTGAAAGGGATTGATGAGGAAAATCTGAAAAAAGGCGAAGCACTCGTTTTCCAGATCCTGCAGGATCTTGTGAAACAGGGCATCGATCCCGACGACATCGCGGCAGCACTGAATACCTTTGAATTTGAACTGCGCGAAAATAATTCGGGTGGATTTCCGCGCGGCCTTTCTCTCTGGCTGAAATCGCTCAATGCCTGGATTTATGATGCAGATCCGCTGGAACTCATCGCCTTTGAACAGCCGTTGCAGAATCTCAAAAAGCGCGCACAGGAACCGGGATTTTTTGAAAATATGATCCGCAGATATTTCATCGATAACACGCACCGCTCAACCGTGGTGCTGTTTCCCGATCCCGAATTTTCCGTCCGCACCGACAAAGAAGAAAAAGACCGGCTTGCCGCCATCAAGGCACGCCTGACCGATCAGCAACTGGACGATATTGTGGCCAATACAGCACGGCTTCTTAAACTGCAGTCCACCCCGGATTCCGACGAAGCACTCGCCACCATACCCCTGCTTAAACGTGGGGATCTGGATAAAAAAATAAAAACAGTTCCGTTCACAACGCAGAAAATTCTAGGCACCACCGTCATAAAACACAACCTGTTCACTAACGGGATTCTCTATTTGGATCTCGGTCTCAACCTGCACGGCCTGGACCAGGAAGATCTCCCCTACGCATCACTGCTGGGCAGTATTCTGCTGGAAATGGGCACGCAGTCGGAGGGCTATGTAACGCTCTCGCAGCGGATCGCCAAAGGAACCGGCGGAATCTACGGCAGCCCGTTTCTCTCTGCACAGAAAGACAGTAAAACAGGAATCACCCGCTTTTTTCTGCGCGGAAAATGCATGATAGGCCAGACCAAAGAACTGCTTGATATCATGCACGACATACTGCTTACCGCAAAATTTGACGACAAAGAACGTTTCAAACAGATTGTACTCGAACATAAATCCGAGCTCGAAACCGGCGTCGTTCCCGAGGACACTCTGCCGTGATGACCCGCCTGAAAGCGCACTATCACGAAGCCCACTGGGCCAACGAAATGATGGGCGGCGTGGAGGCCCTCTTTTTTATCCGTGAACTTGCAGACAAACTCGACACGGATTGGGATGCCATCCTCCAGCGACTGGAAAAAATCAGGCAGACCCTCGTCTGCCGCGATCATATGGTCATTAATGTAACGGTCGATTCCGACGCCATGCCCGGTACCGTCCTGGCACTGGAACAGTTTATTGAAAACCTTCCGGCAACCGGAAGCTTTTCCTCCAAAACCTGGAAACCGACTTCATTCCCCGAATCGGAAGCCCTCACGGCTCCGACCAGGGTCAACTATGTGGGATGTGCAGCCAATCTTTTTGATGCCGGCTATAAGATGCACGGTTCGGCCATGGTCATTACCCGCTACCTGCAGACCGCCTGGCTCTGGGAAAAAATCCGCGTTCAGGGCGGTGCCTACGGCGGCATGTGCGCCTTCGATCAGCGTTCCGGCGTATTCACCTTTGCCTCCTACCGCGATCCCAATCTGGAAAACTCACTCAGAATTTATAAACAGACCGGTGAATATCTTAAAAATCTGGAGCTCAGCGAGGACGAACTCACCCGCGCACTGATCGGTGCCATCGGTGCTCTGGATGCCTATCAGCTTCCCGATGCCAAAGGCTATTCCAGCACGATGCGCTATCTGCTCAACTATACCGACGAAGAACGGCAGCAGCTTCGCGACGAAGTACTATCCACTACACAGGAACATTTCAATGCCTTTGGAGATGTACTGATCCGGGCATTTGAAGATTCAGCAGTATCCGTTCTCTGCTCCCCGGAATCCGCCGAACGAGCCGGACTGCAAACCAGAACCAAAGTACTCTGACCGGTTGACGTCATTTCCCTTTGTTCAGAAATGCAGAAACCCCGTGTTTCAGACCGGGGTTTCGCTATTACGAATAAAGCTCCGGCGATTACGCCGGAGCTTTATCAGCAGTCGAGGCAATGTTCTCACATCGCCTTTTTCTTTTCATACTACATCGACATACTGAATGACATGTTTTTCACGTTGGCAGCCGCACAGGCATCCATGACACGAATAATCCGTCCATGCAATGCCTTGTCGGCCGGCATGATATTCACAATCAGCTCACTGCCGGATGAATCGGCAGCCTCTTTCAGCGACATCAACTGGCCGATGAGATCATCCATATTGTTCTGATCTTTTGCAAATACCATTCCGTTGATCACAATATCGCCTAGCTCGGAAACCTCAATAAGCACCTCGATCGGAAGATCCAGAGGTTCTGCCACATCCACCTTCGCAGGAAGCATGAAGGAGAGGTCGGCTTCCTTTTTAACCAAGGAGGCCGTAACCATAAAGTAGATGAGCAGCAGGAATACCACGTCAATCAGCGGAGCTATTTCCAGCTCGGCCTTCTTATTCATCATTTCTTCAATAAGTTTCATGACTATTCCTCGAAGGTTGCATAAATGAGGTCAGTTGCACCGACTTCACCGCAGGCGATCATAATTTCCTTACACGTCTTATATTCGACGCGACGGTCAGCGCGAATCAGAACGCGCAGATCCGGATTAAGATCCAGTTCTGTTGCAATATGATCTTTCAGTTCTTCCATCGTCACCGCAACGGTGCCGACATATACCTGATTATTTGCGTCAACGGACAGCATCATGCGGCCTTTCGTGTCTTCAGGAACTTTGGCATGTGAAGATTCAGGAATCTCCACTTCAACCTTTTCAAGTTCCGTTACGACAGAAGCCACCATGAAGAAGATGAGCAGCAGGAACACAAGGTCGATCATCGGCCCCATGTCGATTGACACGTCATCTCTGGATGGTCCTTTAATATTCATTACACACCTCGCTTTGGAGGGTTACACCACACTGGGGTGATAGCACCCTGATTTACTCTTCGCCGCCTTTGAATCCGAGCGGAAGTTCTCCGGTTTCCAGAGTATCGAGCAGACCACCAATGTTACGGCCGAGGGTTGCTGTGGATTTAATAAAGCTGTTGCGGAAATAATAGTACGCCAGCATGGACGGAATTGCGATCAACAGACCGGTCGCCGTGGTAACAAGAGCCTCACCGATGTTTCCGGCGAGTACTTCCGGTTTACCCATGCCCTGCGAACCGATGGTCTGGAAAGCCTTGATCATACCGGACACCGTACCAAGCAGTCCGAGCATTGGAGCGGTTGCACCGATAATTGAAAGATAGTCGATCGGTTTCATGTAGGAAGTGATTTCTTCAGAAGAAGCTTCTTCAATAGCAGTTTTCACTTTATCAAAATTGATTTCACGATTTACGGAGCACCGTTCGAGACCGGCAGAGAATACATAGGTAAACAGCGTTTCGTTTTCCTTACACAGACTGTGCGCTTCAAGAATTTTTTTATCTTTCATCAACTGAATAAATTCAGGAATCAGATCCGGACGCAACAGCACTTTTTCACGAAGCGCGAGTGCATTCTGAACGATGAAATAGACCATCGCCATAGACATCAGGCCCAGTGGCCACATGGCCCAGCCCCCCTGTTTGATCATCTGCCACAGTGTGGTTTTCTGAACGTTGACAGCCGCTTCGGCAGCCGCGTCATCCTGGCCGAACGCCGTCGCGGCCAACACCAAACTCAGGCAAAAAGCCGTTTTGATAATTTTCTTAGTCATTTTAATTACTCCTTCTCCTGTCGGTTAAGCTTCAGACTCTTCAATTGTTTTCTGTACTTCCTGCTCAGCACGGATCTTATTGATCTCGGCTTTCAGCTGCTGAGCCAGGTCATCTTCATTTGTGTTTTTATACAAAAGGGAAATCTGCCGGATAACTTCCTCGGCGGAATCGAGCATAACAGGATTCTCCCGACCCAGCTCAGTATAAATCTGAGCGCAGAGCAGTTCAGCCGGCTGCATCCATTCCGGATCCTGGCTGTTGAATGCGATCACTTTCGCGACCAGTTCCATGGCTTCGGCATACTGCTTCTTAAGCGCAAGCAGTTTTGAAGAAATATACAGCTTATCCGCTGGTGCTTTTGCAGAAAGATCTTCATTCCAGCCATAGTCAGCAATAAGCTGCTCGGCAGTGCCCGCGTCGCCCGAATCAATCAGCGAAAGCACTTTATAAATACGGGCCTTTTCCTGCAGTTCCGCATCGCGCTTATCAGCCTCAATGGTTTCAGCAATATCGATCGTTTTAGGATAATCCTTTGTTTTGTAATAAAGCTCCATCAGCAGCGCGTTGTAACGGGAAAGATTGGATGGGATATCCTTGTACTCCTGATAGGGTTTCAAAGCTGCATTCAGTTCATTGATCACCCGCTCATATTCCCGGTTGCGGTTCATCTCATTGAGTTTGTCCTGATCGATTTTAATATCGAAAACGAGCTCCTCAATGGTATTCGCCCCCAGACGGATCGGGCGGGCCCCTGTACCGGTTGAAAATTCAATCCAGTCGCCGTCACGCCCCACTACCGAGCCTTTCCATGAGCGCCCGCCCGGCATAATAAGTTCAGCCTGCAACGTTGCCGCTTCAGTTGCGGCACCCAGGAGAAAAATACCGGCGAGTGCGACACTGTATATCGATTTGTTCATTATTGTCCCTCGTATTTCTTAAGCTGCAAACGAACCTGTTCGGCAAGCGGATTGGTGTTGGTATATACATCCTCAAGCATCGCTTTGAGCGTTTTCACAGCCTCTTCCTCACGGCCCAGTTTGTTAAGAACATCGGCCGCCGCAATATACCCTTTAGCCGCCCAGTCCCCATCGGCATAGCTTTTGAAAAGCAGGTATACCCGCTGGTAGAAGCTATGAGCTTTTTCCAGATCACCGGCAGCCACAGCACAGTTGCCCATACCGAACATGGCTTCCGCAAACAATGGTCCACGCCATTCCGGAACCCCCATAATCATATTATAAGAAGCCTCAGCATCCTCCAGTCGACCCATCTTGAATTCGGTATCGGCTTTGATCATCTGCGCCCACCCCATATGCGGCTCAGCACCGAACATGCTCTGTGCCTCATCAATCGACCACAGAACATCCTTATAGTTCTCTTCTGCAAGATACATATACGTTTTCGCCCGATAGGCATGCCAAAGCAGATCCGATTCCTCAAAGTTTTCGATGAAATATTCACTCAGACGTCTCATCTGTTCCACGTTTCCGGTATCAGCCGCCGCGTCGCACATCAGGGCAAGAGAAACTGGCGTCGTCAGTTTGAGCGGCACACCATCTTCCAGCAGCTCTGCACCGAACGCTGCAGCAACTTCATCGCCTTCGAGCAGAGCCTGTGTAACCTGCAACCGCAGACGAAGCACTTCATAGCGCGGATCAATATTGGTCAGTTTCAGTTTCACCTTGAGTGCCAGGCTGTCGCGATCCTCATCCGAAAGATGGACGTTGGAAATCTTGACCAGCTCATGAATAATTTTATCCACTCCGATCTGCTCAGCTTCGTTACCGAAACGCTCAATCGCATCCAGATAGGCTTCGACGGCTTCACCAACCTGATCGAGTTCAATCTGAGCCTGCCCTTTCCAGAAGGTTGATTCCGCCACATCCGCCTGCTCCTCCCACCGGTCCTGATAATAGTTCATCAGGTCGATGATTTCCTGCCATTTATACTCGAGCTTATAAACTTTGGCCGCCTGAAATGCTGCATAAGACGCCTGCGCGGCAGTGGTTGCTTTGTCAATCCCGTTACGGTAATCAGCAAGAGCGCGGTCCAGCGTGTAGGGATCCTCATTCGTCGCTTCTTTGGCGGCTTCAATATCACCGCGCATACTGTACGCCTCGGAAATCAGCACATCTTCCGGAAACTTCTCTATGAATTTCGTAAAGACCGCTTCAGCCTCCGCAATCTCTTCGAGACCGAAACGACAGACTCCTTCGCGGAAAAGTGAAGCGGACAAATGTTCGCCGTATTCATTTTCCTTCTGGTACCGCTGAAAATCTTTCAGCGCCATCGCGTAGTTGGCCTGCATCATATAGGTCATACCGCGGTAATATACGGCATCCCCGAAGTGAGAGCTCTGCGGATAATTATCAATAATAATGCCGAACTGTTCACCTGCCGCTTTATAATTCTGATTCTGGAAATATCCGAAGGCCAGCATGTAATAGATATCGGACTGAAGCTCACGTTCCTCCGGGTCATCGCTTTCCGGTAACGCCTCGATATTTTCCTGCATTTCTATTACGTCGGAAAAGTTCTGTTTAATAAGGTTGTCACGCAACAGCATGGAGAGCAACGCCCGAACATACTGTCCGTTCGGCTTTTCCTGCAAGTAGGACAAAATACGCTGCTTAGCCCTCTCTGTCTGACCGATATCATAAAGAATCAGTACGGATTGAAGCATAGATGCTTCGGCGATTTCACTGCTCTGCCCCGACTGATAAAGTTCGTCAAAGAGAACATATCCTTCCCAATAGCGCTTTACTTCTGCATAAATCTGACCGATACGGAACGTGACTTCGTCTTCATAGGGAGGAAGATCTTCAAGCACCTTCTTGGATTCGCGGATATTCTCTATTTCCTTGCGCCGCTCTGCAATATCGCCCTCCGGAATACCCCGCTTGATATCCGCATCAAGCTTGCTGCTCAGAGCCTCAATACGCTTATCCGCATAATCCACCAGCTGTTCACGCGGAAGAACCATGCGATAAAGCAGGAGTGCATTCAGAAAATCTTCATCTTCAAAACGGGCTTTACCCGCTTTCATCAGTGTCAGGTTAAGTGTAATATCGTATTTTGCTTCAGTACGATATACCCGCTGAACCCAACCGAAAAGCTGACGCCAGTTTTCCGCTTCCACCAAGGCTCGAACCACCATAATCTGACAGAGCTGTTCAATACGGGGGTCCTGTGCATGATCGGCGACATAAGCCAGCGGCTCGACCGATTCCGCCCATTTTTCCAACCGGAACCGGGCCTGCCCAAGCAACAGGTTGGCATTATAGAGATCTTCTTTCTCCAGATCCGGAAAAGTCAGCAGTCGGGACGAAATCTCCTCAATTTTATCCCATTCCTCGGTATCAAAAAAACCCTGCGCCATCATACGCAGAGCCATTCTTTCCCGTTTACGGGGCTCATTTGCCAGATATTCATCCAGCACTTTCACACCGGCCGGAGTATCACCGACCTGATAATACGCACGGGCAAGCTGAAAGCGGCAGGTCTGACAGGTCTCTTTCCCCTGAGGATCTGTCAAAGGTGCAGTACGATTAATCACCTCTTTCAACGCAGGAATTGCAGCGCGGTAATCCCCGCGCTGCAGCATGCGGTCTGCAGTTCCGACAAGGTCGGTTATCCCCATGGAGGTATAATCCTGCGCAAAGACGGTTCCCGCTGACAACGCAACGGCCAACAGCACTGTTTTCAAGGCGTGCCCGTAAGAACGGCAGAAAAACTTCATAAACTTACCCCTCGTTACTTTATGTAACAAAATCTTAACAGAGGCTCTTTCAGCCTCTGATTTATCATTCGGAACAGACAACCTGACCGCCCGAAAATACAATAAATGCGATTCGTAACAGCGTATTCCCCCAAAGAAACAATTCAAGTCAATAACCGCAAAAAAAGCATTGCGGCCGGACCTTTTCGTCCCTCAACTCCTTTTCAACGCAAACCGGAGACTACAGCAATAAACGGGCCCAATCCCTGAGAATCTCCAGAAAAAACGAAGCCAAACACACATCCCATTGACGTGCAACACGATCGGAATACAGCACCAAAAAAGACCGATTTTATACGGTTAAACAGGAACAGAATCGAATCTGCAAACTCAGCCCGCCCGCGATACCACCCCATACCGAACACTAAAACTCTGTTTTTTCCATCAGCGACTCTGTTCTGCCGCCCCACGGGCCGCTTCAACCCCGTCTTTTTCCGGTTTCAACACCTTTTCTCCGACCAACCGGATAACCACAGCACCGACCGGCGCCGTAAAAACAATGCTCATAACCGATACCGCAAGAATCACCTCTCCGGGACCGGTATCCATCCCGGCAGTCCGCATGGCCATGAGAGGAACCGCCCCCATCGCCGCCTGAACCGTAGCCTTCGGCCAGTAGGAAACCACAGCGAAAAGACGCTCCCGAACATTCAGCGGACTGCCGAGTAAGGAAAGCCAAACCCCGAAACTGCGGGAAGTCAGTCCGCATAGAATCAGCAGCAATCCGGCCAGACCGGTATTCCAAGCCAGTGAAATATCCACCTGAGCACCGACCAGCGTGAACAGCATAATGGAGGCAAATACCCAAAGTTTTCCCAG
Organism: Verrucomicrobia bacterium S94; assembly: GCA_004299845.1. Lineage (NCBI taxonomy): Bacteria > Pseudomonadati > Verrucomicrobiota > Verrucomicrobia bacterium S94. The sequence continues at coordinate 825,261 of CP036201.1, read as the reverse complement.
CTTGGAAGAAATTTCGTGCGCCATCTGCTCACGTTTTTCAAGAATCATAAATCCGGTGGCCATCACGGCCAACAAAGCCGCAAAAGCAATGCCCAGCTCATCAAGAATATACTGAACACGCACCAGAAGAATAGAAACCCCGATCAGAATCATCGTCCGTTTTGTTGCCCGGGGATTAAACCGCTCAAACAGCTTAAGCAGCAGAAATCCGACCAGCAATCCCACAGTAATTCCTGCCGCAACCGAAACCGGAATACCCGCAAATTTGACCCAAAGATGTTCAGAAGTCCCCGTATACAGACCGAGAAATACGGAAAAAATAACAATGGCCACCACATCGTCCAGCGATGCCGCCGCCAGAATCAGCGTAGGAATCCCCTTTTTCGCCCCCATTTTACGCTCAATGAAACCGATCATCATCGGAACCACAACCGCCGGCGATACCGCAGCCACAATAAAACCGAGCATAGCCGATTCAAGATGAGTAAGCGGAAGCAGATACGGGCCGACCCAGGCAATCGTTACTCCCTCGCAGATTCCCGGAACAAATGACATCAGCAACGCCTGAAGCCCGACACGGTTCAACGTTTCGCGACTCAGCTCAAACCCCGCCCGCAACAGAATGATGATTAACGCAATCATCCGCAGATCAGAAGACGCCGCCAAAAAACCAGGCTCCAGTATATCAAAAACAAAGGGTCCGCAGGCCGCACCCAGAAGCAGCATGCCGAGCAATCCGGGCATTTTAAGCTTTCGGAATATCCAATCCGCCAGCAGCCCCAGCAGAATCATCTCGGCAATGCTTACCGCCATTTTACTCCTTCATCAGATAGTTCTGCACATAATCAGCCACACCATCCTCCAGCGCAGTAAATTCCTCGGCATACCCTGCAGCACGCAGCTTGGTTAAATCCGCCTGCGTATGATACTGATATTTTCCCTGTAAATGTTCCGGCATATCAATAAATGAAATGTTCGGCTCCCGGCCCATCGCCCTGAATACAGCAGAAACCAGATCAACCCATGTACGCGGAGTACCCGTCCCGCAGTTGAAAATTCCGCCGACTTCACGATTTTCGCCGAACCACAGCGTCTCCTTAACTGCGTCCTTCACATAGACGAAATCACGGACCTGTTCACCATCTTCGTAATCCGGACGGTGCGACTTAAACAGTTTCACCTCGCCCGTTTCCAGGATCTGGAAATAGGATTTATGCACCACCGAACGCATATCATCCTTATGCGCCTCACCGGGACCATACACATTAAAATACTTCATCCCGGCAATCTGATCCGCAATCCCCTCTTTCAGCGCCCACAGATCAAACATGTGCTTCGAATAGCCGTACATATTCAGCGGCCTGTACTTCGGCGTATCCTCATCAGCATCCGAATACCCCAGATTTCCGTCTCCATACGTCGCCGCACTTGAGGCATAAACAAAACGTACCCCGTTTTCCAGACAGGTTTCACAGAGTGCTCGAGTATAACCGTAATTATTCTCCGCCAGATAATCAGCATCCTTTTCCGTGGTCGCACTGCAGGCTCCCAGATGATAAATCACCTCAACATCATTCAGCAGGCCATCGCCGATCACGGAAAACAGATCGCCCTTATCGAGATAATCCTCATAGCGCAACCCCACCAGATTTTTCCATTTCTCGCCCGTGCCCAGCGAATCGACAATCAGAATATCGTCCTCGCCCCGTGCATTCAGCTCTTTAACAATATTGCTGCCGATAAATCCGGCCCCGCCGGTTACAATGTATTTAATACCCATTACTTTTCCTCCGACTTCCCGTAGACCTCTAAAACACGCCCGATCACATTCGTGGTGGACCGCCCCTCCACCATTTTCGCAAGCACCACTCTGCCGCCGGCGGCCTCGACCTCTTCGCGGCCGGAAACATAGTGCGCCCAGTCCTCGCCCTTCACCAGCACATCCGGCAGCAGCTCGGCAATCAGATCCCGCGGCTCATCTTCATCGAACAGCACCACATAGTCTACACACTCCAGCGCAGCAATAACCCTGGCCCGGTCCTCCTCGCAGACAATCGGGCGATCATCCCCCTTATTCCGTTTCACAGAAGCATCCGAATTCATACCCAGCACCAGCACATCGCCCTGCTCCCTCGCAAAATTCAGATACGTCACATGGCCGGAATGCAGAATGTCGAAACAGCCGTTCGTGAATGAAACAACCTTCCCCTCGGCCTTCAGACGGGCCCGCTCCGCAACCATTTCCGAACGGCTTTTTATTTTATCCATAAAATTTCTCATAGCCGCAAACGGTGCCGTTTTATTCCGCACATTGGAAGCCGGAAAAAAGAAAAGGCCTGCGTCCGAAACAGATGTCGTAATGCAGGCGAACTCTCTGCCTCCACAGAAAAAAGACGGGAAGGCCATCCGACCCTTTCCCGTCTTTCGCATTTCCTGCTATCAGAAAACCTATGCCTTGGTAAAGCAGAGCGTGGCGTTGTGGCCGCCGAAACCGAGCGAGTTGCTCAGCGCGGCATTGATCTGCATTTCGCGCATTTTGTTCGGCACATAGTCCAGATCACAGTCCGGATCAGGCGTATTGTAGTTAATCGTCGGCGGCGCAATATTATCGCGAACCGCCAGAGCCATAATGGCCGCTTCAACGCCGCCCGCCGCTCCGAGCATATGGCCGGTCATGGATTTGGTGGAACTGACCGCCGTTGCATAGGCCTTCTTTTCCCCCAGCGCCTTTTTAACAGCCAGCGTTTCTCCCTTATCATTGAGCGGTGTACTGGTGCCGTGTGCATTCACATAATCAATATCATCGGGACTCAGGCCGGCATCTGCAATCGCCAGCGCCATCCCGCGGGCCGACTGCACTGCCGAGGCATCCGGAGCGGTCACGTGGTAGGCATCGCCGGTGCGCCCGTATCCGGAAGCATAGCAGTAGATTTTTGCGCCGCGCGCCCGGGCATGCTCTTCAGATTCGAGCACAATCATACCGGCCCCTTCAGACATCACAAAACCGTCGCGTTCAAGGTCGAACGGGCGGGAAGCCGCTTCCGGGTCATCATTACGGCGGCTGGTTGCGCGCAATGCCGCAAAACCGGCAACGCCGAGCATGGCAACCGATGCCTCGGAACCGCCGGCAATCATAATATCGGCATCGCCGTACTGAATCATCCGCATGGCTTCGCCGATCGAATGCGTACCGGAAGCGCAGGCACTGGTAATGCAGAAGTTAGGACCTTTAAATCCATATTTAATGGAAACATAGCCCGAAAGAATATTAGTAATCATCTGCGGAATGAGCTGCGGAGAAACCCGGCGAGGCCCTTTTTCATAGGCTTTCAGACACTCGTTCTGCATCACCTGCATTCCCCCGATACCGGAACTGGCCAGAACCCCCGCACGTTCCTGATCAATCTGATCCGGATCAATCCCGGAATCTTCAATCGCCAGCGTGGCGGCAGCAACACCGTAAATCGAGAACGGATCCATTTTGCGCGCATCTTTCCGGTCCACAAACCGTTCGATATCCAGATCCTTGACTTCACCGGCAATCTGTACGGGATACTGATCAATATCATCCATCTGCTGCACCCGGCCTATGCCCGATCTGCCGTTTTTGATGTTATCCCAGAACGTGCCCAGTTCACTTCCGACCGGAGAAACCACTCCGAGTCCAGTTACAACCACTTTACGCCCACTCATATCCCGTACCTCAAATGTGTTATGATAAATGGCCGGAACACCCCGCAGAGCGGTTCCGGCCATTGAAATAATCAATGTGTCGGTTTATTCGAAACCTTTTTCTTTCAGATAGCTGATTACGCCGCCGACGGAAGTGAGCTTTTCAGCATCTTCGTCCGGAATTTCAGCACCGAATTCTTCTTCGAAAGCCATAACCAGCTCAACCGTATCCAGAGAGTCTGCGCCGAGATCTTCAATGAACGAAGCACCTTCGGTAACCTGATCGGCATTCACGCCGAGCTGCTCAACAATGATATCTTTTACTTTATCTTCAAGTGCCATTTTAATTGTCTCCTTTTCCTAGGTTTACACTTTTAAACGTTACATCACCATGCCGCCGCATGTCGAGAGGACTTGTCCCGTAACATATGCGGAGGCATCGCTTGCCAAAAACAGGGCCACATTAGCCACATCTTCCGGATCACCGAAACGGCCCAGCGGAATCAGCTCTTTCATTTTATTCTGAATCTCTTCATCCAGTTTATCGGTCATTGCAGAACGGATGAAACCGGGAGCAATCGCATTGCAGCGCACGCCGCGGGATGCCAGTTCTTTGGCCACCGTTTTACTGAAGGAAATCACACCGCCTTTTGACGCCGCATAGTTTGCCTGACCGGCATTGCCCATCAGACCGATTACCGACGCAATATTCACAATCGTTCCGGAACGCTGTTTCATCATGCCGCGCATGGCCGCTTTGGTGCAGAGGAACACGCCCTTGAGGTTAACATCAAGAACCGCATCCCAGTCTTCTTCGCTCATACGCATCAGCAGACCGTCTTTGGTGATTCCGGCGTTGTTCACAAGAATATCGATTTTACCGAAATCTTTTTCAATGGATTTAATGCCGGCCGTCACACTGTCCGCATCCGCCACATTCACACCATAACCCGTGGCTTCACGCCCCATGGCTTTTACTTTTTCAACGGTCTCTTCGCACCATTCCGCATTCAGATCGCACACAGCAACATCGGCACCGGCCTCCGCCATTTTCAGTGCAATCGCCTGTCCCAGCCCGCGGGCGGAACCGGTAACCACTGCAACTTTTCCGTTCAAATCAAACATGAGCATCCCCTATCTGTTATTCAAAATCAGTGAGCCGACCGATGTTACGAACTGCCGCACCCTTGTCAATACGCTTTATAAGACCGGCAAGAACCTTACCCGGACCGACTTCAACAAGTTCCTCAACCCCATCGGCAACCAACTTCTGCACGGAAGCCACCCACTGCACCGAGGAGGTGATCTGCTTAACCATATTCTGCTGAAGCTCCGCCGGAACATGAACATCCGCAGTCACATTGGAAAGTACCGGCTTCGCAGGAATTCCCAGCTGAATACCGGAAAGAAATTCATTCATTTTATCCGCGGCAGGCTGCATCAGCGGAGAATGGAATGCACCCGCCACCGGAAGACGCACCGCACGTTTCGCGCCGGCTTCCTTGCAGAGGGCCTCCGCTTTATCAATCGACTCCGCCGTACCGGAAAGTACGGTCTGCGAAAGCGAATTAAAATTGGCTACATGGCAACCGGCTTCGCCGGCAATTTCGAGCAGCTTACCCCCATCAAGATTCATCACCGCCAGCATGGCGCCGGGGTTTTCCTCGCAGGCGGCCTGCATAAATTCACCGCGCGCTTTCAACACTTTAATTGTATCTTCAAAACTGACCGCACCGGAAACATAGAGCGCCGTCCATTCTCCGAGGCTGTGACCCGCAAGCACATCGTATTCGAAATCCGGAAATTTAAGCTCCAGCGCCTTGAACGCCGCCGCGCTGGCTACAAAAATACCGAGCTGCGCATGGTTGGATTTATTCAATTCCTCCTGCGGTCCTTTAAAACAGATTCCTGCCAGATCGTATCCGAGAATTTCATCGGCCTGATCAAATAGCGCTTTACATTCCGGAATAGCCTCCGCCAGATCCTGCCCCATTCCAACAGTCTGCGATCCCTGTCCGGGAAAGACGATAGCTCTCTTCATTATTTCCCCCATTCCAGTACATTCGCGCCCCAGGTAAATCCGCCGCCGAATACCGTCAGCACCACCAGGTCGCCCTTGGAAATTGTTCCATCCTTCACCGCTTCATCCAGTGCAATAGCCAATGCGGCAGAGGAGGTATTCGCATATTTTTCAACATTCGCATACATGCGGTCGGCCACCCCGAGCCGCTTTGAAATGGCATCGATGATACGGATATTCGCCTGATGCGGAATGATGCATTTCACTTCATCAATCGAAATTTCGTTCCGCTCCAGAACCTGCACAACCGTCTCGCTCATGCGTTTTACCGCATGCTTGAACACTTCGCGGCCCTGCATCTTCAGATAATGGTCCTTCCGATCGATCATTTCATGCGAAATCGGATTACGGCTCCCGCCGCCCGGCGTCCACAGCAGATCCGCCAGCGATCCATCGGATCCCATCACCGAATTCATCACGCCCCGCCCTTCTCCTCCGGCCCGCAACACCGCCGCGCCGGCACCGTCGCCGAAAAGAATACAGGTGGAACGGTCCTCCCAGTCCACAAACGTACTCATTTTTTCTGAACCGATCACCAGCGCAGTCTCAACCGAACCGGCCGCGATCTGATTTTTGGCGCTGTCGAGCGCATAAAGAAACCCGGAACAGGCCGCACCGAGGTCATAGCAGAATGCATTTTTCGCCCCGATTTTCTCCTGAACAAAACAGGCGGTGCTCGGAAAAAACATATCAGGCGAAAGCGTAGCAACAATAATCAGGTCAATCTCATCGGCGGAAATCCCGGCATCAGCAAGCGCCCTTTCCGCCGCAGCCGCCCCCAGATCCGAGGCCGCCTGATCGTCAGCCGCAATATGGCGCTCGCGCATGCCGGTGCGGGAATAGATCCATTCGTCGGAAGTTTCGACGATTTGTTCGAGATCCCGATTAGTCAGCACCTTTTCGGGCACATAGGATCCTGTCCCGATGATTGAAACTTTGCGCTTAGCGTCCATGTAGTCGTTCCGTGAAAATACTAGGTTTCGGGATTTATACGCTTTAGCTCATCTTCAATCAAATGGTTTACATGATGATCCACCGCTTCAGTGGCCACCCGAATTCCATTGAATGTTGCAAAAGCATTTGAGGAACCGTGGCCGATAATCACAATCCCGTTAGCACCCAGCAACGGAGCCCCACCATAACTCGCCGGATCCGCATGCGCTTTCATCTCATTAAAGACGCCGCGTGCAAGAATGTAGCCCAGAATGCGGAAAATGTTCTGCTTGAACATCTCCTTAAGCCAGTTGCCGATCATTTTAGCAACAGCCTCACTGGTTTTCAGTACCACATTCCCCACAAACCCGTCACAGACAGCCACACTGACCTTGCCGTCGTAGAGATCCCGGCTTTCGACATTACCGGTAAAATTCATATCCGTTTCCTGCAACAGGCGGAATGTTTTCTTGGTGGTCTCGTTGCCCTTGGCATCTTCTTCACCAATACTCAGCAGACCCACGGACGGATTTTCAACCCCGAGAATCTCCCGGGAATAAATGCTGCCCATCACCGCATACTGCTGAATCATTTCCGGCGTACTGTCCGGGTTGGCTCCGGCATCAAGCAGCACAAACGGCTTATCCGGCGTCGGCATCACGGTAGCAATCGCCGGACGCGAAACCCCTTTAAGGGTACGGAGCTTCAACGTGGCCGCCGCAACAGCGGCTCCCGTGTTTCCGGCCGAAAAAACAGCATCGGCCCGCCCGTCCTTTACCAGTTCCACCGCACGCGCAATCGAGGAATCCTTCTTGCGACGGATCGCCGTCGCAGGAGACTCACCCATGCCCACCACTTCCGTGCAATGGAAAATTTCAATGCAGGAGGGAATCGGACCTTTGTGCTTGTTCAGCTCGGCCTGGATAGCGGATTGATCGCCTACCAGATAAATTTTTTCCAGGCCCTGAAGTTTTTCAGCAGCCTGGATTGAGCCGGCGACAATTTCGCGGGGTGCAAAATCGCCCCCCATCGCATCTACGGAGATACGCATGATCTCTAGTCTTCAGTAACGACCGTGAGAACCTGACGTCCGTTATAATACCCGCAGCTCGGACACGCGCGATGCGGCATTGCCGGAGCACCGCACTGCGAACAGGAAGATGCACGTGCAATCGGCTTTTTCATATTCTGCGCCTTGCGGCTTGCTGTTTTACTCTTCGAAGTTTTTCTTTTTGGAACTGCCATCGCAATCCTCCTTACATCTGCGCTCTGCGCAACGTTATCAGTTAATCATTATAGTTATCAGCCCGAATGTTTCTCCGGAAAAAACTCCATCAATCCCCGGCCGATCACCATTAACCGAGCCACTTCCGCAACTCTCTATAAATTCAATTCATCCAGTGCCGACCAGGCACTCGGACCTTCATCTTTTTCGCACGCACACGAACTTTTGTTCAAATCAGTGCCGCACTGCGCACAAACACCTTTGCACGCCTCGCTGCACACCGGAAACCCCGGCACATGCAACAGAATTTCCTCCCGTAAATCCTCCGTAATATCCACCGAATCGGTGCCTTCCGGGGCGGGACAAGCGCGTAGAAAATCGGAAACCCCCACTCTTGTCGAGAAAAATTCCGCACATCTTGCACACTGCAGTTCCACATCCACATTTAACTCACCGCGTATCACCAGTTCTTCCGACACCCGCTGGGCATACAGCTTATAGTGCACATCCCCGGGATTCCGCAGAAACTGCTCCTCCTCCGCATGCAGAATAGCCCCCGGTTCATCGCCTTCATAATTCGATCCCTCTTCCGGAATCCGCGCCACTAAAATTTTCATAATCGCTTCCTGATTTATAATTCCGGAGTTTGTCTGCTTTTCCCTCCTGGTTTCAAGTTTCAAGTTTCAGGATTGCCATTCCCTTCGGTCATTGCTGTCGCATGCTCCAGCCTCGCTTCGCGTCAAGTTTCCATTCATCCCAATCATTCTGCCTCCAAATCATTTTGCCTATCCCATCGCCGCCCGTTACTTTCCCCCTATGCAATTTTCCGACCTCATCCAGAATGATAAAATCCTGAAAGCCGTCGAGGACGCCGGCTTCACAGAACCGACCCCCATCCAGCAACAGGCGATTCCGGCCATAGGAACCGGCAGAGATATCATCGGCTGCGCCCGTACCGGAACCGGTAAAACAGCCGCCTTTGCCCTGCCGCTGATTCAGCGGCTGGAAGACAGCTGGACTGCCGCCCGCGAAATCCGCGTCCGCGCCCTCATTCTATCCCCCACCCGCGAACTCGCCATCCAACTACTGGAAAATATCCGGAAATTCGCCGCTCATACCGAACTTACCTCATTGCTGATCCATGGCGGAACCGAATACGAAGAACAGATTCTCACCCTGCGTAAAGGCGTCGATATCCTCATTGCCACTCCCGGGCGCATGCTCGACCTGATTGAACGGAAAGCCCTCAAACTTGACCAGGTTGAAGTGTTTGTAGTCGATGAAGCCGATCGCATGCTTGATATGGGCTTTGCACCGGACATCCGCAAAATCGCCCCTATGCTCCCGCAAACCCGGCAGGCCCTCTTTTTCTCAGCCACCATGCCGCCCGACGCCCTCTCGCTTGCTACCGGAATCCTGCATAAGCCCATGAATGTTTCGGCCGATCCTGTTTCCGCCGTTGCCGAAAACATTCAGAAATCACTCTATTATGTAGAAAAAAACAACAAAAATATCCTGCTCAGCTGGATGCTCCACCGACTGAAATACGAACGCATCCTCATCTTCTGCCGCACCCGACGCGGGGCCGACCGCCTGACCGAATCGATGAGAAAGCAGGATCTTCCTGTCGATGTCCTCCACGGCGACAAACCGCAGCACCACCGGCAGCAGCTGCTCGAGGCCTTCAAAACCGGCGAAACACCCATACTGATCGCCACCGACCTCGCCGCACGGGGCATCGATATTGAAAACATCTCCCACATCATCAACTTTGACCTGCCCAACGAACCCGAAACCTTCATCCATCGCATCGGCCGCACCGCCCGCGCCGGCGCTTCAGGCAACGCCATCAGCTTCTGCGACCCGACCGAAAAAGGATATCTGCGCGACATCCAGGCTCACCTGAACGAAGAACTCAAGGTGGTCGAAGATCATCCATTTCATTCCGAACAGGTGAAAAATTTTTCCGGAAACGTAAAATCCAAACACACGCCGGATAAGAAAAAACATGTCAGCAGAATCCGCGAACAGACCACCTGGCGCCTCACGCCCGGTCAGCAGAAACAGCTGCATGCCGACCAAGCCCCCCGGAAAAACGCCCGCCGCAATCCCCGGAAGAAAAAGTAGAACCCCCTTCCGCGCCACGTGACCGACCATCCTCCAGCACAAACCGTCCGCAATCCTCTCCCACACCATCGCATCATTTTGTCCCGCACTGAAAAAATGAAATCATACGGCCCGGTATCAGTGCGCATCATCACCCCGAACAATAAGCCACATCTTCTGCTAACTGTGAACAAGTTGTTTGCTCACAGAAAAAAGCAGTCTTTTTCCTAGGGCCTGTTAACACTTATGCTTGCAATATAAAACAAGTCTGGTACTATCTTTATATGAAAATAACCGAAGCCCAGTACGACAAAATCGCCCATGTGTTGCCGGTGCAGCGAGGCAACGTAACTCTTTCCAATATCGAGGTTTTAAACGCCATTCTCTATGTGGCCGAGCACGGCTGCAAGTGGCGCGGACTCCCCTCTCGCTTTGGAAACTGGCACACCATTTACACCCGCATGAACCGCTGGGCAAAAAAAGGCGTTCTCGCAAACGTGTTCGATGAACTGCAGAAACAGCAGCTCGTGAAGATCAACCTTGAAGCGGTGTCCATCGACAGCACCTCGATCAAGGTGCATCCCGACGGAACCGGCGCATTAAAAAAAACGGCAAACAATCCATAGGAAAGTCCCGTGGTGGCTGGACTACCAAGATCCATTTGATCGCCGCCAACGCCCGGATCGCACTGGATTTCTCCCTTTCCCCGGGACAAGCCGGTGATGGTCCGGAAGGTCGTAAACTACTGGCCAGCTGGGGCGAGGATCGCCCTGAAGGCATTTGCAATGTATTGATGGATAAGGCCTACGAAGGAGATGAAACCCGGCAGCTGGTGTTCGATCTTGACCTCACTCCCGTTGTGCCGCCCAAGGCCAATCGACTTGAACCTTGGGAATACGACAAGGAAATGTACAAGCGGCGCAATGAAGTGGAGCGCCTGTTCCGCCGCTTAAAAGGATTCCGTCGAATCTTCTCCCGCTTCGAGAAACTCGACGTAATGTTCTGTGCGTTCATCCACTTCGCCCTGACTGTGGACATGCTTCCGTTGTGTTAACACGCCCTAAGAAAACCCGCCATTTTATCATTTTCAGTTATTAACACCCTTGATTATGTACGATCGTTCAGTTATATACACAATCACGGTAAGCGGAAAAAAAGCTGCACAAACCTCGAAGTAAACATCATGCCCAGAAAAATCAATTTAGCCGAAAAAATCGAACAATTACGCGCCTTTTACGATGCCGAGGGCCGGGCGCCAAGTTACGCCGAAATGGCGGAGCTTTTCGGCTACAAATCCAAAAATGCCGTCTACGGACCTGTTAATAAGCTGTTAAAACTCGGATATCTCGATCGCGGCAGCGATAACCGCATTTTGCTGACCACCAAAATCATCGGCTCCACCAAACTGCTTGGCACCGTGCAGGCCGGATTTCCCTCACCCGCCGAAGAAGAGCTCGTCGACACCATCAATCTCGATCAGTATCTTGTCCGCCGCCCCGAGGCCACCTACCTGCTCACCGTCAGTGGCGAATCCATGATTGATGCCGGCATTCAGCCCGGCGATCTGGTGCTGGTAGAGAAAGGCGGCGTGCCGAAACAGAACGATATCGTCGTCGCCCAGATCGACGGCGAGTGGACACTTAAATATTTCGGAAAAGACGAACACGGCGTCTATCTCGATCCGGCCAACCCCGACTTCTCCCGCATGCGCCCCGAACGCACCCTCACCATCGGCGGTATCGTCAAAGCTGTTGTCCGGAAATACAACACCTGATTTAAGAAGGAGAACCCATGAAAGCATTGAAACACCATAATCCGCCTTACAACACACTCAGCAACTGCCTGGAAGCTTATTTCGGCGACCGCCACACCTCGCGCAGTTTCCGACAAATAGAGATCCCAAAATGCCGCGAACCGGAACAGGGTCTTAAAACCATTCCCTTCCAGTCACTGCCTCTGCAACTCGATTATATGCACCGCAGGAAACCGAGTCTTTTAGTTCGCCTGCGCAACGGCTTGTAAAACAAACACCGCCGAAAAAGACCTCAATATGCCGCCTCAGCTCGGCCTATCCGGAACGACTACAGTAATCGGCATGGGATTTCAGGATATTAAGCGGCTTTTCTTAGAGAAAAGAGGTTTGTTCCAGCATTTCTCTGGCATGCTGGAGCGTGACATTCGTGGAATCTTTGCCCCCGAGCATGCGGGCAAGCTCTTCGGGACGGGTTTCATCATCGAGCAGCTCCACTTCAGTAAAGGTTCGTCCGTCCTCAACTTTTTTCGAGACTGCCAGATGGCGGTCTCCACAGGCGGCAACCTGCGGCAGATGGGTTATGCAAAGCAACTGATGGTGCCGAGCGACTTCTGCCAATTTACGACCTACCGCTCCACCGATTTCACCACCGATATTCGCATCGATTTCATCAAAAACCAGTACAGGAATCCGGTCCTGTTTCGCAAGCACCGCTTTGGTGGCCAGCATGACCCGGGAAATTTCGCCGGAAGAGGCAATCATACGCAATGGCCGCATATCTTCGCCGGCATTCGGAGCAAACCCGAAATCAATAACGTCCATGCCGGTCGGGGTCGGCTCACAAGGAGAAATCTGCACATCAAAAAAGCCATGCTCAAAACCGATATCAACCAGTTCCCGGGTGATACATTCGGAAAGATGGTCGGCCACATTTTCACGTGCCGCCCTCAGCTTTGCTCCGGCCTGGTCCAGATCCTGAAAAATAAGCGTCAGCTGATTTTCCAGTTCCTCCCGTTTTTTATCGCGCCCCCGAAGCTCTCGAAGCTGCTCGGCCCACTGCGCCCCATTTTCAAGAACCTCCTCTACGGTGCTTCCGTACTTACGCTTCAGCGTCTGATAAGTGGTCAGGCGGTCATCCAGCCACTCCATACGCTCAGCACCGGCATCAATATCTCCGGCAGACTGCTCAATAGAACGCACCACCTCCTGAACTGAAGTGACGGCGCTTTCGAGCTCATCGTGCCACTCCTGCGCCTCAGGCATCAGTTTCACCAGCTGATTCAGCGCCTGCTGCGCGGATACCAGGCCGTCAAACGCACAGCCCTCACCTTCAGTCAGCGCCTGAACGGTCCCGTTGGCCAGCTCAATCACATGCTGGGCATTGGCGATTTTACTGTGCTCCTCTTCAACTTCCGCTTCCTCTTCAGGATTCAGATTGGCGGATTCAATTTCATTCACCCGGTATTCAAGAAACTCAATCTGTCGCTGCAGATCCTCCTCATTATCGGAATTAAGCGCATCGAGCCGCTTCTGTACTTCACGGTATTTCCGATAGTGCTCCAGATATTCGCTATGATCGATCTGCCCGAATGCATCAAGAATTTGCAACTGAACATGCTGATCCAGCAGTGACTGATGATCATACGGCCCGTGCATATCCACCAGCACTTCACCCAGCCGTTTTAACGCATTCAATGTAACCGATTCGTCGTTAACAGTTGTTTTATTCGATGTACCGGTAATGACCCGGCGGATGATCAACAGACCGCCATCACAAGGTTCCAGCCCGATATCCTCTAAGATCGTATTAACAGCTCTGCAGTCCTCCAGCCCGAATTCCGCATGTACCGAACAGGAGGTTTCGCCGGTCCGGATCATCGATTTATCCGCACGTTCTCCAAGTAGGAGGCGCAATGCACCGATCATAAGCGATTTTCCCGCCCCGGTTTCACCGGTAATGACATTGAGCCCTTCCGAAAAGCCGACCTGTACATCGTCGACAAGAGCCAGATTTTTAATTTTTAACGTCCTGAGCATATTCCGGCGGAGTATCCAAACTTCACCGGGTTTGCGCAAGCCGGATTAATCAGGATTGAAATGTTCACTGGCCGCCTGATTCTCCTCCTCCCTGCGCATCTCTTCAAAAGAGATGATAAAAGCAACCACCACACGCAACAGAATAAGAAATAAAACGGGACCGCCTATAAAATAAAAAGCGTCGGGAAGCTCCAGCGGCTGCCGGGAGCGGTAACCTCGGTATTCTGCACGAGTTTCCCCCGGACGGCCTTCTGTCTGATGAGATAATCATCTGCCGTAACTCCATAAACCGCCGTTACTTTTTTTCCATTTTCCGAAGCGGCCAACACTTCACCCTCTTTTGCCGCATCCTGCGCCGGCACTGAAACCGATAACAGCAGGACCGCAACCAACCATGATATACCTTTGTTTTTCAATATCATATTAACACCCGGAAAGAAAGTAACAAAAAGATATCATAATAGAATTCTAAAATATTATTTTTTCACTCTCCCTTCGCCACGCATCTACCGGCAAATCCAGCCCCAGACCGAGCATATAATTATATGTCGCACGCTTCAGCACCTTCCCGACGACATCAGGGTCATGATCAAATGCCGTGTAGAACGGAATCTCGTTCTGCGCAAAAAAAGCCGGCGGAATTTCCGGAACGGTGACATTATATTGCTCCGGATTTTTCGCAATCCGGCTATGGGCCGTCAGGGCAAACCGATGCCAATACGCCGAATGCAGCACACCACGGTCGAAAAGATCGCGCACAGCTTCCAATGCCTGGAAAATCTCGGCCTCAGTCTGCGTCGGGAAACCATACATCAGGTAGGCATGAGTCAGAACCCCGGCCTCAGCCAGATCGGTAAGCACACGCATAGCATGCTTCATCACAATGCCTTTCTGCATCAGCTTCAACGTCCGGTCACATGCTGTTTCCAGCCCCCCGGTAACCGCAATACAACCCGCATCGGCCATTTTACGAATCAACGCTGTAGAAAATCGTTTTTCATACCGGATATTCCCCCACCACTCAATTTCGAGTCTGCGCCGCTGAATTTCATCACACAGGCCGTCGAGCAGATCCGGCGGCAACGCTTCATCCACAAAGTGAAAACCGCTGAAACCGGTTTCATTCATCACATGAACGATCCAGTCGCAGATCACTCCCGGATCTGCCGGATCATAACGACAGATATAATCAATGGAGGTATCACAGAATGCACAGCGACTCCAACAGCACCCGTGCGCCAGCACCAGTTTATTCCACCGATCTTCCGACCAGAGCCGGGTCACCGGATTGAGTGTCTCGAACACCCCGAAATAGTCATCAAGCTCCAGCCCCCGAAAATCAGGCGGTGGAAGATCCCCATGCGGCACCTCGGTCTTTTCCGCAGACATAAACACAACCCGGCCATCCACCCGCTTAAAGGTCCGTACCGGATCCCCGCCCCCGGCCAGCTGTTTAAGCGGTAGAAAACCACTGTCGAGCGTAATACTGTCCACGTACTCGAAAATCGACGGATCGGCAAGACGACGAAGTTCAGTATTCACATACCCTCCGCCCAGCACAATGTGCACCCCTGCACAGGTATGCTTTATACGACGCGCGATAATCAGTGCTCCAAGCAGACACCCCGGAAACGGAACGGTCAGCACAACCATTCCGGGACGATGACGAATCATTTCCTCATCCGTCAGTTCTTCCACCCACTGAAAAAACAAGGAACGGCCTCTCTCAAGTTCATTCCGTATTTTCCCAAAATCCGGAACACTGGCGGCCAGTTTTTCTCCGTAACGGGAAAACCCGAAATTCGGATCCAGCCCAGCGGCAGCATCGGCAATATCGTCAAGATACAGACCGGCCAGATAGCGCGCACGATCCATGGAATCCAGTCCACGGAAATTCCATCCGAGCTGCTCCTCCATTTCATAGGCCCGGGCCAGATGCGCGCCTTCAGGCAGCCAGCCCCGTTTCAGAATCTGTTCTGCCGCGCACGGATTCCGGTTCTGCAGATAAGCTATGACCGGCTCAACCGTTTTCAGATAGGGCTCGGCGGCCTCCGGCAGAAACTCCAGCGCTTCAAAAACTGCAGACAGCCCTTCGCGGGAAAATAATTTCAACAAAAGTTTCAACGAAAGGTCAGACTGAAAAGCATCGTGCCCCTGCGCTTTAAGCCAGGCCGTAAGCAACGGCGTGGCGGCATAGGGCGTATTGGGCTGAAGCAGCGGCGGTGTAATCAACAGTATTTTCATGGTTGCAGGTTTTAAAAATATAGGTTCAATGTACGTATTTCCAACTGTAATCCGTAATATGATTGCACGGGAAAAGCTGAATATGCATTAATGAGAATCTTTTACGAATCTGAGGGACTTCTACTATGGCAAAACCTATTTATGCAGGCACATATAACAACCGCGGCGGCGGTCGATGGAAGACCGTTTTTGTGGTCATCATCCTGATCCAGGTTGCACTGGTGGCGGCATACATGATCTGGCAGAAAGACAAGAAAACCGATGATCCCGAAACCGCCGGCACGCCGGAACCGGCTGTTCCAGCCATGATGAGCACGCCGGAACCGCTGGTTCCGGGAATTCCGGAACCGATCCATTCCGTTGAAGCATCCCCGGCCATCCTTTCAGCTATTTCCGATGCGGAGGCGGCACTCGAAGCCGGTCAATTGCTGGAAGCCAAAAGCCAGCTCGATGACATTGTTGCCCGTTCTCCTAACGATAAAGCCATAGAGTTGCTTGGCGATGTGAATATCAGGCTTCTGAAATCATCAATCCCGATGCCCGGGAAAGAGCGCTATTCCATTCAACCGGGTGATTATCTTCAGAAAATCGCCAAGAAATACAACATCACTGTAGCTCTCATCAAAGATATGAACGGCATGAAGACCGATACAATCCGGGCCGGTGCCGCATTGGTGGTATATAACGGAAACTTCAGCATCCGCGTTTCGAAAAGCCGGAACACCCTGGATCTCATGGCGGGCGACAAACTGTTCAAACGCTATCCCGTCGGAACCGGTAAATTCGGAAAAACACCGGCCATCGAATTCAAAATTGTGGACAAAATCACCGAGCCGCCGTGGACCCGCTTTACAGACGGCAAGCAGATTGAATACGGCGATCCCGAGAATGTGCTGGGTACCCGCTGGATGAAGATCGTATCGGACGAACACCCGGAAATTACCGGCTTCGGGATCCACGGAACCTGGGAGCGCGACAGCATCGGCAAACAGTCCAGCGCCGGCTGTGTCCGCATGCTCAACGAAGATGTTGAAGAACTGTTCGACATTGTTCCGCGCAAAACAACCGTTATAATCAGCGACTAATTTCTTAGGAGAAAATATGAGTGCACCGTTCAGTCTGCCCTTTGAGAGCCCGATACAGGTTCTGGAAACCAAACTCGCCGAGCTTGAGGCGTTCAGTCAGGAACAGGACATCGATGTTTCCCACGAAATCCAGAACATGAAGGAAAAGATCGAGCAGACCCGTACCGACATCTACGCCAATCTTACGGCATGGCAGAAAGTCCAGGTGGCCCGTCACCCGAACCGGCCCTATACCATGGATTATATCAACGCCATGTGCACCGACTTCGTAGAAATCCATGGTGACCGTATTCACCGCGACGACCGAGCCATCGTCGGCGGCTTCGCCAAACTTGACGGGCAGAAAATCATGATTATCGGTTCCCAGAAAGGACGCGATACAAAATCCAACGTGGAAACCAATTTCGGTTGCGCTCATCCGGAAGGATACCGCAAAGCGCTGCGCCTGATGAAACTTGCCGACAAATTCAACATACCGATCGTTACCCTGATTGATACCAAAGGCGCCTACGCCGGTCTGGAATCCGAGGAACGCCACATTGCCGAAGCCATCGCGGTAAACCTGCGGGAATGCTTTAACCTCAAAGTTCCGATCATCTGCGTCATCATCGGTGAAGGCGGATCCGGCGGCGCGCTCGGCATCGGCATCGGGAACCGCATTCTCATTATGGAACACGCCTACTACTCTGTGATTTCACCGGAAGGATGCGCCGCCATTCTCTGGAAAGACCGCGCATACTCCGACAAAGCTGCCGAAGCCCTGAAGATTACCGGAAAAGATTTAATGGAGCTAAAACTCGCGGATGCCATAATCCCTGAACCCAAAGGCGGTGCCCATACGGATCACGATGCGGCAGCTGCAAATCTTAAAACCGCTCTGCTCGAAAATCTGGCCGAACTGAAAGCCATGACCGATGAAGAAATCCTGGAAGACCGTTACAACAAGTTCCGTGCCATGGGCGAATTTGAAGGTAGCATTGCCTAAAAAATCAGCACCTTGCTTTTCAGTGAACCCGAATAATACTTTGATGAATTATTCACACATTTAAATGTATGAAACTCATAAATATTCAGTGTGATTGCGGATTTATAACTCATACATTCAAATGTATGAAATAGATACTTCAGGGCCGGCTGATTTCGACGGCAGACGCCCGGGCAAAGCGCAGGGCTCCCGGTTTATCAATGGTCACAATCACTCGCTTGACCATTTTGTTTGCCAGAGCAATTTCGGCGACATGTTCTGCCAATGATTCTATCAGCTGGAACGAACTACCCTCTACAAGAGCTAGAATGGCCTTCTTTATGGCTTTGTAATCGACCGTTTCCTCAATGTTATCCGACCGTCCCGCCGAACGCAGATCGGCATGCATTTCCACATTAATCACAACATCCTGCTTTTCACGGCGTTCTTCCGGATAAATGCCGATGATGCACCGTAGCGCCAAATCGCGAATAAAAATCTTATCCATAACCTCTCCTATATTGCTCCCATCGCAGCCCCCCTCAACCGCAATTGGAAATCAACAATTTAAAAATACGGCAAAGCCGCCTATACTCCCTGATTAAACACACCATTACCCAGCAGATGCTGACCGCCGTCCACGAAAATAACCTGACCGGTACAGTAGTCTGCTTTCAGAAGAAAAATAGCGGCCTCCGCAATATTTCCAGGTGTTGGAAAAATCTCCAGAGGAATCCGCCCTGCCCGCTCAGCAAAATGTTCTCCGCTATCCCCCGGAGGAGGAAGAATCGGTCCCGGTGCAACACCATTCACACGGATCCCCGGTGCCAGTTCGAGCGCAGCCAGTCTGGTCAGCTCTTCCAATCCTTTCTTGGAAAGAGAATACGGCAGTGCCGAAGAATCATTGGCACGAATACGTCGATCAAGTAGGTTTATCACCGCACCGCTTCCGGCCTGTTGTGCAAAACAGCGGATCAGTTCCAACGGTGCAAGCAGATTTACATTCAGTTCCCGAAGCGCACGCTCAGGCCGGGCCTCAGCCAGAGAATCTCTCGTGAAAAGTGAGGCATTGTTGATCAGTATATCCAGCGGTCCTGCAGTCTCGACCAGTCCGGATACCTCTTCCAAATTACCCAGATCTGCCCGAACCGTATAAGGTGAAAGTGCCTCAGCCTCCGCTTGAGAACCGAGATAGTGAACCACCACCTCTGCACCTTCCGCCTGAAGGGCCCGAACAATCGCTTTGCCGATTCGCACCGCTCCACCGGTCACCAACGCTCTTTTTCCTGAAAGATTCATAATAAACTCCAGCATAAGCACCTTTTTCAGTCATTGGAAGTTTAGCCTTTCCTTTTTCCTGACTCTGGAAAAAAATACTTCTGCATCTAACGGAGAAATTTCCATGCTTCGGATATTCCTATTCACACTGACTTCCCTGCTGCTGTCGCTCCCGGCAAAAGGCCGGACTACCAATGAAACCCCGCTGGTTTACATCGTACCGATCAGAGATATGATTGAACCCGCATTGGTCTATGTGATCCGGCGCGGCGTCAATGACGCCGTCAGCAAAAACGCCGATGCCATCATCTTTGAAATGGATACCCCCGGCGGCGCAGTGAATGCGGCCAAGGAGATCATTGACATCATCGGTAAGATCGAAATCCCGACCTATACCTTTATTGAACAGGATGCCTATTCCGCCGGCGCGATCATTGCCATGGCCACCCCGAACATCTATATGGCCCCGGCAGTGTGATCGGTGCAGCCACCCCGATGATGATGTCTCCCATGGGCGGCGTTCAGGATATGCCGGATGAAGTGCAGGAAAAAATGACCTCAGCCGTTGCAGCAATGGTTCGGGCCGCTGCGGAACAGGGCGGCTATGATCCCGAACTGGCTGAAGCCATGGTCCGTGCCGACATGGAATACAGTGTAAACGGAACAGTCATCAGTGAGGAAGGACGGCTCCTCACACTCACAAACAAAGAGGCCGAGCAGCTCGTCGGCGAAAACCAAACGCCCCTGCTTTCAAAAGGTACCGTAAAGGATATTGATGCTCTGCTAGACAAAATAGAACTGACCGGCGCGGAAAAACGGATACTCAAAGTGACGGCTGCCGAAAAACTGGCTCGACTGATTGCCTCCATCGCTCCGGTTCTAATGATGATCGGACTCGGCGGCCTGTGGCTGGAATTCAAAACACCGGGCATCGGTATTTTCGGCATTGCCGGCGCTGTCTGTCTGCTGCTCTTTTTCTTCGGCCACCACATCGCCGGACTCTCGGGTTATGAAGACCTGATCCTGTTTTTTCTCGGCCTCAGCCTGCTGGCGATTGAAATTTTCATCACTCCCGGCTTCGGTATTATGGGGTTTTCCGGCCTTCTGCTCATTTTTGCATCCTTTGTCAATGCCATGAGCGAACGTATGCCCGGCTCCTGGCGGCCGGTGGATTTCTCTCCGGAAACATTTTCAGTCCCCTTGCTGAAAGTCATGATTGCCTTCATCGGCACATTTTTCATTGCCATTCTCGCCGGGAAATTTCTTCCGGAAACCAAAGCCCTGAAAAGTCTGAGCCTGCAGGATGTAGTACCGGACCCGGAGGAGGACAACACGCTGCTGGGCCTGCAGGGAATTGCACATTCCGACCTGCGGCCCGGCGGAACAGCCTACATTGACGAACGGAAAACTGATGTAGTAACGCGCGGCGATTTTATCGCCCGACAAACCGAAATCCGAGTGGTGGAAATACACGGCAACCGCATTGTTGTTGAAAAAATCTCCTGATCAGGAGAACAGACTCCGCTGATCCTTCATCCAATCTTCATAACGCTGCTCCATGACCGCCAGATCCTTTTCATTGTCAGCATCAAGCGCAGCACCGCCGAAATGCGTATAAACGATCTGAACCCGCGCCCCCAGAACATTACCGATCCCTTCCGAAAGCCGGTTAAAACCGGCCATTGAGCGAATCCGGTCGGCCAGTTTCGGATGCCTGTGCCGATCGCAGTACAGAGAAAACTGCATCAAAATAAACACACGGAGCCCCTTGGCAAAACGGAATCCGTGCGTGAGTGCTGAAAAAATCATCCGGACAATATTGGCCAGCCGGGTCTGGTACCGCCATTCATACATCTTTTCAATGTAGTCCAGATGATTAAGCATCAATGGTTTGGCAACATGCAGGTTGTTATGCCGCATGAAATCCTCTTTCACATGAAAATAAATCATGCGAATGCCGGGATGGTTCTCATCCGGATGATAATGCCGCAGTACGTTTTTCGAGGTCACCCCGATGGAATAGTCGTACTCATGCATGTTAGAACGGTTTAAAAATTCATCCACTTCCTCGGGAAGCAGCATCGGGATATCGCAGGGAGCCACCAGCACCGGAGTGGATTTATGACCGGACTCCTTCAGACTCCAGAATTCGGTTGTTTCATCCAACCCCAGTGAGCAGATATAACCGACCTTGAAATTGTCGATCATATTTTCGCGCTGTTCGACTACGGTAACTCTATCCGAAATCTGAAAGGTATCCAACGATTTGAGCAGTCGCTCACGAGGTCCGACAATCACAACCCCGCCTACATGCGCAGCCCCAAGCAAGGCTTCGAGCACATGGATAAAGAGCGGTTTTCCACGAAGCTCCAGAAAGGCTTTATTTTCATTATGGAGTGCAATACTCGCACGTCGATCACCGGCCAGCAGTATCGCATTCACCTTAGACGTCGTCTGCATACATCCTCCGTTGACACCTAGCGCAGGCTAACCCACCGGAGCAATATTGTCAAAAGCCGGAAAATAGAAAAGGCGGCCATCCAGCCGCCTTTCCCCAATCACTGAAAATGTCCTTACTGATTGCCCTGCAGAGTCATCAGAAACTCCAGATTGCTGCTGGTTTTTTTGAGCCGGTTGATGAGCAGTTCCATGGCCTCCACGCCCGGCACATCTTTCAGGGCCTTACGGAGGGTCCATATTCTGGAAAGTTCATCAGGATGAAGCAGAAGCTCTTCCTTTCGCGTCCCCGATTTTTCGATATGAATCGCGGGATAAATCCGCTTATTCACACATTCGCGGTCCAGATGAAGCTCCATGTTACCGGTGCCTTTGAATTCCTCAAAAATCACCTCGTCCATTCGGCTTCCCGTATCGACCAGGGCCGTGGCAATAATGCTCAGACTGCCGCCATTTTCAATATTCCGTGCCGCACCGAAAAAGCGCTTCGGTTTATGCAGCGCATTCGAATCAACACCACCGGAAAGAATCTTCCCTGAGTGCGGCGACGTGGTGTTGTACGCACGTGCAAGGCGGGTGATGGAGTCGAGCAGGATAACAACATCCTGTCCTTTTTCCACAAGACGCTTTGACATTTCGATCACAATTTCAGCCACCTGAGTATGCCGCTCCGGCGGCTCATCAAACGTGGAAGCAAGCACTTCGGCTTTAGTATTCCGCCGCATGTCCGTCACCTCCTCCGGACGTTCATCAATCAGCAGAATGATCAGTTTTGCTTCCGGATTATTCGCCGAAATACTATTGGCCATTTTCTGCATGAGAACCGTTTTACCGGTTCGCGGCGGAGCCACAATCAGCCCGCGCTGGCCTTTACCGACCGGCGTAACAAGATCGATTACCCGCATAGAGATCTCTTTCGGGTTTTCCACTTCCATGACCAATCGTTCATCCGGAAAGAGCGGGGTCAGGTTTTCAAAAGGTACCCGCTTGCGCGCATGTTCGGGCTCGTCCTCATTGATGCGTTCAATTTTGTAGAGCGCAAAGAAACGTTCCTTTTCTTTCGGGGCGCGAATGGAACCCTCGATATAATCGCCGGTGCGGATACCGAAGCGCCGAATCTGCGATGGAGAGACATAGATATCATCCGGAGCAGGCTGGTAACTGTTCAGCGGCGAGCGAAGGAACCCGAATCCGTCGGGCAGCACTTCCAGCACTCCGCGGCCCTGCAACGGCCCTCCACGACGACCGTGATTTTTCAGCAGTTCGAAAATCAGCTGATGCTTACTGTAGCCGGCATAGTCCTGCAGGCCGTATTCTTCGGCCAGGTTTTTGATATCGTTAATCGGTGTCACCTGCATTTCGTGCAGGGAAAACGGCGGCAGATTTTCGGTATTCGGCGGCGGCTCTTCATTGCGGCGCTGCTTGTTTTTATTCCGGTTCTTTTTATTAAACTTTCCGTTATTCTGTTTGCCATTGTTCTGGCGCGGATGGTTATTCTGCTTCCGGTCTCCACCCTGATCATTTTCCTGCGGCGGCCTTTTCTGCGCTTCGGCCGGTTTGGAAGCCGGCGCTTCGGCAGTTGCCGTTTCCGGCGCTTCGGCTTTAGGGGCTTCGGTCTTTTCCTCCGGCTCACTTTTTTCTGCCGGTTCCGTTGTTTTCACCGGCTCAGTCTTTTCTACCGCTTCAACCTTTTCTTTCGGCTCGGCCTTTTCTGCCGTTTTCTTTGCGGCTGCTTTCTTTTTTGAAGCTTTCTTCTTGCTCGCTTTTTTCTTTGCCGGTGCCGCAGGCTCTTCCGCAGCGGGTTTAACCTCTTCAACCACGTCTTTTTCGTCGTTCATATTTACCTTTCAAGCATGATGGCCCCAACGATTCTCCGTACGGCCAACTCCAGTTCCCCCAGAGTTCCATGATTTGGAATCACAACATCCGCCCGACTCTCTTTTTCAGCCAGCGGCATTTGGGAGAGAACTCTCTGTTCAGCTTCTTCCGGACTCAGCCCGCGCTTTTCCAATCGTTGAAAAACAGTTTGTTCAGAGCTTGAAACACAGACCACCGCATCCCATCCGAGATCGTCCATTCCGCTTTCAAACAACAATGGCAGCAGGATGGCCGAAGATCTATTTTCATTTTTCCGTGCCGTCATCCACGTTTCCAATGCTTCCCTGACAGCCGGGTGTACCAGCGCATTCAGCAGTTTGAGCCGGGATGAATCTTCAAACACTATTTTACCAAGATCGGGACGCGATATCCGCCCGTCTTCCGTAAGTATTTCATCACCGAAGTGATCAATAACCCGCTGAAAAACCGGCGTCCCCTTGTCCATCAGACCATGTGCAACACGATCTGCATCGCACACAGCAAAACCCATCTCACCGAGAATCCTTCCCACTTCCGATTTTCCGCACGCAATACCACCGGTTATCCCTAATGTGATGGTCTT
Organism: Verrucomicrobia bacterium S94; assembly: GCA_004299845.1. Classification (NCBI taxonomy): domain Bacteria; kingdom Pseudomonadati; phylum Verrucomicrobiota; species Verrucomicrobia bacterium S94. The sequence goes on along the minus strand of CP036201.1, from coordinate 800,987 downwards.
ACGATGTAGATCCGACATGAATGTTGGAATGAAAGTTTGAGTTGGAATCCCCAGAACATAAGAGAAGCGTTTCACTCTGAAACTTGTGACGTTTTAGGGATTTCCACCGGATATGTCAACCCCCTGCCACTACATTCAGCCAATTATCTCTTTGCTTTTTCAGCGCTCCGGGCCTAGCTTAACAGTTCATTTTCAGCAGGAGAGACAGACCCGTGGCGGCCGAAGATCAGTATCAAACCCGAGCAACCCTTATTCAGCGCGTTCAGAACCAGCAGGACGAACAGTCCTGGGAAGAGTTTGTACGCGTATATCGTCGTTATATTTATGCCATCATCCGGAGCATGAATATTTCCGAGCACGATACCGAGGATATCCTGCAGCAGGTGCTGATTAATCTATGGAACAGTCTGCCCAAAATGGAATACGAAAAAATCAACCGTTTCCGCAGCTGGCTCAGTACGGTAACCAAAAACTGTGTTACGGATTTCATTCGCAAACGCACCCGCGAAGCCAACCGCCTGGAGAAAGCCAGCAAAGACGACACACTCACCTATCTCAAAGCCATCCGCCTTCCGGAAATCAATGATATTGCGGAACGGGAGTGGGAAATCCATCTCACCAATATGGCACTGGAAAACATTGAACCGCTTTTTTCCGGTAAGGCCGTCGATGCATTCCGCCTCACCCTGAAGGGCAAAAGCGTTGAAGAGATCGCCTGCGAACTGGGCCTGAAAGAGAACTCGGTTTACCGTCTGAAAAACCGCGTGAAAGAACGTCTGATTCAGGAAATCCGGCACCTTCGCAACGAGCTTGAATAGACCTGCTACTTCTTCGTGGCCGCCCGGTTTTTACGCCCAGCGTTCCGCCGTTCCTCCGCAATCTTTTTCAAGCGTTCAGCTTCGGCATAAGTGCCGACCACCTCCATTTTCTCCTTAAGAGCCGCAACGGTATCTTCAGGAAACTTGTTAACATCCATCACGATCCGCTTCAAACGAAGAGGATTGAGCTGATTCAGCATCGAGGATTTCGATTTACTGGAGATGGCAACGCCCGAAATTTTCAATTCGTCCAGCTGCATGCCACGCAACTCATACAGATGCTCAATCCGGGTATTACTCAAATCCAGCGATTTCAGCTCAAGCGGTTCGAGCACATTCCGGCGATAGACGCCAATGATGTTGATTGAAAAAACGGTGTAGGGCGATCCTTTGAGATCAAGTATACCGCCCTCTTTCGTCCAGGTATACTTAAGTCCGTTCTTTTTAGCGTAGTTCGTATAGTTCAGCTTATCCAGCACGGCAGCGGCCAGCGGCTCATAATCCACCGCCTTTGCAAGTGAAGGCCGACGGCGCATATGGTGATAATAGACATAAAAAATAGTCATCTGCTGCGCTGAGTTCGACTCATGAATAAGATCAGCCAGCTGCCGGTCGGTGAGTTGCTTTTTATCCACCGGTTTGATTTTTGCATATTTTTCGCTGAGCGTTCGAAGCTGCCCGATCCGCTTGGATTCACCGGCCTTCTCGAAACTGTCGTTGGCGGCATTGAACTCCTGCAGCACAAAATGAAGAATACCCTTCTGCTCAAAAAGGTTCTGCCGCTTGACCGTATCCACATTTTCTTTCAGCCCGGTTTCAAGCAGCTGAATCATAGAGGCCGCATTCACAAAGTCACGGCTGCGTACCGTATAGGAAACCGCCTCGCCCAGATTCACGCCGAGCTGCTGGCGTTGCTGCTGCTCCTTTTTATACAGCTGGAAATTGGCTTCAGCATTTTTACGTGCCGCAATCGCCTCCGCCTTTTCATGAGCAATTTCAACCAGATAACCGGAAATAACAAAGGCCAGGATAATCAGAAACGAAATCAGCAGAAACGAAACGCGGCTGTGGCGCTGCAGCAGCAGTGAAGTTTTCGTAATCCAGCCGGCATGCTCGGCTTTGGTCGGATGCCCGCTCAGAAACTGCTGAATCTCAGACCGCAACTCCAGCACGCTGTCATACCGGTCCGCCGGTTCCAGTGCCAACGCCTTCATCACCACCGCCACCAGACTCTTCGGAACCCTGCGGTCCGGGCGGCGCCGTCGCGGAGAAATGACTTTTCCGGCCCGCGTATTCTGAATGACTTCATTGGCCGAATTTCCCTCAACCGGAAGCCGATACGTCAATAGATTATACAACAGTGCTCCAAGAGCATAGATATCGGTTTTCTCCGTTTTTTCACCATAGGCCTGCGTCTGTTCCGGCGCCATAAATCCCGGCGTACCTTTCAGCGTACCCGACAGCGTCATATCATTGAGAATATCCCCGTCGAGTTCTGTGGAATCTTCAGCATTCTGATCAGGTGTACCATGAACTACCCGCGCAAGCCCCCAGTCACAAACCAGCACCTCTCCGAATTCCCCGACGCGGATATTATCCGGCTTTATATCGAGATGAAGCACCCCGCGTGAATGCGCATAGGCAATCGCCTCACAGATTTTCAGAAAAATATTCAGCAGGGTTTCAATCGGATAATCCATCCGGTAGGCCGGATCGCCGTCGCGCAATTTACGGATAATCGTCTTCAGACTGTCCCCGGGAATCAACTCCATGGAGAAAAACGGCTCGCCCTCCTCATCCAGACCCATATTGTAAACCGGCATGATATTCGGGTGGGCAAGATTGGCCGTCAGACGCGCTTCGCGCAGAAACTGCTCAAGATCCTGCGGCGACTTGTTCCGAACAGCTCGTGCCATGGCAATGCGACGGTCCAACCGGTGATCGTGAACGAGCAGAATCTTTTTTTCGCCGCCCTCGGCAATTTCATCAATAACCCGATACCGGTGCTTATCCTGTTTCAGCGAATTAAGAATCGGCGTCAGAGATTGCACTTCCTCCTCTGACATAGTGAGGGCATCCGTATCATAAAAACTGGCGAGCGTTTCAAAACGCTCACTGAAATCCCGCTCCAGTTCCTTGCTGTCCCCGTCGTTCATCTTCACTTCCAATGGTTAGAGATACCACTATATCCCGTTTCCAATCATTGGAAACCGTTAAACCGAAGGAAAAATAGCGAGCAGTTCTGCAGGATCATTCACCAGAAAATCAGGATTCACTTTAGCCAGGGCCTCCGGCGTATTCAGTCCCCAGGAAACCGCCACCGTCTTTGCCCCGGCATACCGTGCACTCTCCACATCAACGGTCGTGTCCCCGATATAATAGAGATCGCCGGGATTCAGCCCCCTGTTGCGGATATATTTCTCCACCCGCCGGCGTTTGCTGAGAATAGCATGCGTGGCTTCAACCTCATCAAACCAGTTGATCCGGTGCCGGGCCAGAAAGGTCATGACATTTTTCCGACGGTTGGATGTGAGAATGTCCATCATATACCGGCCACTCTCATGGATCTGCGTCAGCACATCCACCAATCCTTCAGGAGGCATAACCTGCTCCATGGAAGCGTGCATTAAACGGCGTGCATGAATCGCAATGATCGGCACCTTCCAAAGCGGAATACCAACATGATCAATAAACTCACGCACTGTTAAATGACGCGCGGCCGCAATCTCCTCTGTCGGAAGATGTCGATAGCCGTAAATACCCGAAAGGCTGTTGAACACCTCATGAATCAGCATCATGGTTTCAGCCAATGTACCATCAAAATCGAATAGAATCGTCGTTTTCTTATCACTCATTTAGACCTTTAAGATAGCGTCAGAAAGATTGCAAAACCAGTAGATTCGCGCCGTCTTATTACATGTCTGTCATCCTAAATGACTGTACTTACAGCAGAAAAAACACTACATACTGAGAACATGAAAAAGCTAACCAAAATCGCTGCCTACACCACAACACTTCTTCTGTCCGCCACATCGGCTTCAGCCATAGACTTCACCGCTCAGGGTGAATATCTCGGTTCATCCGACTGCCTGGCCTGCCACGAACGGTTTTACGAACTCTGGAGCACTTCACACCACGGGAAAGCGATGGAGGCTTTCAGCGCACGTCTGGTGAAAACCATGAAACCGATGAAGGAACCTCTGAAAATCGGCGATGAATCCTTCATTGTCAAATTCGACGAACAGGGCGGTGTCCTCCATGGAATTCTGGCCGACGGCACAGAAAAAACCTGGCGGATCCGCCACTCCTTCGGCGGACGCAATGTCCGTTATTTCCTTATTCCCATGGAAAAAGGGAAACTGCAGGTCGCACCGGTTGCCTATTATGTTCATAGCGGCGAATGGTATGATGCCACCGGCAGCATGGTGCGCGATTTCCAGGACGACGGCCCGGCTGATTCAGCCGTACACTGGACCGACCGCTCGCTCACCTTCAACACCTCCTGTCATGACTGCCATGTAAGCCAGCTCGAAAAAAACTATAATCCCGAAGACGATTCCTACAACACCACCTGGAAAGAGGAAGGTATTAACTGCGAAGTATGCCACGGCCCCGCCGAAGCCCATGTAAAAGCCGCCGAAGAAGCGGCGGCAAAAGGAGAGAAGCTGAAAGATCTCAAACTCCTTCGTTTCCACGAAGATCTCAATCTTGAACAGCGCGACTCCACCTGCGGCCCCTGCCACGCCAAAGGCCAGATCCTCACCCGCGACTTCACCCCGGGCGAACTCTTTTTCGACCACTACGACCTCACCTCCTACGAAGACCGCGATTTCTGGCCGGACGGTCGGGATCTCGGCGAAAACTACACTCAAACCGCCTGGATGGCCAACCAATGCGCACTCTCCGGACAGCTGGAATGCATTCACTGCCACACATCAAGCGGCCGTTTCCGTTTCAAAGACAACCCGAACCAGTCCTGCCTCCCCTGCCACCGGGAACGGGTAGACAATATTCTCGAACATTCACATCATAGCGCCGAAGCCGGAGTTACCTGCATCGATTGTCATATGCCGACAACTGCACAGGCATTCATGTCACGCTCCGATCACACTTTCCGCCCCCCGTCTCCGCAGGCAACCCTTGAATTCGGCTCCCCGAACGCCTGCAACCTCTGCCATAACAATCCCGAAGCCATCATGGGCGATTATAAAGGCCACAAAAAGAGGATGTCGAATGGGCCGCACGCTATGTCAAAGAATGGTTCGGCGAAAAATCCGGCGAACCGGTGCTCAAGCAGGGCCGCATCATAAGCCTCTGCCGCGAAGGCGAATGGGACCGTCTTCCGGAAATTCTGGCGTTCTTCGACGATGAGGACTGCGATCCTGCAGTCAGCGTAGCCATGCTCCGCCTGCTGGTAAACTGCCCTTATCCCGAAAAATGGCCGAAAATGCGCGAACAGCTGAACCACAAACACGAGTGGGTTCGTGCCGCGGCCGCAGCCTCGATTCAGTACGACAACTCTTACGAAACCACCAAAGCCCTCCTCGAACGCTGCACCGACCGTTTCCGCACCGTTCGTATCCGAGCTGCCCAGTCGTTGATCGCCCGCAACCTGTCCGGTTTTTCCGAGGCCGAACGCGAAGCCTACGAAAAAGCACACGACGAATATTGGAACTCACTGATCATCTGGCCCGACCGATGGTCCACCCACTATAATCAGGGAATCTATTACGACCGTATCGGCGAACCCGAAAAAGCACTCGCCGCCTACGAAAAATCGATGGAACTGCGTGATGATGTCGTACAGCCGCTCATCAACGCTTCTATGGTGCATGCCCGCACCGGCAACAGTGACAAAGCCTACGAAATGTTACAGCGCGCACTGAAAATCGAACCGAACAGCCCGATGGTTAATTTCAATATCGCCCTGCTGGATGCTGAATTCGGAAAAATGAGCGATGCCGAAAATCATCTGAAAACCGCATTGGCTGCAGAACCCCAAATGGCTCAGGCAGCCTATAACCTGGGGATTCTGCTGGCTCGAAAAGGCGAAAAAGAAGGATTCGAATGGCTCGAAAAGGCGGCGCTTCAGGTTCCTGAAAACTGGAATTACACCTCTTCCTACCTCTATTTCCTTCAGCAGGCCGGGCGCGCATCCGAATCCGAAGAAATCATGCGCCGCGTTATCGACACCGGTCGTGCAGCACCTGAGGCCTATTTCACACTGGCCGGCACCCTTGAGCAACAGGGCCGTATCTCCGAAGCTCTTGAAATTTACAAAAAAGCCAAAACAGCCAAGCAGCTTCCGATGGAGGCAAAACGCTACGCCGTCAATCAGGAACGGCGTCTGCGCTCCGGAGCACAGTAGAATCTGTATCGTTTTCAGGAGCTGGAATCCATTGCTTCCACCTCCTGGAAATGCTACTTACCCGGCATGTGGAAATTCATCAAAATGCTGATCGGGATCGGCCTGCTCCCACTCTGCTGGGCCGTCTCCACAGCCATTTATGCCCTTTATCAGGATTCGGTATCCACTGCTCCGACTCATCCGCAGGAAATATGGGCACTACCTATCGGATTTGCCGTATGGGTGGCGATCTATTTCATTCTCCCCCGCCCGGTCCGAACCTATGTCCTTGCCCATGAACTTACCCATGCCCTCTGGGCCCTGATGATGGGCAGCCGCGTCGGCGGCATGAAAGTCGGTAAAGATGGCGGACACGTTGAACTCTCCAGAACTAATTTTCTGATTACACTGTCCCCCTATTTTTTTCCGTTTTATACCGTCATTGTTATTGCCGTATACTATCTGCTTTCCTTGTCGCTCGACGTGGAACCTTACCGTATCTGGTGGCTGGCCGGCGTAGGCCTCACCTGGGCCTTTCATGTAACATTCACCATCAGCATGCTGGCCGAACAGCAGCCGGATGTGCAGGAACATGGCCGCATCTTCTCGTATGCGGTCATCTATATTGCGAATCTGCTGGTGATCGGTCTGTGGATGGTGCTGGTCGGAACTCCGCAAGCCGCCACCTTCCGGGATTTACTGAAAGATGACACGGTCGCCGTTTACAGTTATACATGGCAGTACATTCAGCAGGGCTGGGAATACACGATGGTCCAGGTACAGCATTTACGCGCCGGCGACGCCTGAACCGTTCCGGGGATTGAAAGAACCGTTATTCCGAAAGTTCGAGCACTTCCGGCGCAATTCTACGGATAAGATCAATACACAGTTGCTCAACATGCTCAGCAGAGTGTGAATTCAACGCAGTCTGGGCCAGCTCAACTGCACTGGAATAATGCAGTTTACGGATTACATCTTTGATCAACGGTGCCTGCGACGGACTCACCGACAACTCATCCACTCCCAGACCGATCAGCAACGGGACATACGGAGCCGTCGCAGCCATCTGTCCGCAGACACACGTCCATAAACCGTTTTTATGACTCACTTTAACCACATGGTCAATCAGCCGGATGATGGCCATATGTGTGGGATTGTAAAGGTGCGCCACATTTTCATTTCCACGATCCACGGCCATGGTGTACTGGATCAGATCGTTAGTTCCCAGACTGAAAAAACTGACATGCGGCGCAATAATATCAGCAATCAGAGCGGCGGAAGGCACTTCGATCATCGTGCCGATCTGGATGTCTTTATTAAACGGAACGCCCTCCTCGCTCAGTTCCATCATGCATTGGCGCAGCAGCGTATTAGCATCCTGCACCTCCCGAACACAGCAGACCATGGGATACATGATCCGCACATTATCATACACGCTGGCCCTCAGAATTGCACGAAGCTGAGTTTTAAACAGCTCCGGCCGCGCAAGACACAACCGGATTGCACGATCCCCCAGAAAAGGATTCAACTCATCGGGATTCTCGAAACCCACCGGCATTTTATCCGCCCCAAGATCCAGCGTACGAATAACCACCGGCGACGGATACTGACTTTTCGCAGCCCGCGTATAAGCCGCTGCCTGCTCATCTTCGGAAGGAAGCCTGTGAGCGCCCAGAAACATGAATTCCGTCCGGAACAGACCAATACCTTTAGCGCCACGGGCATCCACACCCTCCAGCTCTTCCAGCAGTTCAATATTCGCCGTGATCGGAACCAGATAGCCATCGAGTGTTTCCGGGGCCTTATCCCGCAGAGACTCCAGTTCGGTACGGATCTGCTGCTGTTCCTCAGCGCGTTTCCGGTATTCTTCCAGACGCTCCCGGGTCGGATTGACAAATACCAGTCCTTTTCCTCCGTCAAGAAGCACCTGATCTCCGGGTGAAACCACCGCCGTTATATTATGCAATCCCACCACCGCCGGAACTTCCAGCGCTTTCGCCATAATAGCGGTGTGTGATGTAGAGCTGCCGAGATCAGTTGCAAAAGCCTTAACCAGATTACGGTCAATACTCGCGGTATCGGATGGGGCCAGATCGTGCGCCACCACAAGACAGGGCTCTTTCACCTGTTTCATCTGATCGATGGTTTCGCCGGCCAGATTGGCAAGAATACGCTTTGTAACATCCCGGATATCCGCAGCGCGTTCCGAGAGATAGGAATCTTCCATTTTTGACAGCATATCCGCATAACGGTTGGATACGGTCTGCAGAATGGGTTCAACATTGATCAGATCATTCTTGATGGAGCGAATGACCTCTTCAATAAATGTACGATCATCAACCACCAGAATATGTGCATCGAAAATACTGGCATGTTCATCACCCAGCACATCAGCCACCTCTTTCTGGATATGTCTGATCTGTTCATGAGTGGCAATAAGCGCTTCTTCAAAACGCGCTATTTCAAACGGAACTTCCTCCTCGGAAATAGACCGCCGGACCGCTTTTTCAGTCTGAGGAGCAAATAGACGGCAGGTGTATACCGCAATGCCCGGAGATACGCCGATCCCCTTCAGGGCAATCTCGTTTTTCACCTGTGATTCAGACACCGGAATCAGTCCTCGCCGAATTTGTTAACAAAAAGCTCCTCAATTTCATCCATGGCTTCCTGGGCATCAATCCCCGACGCAGTTACCTTCATGATACTTCCCGGATAACCCTCAATGGTCATCAGCCCCATAATGCTTTTACACGACACTTTGTTTCCATCCTTTTCGATGAAAATATCGCAATCATATTTTCCTGCCGCTTTCACCAGCAGAGCTGCCGGACGGGCATGGATGCCGTACTCGTTGAGCACTTCAAACTTTTTCTCCACGATCTGATCAGCCATTGCGCACCCGCCCTCTGGTAAGCCGGCTGATAATTTTATCATCCAGCTCTTTCGCCGCATCATGACCCAGCTCCTTCAGCTTCTGGTTCAATGCGGCTACCTCTACAATATTCGCCATATCACGCCCGGAACGGACCGGCAACGTGATATACGGAACCTTTATACCCATAATTTCAACCGTTTCAGGCTGCACTCCCGTGCGATCCTCATTACCTGTCGGATTTTTCAGATCAACCACCAGGTCGAGTTCCGTCTGCCGGCGAATAGCGGCAATCCCGAACAGGCTCGGCACATGGATGATCCCCAGACCCCGGATTTCCATATGATAACGCGTCACTTCATTGGCCCAGCAGACCAGCCGGCCACGGGAATTTGCACGCACTTCAGTGACATCGTCAGAAACCAGACTGTAACCGCGTTCGATAAGCGCCAACGCTGTTTCGCTTTTACCAATCCCGGGATCACCGCGAAGCAGTACACCAATACCCATAATCTCCAGACAGGTACCCTGAATGCGTTCCTGAGGCGCTGTCAGCTTCTCAAGAATCACGGTGCACTCATTCACAAAGTTCATTGTCACCATCGGCGTACGGAAAACCGGCACTCTATGTTTTTCAGCCAGTTCAATCATCTCTTTCGACGGTTTGCGATTCCGGGTAATGACGATGCCGGGAATCTGCTGATCAAAAAGGTCCGCCAGCCGCCGGGAACGCTCCTCCTGCGTCAGACTCTTCATATAAGTAAATTCAGCCAGACCGAAAATCTGAAGACGCTGATTCGCAAAGTACTGAAAAAAACCGGTCAGCGCCAACCCCGGACGGTTCATGGTGGTTTCGGGCAGTTTACGGTCCAGATACTGTTCGCCCGCAATAATGCTGAGCTGCAGCTTATCTGCACCCTCATCCCACAGAGTTTTAACGGTAATGGCCACGATCGGTCTCCAAAATCTATTCAGAACATCAGAATGAAGAATTTACCACCTGAATAGCAACTCTTCATTCTGAATTCTTCACGAATCTTTACTTATGATGATCCTGTACTTTATCTCGCTCTTTGCGCATCTGGCGCTCGGCATGTTCAATGGAGCGGTCGATCGCATCATACAGATTCTCCGACCTCTCTTTTGCCGTTACGCGAATATGATTCGAAGCCTGAATAATCACTTCAGACACATTTTCCCGAGCTTCCTGATCAAGAATCACCCGAATGGTTTCTATTCGCGGAAACACACCCAGACATCGCTCCAGCTTCTCTTCCACGTGAGCTTTGACGTTGTCAGTGACATTGAGATGCCGACCTGTAATGCTAACTTGCATGGGTTGCTCCTTTCGTAGTTTACATACTGAACCGTGGACCCAGATAAAGTTCACGGCTCATTTCGTCATTCACCAAAAAGTCACTGTCGCCCTCACGCAGCACCTGGCCGTCACACAGCAGATAAGCCCGGTCCACCACCTCCAGGGTATCGCGCACACTGTGATCGGTAATCAGAACGCCCAATCCCCTATCCTTCAGCGTTTTAACAATTTCCTGAACATCAGCAACCGCCAGCGGATCCACACCGGCAAACGGTTCATCCAGCAGAATAATCGCCGGATTTGTAACCAGCGAGCGGGCAATTTCCAACCGCCGGCGCTCCCCGCCGGAAAGGGTATAGGCTTTCTGTTTCGCCAGTTTTGTAATTTTCAGGTCATCCAGCAACTGCTCGAGCCGCTCTTTCCGCTCCTTCGAAGAGAGCGGCAGCGTCTCCAGAATAGACATCACATTCTCCTGCACGGTGAGCTTACGGAAAATGGAAGGTTCCTGCGAAAGATAGCCCATGCCCATACGTGCCCGCTTGAACATCGGTGTGCCGGTAACATTCTTGTCGCGAAAAAAGACCTTGCCCTTCGTTGGCTTAATCAGCCCGACAATCATGTAGAATGTGGTGGTCTTACCCGCGCCATTGGGCCCCAGCAGCCCGACAATTTCACCGGCTTTGACATTCACATCAACTTCGCGGACGACCTTACGGCCTTTATATGCCTTCACCAGCTTTTCGGTCCGGATCAGATAGGTTTCTTCAGCAGCCATTTATTCGTCTAAATCTTTCAGGAATTTTGCTTTGGTTTCCTCATCCAGATAGAGCAGCACACGGGCGTTCGGTTCACACAGCATTCGCCGGTTTTCATGCCAGAAAAAAATCCGCTCTCCCGTCATCACATTCAGTCCCTGCTTCACCTTCGGCTCATCTTCGAGCGTAAATCTTCCCTCATCAGCATGGTACAGCGCACGCCCGGCCAACGCTCTCCTGTCGTCTGATTGGATTATTACTCCGCCGACCGCCTCTATCCAATCAATTTCGTGATCATCTTTCAGAAACAGGCGCACATTTTCACAATTCATTGCCGCCCGCGGATCACGCACACGCACATTTCCCACCAGCTCCGCCACCCCTGAGCTTCATCATAAACCGCCCGGTCCGCACGGATTTCCGTATCCAGTCTGGATTCACCTTCAATTCCATCCAGCACCAGCGCCGAATCTCCGGTAATTTGCAGCAATGCATTCGGCTCACAGATCATCCGGCGGTCACCGCGAATCCACAGCTGAATCCGCTCGCCCGACAATCGATTTCCGTCCTGCGATGCCGAGGCCCGGCCCTCCAGCTTCACAAAACCGCTGCGGTGATTATAGATGACATGATCCGCTGTCGCCGTCCGGTTACTTTGAACCAGCGTCACTCCGCCTTCCGCCTCAATAAACTCTACAGTATTCGAAGTCGAAAAACGCCCGATCAAACGCTCCGATGTCAACCGGCCCTCATCATCCTGCACCACCACATTTTCGTTCAGTGCAACATAACGCCGCTCATAATCCAGCGTCAGACTTCTTCCGCTCAGCAGCGTTTCCCCCGCTTTACGCCCCACCGTTTTCATCGCTTCCAGACGCTCGGAAAACGGAATAAACTCTTCCGCAACCGCAGCTCCGGACGCCGGCATACGATCTCCCGGCTCATCACCGGCAGCAGACGAAACCGTGCCGGCATCGTCAGCAATAGCTTCGATATCCGCCCACGACTCATCCCCCTCGGCATCATTCTGCGGTGAACATGAAACCAGCAGTAAAAGGCCCGAAAAAACAAAGAAGTACCGGATCACAGATCCTCCCCCTTCATCCCGCGCGCACCCTTTTTAACCAGAATCCGGGAATCCTCCAGAATTTCAAAACGGTTCCTGCCTGAACTGAAACGGAAACCGCGCCCGGCCACAGTCATTTGCTCCATTTCAATCAGCACATCCCCATCGGAATAAATGCTCAGGACCTTCTCATGCTCCGTTTCTTCCAGTGCTGTATAACACTGCGGTGCATAAACAGTCATTATCACCCGGCCCTCATCATAGACATCAATCCGGATATTCGTGACCTCAACCTTCCCGCCGTCAAGCAGTTTTGCATAACCGCCGAACAGACGGGCCTGCAGCTCTCCATCCTCCCCGTAATAAGGCACATTAATCCCTTCGATCCCGTCTCCGGAATCGAAATAATCATACAGGTTTACGGAAGACCCGACATCCGGAATCTGTGCAGATACAATTCCGCATAAAACAGTCAGTGCCAGAGCTGATTGCAGAGTAAGCTTCATAGATCCTATCTAATAACAGAAGAACGCCAAGGGCGCAAAGTAATCCATGCACACCTTCGCGTTCTTCGCGAACTTCACGGTTAACGTTCGTTTAGCCGACTGTTACCAGACTCGGCGTATAATCCTCCGGAGGCTCATATCCCAGCAGTGTGATGCAGGTCGCCGCCAGATTCGCAATCCCCGGTTTTTCAACATCGGCCTTCTTCGCATGCGCCGCATTCGACGGGTCATAAACAAACACCGGAACCGGATTCAGCGAGTGCGCTGTCTTCGGCAGCGGCTTTCCATCTTCATCGCGTTTAATCTCCCCGGTCTTTTTATCCAGCGCACACATATCATCCGAGTTACCATGGTCGGCCGAACAGACCATGATACCGCCGGTTTCCTTCAGCGCTTCCATAATACGGCCGACACCTTCGTCCACCGCCTCAATCGCCACTTTCACCGCTTCGAACACACCGGTATGACCGACCATATCGCCATTCGGGAAATTCAGACGGATAAATTTATATTCACCGCTTTTGATCGCCGCAACGACTTCATCGGTGATCTCTTCAGCTTTCATGCGCGGTGCATCTTCAAACGGGCAGACATCGGAAAGAATTTCCTTCCAGGTTTCCGTTTCAAATTTTCCGGAATTATTGCCGTTGAAGAAATAGGTCACATGGCCGAATTTCTGGGTTTCTGAAATTGCGAACTGCTTCACACCTGCATTCGAAAGATATTCACTCATCGTCCGGTCAATAGCCGGCGGCGCAACCAGGAACAGCTTCGGAACCCCCAGGTCGCCGTCGTACTGCATCATACCGGCGTACAGCACATCCGGCTTCGGACCGCGCGGAAACTCTTTCAGTTCCTCCGCTTCAAAAGCTTTGGTGATTTCCAGCGCACGGTCACCGCGGAAATTGAACAGAATCACACTGTCACCGTCCACAATCGGACCGACCGGAGCGCCGTCGCGCTCGATAACAAACGGTGGAAGGTCCTGGTCCAGAATACCCGGTTTTTCCGCACGGAAGGTTTCAACCGCTTCTTTCATGGAAGTAAACATCCGACCTTCCGCTTTCACGTGCGTTTTCCAGCCCGCTTCAACCATCGACCAGTTCGCATCATAGCGATCCATCGTAATCGCCATGCGGCCGCCCCCCGAAGCCACGCTGTAATCCACCGTTCCATCCGCATTCATTTCCGTCAGGAAATTTTCAATGCGTTCTACATATTCCAGAGCCGATGTCGGCGGAACGTCCCGGCCGTCAATCAATGCGTGCAGACGTATTTTTTTAATGCCTTCAGCTTTGGCCTGTTTCACCATCGCCTCAAAATGCTCAAGATTGGAATGCACATTACCGTCGGAACAGAGACCGATAAAATGGAGCGTCGAATCCTTTTCGGTCACATTTCCGATCACCTTTTTCCAGACTTCGCCTTCATACATGGATCCGGTATTGATGGCATTACGCACCAGCGCCGCACCCTGATCAAACACCCTGCCGCAGCCGATTGCATTATGACCGACTTCGGAGTTGCCCATATCACCGTCATCCGGCAATCCGGCTGCCCGGCCATGCGCCGCAACTTCAGTATAGATGGCATTTTCCTTCAGCCAGTCCAGATTCGGTGTATTCGCAATCTTCACATAATCCGTTTCCGGATTTTTCCCAATGCCGACACCATCCATAATAACGAGAACGACCGGCCCTTCGGGACCGCTAAAAGCTTCATTTTTCTTCAACTGTTCCATGGTAGTTCATCTCCTGAAGTTTCCAATGTTCAAAAAAAGTCCGGGAAATATGCCTGTCCCGGACCGTCTTGGCAAAAAAATACGCGGACGTTTTCCCCTGCCAACCGATAGATGACAATGCAGCACAATAATACGATCAGCTGCATTTGTCTCGGATTAACGCAACCTGAACTGCAGGTATATTCAGTTCTGTCCCCCCGAACAGGCCCTGTTAAACGGCCTTAACAGCAATCGCCAACCTGGACTCCGGGAACAAAAAAGCCGCCCGCAATGGACGGCTTTTCCAGAGATCGGAAAACTTCACGGATCGGAACTATTCCGCCGCTCCTTCTTTACCCTCTTCCTTCTCAGCCTTTTTCGGCAGATGCAGACGGAGGTGAAGGTCGCGAATCTGATTGAATTCCACATTGCCCGGAGCACCCATCAACAAATCCTGCGCTTTCTGGTTCATCGGAAACGCAATCACTTCACGAATGTTCGGCTCGTCGGCAAGCAGCATGACCATGCGGTCAACGCCCGGGGCAATACCGGCATGCGGCGGAGCACCATACTGGAACGCTTTGTAAAGTGCCGGGAATTTACTTTCCACGACCGACTGATCATAACCGGCAATATCAAAGGCCTTGATCATCATTTCCGGACTGTGGTTACGCACCGCACCGGAAGAG
The DNA here is from genome assembly GCA_004299845.1 of Verrucomicrobia bacterium S94. Classification (NCBI taxonomy): domain Bacteria; kingdom Pseudomonadati; phylum Verrucomicrobiota; species Verrucomicrobia bacterium S94. The sequence goes on along the minus strand of CP036201.1, from coordinate 785,896 downwards.
AGTTCCACCCCGTTCACCACAATGTCATACTGATACGCCAGAATTTCCAGCGGATCTTTGTTCAGCAGATCATCCATACCGCCCTGCGGCATCGAGAACGGGTTGTGCGAAAACTCAACCTTACCGTCGTCATCAAGTTCATACATCGGGAAATCAACGATCCAGCAGAATTTAAAGACATTCGGATCAATCAGATCAAGACGCTTACCGAGTTCATCGCGGACATGCGCCCCGATTTCAGTCGCTTCCTTTTCTTTATCCGCAATAAAGAACATCACATCCCCGTCTTCCACATTACCGAGTTCCTTCAGCGCATTGAGCGTTCCCTCAGAAAGGAATTTGGCAATCGGACTCTGCACTTCACCGTTGTTCCAGCGCAGATAGCCGAGTCCTTTCGAACCGACCGACTGCGCAAACCTGATCATGTCGTCAAAAAACTTACGGGATTCGCCGGCACAGCCTTTCGCGGCAATGGTCAGTACTTTACCGCCGGAAGCAACGACGCCGGCAAAAGCCTTGAAATCGCAGTCGCGGAACAGCTCGGTCGCATCCTGTATAATCAGCGGATTGCGCAGATCCGGCTTATCAGTTCCGTATTTCGCCATCGCTTCCTTATACGGAATGCGCGTAAACGGGATATCGTCGACTTTTTTATCCGAAAATTCAGTGAACACTTTGTGCAGCACCTTTTCGTTCACTTCGAACACATCCTCCTGCGTCGCAAAAGCCAGCTCCATATCAAGCTGATAGAATTCACCCGGAGAACGGTCGGCACGCGCATCTTCGTCACGGAAACACGGTGCAATCTGGAAATAGCGGTCAAAACCGGAGGTCATCAGCAACTGCTTAAACTGCTGCGGCGCCTGCGGCAATGCATAGAATTTACCGGGATGCACCCGGCTCGGAACCAGATAATCCCGCGCACCTTCCGGCGAGCTGCTGGTCAGAATCGGCGTCTGCATTTCCATAAAGCCCTCAGCCGTCATCAGTTCACGCAGACGACTGATGATCCGGGAACGCAGCACCAGATTACGATGCAGACTTTCACGGCGCATATCGAGGAAACGGTATTCCAGGCGCAGCGCTTCGTTACAGTCCTCATCCTTCGCCACCTGAAACGGAATCACCTTGGCTTCGCCGAGTGTTTCCATCTCTTCGGCAACCACTTCAATTTCGCCGGTCGCGAGGTTCGGATTAACCGCCTCTTCAAAACGGGCAACCACTTTACCCGTAAAGCAGATGGTGGATTCCACACGCCAGTGCTCAACCCCTTTGTAAAACGGTTTGGAAGGGTCAATCACCACCTGGGTCAGACCGTAATGGTCGCGCAGATCGATAAAGATGATTCCGCCATGGTCACGCACACTGTGCACCCACCCGGAAATCCTGACGGTTTCGTCGATGTGTTCTTTTCTAAGTTCGCCGCAAGTATGCGTTCTGTAACGATGCATCGTATTCTCCATTAAATCTTTTCGAACAACTCCGCAAGCGGCGCGTTTTCCTGCGTCCCCTGCTCCATATCCTTAATAACTAAAGTCTCGCCGGCAATTTCATCGTCACCGCGGATAATCACCTTGGCCGCACCGGACCGGCTGGCCTTGCGCATCTGCGCCTTCATACTTTTCGGTGCCAGCTCCATGCCGCAGCGGATTCCTTTAGCCCGAAGTTCAGCAGCCAGTTTCATATTCTCCATCAGCGCGCGTTCACCAAGCGAAACCAGCCAGATTCCGCCTTCCGGCGCAAACTGCTCTCCGGTAATCCCGCAGGCTTCCAGCGCCATAATCGCCCGCTCAAAACCAACCGCAAACCCCACGCCCGGAATATTTTTCCGGCCGAGATCGATCAGATAACGGCCGCCGCCGGCCAGAGCATCCTGAGCACCGAGTGCGGAATGACTGATTTCCCAGACCGTATGCACATAATAATCAAGCCCGCGGATGAGCTTCGGATCCACCGTCACCTCAACACCCATCGTTTCCAGCGCCCGGATAACCTGATCAAGATAGCTGCGCGATGCCTCGCTCATGAATTCAATCGGTGAAGGAATCCGGTCAACAACCTTCTGGCAGCTCTCGTTTTTACAGTCGATCACGCGCAGCACATTTTCATCAATCCGGCGCTGACAGTCCTCACAAAGCTCCTGCTCATACGGACGCAATGCTTCCCGCAGACCTTCCGCCACTTTCGGGCGGTCGGCCGGTTCGCCGCGGGTGCTTACTCTGATGGTGGAACCGGTCAGTCCCCAGGCATCCAGCAGACTTTTCTGCAACGCAATGGCTTCGGCATCGGCCAGCGGATTCGGTTCACCGGTAGCCTCCACGCCGACCTGATGAAACTGCCGTTTCCGCCCGGCCTGCGGACGTTCATAGCGGAACATCGGCGCGATGTAAAACACACGCGCATTCAGCCCCTCTTCACCACGTCCGGCCAGATGCCGCATAGTCCCTGCCGTGCCTTCCGGACGCATCGCCAGCTCGTGTTTGCTCGGTTTGAAGGAGTACATCTCCTTTTTCACCACATCGGTGGTTTCGCCGAGCGAACGCTGGAAAACGGTGATTTTTTCAAGCACCGGAGTGCGCAGCTCGTCGTAGCCGTAGCTGGTGAAAACGTTGCGCGCCCGTTCCTCCATCATGCGCCAGAGATAAATCTCCGGCGCCTGAATGTCGGACATGCCCTGAAGCGGCTGAAACTCGTTGGAAGCCATCGATTACTCGCCGGTAATACGTTCACGCATGATTTTGCCCGGCTTGAACTTCACAACCTTACGGGCCGGAATGGTTACCACGTTTTCGGGCTTGTTCGGATTACGGCCGATGCGCTGTTTGCGCTCACGGACTTCAAACACACCAAAATTACGAAACTCAACCGTATCGTCGTTTTCAAGAGCTTCAACAATATAGTCGAGGCTCTTCTGAATCACCGCATAAACATCCTGCTGAATCAGGCCGGTTTCGTCGGCGATGCGCATTACCAAATCACGTTTCGTCATTTTGATGTATCTCCTTGATTTATAGACGTTTCAATAAAAAGAACGCTTGTTTTCGCAAAAATGAACCACGGATAATAATCCGCCGCTTTTCGCGGTCAAGCTAATCCGGTGATAATTAGAAGATTAGGGTGATTTACCACTTCCCGGAAATCACCGGCCCAGAATATGAATGGCCAGAAACGTCCAGAATGCAAAAAAGCTGAAAATCGCGAGGCTTTTATTAAACAGATAAAAATGGTCTTTCGGATCAATCAGAACCGCCGCATCGGCGGCCAGCACATCACCCGCCGCCACCTCATCACCATCATGAACTTTGAATACCTGAGTATCACCGGCAGTAAACTCCTGCAGCTGACCGTCTGCACCGGTGACTGTTATTTTCCGGGATTCTTTATCAAGCGCAACCGTACCATCAAATTCAGCCGGAACACGGTCCACCATCGTATGCGCCCCGACCCTGATCTCCACCACCTTCCCTTTTGTCGGCGAAAGCAGTACAGCAGAATCGATTTTGTTCTTTAATTCAGTCACCCGTGCGTGCGCTTTTTCACGTGCAGCAAGAGCCTCCTCTTCGCTTTTCACGATATCGGCATACCCCTGATCCGAAACCCCGTTTTTCTCTGCATTCTTGCGCGCCAGCTCCATCATCTGATGTTTTTTGCGTTTTTCAGTAAATTCCTTTTTGGCTTTTTCATACTCTTCAGCAATCCGATCGCTGCGCAACCGGGCAATCACCTGACCTTCACCCACGGAATCCCCGACCTCGACCAGTACATCCTCAACCGTCCCGTCCACCTCAAACGTGGCCATCATCTCCAGCGGGTGTTTTCTGAGAACTTTTTCTGAAGGAAACCAGGCATCTTTGATCGCCCATAGGCAGAGAAAGAAGAAAATCGCGGCGAGCACGATAAAATCGTTAGTTCCTTTAACATTATACTTACGTTTTGCCGGCATGTATATCTCTCCCGATTACCAAAGCGTACACGGTTGCAAACTGCTCCGGCCTTGTCTACCTGTATTTTTTGTAAGAAGGCGAAGATGACACCACAGCATCATAATATTCTATCCGATATTTCTGTTTGCCGATTGCCTTGAAAACAGCTTTATGCATAATGCGCAGATTTACTATTCGGGGGAAAAGTTAATATGACAGTAAAAGCTTCAGGGTTCAGTAAAACCAAAATGGCGGGTCTTTTCATTGCAATCATTGCATTCATTATTCCGTTTGCGGTTCAATTCGAAGGTCTTTCGCTTACCGGCCACCGTGTGCTTTCCATCTTTCTGATGGCGATTGCGCTATGGATTTCAGAAGCCATTCCGCTCCACGCCACAGCAGCACTCATCATCATTCTGGAAATTCTCTTTATATCCGACAAAGCCATGCTTCCTCTGCCGGACGGATTTGATGCACCCTCTTATAAAAGCTTCTACGGCGCACTTGCCAGTCCGGTCCTTATGCTCTTTCTCGGCGGCTTTTTCCTCGCCGACGGTGCGGCCAAATTCAATCTCGATACCAATCTCGTCCGCGTTCTGATTAAACCCTTCGGAACCAAACCCTCCCGGGTGATTCTGGGGCTTATGCTCATCACCGCCATTTTCTCGATGTTCATGAGCAACACCGCCACCACCGCAACAATGATCGCCGTGGTCCTGCCGCTCATTGCCAAGCTTCCGGAAGGCGACCGCACGAAAATCGGCCTCGTTCTTGCCATTCCGGTTGCGGCGAACATCGGCGGGATGGGCACCCCGGTCGGCACCCCGCCAAACGCCATCGCGCTGGGAGCGCTGGCCAAGGAAGGTATTAACATCAGCTTCGTGAACTGGATGATCATGGTCATCCCGTTCATGCTCATCGTGCTGTTCTTCGCCTGGTTTGTCCTTGCGAAATTCTACGCCCGGAACGATTCCAAAATTGAAATTGATATCGACTCCAAATTCCAAACCACTCCGAAGGCTATTCTTTTCTATATTGTTGCCGCAGCCACGATTCTGCTCTGGTTCACCGAAAAACTGCACGGCATTCCTTCGACCATTGTCGGCTTCATGCCCGTTGTCGTACTGCTTGCCACCGGCGTAATCAATACCAAGGAATTCCACTCCATGCAGTGGAGCGTACTCTGGCTCGTCGCCGGCGGCATTGCTATGGGCAGCGGAGTCGGCAGAAGCGGGCTGGATCAATGGCTGATCGGCCTGATCAACTGGTCGGAAATGTCTCCGGCCTTTATTGCCGCCGGCATGTTTATCGCCGCTCTGCTGATGGGCTCCGTCATCTCTCACTCGGCCACCGCCAACCTGCTGGTCCCCATCGGTATGAGCCTGGCCACCGCCCCCGGTGTGGCCATCAGCCCGGTGGCCTCTGCCGTATTCATCGCCATCGGCTCCTCGCTCGCCATGGCTCTGCCGATTTCAACCCCGCCGAATGCCATCGCCTACGCCACCGGCGCCATCAAAACCAAGGATATGGCCATCACCGGTATTATCTTCGGCCTTCTCGGCAGTATTCTGTACGTCGGTTTTGCGTCAAAACTCTGGAATCTCCTTGGAGTCATGCCTGAATGAGTGAAGCCTTCAACCCCCTTCAGATAGGCCTGCTCAATCTTCCCGAAGAAGAGATTGAAGACGGCCTGATCTCCGAACTCGACTATCAGCTCAATTCTCCGCCCCGGCTCAGTATCGAACCGGGGGTCACTCTGTTTGAAGAGGAACAGATCCTTAACGGCATATGGATTCTTCTCGAAGGACAGGTTGAACTCTACCGGAAAATCAACGGCGAACGGATCATCTTCCATTCACAAACCGCCGGACGCATTCTCGGCCTGATTGCACTGGCCCGGAACTCCCGTGCAGTTTTTTCCTGCTGCGCCAAGACCCCGCTCAAACTGCTGCGGGTGACCCATCAGCAGCTCGACTCCGCCCTTCAGAAAAGTGAAACTCTGCGCAACCTGTTCATATCCGTGCTGCTCCAATCCATGGGCCGGCGGCACAAACGGCAGATCGAACTTCAGGAAGAGATTTTCAAACTCAACAAGGATATGGCCTCTCAGCACAAACAGGTGGTTCAGACGCTCGACGAACTGCAGAAAGCCCAGGCCATGCTTGTTGAATCGGAAAAAATGGCCACACTCGGCCAGCTTTCCGCCGGAGTCGCTCACGAACTCAACAACCCCGTCTCCGCCCTCATCCGCGCCTCTGACTTTGTACATAAAGATCTGCTGGCTCTTGCCGACCAGATGACCGACAGCCGCAGCATGCAGGAAATACTCAACCGTTCCTTTCATTCAGAGCCGATCTCCACCCGGGAGCAACGCGCTTTACGGAAAAAACTAACGGAACAGCTCAATAGCCGGGAACTTGCCGAGCGCATGGTCAAAATCGGCATCCACGATCTCGGAGAATACGAAAAACTCGCCTCCGGCATTCCCGGGAGCCCGGACGAACGACTCAACAAACTCGAGCTCTATCATCAGATCGGCTCCGCGCTTCGCAACATCAACAGCTGCGCCGAACGCATCTCCGGCATTGTGCAGAGTCTGCGCTCCTACATCCACGCCGACAGTCCGGAAAACGAATACATTTCCGTCCACAAAGGAATCGACGACACCCTCCTGCTCTTTTCCAACCGGCTGCGGAATATTACCATTGAAAAAGAATACGGACAAATCCCCGGAATCATTGCCTGCGCCGGAGAACTGAACCAGGTCTGGACCAACATCATCGGCAATGCGCTTGATGCCATGGGCGACGAAGGCCGGCTGATCATCCGGACCCGACAGAACGATGACGGAACAATCAGCGTCGGAATCATCGACAACGGCCCCGGAATTCCTCCGGAAAACATTCCGAAAATTTTTGAGCTCCGATTCACCACCCGCAAAGGGCGGGTCGACTTCGGGCTCGGGCTCGGGCTCTCGATCACTAAAAATATAGTCACCCGGCACGGAGGAACCATCGACGTCACTTCGGAACCGGGACGCACGGAATTTTCCATCACCCTCCCCGTTGAAGGCCCGTCGAAATCCGTATTAATATCAAGTCAGGAGAACGCATCATGAAAAAAATCGCCATACTGTGTGTAGAAGATGAAACCGAAGTCCGCGAAGCCATCCTCCGCGACCTCAAACCATTTGCCGATACCTTCCGTATCGAAGCCGCAGAAGATGTCAGCGATGCCCGCGATGTCCTTCAGGAATTTAAAGACGAAGGGATTGAACTCGGGCTTGCCCTTTGCGACCACATGATGCCCGGCGAAAGCGGCGTTGAATTTCTGGTATCGCTTGAAAATGATGATGAATATCAGAATTCCCGTAAAGTCCTCATCACCGGCCAGGCCGGTCTCGAGGACACCGTCCGCGCCGTAAATGAAGCCAACCTCCACCACTACATTTCAAAACCCTGGAACCCCGAAAAACTGACCGAAGTGGTCAAAAAACAACTCACCGACTACGTCATCGAAAACGCCGAAGATCTCAAGCCCTACGTCGCCTGCCTCGACGGAGCGCGCCTCATGACTGAAATTGCCAAATTCGGCACTGATAAATAGGCGTTTCAACCGGGAGAATCAGACCGAGCGGAACCGCCGGAAAAACGCGGCGGTTGACGGTTCCGGCTCCTCGGCCGAGTTCCGGACGGCCGAGGCCGCCCCGGCTCCTTTTTTCAACCATCGGAACGTTATGGCAACACCTGATTTCCGGCCAGTTTCGGTTTTTCTCCGTTCTGCGGATTGTGCTAGTTTCGGCAATCGTTTTTTTGGAGGAAGATTCTGTGTATCTGAAAACCCTTGAAATTGTTGGATTTAAAAGCTTCGCGAACAAGACCAAGCTGGACTTCGAGCCGGGCATGACAGCGATTGTGGGCCCGAATGGTTGTGGAAAAAGTAATGTTTCCGACGCGGTTCGCTGGGTGCTTGGTGAGCAGCGCGCCCGTGCCCTGCGCGGGGCGAAAATGGAGGATGTCATTTTCAACGGTACCGATTCCGCCAAACCGCTGGGTATGGCAGAAGTCAGCATTACACTGGCCGACTGCTCGGAAGCTCTCGGAATCGAATACGACGAAGTCTGCATTACCCGCCGCGTTTTCCGCTCCGGCGAATCCGGCTATTTTCTCAATCGTAAAGCCTGCCGACTGAAGGATATTCAGCGCCTGTTCATGGACACCGGCGTCGGCACGGATTCCTACTCCGTACTGGAACAGGGTAAAATCGACCAGATTCTTTCTGCACGGGCCGACGACCGTCGAATCGTCTTCGAGGAAGCCGCCGGAATCACGAAATACAAAGCCGACAAAAAAGAGGCTCTGCGCAAACTCGAACACACCGAAGCCAACCTGCTGCGGCTGGACGATGTGGTCCGTGAAGTGAAGCGTCAGATTATTTCGCTGCAGCGCCAGGCCGGTAAGGCGCGCCGCTATAAGGAACTTTCCGAAGAGATGCGCACCCTCGATATCTATGTCACCAATCAGCGCCTCACAGAATATGCACAGAAACTCAATGAACTGACCGGCGAACTGCAGGTACTGGAGCACAAAGTCAGCGAACTTCACGCCCAGGTGGAATCAGCCGAAAAGGAGGCTGAAAGCTCGCGGGCCGCTCTGACTCAGCTGGAAGAAACCATATCCCGGGCCATGGAACAGGCTTCCGGTGCACGAAGTGAACTGGAACGAACCAGAAACCTGATTACCATGAACACCGACCGCATTGCCGAGCTGACGACCCTCGCGCAGCGCAATACGCAGGAAACTGAAGAAGCGCGGGTTCGCCTGGAAGCCCACCGTGCAGAACTCGAAAAAATCATTCACGATATCCAGGAGGCGGAAGTCGCCAAAGAGGCCGCCGGCATAGAACTGGAAAAGGTTACCGAGATTCAGAAACAGGCCGAGGAAAAAATGAACGCCACCCGCCTGGCGCTTAATGATCTGCGCAATGAATCCGTGGCCCTCGATTCCCGAGCCTCCAAAATGCAGAATGAACTCAATGCACTGGATGCGCGCGACCGCGAGGCCATGCTGAAAAAAGAGCGGCTGGCCACCGAAAAGGCCGAACTGGAACGCTCTCTGGCTTCGTACACGGAGCGTGAAGCGGAAATGACCGCCATGGTGGAAATGCTTCAGGATAAGGTATCTGAGCAGGCTGAAACATTGAACAATCTCAATTCAGACCGCGCATCACGTAAAGACCGCATTGTTGAAAACGAGCGCAAACTCAACGAGCTGCAGAAAACCGTCGCGGCCAAACGCGCCCGGCACGAAATGCTCTCCGGTGGTGAAGCGCGTCAGGAAGGCTTCCCGCCCGGTGCACAGATCCTGCTCAATCCCAAGGATGATTTTACCCCCGACCGTTCAGGCATTATCGGCCCGCTGGCCGAACAGATGACCACATCGCCGGAATACCAGACAGCACTGGAAGCGATTCTTCGTCCATGCATCGATGCCATTGTGGTTCGCGATGAAGCCCTCGCCCGCGAGACCCTTAACTGGCTGCGCGATAATGAAGCCGGCAGTGTGCGCCTTCTGAGCGTTGCCTCCTCAAAAGAGGAGGCACAACTTGACTCTTCGGCCATTGGCCGGTCATTGCTCGACTGCATTACGTTTGACGATACGGTTGCCCCACTGATTCGCCGGCTCTTCTGGAATGTCCGCGTGGTGGGGTCCGAAGTTGAAATTCCGGACGTCCTTTCCGCCGATACGGTTGTTGTCACCCAGAATGGAACCGTTGTATCCGGATGCGGTTCCTCCGAGCTCTGGATGCCGGGAACGGAAGACAAAAGTCCTCTCGCCCGCCATCAGATGCGTGAGCAGCTGCAGGACGAAATTTCCACACTGGAACAGGAAATCCAATCGCTGGAAACCGAACTGGACACGCTACGCTCTGATGAATCCACCATTGCCGAAACCATCAACCATGCGCGCAGTATGCTCGAAGAGTTCCGCCGCGAACTCGCGTTGCAGGAGGGTGAAAAACAGGTCATTGTCCGGGAAACGAAAACAGCCCGGGATCGCATTGAAACGGTAACGTTTGAACTGAACAGTCTGCAGGAAAACGAGAGCGAAGGTACGGAGCTCAGACAGAAACTGGCGACAGAACTGAAGGAGTGCCGCGACCGTCAGGCCGAGGTGCGCCAGACCAGTGCCGAGCAGACCCGCATGCTGACGACTCTGGAGGAAGAGAGGAACTGTGCTTTGCAGGTTACCTCCGAACACCGGATTATCTACTCGCAGAAGACCAATATTCTGGAACATCTGAACAATCGGAAACAGCCGATGGAAGCCCGCATCGCGGAACTTGAAGAACTGATCAACGAGCGGTCGAGCGGCGTGGATTCCTATAACCGCCGCATTGAAGATCTTAGAATTTCCATCGAAGAGGAGCAGAGCAGGATCCAGCCGCTGGAAGAGCGGCTGGAAGAAACCTCCCGGACACTGGAAGCGGAACGTTCGCGCCGCGAAGAAACCATACAACTGCTGACCACGGCCGAAAACCGCCTCCGGGGAATCCGGAAGGATCTTGAGACCGAACAGAACAGAAAATCAAAATTTGAAGTGGAAAAGGCTGAGTTCAAAATGAGGTATGATAATGCCCTGGAGCGTATCACCGGGCCTATCACATCACGAAAGAAGAACTGGCGGAAGCCGACCCTCCGCAATGGGAAAACGATGAAATTCCGGAACGTGAAGTGATCGAAACCCGCGTAGCCGAGCTGCGGGCCAAACTGGACTCAATGGGACCGGTCAACCTGGTGGCCATCGAAGAACATGCAGAACATGAAGAGCGCTACGCCTTCCTGATGAAACAGCAGGAGGATCTGTCTGCCGCCAAACAACAGCTGCTTGAAATGATCAAAACTATCAACAGCACCACCACAGAACTCTTTAAAAATACGTTCGACAAAGTGAATGCCGAGTTTCAGGAAATGTTCAAGAAACTCTTCGGCGGCGGCTCGGCAAAACTGGTTCTGACTGACGATGAAGACGTTCTGGAGGCGGGTATCGAAATCATTGCCCGTCCGCCCGGAAAAAAACTGCAGACCATCTCATTGTTATCCGGTGGAGAACGCACAATGACGGCGGTGGCTTTGCTCTTCTCGCTGTTTAAAGTGAAACCGAGCCCATTCTGTGTACTCGATGAACTTGACGCGGCACTGGACGATGCCAACATCAACCGCTTTGTCGAAGCACTCACCGACTTCCTGACTCAGTCGCAGTTCATCATTATTACTCACAGCCGCCAGACGATTGCCGCAGCCAGTGTAATCTATGGTGTAACGATGCAGACCCGCGGTATTTCAAAGGTTGTTTCCATGAAGTTTGCCGACTATCAGGCAAATGAAAAAAATATGAAATAAACACGAAAAACCGACCGGTATTGAGCGTTTATCCCGAAGACCGGTCAGAAGCTGTGAACTTTCTGGTATACAAAAAAAGATAATCGTTTTTATGAGCACAGATAAACAATTTGATTTCTGGTATGCGGTAAACAATACCGAGCTGATCACTACACCGTCCGGTCAACTGGAAACCTTCGGCGATACCGTGGTTAATTACCACCTCGTCTGTCAGCAGATGGACCGCATCGACACCGTCATCGTGCGCGAGGGCCATTTAAAGGCCCTGAAACCGGCCATCATCACCCCGCAGTCTCTGGGACAGGTCGATGTCGGAGATCTGGGTGCTGATGCTCAGGCATATGCCGACTGGCTCCGGGAACACGCCAATGAACTCCGGATTATCCAGTATGGCTTCACACTGGAAAAACAGGAACTGAAGGAATACATGGTCACCGACCATATTAATAATGTACTGGACCGCGTAAAAAAGGAGGTTGCAGCAAAAGATGATCCGCTGAGTGCTATTCTGGTCGGGGTGGATGATCCATGGCAGGTCTGCCTGATGAAACTGATGGTTGATCTGGTACAGCATTCTGCTCAGGGCAATATGCAGGATTTTCAGCAGCAGTCCGTTGATATGAAAAAACGCCTGATCGATAACATCGACAAAGCGTTTCTTGAAGCCTCGCGCGATCCCTCAAAAATCAACGGTCTGGCCAAAATGCTGAAACTCAATAATCTATGGGAAAAGTACGAGGACCGTTTCTTCGCCCTCGTCAAAGCGTCCGGAAAATAGCAGATGCACTCCGCCGCCGGCCTCTTCATTTTTCAAGATCTCTTATCCATATGTTGCGATACTCAACCGGACTGCCGTGGGCCTGAATCCAGAACGGACGTTTAGCCTCGTGAGCTTCATAGGGCAGCACCTTATTATGCCGGGTCGGTCCGGTAATCTCCGTATTGACGTGAACAAAGACCCCATTGTGCATCACTGTAACATACGCCGGAGTCACCAGTTTGCCGTCCTTGAAAACCGGAGCTTTAAAATAGATATCATAGGTCTGCCATTCACCCGGTTTGCGGCAGACATTAAACATCGGCGGTGTTTGACCGTACACCGCAGCAGCCGAGCCGTCGGCATAGAGCTCAACCGAATAAGAATCAAAAACCTGAATTTCATATTTCCCCATCAGGAAAATTCCGCTGTTGCCCGAATTATTGATCTTGTCAGTATTGATCTCTGTCGGCGTCCGCCATTCGATATGAAGCTGGCAGTCACCGAATGCATCCTTACTCGAAAGACCTCCATTGATCCGGATGGCTCCGTCGATAACCGGACATTTCGTATGCAGTTTATCGAGTGACGTTCCGTCAAAAAGAACGATGGCGTCCGACGGCGGCGGCGTCATTCCCTTATACGGTGCGGGTTTAACGCGCGGCGGCTGCGGACGATCCTTCTGATGAACAATCCAATCCTGTCCCGGAATTTTCGGGGTCCACGTCACTCCCTGACTTTTGTATTGATGAAATCCCTCTTCAGCCAATACGCCGAAAGAAAACAGCAATGCAACGTAGATAATCCATTGTTTCATGGCCTGCCTCCGTCTCTAATTGATACTATTCAGTTAACCATCGAATCCACTGAACACACGAATTCGGAACATCATTTTTCCCGCATATTCAATGTAATCTCGGGGTGATTTAAGCGTTTTTCCAGTCCTCAGAAGCCTTGCGGGAACGAAGAGCATTAGCTTCTTCATCGTCAGGAAACTCTTCCTTTTCCGGATCCCACTTGACCGTCCGGTTCAGCTTCATGGCAATGGAACCGGTCAGTAGAGTCGTGCTCAGACGATGCAGATCCTCGGCATCATAATTCGGCTTCGCACCTTTGAGTACAACATCAAGGAAATTGCGTTGTTCATAGGGAGGCATCTTCCAGATTCTGCTGTTTTCATATTTAGCCTTCAGAATCTTTTTATCGTGCGCCATCAGCTGCCCGCGCCAGCCGTCGCATCCGCACCAGCCCTTTGTGCCATAGAACATGATACGGGGCTGCGACGAGAGTACATTCATCGTCACACCGTTTGCATAGGTAAATTTCAGGTCGAAATAATTCGGGACATCATTCATGGAATTCTTCGGAATAATGAACTTAACGGGTTCCACTTTCACCGCGCTGGTCCGTTCGGAGAAATTGGCGACCTGAGCGGTATCACACAGATGCATCCCCCAGTCAGTCAGAACACCTGCCGCAAAAGCATCCTGCTGCCTCCAGGCCTGCGGTTCCGTACGGTTTGCCGTGTACGGCTTATAGTGCGCAGGACCCAGCCACATTCTGTAGTTGAAATCATCGGGAACAGGGATTTCCGGCAGATTCGGATAGCTCCAGGATTTGTAGGGCAGGCCGACATCGATTTTTATCAGATCGCCGATAGCTCCGTTGCGGACCGCTTCAGCCAGTTTATAATAGTGAATGACCGCACGATCCTCGAGACCGACCGTGAACACCTTTCCGGTCTTCTTCTGTACATTCACCAGCTCGCGCCCCTCGGCAATCGTCAGGGTCGGCTTTTCGCTGATCACATGCTTACCGGCCTCCATGGAAAGAATCGAAAGCGGAACATGCCAGTGGTCCGGTGTGGAGATACAGACGGCATCAATATCATCCCTCGCCAGCAGATCGCGGAAATCGGGAATACCGGCGCATCCTTTATCGCCGTATTTCTCATTCACGATATGCTGTGCATTGGCCTGGTTTTTCGCCTTCACATCGCAGACCGCAATCACCCGGCAATCCTCCTGCTGCAGAAAGTTTTTCATATTCACTTTTGTGCCCTGGTTACCGACACCGATAAAGCCCATAGTCAGCATTTTCGACGGTGCTTTATCGCCGAGAACCGAAGAAGGAATAATTGTAGGTGCGGCAACAGCACCGGCAGTAATAACACCGGCTTTCAGCGTACTGCGGCGAGATATGACGGAGGTACTTTTATCTGTTTTCATAGTGAATAAATATAGCAAAACCACCCCGGATTCCTAAGAAAACTATCCTCCCAATAACTGGACTATTGTGTCATATTCCTATTTTTAAGCTTCCGCAATGATCCCGGAGAAACACCGGTTTCTTTCCGGAACTGCCGGATAAAAAAAGGCACATCGGTATAGCCCAGCGTATCAGCAATTTCAGAAACCGAGCTGGTTGTCATCCCAAGCAACTGAATCGCCCGGGCAATACGACACTCGATTACATATCGGTTTGGAGACGTACCGGTAAGCCGGTTAAACCAGCGGGTAAGCTGCGAGCGTGAAAGTCCTGTTATTTCACACATCACCTCCACCCGCCAGTCACCGTCTAGATTCCGTTTAATCTTCTCCAGCAACTCCTCCACCAACAACTGGACTGCACTGAGACCGCCGACCGCCAGATTATCCTGCAGTAGATGGAATAATTGGCGCAGTGCCGTTTCTGTCTGAATATCAGAGCGGACGCCATCGTACTGCCGGCATTTCACAGCATATTCCGCAGTCTCTTCAAAAAGAGTCACCTCCCGAATCGGAGCATGAATAACACCAGCATCTTCCCCCACATCCGGCAGGTCTTCAAAGTGCGCCGCAAACATTGTCACCGGTTTACCATCTATAGCCCGCCCTACCAGTTTCTGCCCCGGTCGGAAAAGAAAACACATTCCCCGGGTCGCTTCCACAGTCTGCTCACCCAAACGATACAAAATATACCCGCTCATCACATACTGCAGAGTCAACACCTTGATCTCCACTTCCCATTTCCAGTTCCGTATATTATGCAGCATATACGGCGTCACCCGAATCGGAGCTTCCGGAAAAACCGGTTGCCCCTCTTCATAAACCGGAGTCTGAAACTTCAGCGGCTTGAACGCACCATCCATCAAATCAAAGTTCCTCTAAAACGCTCATGTGGAAAAATTACCTGTCATTATCACCATTGAAAACTTCCGGTTTACCGCATTCAGCAGGCCTCTAATACCGCTTTTTCCCGATCTGAGGCACCAGCAACTGGATAACGACCAGAGAAAGCAGATACATCCCGGAAAAATAGGCAAAAACAGGCACATAACTTCCTGTCCGGTCCAGAATGGACCCGGTAATGATATTCACAAAACCGCCGGTCATGTACGCCGTAAAACCGCCCATGCCCACAACCGAACTGATCGTTTCACGCGGCATGGTATCGGCCACCACACTGAAAAGGTTGGCCGACCATCCCTGATGCGCCGACCCTGCAATTCCCGCAATCAGTACCGCCATCCAGACCGCCGGAACAAATGGCGCAAAATAGATCGGGGCCACACAGAGAGCGCAGACCAGCAATGCGGTTTTCCGCGCCTTATTAAGCGTCCATCCTCTGGCCATCAGCTTACCCGCAAACCAGCCCCCCAGAATTCCACCGGCAGTGGCCACCACAAAAAAGGCACTGGTCCAGCCGCCGGTCGCCGCCTGCGAAAGGGCAAATCCTTTCTGCAGAAAATCGGGCAGGAAAAACTGATAAAAACTCCACGCCGGCCCGGCGAGAATACTGGCAATCAGATATGCCCACGCCGCGCGGTATCCAAACAGTTTAAGCCACGGAACCTTCACCGGAATCTCTTCATTATCCGGCTGCCCTTCCTGAATATAGGCCCGTTCTTCCCCTGAAAGTCGCGGATGCTCCGCCGGCGGTCGATAAAGAAGTTTCCATGCAATGACCCAGAGCAGACCAATCACTCCGGTAATATAGAACGTCAGCTGAAACCCCACTGTGCTGAACAGAAAACTCACAAGCAGTGGACAGAGCATTGCCCCGGCGTTGGAGCCCGCGTTGAACCAGCCCGTCGCCAGAGCTCTTTCTTTTTCCGGAAACCATTCCGCCACCGTTTTAATGGCTGCCGGAAAGTTTCCGCCCTGGCATAATCCCAGAGCAATACGGCCATAAATGAATCCGGCAGCCGTCATCGGAACCGTGACAACCGATATCACCAGCCAGGGAAACGTCGTCCGGATTTCCGGAGCAATAGCGGAAACGGTGGTTTCAAAATCCAGCAGCACCGCCAAACCATGCAATCCCGCAAAGAAACTCCATACCCCCACAAACCAGGGATATGCCTTCTGTACTCCCCACCGGTCACTTAAGCGGCCTCCGAGCAGATAACCGAAGGCATAGGCAAAGGAAAATGCACCGGAAATATAGCCGTAATCTGTATTGCTCCAGCCGAACATTTCGCTCAGCGGTGTTTTCAGCACACTGATACTGAGCCGATGCAGATAATTAATCAGAACCGACAGAAACAGCAGAACACAGATCGTCCAACGGAAATTCCCGGCACGGCTACTCATATGAACATCCCCGGGACAGCACTGTTTTCCATACGCATCATCGCCTACTCTTCAACCAGCTTCCAGGTACGAATCCAGTCATATTTGGTAGTGCGTTCATCCAGAGTCCCCGAAGCCACTAACCCGCCGTCTTCCGGAATCGGATTCCAGTCATAGGTTTCAACGGCCATGTGCAGATAGGCCGGCCAGTCCCAGTGCGTTTCCGGATTAATGGAATACATATATTTCCCATCCAGATAGAATCGGATTTCTTCGGGGGATTTCCACCAGGCACCATACACGAAATAACGGCTGGAATTCTTTTCCTCCAGATAGGCCCACCCCTGCGCTTTCGTCTCTTTCGGTTCACTGAAATAACGCCAGTGAATTGCGTTGGAGTGGAAAATGCGATCCCAGTTTTTCGCCCACTTTTTTGTCAGATCCGTCGTCCGCCCGACACACTCCTGAATATCAAGTTCCAACGCTTCATCCGGTCCGCCAATCGTCAGCATCCAGAACGTCGAAGACATCTCTGTGGCATTGGCTTTCATCCGACATTCATAATACCAGCCGACCTGTCCCGGCATGATAGAGCGGACAATTCCGCCTGAATACGTATAGGTTCCCTCCACGCCTTCATACGGCTCATCCAGCACGTCCACTTTCACACGCAGGTTGCCTTCCTCCACCCAGATATTGTCTGCAAGAAACAGTCCGGGCGGGCGGCCCTCCCACGTAAAGCTGTTCCCGACCGGTTCAACCTGCCATTTTTTCAGGTCCACTTTTTTACCGTTGAACTCATCTGACATGCCGTCCACAAGTTTCCATTTCATACCGGCAGGCAATGGATTTTCTCCTTCAACAAACGTAGGGGCTTTCGGCCCGCGTAATTTCGTTACGGACTGACACGACACCAGAAAAAGAGTCAAAAGCAATACGCTTCCTTTTGCCAGCGTCTGAATACTGTTTTTTTCAACCATTCGATACTCCAGGACAGTTTACGATTATAACTCAGGGATCAGCTCAGCCGGAATATCCAGCTTCTTATCATCAGCCCCTTTTACGAAATTGCTGATTTTATACCTGTTTTTAAGGCTCCAGTCGCATTCCACCCGACCGTCGCCCAGTACGATACGGCCCAGTTTCTGACGGAACCATTCCGCCAGTTTGCGGTACTCCGGATCCGCCGCCACATTGTTGCGTTCCAGCGGATCCTTGCGCAGATCATACAGCGCCGGCTCCGCTTTCTCCACCGGGCACTCTAAAGCCCATCGAATATTTTTGTTCAGATTACCTGCTTTCGGTAATCCGTTATTCGGACGGGTGCGCATTGAAAATGAAAAATCTTTCGAACGCATATAGGCGCGCGGACCATAAACCAGATTCATTTCGCCCAGCGCATACGCGCGTTTAACCGCTTTACCGGCGATCACCTCGGCCAGATCCTGCCCGTCGAGATAATCGAATTCCGGACCGTGAATATCCACACCGCCGGCCGCCAGAATCGTTGGAACAAAATCCACATATTCAACCAGTTCATCGTACACCAGCCCGGGAGGAAATTTCGTTTTATCGGACGACACCACAATCGCCGCATTATGAACCGACTGCCGCCACGGGCTGAATTTAGACTCAATGCCCTGCTCGCCCAGCTGCCAGCCATGATCTCCAACCGTATAGATAATCAGATAATCCCGTCCATTCTCCGCACAATACTGTTTAAATGCTTTAACCGCATCGCCGATCAGTTCATCCCCATGCGCACAGAAAGCAAAATAATCGCGGCACGCCTGCTGGAAATCATCGGGCGTAAATGCGCGACCGGCATCAACATCCTCCGGTGAAACCGGAAGAATCCGCATGCCTTTGCTCAACGACTTCAACTGCGGCGGAAGTTTTTCCACCTCGGCACCATCAAACTCCGGCATCTTATAGTTTTTATCCGCAAACCGGTCGCGGATGGACTGTGGCGGAAGAACCGGCGTATGCGGCAGCCGCAGCCCTACATCAATCATAAACGGCCGGTCCGAAGGAACCCCTCTCACCGCTTTACCCCACGATGTCGTATACGGTTTATCCGCATTGGAAAGATAATCCTTAAACTCCTTTACAATGTACGCATCGATGGTTTTATCCGCCGGCTGAGGATTCCGGCCGCCATAAATCAACGTATGTTTCCAGAATCCTTCCGGATAATTGCGCAGGAGTCCGAATTCCCGGTCAGTCTGTTCCCGCGCCGCGATATCCTCCGGCGTCAGTTCCGCGTCTTTCCGATCGATGAAATATTCACGCACAGTACCGTCCGCATACATCACCTTCTCTTCCTGACCCAGCACCACGGTTTTACCACCGACTTCTCTCCGGGAGACATGGGCAAAGATATCCCCCTTATCATTGGCCTGGAGATCATGCTTAAAATGAACATCCATTCCGAATATCCCGTCATTGTCATAGGTGTCCGCCGGATAGTTATAGATGTAGGAATCCGATTTACCGAAAGCACCGGTGCTGTAACCGTATTTCCGCATGATCTGATGAATAACCGGCTTCACAAAATCGGGCTCCTGATGCGTCTGCTCAAAAGCATAATGCCCGTTACGGAACGGATAGCGCCCCGTGTGCATGGAACCGCGCGACGGACCGCAGGCCGGAGAATTACAGATGGCGCGTGTAAACAGCACCCCCTCTTCGGCCAGCGCGTCAACATTCGGCGATTCCACATAGCCCAGCAGGTTTTCATCACAGCCGTAAACCGCCCGATTAAAACAGCACAGTGAGTCCGCCCGCTGATCATCGGTTACAATCCACAGAATATTCGGCCGGCGGTCCGACATTTTTTCCGAAGCCATCCCCGACACCGCCGAACAGACTGCCGCCAGCAAAAAAACACTGCTGAGTCTCATATTTCTTCACTCCTTTGAGAACATCACGAATTACGGAATAATTTCCGGCGGAATATCCAGTTTCTTATCGTCAGCGCCCTGGGCAAAATTACTGATTTTATAACTGTTTTTCTGATCCCAGTCGCATTCCACCCGACCGTCACCCAACACAATACGACCCAGTTTCTGACGGAACCATTCCGCCAGCTGACGGTATTCCGGATCCGCTGCCACATTGTTGCGTTCCAGCGGATCCTTGCGCAGATCATACAGCGCCAGCTCCGCTTTCTCCACCGGACACTCCAATGCCCACTTGATGTCTTTATTCAGATTACCTTCTTTCGGCTTTCCGTTATTCGGGCGGGTGCGCATTGAAAAAGCGAAATCCTTCGAGCGCATATAGGCGCGCGGACCGTAAATCAGATTCATTTCCCCCAGCCCATACTCGCGCTTAACGGCTTTACCGGAAAGCACTTCGGCCAGATCGTATCCATCCAGATAATCATACTGCGGATCATGAATATCCACCCCTGCAGCCGCAAGAATCGTCGGCATGAAGTCAACATATTCAATGATTTCATCGTAGATCATACCCGCCGGGAATTTCGTTTTATCGGACGACACCACAATCGCCGCGTTATGAACCGACTGACGCCATGGACTGAATTTGGTCTCAATACCCTGCTCGCCCAGATGCCAGCCATGATCCCCGACCGTGTAGATAATCAGATAATCCCGTCCGTTCTCCGCACAGTATTCTTTGAATTTCTTCACCGCTTCACCGATCAGCGCATCGCCATGGGCACAGAAGGCATAATAATCCTGAACCGCCTGCTGAAATTTTTCAGGTGTATAGGCGCGGTTCGCTGAAATGTCCTCCGGCGTACCGAGCACCTTCATGCCCCGGGAGAGCTGCTGCAGCTGCGGCGGAAGTTTCGCCACTTCATCATTACTGAACTCCGGAACCCGGTAGTGCTTCTTCTGGAAACGGTCGCGGAAGGATTTCGGCGGCAGCACCGGCGTATGCGGCAGGCGGAAACCGATTTCTGTCATCGCCGGTTTTGCTGTCGGTACACCCTGCTGTTTCCGGCCGAAGCACGTGCTGTACTCCGTATCGGCATGATCAAGATAGCGCTCGAACTCCTTAACAATATAGGCGTCGATCGTCTTATCTTCCGGCTGCGGGTTAACCCCGCCATAGATCAGCTTTTTACTGTAAAAACCTTCCGTATCGGCTCGGAGAATATCAAATTCCTCATCCGTTTTTTTCCGTTGGGCAATATCCTCTTCGGTCAGTTCACCCGAATTCCGTTTAAGAAAATATTCACGGATGGTTCCGTCGGGATACATCACCTTTTCCGTCGACCCTTCCGGGCTCCACCCTCCGGCATAAATATCGCCGAAACCGTTCGCCTGAAGATCATGCTTAAAGTGAACCTTTGTGCCGAACAGTCCGGTCGTCACGTATTTGCCCACTTCGGTGTAAATATAGGAATCCGACTTGCCGAATACTGCGGTACTGTAACCGTTTTTGCGCAGTGTCTGATGAATAATCGGTTTCACGAAATCAGGAAACTGATGGGTCAGCTCAAACTGATAGTGCCCGTTGCGGAACGGATAGCGACCACTGTGCATGGACCCACGCGACGGCCCGCACGCCGGAGAATTGCAGATAGCCCGTGTAAACAGCACCCCTTCTTCCGCCAGCGCATCAACATTCGGCGATTCCACATAACCCAGCGGACTTTCATCCGTACCGTAAACCGCCCGATTGAAACATTGCAGCGAATCCGGCCGCTGGTCGTCCGTTACAATCCAGAGAACATTCGGTCTTTTTTCGGCAGCACCGGCGGCAGCAGCACAAAGCCCGCTGATTAAAAGCAAACTTATTTTTTTCATCGTCAATACATTCTCCTTTTCTGATTATTTCCCCGGAATCATCGGAGTAACCGCTTCAGCATCGCTCTTAAAGCCTGCGACTCCTTCTTTATAAAAATGAATTTTATCAATCCGAAAACCGCCGGAGCTTCCACAGATCCAGAAACAGTGATCTCCCGCTGATAAATTATAAACCGGTTCTGACAGACTGCCCTCTTTCGACCGAAATGCGCCATAGTTCTTATGAGCCGTATCCCACGTAAAACCGGAATATTTCCCCGATTCAAAACCGGTCTTCCGTGTAACCCCGTATGGATGGACCGGATTGAGTCCCATCAGCGTAAAACAGCTGCTCCATCGGTCTTTGAAACCGATGCTCTCATGCGCAGCCTTCAGTGCCATACGGTATTTCCCAGGATTGGAAATACGGAGTTTATAAAGCAGTACCCCCTGATGCTGATGACTGATTCTATGCCTGCCGGGCGGCATCCAGCAGATTGCTCCGTCCGCCTTATCCAGCACCCAGTAATCGGAAAGCGGTACGCTTTCAGCTTCGATCACAATCTTCCCGTCCACCTCCTGAAAAACAAATTCGGTTTCGGGCGGAACAACGTCGGGTTCAACCCCTGCCGGAGCTTTCGGAACGTCAGCATTTCCGTTTTTTTGCGGAATAGGTTCCGTACCGAACCAGGCCGCCATTTCCGGAATCGTCACCCTTTCTTCTTCACCGTTAATACCGATAAGCCAGGCCAGCATCCCTGCATCTGAAACATCCGGTTTTCCGGCCACGATCCGTTCATAAACCCAGTTCAGGTTCGGATCCGCATGATCCCGCAGCCAGTGAAAATCGGCATCGTCTTTTCCTTTCAGGCCGCTGCCGTTCCAGCCGTTCTGATCTTTAATTCTCAAATAGCCGATCTCCGGCACCAGCGCCTGAATATCATTCCAGTTGCGATGCCAGAGACGCGCCTTGAAATATTCATTGTAATTATGATGGGAAACCAGAATCACCTCTTTCCGTGCAACCGGATCAGCCGCCTCCAACGCCCGATAAATCAACTCCATCGGCCCGGCCACAATCAGATAGAGCGGATCTTCGGCGGAGGATGCATTGATGACTTCTATCAGATGAGCAATTGCACCGGCCGGATCCATGGCCGCATCAAAAAAACGACTGCGCTCAAAGCCCCAGCGGGCCTGCCCGCCCATAGCTCCGATCCACATCCGGTTATCAGCCGGCTCAATTTTCCGGTATTCCAGAAAATTATTGAAATCAAAATGGACCAGATTGTCCTGCAGTCCCGCTTTCGCAAGCATGGCCAGCGAAAAGGGCGTGGCGCCGACATCATCCGCATCGGCATCCGGATTGCCATCCGCGCTGATAGCAATCCGGTTATTCCGTTCCCACGGCGATTCCGCAGCACCGGCATCCGGAGTTTGGGCCGTCACCAAAAGAACAGCCACACACAAAACTCTTCTGCCCAGTACCGCCATCGCCGATTCCGGTTATTCTTCCGGCTTCAGATCCGCAAAGGTACCCGGAACATCCTGCAGCAGCTTTCTCAGTTTTTTCTGCATCTTCTGCAACTTCGCCTGATATTCAGGATTGTTGGCCAGATTGGTTGTTTCGCGCGGATCACGGTTCAGATCATAGAGCTGGTCCGGATCAAAATAATTATCCTTGAACGGCGGATTGTTCAGATAAAGCTGGAAGCGCTCCATATGATGCCCTCCCGGAGCCATCCCCATGTGCATATAACGCGGATTCTCTTCTTCATGCCACATCTTCTGCGTCCACGGGAACATTTTATGGATTTTCGCCAATGCTTCACGGTGCTCCTGCTGAATCACTTCTTTCGGACGGTTGGTGTAGCTTTCCGGAACACGGAACGCGAGATACTTGAAATTATCGTCGGTAACCACCG
Source organism: Verrucomicrobia bacterium S94 (assembly GCA_004299845.1). Taxonomy (NCBI): domain Bacteria; kingdom Pseudomonadati; phylum Verrucomicrobiota; species Verrucomicrobia bacterium S94. Next base: position 762,576 of record CP036201.1, on the reverse strand, counting down.
CACGCGTCAGCCCGATTTCCAGGTACATCGCATCGCGCCAATCCTCGACCTTTTCTCCACGGCACAGCGGCATCAGACTGGCCCCGTCAAGAACCATATCTTCCGGCGGAGTAACGCCGCAGAAATCAAAGATCGTCGGAGCAATGTCAATATTGGCTACCAGCTCCTTCCGTTCTCCCGGTTTTACAACCCCCGGCAGTCTTACCATCATCGGCACATGTGCGCCCCCCTGATAACAGGAACCTTTACCCTGGTCATCCGTGCTGTTGTCATTGAAATAAATGATCAGCGTATTGTCATCCAGCCCCAGTTCTTTCAACTTGTTCTGTACGGCACCGACCACATCATCCAGCCAGGTGGCTGCAATCAGTTTTCCGTTCTGACTTTCCGGAACTCCGGCTTCACGGGCCCGACGCAGCACATCTTCACGCGGAGGCAGAACCCCCGGAGCGATCGGTTCATCCATCCAGCCCAGCGGCGTCAGACGCGGATCCTTCTTCAGATCGGCCGTACAGTCCGGAACGTGCAGCAACGTCGTGGCAAAATACAACACAAACGGCCGGTCCTTGTTCTCCTCGATAAACTTCAGCGCATGCATCGTCTGCCATTCCGGCACGTGTACATTGCATCCGGTTTTTACCAGGTTCGGATCATCATTCGGATTACCGTGAAACGCCGCACCCACATAATCGAAACCGAACTCGGCAATATCCTTGCAGTAGTATTCCTGATTATATTTCAACACTTCAATAACCGCCGGATCTTTGGGATCAGTACCCGGAACCGTTTTGCGGTGGCCGTGTTTACCGCTCGATCCCACATGCCATTTGCCGACCATACCGGTTTTATATCCATTGGCCTGCATGACCCGAGGGAAGTTCCACTGGCCCTCTTCCATGCCCATATTCCAAAGCACTTTCGTCACACCTTCGGCACTGATTTCCTTACGGAACTGTGGCGACGGACAACGGCTGGCATACTGCCCCGTCAGCGCGGAATAACGACTCGGCGAACAGACACTGCTCGTGGCATAGGCCCGCGAGAAATAAGCCCCTTCCTTCGCCAGCTTATCAATATTCGGGGTATGTGCCTTGCCCCCGATGAAACCGAACGAATCCATCGGCTGGTCATCGGTATAAAGAATTACCACATTCGGTTTTCGTTTAGCCGCAGTTCCCGAAAGAACCATGCCCGAGAGAATCAGGAAAAGAATCCATATTTTTTTCATAACACTGTTCCTTAAGAATTAACCGGTGCCGTGCGCACTCCGCTCTTCCGGATTTTCATATACTTTTCGAACATTTTCTCCGCACGTGCTTTGTATTCCGGATGGTTGATCAGGTTTTTCTTCGGATTTTCATTCGGATTGGTCTCCAGATTATACAGCTCAATCGGCTCCCACCTGCTAAGCGGGTGATTGCTCTGGATAATCAGTTTCCACGGACCTTCCCGATACATCACCTCAAAAGTGGCTCCCGACTGCCAGGCCAGAAAATCGCGCGGTTTAAACTCCTTCCCCAGAAGAATCGGAAGAATGCTCGTTGAATCCAGCGTATCCTCATCGGTCAGTTCGATTCCGACAATCTGGGCCACGGTCGCCATCAGATCGTGAGTAACCACCAGTTCATCAGAGGTCTGGCCGGGTTTGATATGTTTCGGCCAATGAGCAATAAACGGAACACGATGGCCGCCTTCATGCGGAGCACTCTTTGCCCCGCGGTAGTTTCCGCTCGGCCGGTGTCCGGATTCCAGCGTTCCCGGAACCTTCCAGGTCAGCCCGCCGTTATCCGTCATGAAAAAGATCAACGTGTCCTCCAGCACATTATTGGCTTTCAGAGCATCCACAATCCGCTTGACTTCAAGGTCCAGTGCCTTGATGCACTCCATATGGCGCGACGGCAGCGTTCCGCGGATCTTAACTCCATCCATTTCGGCCGGCGGGATATGCGGACGGTGAGCTTCAGGACTGCAGTAGTAGAGGAAAAACGGTTTTTTATTGGCATACTCATTGATGAAGCCCACCGCTTTGCTCGAAATGATATCGGGAATGCGCGAGGTATCCCAGCGGGAATCCCCCATACCCGGACCTTTGTCGGAGATCGTAAGAACCCCTTCCACTCCAACACTTTTTTTATCCTCTTCTGTCACTGTTTCAGGATCCCATCCATTCTCCTCATTGAAACAGATGATTTCAGATACTCCTTCTTCAAACGGTGCCCACTTCTCATTTTCGTAGGCCAGATAGAGCGGCCCCTGCACCCCGGTCGGGAGAGCATAGCTGTACTCAAATCCCATATCAATCGGACCGCCATACGCCACCTGTGTCATATCCGCATTCACCACTTTGTCGTCTTTATCGTTGCCTCGATAATACCCTTCACCCTTGAGTTTTTTAAAGTTCAGGCCCAGATGCCATTTACCGATAAAGCCGGTTGCATATCCGCCGTCGCGAGCCACCGTTCCCAGCGTGGTATCGCCCTTCTTGATGGCCCCTTCATAAAAAGAATTCCAGACGCCCCACGGGGCTTCCGACCGGTAGTTGTTTTTCCCACTCATGATCGCATAACGCGTCGGAGCACAGAGCGATGTGGAGGAGTGTCCATCCGTGAACCACATGCCGTTTTCCGCCAGCGCATCAATATTCGGGGTCTCAAACACCGGCTTCCCGTCCATGAAATGTTTGCGGTAATAGCTGATATCCCCGGACCCCACATCATCCGCGAGAATAACCACAATATTCGGTCGCTCCGGAGCCGCAAAAACCGCCCCGACTCCCGCAACCAACGAAACTGCAATAAATAACATTAACTTCTTCATAATTTCATCCTTTCAAACGGTTCAGGCAACGAACAATATCTCAGTTATGAAAACGACTGTCACTGGGCATATTGGTTGTTTTTTTCTGTCCAAATTTTCTAAATAACACATTTCCACTCTGCTACAATGTACGCGCCCCGAGTTCATTCTTCGATCGCTACGGTTACGGAACTTTGGATCCCGTCCCGGAGATAGGTCTCACCTTCATTTTTAGCCGAAGGTTTTGCATCATCCCAGGAATAGGCATTCACCTTAACCTTACCGGGCTGATGCGCATGCAGCACCCCGAACTTATCCACCGCGGCAATCTCCGGGTCAGTACTTTCCCAAATCACCCCGTTGCGCATTGCATTGGACGGGTAGACTTTACAGGAAAGCCGGCTTTTCCGCCCCGGTCTCACCGGCACCTCACATTTAATAATCTGCAACCGCTCCACCGGAACATACTTATGCTGATCAAGGACCCTGCCCAGCCGAGCATAAGCCTCCTGCTGTTCGGCATTCAAAGCATTCAGATCCAGCCCGGCATCACACAACATCCTTGCAGGACATTAATAAAGTGTAGCCGGAGGCCGCGTCGGGAAAACACGTTCACACTGCTTATTGATATAATTTCCCGGTTTCTGCCGTTTCAGATTATCCAGATTTTCATACAGCCACTCATCCGAAGTGCTGTAACCGATTTCCCGGCCCCGCTCATCCGTCAGAACCACCAGATAACCGGCATATTTTTCGCCACGCGGTTCTCCTTCCACTTCATAATTCTGAAGTACCACTTCGCGTCCGCTCTTAAAACTGTACGATTTCTTATTTTCCCGGGTAGGAATAAACGACGTCTCCTGCCGGTCCAGCAGAATATATTTTGTACCCAGCCTTTCCTGACCAATCACAAACATCTCGGCGTTTACACGATAAGGATAATCTCCGGTGCCGACCTGTTTCAGCCGGAACCCATAATAACAGCGCTGTTCGGGCGGCCGTATATTATCCGCATCATAACTGTCCATCGCAAACGTCTTCTGATTACTGTCCCGCACAAAATTAATGTCGAATTCCGGCGGGAGAGAAAGCTCCACATTCCGCAGACTGAGCTCGGTCAGCTTTTCAAGCGGCACCTTCACCGCCTTATTCCGTGCATTCTTAAAAACAGCCGTACCGGCCATCACATTCACCAGCTCGGCCTCGAAAGCGGTACCATCCTGCAGCTCCCAGGTGGCGACATCCGACTCCGGAAGATTCGGCTCAACCGGCACCGGATTCGCGGCCTGAGCCGGTTCCGGACTCATTTCAGCAGAACCGCCGGCATAGTCATTGAATACAGGTCCGTCGGTCAGGCTCACCTCGCCTTCAACCAGATCCTTATAAATGATATCCATCATATCACGGGAAATCGGAGCCGTTTTAAACACCGGAAGAATCGGACCACCCTGCTTGCTTTTCGGGTACTCCACCCCTTTTTCTTCTACGGCGAGGAAGAAACTGGCCTTACCTCCGTTATCACCGATGATGATTTCCAGATCAAGCGGAACGCCCGGTTCCAGCGTAATCCAGTCCCCCACAGCAGCCCGGCTGTTCCCCAGAATAAACCGGTAGGAATCCATGGATGAACTCTGCCAGAACGGTGTCACGGTATCCGGTTCAACATTGGACCACCCGGTATCTGTATTCGCCCATTTTGCACCCACCACAATTTTTCCATCCACCCGGACCAGCAGTGTTTCATCGGCCGCCGCCCAGAAGCGGAACGTAATGCCTTCCGCATGGACCAGCTGGCCTTTATAATGCACCATCCACTGGGCCCCACTGGCATCGCGGTCGCCGAAAGCGGCCGGCGCAATGGACGACTGCGTTGTCGGAACAATCAGAGAAGTCGCATAAATCTTTTTCGGCGCACGATAAAATTTCGACAGCACCGAAGGCTTCCAGCCCTTCCGGACAAAATCAATCATGTTGGCCCGGAAAGTCTCTTTATCGTTGGAAATAAACCGACCCTGCCGATCCAGCTTCAGGTCATAATACGTGCCTTCCAGGTCGCTGCCGATTGACTGCGAACTTCCCAGTACCGATAGCGATTCCAAATCCGGCATAATCTCAAAACCGCCGATATCCCCGCTCAGGTTCTCTCCGATTCCGGACAGTTCCGGAAGCTGTATATCGGGCATACTGGCTTTCTGCACCTTGGTAACAATCCGGTTGGTCGCCTTCGGTTTCGATGATTTTTTCACCTTCACCTTCGGCTTTTTCAGTTTCATCTTCGGACGGTCAACCGGTTTGGGCGGCACGAATTTTTTCTCTTCTTTCTGAGTGACCGAAAAGACCACCAGCAATCCGGCCAGCATAAATGCCGCAGCATGAACGATTATACTAATAAGAAAACCGCTCGGCGCTCCTTTTGAGATCCCTCTATTATTCTCATTTTTCATAATCCCCTCCGAATGAATTCTAATGGGTAATTATTTAACCATCAATTGTATCCGGCCGGCAATTGTTCTTTTGAGTACAGTCACATTTCCTTGCGGTCCCAGCTCCCACGCGTTGGCGAATTTGGTTCCCGTCCCGGGAAGTTTATGGAACAGATACAAACCGCCGGATTCCGGGTAATGCCACCATGCATGCACCGGACTGGTCGGCCCGTGTTTATTCCGCTCGCCCTCCGCATTGGCCGGACGCAGCACACCGACCGCCGCATAATCCGTATCGGCTACCAGCGTCTTTCCGGATTTCAGATTCAGCTGCATCCAGTCGACATTTCCGAAAATGCCTTTAAAGGGCGTTTCGCCCCAGTTCACACCGACAACATGATCGTTATATTCATTTTCCCACAGCCCGAACTGCGGACCGCGCAGCCGGTTGCCCCAGATACGGTCCGGGCCCTGCCCCAGCCACCGCTTCGAAGCCACCGCGGCTTCTTCCAGATCAAACCCGATTGCGGCATACACCAGTTCGTTAGTCGGAGCCGAAAAATCATAATCCAGCACCGCCGAACCATCCGGAAGAACCGTCCAGCTGAATGACGCATCTTCGCTGACCGAACGAATGACAACGGTATTGTTCTTTTTCGCAACCGAGGTTTTCCAGACACAGGAAAATTCCAAAGCGCCATCCAGCGTGCCCGCATAAAGTACGGGGCCCCGGCCGAATCCTTCGGCACTGCAGTTCAGCAACTGTCCGGTTTCGGGAGAAAATTTCCAGGTAGTTGTACCGGCTGTAATCTCGAACGGATTGTCATCAGCCTGCCGCACGACAGCTTCGGCACCTTTAATTTCCGGGGAACGGATCGGCCAGGCCCACTGCATAATTTCCCGTCCGCCGGAACTGAATGCTCGCAGTTCTAGTGCCGTAGCCTTTTTCCAATTCTCCGGAAGCCGCAGTTTCAGCATCCCCGTTTTTCCAGGTTTTATTTTCGGTCCTGTCACCCGTCCTTCGGCCTGCACACTGCTCTGTGTTTCTTCAAACGGTCCGGTATGATTCACAAGTTTCCACTCAAACGAACAGGCATCCAGGCGGGTTTCATAAAACCGGTTTTCCAGCGGGATTTTTCCGCTGAAATTATCCGGCAAACTTTTCATGGCAATTTGTATCGGTGACCAGATTTCACGAATGGAATAATAGCTGGCCTCCTTCTCTCCGTTCGGACCGACAATACCATCCGCCGAATGATTGCCGTCGGTATCCAGCATTCCCTCCCGGTCTGTACGGGCAATCGCCGCATCGGCCCAGCACCAGAGCACCCCGCCGGCCGCGATCGGCGAAGCTTTAATTGCATCCCAGTAATCCTGCAGTCCGGCCCCGTGACCTCCATCATAAAGACCATGCAGAAACTCGGTCGGCAGATAAACCTTATCATGACTCAGGCGCAGCTGGAATTCCTTCCAGTCCGGATAATGCTTGGTATTCATCCCCTCAAAATAAGCCCATGGATGAATGATCGGACGATTCTGCAGATCGTAAAGATGATACAGTTCATCCACTTCCAGATTAAACCCGTTTTCATTGCCGTTCGCCCAGATAATCACCGACGGATGATTCTGATAGGTTGTAACCAGCTCATACACCAGATTACGTGCAATCGGCGTATCAATCACCGGATCATGCCAGTTGCACAGCTCCGTAATCACCATCAGACCCAGCTCATCACACGCCCTCATAAACTCCATCGTCGGCGGCATATGGGAACGTACCAGGTTGGCATTCATCGCCTTGATCTCACACGCTTCGCGCCAGACCCGCTCCGCATCAATCGCCCGCCCATGCTGCGGATCAAACACATTGCGGTTCACCCCTTTGATCAGAATACGTTTGCCATTCAGATAAAGTCCATCGCCCAGCCGATGTTCAAACGTCCGGAAACCGAAACGTTCAACCGTTGTCGACAGCACCTTCCCCTTGTGTTTCATCGTCAGTTTTACCTGATACAGATTCGGATGTTCCGGCGACCACAGCGACGGTTTTTTAATGTGGTTTTCAAGGCGTATGCGTCCGGCCGAACCATAAATGGGGGCGATCATCGGCTTTCCGACATTCTCCCCGTCCAGCGTCTGGATCTGCGCAGTGAGTTCATCCACGTATTCCTTAAACTCCTCACGGAATTTGGTAGGCTGCTGCACCTGCGGAAATACATCCATTCTGAACGATCCGTCCATCCGCGCATCAATCGCTACCCGGTTCACAAATTCACGCGGAAGCACTTCCAGATAAACCGGACGGTAGATCCCGCCGAATACCCAGAAATCCGCCTTACGCTCCGCCTGATCCAGGCTGTCGTTGTCCGGTTTCTTCTTTACCAGCACTTCAAGAACATTTTCCTCGCCGTATTTAAGCTTGGTTTTATCCAGAATATAGCGGAACGGAAGATAGCCGCCATAATTCGGGAACCCGGCCTGCTTACCGTTAATCGTCACCTCGGTCTGCGTCATGGACCCTTCAAACACCAGACGCACATGTTTATCTTTCCACTCCTTCGGAGCAAAAAAAGTGGTCTTATAGCGGCCCGTTTCGTCCGCTTTTTCCGCGGCCGGTTCATGGCCATAATTGTATGCGCCGAACCCCTGCTGCTCCCAGTTCGACGGCACCGGAATCTTCGTCCACTCCCCGCTCTTCCGACCCTTGGAACAGAAGAAATCCCACTCGACCGCATCCGACGGCCCTTTACCGCTCAGATAAACCCGCTCAGCGTGCTGTGCTGCAGCACTGAATGCGATCCATGAACTCAATGCAACCAGTATCCCTCTCATCACAACGTCACCCCCTGTTTCCAAATGGCAAAATCACGATACCCGTTTTCTTCCGACCGCGTTTTACGTCCTGAGGCCACATCGACCAGATAATCAAAAAATTCGTTACCAACCGGAGTCATTTCAGCCCCTCCAACAGCACACCTGCATTGAAATCGATCCAGTTTTTCTTCCGCTCAGCGAGCACCGAATTGGAAGAAATCTTCACCACCGGAACCGGTCCGCCCAATGGAGTACCCCGTCCTGTAGTAAACAGCACCATATGGCAGCCGGCAGCAGCCAGCGCAGTGACGGCTACAATGTCATTACCGGGACCCTCCAGCAGGGTCAGCCCGTTTTTCCGAATCCGCGCACCGTACCGCAGCACATCACTCAACGGTGCAGTTCCGCCCTTCTGCACACAGCCGAGCGATTTATCTTCAAGTGTCGTAATCCCGCCGGCTTTATTACCCGGCGACGGATTTTCCCCCACCGGTTCACCGTGCGAGAGAAAATAGGTTTTAAAATCGTTCACCACATCAACCGCATCCTGAAATACCTGCTCATCCTCGGCCCGGTTGAACAGTATGGTTTCAGCCCCGAACGCTTCCGGAATCTCGGTCAGTACCGCGGATCCACCGCGCGCAATCAAACGGTCCGAAGCCGCGCCTACCAGTGCATTGGCCGTCAGGCCGGAAAAAGCATCCGACCCGCCGCACTTCAATCCGATCCGGAGTCTGGAAACCGGTAACGGCTCGCGCCGATCCTCCGCCGCCGTTTCGCACAGTTCATGCAGCCGTTTCCCACATTCTTCCAGCTCATCCTCCACCGCCTGCGTTACCAGAAATTTGACACGGCGCTCATCCACCTCCCCGATCAGTTCCCGGAATTCTTTCATGGTGTTGTTTTCGCATCCCAGACCAACCACCAGCACACCTCCGGCATTCGGATGCTTTACCAATGCCGAAAGAATCGCCCGCGAAGCTTCATGATCATCCCCCAGCTGGGAACAGCCGTACGGATGTGCCAGAACGACCACATCATCCACGTTATCCGGCAAACCTTCTGCACAAAGCCGCGCCGCCGCCTTTTCCGCCAGTCCGTTCACACATCCAACCGTCGGTACAATCCAGAGTTCATTACGTATCCCGACATCCCCGTTGGCCCGAGGATACCCCATAAAGGTTTTCCCATCCGCAATACGCTCCAGCGGCTGGAAGTCCGGTTCATACGTATATGCCTGAACCCCGGACAACCCGGTCTTTACATTATGATCATGCACCCAGTCGCCGGCTGCAATCGCCTCAGTCGCATAACCGATCGGGAAGCCGTATTTAATGACTGCCTCTCCTTTTCCAATCGGAACCAGGGCTGTTTTATGCCCTCTCGGAATTTTATCCGAATCGTCGGAAATGACGACGGCGACGTTATCGCGTTCATTGATTTTAAGCGTCTTCATGATCCAACCAGTCTTTTACCGCTTTACGCATACCACCATGCAGCATCCGGCCCAGCGCTTTTGAAACCTCCAGCTCGAACCCCGGCAGTGCCGTAAGATCCTCGCCCCAGAAATCCGTATGTTCCAGCACCCGCGCAACCACCTCAGGCCCCGACCAGGCCGTTTGGAAAAATTCGAGAACCGCCGGATCATCATTCGGTTCATACCCGTCCCGCAGATCTCCTTTATAAAAGGCAATCAGCGCCGCCATGGAAAAAGCCAGTAGTGAAGGTACTTCGCCGAATTTCACGATATAGTTTTTTACCGACGGTAAGACGCGCACTTTCCATTTTGAAACCGAATTCAGACTGATGGAAAGCAGCTCGTGCCGAATAAACGGATTTCTAAACCGTTCCAGTACCGCCCCCGCATAGACCTTCGCTTCTTCCCGCTCCACATCCAGCGTCGGAATAATCTCATTAAACAGAACCGCCTGCACGTATCTTCCGAAAAGCCCGTCCTCCACCATCTCACGTACAAGATCCAGACCGCCCAGATAGGCCGCCAGCACACTCGATGTATGAGCACCGTTCAGAATACTGACCTTCAGATTCCGGTACGGCTGCATGTCGTCCGTCCAGACTGCATTCAATCCCGCCTTATGAAACGGCAACTCGGCTTTCAACTCCTCAGGCCCTTCAATCACCAGCAGATGAAAAATTTCTCCGGTACAGATCAGATCGTCCGAATAACCCAGCTGACTTATCATCGATTCCGCTTCATCGCCGGGATATCCCGGCACAATACGGTCCACCAGCGTACTGAGAAAAATACAGTCGTTTTCAATCCAGGCATCAAAGTCCCCGCCCAGCTTCCAGTCCGCAGAATGCTTCAGAATGCACTCCTTCAATTTACGGCCGTTATAGTTGATCAGTTCGCAGGGCATGAAAATCATCGCGGAATCAGCAGTGCCGCCAAGCAGTTCAAAGCGCCGGACGAGCCAGGCGGTCAGTTTTGCCGGAAAGGATGCAGGACAGGAATCCGGTGGTTCCATACGCTGATAGGCAATGCCCGCTTCCGTCGTATTCGAAACCACAAAACGCATATCCGGATTGGCCGCCGTTTCCAGAAAACCTTCCCAGTCGGAATAAGGATTGATTCCCCGGCTGATCGAACTGATCACTTCATGAGAGTCCACCTGTTCACCATTCTGAATTCCCCGCAGATAAAGTGTATAAAGGCCTTTCTGATCATTCAGCTTTTCAACCAGACCGTTTTCCAGCGGCTGAACCACCACAGCGCTTCCGCCGAACACACCGCTCTCGTTCATGCGGTGGAACATCCAGTCGATAAACGCCCGCAGAAAATTGCCCTCTCCAAACTGCAATACCCGTTCCGGCGGCAATGAAGCCGTCATCCTCTTTTGATCTATCCGTTCCATGTCCCTCTTGTCCTTCTTCTCTATATTCCAACAATTGGAATACACAACCAACGCAACAGCCTACGCCGGGACGGACAGAATTCATATTGCATGGTTTATTATTTATTATTGCAAAATACGCCACAACACATTTCTATAATTCCATGCTGAATAAACGAAGAGTGCTGCTGCTGCTCAACGCCTACGACCTGCCCACCCATCAGGCCGCCGTTGAAGCCGCCCGGAAATTCAACTGGCACCTGGATACCAATCTGCTCACCCCCACCGGCATGGTCAACCGGTGGCGCGGCGACGGAATTCTGAGTTCGCTCACCGACAATCCGCGCACAGCCGGCTTTATCCTGCAGCATCCGGAAATCCCCTGTGTCGACCTTTCCACCTGGCGCAATGATATTAAACTTCCACGCGTCGGCGCCGACAACACGGCCATCGGCCGGATCGCCGCGCGCCATTTTCTCTCCTATAACCACCGCCACTTTGCCTGGTATGCCAGCACACCGACACCGTTCGGCGAAGCCCGCCAGGGCGCATTCAGTGCTGAACTGCAGAAAAGCGGAAAAACGGTAATCCGCATCGATGGAGCCGGCAGCCTGAACAATAACACCATGGCCGACCGACTACGGAACCTGCCCCGCCCCTGTGCAATCTTCACCGCAAACGATGCCGACGCCGCCTGGATTTCCGCCCTCAGCCTGGAAGCCGGATTTCAGGTTCCGCTCGATTTTTCAATTCTGGGTGTCGACAACAACCCGCTGGTCTGTGAAGTACAGAGTGTGCCCATTTCCAGCATCGACCGCGACACCTCCGGCATGGTTCGAAAGGGCGCGGAGCTGCTGCAGGCCGCCATGGACGGCGAAACCGTTCCGGCCAATACGGCATTCATTCAGCCCAAAGGGGTAATCACCCGCGCCAGTTCCGATACCTTTGTCATGGCCGACGAACTGATTCGACGGGCCATCCATTACCTGCAGCAACATCTGGATGAAAAAATCGGCACCCCCGAAGTCGCCGCCGAACTGGGCATTTCCCGCAGCCTGCTCAACCGGCGGTTCCGGGAATCAGCTCAAACCACCCTGCACCAGACCCTCATGAAAATGCGCCTCAACAAAGCCGCCGAACTGCTGCTTTACACCAACTGGACCATCGAACACATCGCCGCCGAAACCGGCTTCACCCACGCCTCCCACCTCAGCAACAGCTTCAGAAAACATTTCGGACAAAGCCCCCTCGCCTACCGGAAATCCCGATAACCGGGCAATCAAAGCAGAGCCATCAAGACCCTGCTATGTATCTCTTTCCCGACCGGGCAGTACGTCTTTGCCGGATAAACAAAAGGCGAATGGAATTTTCCATTCGCCTTCTTCCCGCCTATACAGAAACTTACATCATAAAAAAACGCCGAACCGCAAGAAGGCCTCCTCCAAACAATCCGACAAATCCAATCGTTGCCGGTTCAGGAATAGCCGAAAAGGACTCAACCTCTCCAGTCAACATCGTTAACGTACCTTCAGAAGTTATAATATTGGAAAACAGCGTAAAGTCCGCGAGAATTCCTCCACTGGCGGAATAAGCAGAAGTTCCATTCCAACCCGGCTTGCTCGGATCAGTAATCGTAAGAATATTTGAACCCTGCACTATTCCTGTCATTGCAATGGGAATAAATACAAGAGCAGCATCGTTGGGTGCAGTTAAAACACCGTGTTCCAGAGTTACAGAGGCAGAAGCAAAACCGGCTATTGTTATTTCTGATACCGAGGGGTTCAGAAAAACGGAAGTGGTTTCGCCAGCCGGTTTATACACATTTTCACTGTCATATGAAATCGTCCACGTAAATACACTATCTGTGAAAGAGCTGATTCCAAGCGATCCGCTTCCGCTTCCTGTTATTGTCGCTGTGATGAGCTCAGCCTGAACAGCACCACAAACAAATGCCGCTGTCAGTATGGCTATTATTCTATTTTTCATCGTATCCCTCTCCTTTATTTGAACCATCAGCTTTTTTGAGCAACAAACCCAAAAGGAAAACTGAACGTATAGGGATTTGAGTACGCATTACTTACGCCATTACGAACGATTTTTTAAATAAAATTATTTTACTTAATATTTTTGCATTATTTTTTCTGTAAATTTACAGCCACTCATATCAATCGGCTTTAATTATCATTTTTGAACATTCAGAATGATGCAGTGTAAGAATTTCCGGATGCTGAGCAGAACAGAAGCCCCATAGACCAAACCTCAAATTTTCCCGCTTCATCCCGCTACGTTACCGGGCTTGAAAAATCAGGGAACACAGGCTCGACAGGACAAATAAAAAGCCGCCCCGAAGGACGGCTTTGCAGGAATTGAAATATTCCGGATTCCGGGCGGTTAAAATCCTAGCTGTTTTTTATTAAGCCCTTTTTCACCCGCTGCTTTTTCCGGTGCCACTTCGGCGATAATCGCTTTCATTTCTTCCACGCGATTCGGATAAAGAGCGGCCAGATCCCTTTCCTCGGAGGGATCCTCGGTGAGATGGAACAGCAGACCCGGTTCCTGAACCGTGGTTTCTTTCCAGCCGCTTCCGGCCTTCCAGGTCATGATGCCAAGGCGCTCGGTTACACTGCCAGGCGGAATATATTTCCAGTTTCCTTTACGCACGGCAATCTGGGTCAGCGCTTCCTGAATAACATATTCCCGACCTTCCGGTTTTTCTCCGAGCAACGTGGCAAGCAGCGGCTGTCCGTCCTGCCCCGCATTTTCCGGCATCGGTTTACCGATCAGCTCAGCAATGGAAGCATAAAGGTCTACCTGACTCACAATCGCATCCGAAATGCCCGGTTTTGATCTTCCCGGCCAGGTAACAATGAACGGGACACGGGTGCCGCCTTCCCACCGACTGTATTTTCCACCGCGCCAGGGGCCTGAAGCATCGTGAGTGCCCTGACGCTCAATCCCTGCTTCCCAATAGCCATCAAACAGAACCGGACCGTTATCCGATGTAACCACGATCAGCGTATTTTCATACTGCCCGGTTTCCTTCAGCGTCTGGACAATCCGGCCGACACACCAGTCAAAAACCGCCAGGGCATCGCCGCGCGGTCCCAGACTGGTTGATCCCTGAAAACGCGGATGCACCACACGCGGCACATGGTTTTCATTCAATGCATAATAAAGGAAAAAAGGGTTATCTTTGTTTTCACGAATAAACGCCTGCGCCTTACGAAGATACGTATCGGCCATATCCTCATCCTTAAACCGGGCACTGTTTCCTCCGCTCATCCACCCGATGCGGCTTACACCGTTGATAATGGTTTTACCATGCTGTTCATCGGCCTGCAGTTTCAGCAGATGTGGATGGGTGATTCCGGTCGGATCGTTACCCACCGGTTCCTGATAATTGACCTCAATGGGGTCGGAGGGATCAAGCCCGACAACACGGCCATTGTGGATATAGACCGAGGGAACCCGGTCTGCCGTTGCCGCCATATGAAAGGATTCCTGAAAACCGACTTCTTTAGGTCCCGGCGCAATTTCATCGTTCCAGTCAAGCGGCCTGTCCGGCGACCCCAGCCCAAGATGCCATTTCCCGGACAGCATGGTTTTATATCCGTTGTCAGCCAGAAATTTTGCAATGGTCGGACGTGACGGATCGATGATCAGCGGCGCATTACCCGGCAGAATTTTTGCAGCCTTGTTCCGGAAGGCATATTCCCCGGTCAGCAGTGAATACCGCGACGGCGTGCAGGTGGCCGCCGTACAGTAACCGCCGGTGAACCGAACCCCCTCTTCCGCCAGCGTGTCAATTGCTGCGGTATCGACCTCGCCCCCATAGCAGCTGAAGTCGCCGTAGCCGATGTCATCGCCATAAATAAAAACAATATTCGGTTTTTCGGCTGATGCCGCAAAGGCTGCGACAGTCAACGCCAATACCGAAAGAATCAGTCTGGATTTCATCTAATCTCTCCTTGTTAACTTAACGAACTGAAAAACGGTAAATGGTCTGCGACTCAAACTCTTCACCCGGCCTCAGAATGGTATTCGGAAACTCCGGATGGTTCGGACTGTCAGGAAAATGCTGTGTCTCTAAACACAGTGCACTGCGCCTTTCATATGGACGCCCGGCTTTTCCGACCAGACTTCCGTCCAGAAAGTTTCCCGTATAAAGCTGGATGGCCGGCTCGTCCGTAATGATCTCCAGACATCTTCCCGATATTGGATCATAAAGTTCCGCTGCAATTTCCGCGTCATTCAATACAAAGGTATGATCATAACCATGGGCCCGTTTCAACTGTTCATGGTCCGCACTGATATCACAGCCGATCAGCTTGGCTTTCCGGAAATCGAACGGCGTTCCTGCCACCGGCATTTTTCTTCCGGTCGGAATAGCGGATTCATCGATCTCAAGAATATATTCAGCACCGATCATCAGTTCATGATCCAGCACCGTCGGCGCCCCCTCACCGGACAGATTAAAATAGGCATGATTGGTCAGATTAACCGGAGTCGCCTGATCCGTTACCGCCCGGTAGTGAATCACCAGTTCATTGGCATCCGTAAGCGTATACCGAACCTGAACCTGCAGCGTTCCGGGATACCCCTCTTCACCATCCTTTGAAACATAGCTGAATTGCACATCGTTCCCGACCGGCACAGCGTCCCACTCCACCTTATCAAACCCGTTTTTTCCGCCATGCAGATGGTTCGGTCCGTTGTTTTTCGCCAGCGTATAATTCCGACCGTCCAGCATGAATGTTCCTTCCGCTATGCGCCCGGCATAGCGCCCGGTCACACAGCCGAAAAAGGGCTTCTTCGCAACCGTCTTATACGATTCAATATCATCATAACCCAGCACCACATCCGCAGCACTTCCATAACGATCAGGCACTCTAATGGCGGTAATGCGGGCACCGTATGATGCCAGCCGCACTTCCACCCCTTTGGAATTTGTTAGCGTATACTGTCCCGGACCGTGCTCAACAACCTTTTGTGAAACACATCCGGACAACACCATCGCCATCCCTAAAAACAAACTCCATTGCACCATCGGCTTTAAAATCCTTTGTTGTCTTTTACCGATAATGTGGCCTTGGTGGTTTCATCGGCAAGAATTCCCTTTGAGTTTCTACCCTCATAGAGATTGCCGCTGATTTCGACATTTCTGCAGTTTCTGAAGTCCAGCAGATAAGCATCATTACGCATCGGCTTATACGAGTTGGTCTGCCTGATGACATTATTTCTGAAAATAACACCGTCCACCCGATCCATCCATACAATCCGGTTATCAAAAGTTTCGATGGTATTATTAATGATGCGGATATTCCGGTCATAAGGAATCGTATCATCAAAAGCTTTTCCAAGCCGCGGAGTCACATTGAACACCGCATGCTCCATCCCGCTCGAAGCACAGTCCCGGAAGCGGTTCCCTTTAATCAGCACATCTTCAACAGCACCGGATTCAAACCAGTAAAAAGTCTCTCCACGCAGAAATATCGCCGACATATGCGAAGAAAAATCATTGTCCTCAATCACAATCCGGCGCGGCGTTTTAATCACCACATTCCGGGCCCGATGCTTTTCAAAATGGTTTCCACGCATGGTGAACGCCGGATTCCAGGTCTTATTTTCCAGCACATCGCCTTTCTTCAGTTTTCCGGGAACCGGATTTGTAAACGTCAGTTCAATGAACCGATCATTCAGCACTTTGACTCTGGAAACCGTATTCACTTCACCGCGGAACGGATCGGGATGATGAATAAACCAGCACTCGTCGCCTACACCGGCAAATTCAAAACCGAGCTGCTGATAATGCATCAGTCTGACGCGCACGCTGTGCTGATCAAGGACCTTATCCACTTCAACATAGGTTCCATGCACGTTAGTGGAATCATCAAGCATGCCTTTGAAACGCGCTCCTTCCACAAGAATATCCCCTTTGCAGTTTGCAAAGTGCGTCCCATCAGCGATGATCGAAACCACGCGTTCTGAGCCTTCGCGCACAAAAACCCCGCCACCGCGAATCGTTCCGGTATCGCAACGTTCCAGCAGAAAACCCATGCCCAGCGCATGATGAATCACCACATTCTCAAACAGCAAGTTTGAAGAGGAGACGCCATGAAAAGCCGGCGCATACCGGTTTTCTCTCCCTTTGGAATTTAGGATCTGCCCCACCTTCGGCCAATGTTTCAGCTTTTCGTAAAAGCGGAGATTACCATTTTTCAGTTTTTCAACCCGGGTGGGTTGACTCGTAAAATCCCACGCACCATACGACACCTCTTTGGTTTCTTTGTCAAAAGCCAGGGTCGATCCTACCAAATTATATGAAAATCCGTCGATATCCGGAAATATCAGATGATTATTTCTGATCCGCCAGTGGAATCCCTCTGTTGCCGGCCGGATTTCCCGCCAGCCTTCTTTTTCATTCACGGCAACCACTTCACCCTGAAAACAAAACGGGATATCCCAATCAATCACGACGTCTTTCACTCGAACACCGGCGCAATGTTCAAAGCGGAACGGAAACATCTGCCCGTGAAAAATAAAATCGGAACCATTTCCCTCGATTTCAACCGAATCGAAATCATCGAACAGAAAAGCAATATTTTTCAACCCGTTATCATGATTGGTGATATAGCAATACCGCTGAAATGCAAAGTCGGGCCGGAAGAAATATTCCCCTTTGGCAAACACCAGTTTCACCTCCCGGTCCTGTACCTTTTCCAGAGCCGCACGCAGATCGGGCATCCGGTCGCCCGCTTTCGGTTCAAACCGAATTACTTCCAGTGCCTGAACACACAAAGGTGCCAATAAAAAAAATACTGCTGTCGTTTTCGCTATCCCGCTCTTCATACCGCGTCCTTTCTCATTAACGGCGGAACAGTATACGACGCAATCTCGGACTGACTACAGAGGATCTTGCCGAAATCATATGAAAAACCGTCAAATGGTGTAGTCCATAAAAAAGGCCCGTACCGCTTGGCACGAGCCTTTTAATTCTGTTTTAAACGAATTTAAAATCAATAACGCGCTCGCGGCGGACCCTGCGGAAATACGCGATCCCCCTGCTTATTCATATAGCGCCCGATCGGAAATACCTTGAGTTTTTCATAGGCATCTTCAATCCACTGAGCCGTCGCTTTCTTCGCAATAATTTCCCCCCGCTTATCCTTTACCACGATGAGGTAGCCGTAATGCTTTTCGCCACGAACCGTCAAGTCCGCCGTTTCCCACTCACGCGGCTCAATCTTGCGCAGATGAACCGGATCTCCGGAAAAATCAAACTCCCGTTTATTCTCTTCATTCAGCACAAAAGTGGATTCCTGCCGATCCAGCAGCAGATAGGTGTCCGCATAGTTCTGCACACCGATGGCGAAAAATTCCGCCGTGAGCTCATGTGGATAGGCCTTCGGACTCTTCTGCCGGATTTTTCCGGTATAAACGGCATCATGTCCGACCACTTCCACTTTAACCCCGTCACTATACGCAAATACCGGTTCCTCCTTACTGGTGACCGAAACCTGCAAATCCGGAGGATTGCAAAGTTCAATATATTCAAGATCCTCGGCTGAAAGTTTTTTCCAAAGCACTTTCCGCTGTTTTCCCCGCGCATCCTTCAGCACCACTTTATCACCCATCCGGGTAACATATTCCGCCTCCAGTATATCAGCCCCTACATGCCATGCCCTTAGCCGACTTGACTCCTCCGGCACAACAGGTTCGGGAACTGATTCCTCCGTTTCAGCAATTTCACTTTTATTATCACGGGGTGAACCGGCCACTTTATGTTCACCTGAATTACTGCTGAAATCGTTAAATACCGGACCGTTAGTCAGCGAAATTTCGCCGGGCACCATGTCACGCATGATAACGTCCTGCAAATCGAGCGAAGGATAAGCCGTTTTAAATGCCGGCAGACGCGGGCCGCCACCCGGGCGGGTCTCGTATTCCACCCCTTCTTCCTGTATCGCCAGCATCAGACAGCAAAGACCATCGGCATCCGAAATCAGAATTTCAATATCCTGGGGCTCATTGGCCTTTAACGTAACCCAGTCGCCTACAACAGCCGTCCAGTTCCCCATCCACCATTTCCGGTTATCAGCAGATGTAGAACGCCAGATATCGCCCATCCATTCTTCCTGCCGTGCATGCCAGTATGCCCCCAGCACCAACTCTCCGTTTAAACGCACAGCCACCACCATGTCGGCCTGAGCCACAAAACGGAACGTGATATCTTCAGGATAAACAATCTGACCTTTGTAATGCACCATCCAGTACTGACTGTCCCGGTCACTCTCACCGAATGCCTTCGGTGCTACACTGGAAAACACTTCAGGAATCACAATCATGGAAGCATACAGTTTTTTGGGCGAACGATAATATCGCGAAAGTACCGAAGTCTTCCACCCGCTCTTCATGAATTTATGAATAACCTCCCGCAACTGATCGCCGCTGTACGTAATCGGACGTCCGGCACGGTCACGCATAACACTGTAAAACGTGCCCACAAGATCATTACCGGCGGATACATCATCACCGAGAACAGTCGGCATCACATCCAGCGAACCCAGATCAAATCCGCCGATATCCCCTACCAGCCCTTCAGTCATACCGGACATTTCAGGAAGTTGAATATCAGGCATCGCCGCACGCTGAACTTTGGTAACAATGCGTGTTGTTGATTTCGGTTTCACCGACTTTTTAACCTTCACCTTAGGTTTTTTCAGCTTCATCTTCGGCCGGTCCACCGGTTTGGGAGGAACAAACTTCTTCTCTTCTTTCTGTACCACATTGAAAACCACCAGCATACCGGCGAGCGCAAAAGCCGCCGCATGAATGGCAATACTGATAATAAAGCCGCTCGGAGCCCCTTTATTGATCTTTTTTGAACGCATCTTTCTTTTCATCATCAATCCCCTCTATCGCAGACAGAAACCTGTAAAAACCGATATTCCTCTCCCTATAATGATCTAGGTTTTACGCCGGATCGCGCAGGAGAAATATAGTCATTTGCGTAATAAACATA
This sequence comes from Verrucomicrobia bacterium S94, assembly GCA_004299845.1. Classification (NCBI taxonomy): domain Bacteria; kingdom Pseudomonadati; phylum Verrucomicrobiota; species Verrucomicrobia bacterium S94. Next base: position 742,666 of record CP036201.1, on the reverse strand, counting down.
CGAAATAATCACACCTGAACCCCGGAGGAGACGGAGCCATCCATTCCCCTGATTTTCTGCCGGATACCGCACATCATCTCCGTAGTGCGTACTGAAAAAGAATTGCGTAATCACGAATATGCATGCGATATTTTGCCGCATGCTGAAACCAAACGAAACTCCGCGCATTGCCATTATGATGGGTACGCCGACCGACTGGGGGCGGAAGATTCTTAAGGGAATTCTCTCCTATGCCAGTGAGGCCGGTTTCTGGGATGTATGGATTCGTCCCACCTCCCCTGTGAAAATTAAACGACTTCCCGAAGACTGGAAGGGTCACGGCGTTATTGGCCGCATTATATCGCCCTCATTGGCCGAAGAACTCACGCAGCGGAACATCCCGACAGTAAGTGTTGAAGACAGCTACCTCAAAGGTTTCTCATTTCCTTATGTCCGAACGGATGATTCCGTTTCCACAGTGATGGCCGCCGAATTTTTCATCGAGCGCGGATTTAAAAACCTCGCGTTCGCCGCCCCCGACTATCTGGCCAATGTTTCATGGTATACGGAGGAATACCGACGTGTCCTTCACACCCGTGGTTTTAAATGTCCCTGCTTTTTCAGCTCACGTGATGAAAGCAGGCTCCAGGAAAACCTAATTCAATGGCTGGAAGAGCTGCCCAAACCCGTCGGGATTCTCGCCTATGCCGACGGCATCGGTCGTCAGATCACCGAAGCCTGCCGTACAGCCGGCATTAAAGTCCCACATGACGCTGCTGTACTGAGTGGAAATTACGATGAACTGATGTGCCATGCCAGCAATCCGCCGCTTTCCGGAATCCTGCTTCCCACAGAACAGATCGGCTATAAAGCTGCGGAACTGCTCCACCGGATGATGCTCGGTGAAGACGTTCCCCACAAAACCACATTTATTCCTCCCCTGGGTATTCGCGAACATCTGTCCACCGACACCCTCGCGGTCGACGACCCGGCACTGATCCCCCTTATAAATTATCTGAGGGAGCACGCTTTTGAGCCCATCACAATGGATGACATTCTCAACGTGATTCCCATGAGCCGCCGCACACTTGAACGCCGTTTCCAGAAGGCTTTCGGCCGGACACCGTTTGATGAAATCCGGCAGGTCCGCATTAACCATGCCCGCAAGCTGCTTGTTGAAACTGATAAACCATTACAAATCATTGCCGAAGAATGCGGCTATACAACCTATAATTATCTGACTCAGGTTTTCAAACAGGTTACCGGCTGCAGCCCCAGTGCATATCGCAAACGTATGCGGGCCTGACTTACAGATGCCCGAACATTCAGCCCCAAAAAAAACACCCGCCGGAAAACGGCAGGTGTTCTGCGTTACGCCCGGCACCGGACGGCGGTTTTTATCCTGCTTTATTCCACGGCAGTCTTGAAGAACCGAACGGGACTGCCTGAAGTGGGAATGGCGTTGGTGACCGCCTCAAACTCCGTAGCCCAGGAGGCCCAGTCACCACCGGCAGAAACTTCGGTATAGTCCACACCTTCCACCAGTGTTTCATCAAAACCGCCGATAACCAGATTGTCAGCCGCCATGATTTTATAATCGGGACGCACCCCTTTCAAACGCGGATAGATGTAGACGAAGTTTCCGCCATCGATCTGTATTCTGCGCTCAGTAATGCCGACATCCGTACCATCCAGCGGATTACCACCCATACCCCATTCGTACAGATTATCCGCACCGTCGCCATCCAGATCCACACCTTCTGCAGCATCTTCATTATAGATACCCTGCTCATCGCACCACACCTGGAATGCAGAAGGAGAACTTCCGTAAAGAAGACGCATATAACTAACCCAGGCATCATTGTCTGCGGCAGCATTTTCAGCAAAAAAGCCGAAGGCGTTGATATCATCAAAACCGATTTCATCACCGGTTGCATAGGTCCCCTCCCGAACCATCAGGTTGGTATCCGAAGAGGAAGCCAGCGTAATGGTCGTCCAGCGCTCATCCCCCAGATCCAGACTGCGGTCAGCATTCAGCGAACTTTCGGCCACATACCAGGTTGATCCGTTACGGATGGCCGGGAAGCAATACCACTGGTATTTGTCCCACTCGCCGGTAACTTCATTCACCGTATTGTCCAGTGCAGGACAATCAACCCAGAACAGGGCCGAAGCACCTTCAGCAAAACGGAAGCGGGCCCCGGTATTCCAGCGAAATTCAACATTCGGCCGGTTTGCATCATATGTGCTGTTAGTCGGGGCCTGAACAACTCCTTTCAGGTCCGGATGCGGCGGATTGGCATACCAGGAATCGGAACTTCCGATAACGGAATAAGGTTCAACCCCTTCGCCCTGCCAGTAGTTCAAATTTCCGGCAACTGTAGGAGCACTTAATCCGGTTGCCCAGTTATTACCCGACGACATCGTGACATCACCACCCCACTCAAGATGAAGTGTCCGACCCAATGCTCGGACCACAATCGGACTGGAGAGTTCACTTTCTCCCTCCGGATAAACAGAAGAAACCCTGTAAAAATAGGATCGCAGATCGGTTAACCCGGAATCCAGATAAGAGGTCTCATTGGAAGATACATTACCCAGCAGCATATAAGGACCACCGTTGGTTTCCGACCGATATATGTTATAACTGAGCTCTTCACCATAGTTTTTCCAGTCTACAGTAATCTCCAGATTCCCCAGTGTACCGGCCAGACCATATGGAGGCAGGATAACCGGATCACTTGAAGGTGTATGCGTAACGGAAACTGCATCGACCGATACATTCACCTGCTGTTCCGCACTGGGAGCACCCCGGCTCATCCCGAAATAAACCAGCGGCTCATCCCAGACAACCGTCGGCTTACCCCACTCGTTATCATCAGCCGTCGTGTGCCAGCTGCCTTCATAGGTCACACCGGCCACTGTGGCTGTGCAGGTGCCCATGTAAGCCAGATTATCCGCCGACTTACGGATCACATAATCCAGCGTGATCGTATCCGTCACAAAATCAGCACCATTGGTTGCACTGATATCCATACCGGCAGGGTCCCAGCCCAGTTGCTCGCGATTCAGCGCCAGCATAATGTTTTCAGCCCAGTTGAAGTTATTGATACTGATATCCACACGCCCATCATCTCCACCCACCCGGGCGGAGATCAGCACATCATCGTCACTGCCGGCCTCTTTATCGCCATCGGTCGGATCAAGGAGGGTATCCGGATTGGATGTCAGACCGAACATGAAGGTCTGATATCCGCTGCCCAGATAAGCAACTTCATATACGTTGGTGACCCCATCAGTGATATTGGTTTTGTAGATTCCGTCCGGATCAGTTGATAGCGAGAAGACCACGGTACCGCTCCAGGTTGCGGAAACCTCATTGGAAGTCGGCGACGTATAGTATACCTGATGCACCCCGCCGGTAGCCGTAAGGCCATCCGTTTCAGCCATTCCATCACCCGACGAATCAATATTAAAAGCACCGGGAAGCGAAGCCGTGAGTGGAGCCCATCCGTTCTGACCGGCCAGATCCCCATCGGCATAAGCCGGGACATCGGAAGCCGCAAAGCTTGTATCCAGGAAGGTTCCAGAAACAATCATGATCGGTGTACCCGAAACCGGTTCCGATTCCACATCGGCGGCCCCGGAAGCCTTTGACACCACTTTATACCAATATGTATTACCATTGATCGCGGTAGTGTCCGTAAAACCGTTGGTCGTAATCCCGCTGCCTCCGGCCACCACAGTGTATCCACCGACTTCCGTATCGGATCTCAGAATATCATATGAATCCGCTTCAACCACCGGATCCCAGGACAGCAGCACCGCATTGTCTTTCCCGAAAGCAGATACCTCTGTCGGAATCAACACCGGAGCATTACCGGATGATTTCGTCAGACTGAGCGAATCAATGTGAATTCCCTTCCAGTACTGTACATCCTCATCCCACCAACTGAACCCTTTGGGCAGTCCCATCATGTAATACGGGGTGGTGGCAGCGTACGCTCCGGGCTTTTCGATGGAGACCGTCGAACCGGGATAATTTGATCCGGTCAGCGTATTCATCAAAGATGCCGTAATTTTATAAAATCCGCTGTCCCGCGTTTTTCGCACATTCCATGTAATCGTCAGCGGATCCGAATCAAGCTCGCTGCCAATGGTCATACCCAGATCACCTGCCGTTACGGTCAAACATTCGACAAATGCCCCGCTTGCGTCGGCTGTACCGATATAAAGCTCATCCGGCCATCCGGTTTCGATAATCAGCGGAACATCATCCGCACTGGCATTCCGGAGTCCGTTGGTCACCGTCGTTGAAGTGCCGATTTTGAAATATGCCCCGTGCCGCCAGCTTGTTCCGGTCCAGTTGAGCGTGCAGTTCATGCTGCCGTCCCACTCATCATCCACCGCATTCCCGGCAGGGGTGTTATCCAGACGGACATAAAAATCAAGACCGGAACTTCCTTCAGCTTTAGATATCGCCATGTTGTTTGAAATCGAAAAAGCCTCCGCTCCCGCTCCGGAAGCAACCACTTCAAGCCAGTCTCCCTGACCGGCAAGATCACCATCCGCATACGACGAAAAATCGTCATTAATGATACTCTGTCCCCATGATCCGGAGACCAGACCCGCACCAATGAACAGCGCGGAAAACAAGGCATTCCTCTTCATTGCACTTCTCCCTTTTGTTGTACTGATTCATCCTGCGATTCACCTTTGCCAATGAACATGAATCGCCTCTCATCAGAACCGGGCGTTACAACGCCTTTGCCTGATGATTATAGGTAACCAGATACCCCGCGATTTTCTATATGCCTTCCCGCAAAAAAGATATGCAATTTCGCCAGCGGTATATATAGCCGACAGAGGCCGCCATGAGCCCCCATCTAAACAGGATAAACAATCAGGATTCCTGAACCTGAAGACGGAAAAACAACTGATCTTTTCCCGAGCCGTTCAGCTCATACTCAACCTCACCCATTCCGTCATATCCCGAAGGACGGTTCGTCATTGAATCAAAGCAGTTCGTCCACCCGCCGACCACCAGGTTGGTGGCCCACTCCACATCATACACCACGCCGGAATTCGGATTGGTCAGGGCCACATGATAATAATGAACGGTATCATCCAGCTGATATTCAACATTCGGCGTAATGCCCTGATCGGCCGGATTGGTTGGATTCCCGCCCAGGGCATACTCCATAAAATCACTGACGCCGTTGGCATCAGCATCGGCATCCGGATCACCGCTCAGATCATATTTTATAACGAAATCATCCCACCCGTTCTGAGGAAGAGCATTGTAAGCCTCGGCTTTGAAATAACGGGTTTCACTGGCACGATAAGATACGTTATTGGAAGGTTGCTGAAAGGTCGCAAAGTAGCCGACGGCATTAATATCCTCCATGGTAATTGAAGCACTGCTCCCGACCGTCGCCACACTGCCTACATGCGGTGTAAAATCATACCAGTTCAGGTTCCCGGGATCTTCCGCCGTGTAAAGTGTAAACGAATCTGTCGTATCCACTGCTTCACTGGCATACCATTGCCCATTCATTTTCCGTACCAGCCAGCGGAACTGCGAGGCCGTATCGGCTGAATTATTCACCCGCGTTTCAATTTCAAGACGATCCAGCATATAGGCATTGGTGAGATAATTCTCCCACACCACCATTGCGGTATAGGCCGGATCATTTTTTGCCGTGGTAATATAATCGCCCTCCGCGCCGCCATCAGTAACCTGCTTAACATTATACGTATTCTTCGATGCGTGATTAAACACCGGAGTGCGACCGTTGCTATCCGGATAATAATCCGGTCCCGGAAGCGGCGATGCTGTACTGCCATAGGTATAGGTACTGAAAGACGGATAAGGAACAAAGTTCTGAGTATTGGTCACAATAGAGTCATCCCCTCCGGGTTCGCCCCACTGCACAACCGTTAAAAGACGCGGAGTAACATCGACTGGCACCACTTCAAAAAAACGCATCTCAAACGGTTCCAGAGAAAAGGAAGAAGAGAACGCTTCTCCGGTCAGCAGATTCGTGCAGATCACATCCGATGCTCCCGCTAAAGAGACCGACAGCGACGCCGTGGACTTTCCTGCATTCACCACCGAAACCACCGCATTCCCCGCCTCATTCGTCACACATTTCCACGCACAGCCTTTTGCCCCGATTCCGTTTGTCTCTGCAATCTGCACATCCGGCAACTCGACAACGCTTAACGCCAGCTGCTTCATCTCCGCCAGCGTCGTTACATTGGTCAGTGTGCCGGCAGACTCAATCAAACCGGAAACAGCCCGTCCGTATTCATCTTTCTGCAGACTTTCCGAATCCATCACCACCGTACCGCCGGCATCCAGATAGGCCTGCAGTGCCTCCACTTCATTGGTCGTCACAAATTCGCTCTTATGCACCAGCACCACATCCCAGAGACTGTGGCTCTGATTGTTCAGAATATTTTCCGTCACAAACCCTATCGGAATCCCCTCGAAATAAAGCTCCTTATAAAGCTCAAAAACATCATCCATGTGCTCCGCTTTATTGATGGCCGATGTCTCTGAATAAAAAATACGAATCGGTTTACGCTGGCGCTGCATGGCCATCACCTCTTCTGAAAACGTATTCAGGTCCAGCATGGTCAGCGCCACTTCGTTCACCACACGCGGCTGGAAATTGTTCGACCCCCACCATCCGGTACCGACATTTACGCCGTTCCTCGGCGACCCATCACTCTGCCGCGCCCAGAACCAGATCTGGCTGGCATTCAGACCGTGCAGATGCGCCAGCCAGCAGGTCGCCCGTGCATAGGCCGGATCCAGAAAAAGATTCCGCGAACTGCCGGTTGAAAGATAATGGGCCTCGGAATTAAAGGTGATTTTATCCGGACTGACCGACTTATAAAAATCGTACGACATACACATTTCCCGCCAGTCGAATGCATAGGTATCCTCCCACCAGAGCGCTTTGCCCCACCAGTTGGTATGATCCGCCCCCGCATCGTTTCCGATAATCTCACTCAGTTCCGTCAGCGCCTCCATATCAATGCCGTGCCCGCGACTGTTTTCGCTCCACAGATTCGGCATGATTTTCAGATGCACCTTCGCCCCCGGATCATTGGCACGGATTGCACTTTTGACCCATTTATACCACTCTGTTACACGCCATTGATTAAACCGCACCCAGTCATACCACTGCGGCGTACCCTGCAGTCCTTCATAAATCGGAATATCCAGATCCACCGCATCAAAATCAGCAAATGCCGTACCCCACAGCGCATTCAGATCTCCGATTGTTGCATGCCGATCCTGCAGCCATACCCTGAATTTATCCATGGTATATTCCGAAACCGGCCCGCGCGCCCAGCCCCAGTCATCCGGATCCATCGAATCCTTTTCCTTGGTGGTGTAAAAATGCGGTTCATTGCAAAGCATATAACCGAGTTCGGAAAAATTTTTCCCGCTCATATACGGCACACAGGCATCGAACAGAAAACTCAGCATTTCGCGCGCACCGGGATTATCAATATCATATCCCGTATAGGTATCTTCCCGCATCTGGAACCCCGGACCGTATTCCTCTTCCGCCCAGTCCGGTGCCGCTTTATTCCCCAGAAAAATAAAGCCCAGTGTGCCGGAGGGCTTATTCGTCAGATCATTCATCGTCCACTGATTAATGACCCCTGAAGCATTCGAAATTTTGTTCGGGTCAAAATAAAACCCGTCCTGCTCACCGTGATACTCCGTCAGCCACGCATCCCCCGGTTTCCAGGTATAATCCGCCAAAAAAACCGGGCGGCCGTTAAACGTCAGCTGATCCCCGTCATGCGTCACCGATGCCCAGTCGACCTGCGGAGCAGGCTCACGCGAAATCTCACCACTGATCAGCCGTGTCAGATTCGAAGTACACGAGTCCAGCATAGTGATCACGTCCTGCCGCTCAAACTCCGGCATATAAGCCGCCCAGGTTTCCGGATCGTCGCTGAAGTTACCACCCAGTTCAAAAATCCGGGCATTGAGGTTCGTATTGGCTTCGTCCCAATCCGCATAAAACAGAAAAATCTCGGCCGTGCGCAGCGTCGTCCGCTCCTGCAGCGTATCGATCCCCTGCCCCTCCGCCTGCGTCACCAGGTTCGAAAGTGCCGCCATCTTCGCCCGCGCATTGCTTTCAAGATCTGCCCGAACATAGCCTGCACACAACACCAGACCGATAATCGCAGCAAACTTCCAATAAATGGAACTCATCATCGTCATCCCTCTCTTATTACGCAAAGAAACTGCACATAACCTAATGTGCAGTTTCAACTATTCATGGTTTATCCCGGAACCACTACAGACGATATCGTTTAAAACATACGGCTTTTTGCCACAAAACCGATTTCGACAGCCGGGACAACAGAGACGGAATGACCGGGAAATTTCCGTCTTGTATTACAGGATCGAGCGGATGCCGTTGTTCCGCTTCATTTTTTCGAGCAGACGGGACATCTCCTCAACCTTTTCAGGATACTGGTCCGCGAGATTTTCAGTTTCAGCCGGATCGTCTTTGAGATTGAACAGGGTAGCTTCAAATGGCGGAAGGCCCTGCGGATACTTCACCTTCTGCGGTTCGATGTATTTCCAGTCACCGTTGCGCAGAGCAAGACCGGTTGCCTCTTCAATCATATACTCGAGCCCGTTCGGATCTCTGCCCATGAATGCATCCAGCGTGTTTCGGCTGTCAATCCCCTCATCCTCGGCCAGCTCTACATCGAGAAGGGCAGCAAAAGAAGCCATGAAATCGATCTGATTGACCGTGGCATCGGAGGTGCCGGGACGGATTACAGACGGCCATTTGATGATAAGCGGCACACGGGTTCCGCCTTCATAGATCTGATATTTTCCGCCGCTCCACTTTCCGGAGGCATCGTGACCCCGGTCGTTTTCACCGATAGAGGTTTTCAGCGTCGTGCCGTCGTCATAACCATCATCATAAACGGGGCCGTTGTCCGACGAAAAAATGACAATGGTATTTTCGGTCAGGCCATGCTCTTCGAGCGTTTCAAGAATCTGGCCGACGGTCCAGTCGAACTGCACCATGGCATCACCGCGGTAACCCAGTTCGGTTTTACCTTTGAAGCGCGGATTCGGCGCGCGCGGCACATGAACATCCTGAGAGCAGAAGTAGAGGAAAAACGGTGTGTCTTTATGATCGGCAATATACGACTTCATCTCACCCACGAAGACATCGGAAATGGTTTCGTCGTTCCAGAGCGCAGCTTTACCGCCGGACTGATAGCCGATGCGGCCGATACCGTTAATCACGCTGTTGTCGTGACCGTGGGTGCTCTGATAATAGGTCATCGCTTCCCGATTGGTTTTTCCATCTGGATACTGAGTCGACCCCGGCACCTGAACATCGGCAAGCGTTTTCCCGACATAGAGCGGATCAGACGGATCGAGATTCAGCACACGATGGTTTTTCAGGAAAACACAGGGTACGCGGTCGTTGGTGGAAGGCAGGAGGAAGGAATAATCAAACCCGATTTCAATCGGCCCCGGTTTTACGTCACCATTCCAGTTCACCTTTTTTCCGGGCGTGCCGATACCCAGATGCCATTTCCCGATGACAGCGGTCTGATAGCCTGCCCGCTTGAACAGCTGCGGCAGCGTCAGTTTATCGAGCGGAATCAGCAGCGGAGCATCAGGCGGAAGCACCCGCGCATTGTAGCGGAATGCATGAATGCCGGTCAGAAGGGAAAAGCGTGAAGGGGTGCAGGTGGCAGCCGAACTGTGGCCGTCTGTGAAATTGATCCCTTCCGAAGCCAACCTATCAATATTCGGCGTCGGAATCATTTTCGCTCCGTTCACCCCCACGTCAGCAAACCCCACGTCGTCGCCATAAATAATAACCACATTCGGTCGCGACAGATCCGTCGGCTGTCTAGCGGCTCCCGCAAATACAGCCCCTGCGCCGAGCAACCCCATAAAAAGCATTGTTTTTTTCATCATATTCTCCAGATACACCCTGTCAGGTTTCATTAAAATAAAGGATTCAATTCATACTACGAATCAGCACAACTCCATGTGGACGCACAACCGCTGAAAAATGGTCTCTGAATGTGCCGATATCCTTTTGCCGCCACACATCCCGAAGCTGTTGCGCCCCCTTCAGCCCCACGGTCTCCCAGTCTATGGAAATCACCTGTTTTATTTCGCTCTTATTAAACAGCCCAATGGCTCTGCCGCCATCAGCCAGCTTTTTCACAATCACTTCAATCTCCTCATTGAGATCAATGGAATATCCGGCAACCGCCCGCTCATCCTGATTGATAGCCAGCACTTCCGAATTCGTCAACAGACCCAGTGTAAAATCATCCATCATCTCAATCGGACACCCGATCAGCAGCGGACACGACCAGAGCGACCAGAGCGAAATATGCGTGTACTGCTCTTCAACCGTCAACCGCGACGGAACCGGACAACCCTGATATCCATCGGCCGTCGTCAAATCGCCCACCACCAGCATATCGGCATCGGGAAAATGGCCCGGGCCTCCACGGGTCCCGTTTTCGAGCCAGTTCCGATGAGCGGTCCATTGCTCGCAGAGATTCAGGTGAAAACACTCCTGATCCCAGACATCTTTCAGATCACCGGCAGTTCGCCAGCAGTTCACTTCTTCTTCGAACAGATCTGCATTTTCAATCGGGGCTGAATTTGAAAGCGAATACACAATATCGCGGCCACACCTTCTCAAAGCCTCCGCCATACGCCGTGTGCTGACGCGGTCGTTGGGATTCCAATCATATTTCAGATAGTCAATCCCCCATTCCGCCCACTGACGGGCATCTTCTTCTTCAAACCGGTATTTGCCCACGCGGAAACAGGATTTTCTTGCGGCAATATCGTTCTGACCGAAATTACACGTCCAGTCGCCGGCGGAACTGTCACTGGAACACCCGATGTGCCCGGCATACGTCGTAATCCAGGGGGAGGAATAAATACCGACCTTGAGCCCCAGTCCATGAATATCATTACACAGTTTCCCCATATCCGGAAACCGGTCCGGATCGGGCTGAATAGCGTTATATTTTCCCCCGCGCCGGCCCTGCCAGGCATCATCGATATTGATGTAACTCCAGCCATATTCAATAAGCCCCCTATCCACCATCGCCCGGGCGGAATCCAGCACATGCTGTTGTGTAACCTCCGTCCGCCAGCAGTTCCAGGAATTCCAGCCCAGCGGCGGAGTCAGGCAGATTTCCTTTCCGACTTTAACCGTAAACATTTTTTCAGCACGACCCGCTTCATTTTCGGCAACCAGATGAAGAACATAGTCGGCAGATTCCGGACTCACAATGGTTCCGCTGATACAACCCGATTCGGCATTCAGACTCAACCCCTCCGGCAAATTCCGAACAGAAATGCTCATGGGCCGGATTCCGGTGACCGGAATTTTGTACAGCATCGGTGAGCCCGGTCGGATACCGACAACAGATGGACCGTTAATGACCGGCCGCACCGGAGGCGGTGGAGTCAGAATATATTTTCCCTCTCCGCATTCCGGATCATAAACCGGACACAGACCGGCGGAAGAGCCCTGTTCGATCTCCACAGTCATACCCTTATCAGTTCCATTCATACCCTTTAATATACGGCTTTGAGAACTCTAACACTATACTGTTTACCGTAAAAGACATTCGTCATTCCGCCATAAAAAAGGCGCCCTGAAGGACGCCCTTTCTACCAGAACAGCGGATGCTTATTTTACTTCGAGTTTAATAAACTTCTTATCCTGATCGGTTCCGACGGTGCTGGTGTATTCCCCGAGCACTCCATCATCCACCGTGACTGTGATGGTTTCATTGGTGGTCCAATTGCCGATCACCAGATCCGTGGAGGTCAGAACATAGGCCTCAACCGAACTGTCACCAATAAGCGATACTGTGTAAATACCGGTTTCCGTATCAAATACCGGCTGGGTTCCCTGATCCGCCGCACCGGATGGTAATACGGGATTCCCGCCGAATACATATTCCCCGTAGTTATTGAGTCCGTCACCGTCGTCATCATCAGTCGCACCGCCGGTTACTCCTGCAGCAGCAGCCCAGGTATCATAGGCCGTCGGCAACGAACCGGTCACTCCGACAGCTTTAAAGGATCGAACCTGTACCGCCTGGAACCCGCCGTTACCCTGAAGAACGGCATAAAAACCGACAGAAGCGATATCGGTGTTATCGATCGATGCCACCGACCCTACCGCACCGACACCTCCGTTAAGCGGAGTGAAGCTGAACCAGGACAGACTCTCCAGCGAACGGTTGAGCGTAGCATAGCTTCCCGTCACTTCCATGGCTTCACTGGCATACCAGTTACCGCTTGATGCACTCTTCACCAGAAAACGTACTGTTCCATTTGTCGCACTGTTCAGATAGCCGATCTCGATTTCCAGATTTTTGACAAGCGTCGGCTCTTCCAGGAACTCACCCCAGGTCACCATAGCCTCATACTCCGGCTGATTTTTACCGAAATAGATCGCATCACCAGCGACATCCTCCCAGATGCTTGCGTTACCATAAGCCGCTCCGCAGGCATAATTAAACAGCGGCGAGCGATCCGTGCTGTTCGGGTAATAGTCAGGACCAACCGCCGGACTGTTGGTTTCCCCTTCAACATACGTTATCGGAGAAGGTTCGCTGAAATTCACGGTTGCTGTAACAATATCCTGTTCACCACCCGGAGCACCCCACTGCAGCAACGTCGTTGAAGTCGGGCCCGGTACAGCCGTTGCTTTGAAGTAACGTACATTGAACGCCTGGAACGCCGTATTGGTAAGGCCGCCCATAAGACCGTAAATACCGACAGCCTTAACATCGGTCATATCGATATCTTCCACCGTTGTGCCGACGGTGGCCGACCCGGCAGTAACCGGAGTAAATGCATACCAGTCCAGCGATGCGGCATCCACATCCGCTCCTGAGGTGTATTCGGTATTCAGCAACGTCGGAGTACTGGCATACCATTCACCGGTTCCCTTCTGGATAATAAACCGGAAAGTCGAATTACTTTCCACAATGAATCCACCACCGGAGCCCTGAACCTCAGCAGCCAGCGTTTTTACCAGCGTATTATTGGTCAGAAAGTTTTCCCAGACAATCATGCCTTCAAAGAAGGCTGCATTTTTACCCAGCTGAACATAGTCACCACCGTTTTTCACCGTAACGGTCCCCCACGGTTCAGATACCGCAAGATTGTAATCCGGAGTACGGTCTGTGCTGTTGGTATAGTAGGCCTCATTGGTCGGGCTGTGAACGGCTCCTGCCGCGTAGGTGGTCGGATAAGGACCAGCATTGGAGGTGTCGTTGGTCACAATATCCGAGTCTCCGCCGGAAACACCCCACTGAACAATGGTCGGAGGCGGCTCTACCGGCTCCGGAGCAGTAAAGGTATCAAAGGAGAAAGAATATACCGTACGATTGCTGACACCGGCATTACTATCCGACTGTCCTGTTCCGAATGAACCATACAGCTCGGAGGCATCAAAACTCAGCCCGGTCGCCGTGAAACTCCCGATTTCAGCACCGGTATCAAGATTGGTTACCACAGCCGTACCAATCCAGTCATTCGTGGTTTCGCCGGCAGTCAACATGAAGGTCAGCTGAATCCGGTCACTCACCAGATTCGAACTCCCTTCATCAACTCCCCGTGTGATGCCGACGTCAGAAGCAGAAAACGTATCACTGGCACTTCCGCCGGTTCCTACTACATTATCGCCACCGTTAGAGCCCCAGTCAGACTGCAGGTCGATTGAATAATTCATATTTTCACGATCAAATGACAGCACCAGCTGATCGCTCAGACTGAACACATCGTTGGTCGCCGAAAACCCGGTATTAAATAACGGCTTTCTTTGCTTACTCGACGGATCAAAAAGATCCTCAAAAGTAAAGACAGCGGATACTTTATAGCCCAGGCCTTCGGAAAATGCCGCGGATTCCGTTACATATATTGCACTTTTATAACCGTCTTCCGTGCAGGTTCCGGAAGCGGCATCAACCGTCCACTGGTCCGCACTCCAGTTGCTGTTATCATTCAGCAACCCGGTCACATACCCCTCGACCGCGGTAAAATCAACCGTGGCAGCCTGCAACGCTACCGCCTGCATCAGGCCCAGACCTAAAGCAACATATTGTTTATTCATCTTCATCCTGTTTTATCTCCTCTGGAGGTTATCCATTTCGCTTCTGATCATCCTGCGGAAGAAGCGCGCCGCCCACAGCGGCTCATTCAACAGCGAGAGAGAAACGGTTTTTCAGAACCTGAGCTATATACGATGTTGTAATAAAGATGCGAAATTTTGCCATACGCCGAAAAATCCGTCTGAACCGGAAATATCCGTCTTTTTTTCGCCCTTCCGGAATTGGCGTTTATACGCATAAACAATGCGTTATTACCTATAGTTCCACCCTTTGAACCTTCGTTATTTTAGGCAGGTTATAAATATCATGCTTTGGATATCAGAGGAGTCAGGATGAACAGTATTAAAAGGGGGAAAGAACCATTGTGCACCCGGCGCGCCGTAAACCGTCAGGCGATATCCGGCATCCGGATTTTCGCCGGCCTGCTGCTTGCCGTAATGATTGAAACCGCGCATGGCAATTTTATGATCGACGGATCTTTTGTCAACGGCACCGAAGCAAATACCGGAAACAATGAGACCGCATTTGAAGAACTGGATGCCGGCTGGGACCATAAAGGCAGCTGGGACCTCAGCAACGGGAATGCTTCAAATACTACAACCCGCTCAGAGGGTGGACTCACCCAGGTGATTTCCGTCGGATCGGCCACAGGAAATGTCATTCAGTTTTCGGTCAACTGGATGCCGCCTGCCGGTGCTTCGGGAACCCAGCTTAACCTGACCTATCAGATCATCGGCTGGAAAAAAACAGACACCCCGGAAAGCGGAAAATTTTTTGTCGGGCTCAATTACGCCTCCAGGAAAATCGGCACACTTAACGGAACCGCCGGCCATACCGATTTTCTTACCGGCAATTACAGCACCTCCGAAGTCAACCAGTCTCATGGAACTTTTACAGGGACAGCCGCTCTGATGCAGACCTTTTCCAGCGACCTCCCGCTGTCAGGCTTCGGTAGTGGCCTTGATGATATCAGTGAATATGATTACATCGGAATCCGGCTGGCCACCGAAGACGGCAGCGGCGGAATCGTAGACCAGGCAGTGCTCTCCGCCGGAAATAATCCTGATACCCCGCAACCACTGACCAGTATCGACACCGGATGGACCATTCAGAAAGTCCGCACGGCAACGGACGGCACCAACACGCTGATTATCGGAAGCACTTATGAAGGAGCCCTGATCGGTATGACCTGGGACGGTACGGCGCTCTGGACCAACCATCTCTCGGGTTACATGAATCACGATCTCTGGTGCGATGATCTCACCGGTGACGGATCCGATGAAATTCTGGCGGCCAGTGCCGACGGTCTTGTTTATTGCGTAAACAGCGCGACCGGTTCCAACCTCTGGAACTATACCCCGAACAACAGCGGGCACCTTCCCCCGATGTACACGGTATGCACGGTCCATTCCAATGGAACCCCTTATGTGGTCTGCGGTGCTTACGATAAATATATCCGCTATCTCGATGCCGCCGGCACACCGGTTAAATCGATCTATTCCGAAACCTATTCCATTTCCAACCCCTGGGGCGACAACGCGCCGCCCGATAATCTGCATAACGCCACTTTTCTCCGTCCACTGCCCCAAAACGACGGCAGTGAAAAACTGGTGGTGCACGGTTCCTGTAATGCCATGCAGGTAAATGGCGAACTTTACTTCTTTGAACCGCTGGCCGATCTCCCCTACCTCACCCACGATATCGGTGGGCCGAAAGTGCTGGGCGATATGCAGATTGTCGATGAGGACGGTGATGGAAATTTCGAAGTGCTGATGGGATCGTCAGGACTGAACGATGACCAGATTGTTCATTTTAATCCGGCAACTCTCGAAGAACGGAGCTGGATTCTTACAGGCAATAAGCAGGATACCGGTTACCGGGTGACCCAGGCGGTCTACTATCCGGACGGAAACGAAAATAAAATTTTTGTTCTGTGCGGAGCGACACTGCTGGATGCAGCTCCGAGTGGCGACAGCAATCTGGTCAGCTCGGCCGTAAACTATCAGTGCTCCTATGCCTTCAATGATCTCTGGCAGGATTCTTCTTCCGGCAAAATCCTGCTTGCCTCGGCGCAAAGTGGCGGGAGCTGCATTCATATTATCGACCCCCAGCATCCCGATTGGCATTCCGATTTTGAAGCACTCGAACCCCCCGGAAAAATCGCCTCCATCATTGCCAACACGGATCAGATAAAAACGTTGCTGGAAACCTTTACCAAACCGGCATGGGAACGTGACCCGGTGGAGGTCGTTCTGACGGCCGCAAACCCGTCCCACCCGGTGGCTCAGGATATCATGAGCTATTCCGACACACCGGTGTTTATGAACTATTACTGGGACAGCTATGCGCAGGATCCCGACGACTGGGACCGCGATACCGTGCTGGCCTCAAATCCGGAATATCGCGATAAACGCGACGGCCGCCGGAGTTATACCAAAACCGAATCCTGGATTCTCGGTCAGGTGGCGACTGAAGATGACGGCGGCGAAGGAATCGCCATGTGGGGCGGTCATGGCAACGATCCCTATTATTACAGTCTGGACACCCTTAAAGGCATCATTGATCTGCAGAACGGCGAAAAAACCTGCCTGATCTGGCCGGAAATGAATGGTTCGTCCGACGCGTTTGAAATGGTGATGGAAGACCGTTTCTATCCGCTTGCGGAATATGCCCGGACCAACAACGCCCATATCTTTATCCGCAATAAAAACATCTTCTGGCAGGGTGCTGTATATCTTCCCGCCTGGGAACGTATGCGCAACGGCGAATTTGCCGAAGCCTTCACCTCACTACTGGAAGAGACCTCGGACAAAACCTGTGAGCTGAGTGTTGCCGGACGTATGGGACTGTGGGCCAGCGGCGCACTCGATACCTGGGGCATGCGCTGCTCCCGCGACAACCCGAGCTTCGACCGCCAGCGCCAGCACTCCTATCAGCGCCTGCCGAACCACTTCCTGCGGAATATGGTTTACAACCTGGCCGGCGGAGCAACCATGCTCAACATTACGTACGTGGATGCCGACTACCTGAGCCTCGCCTGGGAACTCATCGCCAAAGGCGCTCTTTACATTCCGAAACGGGAAGAGATTGTCAGCTTCTCTCCGGTACATCTGAGCATGCATGACCCCGATGAACACTACCTTGAAGACGGTGAAAATAACAAATGGACCACTTTCTACGATCAATCCTTTGAAGAGAATAATCCGTTTGTTTTCAGTCGTATGAACGGAACCTGGCCCGCCGCACCGAACACGGAATGGGATTTCTCACGCTATGCCGCCGGCGTAATAGACCGGCGCCAGAACTTTATTCCGCCCTATCCGAACGGAATCGTACTGGTAACGCCGGTACAGGACGGCATGTTTGCAAACACCAACGCCGCACGCGGAAAAATGACCGATCACCTGCACCCCATGTATAAAAACATCATGCAGGAATTCATCAGCAACGGACGGCACTATATTTCCAGCGACGGAGCCGCAACCTACGCAGCAGATACCTTCTACATCACTGTCGCCAATGCCATCACGAACAGTGCCGCAAAACTACCTGTAACCGTGTCCGGAAACGTCGCCTGGGTTGTCGCCCAAACCGCCCCCACCCACCTGCGCCTTACGCTGGTGGACAGCGGTTACCTCAACCCCAAAGACCGACAGGCAACGGTTACGTTCAACACGGTTTCCCCTGTTGCGGTAAGTGACATCATGGACGGAACCGCTTTTCCCGTTTCCGATAACTCCGCCACCATCGATGTACCACTGGGCCTCTGGCGTTTCATCGACATTGAACTGAACGAACCTTTTTTCCCCGATAACGGCTGGGGCGAATTTTCCAGCACCAACGGTTTGCCCGGAAATTCGTGGTCGGATACCGACAGCGACGGCGTGTCTGATCAGATGGAATATGCCCTCGGCGGCGATCCGAACGATCCCGGCTCCACCCCGCCGAAACCCTGGATAAATTTTTATCCCGACAACACCATGGGCTTTGCACATCCTCAGCTCGTCCATACCAACCCCGGGGTCAGCTACATTCAGGAATGGACCACCAACCTTGTTTCCGGACCTTGGCTCTCCAACTGGTCTTCCTATTCGAGTTCAGCCACCACCAATCCCGCCTATGATCTTGCCGAAAAAACTCTCGACGGCTCAGCAAAAGAAAATCTCTTTTTCCGGCTTCAAATCACCCAACCATAATCCCCTCAAAAAGAGGTGCTGACAATATTTCATATATCATTGGCCGTTATGTATATTTCGCAATCATCCGGTTTTCATCAGCATGACTCGTATTCAAGCTACATGTAATGATGCAGAAAGCAAAAAAGGAGCATAATATGAAAAACCGGATACTTGGACTCACGGTGATTGCCGCGGTCTTCAACGCACAGGCAACTCTAGTGAGCTTTGACGAAGCCGGCTATACAGCCGGCGCATTGGACGAGCAGGGAGCCGCCGGTGGCAGCACCTGGAATGCCAACGGAAATACAGTCGACCCAACCGATGGCGGATCAGTCATATTAGCCACGGGAACGGATCAATGGAAATACGGGATATTCCGCGAAAACCTGAGGGCCGATTCAGGCAATAACGATTTCACGGTATCTCAGACCATTTCGTGGACTGAAAATGCCCCGACTGGCAACAATGATGCGTTCAGCCTAATCATCAACGATACTCTAAATGGCAGTAGCGCAATACGTGCTTATCTGAACCGATTGGGTACCGACAACTACAAACTCGGGATTAAGAGTGACCTCGACGTCGACTTGGGCAGCGCGACATTTTCCGACACCCTGTTTGGTCTGGATGACATCGGCGACACGACCAGTGATTCCATTACGTTTTCCCTCAACCTGGTTGCGGGGGCCAGTTCAAATGACTGGTCCTACACGGTCTCTCTTTATAATGAGACCACCGACAGCGTTATCGGAAGCATATCCGATACCGGAATCACAACATCCGAAGATCTCTTTACTGCAACCAGCCTGTATGGCGGATTCAGCTCATCGCGTGCCGAATCGGTCCATGGTCTCACGGATCGCGTTATAACCTCCTTTGAAGTCATAGCCGTTCCGGAACCGGCCACAATGGGAATGGTTTCAGCTGTCGGAATCGGTCTCCTGTTTGTCCGCCGCAGATTCATGATGTAAATAACCAAGCCAATTTTCACAAGAAAGGCGCAACAATGAGTTGCGCCTTTCTTGTGGCAAAATTGCATATAAACTAAACGCAGAAGCGTATACCCATTGCGTCCAAAGCCTCTGTTATATTGCGTCTCTTGCGCAAACAACGGGGATTATCTGATGATCAGCAAGAAATGCGTTTTAACAGCAGTACTGGTGATTACAACGGGTGCCGCGCTTGCCTCGGCAATCACCAGCATTGAAACCGGTCATACCGTTTCAAAAGTTCGGACGGCACAGAAAAACGGAACAACCTATATTGTCGCCAGCGATTACGACGGCACCGTTCTGGCCATCTCTCCGAAAGGGACCATTGGATGGAAAAACAAACTCTCCGGTTTTATGAACCGCGATGTCTGGTGTGCCGACATCACCGGCGACCGGTCCGATGAAATCCTCACGGCCAATGCCGACGGCTCAATCTACTGTCTGGATTCCAATGGTCAATTAATGTGGTCGTTCAAACCTTCCGATGCACCGATGAATGCCGTTACAGTCATCCACAAAGACAACACTCCGTATGTCGTCTGTGGCGGATATGATATGAACCTCTACTATCTCACGGCAGAGGGCGAACTGATTAAAACCATTGATTCCAGGGTTTATTCAAAAGAAAAACCCTGGGGTAAATCCTACAAATCCCGACCGGAGGATTTCAAACACGTCACCAACTTTATCCGCCCGATGAAACGCAAAGACGGTTCCGAAGTGCTCATCGTACACGGTGTCATCTGGAGCAACAGTGCGGGAGGCCATTTCTATTGTTTTGAACCGCTGGAAGAAAAACCGTTCAATCGCATCAAAAAATCGGCCGGCGGAGTGGGCGACCTTAAAATTGCCGATCTCAATGGTGACGGTGATGATGAGATTATTTATGGCGCCACCTCGATGATTCAGGATGCACACGTCAGCAGCTTCGACATCGACACTGCGGAAAACACCACCTTCCGGATTGCCCGGCTCCGCCGCCAGATCGATGGATTCGGTTACCGCGTTGCACAGCCCGAGCAGATCAAAGACGGAAAGGAAAACAAACTGTTTGTTCTCTTCGGCTCGCGTGTTCTTCTGCTGCCGACCGACCTCAAGGCTGATCCGGAAAAAACGGAAGTGCTTGTAAACCGCTTTGCCTATAACGATATGTGGAAACCGTCGGATAAAAATCTGATCATACTCGCCAGTGCTCAGAGCGGAGGAAGCTGCGTCCATATCATCAACCTCGATTCCAGCGACTGGAAAACCGCGTACGAAAACCTGATGCCGCCCGGGAATATCCGCGAAATGATTGAAAAAACCGCACAGGCACGCCAACAGCTGAAATCTTTCAAAAAACCGGACTGGGAAACAGACCGTCCTGTGGTCACGTTCATGACAGAAAGCCGCAAGGGCAGCGGCGGCCCGTATATTGAAATCATTGAAAAAGCGGGATATTCAAGTCCGGTTTTTCTCGGCGGAAAACATCTCCCGCGTGTTGAAAATGTGGACCGCTCCGGCTTCCATCCGGACTATCAGAAAAAACGGGACCGGCGGAAAAAATATGTCTTCAGCGAAAAGGAAATGACCAAAGAGCTGATCGACTGTTTCGACGGCGTCCCCGGCATTGCCTATTGGGGCGGACACGGAAATGATCCCTTTCAGACCAGTCTGCAAACGCAGAAAAATGTTTTCGACTACGCAGAAAAACACGAAAAAAAAGTCGTCACGATTTATCCGGAACTTGAACAGCACGATGCCGCCTTTGCCTGGGTTATGGAAAATCATTTCTACCCCATGGCGGCTTATGCGCAAAAAACCGGTGCAGCAAAAATATTTGTGCGCACCAAACACGCCTTCTGGAACGGTATTGTCTACCTGCCTTTCTGGGCGGGACTCATCTCCGGTGAATATGCCGATGTCTTTATTCCGGCGCTTGAAGAAACCACTGATAAAACCATGGAGCAGAGTGTGGCCTCCCGTCTCGGAATCTGGTCGGCCGGATCCGTCGACCAGTGGGGCGCACGTTGCGCACGTGACAATACCAGCTTCGACCGCACACGCCAGCATTCCCACCAGATGCTGCCGAACCATTTCCTGCGGCAGATGATCTACAACATTTCCTGCGGCGCAACCTACATCAACAACTTCGCGGTCGATCAGGACTATATGTCGATACTCTGGGAACTGATTGCCAAAGGAGCGCTCTACGTACCGCAGCGCGATGAACTCATCAGCCTGAACCCGGTGCACCTCAGCATGAAGGATCCCGATGAACGCTTCATCAATTACGGAAACAATGTCAAATGGATGACTTTTTTCGATCAGGCCGACGAAGAGGCCAACCCGATGGTTTTCCAGCGTCTGAACGGTTCATGGCCGGGCGCGCCCGTTGTGGAATGGGATTATTCCCGCTACGCCGCCGGTGTCCGCGATCGCCGCCTCAACTTTCTTCCGCCCTTTGAAAACGGCGTGGTTATGATCACCCCGCCCCAGTCCGGTGTATTCGCCGATTCCAATGCACCGCGCGGCAAACTGACGGATCACATGCACCCGATGTATAAAAACATTCTGAAAGAATACATTACTGACGGCCGCAATTATTATTCTGCCGACGGGACCCAGGTCTTCAAAGCCGATGAATATTATAAAACCATCGAAGCTGATATTCAGGAAGCCGCCCGCAATCTTCCGGTCACTGTCCGGGGCGGTGTTTCCTGGGTGACCGCGCAGTCTGCGCCGAATCATATTCGTCTCACCCTTCTCGACAGCGGCTACATCAACCCTTCGGCCAAAACCGCCGTCGTAAAATTCCAGGGAGTGGATGTCTTAACAATGACCGATCTGCTCAGTGGCGAAACGTTCGAGTGCTCTGATTCCGGAACCGTAAACGTGCATATTCCTACCGGTATGTTTCGTTTCATCGATGTGGAACTGAAGCAGCCGTTCGTTCAATAATATACGGAACAAAAAACCAGGAGTCCGATCACCGCCGCACCGATGGTCGTAATCAAAACGGCCCCGGCGGCGGTTTTTCTTTTCCAATTCAGAGGATGCCGCTCCGGGAGCCGTGCATCCTCCGGAAATTCCATTGCGGTATTGAACGCTTCAGTCGTAGCGTTCCCGCAGCAGATTCATCATATGAACATTGGTTTCCCATTGATCACACAGCGGCTGCAGCGTGTACGGCACCGACGGAATATAGGGCCACGGACCGAATTCCGAACAGATGATGAGATCCTCGTTGGCGGCTTTTTTACGTTCCACAATCTGATCCCACCACACAAGATGTGCATGCAGCGCATCGGAAAATTCCGGGGCACGCGGATCGGATACCTGCGGTCCTTCCTGAAATCCGATACGGGCGTGAATATGATCCGCACGGCTGATCGCCAGTTCAACACTGTCCTGCTGATCCTCCAGCAGTGATTCTGAAACACAGCACCAGTGCGACGCATCGAAATTGATCCGCAACTCCGGATCGGCCTCCAGAAAACGGCGGGTAACGGCGGCGGCATAGGAAAATTTACCGCGATGCGTTTCATGGATGATTTTAACACCGGAAGATGCACTGAGAGCTTTGGCCGCTGCGAGGATCCGCCGGTTGTCTTCAAAGCTGAACCAGTCGCGCCCGGTCTGTGAATTGATATAAAGCGGCTCGGTCCCGATGATCCATTCCAGCTGTTTTTTATACTCCTCAATATGCTCATCCACATCGGGATTGATCGTCTGCCAATGCTGTCCGACATGCGGAATCCCACGGCTTTTCATGGCTTCAACCCGCTGCTCGCGCTGTTTTTCGTCCCCCATATCATATGAAAGCTCAATGCCGTCAAATCCGGCTTCCAGCACCTTGTCACAAAACTGCTCAAACGGCATTTCATCACTGCCCCAGATCGGACAGAAATAACTGATTTTCATTATTCAAACTCCTGTTAACGAGTGCAGTTATACCAATCATACACCCAATTAAAACCCCGATAAGATGATCAAATTTCAGATTTAGAATGTTTCACCGGTCAAACCGCATCTCCTTCAGTCCCCTAGTCTGCCGGTCTCCGGAATGCACTGATTTTCGGATACCGGAACCGGACAAAGAGCACCACCGCCAGACTGCCGATCAGGAAATAGGGCGAAAAATACTGTGTGCCGGCCTTAAACAGCTCATCAGACCCCGGTTCCAGCGACTTTGCTGATTCGAGATAGTTCAGCAACCGGGCATAAACGACGCCGATAAAACCATACCCCAGATTCAATGCCATGCCTTTAAAACTGAGTACCGTCGCCCGAATGGAATGATCCGCTAACCGGTTGAGATAAACCGACATTGCGAAGGTCGCAATCGAAAATCCGCTCAACAGCAATACACTGAACAAAAGGCCGGCATATGGAATAAAAAAGGACACCCCCAGAAAACCGGCCAACCCGAATGCACTGGCCGCACTGAATACCCTTCCCGGCGACTGGCGGTCCACCAGCTTTCGTGCCATCGGTGCAATCACAAAATTAAGCAGTGCCATACCGGCCCCGATCAGACCCAGCGCAAATTCAGGATAATGAATCAATCGGTAATATTCCGAATTCAGCGTAATGAACATTCGAATGAGACTGTCCAGAAAAGCACCGGCCAGAATAACCACCAGAGCAAACGGTGTCCGCATAATCCATTTTCCGGCCGCCAGCGTCTGACGGAAGGCTTCGCCAACCGATATTGAAGATGTTTCATGCGGCCGTTTCGACTCGCAGAATCCCAGGGAATTGATCAGGCAGAGAATAGAAGTAAACAAGGTAAGATACAACGGAAGCCGCATCGTCAGTGCTTTACTGATTTCCAGTCCGGTCACCCCGGAAAGGATCACTGGATCATAAACCAGCCCGCCGAGTATCATCGCAAACATGAACGCTGCCGACCGCCACCGGATTACGGACTCCAGTACATGCGACCATTGATTCTCCATCCCCGCCTCTTCGAGACTGTCATAAACCAGGGCTTCGTCCGATCCACTGGCGGCGGCCTCCCCCAAACCGCTGATAATACGGTTCAGTGCCAGCACCCAGAACAGCAGGACTGAATGATCTTTCGGCGCAAAAGCCCACACCGTCATCTCGGCCACCATCAGGGCGGAAGTCAGTATCAGCAGCTTTTTCCGACCGATCAGATCCGAAAGTGCACCCGACGGAACCTCCGCCAGAATAATCGTCACCGCCCAGATGGCATTCAATATCGCAAACTGATCCAGTGTCAGACCGAAATCGAGAAAGATCACTGCAAAAACCGGATAATAAAATCGAGCATTAAACAGCAGTCGGAATGCAATAAACCGCCGGACATTATTTTTTGCGATGCATTGGAGATCTTCAGCCATTTTTCATCCATTCAAGGCGCCCGGAAGAGCGCGATATATCAGCGTGCCGCCGACCTCCGGCCGGCCCTGTTGAAAACCGATGGCAGAGCAAACAATAGCAGCGCACCGATGCCCAATGATACATAGGGATTCAAACCGAAACCCGCCGGAAGAAAGCCGATCGCAATCGCCACGAACGAAGCGATCAGCGCATAAGGCAGCTGGGTTTTCACATGTTCCATCGGTTCAATCCCGCAGGAAATGGATGAAACAATCGTGGTATCACTGAACGGTGAGCAATGATCCCCGAAAACCGCACCGCTGAAAACGGCCGCAATGGCCACATAGATCTCCGGGGTAATTTCACCATCGGCCAGTCCGATGGCCGACGGCAGCACCAGCGGCATCAGAATGCCCATTGTACCCCACGACGTTCCTGTGGTGAACGAGATTAAAGCACCTGTGCTGAAAACCAACACCGGGAAAACCGTCGGAGGGACATTTCCCTTCAGTATGGCCGTTAATACTTCGTGAGCATTCAGGGCTTTGAGCACACTGCTCAGCAGCCACGCTGCAATCAGAATCAGCACCGGCTTCAGCAAATGCCCGATTCCTTCTCCAAAAACCTTCACCGGATTTCTTCCGCCGGCTCTGATCGGTTTTGCATTCATCACAAACGCAACTCCACCGGCCGCCGCACTCACCATCACCAGTACCAATGCTGCATTGGCATTCCCATATGCCGCCGAGACTTTCTCCAGAGTCAGCGGCCATAAACCACCCTCAACCCCGTCAATATAAAGGCCGGCCAGCAGCCCGGTAATCAGGAACCCCAAAGGAAGGACAGCATTCCGCCAGGAAGAAGCATCCGAGCCCCGAAAATCAGGACCGTCCTGTCTTAAGAGCTCCCGCACTTTGGGGGACGCATTATTATTTCTTCCGATATTCCAGTTGCGGGAAATCACCACCGCCAGAAGAATCAGCGTAAACCAGCAGTAAAAATTAAACGGGATCGATTTCAGGAAAAGCCCAAACGGACGGGCTTCAATTCCGGCCTGCTCCAGCCCTTCTTTAATCATTGCCAGCTGATAGGCGATCCAGGTCGAAATTACGGCCACGCACGCCACCGCGGAGCTGGTCGAATCGACGATATACGCCAGGCGCTGCTTTGAAACACCGGCCCGCTTCGCCATGGGACTGATCGACTTGCCCACCAGCATACTGTTCGCCAGCCCATCAAAGAAACAGATCAGACCCAGAAAATAAGCACTCCACTGCACACACCGGTCCGACTGTTTTCCGGAAGTCAGCCGCTGTTCTGTCAGCGACTGCAGTCCGCCGCCTTTTTCAATCAGCGCCGCAAATCCACCCAGCAGCAGCGTGAACACCAGTACGCTCAGATTCCACGAACTGGAAAGTACGGGTTTCAGATGGTCCGCAAAAAACGAAAACAATGCAGCAGCCGGATTCCCGTCTGCCAGCAGAATCAATCCCGCAACGACTCCCAGCAGCAAGCCGGTAATCGTCCGGTTCAACAGAAACACCGCCAGCAGAGCCACTCCGCTCGGCCACAGGGCGGCCCACTGCGCATGGAGTCCTGCAATAATCCAGGTACAGAGGAAAATAACGGTTAGAATGATCGAGCGAATATGCATAGGAGAAAATGACCGGGCCTTCCGGGCCGTTTATTATGGATTCCAGTACCAGAACCAATCCTTAACGTGCGCCTTGTGCACATAGCCGGTGGCTCCGGGATAAGTGCTCACAATTTCCACCTGCAGACGCGCCGCACTTTCCGGATCCCACCCCACTTTGGGCGTGGCCGTGAAAACAAAAGGAAACAGATTACAGTCAATCGAGAGGCTGACCCTCTGTGTCTGGAAATCAATCTGCATCCGGACCTCATGCCACTCGGTGTCCGGTTCCAGAAAACCTACCTTAACCCATTCGTTGCTCCCGAATCCGGTCCACACCTGCACATCGCCGAATGCATCGTCCCAGGGGTTCAGAACCCATTGAAATGCGCCGCCATAGTCGAGCTGTTCTTCCCCGTCCCAGATGAAGAGACCGCCTTCCAGCGTCTGCGCATTGAGCACCGGGTTGGTGGTTGCCGGAAGATACGGCAACCGGAAAGCATATCCGCAATCATGAACAAAATTCGTTGCGTCATCATCATAGATACGCTTGAGCAGAATGTTGTGGGCCATGATTCGGCGCTGATAGCCGTTGGCCTCCAGTTCGCTGTACTCGGTAAAATGCCTGGTCTCAATATCATTGGTCGTTACCGCAGATATACCGTCCGGTGCATAAATACCGTCCCCGAGCGCAGTCGTCCAACCGGCAAGATTTATTCCGGAATGGCGGTTCGTGGACACCACCACCCGGTAGAACATCGGCACCGAAACCGACATCGTTTCGTTCGTGATTGAAATCTGATGCAGTGCCCTCCAATCCGAACTCCAGTCCGCATCGATCAGACTGGGCGACCACTGAACCGTCCCGACAGTATTACTTAAACTATTCGTCCAGCTGAGAAAACCGTTGCCATTGAATCCGGTAATTCTCACCTGTGCGACTGCATGCAGAGTACCGCCGATGAACAACCCAAAGAAAAGCACTGCCGTCAGGTATCTGAGCGGGCGGACAGTAACGCCTGCACGCGGAGCAAACGTTCGAAAACAGATCATTTCTTTTCCTCTGTTATTATAACAAATCCGACAACGGCATTAAAAATGCATGCATTTATCGTGCTTCACAGTACCCCAAAGCTCATGGAGAGCAAGGTTTACAATGCAACTGATTTACTGGCGAATCCCTGAGTCAGTGCAGATAACCGCCTGAAAAACAGCACACCTGAACAAAACTGGAGAAAACAGATATGAAAAAAATAATTTTTATGCTGGCGGGGCTTGTGACGGCCGGAACGCTGCAGGCAGGCGTGATTGTGGACACCCTGGATAATACGAATAATATTTCCTATACCTTTGGTAACGCCTCTGTGTCAGACAATGGCGGAAGCGGTATCGTAACCCTACTGAATACAAGTACGGATTTAGTGGATACCGGCATGGACTGGCAGCTGGGGGGAGCTTCCGGAGGAAGCATGAATATCTCTAACTATACGGGTGCCGGCATTACTCCGTATGCATCGGTAGCCGCTGGATATTATAATGTGAGCATCGTTCTTTATGATACCCTGGGCGATTATGTCGGCGAGTTGCTGTGGATTGACGACACACAGGATACCTCACCACAGACGGTGGTTTTGGCAGATCTTATCAATCCGTCTCCACTCTCCGAAAGTGATGTAGCCAGCTGGGCTATGCGGATTCGCGTCAACCTGCCCCACGAAGTAGCGAACAGCGGATTTGAATTTACCGAAATTTCAGTAACCAATATTCCGGAACCCGCTTCGCTGGTCCTGATCGGAATCTCCGGATGCGGCGTATTTTTTGCCCGGCGCCTGTTCATGTAGATGAAGGCCGGAAACGGTAATGATGGAAATATTCGTCCATTACTGCCTGCTTCCAGAAAACATTCCTCACCTGATCACGCCCGGATTGCATATTCAACCAGTTTGAGCGTCGATTCAAAGGAACCCGTCGCAAGAAGAAATGCCCCCTGATGGCAGAAGATTCCATCGGCAATCCCCGCTGCTTCATTAAAGGCATCATCCATCAGACCGGCCCAGGCCTCAGGAAAATCCTTGCGGTTGGAATATTCCCCCAACGCCGACGGAACAGCCTGCGCAAAACACTTTCTGCCCTTGGTAAAAACGGCATAAAGAATGGACTCATTCCCCGGACTGTTAAACAGATGCTCCTGCCATTTGCAGTCCTCCGGAACAAGGATATAGGCCCGCTTTTCAGCCAAAGCCTCCTGTAGCGCCTTCTCCAGCCCCTCACGACTGTTCAGCCAATGCTTTGCCCGGGTAATGGCCGCCTTAATCAGCAGTCGCGCACGATCCACCTCACCCGCAAAGACTTCATCAGCCTTAAAGGGATTGGAAGGATTCATCATTGAGATCGATGTCGTCAAGCTCAGCTCCCGCACATCCGCAAATTCATCCAGCGGCTCAGACAGCTTTATCCCGTTATCAATCGCATCAAACTGGCGGATCAACTGCCGGCACACCTGCCCGGAAACTTCCGGATTCCCGCAGATCTCCTCACCATAGTGCTTCCATACCAAACCCACCGACGACATTTTCAAACCATCCTCATACGTCGGACCGTTTTTAAAATGGTGATCATAGATCTTCGCCTCATGATCATACCGCCCCCCGACATCCACAAGAATATCACATTCCGCCCAGGCTTCCGGATCACGCGAACGCTTAATCTCATACTCCGGATACAGCAGCGTCAAAGCCGCAACGGCAAAAACATCGTCGGCATGAAAATTTCCACTATGTGTTCCAATGATCGTCTTCAAAATCGGGGGGTCCGTTCAGTTTTGTACCGACATTCGGTGCTTCTTCACCAAAAAAGCACCCCGGAAATCCGGAGTGCTTAAATATGGTGGGTAATACTGGATTCGAACCAGTGACCTCATGCATGTCAAGCATGCGCTCTAACCAACTGAGCTAATCACCCTTAAGAAAGGCAGGGAATATACGGATGCGCTCTGCCGCTGTCAACCGGTCAGAATGCATTTTTTACAATTCCCATAAAAGTACGCAATCGGACGAAACCCGCACAAACGAATGCCGGAAATGAGGATTAAGCAGCATGGATCGGCGGCGACGTTTCCCGGAGCCGGAATTCGGAAGGCGAGCAACTGAAATGCTTGCGGAAAACACGGGAAAAATAGAGTGCATCGTCGTAACCGACAGACAGAGCGATTTCGGCCACCGGCGAATTGGGTTTGGATTTGAGCAGCGCGGCGGCACGTTCGAGACGGTAATTGACCTGATACTGCTTAAAACTGAGACCGGTCACTTTTTTAAAAACACGCGAAACCGTGGAGGCACTGCGCCCGACCAGCCGCGAGGCTTCATCCAGCTGCAGTTCCTGCTCCGGGTGTTCCCGGATCCGCTCAATGACCGGGGCGATCAGGTCATAATCCTTATGCTGAATCATCTGATCGCCAATGATGAAATCGAGCAGATGATGAAAAAGACGGATCAGGGTTTCAATTTTACCTTCCGGGAAAACAGCGGTCTGCTCATAGGCCTGCTGAAGTACATCATCGCCTTTCACCTTTTTCCAATCCCTGGAATACGGCGATTCCTCCGGGGCCGATTCACTGCGGAACTGGCCGAGCATGACATAACCGGCCAGTTCGTTATTCACCAGAATCGGGGCCGTCACCTCACGCATACCGGCATGACAGGTATAGGTAATCATATCCTGCCGTTCAAAGGCCACACGCATCATTTTATGGTCCAGTGCCCTGCATTTCATTTCCAGCCCGAGATCTTCGCGCAGAAGCCGGCAATGATCGCAGTTCGGACGGTTCACCGCATCAGGATAAATAAGGTTTCCGTCCGGGCTGAACAGCGTAATGCGGATATCATGCAGCTCCGTATAAAGGTCGAAAATTTCTGAAACCTTCTGGTTGATGGTATGGTGCATAGACTCAAGCATGTGACAAAAAAAGCACATTTCGCTTTTTTTGTCCATGTCTTTGCAAGGTTATCCCATGGATTTGTCTTGCCGGATTCCATACATTGGAATGCTCATAACCAGATCTGTCAGGAGGACACCCCATGTATGATGAAAATGTAGTAGCCGAAGCTCAAGCCATCCACAAAGAAATTTACGGCGTTGAGCCGACCACCGTATCCTATGCCCCGGGGCGTATTGAGGTACTGGGCAATCACACCGACTATAATGACGGAACCACCTTCTCATGCGCCATCAACTTCGGCCACTGTTTCTGCATTTCCAAGTCTGACAAACCCGGCATTCACGTCACCGCCGGCGACGTCCGCGAATCCTACGAATTTTCCGCCACCTGCGATGAACGGATCGACAGCTACTGGGCCAACTACGTAAAAGGCAATTTTTACTACCTCGCCACCGAACACGGTATTCTTGTGGATGGTATCAACTGCACCTTCCTCGGCTCGATCCCGATGGGGGCCGGACTCTCCTCTTCCGCCGCGCTGGAAGTGGCCACCACCTATGCCGCCCTGCAGTATGCCGGTAAAGAGATTGGCCAGGATATCAGCAAAAAGGAAATCGGCCAGCTGGCCCAGAAATGTGAAAATGTCTTTGCCGGTTGCAACTGCGGCCTGCTCGACCAGTTCTCCAGCATTTTCGGCGAACACCACGGACTGATCCACTCCGATTTCCGCAGTCTGGAAACCTATCCCGTCAAACTGCCGGATGATGTGATGTTCCTGATGGTCAACCCGCACATCAAACACAAGCTGAAAGATTCCCCATATAACGCCCGCCGCGAAAGCTGCGAAAAAGCCGCTGCCGAACTGAACAAACTGGTCAGTTACGAAGTAAAAGCCCTGCGCGACATCACCCTCGAAGATTTTGAAGCCAATAAAGGTAAAATCGATCCCGAGGCGGCGCAGCGCGCCACTCATGTCGTCTGGGAAATCCATCGCGTGGAAGATGGAGTAAAACTGCTGGCCGACGGCAACATCGAAGCCTTCGGTCAATATCTGTTCGACTCCCACGAAACCTCCCGCACCGCATTTGAAAACTCCATTCCGGAACTCGACACCGTTGTTGCAGCGGCCAAAGAAGCCGGGGCACTCGGCGCACGCCTTTCCGGCGGCGGCTGGGGCGGCAGCGTCTGCGCGCTGGTGAAAGCGGCCGATGCGGACCGCATCAGCGAACAGATTATTGAAACCTGCAAGGCCGAAGGCATCGAACCGACCATCGAAAAAATTGTTCCTTCGCAGGGCGCCCAGATTATCAAATAATAAAATGCGACGATAAAGCCGGATTCATTTCCGGCTTTAATCACGCATTACGGTTCATTCATCACGAAAGGATTCTGCCATGAAAGTATTAGTTGCCGGCGGTGCCGGATACATCGGAAGCGTAACCACACAGATGCTCTGCAATGAAGGGCACGATGTTGTGGTTTTCGACAACCTCGAACGCGGCCATAGAGCGGCCGTTGATCCGCGTGCAAAATTCCTCAAGGGCGATCTGCGGAATAAAGAAGAAATCAAATCCGCCCTGCTGGCGGAACGGCCGGAAGCGGTTATTCATTTTGCTGCCTACATCGAAGTCGGCGAATCCATGGTGGATCCAATGCCGTTTTATGAAAACAACGTCAGCGGTTCACTCAACCTCATTCACTCCATGATCGAGGCCGGTTGTAAAAAACTGATTTTCTCTTCCACCTGCGCCACCTACGGAACGCCCGAACGTATTCCGATGGATGAAACGCTCCCGCAGAAACCGGAATCCGTTTATGGCGATTCCAAACTGCTCTGCGAGCACATGTTTAAATGGGGCCAGGAAATCCACGGCGTCGAATGTGTATTCCTGCGCTATTTCAATGCCTGCGGCGCAACACCGGAATATGGCGAAGCACACAGCCCGGAAAGTCATCTGATTCCGCTCGTGCTGCAGGTGGCCCAAGGCAAACGGGAAAAAATCTTCATGTTTGGCGACGATTATGAAACCCGCGACGGCACCTGCGTGCGCGACTACATCCACATCAAAGACCTCGCTCAGGCCCACATTCTCGCCCTGAAACCGGGCATTTCCGGAGCCTTCAACCTCGGCAACGGCGACGGCTACACCGTCAAGGAAGTCATCGAAGTCTGCCGCGAAGTCACCGGCCATCCGATTCCGGCCGAAATTCAGCCGCGCCGCGCCGGCGACTGCACGGCTCTCGTGGCCGATGCCACCAAAGCACGTACCGTACTCGGCTGGAACCCGCAGCACGCCGACCTCAAAGAGATCGTTCAAAGCGCCTGGGACTGGCACCGCGCCCATCCCAACGGATACGAAGACTAATCTTCCCGTCTCTGGAAAAATGCAGCCCACCGGAATTCCGGCGGGCTTTTTTGTGACTGAAAAAAAGCAGAACTTCCGCAGCGAAATATTTCTGAGGGGATAGAAATACGAGGGGATGCTGCGGAAGCCTGCCAAAGGGTTACGCGTGTTTACGATGCAGTTTAGCGCCCGGCGGAACAAAACGCGGAAGCCGCACAATCTGCCGGTTTTCAAAACCGATCTGTCGCAGCTGCGGCAGTTTATGAACCAGCATCCACCGAACAGCCTCCGCAGCGATACATAGCGGAGCAAAAACCAGCAGAGATTTCAGCAGCGTATCGGCATAATTAACCGATTCCGGCGAATTCGCGGTCAGACCCCAGACAACCGCACTGGCTGTAATGGCATAAACCGGAGTCCAGAGAAGCGCTCCTTTCGCCAGTGCATCGCCGATGCTCATATCACTTTCGCGTTCATTCATGATGTTTGTTTTCATGTGTCGGTCTCCTTGATCTTCAACCTTTGCGTTGCTTATTTGCCCAACGAAACGGAAGCCCGACGCAGATTCTGGACAGAAATATTCCTCAAAAAAATTTGGACAAAAAATTTTATAAAATTCTGCTTTTGTGCACGTTACATAGAATTAAATTTGGACACTTTTCTGCGTGAAAGATGAGTACAAAACAACGATGGACGCCCCTGATATAGGACAGAATATAACTTTTTTTTGCGCATTGAATCCCCAGTGCAGAACGTCAATGCAGATGCACACCACCAAAGATCACCGCCCGGAAACCGCCCGCACGGCACCGCAACATCATTCTTTACTCATTCCGAAAAGATTTGTAGCGTTCATCCATAAATCAGCAAGAAGAGCTGATACAGAACATATACCAACGCTACATATGCAGCTGGATATAAACACACCGCAATTCAGCCCCTATAGAACACACCGTTCGCTATAAATAAATGGAAGTATTTGGAGTCATCATAGCCGTAGTTGCCATTGCAATAGCGTTAATCAACTACACGCCTCTTGGTGAGGCATTTATATCTCTTCTTGAAACCTTCGGTTTAAAAGTTGGGAAAAAATATGGATTAAAAGAACTGGTTGAAACTCCAGAATCAAAATCCAATGAATTTATAAATAAAACCGGAATTACAAAATCACCACTTAAACCATCAGGCATAGCCTTGTTTGACGGAAAAAGAGTTCATGTTATTTCATCTGATAAGTTCATAGAGCCTGAAATAGAAATTATTGTAGATCGAGTTAAAGGAAATAGAATTTACGTAAAACAAAAATGAGCGAATCAGCCATCTGAGGTTGTTCGTCAACGTAAAAACAGACGTTCTATCGGTCCGTTCAGCCAAATGGCATCAGCTGCCCCCACCCGTCCGGAGGAATGGGCTCTGCGCATGCACGCCCCATGGGACATCGGTCCGAAATCAATTCTGCAGTCAATTAATGTGGCCAAGACAGGACGCCCAGTAGATAACGGAAAATCATTTCGTATCGTTGATATAAGAAACTCTCCGGCGGATACGATCAGCAGAAAATACATTACACGTTAAAAAATCAAACACCGGGCGACTGGCGTTTCAGTCCCGTTGCGGGTTCCATGCTATCGATAGATCGTCCGTTTTTGAAGCGGCGCACTATTTCTATTTTTTGAAGGGCGAATTGGAAAACTTTGATTTAAAAGAGCTCTCGGTCGGCTCTTCATCATCCGGCTCCACCCAGGGTGCACTGCGCGGCGGCCGTTTGGGGGCCCGTTTTCCCGGCGGAGCCTGTGCTCCGCGCTCGGCCTGCAGGGTTCTGATTTCTTCCGGATTCAACGGCCGCGGTTTTCCGGGTTTTATGCCAAGGGGAAAACCGCGCTCACGCGGTTTCAGCGCCATCTGTTCCGGACTGCCTTTCGGCATGACTTTGTAGACATGAAGATAAAATTCCTCCACCCGGTTCCGCGCCCATTCCGCCTTTTTCAGGAAGGCCAGAGCACTCGCAATCGTCGGCTGAATTCGGAAACATTTCAGCTCAATCGCGGCATCCAGTGTACGCCACCCATAAAATTCAACCAGCTCCGTCAGCATGGCCTCGGTCGACAAACCGTGCAGCGGACTGTTCTGCAACTCTTCATTAGACATAATAGATCCCCGATCATCGGATTAAACACACCCACAATAACGCGGATTGCCGGAAGAGGCAGGATTTAATCTGTTCAAAAATATTTCCCTGCCGGAATGATTCCCCTACTCTCCGCCGCCATGCAGAACTTTTTCCCAGGACAACGTTGGATCAGCGAAACCGAACCCGAACTGGGACTCGGTATTGTGATTGAGTCAAATGCCCGGACAGTACAGGTATTTTTCCATGCAGCCGGCGAAATGCGGAACTATGCCGCTTCGAATGCGCCGCTGAATCGCGTGCGCTTTGCCGAAGGCGATGAAGTAAAATCCAACAACGGCAAAACGTTCGTCATTGCCGCCGTTGAAGAGGAGCCCCATGGATTGGTGACCTACTGCGCAGACGATGGATTCCGGCTGCCGGAAACCGAACTCTCCGACACGTCGGGATTCGACCGGCCGGAAAACCGGTTGCTCAATGGTCATGTGGATGAAAACGAATTATTTGATTTGAGGCTGGAAACGCTGCGCATGCGCCATACCTGGTCCAGTCTGCCGGTTCGCGGTCTGCTCGGCGGACGCATCGATCTCCTGCCGCACCAGCTGTACATTGCCCGGGAAGTCAGTGAACGCCCGCTGCCGCGCGTACTGCTGGCCGATGAAGTCGGCCTGGGTAAAACCATTGAAGCCTGCCTGATTCTTCACCGCTTAATCGCATGCAATATCGTGCAACGCGTTCTGATTCTCGTTCCCCATGCACTGGTGCACCAATGGTTCGTCGAACTGCTCCGCCGCTTTAACCTCTCTTTCAGCATTTTTGATGAAGAACGGTGCGTGGCCATTGAATCCGGCGATCCCGAAAACAACCCGTTTTTTGATGACCAGCTGGTACTGACGTCCATTGATTTTCTCGCCGGAAATCCGCAACGGGCCATGCAGGCAATGGGCTGCAGGTGGGATTTAATGATTGTCGACGAAGCTCACCATCTGCACTGGTCGCCGGACGAAAGCAGTATTGAATATAATATGGTCGAACAGTTCGCCCGGTCCATTCCACGCCTGCTGCTGCTGACCGCCAGCCCGGAACAGATGGGACTTGAAAGTCATTTTGCGCGCCTGCATCTGCTGGACCCTCAGCGCTATCCGGACATCGAACAATTCAAAACCGAACACGCACATTACACGGAAGCCGCCCGGAAGATCGAAGCCGAACTGGATTCAATGAACGATCAGGAACTGGCGGATGCGCTCGATCGCCACGGTGCCGGCCGGGTTATTTTCCGGAATACGCGTCGGAATATGACCGGTTTTCCAAAGCGTATTCCCCATCTGATCCCATTGGAGAACCGGACGTCATCTGAACCTGCCGTTACCTGGCTCGTTCAGTTTATCCATGAGCATCCCGCAGAAAAACTGCTGGTGATCAGTAAAACCTCCGAAAAAGTGATTCATCTTGTAGATGCGATCAAATCCCGCTCAGGCGTTGATATCGCCTATTTTCATGAACAGATGCCGCTGGTGCAGTGCGACCGTCAGGCCGCCTGGTTTGCCGAACCTGAAGGGGCCCGGGTGATGGTGGTTTCAGAAATGGGCGGCGAAGGCCGGAATTTCCAGATGGCCTCGCATCTTGTACTCATTGACCTGCCGGACGATCCCGAACTGCTGGAGCAGCGTATCGGCCGCCTCGACCGAATCGGCCAGCGTGGCGATGTACATATTCATGTTCCGTATGTAACCGGCTCCAAAGAGGAGCAGATGGTTCGCTGGCTGCACGAAGGGCTCAACGCCTTTGCCGAGCCGGTGATCGGCGGCTATGAAATGTTCACCCGTTTCCGGGAACGCCTGCAGCAGGTAGATGATACCCTGATTACGGAAACCCGGCGCGAATATAAAGCGGTCCGGAAACAGATGGCTTCCGGTCGCGACCGGCTGCTGGAACTCTCTTCATTCCGTCCGGAAGCCGGGAGCGCCATCGCCGAAGAAATCCGCGCCTGCGAAAAATCGGACCGGCTGCAGCGCTATCTGCTGAAACTGTTCGATCAGTACGGTATCCGTTCCGAAGCACTGGATGAACAGACGTACCATATCCGACCGGATCAGATGTTTGATGAATGGTTTCCTCTTCCTCCGGAAGGTCTGCGCATCACCTTCAGCCGAAATGAAGCGTTGATCCGCCCGGATGCCATTCTGATGAGCTGGGATCACCCGATGGTGACGGGAGCCGGGGAAATGATCAGCGGCTCTGAACGCGGAAGCTGCGCCATTGCCGTTGATCCTGCTCAGGACACCCCGCTTAAACTGCAGGCAGTTTACCTCCTCGAAACCATCGCCCCGCCCGGTCTGAATGCAGACCGGTTTCTTCCGCCCACCCCCATCAGCATCTCGGTCGATCATTCCGGATCGGCGATTCAGGACACCACGGCACCGCACCTGAAAGACGGGGAACCGTGGAAACTGCTGGAACACGAAGGGGTGCGTACACAGATGATTCCCAACATGATTAATGTCACAAAAGAACTGGCGGAGAAACAGGCGGAAACCGTGCGGAGCGAAGCCCGCCGGATGATGCTCAAAACACTGGGCGCAGAGTTCCAGCGGCTGGAATATCTGCAGAAAGTGAACAGCAGTATTCGCGATGAAGAACTGAGCCATGCCCGAAAATCCATCACCAGACTCGATAAAACACTTGCCAACGCCCGACTCCGACTCGACGCCATACGGATCATTACAGCCACATGAAACTTCCGACCCCATCCCCCGTCTGCTGCCCCGTCTGCAGTGAACCACTGATGCCGCAAGGCAGCATGATCGCCTGCAGAAACGGTCACCCGTTCAACATCGCCCGCGAAGGATACGTCAACCTGCTGCTCAGCCATCAGCGAAAAGCGAAACAGCCTGGAGATGATCCGGAAATGGTGATGGCCCGCCGTCGTTTTTTCGATTCCGGTGCGTTTGACGCCCTGATCCGGACGGTTACTGAACAACCCATGCCCGAAAAAAAAGACATTGCCGTCCTGGACTGCGGTTGCGGCGAGGGACACCTGCTCGGAACGCTGAGTGAAAAACACAGCGGGTTTTTCTGCGGCATCGATATTTCAAAAAAAGCGATACAGGTTGCTTCCCGGCGCTGGAAAAATGCGGCGTGGCTTGTGGCCAACGGCATGCGTGACATTCCGCTTGCGACGGATTCAATGGACATGATTCTCAGCATTCTGGCCCCGCGAAATAACCGGGAATTCCATCGCATCCTCAGCTCCAACGGTATACTGATAATCGGTGTTCCCGGCCCCAATCATCTGATTGAACTGCGCCGGCAACTGCAGTTTTCATCGGGCGATTTCAAAGAAAAGGCCAATGCCGCAGCGGAAAAATGCGCCCCTCTTTTTGAAGAAACGGACCGGATCGAAGTGCGTTCGGAAGCCATACTCAACTGCGAACAGATCGCCGACTGTATTCAGATGACCCCCATTTTCTGGCGTTCATCCGATGCCGCAAAAACCGCCGTCATGCAACTGGAATCCCTGACCGTAACCGTCAGCTTTACCCTGCTGATGATGAAAAAAAGATAGTCCCCGATTCCGATAAGGCAGCCCCGTTCCCCGCGAGGCAGGGACCGACCGCCGGGCGGGCCTGGGCACCCGAGATACCTGCTTTTCGTGCATAAGCGCGCCCGGCGGTCGCGCCCTACCTAAACCACACACGCCCGGCGGTCGCGCCCTACCTAAACCACACGCCCTACCCTTTGTAATTCCGGTTTTCCCAGATATAGGGCCAGTCTTCGGGCTTTTCACATAATCCTGCCCGGACGGGATTCATGCGGATATAGCTGGCCTTCTCCATGTACGATTCATCGTTACGTAACCGATGGTCAAAAAAATCACGTTGCCATTTTATGCCCCTTTTTATGCAGGTATAACGCTTCCAATTGGCTAACGGTTTCTGCATGCCGGTCTGGCAGGAAAAGCTCATGATGGTATGCAGATGATCGGGCATAAGCACCAGCAGATAAACCCATAATTCACCACGGTCCATTCTGAACTTTAATGACGAACACAGCAGGTCAAAGACCTCCGCATTGCAGAGCTGATTCTTCCCTTTCGGTTCCGTGCAGATCGTAATGAAAAATGCTGAACCATCCTTTACCCATGCCGGGATCTCGTGGGGCAGCTTTTTGCGGGATCTGAACATGATATGAAATAACCAAACGGTGTATTATAAAACAAGGTTTGAGTAGGACCATTCCCCGCGAGGTAGGGACCGACCGCCGGGCGGGCCTGGGCACCCAAGATACCTGCTCTGCGTACATAAGCGCGCCCGGCGGTCGCGCCCTACCCAAACCGCACGCTAGACGCTCGCCTATCCCAACCGTGCGCTCTACCCCTTGCAATTTTTTCGGGATCTGAACGTGAAACGGGACAACCAAACAGTGCATTATAAAACAAGGTTTGAGTAAGACCGTTCCCCGCGAGGTAGGGACCGACCGCCGGGCGGGCCTGGGCACCCAAGATACCTGCCCTGCGTGCATAAGCGCGCCCGGCGGTCGCGCCCTACCAAAACTACGCGCGCCCGGCGGTCGCGCTCTACCAGGACTATGCGGCACGCGGTCGCGCTATGCCCAAACCGCGCGGCCTACCCGATTTTCAGGGCGGCGATGTCATTACCGGAAGGCTGCTGGAAAACACGCAGACCGAATTCCGGAATGGCGGCGAGTATGTGATCAAAAATATCCGCCTGAATACCTTCATAGGCCACCCAGTTTTTGTCAGCACTGAACACATAGATTTCAATCGGCAGCCCCTGCGGCGTCGGCTGAAGATGGCGCACCAGAAAAGTCATGCCCTTGTGGATCTTCGGATTACTGTGCAGATAGTTCACCAGGTAGGCGCGGAAGATCCCGAGGTTGGTCTGGCGCCGCCCATTAACCACCGTTGCAGAAAGATCAATATTACGCTCTGCATTCGCCGTATTAATCTCTTCCTGCGTTTTCGTAATATACTCTTTAAGCAGTTCCATGGCCTTGAATTTTTCAAGCATGGCTTCATCGGCAAACCGGACGGTATTCATATCAATAAAGATGGAACGCTTGATCCGTCGACCGCCGGATTCGCTCATACCCCGCCAGTTTTTGAACGAATCGGAAATGAGCGCATACGTTGGAATGGTGGTAATGGTCTTGTCCCAGTTGCGGACTTTTACCGTATTCACTGACACTTCAATCACATCGCCGTCGGCCCCGTATTTGGGCATTTCAATCCAGTCGCCCTCGCGCACCATATCGTTTGCACCAAGCTGGATGCCGGCCACAAAACCGAGAATGGAATCCTTGAAAACGAGCATGGTGACGGCGGTCATACCGCCCAACAAAGTAAAGAGTCCCCATGGTTCCTTATTGAGCAGTACTGAAATCATGAAAATGACGGCCAGAAAATAGGTCACCAGCTGCAGCGCCTGGAACAGCGGACGTATGGGTTTTCGATATTCGTCCATACAGGAATGATAGACATCTGAAACGGCATTCAGAAACGCCTCAACCGTGCGGGCCCCGATGAAAATAATGACTGCAAACACTACGCGCTTAACCAGCACAAAACTTTCCGGTGCAACCCGTTCCAGACCGATAACAACAAGCGTAAGCGGAATCAGACGCAGCAGGCGGTGGAACACGCGCGACTCCATCAGTTTGTCGTCCCATTTGTTGGAGGTCTTCTCCGTGACCCGGTGGATCACCTTGAGCAGATAATTTTTGAGAATCCAGTACACGCCGTAGGCTGCGGCAAAAATCAGTACGGCGGAAACCGCCAATGCAAATTCATCGGCCGACTCTGCGGGTGTACCGTAAGCAATCAACTTTTCCTGAATCCATGTTAGCAACATTGTATTTTTTCCTTTCAAAAGCCGGCGACTTTACCGGTTCATTTTAAAAAATGCACCTGTATATCGTTCCATGATTGACGGACCGCTCCCTAAACTTCCACAGTACCGGCATGAAACTGACCCTTGCACTTTTACTTGTAAGCACAGTCTTTTCAGCCCTGGCTGAAATGCCGAAACCGAACAGCATTGTCCCCTTCAAAGAAACACCCCAGGGAGAACTCCGCCTCCACTTCTTTAATCCGGACGGACTGAAAAAAAATGACAAGCGACCGGCCATCATCTTTTTCTTCGGCGGCGGCTGGCATAGCGGCACTCCTTCACAGTTCTATCCTCAGGCCCGGCACTTTGCCGACCGCGGTATGGTGGCCGCCTGTGCCGAATACCGTATCAAGGAAATTCACAGCACTGATCCACGCGCCTGTGTGATGGATGCCAAATCAGCGATGCGCTGGGTGCGCCGGCAGGCGCAGAATCTGGGGATTGATCCCGGCCGTATTGCAGCGGGCGGCGGTTCTGCCGGCGGACATCTGGCCGCAGCCACAGCAACCCTTTTCTGGTTCGATGAACCCGGGGAAGATTCATCCGTAAGCTGTATTCCCAATGCACTGGCGCTGTTCAATCCGGTTTATGATAATTCCGAAAACGGTTACGGCTATGACCGCGTTGCCGAATACTGGGAGGAATTCTCCCCCTGCATAAACTGAAACCGGGCATGCCCCCGACCATCGTATTTCTCGGAACCCGCGATAAACTGATCCCCGTTGCAACCGCACGCCGCTTTCAGGAGATCATGAAAAAAAACGGCGACCGCTCGGAGCTCGTCCTCTATAAAGACATGCCCCACAGCTTTTTTAATCCAGACA
Source organism: Verrucomicrobia bacterium S94 (assembly GCA_004299845.1). Taxonomy (NCBI): domain Bacteria; kingdom Pseudomonadati; phylum Verrucomicrobiota; species Verrucomicrobia bacterium S94. The sequence continues at coordinate 701,232 of CP036201.1, read as the reverse complement.
AAGAAAACAATAAATACAAAGAAACCCTCACTGAAATGGATAATTTTTTTGTATCACTGGGCTGGCTGAAACCGGCGAAAAAATAATCCCCGCTCATTGCCTCCGAACAGAACCTTAAACATCGGCACAGAAGGTTAACGGAAGTTAACTGTTGTTCACCCGCTCGTTCCCTCACAATTCCATCCATTCAAAGAGGAGAATGTTGTGAAAAAAAACGAGCGCATTCTGATTATCCGCCTGAAGTCCATCGGTGACATACTGCACACGCTGCCGGCCGTCAATGCGGTGCGGCAGAATTATCCGGAAGCACACATCAGCTTTCTGGTCTGCAAATCCATGGCTCCGCTGATCACCGGCTTCCGTGCGGTCGATGAAATTATCACCATCGACCGCAGCGCAATGAAAAAACCCTGGAAAACCCTCCCGACCGTGCTTTCCCTTCTCAACCAAATCCGTCCCGGGCGTTTTACCCACGTAATTGACCTGCAGGGCTACGGCGAAACCGCATGGATCACCTGGTTCACCGGCGCGCGGAAGCGCTGGGGCTCAGTCTACCGTATAATGCGTAAAACGGCCTATACCCGCGGCCTCGACCGCGACATCTCCTCCATGCATGTTATCGACTGGTACCTCTCCATGCTCCGCCAGTGCGGTCTGCAGATCAACGAACCCGACAACACCTTTCATCTCCCGGAATACTATACCGAACAGGCCGCCGCCCTTTTCCGTAAACAGGGTCTCGATCCGGATAAACCCACCCTGATGATCCAGCCGTTTACCAGCCGTGCATTCAAAAACTGGCCGTTACTGAAATACCTCTCTGTCGCCCGGTTTTTCAAAGCACACGACATCCAGGTTTTCTTCTGCGGAAGCGCTAAAGACAGAATCGACCTGGAACCCGCCAGAGAACGCGGTCATACCGTAATCGCCGGGGAACCCCTGCTTATAACCGCCGGTCTCATTAAATGTTCATCCCTCGTTCTCGGCGGTGATACCGGCATGCTGCACCTCGGTCTGGCCCTCGACACCCGCATCCTGATGCTGTTCAAGCGGAAGACCTCTGAAAAAATTTCCACCATTCCCTACCGCCATCTCGACTGGGTCATCGATCCCACCGGTTTCGACAGCTTTCCAAAAATTTCAGTCAACCGCGTCGTGGAAGAATGCCGGAAAGCTTTTCCGCACGTCCCCTCCCCGGAAATTATGCCGATTGAATCCGGCCCCCGCCCCGATCTTTCACGGTAACATAAATTCCGTAAACGGCTGATCTTCCCCAGAGCCCCGGAACATCTTCGGATAACATTCGAACGGGCACATGCATCAACGCCTCAGCCGCAAAATATGCTGTTCAGACTCAGCATAAAAAGATATACATTTTATTTATTTCTTTATTTATCTTCAATTATTTGACATCCTGTTCCGCGAATCGACATCCTGTTACTGTTGGATGTTGCCAAGGAGAAAAAAGATGGATCTTTCTATACAAACAATGGCCGGTTTTTTGATTGCCGCTGCAACCGCACTGACCGCCGGAAGTATCCCCGTCTATGAGACAACCGACTCCGAAGCGGAATACGGCGGGGCATGGGACATCAATATTTTCGCGGATGATGTCCATTTTCACCATGGCGGCATCATCACGAACGTCACTCTGTTTTTATCCATAAAAGGCACCAACCAGAACTGCCGGCTGTGGATTTTTGACAATGTGGTCAGTGATGCGATTTATACAACCACCTTCAGCAACACCCCTTCATCCAGTCCGACGGACTTTCGCGCGTATCACTTCCCCATGCGCCTGAGTGTACCGAAAGATATCTATATCGGTTTCTCTGCCGAAGGCGACGGCTGGGACGAACAGCTACTCGACAGTGCGGAACTGGCCCCGACGATAACCCGGGGAACCGCTTCCGGTGCGGGCTTTTACTGGTGGGGCCCGGTGGAAAACAGTCAGCTGAATCAGGGCGGAAATTTCAACAGCGGCGACTATTTCAAACTGCGGGTTGATATGCTGCAGCCTGAGATTACATCGTTCACCGCCACCAATCATATCGCCGCACTTGAAGGGACCAATATATCGGAATTTGCCACGTATCTCATTGAGAAAACATCCAGCCTTGCATCCAACAACTGGACGGTTATCGAAGAAATTACCGGAAGTTCAGAGTTGATTCAATGGTCAGAAACCATGACTGAAGAAATTGAAAACCGGCATTACCGGATCCGCATAAAACACGAATAGTTCACAGGAGAAGTCCGGCGCTCAAGCGCCGCCTCGGACGGCAGCCGGCATCACCGAACGCGGCTGGATTTCCGGTATTTCGCCGGTGTTATTCCCATCCATTTTTTAAACTGTTTAATGAAATAGGACTGATCTCCGAATCCCGTTTCGTAGGCGATATCCGTGCAGCTCAGGTCGGTTTCTTCAAGCAGACGCCGCGCTTCCTGCACACGCAGATAATGAATATTCTGCAACGCGGTTTTACCGGTAGCCTCTTTGAGCAGATGAGCAATCCGGAAGGTGCTGAGCCCGGCGGCGGCGGCGATATCCTCCAGCGAAATCGGTTCGGTATAATTGGCGGCTATATAGTCCAGGGCTTTACCAACCGCCGGACTTACGGGACTCACGCCCTGCAGAAAAATACTGTTCATAAAATCATCGAGCGCTTCGCGCAGTACATTGCAGAGATCATCAAAATCCTGCGTATCCACAATTTCCTCAATCCATTTCATGTGCCGTTCCAGTAACGGCTCCGCAAGCGGGCTGTCCTCCACCGCCGTGCGGACCAGATAGCCCATCATTTCAATGGCGCGCGCTCGAACAACGACCGGTTTCGGAGAATAAAGAAACATGGCCGCGAGCATTTTATTAAACATTTTCCGTGCACCGGCGCGATCGCCCACACGAATGAGAGAAAGCAGAATACGCTCGTCGTCGTAAGGGTAGGCCCGGTTCTGGTCGACCTTGCGCTGATGAATCTCTTCGGCAATCTGCCGCTGCTGGATCATCTGATCACGATTCCGGATCAGCTTCAGCGGTTTCCACCCGCTGTATTGGTAAAACGACTCCTGCAGGGCATGCATCACCTGCGGCACACGCTCCTGATCGAAAACCTCCAGTCCCCGGACAAAAATCTCCGCATCCTTACGTCGAGCCCCTTCGCCCACAAAATAGTTGACCGCAGTATTGATACTTAGCGGATCGTCCTCCAGCAGAATACAGCCGCCGCAAAGCCCGCCCTTCACCTCGACTCCGTCAACCAGCGGAACCAGCCAGCTCATGATACCCGGTGCAACAAAAAAAACGTGTGATTCACCCCAGCGCACTGCTTCGTTGAGATTATGCAAACGCAGATGACACATCGACGGCAGATTTTCCACCGGACTGGTTTCGTCCGGCATCACAATCCGGCCATCGCAATCAGACAGGCACAATTGGAGTCCGCTATGCCGCCGATAATCTTTCGCCACCGAATTAAACATCCTCTTTGACAAGATCGACATATCACCGCCTATAAATAGTATTTCAAACGATTGGAAAAAAAGATTATAAGCGCGCGAAGCGACAAGAACACAACAGTTTAATATTGAACAAATCCGCTTTTTTGTCTCGAAGACCGGTTCGGGGTAACCTATTTAAAAAGCAACGGAGGAACCTGATGAATCACAATGATATTGCCGGCCGCGAGGTGGCGGATAAACTACTCGAACAAATTGCTCTGGATGTTGTTACCCTTAAACAGCAGAACTGGAACCCCAAACTGGTATCCATTAAAGTGGGCGATGACAACGCCGTAGATCTTTACGTACGCAACCAGAAGCGCAATGCCGACAAAGTGGGCATTGCATTCGAAGAACGCCACTATCCCCGCAATATTTCCGTCGACGAACTGACCGCCGCGATCACCAACCTGAATGTCGATCCGACCGTCACCGGCATTATTCTCCAGCGCCCGGTCCCCGAACACCTGCCCATTAAAGCACTGCAGGAAACGATCCATCCGCTCAAAGACGTGGAAGGCATGCATCCGAAATCCATCGGAAATATTGTTTACGGCGAACTGGAGCTGGCTCCATGTACCGCCAAGGCTTCGGTTGAAATTCTGAAAAGCACGGGAATGAAACTCGAAGGTCTGGAAGCCTGCGTGATCGGTCACTCCGAAATCGTCGGCAAACCGATTGCCTTTCTGCTGATGGCCGAAGGTGCAACGGTCACGGTATGCCATCACATGACCCGCGAAGTTGCAGTCCATTCCCGCCGGGCGGACGTTGTCTTCGTGGCCGTCGGCAAAGCCGGCCTGCTGACCGGCGATATGATCAAACCCGGAGCCGTGGTCATCGATATCGGCATTAATGTGATTGAAGATGAAAACGGAAAATCCAAAGTGGTTGGCGACTGCGATTACGCCTCGTGTCAGGAAACCGCCGGATGGATTACACCGGTCCCCGGCGGCGTCGGTCCGGTAACCCTGTCCATTCTCATGAAAAACACAGTAACCGCCGCTCAGCGCCAGAAACAGCATTACCACGCCCATTTTCTGCGCTCCCCGCTGGAAGGCTGACTCAGCAGGATCAACCTATTCGAAAACCGGTAAATCCGTAAAAACAACGGATTTTCCGGTTTATTTATTTAAATACAGCAATATATGACCATTTCAATCAACTATCTTTCTATTCATACGCATCCGTTTTATGGAAACCTCTTTAACGTTCGGACAAAGGATTTTCATGAGACCGTTAAAAGAAAGACTAAACGATTCGGATACCTTCACGGTACTGGCCGAACTGATGCCGGGACGCGGATACACAGTCGAACCTATCCGTAGATTCCTGAGCGACTATGCCGCTTCCGGAAATCGGAGTATTCCGCCTGATTTTGATTTTGCCGCCATTACCCTCCCCCAGAATCCAGGCGGCGTTTCCAACCTCGACCCCTCTGATATTCTGACGCTGCTCTCAACTACCGATCTGCCGAATCATCCGGATTTTATTCCGCATATCAGTTGCAAAGATCATAACCAGGCGGCGTTGAACTCTCTGCTGACCGGCTACCGGCAACGCGGCGTGCAGAGTGTGCTGGCTCTTACCGGAGACAAACCGACTTCGGCCAAGGGTGTATTTGACCGGGAGGCCGTCGGCCTGCTGCAGCTTATTTCTGAAAACAACCGGGCCCTGCTGCTCTCCGCCACACCGGGCCGGCTCGCCGGGCTGAACCTGCTCTTTCCGGGAGCGGCCGTATCGCCCTATAAATACACCGAAGCCTCCCAGATGCAGCAGTATTTTAAGATGGAAAAGAAAGCCGCTTCGGGGGCGCGCTTTTTTATAACGCAGGTTGGCTGGGATTGGAGAAAAGCCCGGGAACTGATGCTCTATAGAAAAGAGACCGGACTAACCCTTCCCATTCTGGGAAACGCCTATTTTCTCACGACAACCAACTCTGCACCGCACCTGATGAATGCCGGCCGACTGCCGGGCTGTTTTGTCAGCGACGCCCTTCTGGCCAGACTCAAGACCGAACGGTTCGAAGAACAGGTTGAACGCTGCGCCCGACAGATTGCCATGTATCGCTCGCTCGGTTACGACGGCGTTGATATCGGCGGCGTACACGAATATGAGCTTTTCTGCCGTTTGCTCAACCGGGCCGCTGAAATCGGCGATACGTGGAGCGAGGACTGCGAAAATCTGTGCTGGCCGCCGGAAAATCCCTTTTATCTCTATGACGACCAGGACCGTCGCATAGCACTCAGCCCGAACAAACCAACCCGCCACGACCGCTGGTTCGACCGAGCGCACAACCATCTGCTTGATCCCGAATGCAAAGGATTCCGGACCCTGAAAAAAATCATGGACGGCAGTAAAGAAAACGGGACCGCCCGTAAGTCCCTGTTCGCCGTGGAGCGCGCAATCAAGCACTCCCTATTCGAATGCACAGCATGCGGTGACTGCTATCTGGTTGAAAATTTCGGCTACTGCACCATGGGCGGATGTGCCAAGGGACTGGCCAATGCCCCGTGCGGCGATGCCAAACCCGACGGGACCTGCGGAAATGCCGAAGGAGTGATCTGCCGGGGTGAACAGATTTATAAAGCGGCCAAAGCCCGGAGCGGCGGCCTGACCAGACTTCGGCAGACCATCAACCGCCCGCGTAATCCGGCACTGCAGCACACCTCATCAATTCTCAACTACCTGTTCGGAAAGGACCACACCATGAAAAATGCAATCATCACCATCGGCGAAGACATCCATGCCTCCATTCCCAAACACGGCGCGGTTATGCGGGATCTGCACCGCCTGGGCGAAACGGCTTATTCCGCGGACAGTCCGCAACTGGAATATATCCGGGCTCTGATCGAAAGTCAGGCGGCTGACGGAGCGGACTATATTGCGGTCAATGTCGACGCCTTCGGTGAATCCGACCCGCAGTTGGCCGTCCGGATTATGAAGGAATATGTCCGGCTTGTGCGTCGCTGGGGCGGCACGGTTCCGGTCTGTATCGACAGCTCAGACGATCAGGTCTTAATTGCCGGCCTGAAGGAATGGTATCGCACAGACTGTCCCGTAAAAAAACCACTGGTCAATTCCATCAAAGTCCATACGGCGGACAAGCTGATGTCGCTCAGGAAAGAGTATGATTTCGTCTTTATCGGTATGCTGACGAACGAAAAGGGTTCCGGTGCCGGAAACGACACAGTGGAAGATCTCGTGGCTCTGGCCAGACAGATTCATACCAAAGCCATGGAATACGGCTTCGAAAATGATGCCGTTATTTTTGATACCACCGCTTTTCCGCTGGCTATCGACATGCCGATGATGCCCGGCACTCCGGGCTACACCTACCGCGCGTTCGAAACCATCAAAGCCCTCAAAGCGCTTCCGGAAATGAAAGGGGTTCATTTTTCCATGGGAATCAGCAACAGCTGCCGCGATCTTCCGGGCCGGAAAATCGGCATCATGCGCGCCTATGTCGAAGTGGCCATGCGTTACGGTCTGGATGCCGGAATTGTAAATGCCCGACACCGCTTCGGCACCAGACCCGCCGATCCGAAACTGGTCAAGCTGGTATCCGCCTATGCGGCCATGGACGGCTCTTTGGAGAAAACAAACGATGCGATTGAACTGATGGGCGAATTCTGTGACAGTCTGCGGACTTAATTCAGGTTTCAAAGGGTTACATTTTAATGAATGACGAACGATACGATGCATATATTCCTGCGGCAATGGCCAGACGGGCCGAGGCTTCCGCCCTGCGCAAAGCCAACCGCGATATTATCAGCGCTTTTTTTCTGGCCGTGCAGGCCGGCTCCTTCATCGCACTGGGCGGCGCGTTTTACACCACGGTCATCACCGGATCAACCATGGGATTCGGGCTCACCAAACTGATCGGCGGCCTGGCCTTTTCACTGGGGCTGATTCTGGTGATTGTGGCCGGCGCTGACCTGTTTACGGGTGACACGCTGGTGGTGATGGGCTGCCTGTCGAAAAAAGTGAAAATTTCACGAATGCTCAAAGGGTGGGTCTTTGTATTCCTGGGAAATCTGGCGGGCTCTCTGGCCATGCTGCTGCTTTTTCACCTCAGTGGACACTGGACGGATAACGGCGGAGTGATCGGCGCCAAGGCGGTGGCGATTGCGAATTATAAAGTCAGTCATACAATGACCGCCGCGTTTGTCAGCGGCATGCTCTGCAATATTCTGGTCTGCCTCGCCATCTGGCTCTGCTACAGCTCCCGTTCCGTAACCGATAAAATCCTCGCCATCATTTTTCCGATTACCGCCTTTGTGGCGATGGGATTTGAGCACAGCATTGCAAACATGTATCTGATTCCTGCCGGTCTGCTCCTGAAATCCAATCCTGATATTGCGGTACAACTGCACGGCACTGACCTTTCGAACCTAACCATGCAACGCTTTCTGCTGAACAATCTGCTGCCGGTAACAGTGGGCAATATGGTCGGCGGCGCCGTTTTTGTAGGTACAATCTACTGGATTCTTTATCTGCGCAAACAGGAAGACTGATTTTCCAATCTTTGGAACGTTTAGAGGAGAAGATAATGAAACTCGACCCGACACAGATGGCCGACTGGCAGATTGCCGAAGCCGCCGAAAAACAAATGAAACCGATCCAGGAGATTGCTGAAAAACTCGGCCTGCAGGACGGCGAACTGATTCCGATGGGACGCAATGTCGCCAAAATCGACTACAACAAAACGTGGAACCGCGTCAGACATACCAAACCCGGAAAATATGTCGACGTCACCGCGATCACCCCCACCCCGCTTGGCGAAGGGAAAACCACTACAACCATGGGCCTGGTGGAAGGTCTTGGAAGAATCGGGAAAAAACCGGTCGGTGCCATACGGCAGCCCAGCGGAGGCCCCACCTTCAATATCAAAGGTTCCGCCGCCGGAGGCGGGCTGGCACAATGCATTCCGCTCGCCCCGTTCACCCTCGGACTTACCGGCGATATCGACGCCATCACCAACGCTCACAATCTCTGTATGGTGGCGCTTACCGCCCGTATGCAGCATGAAAACAATTACGACGACGAACGCCTCGCGCAGATCGGCATCGAACGGCTCGACATCGATCCCGAGCGCGTGCAGCTCAAATGGGTGATGGATTTCTGTGCCCAGTCGCTTCGCAATATCACCATCGGTAAAGGCGGAAAAATGGACGGCCTTGAAATGGAGTCCGGTTTTGCTATTTCCGTCTCCAGCGAACTGATGGCCATTCTGGCTGTTTCCAACAGTCTGAAGGATATGCGCGAACGCATTTCCAGAATGGTGGTGGCCTACAGCCGGTCCGGAAAAGAGATCACAACGGCCGATCTCGAAGTGGATGGTGCCATGTGCGCCATTATGCTGGAGGCACTGAACCCGAATCTGATCCAGACCATTGAAGGCAATCCGGTCCTCGTTCATGCCGGACCTTTTGCCAATATTGCCATCGGCCAGAATTCAGTGATTGCTGACATGCTTGGAATCCGAATGGGGGAATACCTCGTTACGGAAAGCGGTTTTGCAGCTGATATCGGGTTCGAAAAATTCTGGAATCTGAAATGCCGCTGCTCCGGCCTGAAGCCGGATGCCGTTGTGATTGTGGCCACGGTCCGCGCTCTCAAAATGCATGGCGGCGGACCACAGGTGAAACCCGGACAACCGCTTGATCCGGCGTACACCCACGAAGAACTTACCCTGCTTGAACAAGGCTGTGAAAATCTCAAGGCCCATATCAACATCGTTAAAAAAAGCGGTGCAAGTCCCGTGGTCTGCATCAACGGATTTTACACGGACACCGAAGCGGAGCATAATCTGGTACGACGTATCGCCGAGGAAGCCGGAGCCCGCTGTGCGGTTTCCAAACACTGGGAACATGGCGGCGAAGGTGCGGTTGAACTGGCTGCGGCGGTGGTGGAAGCCTGTGAAGAGGAAAACCGGTTTGAATTCCTCTATGATCTGGACATGCCGCTGAAAAACCGCGTGCATAAAATCGCCACCGAACTCTACGGTGCCGACGGTGTGGACTGGTCCGAAACCGCGAACCGGAAAATCGAAACCATGCAGAACGATCCGGAAAGCGTCGGAATGGCCATCTGCATGGTGAAAACCCATTTAAGTTTGTCGCACGACCCTGACCTTAAAGGAGCTCCAACCGGCTGGCGTTTACCCATCCGTGATGTGCTGACCTATAAAGGAGCCGGTTTCATAGTCCCGGTCGCCGGCGATATCAAACTGATGCCCGGCACCGGAAGCAATCCGGGTTTCCGGAAGATTGATGTAGATACGGATACCGGAAAAGTGACAGGATTGTTTTAGTTTTTACAGAACGGGAAACCCCAAAAACCTCTACTTCATGGGGGATAATTTACACGAAAAACCGCTTCCGACCATCGGGAGCGGTTTTTTTCAGCAATATTGAACCATTTAACACCGTAAATCTTCTATTACCGCCAGTCCGATAAGCGTAAAACGGGAATATCGAAATGATGTAAACAATGAATCCGAGGGAAGGATACTATGGCTAGGAATGAAGAACTTTTTGAGGCGGTGCTGAAGGGAAAACGGAAAGATGTCGCTGCACTTGTTCAGACTGAAATTGAACGTAAAACCGATGTGGAAGAGATCCTGATGGAATCCATGGTTCCGGCCATGGCGGAGATCGGAGATCGTTTTTCCCGGAATGAAGCCTATGTTCCGGAAATGCTGATTGCCGCCCGGGCCATGCAGGCCGGACTCGATCTGCTCGAACCGCTGCTGGAGGCCGCCGGCCATGAGCCGATCGGAAAAGTTGCAATCGGAACCGTTAAGGGTGATCTCCACGACATCGGTAAAAACCTCTGCGCCATGATGCTCAAGGGTGCAGGTTTCGAAGTAATGGATCTCGGGGTTGACTGCGATGTTGATAAATACAAAGAAGCCGTCGATAACGGTGCCCAGCTGGTCCTGCTCAGCGCTCTGCTTACCACCACCATGCCTTATATGAAGGAAGTGGTTGCCGGTCTTGAAGGCTGCGGAGCCAAAATTCTGATCGGCGGCGCTCCGGTGACTCAGGATTATGCCGATGAAATCGGTGCCGATGGCTATTCCGATGATGCCAACACCTGCGTGCTGACCGCCAAGGAAGTCCTCGGCATTGCCGCCTAATTACCATCATGCTGGTATGCTGAAAAAAGCCGTCGCCTCGCGACGGCTTTTTTAGGGCAGTACAGCTGCATCCGGATCAGGATATTTTATGGCAGTACGCATCACCTTTGAAGGCCGCACAGTAGAGGTTAAAAATCAGCCGGAAGCAACGGTCATGGAGCTCGCCCGCCAGGCGGGCTGGTCGATTGAAGCCAGATGCGGCGGACAGGGCTCCTGCTCCAGTTGCTCAGTACTGCTGGGCGAAGGCCGCTACCGCATCTTCGACGCAGAAATCACCGTCACTGCCGGTCAGTGCCGTGAAGCCCTTTCGTGCATGACCTATGTGCTGGATTCTGATGCCGAAATTTTTCTGCCCGACACGGCTGTGATTTCATTCGATGGCGCCCGTATTGCGGATGACATGGAATTGCCGCCCCACCCCCTCGCGCCCCGGTTTAAGCAGGGGTTCGGACTGGCCGTTGATGTCGGCACAACAACCGTCTCCGCCGCTCTGATCGATCTCGAATCCGGAAAAACAGCAGCCCTCGAATCGCAGTACAACCAGCAGATTCTCAAGGCCGATGATGTGGTTTCGCGTATTTCGCTCTGCTCAAAACCCGGCGAACTGGAAAAACTCCAGCATCTGGTGATTGAACATACCCTGAATCCTCTGATCCACCGGCTCTGTGACAGAACCGGCACGGAAACATCCGATCTGCATCATCTCGTACTTTCGGGAAATACGGTAATGATGCATATTTTCTTCGGAGTATCCCCGGAAAGCATCGGCGTACTTCCTTTCGAACCTGTAAGCCGTTTTTTCAGAAGCACCGCCGGAGCACTGGACATCGATATGCATCCTGAAGCATTGGTGGAGGACATTCCGGCGATTTCAGGATATGTCGGCGGCGACATTACATCCGACCTGTATATTTTCCGCCACCGCACCATGATGACCCCCTCCGAAAACGGGGAAAGCGATGATCTGACCCTGCTGATCGACATCGGAACCAATGGTGAAATGGTGGCTTATATGAACGGCAAAATGACCGCCTGTGCCACGGCGGCGGGTCCGGCATTTGAAGGCGCCGGGCTGCTGCATGGCGCCCGGGCTGCCAATCGTGCCATCGACACCATTGAATTTGATGATAAGCTGGATTTTAAACTCACCGTGATCGGCGAAACGAAGCCCATAGGACTCTGCGGCTCCGCAATCATTGACTTTATTGCAGAAGGGTTCCGCTGCGGTCTTATCAATAGGGTCGGTCGTTTTGACATCGGAATGCTGAAGCAGCAGCATCGCTATGAAAAAACAGCCGGGATGCATGCATGCACCCTGGTTTCTCCGCCGTTTTCCGCCACCGGGAAATCCATCACGATAACCGAAGGGGATATTGCTGAAATTCTGAAGGCCAAAGCAGCAATCTATGGCGGACTCAAGTCGCTGCTGGTCGAACTGGGCAAAACCGTACACGATGTGGACCGCATTATCCTGGCCGGGGGATTCGCCAAATATATCAACCTGGAAAATGCGATCTGTATCGGACTGCTTCCGGATATTGACAGATCAAAATATGACATCATCGGAAACGGTTCTCTGGCCGGCGCAACTCTTGCCGTTTTGGACAGGAACGTAACAACGGAATGCTTCGACATCATCGATCGTCCCACTGTCATTACCCTCAACAAAACCGACCATTTTGTAAACCACTATCAGGAAGCTCTGGCCATTCCCAATCTGGAAACCGATGACTTTCCAACTATCGAAAGTCAGGTATAATCAACCGTGCAGAAACCGGAATACATTCGTTTCTGTGCACCTGTTGAGGCTCTTTACCGCCAGACGAATGACAAACCGCTATGAAGTTTAAACTGATCAGCTGCGAAATTTTTTTCCGGGAAATGGAATTCCTGCTGCAGAATACCCCGCACGATATTGATGTGCAGTTTCTGCAGAAAGGACTGCACGATATTCCCGCCGAGGAAATGCTAAAGCGGATTCAGACCATTGTAGACCAGGCATCGCAGGAGGATTACGACGCGGTCATTATGGGGTACGGCCTCTGCAATAACGGCCTCAACGGCCTCAAAGCCCGTACGATTCCCGTCGTACTGCCGCGGGCGCATGACTGCATCACGCTGTTTCTCGGAAGCCGGCAGCGCTATCAGAAATATTTTAATGAAAACCCCGGCACCTATTTCAAAACCACTGGCTGGATTGAACGCGACTATGTTGCTGACGACCTGAAAGATATCGCAATCCCGACCCAGCTCGGCATGGACCTGACCTACGACCAGCTGGTCGAAAAATACGGAGAAGACAATGCACAGTTTCTCTGGGAGGAGCTGTGCGATACTAAAAAAAACTATTCCCAAATCACATTTATTGAAATGGGAGTGGAACCCGACGACAGCTTTGAACAAACCGCCAGAGAAGAAGCGGCCTCCAAGGGCTGGCGTTTTGAAAAAGTGCCCGGAAACCTTGACCTCCTTCAACGCATGCTGCTGGGCGAATGGGATTCCGAAGATTTTCTTGTTCTTTCTCCAGGCTCCCGGATCGTTGCAACCCATAATGAGACAATCGTCCGCGCCGCCCCGGACACCTAATCAGACTCCATCAGCAAGATTGTCGTATTCAATATCCGTAAAGACCTATACGGAATTTAAATTCCCCCTATGCTTGTTCCATCCATTTAAACAAGGAGTATGGCGATGACAGGTAAACAGATTCTATTAGACGCAATTGCTGGCAAAGAAACTCCCCGTCCGGCATGGCTGCCGTTTGTCGGCTGCCACGGCGGCTTCCTTATCGGCAAATCGGCAACCGAATATCTCACCTCGGCCGATCTGCTGGTTGAAGGACTCAAGAAAGCAAAATCGCTTTATAAGCCGGACGGACTTCCGGTGATGTTCGATCTGCAGATTGAAGCGGAAATTCTCGGCTGTGACCTCCACTGGGCCGACGAGGTTCCGCCGGCAGTCACCAGCCATCCGCTGGCTATGGGTAAAACCATTGCCGATCTGCCTGAAATCGATGAAACCAAAGGCCGCTTCCCGATTGTTGTGGAAGCACTGAAAACCCTGAAAAAAGATATCGGTGACGACACGGCCCTCTACGGTCTGATCTGCGGCCCGTTCACTCTGGCCCTCCATCTGCTCGGCAATGACATTTTCCTCGATATGTACGACGAAGAGGATGAAGTGATCAAGGTGATCAGTTACTGCGCGGAAGTCTGCAAAAAATCAGCAGACATCTATCTTAATCACGGAGCCGACGTGATTGCGGTGGTGGATCCGATGACCAGTCAGATTTCTCCGGACCATTTTGAGCAGTTCGTAACTCCGGCTATGAATGCGGTGTACGACCACATCCGTGAGCACGGCGGCATATCCTCCATCTTTGTCTGCGGCGATGTGACCCGCAACCTTGAAGTTATGACCCAAACCACGGCCGACAACATTTCGGTGGATGAACAGATCGATATGGCCCACCTGCGTGAACTCTGTGAAGCCCAGGGGAAATCATTCGGCGGAAACATTAAGCTGACCTCCGTCCTCCTGCTGGGAGACGAAGAAGATGCAAAACTGGAAGTCCTGGACATCATGGAAAAAAGCGGAAACAAGGGATTCATCCTGGCTCCGGGGTGCGACCTGCCTTACGCCGTTCCGGTTAAAAATCTCCAGGCGGTTGCGGATATGGTTCACGACGAATATGCACGCGAAACCGCAAAGACACTGCAGGCCAAAGAAGCCGATTCCTTTGACGACATACAACTTCCCGACTATCAGACGACCGACGGTGTTATTCTTGATGTCATTACACTGGATTCCACCTCCTGTGCACCGTGTCAGTACATGATGGAAGCCGTCAATAAAGCCGCCGAAAAAACCTCGGTAAAGTGCTGCATCAACGAACATAAAATCAAGGTGCGCGAAGGCATTGGTATGATGGTCAAACTGGGTGTTAAAAACCTGCCGACCATCTGCATTAACGGTGAACCGAAATTTGCTTCGATTATTCCCGACATCACCACACTGGTGAATGCCATTGAAGAAGCGGCTGAATAGCCCCGCCCGGCATCGGACCGCGAACCGGTTTGTTCCGGGGTTCGATGCTGAATCTTTCCAACGGAGTTAATGCCATGATTCCCATCTGCCTGATCACCGGATTTCTCGGCACCGGAAAAACAACCCTGCTTAAGCGGATTGTCGAACAGAACAAAGAACGCCCATGGGTTTATCTGGTCAACGAATTCTCCGCTCTTGATGTGGACGGAGCTATTGTTTCAGCCGAAAATCCCGACGTGGTCTCTATTCCCGGAGGCAGTATATTCTGCAAATGTCTGGTTACCGAGTTCATCGGACAGCTGACGAATATCTATAAAAAGCATAGCGATGCCGAAGGCGTCGTTATTGAAGCCAGCGGCATGGCGGATCCCCGGGTCATTGCCGATATGCTCAAAGAAACCGGTCTTGATGCATATTTTGAGCTAAGCTCCATCATCAGCATTGTGGAACCGCGCAGTTTTCTCCGGCTGATCCATACACTGCCGAATATTATTCATCAGGTGGAGGCCGCCGACCTGATACTGCTCAACAAATGCGACCTTTTTGATGAAGAACAGCTGATCAAAACCGAAGCCGAGGTGCTCAATATCAACCCCGGGGTCCAGCTGTGCCGATGCGAACGCGCCGTAGCCGATTTTTCAATTTTCGGAACCGGAGGTTCGCACGCGGAACTGCATGGAGAATATGCCAAATGCCGCGATCCGCGTTATGCAGCGTTCGTTCTGGATCTACCCTCGGCAACTGATCCAGAACCATTCAAAACCTTGATTCTGGAAAACGAAGATGCGGTCTATCGTGTGAAAGGGTATCTCCGGTCTCCGGATGGCCCGGTCTACTTTGACTATTCCAAAGCGGAGTTTTCCATCCGTCCGGCCCAACCGCAGAAAACCTATGGCCTGGCCTGGATCTGCGAAGGCGCCGCTGCGGAAAAAATAGAAGAGCTTGCGCGAGCAATCAGTTAAAAACTGCCACGCTGTTCTCAATTCGCTCACCGGCGGTCATATAAACCCGGTTCCGCTCAATCCGGGTGATATCGAAGGTATAGGTGAAATCCTGAAATTCAATATACCACTGCTGTCCTTTGCGGACGATTTCTCCCGTTGTGCTAAGAATTACAACTTCGTCATCGAGCGAAACAAACCCACGAATTTTCAGCTGATTGGCGGCGGCAATCCAGGCATCGCAACTGTCGATGTCATCCGGAATCATCACCACCCCCATCGAAGTGGTTACCCGAATATACAGGTTTTCCTCCACCACGACTTCTGCTGGTTCATTATGTGTTTTATCAGCTTCCGGCTCGGCCTCCGAAAGGGCCAGCTCCCATTCCAGTTGAGGATCTTTTCCGAGCCGTTTCCAATGGCTGGAAGCCATCCCCTTTAACGACGAGGGACTCAACATCGCCCGGGCCAGAGAATCGGTAATCAGACGATCCATCGGAATATCAAATTCCGCCTGTACCAGCGCAGCAAGAACAGACCCGTAAAAACCGGCATCCCCCGATCTCAAACCATCATCCGTCCTGGCATGCCGAATGGTGGATGAAATCCCTTCGGTGTGAATACATTCAATATAGTCGAGCAACCGGCGTTGCTGATCATCCGTCAGCGGAAAACCATCCACATTTTCAATACTTTGCTGCAAGAGCTCAGGCACATGCTGCATCAGATCCGCCCCGCCCGGCTCCTGCTGAACTCCGGCAAAAAATGAAGCCATCAGTATGGTTTGCTGCGGATCGGCGGAGAGAATTGCCTTCAACAGATCACGCCGCACTGCAAATCCGGAGCGGGCCATCGCCACAGCCATCCGCTCCCTCAGAACCCGACTCGCAGCTGTTTTTTCCTGACGGGTCCGGAGCATGGCATTTAAATCTTCAACACTGACGTCAAGCAACTCGAATACATTGTGCTGAACCAGCAATGCTTCAGAAACCACCGTTTCCTGCTCCGGATCAAAATCAGCAACACTTCTGTTTCTGACCGTGATTTCCTTAAACAGCGAATCCAGTCCGATGTATTGTGAAAACGTGGGCGACTTTGGAAAAATAAGCGAATAAACAGTGGAAACCGAAGTTACACCAACCATACAGATGATCACCAGAATTCCGGAAGCAACAGCAGCCTCGCGGGGCTGCACTTCAAAAAAAGCCAGAATGAGCGCTACAGAAAGAGCCAGCAGCAGAACAAGCGTCAACGGCCACGGCGACCAGGAAAATTTTCCGAGAGAAGTATGGGCAATAAAAACCATCAGAATCACATATACGACTTTCATATATTTAATTCTGAACAGCCCGTCGGCCTGTTTGCGCAATACATAGTACAACACCAGAGCGGCTAAAACGTAGATCTCCAGATGTAGAAACGCATCAAAAAAAATGGCCGTTGAAAATGATATCATTGTGTATTAACCCGATTTCCCGTGCCGCCATACAAGCAACAAGTCGGCCAACTAACACAGGAGCTGGAAAAACACTACACCACTGCCGTCAGCATCCGGGCAGCCGATTGTCGGCCGGAATACGTAAACCGTATTAAACCGGTTTTACAGCAAACTTTTCGAGGATATCAAGCTCCAGAAACTCAAGCACCGAGGCATGAGTGGATTCCAGACGGATTTGCGGGGCATAACCGGCGTCATACGCCTGAATCCAGCGGGAAAGACAGAGGCACCAGAAATCCCCTTCACGGCATCCCTGAAACCCATATTCCGGCATCGGCGTTGACAGATCATTTCCAACCGATTTAGAAAAAGCCAGAAATTCATCGGTCATCTGAACACAGATGGTATGCATTCCCTGATCCTCCGCCCGGGTATCGCATTTTCCATTGCGGAAAAATCCCGTAAGCGGATCCACACTGCAGGGAATCAGCTCCCCGCCGAGCACATTCTTTGCCACCTCTTTTTACTCCACGTAGGCGACAGCCATTTCTGCTTCAGTCGGTTCTGCAGAGGCCTCGTCGTAGATTTTGATCATTTCATACTGCGTGGTTCGCTGCGCCGGAACATAGCCCGCCTCACGGATCAGGAACAGAACAAGATCCTCGTCGACCTTATAATCAACACCGGTGGCACTGACCACTTCTTCTGTCATCAGCACACCGCCGTAATCATCGGCTCCGTACTGAAGCGCCAGCTGCGAAACATCCGGGCCTTCCGTCACCCAGCCCGCCTGCAGATGCGGCACATTATCCAGAATAATCCGTGCCATCGCAATCAGGCGAAGGTAATCAACTCCGTTCTGAGGACGCGGACAATCAAGATCCGTATGATCCGCAGAAAAACTCCACGGAATAAAAGCCGTAAAACCACCGGTTTTATCCTGAAGGTCGCGAATTTTCATAAAATGCTCAATCCGCTGCTCCGTAGTCTCACCGAAACCGTACACCATCGTGGCCGTGGTTTTCAGACCAATCGAATGCGCATCCTCCATCAGATCCAGCCAGGCCTGGGAGCGCGTCTTTTTCGGACTGATACGTTTACGGATATCGTCGTTCAGAATTTCCGCCCCGCCACCCGGCAACGACTGCAGCCCGGCATCTTTCAGACGCTGCAGGCACTCTTTGATCGAAATATGCTCCATCGCCGCCATAAACTCAATTTCAGTCGGCGAAAGCGAGTGAATCCAGATATCGACATTGTCTCGGATGCCGCGCAGACATTGTTCATAATATTCCAGTTTAAGTTCCGGATGCAGACCGCCCTGAATCAGGATCTGAGTGGCACCCGCCTCGGCGGCCTCTTTCACCTGCTCCACAATCTGCTCCGGCGATTTCACATAGGCATCGGGTTTTTCCTGCTTGGTATAAAACGCACAGAATTTGCAATCCACCACACAGACATTGGTCGTGTTCAGATTTTTATCAAAAACATAAGTGGCAATATTGCCCGGCACCGCATCCTGCCGGCGTTTCGCCGCCACACGGCCCAGCTCCTGGAACGGTGCTTCATCATAAATAATTGCCGCTTCTTCCGCATTAATCCGCTCTCCCGCCTCGACACGGTCGAGAATCGGTTTCCAACGATTGGCAATCGCGGGGGCGGCTTCAACCGGTTTGTCGGCCCGATTCCCGGTATGTTTCATGGTGCCTTCATCGGCAATCAGTTCATCGTACACACTGTTGGTCAGAATCGGGGTATGGCCATGATTCAGCAGAAATTCCTCCATTTCTTTCGCGGTAAAGAATTTCTGACTCTGCGGCGCACCGCCTTCTTTGGCAATACGTTCTTCCAGACTCGTTCCTCCGATGTCGTCAACACCGCTGTGTGTCAATACACCAAGAAGTTTGCGGTCCATATAGTTTACCAGCATGCGGACATGCGGGAAGTTGTCGCAGTAAATCCGCGACAGCGCCGCCACGCGGACCTGCCGGTCGCCGCTGACGGTATGTTTAATACCCAGTGCTTTTCCATTGGCCTGGAACGGAAGCGGAATCACGGCCTGAAAACCGCCGGTTTTATCCTGAAGGTTCCGCAGTCTGGAAAGATGATCAATCAGATGTTCGTCTTTTTCAATATGACCGAACAACATGGTGGCATTGGTCGGAATCCCCAGCTCATGGGCGGTTTCATGCACCTCCAGCCAGTGCTGGGCCAGAATCTTGGTCGTGGCAATTTTCTTCCGTACATCCGGATGAAAGATTTCCGCCCCTCCACCGGAAATCGATCCGAAGCCGCAGGCTTTCAGCCGCTCAAGACATTCACGGACCGAAATTCCCGCATTTCCGGCAATCCAATGAATCTCAACCGCAGTCATGCCCTGCAGCAGCACGCCGGGCAGCATTTCCCGGGCGAGGGAGAAAAGGTCTTCATAATAGTTGATATCCAGCTCCGGAATCATCCCCCCGACAATATGCAGGTCTGTCAGATTCCAGTTCTGCGCACGTTCCAGATTTTTCCGTGCATCATCGAGCGTTGTGATATAGGCATCCTTCGCCCCTTCCGGACGCCAGAATGAACAGAGATTGCATTCAACCACACAGAGATTCGTCGGGTTGAGATTGTGGCTGTGCACATAGTAGGTTTTCGAACCGTGGCGTGCCCGGCGGATCTGATCCGCGCGGTACATCAGCTCCGCCGTCGACATATTCTTCAGCATGTCCAGCGCTTCTTCGTCACTTATACGGGGTTGAACGAAATTACTCATATAAATGGTGCCTCTCGGTTAACTGGGACTAATTTGGTATAGAATGCCGTTTTAGCCAATCCAAAAACGATTCCAATCTTTGGAACAAAGGGGGCATCATCCATTTTATCGCTTTTCAGTCAACACTTTGAACTCCACGAAACAAGGGCATTCATCAAAAGGCTGAAATGATACGCGAATTCTCCGGCCGGATGACTCCGATTAATTTTGACGGGACTTTATATTATCCACATCGGCACCGGCCGCCGGTCTGTTCTCATCGGAAAAACCGTAAAATCCGCAAATCGCACAAAATAGAACCGTTTTTGTTTATTTCGTGATTTAAAAACTTCAGCGCTTCCGTATCCTGCCCCGCATGCAAACGACACTTATTACCAACGCACGCATCGTTAATGAAGGCGAAATCTGCGAAGGCGACGTTCTCATCAAAAACGGTCGTATCGATAACATAGCCCCCGCTCTGCCAGCCGACGCCTGCCGGGTCATCGACGCTGCCGGAAAAGCTCTGCTTCCCGGTATGATCGACTGTCACGTCCACTTCCGCGAACCCGGGCTGGAAGCCAAAGCCGATATGCATTCCGAAAGCGGTGCAGCCGTCGCCGGAGGCGTCACCTCCATCATGGAAATGCCGAATACCAAACCGGCGGCCATCACCAATGCAATACTTGAAGATAAATTTGCAGTGGCCGCCACTAAATGCATCGCCAACTACTCCTTCCACCTCGGTGCCTCCAATACCAACATCGACGAACTGCTCGCCATGGACCCCCAAACCGTCTGTGGCGTCAAACTTTTCATGGGAGCCTCCACCGGGGGACTGCTCGTCGACCGCACCGAACAGCTTGAAAATATCTTCGGGAAAGTGGAAGTACCGATTTCCCTGCACTGCGAAGACACCAACACCATCCGTGAAAACGAAAAAACCGCACGTGAAAAATTCGGCGAAGAAATCCCGTTTACGGAACACTGGAAAATCCGCTCCGAAGAAGCCTGCTATGTCTCCACCAAACTCGCCTGTGAACTCGCCACCCAATACGGCTCGCAGATTCATGTACTCCACCTGACCACCGCAAAAGAACTCGAATTCTTCAAAGCCGGTGCCGCGGAAAATAAAAAAATCACCGGCGAAGCCTGCCCCCATATGCTCTGGTTCTCGTCCGACGACTACGCTGAAAAAGGGGCGTTTATCAAATGCAACCCGTCCATCAAAACACCAGCCGACCGCGCCGCCCTTCGTCAGGCGGTAAAAGACGGCGTGATTGATACCATCGGCACCGACCATGCGCCCCACCTTTATGAAGAGAAACTGAACCCCTACGGATCCGCCCCTTCCGGACTTCCGCTGATTCAAAGTGCCATAACCACAGCTGTGGAACTCTTCCCGCTTGAAATGGTGGCCGAAAAAACCGCACACAATCCGGCCCGGATTTTCCAATGTCTGGAACGCGGTTTTATCCGCGAAGGCTACTGGGCCGACCTCGTACTCATCGACACCGAAAAACCGTACACCGTCACCAAAGACAACATTAAATATAAATGCGGCTGGTCGCCCTTCGAAGGCGTCACCTTCAAATCCTCCATCGACACCACTTTCGTGAATGGTGAAGTCGCCTACGCCAACGGCGAAATCAACACCGCCGTCCGCGGTCAGCGCCTCCTGTTTGATCGATGAGCAAACCCTACCTTCAATACAAAGACTACATGAAAGAACGGTATGGCGATCCGCTGTTCCGCGTGCCGATCGACTTTAATTTCGGCTGCCCCAACCGCGAAGCCGACGGCTCCGGCGGCTGCACCTTCTGTAATGTGCGCGGCTCGGCGGCGGTACAGACCATCGGTGCGGGCACCGTCAAAGAACAGATGCACGAAGCCATTCGCTTTGCACGCGACCGCTATAATGCGAAGAAATACATGGCCTACATTCAGGCCTTTTCCGCCACCTTCGGCGAAAGTCAGCAGCCGCTCTATCTCGACCTGCTGGATTCCTTCGACTTCACCGCTGTGAGCATCGGAACCCGCCCCGACTGCCTCACACCGCAGGCCTATGACTTTCTCGTGGAATTAAACAAACACATCGAAGTCTGGGTCGAACTCGGCGTACAGACCGTTCACGACCGTACGCTCGACCGTATCAACCGCGGCCACAACTGGGCCTCCAGCGAAACCGCCATAAAAAATCTGCATGACCTCGGCATTAAAGTCGCCGTCCATACCATTCTCGGTCTGCCCGGCGAAACCGCCGAAGATTTCCGGAAGACGGCCGACACGCTCGCAGCACTTCCGATTGATGCCGTAAAAATTCATAATCTGCATATCGAAAAAGGAACGACTCTGGCGCTTGAACACGCCCTGACGCCCCTGCCCGTTCTGATGGAATATGATTTTGCTGAACACCTGATGGATTTTATCCGCCGTATGCCGCCGCATATCCCGATTATGCGACTGACCACCGACACACTGGACGACGAACTCATCACCCCCAGATGGCACATGGCCAAAGGT
The DNA here is from genome assembly GCA_004299845.1 of Verrucomicrobia bacterium S94. Classification (NCBI taxonomy): domain Bacteria; kingdom Pseudomonadati; phylum Verrucomicrobiota; species Verrucomicrobia bacterium S94. Next base: position 678,898 of record CP036201.1, on the reverse strand, counting down.
CAGTTCCGTGACTACGTTGTTCAACAGATGACCTGCCGCGAATGGAAACAGGGCGATCTCTTCCTCGGAAACAAAGCCGACAGATGCGCAACGAAGCCGAAAGCTCCGACATCTTTAAAGTCCGTCGAAACCAAAGACGGCTCCATCACGTTCTGGAACGATGACTATAAAGAGCATTACCACACCCCCGAAGGCGCACGGCTCGAGGCGGAAGAAAAATATCTCGTACCCGGAAAACTGGAAACGCGCCTGAAAAACGAAGAAGTCCGGCTTCTGGATATCTGTTTCGGACTCGGCTACAACAGCCTTACAGCCCTTGAACGGGCATCGCACCTGGACAGAACACTGAACATCACCGCGCTCGAAATGGACCGCCGCGTCGTCGGTGCTGCCGCCGAAAATATCCAGACTTCAGAAACCGATTCCTGTGACTGGAAAAAAATTCTGACCGATCTCCATCGCAACCAATCCGCAATCATTAACCGGAAATCGGAAATTAAGATCCTTTGGGGTGATGCGCGATATACCATCACTAAACTTCCGGATACAACATACGATCTGGTATTCCTCGACGCGTTTTCCACACAGCGCAATGCCGAACTCTGGACCGTCGACTTTTTCCGCAAACTGAAACGGGTCATGAAACCGGACGCTGCGCTTTTAACCTACTGCGCGGCAATCCCCGTCCGCTCCGGACTGCTGGAAGCCGGCTTTTTTGTCGGCGAAACCGATCCGGTAGGTCGCGCACGTGGAGGAACCATCGCCGCTCTGCGCGAAACCGATATTGAAATTCCCCTGCCGGATCATGAAATCCGAATGATCCGCGAAACCTCACGCGGGCTGCCCTACCGTGATCCGCACGGCGTCTGGACCAACAAGGAAATACTGAGAAACCGTCAGGAAAACATCATAAAATGCAAACAAGAAGGGACTTTCAATCCCTGAACCTTTGTGTTTAATTCCGCCTCCTTATGAAAAACGAAATTTATCTCACCGAAAACCTGCGCGTAACCGAACTGAAAAAACTCATTGCGCCGGCAAAACTGAAAGAGGAGCTCCCCCTCGGAGACCGACTCACTGAAAAAGTGCTGTCCGACCGCCAGACGGTTCGTGACATTATTCACTGCAAAGACAACCGTCTGCTGATCGTTATCGGCCCCTGCTCGATCCACGATCCTGAAGCCGCACTCGATTATGCCAAACGCCTGGCTGCAGTAGCGGAAAAAGTGAAAGACCGCTATTTTATTGTCATGCGCGTCTATTTCGAGAAACCGCGCACCACCATCGGATGGAAGGGGTTCATCAACGATCCCCACCTCGACGGCAGCAACGATATGGAATACGGCCTGCGCACCGCGCGGCGGCTGCTGCTCGATATTGCCGATCTCGGTCTGCCGATTGCAACCGAATTTCTTGATCCGATTGTTCCACAGTATACGGCTGATCTGGTCAGCTGGTCGGCCATCGGCGCACGTACGACGGAATCCCAGACGCACCGCGAAATGTCGAGTGGACTCTCCATGCCCGTCGGCTTCAAAAATGCCACCGACGGCAACATCGAAATTGCCATAAATGCCATTGAGTCCGCCAGCAATCCGCACAGTTTTCTCGGTATCGACCAGGACGGGCACACTGCCGTGGTCACTACCTCCGGCAATCCGAATACGCATCTCGTGCTGCGGGGAGGTAAAGGCCCGAACTTCCAATACCCGGAAGTCACCTATGCCGCCTGCAAACTCGAAGACGCCGGGCTTTTACCGTCCCTGATGGTCGACTGCTCCCACGCCAATGCCAACAAGGTGGCCCGCAATCAGATCAAGGTCTGGGAAAGTATTAAACAACAGCGCACCCGGGAAAACTGCCCGATCACCGGCGTCATGGTGGAAAGTTTCATCAAAGAAGGTAACCAGAAGATTAATGGCGATCTTGAATACGGCCTCTCCATCACCGACCAGTGCATTGACTGGGAAACTACCGAAAAAATGCTGCTGGGCTGAATGCAGACTCCCCCTGTCGTATTTTGAATATGCGGCGGGGCGGTTATGAACCCTATAAAGCGGCCAGCTCCCCGACGGTCAGATTGCTCCACCCCGGCTGTTCCAGAAGGTATTCGAGGAGCCTGGCGGAAGCGACCGCATCATATAGCGCATCATGTGCCTCTTTTCCCGTACAAAGCACATCAACCTTCTGTTTCAGACCGAGCAGAACAATCAGATCTTCCAGCGCGTAGGACGTACAGCCCGGCCACGCTTTGCGGGCAATCCGGAGCGTATCAATCCAGATTCCGAACGGATGCATCGGAGCCATCAGCCGTGTAAATTTTTTCTCGGTTCCGATGTTATGTGCACAAAGCGGAAAATCGGTGAGCCTTTTTTTGACCGACGGCCAGAGTTCCTGCGGCGTCGGAGCTTCAGCCAGCTCACCGCGCAGCTGCGCATGGCGCCCCGGTGCATGGGGATTAAACGGCCGCTCCGGATCAATCTTCAGCCAGCTCTCAAACATGGAATCCGGATCAACTTTTCCATTCTTCAGCGTCACCATACCGATCTGCCACGGTTCCGTCGGAAAGCCACGAACCGAGCCGGTGGTTTCGTAGTCCAGCACTGTGATGCAGGCATTAAAAATGGCCATGGTTGAATCCATGGCCATTATCATCCACATCAGGGCGGCTAATGCAATACTTAGCCTTCCAGAGCAAGCAGCAGCGGTTCTTCAAGTGCATCCACAATCCAGCGGATAAAGCGCGCACCGTCTGCACCATCGATGATGCGATGGTCATAGGACAGCGACAGCGGCATCATCATCCGGCCGTCCTGCCTGACGGCCCGGCCGACACCGAGAATCGCCACTTCCGGCGAATTCACAATCGGCGTAAAGAAGGTTCCGCCGATTCCGCCAAGATTGGTGATCGTAAAGGTTCCGCCCTGCAGATCCTCCAGCGCAATCTGACCTTCACGGGCTTTTTTAGCAATCGCCCCCAGATCACCGGCCAGTTCGATCATATTTTTCTGATCGGCATCACGAATGACCGGAACCATCAGTCCCTTATCCGTATCAACAGCAATCCCGATATTGTAGAAATCCTTGTAGATAATTTCTGCATTATCCGCATCGATGCTGCAGTTGAAATTCGGGAATGCTTTCAGCGCAGATGCCACCACTTTCACGAGAATGGCTGTAACAGTCAGCTTGGCTCCGTGTGCCTCCGCCTTCTTTGCAAACTTTTTGCGCAATTCATCGAGATGCGTGATGTCCGCCCAGTCCTGCTGAGTAACGTGAGGAATTGTAGCCCAGCAATGCGCCATGTGGTTCATGGTCGCCTTACGGATGCCCGACATTTTTTCCACACGGGTAGCCCCCTGAACGCTTGAGCGGCGTCCACCACCCCCGCTTTCAATGGTGCCTTTCGCGTGGTTCTTCACATCTTCCATACTGATACGACCGCCCTCGCGTGACGGCTTGACCATATGGATATCCACACCCAGTTCGCGCGCCAGACGGCGAACATTCGGGGCCGCGGAAACCGCATTGACCGGACGCTGATGTTTAACCGGCTCCGGTTTTTTCGGTTCCGGCGGACGTACCACAACCGGCTGTTCCGGCTCGCGGGATTTCGGTTTCGGGGCCGGCGCTGCCGGAGCGGCCTGAGAGGGTTTCGCCTCCTGGGCCGGAGCAGCTTTCGGTGCTGCTCCGCTCGATTCAATGGTGAAGGCAAGCGTGCCGACGCTTACGGTGTCGCCCTGAGCCACATGCACGGCTTTAATCACCCCGGCAACCGGAGCAGGGATTTCCATACTGGCTTTGCCCGCTTCAATTTCCAGCAGCGACTGCCCCTCCGTCACGCGGTCGCCTTCGGCCACAAGCACATTGATAATGTCGCCCGACTCAATATTTTCTCCCAGATCCGGGAGTTTAAATTCAACGGTATCTCCGCCGCCGGACGGAGCAGATTCCGCTTCGTTCTCCGCCGGACCGTCTTCTGCCGGAGCTTCTTCCGCTTCCGGTTCTTCGGCCGAAGCTTCTTCAGCGGCCGGTGACACAGCACCTCCGTCATCAATCGTGAACGCAAGCTGGCCTACCTCAACGGTATCGCCCGCGGCAACATGAATAGCTGAAATGGTACCGGCGGCCGGTGCTGGTATTTCCATACTGGCTTTGCCCGCTTCAATTTCAACCAGCGACTGACCTTCGGTTACCGTTTCGCCGACTTCGACGAGCACGTTAACCACGTCTCCGGATTCAATATTTTCTCCAAGCTCTGGAAGTTTAAATTCAAGTGCCATGATTCTTATTCTCCTAGCGGATTCGGTTTATCGAGATCAATGCCCAGATCCCTGCGGGCTTTATCGAGTTTCTTCTTATCAAATTCGCCTCGGGCTTCCAGCTCGGAAAGTACGGCAAAGGTGATGGCATTCGCATCCACTTCAAAATGCTTCCGCAATGCTTCACGTCCATCGGAACGGCCGTAACCATCGGTACCCAGCGAAACAATGCCTCCCGGAACCGCCTTGTTCAACGCATTCGGCAGCAATTTCATATAGTCCGAAGCGGCCACAACCGGACCGTTTTCATTTTCCAGACATTGCGTGATGTAGGCCTTCGCGTCTCTGTTTCCGTTACGCACCTGTTCACGTTCAACGTCGAGCGCATCGTTAATCAGATTTTTATAACTGGTAACCGACCAGACGTTGGTTTCGATTTTATATTTTTTCTTCAGCTGTTCCGCAGCTTTGATCGCTTCCGGCAGAATGGCTCCGGAACCGAGAATCTGCGCCTGAGCTTTTTCCGAAGACTGGAACTTATACATCCCTTTAAGAATGCCCTCATCGCTGCCCTCCGGCTTGGCCGGCTGCGAATAGTTATCATTCATCAGGGTGATGTAATAGTAGACCTGTTCGTTATCCACATACATACGACGGATACCGTCCTTGATGATCAGTGCCAGCTCGTAGGCAAATGCAGGGTCGTAGGCCACCACGTTCGGATAAGTCAGCGCGAGAGCATGACTGTGCCCATCCTGGTGCTGCAGTCCTTCACCCGCCAGTGTGGTACGACCCGCCGTTGCAGCCATCAGGAAGCCTTTGCAACGGGAATCACCGGCCAGCCAGGCGGAATCGCCGATACGCTGGAAACCGAACATCGAATAGTAGGTGTAGAACGGAATCGTGTTGATACCGTGATTGGCATAGGCCGTACCCGCGGCAATAAACGAGGAAAACGCACCGGCTTCGGTAATCCCCTCTTCAAGGATCTGACCGTCTTTGGCTTCCTTGTAATACAGCAGGTTATCGGCATCCACCGGCTCGTACAGCTGGCCGGAATGGGCATAAATACCGACCTGGCGGAAGAGTGCATCCATACCGAATGTACGGGCTTCGTCCGGAATGATCGGCACCACCAGTTTTCCGATATTTTTATCGGACAACAGTTTCGAAAGTACACGGACGAACACCATGGTGGTCGAAACGGCACGATCGGATCCGGCATCGAATTCCTGGAAAATTTTATCGGCCGGCATCTCAACCGGAGTGTATTCGGTCAGACGGGTCGGAACATGTCCCCCGAGTGCTGCACGGCGCTGGCGCAGATATTCCATTTCCGGACTGTCATCGGCCGGACGGTAGAACGGCACATCCTTAATTTCCTCATCGGAAATCGGCAGACCGAAACGGGTGCGGAATTCACGCAGCGCATCCTCGCCGAGTTTTTTCTGCGAATGCGTGATGTTCTGTCCCTCACCGGCGGCACCCATGCCGTATCCCTTAACGGTTTTGGCAAGAATCACGGTCGGGCGTCCTTTGGTTTCAACCGCCTTTTTGTAGGCCGCATAAACTTTGACCGGATCGTGACCGCCGCGGCGCATGCGTTTGATTTCGGAATCCGACAGATGCTCTGCGAGTGCTGCGGTTTCCGGATATTTTCCAAAGAAATGTTCGCGGACATACGCGGCATCTTCAACAGTGTATTTCTGATACTGTCCGTCTACGACCTCGCCCATACGTTTCACGAGCATGCCGCTTTCATCTTTTTCCAGCAGCGGATCCCAGCTGTCGCCCCAGATCACTTTAATCACGTTCCAGCCGGCACCGCGGAATGTGGCTTCCAGCTCCTGGATAATCTTGCTGTTTCCTGAAACCGGACCGTCAAGACGCTGCAGGTTGCAGTTGACGACAAAGGTCAGGTTGTCAAGCTTTTCGCGGGCCGCCAGTTTCAATGCTCCCAGCGATTCCGGCTCATCGGTTTCGCCGTCGCCCAGAAAAGCCCAGACCCGCTGATCGGTGGGCTCACGCAAACCGCGGTCTTCGAGATATTTAATATACCGCGCATGATAGATCGCGGTGATGGGCCCCAGCCCCATGGATACGGTCGGGAACTGCCAGAAATCGGGCATCAGCCACGGATGCGGATAAGAGGAAAGGCCCGGCTTGTCGTGAAGTTCATGCCGGAAGTTTTTCAGATGGTCATCATTCAGACGGCCTTCAAGATAGGCGCGCGCATAAACGCCTGGCGAGGAGTGGCCCTGAAAATAAACCATATCGCCCGGGAACGATTCGGTACGCCCGCGGAAAAAATGGTTGAAACCGACCTCGTACAAGGTGGCAATGGACTGGTAACTCGAAATGTGCCCGCCGATTCCGTCTTCCTCGCGGTTGGCCCGTACCACCATGGCCATAGCGTTCCAGCGGATCAGCGACTTTATACGACGCTCCATTTCACGGTCGCCCGGATAAGCCGGCTGTTCATCCCTCGGAATAGTATTAATATAAGGAGTGTTGGCGGAAAACGGGAGGCGCACACCGATACGGTGAGCCTCTACCTGCAGGTCGTAGAGAATGTCCTTCACACGGTCTGCGCCCTCGTTCTCGAGCATCTCGTGAAGCGCATCAAGCCAGTCCTGTTTATCGTAATCGACATTCTCAATATTCGAATTACTTGTATCCATAGTTTTCAGTTCCTCGTTAAATAATCGCCAAAATGTAAATATGACCGAACCAGTACACAATTAAAAAAACTCAAAAAACGCCATAAGCATCATCACGTTTTCGGCATTTAGGACAATTTTCCGTATTTTCCACCCCCCGCATGCACTTCATTTTCGCCATTTTGTTAGAATTTTACGAAAATCGAGGAAGACCTCAACCGGTCAAAAGCCCTACTTTTCACAAAACCCGAAAATTCCGACCAATAAAAGGATCCATCCCGATGGGGGCTTTTCTCACCTTCCCGAATATGGTTTGATCTTTGCTCTTTTTAACGGAAAGCAGGAAGCATGAAATATGTCGGAGCCCATGTAAGCGCCAGCGGCGGTGTTGAAAATGCGGTCCTGAATGCGGTCGAAATCGGGGCCAATGCCTTTGCGCTATTCACCAAAAACCAGCGTCAATGGGTTGCCAAACCGCTCTCAGAAGAAAGTATTTCGGCCTTCAGGGCCAACTGCGCCGAACACGGATTCGGACCGCACCAGATTCTGCCGCACGACTCCTACCTTATCAACCTCGGCCATCCCGACGCCGAAAACCTCGCCAAATCGCGCACCGCTTTCATCGACGAAATGCGCCGTTGCGAACAGCTCGGCCTAGACCGGCTTAACTTTCATCCCGGCAGCCACCTTAAAAAAGTTTCCGAACCGGAATGTCTGAGCACCATCGCGGAATCCATTAATCTGGCCCTTGATCAAACTGAAGGTGTTACCGCGGTTCTTGAAAATACCGCCGGTCAGGGCAGCAACCTCGGTTATACCTTTGAGCACCTGGCTGAAATTATTGATCAGGTAAAGGATCAGTCGCGCGTCGGCGTCTGCATCGATACCTGCCATAGTTTTGTAGCCGGCTACGATCTCCGGACCCCGGAAAACTGCGACACGTTTTTTTCAGCATTTGACGCCCTCATCGGTTTCGACTATCTGAAAGGCATGCACCTCAATGGCTCCAAAAAAGAGCTCGGCAGCCGCGTTGACCGTCACCACAGCCTCGAGCAGGGATTCCTGGGACTGGACGTTTTTAAGTATATCATGGCCGATCCCCGCTTCGATGGAATCCCTTTGATCCTCGAAACCATTCATGAAGAAATCTGGGCAGAGGAGATAAAACTGCTCCGCAGTTTTATCGACGGGGAGAATGGGTGAATCGCAGAGAGGGTGTACCATGGGAGAACGAATCAGTAACCATAGAGACTTGAAGGTTTACCAGAATGCTTTTCATGCTTCGATGGAGATCTTTGAGCTCACCAAATCGTTTCCTGCAGAGGAGAAGTACTCACTGACCGATCAGGTCAGGCGTTCGTCTCGTTCTGTATGCGCAAACCTTTCCGCAGCGTGGAGAAAGCGAAGATATAAAGCCGCATTCATTGAAAAACGGTCTGATTGTGAAGCCGAGGCCTGCGAGACTCAGGTTCGGCCGGAATTTTCCCTGAAGTGCAGCTACATCGATAAAGAAACGTTCCAAACATTGGATAAAGAATGTGATCATATCATCGGACAGCTTGTTCGAATGATCGATGGGGCAGATGACTGGATCATTAAATAATCCCCCACTCGCCCCTTCCCCCTTTCACCCACTCATGATTGAATAACCCATTATTATGAACAAAGAAACAAACTCCAATCCACTCGACAACATTAGAGTTGTCCTCGTAAATCCGATACACGGAGGAAATATCGGTGCGGTTTGCCGTGCAATTAACAACAATGGCATTACCGATCTGGCGGTCGTGGATGCCAGACCCGAAACCGACTGGAACGAAGCCCGCAAACTGGCCTGCAATGCGCGCGAACAGTTCGAGTCCATCCGGAAGTTTGATACCCTGCGCGAAGCCGTCGCCGACTGCACGGTCGTTGCCGGCACATCGGCCCGAACCGGATTTTATCGCGACACGGCGTATCTTGCCCGCGATTTTGCGCCCATCGCACTGGAAAGTGCAAAGGACCATAAAATCGCGCTGGTTTTCGGGCGCGAAGATAAAGGACTCTTCAATGAAGAGCTCGCTCTCTGTACCCATATTATCCAGATTCCGACCGACGAACTCTACCGGTCGCTGAACCTCTCGCATGCCGTCTATATCTGCTGCTACGAAATCTACACCGCGCTGGGCATTTTCCGGCCTTCGGAAGAATCTGCAGAAGAAGCCAGTTCCGACCTGCGCGAACGTATGTTTGATATCTGGCGTGAAATGATGATTGAAACCGAATTTGTACACGACCAGAAACTCGACCATATGATGATGGGACTGCGCCGCATCTTCAACCGGGGCAAACTGACCGTTCCCGACTGTAAAATCCTGATGGGCCTGGCAAAACAGTCCCTGTGGGTCGCCGACCAATGGCGCAAGGAACAGGACCATAAAAACCGATGATTTTCACTTATTTTGACTAATCAGTTTCCCTGTTCCCTGAAATTAGTGTTGATTAGTACAAAGTAGTGGTTAGGAACACATGAACGATTTTCCAGATAAAAAACATATGACCAAAGCCGCCATCAATGAACTGCCCATGCGTTCATATGACGGACCGATCCATTTGCTGAACACCGAAACCGAGGCCGATGAAGCCGCAGGGAAACTCCTAAACGAAACCCTGCTCGGGTTCGACACGGAAACCCGGCCGGCCTTCCGTAAAGGGGAAAGCTATGATCCCTCCCTGCTCCAGCTGGCGACCGAAAACGAGGTATACCTCTTCCAGATTCAGCAGTGCGGCCTCACCCCGAATCTCATCCGCGTACTGTCGTCACCGAATATTGTCAAAGCCGGTGTCGCCATCGAACGCGATGTTTCGGAGCTTCAGGCCCTGCAGCCGTTTTCCCCCGCCGGATTCGTGGAACTGGCCACCCCCGCCAAACAGGCCGGCATAAAAAACCTCGGTCTGCGCGGACTCACCGCTATTCTGTTTAATTTCCGCATTTCGAAAAAAGAGCAGGTTTCCAACTGGGCCCGCAATGAACTGACCGAATCCCAGCAGACGTATGCCGCCACCGACGCTTGGCTCGGACGGAAAATCTATCAGGCTTTCGAGAAGCAGGGGCTGGTTTAAGCAAGGCGCACCCGGGCGAAGAAACTCCGCCCCTCCTGCATGTTAAAATTCCATTGAGACGGCTGCATAGAGCCGCGCTTCCTCAGGAATTTCAGTTCCTTCATATTCCGCGTTCGCGCCAATGGAATACGCGCCGCCGACATCAAACCGCATGGCCCACAGATTAAGACCAATCCCCCCTGTGGCAATCCAATCCTGCCAATCCGCCGCCAGATTGTTGTAGGCCCCCAGACGGAATGCCAGCAGCCAGATATCCAGCTCGGTACCGAAGGAGAGCCGCTGAATATCATAATTATCCATCAGCGTTCCGGTTTCGAGCAGATCATAATTCATCTCAATCATAAACCGCCTGGAAGGCACAAACGCCGCGCCCAGTGTGATTTGCGGATCGATGGTATAATCCGGAACACGTATATTAATCGGACTGCCTACCGGATCTCCTTCGTCATCCGTCAGCTGGATTTCATCAGTAAAACCTTTGAATTTCGGCGCATTGATGTTGTGCGCGACCACACCGAACTGCAGCATCTTCATGCGATACAGCACGCCTAAATCCAAGCCGAAATTGAATGAGGCCTCTGTATTCTCCTCCATATTATCCAGCGAATCTTCAAAAGCATCCCCATTAGCAAAACGAATTTTGGTTCCCGTAACAGTGCCGTACATCGCCTTGGCTGTGATCCCGAAAGAAAGATGATCGTTAAAGGCATGGCCGTAGCTGAACGGAACCTCAAGCAACCCGAATCCCCGGGCAGTCACCGTACTCTGATTGTTTTCAAAACTGTCGCTGCCGGGATCATTGGGATTTTCTCCGAATTTAATCAGATTTACCATTTCCACAGCATCATCAATCAGTTTCTCCGAAAGATAGCCGTCATTTTTAAGCTGAGTCAGCTTATAATCAAGATATGCCTCCTGGTCGCCTGAAATACCGCTCGCCGCCAGATCCCCCGGGTTGATGGATTCATAGGTATAACCCAAAGCGGAAAACCCGTCCTCCAGTGCGGCATCATCAAGGGCGGTATTAAAGTCCGCAAGGGACTGCTCCACACCGAACCGCTGTGTATCCATATAATCAATAAAGCCGGCCGCTTCCGCAAAGCCCCGCACACCCACGCCGAAATTACCGAACCGGAAACTCATCCCCGCCGTTGCATCCACATAAAAGGCATTGTCGGGATTAGAACCAAGGCCAAAGAGTACGCCGCTCAACTGAAGCAGTGTATCCACCTGTTCCGGCAGCTCTGACGAAAGACCGTCCAGCCCCCGCCGTCAAACAAATCAAAATCAATCTCCGCCAGCGCCGTGACATATTCCGGCATATCCTCCGTCATCGTGTAGCCGGCACCGATTCCCAGCATGTTCCATCCCCAGTCGTTCTCTTCAAGCTCCATATTGTCAGCCCGCGCACGATCCGGAACCACCATGGCTTCCACAACCTCGTTGGTATAGGTATAATAGGAATTGGTTACATTCACTGTCATCAACGAATAATCCACAGGGGTATCGATCGCAGTCACGCTGTTTGTTCCGGAGCCGGATGCTGCGGACGGAACCTGATTGGAAACCGTGACCTGCTCGACCTCTACCACAAGATTGGAAATCACATTGGTCTGCAACCCCGGCACTTCATCTGCATCGCGGTTAAAGAAACCGAACGCAGCAGGATTATGCCACTGCGCCGAGGTATCATTCACTGATGCCGCATTCGCGCCCCCCATGCCCTGCGCCCGGTGCCCGACAAATGAATACCGTTCCGCAACCGTTCCCATCACCAATGCAAAAACACAGCAGCCAACAACCATCTTTTTCATCATATGCTCCTTCTCCTTCAATCAACACGCGGTTTCGTGCCTCCCAATACTCAACAAAGCTAAATCACAAATACGAATACGAAAACAGTCATTATGGAACTCCAGTTCCGAGCGAGAACAGATCATATGCCACACCCGGCCACCAGCCGCCAAAATAAATACAATTTTGAACGCAAAATATACCGATACAACATATATGTACACAAACCCCGTCCCTCTAAAAAACTATAATATCGTTATCCTATTGTTTCCGTGACCTTTACACAATTAAAAATTTAATGGCACGGCTAATGCATACAGGGCGGGCAATATTTGACTAAAGTGGTCATATTTGAAAACGATGATGAAAAAAGCGAGATCAGTCATGAAAATGAAAAGCCCTTTGAAGGGCATCATGAAACGTATTCGCAACCTGAAAGAACCGGTGGCGGAAGCCATGAGCGCAACAGAATCCTGGATGCCCATGTGGAATAATCTGGGTATGGCGATCTGTCCGGTTCAACACACACAACAAACCTCGAATTCCCTTTCGGCGGATCAACAACGCTGACGCGAATCCAACGATCGGGACATCTGAATAAGGAGGGGTCACACGGCGCGTGACCACCGGCCCCGTAGCCCGAGCATCCCTCCATCTAAACCTTACAGCTCACACAGGTGAACTGTATCCGGAAATAACCACACCCCTGTTAAAATAGGAAAAAAAATGAATACAAAAATACTAATGGAACGGGAAACAGAACGCAATCTGAGCGATGCCCTCGCACGAGGCGCCCTGCTCTGGGCTCCGCTGTACTCGGTCGGAGCCACCGCCGTCAGCTATATGCTGACAGCAGAAAATCCGGCAGCAGCCACCCCCGTCAGCGAACTGCTGATGCGTTCGCTGTTGATCCTGGCACCTGCATGCATGCTTGCAGAAACAGCCGGCTGGGTAGTGTTCAGCAAATGGAAACGGCTCAAGCACCTGGGTGACCGCAAAGCCCCGCTTCCGAAGCTGGTGCATTTTACACCTCCGCTGGAAGCAGGAAAACTGCGGGAAAAACGTGCCGCCTGAATCTCAGATCTGTCCAGGAGTGGCTGAACGTTGAGCCCCGGCGGATCTGAAAAGAGTCCTTCACCTGAAAAAGGAGAATGCCTATGCAGCAATACCAAAAACAAAACGAGAGCAAACTATAGACACCCCGTTCGGGTGCGCGGTGCTTTCAAGCCCGCAAACACATGAAAAAAAGGCGCCGCCCGGCGCCTTTTTTCGTTTCCAGCAGCAGAAATCCCTGCCTCCGCATTCATTGCCGAACGGCAGAAAACACACCGAGCGGGATTCTACCGCACCTAGCAGCACCGAAAAGATAATCGTTTTTCATAGCATTGTTTCCTTTTCAAGCCGTTTTCACTCCATACAATGCCCCGCCATGAACACATATCCCAAGATTCCTGAAGATCAACTCGAGAAGTATTCATCCGCGATCTCCCTGTCGGACATGGAGATTTTTGTTTTCCCGGAACTGCTCTACAGTCTGGTACTGGCCAATATCATGTCGCCCAGAATCTGGAAATGGAAAGAGCACGAATGGTTCGCCAAACTGGATAAAATGAAGCCCTACAAAAAAATCCAGCGGCTCAAGCAGTTCATTATCGATAACTATGAGTTCAACCTCGACCTCGACACCTGGGGACTCACCACCAAGGAAAAGGAACTGGAGCGCTTCAAACCGTACATTGACGAAAAGATCATTAGTCAGTCCAATGCCCTGTTCGGCTATGAAGGCGACAAACACTACTTTTCACTCGATATCCGCAAACACTTCGGACTGGATAAATACAATTCCAACGTGATTCCTTTCTGGAAAACGGAAACCCTCGAAGCGATGGATGCATTCCGTTACAAGGAAAACTACCGCGTCGGTGCCGGAGAATGTGTTTCCCTTTCCACTCTCTATGCCGCCGCCCTCTTTATTATCTGCGATATTCCGCTGGAGGATATTTTCCTGATCGCCACCCCGCTGCATTCCCAGAACTTCATCAATGTAAACGACGGCGTACTGACCAACAACCGACGCCTCGTCACCAAAAACATGTGGTTCAACGGTACCGACCTCACGGCCAAGGCCCAACGCGCCCTGCGGAACGAACAGGTGACCATCGTGGCCAACAGCACCGGCTACATCCATACCGTTTACGACAACGCCACTATTACCAAAGAGAGCTTCGACCGGTTCAAAGAAAAGCTCGATGCATTCACCACTACCGAAATAACCTTTGAAATTCTGGCCAATTTCCTGCGCGAACGCTCCGAATTCCAGAAATGTTTCCAGATTAAATATCTGCGTCATGGCAAAGAGCAGTATCTGCCGATCGAGCGAGCCTATGCCTACGAGCACGGAAGTCCCTACAAAGTCTCCGACGACCGAACCCGCGACAAACTGCTCGAGCAAATCGATGAATACGACTTCTATACCGAGCCCATCCAGGACCGCATCCAGCTCACCAAACTGGCGGATTTCCTTAAAGGCAATCCCATTTCACATTTCGACAAAGAAAGCATGAAAGCCCTTGCGGAAAGAATTGAATGCACGCGCGATATGGACCGTAAAATGTCGGTCATTGAAGGGCTGGTTGATTTTGTACACCTCGAACCGGAACTCCCGGATGATAAAACCAAAACCTTCAATAGCCCCGGCCCGATCGACATTCCCGTCGGCACCGGCCGCGAGGAGATCATCGAATATATCCGCGGCCTGCGGAACACCCATCCGGTGGCCGATCTCGCGTTCTACGCCAGCCGCGATCTATCCGTCACCGACTGGGCTCCGTTTATCAAGGCCGGACTTGAACGCAATCCGGTTGTGATTGAAGCCACGGCGGATCTGTCCGACGACGACCTCATCCAGACCCTGCAGCATCTGGAAAATGAATCGATCTACGACGGCTCCCGCATCGCCCAGCCCGACGAAGTCTGGAATTTCCAGCGCGGCGACGGACTGGAACGCGCTTTTGCTCTGTCCAATGTCTGGAAAAAACGACACCCGGATTCCGCAGTGAAACTGACCGCCGACGGTTCCTCGGTTCAGCTTGATCTCGACGGACGCATCCTCAACTTTGATTCGTCCAAAGGACTCGAAAAAGTCCTTGAGCTCTGAAATGGTCCGACTCGGAATTCCTGTGGGAAACGACGGTGCACTCCATCATCATGGGGTGCACCCATGATTCGAACACTGGGAAAAATGCTCCTGCCATCGTCGTAGGCATTCTTGCCGTAAATCTGCTGTACGGGGGCAAAGGCGACAAACGCGGTAATCTTCCCGATGTGATAAAAAACGGGGCACTGATCATTGATACCCGCACTGCCGGCGAATTCGAGCGCGGGCACGTAAAAGACGCAGGCAATATTCCCCACGATACCATAGTCGATCGCATCGTTCAGCACACCACCGACAAAGCGGCCCCGATTATTCTCTATTGCCGCAGCGGAAACCGCTCAGCCGTGGCGAAACGAAATCTGATCACAGCAGGCTACACCAACGTAATTGATGCCGGCTGTATCGGAAATATGCAGCGCAACATGCCGAAACAGTAAAAAAACAACCTTTTTACTGCTGCATGTGTTCGCGGTAATAGCCGTTCAGCTCCCGGATCAGCAGTTCGCGCCGGATCCGGCAGCGCTCTTCATCGATCGTTCGGCCGGAACCCCCGCAGGCAGAACAACGTACCCGTTTTTCGCCGGTTCCGCCGCAGGCCCTGCACTTTCCTTTATTTTCCCGACAGGCTGTGCATGGATACGTCCGGTCATCGAACAGGCTCTCACATAAACCGTCCCCGCCGCAACGCGGACACTTTCCGCTTCCGTTGCAGACACTGCAGTCGTGGACCAGATAGCCTTTCCCGTCGCAGACGCTGCAGATATTCAGATAATTCTTCAGCTCAAAAATTTCATCTCCGCCGTAGTTCGCCTGAATGATCAGATGAAAACGCTCCGCCTCCTCCAGTTCTTTATTCAGAATGGAATGCACCGCACAGGCCAGCACAATATTGGTATCCATAGCTCCGTTATAAGCATCTGAAGCATAAAAACGCGCCGCCCCGTATTCCAACCCGGGAATCCGCTCCAGCGTTTTCAGTACATGCGCACGATCCGCCTGCACCACCGTCTGCGTCCAGTCCGGATCCGCCATGCGGTTGGCCGTCTGCACCAAACGGTTCAGCCGGACTTCGCAGTATTTGGTCTTCAGGATCCGGCCGCGTCCGCCGCACGCCCGGCATACCACGGTTTTACCGCCCGCTCCGCCGCAGACCGGACAATCCCCTGTTCCCCGGCAGGCCGTACAGCGAACCGTATGGTTACCGATCCCCGTCTCGCGTTCGCCCTCGCCGCCGCAACGGGCACATTTTCCGCTACCGCCACACGCTTTACACTCCAGAAATACCCGTCCTTCGCCATTACAGACCGGACACGTTTTCGCCACATCATCACGTCCCACACCCTCAATCTCCTGCCCCAGCTCTTCGCTGATCAGCATCAGCCGCCGCGCAGTATCGAACTTTTCATCCAGCAGACTCTGCAGAATCGCCATCCCGAAAGCCGTCCCCGCCGATGCTTCATCCGCGCCTTCACGCAGCACAAAACGAAGCCCGACCGGAGTCAGTTCCGGCACCCGTTCCAGAATCTGCTGCAGTCCATGCGGATCGTTCAGAACATAGTCCGGCAGCTGCGCTTCTGTCTCCCCGGATACAGACGACTTCGGTTCTCCCAGATACGCAGCCTTCCAGTCATCCGGCAGCAGTTTGAAATTCAGAAAATACTGCCCACCGTCGTGCACAATCATCAGCCCCTCTGAACTGCGCCGCCAGACAAATGCATTCTTCAGCACCGACCCGTCCGGCAGCGCAAACTCCGCCACCGGCTCCTCCGTCAGCACCGTAATGTCCGAAGCCCGCACCCAGACCACTGCCAAAAAGACAGCAATCAGAACAACTAACAACTTTCGAACCATACCGGACTCCATAATTGATTGAACAGACAGCCGCCAATGTACAAGATGTCTAATTCCAAGCCAATTACGCTTTACGAAATACCCAGTACTTTTCATGAAAGTTGTCATTACAGAAAAACCCTCGGTCGCCCGCGATATTGCATCGGTGCTTAAAATCACCGGCAAAAAAAACGGCTGTATCGAAGGCCGGGGTATAGCTATCACCTGGGCCTTCGGACATCTCGTGACGCTGCTCGATCCCGGCGAATACGACCCCGAACTGCGCAAATGGCGTCTCGATTCACTGCCTTTTATTCCGGACACCTTTAAACTTAAACTCATCGAAAACCCCGGAGTTTCGGAACAGTTTGAAATCATTAAAAACCTCTGCCGCGAAGCCGAGGAAATTGTCTGCGCCACTGACGCCGGCCGCGAAGGCGAACTCATCTTCCGCTACATCCTCTCGCTCAGCAACTGCGAAGACAAACCCATCAAACGCCTCTGGCTCAGCTCACTCACGCCTGACGCCATTCAGGAAGCCTTCAAAGACCTCAAGGACGGTCACGACTACGACCCGCTCTACCTGGCCGCCCGCTGCCGCTCCGAAGCCGACTGGATTGTCGGCCTCAATGCCACCCGCTATTTCACCGTCAAACACGGCCGACTCTCCGCCGGAGACGACCGCGTACTCTGGAGCATCGGCCGCGTGCAGACCCCCGTCCTTGCTATGATTGTTCAGCGCGACGACGAAATCATGAAATTCCGTCCTAAGCCGTTCTGGGAACTCACCACCCAATACCGGGAAACCACCTTCAAATTCACCGGCGACCGGTTCGACAGGAAAAATGACGCCCAGGCTTTGCTCGATAAAATAACCGGACAGCCCTTCACCATCACCAAAGTGACCGGACGCCAGAAAAAGGAACAGCCGCCGCAGCTGTTTGACCTCACCACCCTGCAGCGCGAAATTAACAAAAGCCACGGTCTCTCCGCCGCCGATACCCTGGCCGCCACGCAGAATCTCTACGAATCCAAACTCGTCACCTATCCGCGAACCGATTCGCGCTATCTCAGTGCCGACATGAAACCGAGGATTCCCGGAATCTTTGAAAAACTGAAGGGACTCCGGAAAGAACAGATTGAAGTGCTGGACCTTTCCAAACTGCCCTTTACCAAACGTATCGTCGACGACAAGAAGGTCACCGACCACCACGCCATCATCCCCACCGGCATGATGCCCGGATCGCTCGGCTCCAACGAACAGGTCGTCTACAACGCCATCGTCACCCAGTTTATCGCCGCGTTTTATCCCGTCTGCATCAAAAAAATCACCACCGTCGACGGCGAAAGCGCCGAAGTCCCCTTTCAGGCCAAAGGCACCATCATCGTCGACCCCGGCTGGACCGCCCTCTTCCCGAAAAAGAAAAAGAAGAAAAAGGAGCCCGACGCCGGAGACGATGACCAGCAGCTTCCCGCCTTTAAAAAAGGAGAAACCGGCCCCCACGAACCCTCCACGCGAGAAGGCAAAACCAAACCGCCCAAAGCCTTCAACGAAAACTCCCTGCTCGGCGCCATGGAAGCTGCCGGAAAATGGGTAGACGACGACTCCCTGCGCGAAGCCCTCAAAGAACGCGGCATAGGCACCCCCGCCACCCGCGCCGCCATCATCGAAACCCTCCTGCGCCGCAACTATATCCGGCGCGATAAAAAACAGATCCGTGCCACCGACATGGGCCGCTGCCTCATCGCCCTCATTCAGGACCCGCTGCTCAAATCCCCCGAAATGACCGGCGAATGGGAGGAAAAACTCAAACAGATCGAGCGCGGCGAAGCACAGCCCGGCGATTTCATGGACGGCATCATCGGCTACACCCGCAGTCTGATTAAATCCAGCACCTCCAAAAAAATCGAGATTGATCGACTCGGCGACTGCCCCGTCTGCGGGAAACCCGTGATTCGCGGAAAAACCGCTTACGGCTGCTCCGGCTGGAAAGAAGGCTGCGACTTTGTCCTGCCCACCGAATACAAAGGCCTGCATCTCTCCCCCAACCAGATTCAGGTTCTGCTCCAGCTGCACATGCTGCCCTACTCTGTGAAAATCGAAAACGAACAGCGCCTGCTCATCCTCAGCAAACAGGGCTTCATTATGGACATCGATCTCCCCTCCGCCGACCGCCAGCAATCAAAAAAAGAAGACGCCCGCCCCGCCGGAAAACCCGTATCTAAAACCGACAAATAAGCTGATGCGCATCCTTAAGTCGGCGGTTTCTTACCTCCCACTAAAACCCCGTCGGACCATCGATTCCGGGTTCAGCGTTAACGCTTAATGCTACGAGCCTTCACATCCAGTTAACGTTCTGGGATAGCGTACCGTAAAAACCGTTCCCTGCTCTTCATTCGAAATGAATGAAACGCGGCCACGCAAAAACTTCTCCGTAATCAGCTTCACACTGTACGTCCCCAGACCGCGTCCTTTGCCCTTGGTGGAAAATGATCGGGTGAATAACTGGCGGAATACGTTTTCCGGCATCACAACGTCATTGTGAACCGAAAAACAAACCTCATCGCTTTCGGTAAAGCAGTTCAAAACAACGGCCTCTCCCTCTTCCACAGCCTCTAACGCATTTTTGGTCAAATTCATTAATACCCGACGGATCAGCACCGGATCAGAGGTAAATTCAAAAAACTCCGCCGACTTACTTACGCGCAGTTCTTTGTCCTGCGCATTGCTGTGCGAATGGAACTGGCGAATAATTCGGGAAAGGAGGTCCAGAGATTGGATCTTTTCAACCGATACCTGCAACTCATCGTTTTCCGCCGCCAGAAGCTGGCTTTGAGACGAGATTTCCTCTAGCAGGTGCTCTGTTGCCTCTAAAAGCATATAGGAAACATCCTTGAACTCTTCACCGGAAAAATCAGCTTCGATTAACAATTCGGAAAGACCTTTCAAACCTCCGGCGGTATTGAGCACATCATGAAAAAAGATCCGTTCAAGAGCTCTGCGTCGTTTTTCATCGCTGATATCAACGACGGAAAAAACGGTAAAATGTTCGCCTTTCACATCAATCGGACGCGACCAGACCCGCAGATCAAGTTGACCCGCCGGTGTTTCTCGCACCATACGGCATTCCTGGACATCCTCAGCATGCGTTCTCTGGCTGTTTAAAATGGAATGAACGGCTCCACACGTCTGACAAAAAACCGTCGTTCCGCATCCCCCATCCGTTGTACAGGCCCGTATACACCCCACCGCTTCGCCCGGGCGCTTCCCGAGGAAAGCCCGATCCGCCTCGTCAGGCCCGAAACCCTCTTCGATCTCAATCCCGACAAAGTTTCGAAACTGCGCATTGGCAAAAACAATCTGTCGTTCACGATTCAAAACAACAGCTACATTGGGCATCGCATCGAGAAACTCCCGCACAAACGGCAACCCGGAAAGCAATGAATACTGCCGTTTTATCTCTTCATACGGCGCGCGTTCCGCCGGTGCGAATGCTGTTTCCGCTTCCATCACAATCTCCTGACCACTTAAAAGGAACTTTGACCTTAGGCGGGGAGGCAGCCCGACGTAAAGCCTGACATTCAACAAAGGACGAACAGGCAGAACATGGTAATGATTCAAGCAGCCCGTCTCTTTACCTGATGAAATCTGGCCGCTCCATTTAAAAAGTATTTCTGTCACAGATGGACCGCATTGCCCGCCGCCGTTTTTCAACGCTCTTCAGACCAACTGACAATGCCGGGAAACAGCACCTCAAAAAAAAGAAGAAATCAGCAGCTGATCTGAATCGAAGGGTGACACTTAGCGTTTTTGCAGACCATCTCCTTCGGCATCAGTGACGACTCAAAGAGAAAGGAAAGTCTGTTCCCCGCCGGAGACGGCATACTGCATACTTTGTGTCCATGCGGACTATACAATTAATTCATAATTAATTCGGCCTTTCGGGGATCATATTTATAGTCCCCAACAGTTCCGTCGATCACCTTATCCACCGCTTCTTTAATGATATGAAGAGGCACTAAAAACCATTCCCGAGGCCGGAACGGTTTTCCGAATCGGTCCTTTATTTCGATATCAAGGCGGGCGGGTGAAAACAGTTTATGAAACACATTTTCCAGTTTGCCCGCATTCACATTATAAAGAGCAAAGGTCGCAACCACTTCCACCTCCGCCAATAGATAGGTTGCCTGGTTTGCCGCATCTGCAATCCGTTTTTCCACGCTTCCTGTCGTGAATCCGATTTTATGAATCAACTCCCGGTTTTCGACAATGTATGGAAGTTTTGATTGGCTTCGAAGTACGTAGACCACACCTGTAGCCTGATCTTCTTCGCATACACGATCTCCGAATAACGGCCCCATATCGGCAGGAATCACGATGCGCCGGGCAGTATCATCCTCCCATAAAAGTTTCTGAAACGAACGTCGCAGCATCCCGCTTTCGGTTCCATTGCTGAAAATCACCCGCAAACGCCGATCTTCCCGTCCTTCTCCGGTAATGAATGCCTCGCCTTCACTTTCGATATAGGCCGTCAGTCCATCCACAACAAACCAATCACCAACTTTCACATCAGTTTTATCATTGCATCGGATCATCTGCCGCATATCCGCTTTCAGCTCTTCCCGAACCTGTTCAAAGAGCGGCTTGAACGCATCAAACTCTTCACATTTTTCCCGGCCGGCAATCTCCTCGGCCGCACGGATCTCCCTGCTCGAACGAACATGCTTCAGCTGCTGAATAGAACCCACCGGCGTTTCCACCCCTAATGCCTCGAGCAGTTCGTCATCGTTCAGTTTATCCAACGGCTCCTCTGGACACTCTTTTTTTGCACTTAAAAGCCCCTGATGATCCATCGGCAAAAGCAGTGTATGAAATTTTTTCAGCTCCTTCAGACGATCCAGCCGCACGGCATAGAGGCGTTCGAAAATATCCCGATCTTCTCCATGCTGAGGAGGATGCCCGGACTCTTCCACAAAACGCTGAATCTCCTCAAATCCCGCAATAACCCGCTCCTCCTCCTTGGTGTACCTGGTCTTTTTCTTTGCCTCAACATCGACCCCCAAGGCCCCGAGCAACGCATCGTCTTCTTCCGTAAACTGATTTTTAGCTTGGCCCATTGTCCGCCTCCGCTTTTTTCTTCGCTAAAAACGCAACACCTTCAGCCATCCGTTTCTCCCAGGGATCCGCCGCAGTAATGCTCGGCAGGCGACCGCGTTCAGTTTTAAACTTCAACGCCCGACGAGCCAGGTCCCGCGCCTCTTCCATCGAAAGGTTCACCTTTTTTGCCGCAATAATGGCCTTGAGCTCTTTTAGACGCGTTTCATTCATGGTCTTGGCCATAATGGCATAGGCTTCACTGAACGGATTAATCCGGTCAATCAAATCCACATCCAGCTCACGAACATCCATGGCAAACTTCCGCACCCCGTCAATGAGCGCGGTATTGGGCGACTCCTCCTGACCGCCCCCCCCTCCCAGCACATCTGTAAGCGCTTTCTTTGCCTGTTGCGTCAGGTTCAATGCCGCCACCGCATGCTGTCGCACGGCCTCCTGATCCTCTGCATCCAATTCGGGATATTTTTCGCTGACAATTTTACCGACCCGAAGCTGCGTAATCTCTTCCGGAACCATTTCTTCATCAAAAAGACCGCGTTCAATCGTTTGTTTATCCTGAACAACCGCCGTGATGACCTCGTTTAAATCGTCTTTGCAAATCCGCTGGGCCTCCTCGCTCTTTGGTTCGGCCAGCCCCTTGATTTCGATCTGCATTTCACCGGTATTCTTATTATATCCGGCATTACACTCTCCGGATTTATAACCGCCTTCTCCGTAATCAAAACCCTCTTCCGGACCATTGCCCGGATTTTTCGGCTTGAAATTGAATCGCGGAGCTAACACCTGCTCCATCAGCAGGCTCGCCGCAATCGCTTTAAGCGTATCATTCACCGCTTCCGCCACCGCCAGCTCAGAAGCATCCGGCTCCGCCAGCTCAGAAGCATCCGGCTCCGCAATCAGATTGGTGAACCGCGCCCGCGTTTTACCTTCGGCATCGCGCGTGGTTCGACCGATAATCTGAACCACTTCGGTTAAACTCGCCCGATAGCCCACCGTCAGCGCATGTTCACACCAGATCCAGTCAAACCCCTCCTTGGCCATGCCCAGCGCAATGATGATATCCACATAATCCCGGTCCGTTTTTATTTTCGGATTTCGCAGACTCTGCTGAATCCGTGCCTGATTATCCTGATCAACCAGCTCCGCAATTTTCAATATCCGGCCACGGGCCGTTTTAACCCGTTGGAATCCCGTCTCCGGATCTTCGCCCAGCCACTCCCCGAGTTCCCCGATAATGTGTTCCACCTCTTTATGCTTATCCTTCGTGCTCTCCCGGGAATTTACATTAGGAATATGGATGATGGTCTTTTCAGCCGGATCCAAAACCGACCTGATTTCATCCGCATACGTTCCCGAATAAAAATAATAGCCGATATCGAGTGTTTTCAGATGCTCATACCCGTTCAGCTGCTCGTAATACGTATAGGTCGCCGTTTCAAATTTCGCTTCATCTTCCGGCAGCAGCACCGGCACCGCATCCCCCCGGAAATAGGAACCCGTCATCGCCACAATATGCACCTTATCGCGGATAATAAACTCCGACAGATGCGCCCCCAGTTTATTGTCCGGATTAGCCGAAACATGATGAAATTCATCAATCGCCAGCAGGCAGTCATCGAACGCCTCATACCCCAATTCATCCACCGCAAAACGGAACGTCTGATGCGTGCAGACCAGCACCCGGTCCGGGCCCTCCAGAAATTCCCCGACCGATTTCACTTTTCCCTGCTCCGACGTCGGTGCATTGCACAGATTCCACTTCGGCTCCACCTCCCAATCCGCCCAGAATCCAAACTCACTCAACGGTTCATTGGCAAAACTGGCCCCGATCGATTTTTCCGGCACCACGACTCCATATGTGCACATCCGGTTCTCATTCACAGAGATGATTATACGTCTCTATATTTCTGACCACATACCGGTTTTCTGCGCACATCAATCACCGTCCGGCCTGCTCTCTACGGTCAAAGCAGATAAAGAGATTCACTTCATCGAATTACTTTTTCTCCTCAACCACCTTGACCGGAATGGCAGGGGCGGGATAGTAGATTTTTTCCTGGCCGCGTTTAACTTCGGCGGAGACCACGAGACTGAGTTCGGTGCCGGGTTCGATGGAATCGTCGACCTTGATCATGATGGTGCCCCAGGCATCGGTTTTATGCCATTCATCCCGACCATCTTTCTTTTTGGTTTTGATGCGTTTTTTTCCGATCCATCCGTTTTTCGCGGTGGAGAATCCTTCGGGCGGATGATCGAGTTTAACGCTGTAACCGCGCTGTTTTCCAACAATGGTGCCCTCAAAACCGATGCGGGTTTCGCGACCGGCGACCAACTCAATGATTCCGGATTTGGGAACTTTTGCATGAAAGAGAACGGGCGGGCGTTTTTCAACCGGGGCCAGCACCAGTTCGCGGGCGGGAACGAGATGACGATAGAGAAACGCCTGCATCTGGTCATCGACCGGAAGCGCCGGGCGCGATACGGCTTTCCCGTTGATCATCGCGGTTCCGGTGATGCGTGGACTGACCGGTTTTCCGGTCATCTTTTTCGGTGCGGTGATAGTGAAACGGGCCAGGTCCGAACCGGGGGCAATCTCGGCGCGGCTCATAACAAATCCTTCGGGAAGCTCGTCCGCCGAAAGTGTGATCTGTTCCCGGAAGCCGTCTTTGCGGATGGTCCTGACTGTAAAGACTGCTGTTCCTCCGGGACCGATGTGCAGGCCGGAAGGCTCCATATACAAAGAAAAGTCGGGACTGGCCTGACTGATCCGCAGGCGGTAGCCGTAGTCGTGCCCGCCGTTGCCCTGCGCATCGGCAATTTCAACATAGTAGGTTCCGGATTCCGGAAGCTTCTGCGTAAGATAGGAATCGGCGTGATGCGTAACCAGCCCTGCTCCGAGATAGAGGTGGCTTTTGTCTTTGATCACATAATCGTCGTTTCGCCCCGGTCGGACAAGCCCGGGCCCCGAGAGGCTGATGACGGAATCCAGCGGTGAATTCAACCGCCGGGCAATGACTTCAACGGATACCGAATCGCCCGCTTCACCCTGAAAACTGTAGAGGTCGCGGTCGCCCTGCTGCTGGATACGACCATTGATCAGCACCGGCCGTTCCACGGGTTCCGCTTCGGCCGGCGCACTGTTCGGCTCTGCTTCAAAAATTTCGGGCAGCTCCCCGATGGCAAAGGGCATCTGATTCGAGCGGTAGCCCTCTTTCCGGACAGAAATATGCCGCAGTTCGCTGCCGTCGTCCGGCAGCTTTCCGGTCAGCCGCGATTTCGGAAGATTACGCCCGGTGAGCGCAATATCCACCCGCTCTCCTTTCCGGGCCCCCAGCGGAAAAATCGAGGTGATAAACGGCAGTTCGCCGATGGCGATGCGATAGATAAAATCCTCGCGGCCGCGATAGATGGCATCCCGGATTGAAAGTGTGTAGGCGCCCGTCTTCGGAACATCAAAAAACAGCACCGGATCCGGATTGAATTTATAGTCGTCCTGATAAGCCACTTCGTTGCCGTCCTCGTCATACAGCGTAACCACCGCCTGAAACCAGCCGGGTACCGCATCGGCCAGATAGGGAATAATCCTTCGGGCATTTACATCGACCACAATGGAGTCCCCTTTTCGCGCTCGAAACCGGAAATGGTCCATATCGCCGGGCCGCACCTGACCATTAATCACGGCCGGAACGGGAATTGTCTGAAGATCCGGTTTCATGTGGTCGTCGTTGGGTTCAATTTCACATTCCTCCTGCAGCGTACCGACCTGAAAACAGAACGGATTGGAAAGCCCTGCCGGCGTATAGACGCGCAGCTCCCGCTCGCCGGGAGGCGCATTTTCCGCAACGCTCACCCGCACCCGAAGACGATCCTGAAGCTGGGGATTAAACTGCTCCTTTTTATCGAAGCTGTAATATTTCCGCATCGCCTTGCGGTCGAATCGATCTATACCGGGCGGTGCATCGGCCACCCGAAGTTGTTCCTCTGCACGATCAAAGCGCTGCTGCAGCTTTTTGATCTGTTCTGCATCGCCCTTTTCTTTCGCCTCTTCCAGGGAGGCTCTGGTATTTTCATAGTTATTGAAAAGATTATTGATCCGTCGCGGCTCATAGCGGACCGAAAACTGCAGAATCTCAACGGACACCCCTTCGCCACTGACAAATACATTGGTTGCTCCTTTGAAATACTGCCCGCCGATCAGCATTTCAAAGGAAGTGCCCTGCTGCGCGCCGGCCGGATACGCAAAACCAATGTGCGGTTCATTCGATGCCTGTGCCGCACGCGCTACACACAGTACGAGGGCCGGAATCCAGCATTTCCATCCGTTTTTCATGACATAATTTCCCGAAGCCGCCCGCCGATGGTGATGCCGTCGGCCTCAGTAGCACACACGCGGACATCGATCCCCTGCGGATGCGGCAGTTTTGCATTCGGATCAATGCCCAGCTGTTCATAGATGCTACCGATCAGATCCCACGGATAGACCGGCCGGTCTGCTACCTCTGAACCTGTCTCATCAGAAGCGCCAACGACCTGCCCCCCCTGAAATCCTCCTCCGGCAACCACGTGACTGAAACATTTTCCATAATGACTGCGGCCGCCGTTCCAGGGGGCTTCCCACTGAATTTTCGGACCGCGACCGAATTCTCCACCGGCCCACACAATGGTGGAATCGAGCAGACCACGCTGATGAAGGTCATCCAGTAGCGTGGCCATGCCGCGATCAAATTCCGGCAGGCGTGTACGCATCACCTCGAAATGTTTTTTATGCGAATCCCAGTTGGGCGAATAATTATAATTAATGGTGACGTATTTCACGCCCTGCTCCACCAATCGCCGGGCAATCAGACAGGATGCTCCGAAGTCGCTGCGGCCGTACCGTTCACGCAGCTTCGGATCTTCATCTTTGACATCGAACACTTTCCCGGCGTCACCGAGAATCAGTTCGTAGGCCTGATCGGTGCACAGATTCATGTGTCTGATCTGTGGATTATCTGCAGTCCTCCGGCCGAAGGTATCGAGCGCGGCAAGGAGGTCGCGACGGCTTTCCTGACGCGCCTGAGTGATGCCCTTCTGAATAATGCCTTCAACGGTAAAAGGCGTCTGGCTCGGCCGGCCGCCGGTGGCAAACGGTTTATAGCGCAGCCCCATAAAGCCCGACTCCGAGAAACGGCCCTGAGGTTTGGTCAGAACGATGTAAGGCGGCATCAGCCCTTTATACCCGGCATCGACCCCTTTGAAGCGCGAAACCACAGCACCGGCACAGGGAAAGGTATCGCCGCCGACCGGACGCCCGGTCTGCGTGACGTAGGATGCGGTTTCATGGGCATTAATCCCATGCGTCATGCTTCGGATAATGGCATATTTATCCGCGTGTTTCGCCAATTCCGGCAGCGCCTGACAGATGCGGATTCCGCTGACATTGGTTTCGATGGGAGCCGTGTAAGGCCCGCAGTAATCGGCCCCGGCCTCCGGTTTCGGATCGAATGTATCCAGATGCGAAGGACCTCCCCACATCCAGATCTGAATGACAGCTTTCGCTTTTCCTTCCTTCATTGCTGAAGCCTGCAGTGGAGCCCCGAGCATCAGCCCGCCCAGGCCTCCGGCCGCAAGCGCCATGGCTTCACGACGTGAACTCTGCATTCCGTTTTTCATGGTCATTCCCGGCCTCCTTCAGACTCAGTGCCTGAAAATAAATTCCTTACTGTTGAGCAGTGCCCAGACCAGATCCACCGAAGCGTCATAGCGGTTGAGCCCACTTTCCCGTATATAGGCAATCGCCGCATTCGTTTCCTTCGCCGTGGGATAACGGGAAAGAATGGTCAGATACATCTGCTCAACGGCTTCCTCCGGTTTTTTCCATTGAACCTGCGGTTTCTTTTTCCCCTTAACCTTTTTGTACTGCATGCCGAGCAGCGCTTTATTCCTGTGAATTTTATTCTGTATATGCGAGGAGTTCAGCAGGTGCAGTTTCTGCGCGGCGGAAGGGGTATTGTTCCGTTCCGATACAAAGCCGGTATCCCGGGACGGGCGACCATACAGATCCAGAAACGGGCTGGTGATGCTTCCATCGGAAATCCGAATGGCGCGCTGATTTTCCGGAATAAAGGTAAAGGGTTCGGGAATATCCGATGAATAGGACTCGGTCGTTTTTGTGATCTGACAAATGGCATCAATCAGCACTTCCGCATCGAGACGGCGGATATAGTAATGCGAAAAATGTTCCAGATCGTCGCGGTTTGAATCGTTGTGGAGTGATGAGCGCTGATAGGTTGCAGAGTTGAGAATAATCCGGTAGATGTGACGCAGATCGTAGCCGCTGTCGACCAACTCCTGACTGAGAAACGCCAATAGCTCCGGATTCTGCGGAGGATTATCGGGCCGAATATCATCAGGTTCATGAATAATACCGCGTCCCAGCAGCCAATACCAGATGCGGTTGACCATATTATCGGCAAACACCCGGCTGCCGATCAGCCAGTCCGTGAATACCATGCGCGGATCTTCATTGTCACCGACTTCAACCACGGTACCATTGGGCAGCACACAGGGCACCGGTTTTTCGGAATCGGGATAGCAGTAGGTTTTGGAGGGGTCATAGAAAACAATCTCCTCTTTCCATTCCGCGGTACCTTTGTATCCAATTTTCCCGAAAAAAGCGGCCATGCCCCTAAGCTTTTCTTCTTCCCAGGCATCGGTTCGCATGCCCATAAAAGTCAACGCAACAATACCGGCAATCTGTTCGGGGTCGCGCTGCGGCATGGCTCGGTAGAAATTGACCGGTGCCACGCGGAAATTGCTTCCGCTGGAGGTGAGCATCAGCCGTGCGAATTCATCATAGGGCATATTATTCCTGAGTGCGGTCCGGACGAAGCGATGGTAGGCCTGCACCGCATTCGGCCAGAGCTTGCTGGGAAACTCAGCCTTTACGCGGAGCAGATCGCACCACTTCATGGCCCAGTAATCGGAAAATTCAGGACGTTCAAACAGTTCTTCAATCAAGGCTTCGCGCTTACTGAGCGCATTACTGGAGAGGAACCGTTCAGCCTCCTCCACGGTCGGGAGCGTGCCGATCATGTCGATATAAACACGGCGGAGAAACACTTCATCCGTACAGATTTCCGAATGCCGGATATTGCATTCAGTCAGCTTATCATTAACCAGCCGATCAATCCGGACGCTGGCCGGCTGCAGAATCGCGTGAGCTTTCATGCTCCCGGCCAGAAGAACCGTTGCAACCGCCAGAATGCCCTGAAGCTTGTTGAACCCGCCCATGATGTCTACTCCGCCCTCCTACTCTTCTTTAAAATGACGTTGTCCGCCTGGCGAACATGGACACGCATCCAATATCCGTACTGAATATCAAAAAAGCAAAAAAAAAGTTTTCCAACCCCTGCTACCTGCAGGTATTGGAAAACTTTATCGAGCGGGTTATGGAACCCGGATTTAGAGAACGCCCTGAAGTGCGTCTACAGCCTTCGCAATGGCATCCTTGGCTTCAACTGCGTCTTTAGCACTTTTGATGATTTTCTCGTAGTCCGAGATCGGCATCTGAACTGCAACTGCGTTTCCGTTTCCATCGTAGAAGATCTGTACGTTATCGTTATCCATGGCTTACTCCTTATTTTTATCCGTTATATTTAATTTCGCTTATTTCAATCTGTTCAACAGGTCGAGGTGCCCGCCCAGGAAGTCATCCCCTTTGGATTTTTCCGTCTTGGGCTCGGATTTGACGTCCACTTCGGGAACCTCATCGACAACTGATTTTCCGGGCTGGGTCTCTACGGAGACTGCCGGCTCCTGAACCATCACTCCACCGTCATCGCTGTCTTCCTGCGATCCGGAGGCATAGAGCGCGGCATCGAATACGGGAATATCGAATTCCGGTTTTTCAACCTTCTCGGTCAGATTGAGTTCCTCGTCTTTATCGAGTTCAAGCGGGAAAAACGGTTCTTCTTTCGCTGCCGGTTTCGACGGAGCCGGAGCGGCTTCAGCCACAACAGGCACAGGTTTCGGTTTCGGCGCGGCTTTCGGCTTCGGTTTAGAGGCCGTTTTAACAGCCGGGGCAATCAGCGGTTCCGCTTCTTTCCGGGGAGCCGGTTTCTGCTTCACCGGCCGAGGCTTAGCCACAGGTTCAGCCTGTGCTGTTTCAGATGTCGGAATGACAATCTGCTGTTCGCTTGTGGCGGTTGCCCCCAATGCGGCAGCTGCATCACGCTCAGCGAGTACGTCGGTCGCTTTTTTACCTACACCGAATTTATTCATGATGCTCCAGATTGATCCGACGACCACTCCGGCCGCAATGAACGGGAGCGCGACCGCATTCAGTAATACCGGAACACCTGCACTTGAAATCTGACTGTTCAGCCCGGCATCGATCACCAGCAGGCTGATGATTACAAAAATAAACGGAACCTGTCCTTTATTGAAAAAGGCCAGACGCACCTTCGTTGTAGCATTGCCGATAGCCAGCGCACCGAATGCACCGTAGGTGGCCCCTGCAGTGGTAACTTCGGCTACACTGATCTCCGTCATATTCCGGACGCCGAAATAGGCCAATGCGCCACCGGCCACATAGGAACACGTTACCACAAGCGGCTGCAGACCCAGCAGACTGATAGCCCACAGTATAGATGCCACATTCAGCACCACAAATCCGCCCCACAACAGGATGTTGTTAATCGGCGAAATGGCACCGTTGCCTGCAGCTATGAACACTCCCACGTTCAGTGCCACAAGCACTATGGCCGCAGCCACAATCATTATGATGTTTGTTTTCTTATTCATGTTTTTCTCCCTATTCCTAACTCGCTGTCAGGCCAACCTCCTCGAAGGCTTTAGCCATAACTTTGAGCATGGTGTTATTCAGATCGTTGACCTGGACACAGACCAGGTTCAGCCGACTGGAAAGCAGGCGGGGTGCTTCGCACAGATTGAGCGACTTCACGGCATCGGTGTATCGCTGATCGAGTGAGACTCTCAACTGCCCTTCGAAAATATCAATATAGGCAAACTCTTCCCACTCATCATAATTCCACAAACTGCAGATTCCATCCTTCAGCGTCACCCGCACAGTTCCGCCGCAGGCATCGTTCAGGAAAGCATAATACTGTTTGAAAACACTGAACAGACGACCGGACTCATCGAGTTTATTGAAATGTGCAGAGACATCTTTTTTGATGGGCGGCACTTCCATACCTTCCGGAATTCCGCCCGGCTCCGCGGCGGCTTTGGTTCCCGGACGGACAGACGGAGTCCCGGAGCCGCTTTTGTCCGAACCTTTCTCAGCGGCTTTACGGTTTACCTGTGCAACTGTCGGAATATCCTTCCGTGCAGCTGCAACTTTCTTCTGAACCTCGACAGCGGTAACTGTGCCCCCCAGTACCCGCTTCAAGTCGGCCAGCACAGCGTTCTTCACCTCACGGATTCGCTGTCCTTCTTTAACTCTCTCCATGAGCGCAACATAATCCTTATAAGGAATCTGCAGGCGGCCGTTGTCTTTGGAGACCATAATTTTATCTACGCTGCTCATCTACCCAACCTTCATTTTCACGTGTGAAATTACGGAAGCTTAGTAGCAAACTGCGTGCCACATATTTGTCGCACGCCGATTTCAGCGCAAATAACAATAATTTCCGAAGCATTAAATTATAGGCACGCAACCTGCTTTACTCCGTAGCAACCACTGTTAGGGAAGAAGTGAGGTAAATAATGAAAAAACTGAGACTAATGGGAATGGCAGCAGCCGTGGTTCTGGGAGGAACCCCGGTCGTAGCACAGCAGATCAACCAATGGCGCGGCGGAGAAAACGTCGAAAACTGGACCGATAAATATAAATGGAAACTGAACCATGTCCCGAGCGAGGATGAAGCGGCCCATTTTCGCGAACCGATCAGCGTAATCAACATCGACAGCACAGTGCAGCTCAACCACGGCATGCACCTATACGGTCAGGAGCTCATCCTGCAGGGCAACGGAAACATCAACCTGTGGAGTCAGGTCCCGCATCAGCGCACCATAAACATTCCTGCCTCCGGTGATGGATTTGCCGGCCTGACGCTGCATGACAATGTCTCAATCAACGGTCGCCTGGCACTTTCAGCCAAGGGCTTCGGCACATCGGCTTCCAAAGGATCGGTCACCCTAAAAGGGCGCTCCAATATCTCCGGCGAACTCTGTATCGGCAAAGCAGGAACCGGTACCGGCCAGGTTTTTCTTCAGGACAATTCCTCCTACCGGATCACCGGACTTGAAATCGGAACAGAGGCCAAATCCGGAGGATCCGCCGAAATCCATATTCTCAGCGGCACGGTTCGTATTGAAACCAAACAGGATCCGTTCAAGACTTTTAATGCCGACCCCAGCCGCAGAATTATTCTCGGTGCCGCCGGAACACTCCGTTTTGAATACACCATGCCCGTGGCCCACAAGAAAGAGGCCATTAAAGCCATGATTAAAAACAACCGGCTTGTTGCAGCACCCGGCTGCCGTCTCACCACACCGATTATCCAGGAAAAACTGGTCATTGTGCGTGCCGAAGACGAACGCAACGATTCCGCAGTGAAAACCAAGGAACAGCTGCTTGCGGCCATCGACCGCATTTCCGCCGCATCCACCGTTTCATCGACCGGTGCCCAGCCCCGCAAACTGGAATCCTTACTGAAAAACATGCGCAGCCCAGGCACCGGCGCATCCGCTCCGACACCAGCAGCTGCTCCCGCTTCTGTTCCAGCTGCAGGAGGCAACTCCTCTCTTGCATTGATTATGCAGCAGAAAGGCGTTTCTACTGAAACGCCGGAAAACGGCAGCACACCTTCAACCGGTGCCGTTGCCGGCTATATCGCCTTCGTCGGAGCAGCCATGCTGATGCTGCGCCGAAACCCGACCGTTCCCGAAACCGGGGAAATCCCGAAACAGGATGCCCCGGAGCAGAACCCCGGTTCCACGAAGAAAAACAACAAAAAGAAACGCAAATAAGTTCATATTTCCGGAAAATTCCGGGCCCTGAAAACATTTCTTCTCCTTTAGTGTTAGCGGCATGCCTCACGGCATGCCGTTTTTTGTCGCTTCCACCGACATACCCTCTTTTTCTCGACAGCTGCACGACATCATTGGCATATGATCTGCTATTTACTTTTTGGTTTTATAGTAGATTTGAAAAGGCGGACCCATGAATTTTTTTTCAGTAAAAAAACGACCAGCAGCATTAAAATATACAGGAGCGGCTCTGATGTTCAGCATTCTGCTTCTACCCCGCACAGGCCAGGCCCAGCGGGTGGATGCACTGATCGTTCCTCTCCAGTTGAATATTACATCCTATCTTTTTATCGGTATTCTTCTGGTGGTTGCAGTTTCGATATTCCTGCTGTTTCAGCGGCGATACAAAAATACCAAACAAGAACTCGATAATCTGGCTGAGGAGCTGAAGGTGGCCCGCACCCGGCTTTCAGCTTCCAACGAAAAGCTCGAAGCGGAAATCAACAGCCATCAGGCCACGAACACCCGCTATGACGGCATACTTTTTGAGGCCGGCGTGGGCATGTTTCAGCTCGATCGCGCCGGAAAATGCATTTACATCAATCAGGCGCTGCAGGAAATGTCAGGCCTGTATCCCAAGAAAGCCATGAAAGAAGGCATTCACTGTGCCGTTCATCCGGACGACCGCACCGGGTTTCTTGAAGCCTGCAGGCGCTTTACGGAAAAGGACGGGAGCGAATTTGAGCACCGGTTCCGGTTCCAGCGTTCACGCGACCGCATATCGCATGTTATCTGCCGCGGTCGGCGCGTACGTAATACGCGTCAGGATGTTGAAAGTTATATCTTCTGGGTCAGTGATATTACACCGTTCCATAAAACCCTTGCGGATCATGAGGCAGAAACCCGACGGGTTAAAAACTACCTGTTATCCTCTTCCGAAGGATTTTACCGCCTTGTACCGAAGTCCCCTGTTTCGCTGAATACCAATCCGGATAGTATCGCTGAAAAAATCATGAAAACCCTGGTTCTCGGGGACTGCAACGAAGCCTTTGCTAAACTCTACGGTGTCGAACCCGATGAACTGGTCGGAAAAACCATCGGTGAAATGGAGGATGGCTGCGGATTATTCCGGAACCTGAAAACTCTGGAGGAATTTATACGGAATGATTTTAAGGCCGTAAACATTGAATCGATCCGCCTCGATGCCAATGGTACGCGCGTCAATCTCGTGCATGAAGTCAGAGGCATAATTGAGGATGGAAACCTCGTGGGCATCTGGGGGTTCAGCGTAATATAAGCTCCCATAAACGTGAATTGGCCGAACGCAACAGCCGAATTCTGTTTCTGCAGCGTATTCTGGATTCGCTGCCGGCCGATGTGCAGGTCAAAGACACCCGCTGCCAGTATCTCTATGCCAGTAAAAAACTGGCCGAACGCACGGGTATCGCCCAGGAGGAATGGATCGGAAAGACCATTTACGAGGTTATGCCGGGAACTCCTAAAGACTACGACGTACTGGCCATCAAGGCCATGAAAACCGGAACCCTGCAACGTTGCGAACGCAAATACAATACACAGGGTCAGCAGGGCTGGATGGAAAACAACCAGATCCCGTTGGTCTCCAAAGACGGCCTGGTTGAAGGAGTGATCGGCCTTTCGTTCAATATCACCAGTCAGAAAAAGCGTGAAGAACGCGCACTGAACGAACGGATGGATATGGAAACCAAACTCGTTAATACACAGAACGAACTGGCCGATTCCAAAAAAGAGAATGCCCGCTATGTAACACAACTGGTCGAGGTACAGCGCAAACTGGATACATTCGAAGACGATCGGGCTGCCAGAGAGCAGGAATTTGAACAGGCTCTGGCCGAGGCCAGAAAGGTGGAGGAAAATCTCCGCCGCAGTGAACAGGGACTGCTTTCGCGGCAGCAGCAGCTTGAAGAACAGCTCTCAAAACGCCTGAATGAACTCAACTCGGAAACGGATAAACGCAAGAAATGGGAAGAACTACTGCAGATTAAGGAAGATGAACTGCGTAAACTCGAAGAGAATCTGGCTGAAATCAAAGAGCACTATGCCCAGGAAACCGCCCGCCGTGAAGACAGTGAAACTCAGTTAAACAACCTGCAGAAGAAACTGAATAAACTGCGTGGTAGACTTGCGGAAATTGAAGAACAGCACGAGCGCGAACTCGACAAACTGAATGAAGAACACCAGACCCGCCTCGAAGCGGAGCATAGCGGGCGTAAAAAAGCTGAAAACCAGCTGGCCCGCACCAAAGAGTTTCTTGAGAGCACGCAGGAGCAGGTCAAACGCATAACGGAACAGCATGCTCTGGAACTTGAGAAAGAGGTTGCTGAACGTAAAGCGGCAGCCGACAAACTGCTGAACAGCATGAATGAACTTGAAGCCCTGCGCAAAGATTTCAATCAGCGGCTGGAAGAAGAGACCCATGCGATTAAACAGGAACTGGTTCAGACTCAAATGCGCGAAAAAGCCATGCGGAAACATGAAAAGGATCAGGAAAAGCGGATCAAAGAGCTGGAACGGACGCTGAACCAGAAAAGCAGAGATTACGCAGAACAGCTTCAGGCCCGCGAAGGGGCCGAAAATAAGAAAAACGAAATCGAACAGAAGATGGAACAGCTCACGCAGAAACAGCAGGAGCTGATTAATCAGGAACGCGAAAAAATGAACCTGACCATCGCCGACATCCGCTTGGGTGAAGTCAAAATCCGCAGAAAAGCAAATGAACTTGAAGCGGAAAAAGCCCGTCTCGAAGAGCAGGTGCGCGTTCGTGAAAACTTTATGGAGAAAGCCCGACGGAAACAACAGAAGCTCGAAGCAGAACTTAAAGAAGCACAGGCCGAAGTACAGCAGCTCTCCGGAAGCCGCTCCAGAATGATTGCCTCGGAAACGTCCGATCTCCGGAAAAAACTGGAAAGCATGGAAAAAGCCGCTCAGGACATGAAGGTCAAAATCGAAGGTCTGATGGCCGAGAAAAATGAACTCGCGAAAAACCTGGAAACCCGTAACAGTGAACTGAAAAAAGCTGCAAGAGAATACCGTAAAGTGGTCGACGCCTATAAGGCTGCACAAAGCAAGATGCAGGAAATATATGATGGCCAGAAAGGTCTTGTTGCCCAGCAGACCGGAGATCTTAAAGCAGAAATAAAACGGCTTCAGCGATCAGAGCAGATGCTCCGCAAACGTGAAACAGAGCTGCAGGGTCGGATCAAAGCCAACGAAATTGAGTTTGAAAAACTCAATGCCACCCTTCGCGATGAAACCGACCATCGCTATGAAACCGAAAAAAAACTGCGCGAGCTTGAAGTTACATTCCGTGCCACACTGCAGGACAGCGACGAGCTTCTCAGAAAAAAAACCAAAGCCCTCAAGCGGGAAATCGAGGAAGCTAAGAAGAAAGAAGCGGACCTGATTACGGAACTCAAACTATCGGAAGCCACCGTTAAAAACCGCGACGCAGCTCTCGATAAATTGAAAAAGGAACAGAATGCCATTTCCGAACGGCTGAAAGAAGCGGAACAGAAACTGGCAGAAACAGAACAGGCCTATCAGGCAGAACTCAACAGATCGTTGGGAGAGGTAAAGGCTGTCACCCAGACCAACAGCAGACTCATCAACGAACTCAGCGATATGGTTAATGACGCTCTGAAACCCGTAGTGGAAACCGCCGGCCAGCTGGAAAAATCAAATAATCTTTCTGCGGAACAGCGACTTCAGATTGCCGACGCCGGCCGTAGCTGTTACGGACTGATGGATTCATTAAACTACCGCGCCGAGCTGAACCAGTTGAGTCATGGTGACATTCAGGTCCGTCAGACGCAGTTTGATCTGCATACCATGCTGAATGAAATCGAACGTCAGTACACCGCACATGCAGAAGCGAAAAACCTGTTTTTCGCATTGAGCTTTGCTCAATATCAGGACTCAAACAACGTACCGAAACTGGTTATAGCAGACGAAGACAAGGTGCAAAAAATTCTTGTGATTCTGCTCGGCTACGCGTTGCGAAAAACCCGTAAAGGCCGGCTGGGTCTGCATATAACACAAACGGCATCCGATGCGGAATCTGTCAGTATCGCCTTTGAACTGGCTTATACGCCGGAGCAGGTGGACGATAAACTGCTGGCCGGAATTTTCGGAAACGAATCCGAGGGAGTGATCGAT
This sequence comes from Verrucomicrobia bacterium S94, assembly GCA_004299845.1. Classification (NCBI taxonomy): domain Bacteria; kingdom Pseudomonadati; phylum Verrucomicrobiota; species Verrucomicrobia bacterium S94. Next base: position 641,809 of record CP036201.1, on the reverse strand, counting down.
ATAAAATATGGATTAACGCTTGCCCGCAAATATCTCTCCATGCTCGGCGGAACATCCGGAATCGAACAGCGCGATGCCGGTATCTGTGCCATCACATTGACCTTCCCCTTCAAACAGGTCGGCTCTGAAGTCAGCATGTCCAATAACGGCAATAACTCCAAAGCCGGTGCGGCATAAAGAGAGATTCTTGACACGTTTCATGCACCCGCATACCGTGGGTGCATGAATATTTTCAGACTTACCCTACTGCTCCTCTTTACCGCACTCTCCGCCCGGGCCGGATTTGATGAAACCTGGGCTTATCTCATGAAAGGCGAGGAAAAATATTTTCCGATCGGATCGCCCATCACCGACATCGGCTGTTTCAGCGCATCGGTCGACCCCGACGGCTACCTCACCGGCGGCCATATGACCCCTCCGAATCTCCCCGGAGCAGCCCCCGGAACGCGCTATCATCTCGTTATCACGATGCCGTGGAACACCACATTGTCCCATCTCTATCTTGATCCGCACCTCCCTTTTCGTCAGCGCATTATTGATGGAATTGCGGAGCGTTGCAAACCGTTCGACGGTCTGCAGATCGACTTTGAGGCCATCAGCTCCAAAGACCGCGCCAACTATCTCAAGTTTCTTATCGCCGTCAAAAAAGCCCTGCCGAGAGACAAGCTGTTCAGCGTTGCGGTAATGGCCCGCTGGGCGGACCACAAAAAGAAAAATCCGAAAGATCCCTTCGATTATCCATTCATTGGAAAAGTGGCTGACCGCGTGGTGGTCATGGCTTATGACGAACACTATCGCAGCGGCCCGGCCGGACCCATCGCCTCCCTGCCCTGGTGCCGGGATATTTATGACTACGCCACCGCGACCATCCCCGGCGAAAAGCTCGTCATGGGCATTCCGCTCTACGGTCGCTCCTGGCAGAAGGAAAAAACCGCCACAGCCATGCGCAATCCTGAAATCTGGACCGACCTGCGCATTCGCGGAGCCCGACCGGAGAGCACCCCCGAAGAAGGCGGCTCCTATTCATACACCACCAACGTCACTATCAATGTCCACTTTGAATCCATGCCGTCACTCAACGCAAAAATGGACCTTTATGCCTCACGCCCCACCCGGGGAATCGCCTTCTGGCGGATCAGTCAGGAACCTCGCGGCTTCTGGGATAAAATCGCGGAATAATCCACGGAAAACCCCGCCACCGTTCGATGATACCGGAGCCGGTTTTCTCCGACACCTTCCGACCAGGGTCGGATCCCAAAAACGATTCGTGATGAGACAAACCGTATCCGGTCATGCTCAAAGCACATCCACGGCTGAGCTGCTATACTGACACAAAAAATCCAATGGTTGAAAAATTCCAACCATCGGATATGCAAGGACTCCCCGGGAGTCCGACTATACATATTGTATCAGCCGCCAATCTCCTTCTGAAGTTCAGCATCGGCCGCGATAACTTCTTCGGCCATAGCCTTTTTGTATTCAACCATTTTAGCACGCAGCTCCGGATGAGCCCCGCCCATAATCTGAACCGCCAGAATCGCGGCATTGATGGCCCCGGCCTTACCGATGGCAACCGTGGCGACCGGCACCCCCTTAGGCATCTGAACGGTTGAAAGCAGGGAATCCATTCCGTCAAGTGACCAGCCCTTAACCGGCACCCCGATCACGGGAAGAACGGTGTGACCTGCCAGCACCCCGCAGAGATGTGCAGCCCCGCCGGCGGCGCCGATAATGACTTCATATCCGTTATCCGCCGCTTTTTCCGCAAACGCAACCGCTTCATGCGGGGTGCGGTGCGCAGACATGACTTTTACGGTACTTTCGACACCGAATTCTTTCAGCGTGTTACGCGTGAACTCCATGACCGGCCAGTCCGTTTTACTGCCCATGACGATAGCCACGGTAGACTTTTTATTTGCTGCCACAATTAATCTCCTATTCGTTATTAAAATCGATACCCAGACGCTTCAGTTCCCGGTGAGCGATATCATTACGGTAATAGAGATTTTTGAAACTGATGGTCTCCACCGCAATATAGGCCTTTGAAAGAGCATCCAGCAGATCATGCCCCAACGAAGTAATGCCGAGAACGCGCCCGCCGGCCGTTACCACTTTTTCACCCTCCAGTGCAGTACCGGCATGAAAAACCACGGTATCATCCACCGCATTGGCTTTCCCCAAATTCTGAATTTCATCCCCTTTGGCATAGGCTCCCGGATAGCCTCCGGCCACCATCACCACACAGACACTGTGCTCGTCTTTCCACGAAATCAGATCTTCCGAAAGAGTGCCGTCAATCACAGCGTTGATCGCCGGCAGCATATCGCCATCCCAACGGGCCAGCACCGCCTGTGTTTCCGGATCTCCGAAACGACAGTTGAATTCCACCACGCTCGGCTGATCGTTTTCAATCATCAGGCCCGCATAGAGTACCCCTTTATACGTAATGCCACGCTTTTTCAATTCGGCCAGCGTGCGGTCATAAATCTCTTCCTTCACCTTTTTCAATACAGTGTCGTTCACGATCGAGGCCGGCGAATACGCCCCCATACCGCCGGTATTGGGACCCTGGTCTTTTTCAAAAATCCGTTTGTGATCCTGCGACGACGCCAGCATCACCACATGTTCACCATCGATCAGCGCCAGAATAGACGCCTCTTCGCCGACAAGAAAATCCTCGATCACCACGCGCGAACCGGCATCGCCGAACGCATTGCCTTCGAGTGCATCTTTAATGGCCGCTTCAGCCTGTTCGACTGTTTCAGCCACGGTAACGCCTTTACCCGCTGCCAGACCGTCGGCTTTGACCACAATCGGAGCCCCGCGTTCCCGGACATAGGCGCACGCTTTGTCCGGATCGGTGAAGGTTTCATAGGCGGAAGTCGGCACACCGGCCGCTTTCATGACTTCCTTGGCAAACTGTTTGGAACCTTCCAGCTCGGCGGCCGCCTTCCTCGGCCCGAACACACGGAGCCCTTCCGATTCCAGAATATCGGTCAATCCCGCACAGAGCGGTGCTTCCGGGCCGATCACCACCAGATCCGGCCGATGCTCCAGACACCAGCCTTTAATCCCCTCCAGATCAGTCGCTCCGAAATCCAGATTTGTTCCCAGTTCAGCGGTACCGGCATTACCCGGCGTGCAGAAAATTTCGGGTTTCGCACTGTCATTCGCCAATTTCCAGGCCAGTGCATGTTCGCGTCCGCCGTTACCGACAACCAGAATCTTCATTCAATCTCTCCTAATTCAGTTCCAAAAAAGCTCCGCGGAACATACCCAACGGAGCTTTCATTGCAAAACACTTTCTTACTCAGGGTGAAAGCACATCCACTGTCACCCCGTCCGGAAACACAAAAATCGATCCCCAGTCTCCGTTGGAGATTTCCCCCTCGCCGATAATTACGGCTTCCCCGTTCTTGGTGGCATAGGCAAATCCCTTATTTCCGAAAGGCACTTCATCCGGAAGAAATCCTGTTGCCGTGTTCACATTACGAAGGAAAACGACCGGTGTGTTGCCCGGCGTCGTATCATTCACACCTTTCAGAATACACCACGCATTGTTATCAGCCGAAAATTCAGCCGCATTGCGGGCCGGAGTCATTCCCGGTGCCGCAAAAAAGGCATAATCCACATCCAGATAACCCTCCTCTACCAGTGATTTCAGAAAAGCGGTTGAAGAAGTGTACTCAGCTTCCTGCGGCCAGCCCTGACTGAACCGGCTCGCCGCCTCTTTGGCCGTGATCGCTTCCACAATCGATTTTGCATGATGTGCCTGCTGCGTCAGCTTCCCTCTCAGCCGTGCTTTACCGATCTGCGGAGAAACCAGTGTGAAAAGAATGCCGATAATGGCAATCACCACCATGAGTTCGATGAGCGTAAATGCCTGCCGGTGCCATAAAGTCGTGAATCGTTTCATCTTTATTTTCCTCGAGGGATGCGTATCCTTCTGCGGTTTTTAGGAAGTTATCAGATGAAAACCAACCTGTTCAACTATGATCTGCCGTCCGGACTCATCGCCCAGCACCCGCCCGAACGCCGCGAGCTGGCGCGTATGATGGTGCTGCACCGTGATACCGGAAAAGTCGAACACCGGAAGATCAGCGACATCGTCGACTACCTCCGCGAACCTGATGTTCTTGTCGTCAACAACACCAAAGTCATCCCTGCCCGCATTTTCGGCCACAAAACCTCCGGCGGAAAAGTGGAACTGCTCCTTCTCGAAGAAATTGATTCCAATGTGTGGAACGTCCTGTTGAAAGCCTCCCGCCGTCCCAAAATCGGTGATACCCTCACCCTCTGCTCCGGCAAGGCATCCGCCGTAATGCTCCGCGACGGAGAAAAGGGCGAAGCCGTCCTCAGTATCCACTCCGACCGTCCGCTCATGGAAATCCTCGACGAAGAAGGCCTCCCCCCCTGCCTCCCTACATTGCCCGAAAAGAGCAGACCCCCGAGCAGATTGCCGAAGACAAAAACCGATACCAGACCGTCTTCGCCAAAACTCCCGGTTCCGCCGCCGCACCCACCGCCGGCCTGCACTTTACCCCGGAACTTTTCCAGATCCTTGAAAAAAAGGGCATCGCCAAAGCCGAACTCACCCTTCATGTCGGGCTAGGTACGTTCCGCCCCGTTTCCGCCGAAAATATCACCGACCACGAAATGCATCACGAACGCTACGTCGTTTCCGGAAATGCCGCCTCAACCATTTCCAATGCCCGCGCAGCCGGCGGCCGCATCGTCGCTGTCGGCTCCACCTCCGTCCGGACGCTGGAAAGTCTTCCAACCCTTGAAAAGGCCGAGGGATCAACCAATATCTTCATCTACCCGCCCTACGACTTCAAACACGTCGACGCCATCCTCACCAACTTCCATCTGCCCAAATCCACCCTGCTCATGATGATGTCCGCCTTCGCCGGCCGCGACCTCATGCTTAAAGCCTACGAAACCGCCGTTCAGGAAAAATACCGATTCTTCAGCTACGGCGACTGCATGCTGATTCTTTAGTCCGGCCGATTGATGCCCGTTTATTCCAGGGATAGCGAACGGTGCAAATCCCCCCTGCTCTTCATCTGAAACGCACGAAATACGGCCATTCAAAAATTTCCCGGTAATCAGTTTCACACTGTAAGTACCAGGACCGCGCCCATGCCTTTTGTTGAAAAAGACCGGCAGAACAGGTTGGTAAAGACCTCAAATTCCTCCTCAGAAGGCTTAAATCATCCAGCAATTCCCCGCCCCTTCAGATCACCGGCCACACCCATTTAAAAAAGTAAAATTAAGATTGAATAAAGACAGCACAAAGAGTATAAAAAATTTCCTCAAAAAAAGAGTATGTATTAGGAACCACTTCAGCTGAATAGGGTAAATTATTTTAATATTCCTTTTTACATAAATTTCGGATCACCTTTTCGGGAGAGAGGTGATGACATAGATGAAGGTCATCCGGGAGTACAAACCCAAAAGGAAAGCAAAGTGAAGAAGCTAACGATTATGCTGCTCAGCGCCGCGTGCGCAATCTCGGCAACGTATGCGAGACCCTACTTCGATACGAGTAAGGACCTGCTGATCTGTCAGTATGACAGCAAGCCCGATCCCGATGATATTCATGCCCAAGCAGCGGCCGGCTGTATGCTGGCGCATGCAGACCACGCTGCAGTGAATTATTTTGCCGTACAGGGCGCATATGGTGTTCAAGGTGGAACATTCATCGAATCCGGCTCTCTGTTCAGTATGGCCTTCGGAGTGGAAAATACCGACTGGACGGATGCCCATTCCGACTGGTGGGGTTCTGTGACCCGGATTAAAAACAAAGCAAAACCCATTCTTCAAAACGGCGGAAAAGTATGGGTGGCAGAAGCAGGACAATCGAACATCACAGCCGACTGGATTGCCGCTCTGATTAGTGACGGCATTGCCGAATCCACTATCAAAGCAAACGTTATCGTAGTACAGCACAGCGACTGGAATCAGGATCAGACGGCTGATGCGGATCTAGCTTATGTAAAGGACAAAGCCGATTACTATTATATAGATAACGGCAACGGCACAGTAAATGCCGACTGGGCAGATAACGGCCCGTATGATACGCCGAAATATAACAGTGCGGATACAAAATATCTTTCACAGGCAAAAGCATCAACAAACCCGAATACAACAGCTAAAAACCTTTGGACAGAAGCAGACTACATCTGCGACAACCAACCTTATCATCCGGACTGGTCAAACATTACCCCCGGCGGTGTAGACTTTTCCGATACCGTTGAAATCTGGTGGATCCTGAATGTTCAGGATGCCGGATGGAACGAAGATGGGTTCTGGGCTAAGTATGTCACCAACACTCCGGACGACAACGGCGGAACGGTTCCTGCGGCAGACCGCGTAGATTATACAGCTCTGCCGGATACGGTTTCTTCAGCAGCGTCATATAACGTAAACGTCCCTTACTCCGCCACAACGGATCGCGATATCGTGATTGAAATCTGGGATACCGGCTGGCGGGGAAGTAAAACAACCACTGTTTCAGCAGGAAGCGGCACAATCAACGTTACAGTTCCCGTCTATAACGGAACGGCACTCACTGCAGGTACCGGCTACATCTGGAAAGCCAATATCCGTCCGGTCGGCACCGACTGGACTCAGAATATTTCCGGTGGCGGAGGATCCAAAACCTTTACCGTTTCCGGCAGCAGCACCGGCGGAGGAACGATTACTGAAACACCGACGCAGGATGCCTATATCCAGGGCAGCACGGTCTTCAACGACACTAATCTGAAGGTGGAACCGAACTACCGCGTTTCTTACCTGAAGTTTGATGTAGACGGAATCACCGGAACCGTGTCGGAAGCCAAACTGGTCTTTCAGCTGACCGAGGCCGGCAGCGGAACTGTGCGCGTCTATCAGGGCAACAGCAACCTTACCTGGACAGAAAATACACTGACAGCAGCAAACGCTCCGGGACAGGGAGCCCAACTCGGTAGCGTAACCGGATCGTTTGCGAATGGAAGTACCGTGGAAATCGACCTTGGAACCTCCATTGGAAACGGCGAAATTACCTTCGTGGTCACCATGGATGGCGGAGGAAATGATATCTGGGCATCCTCTTCGGAAGGAGTCAACAGCCCGTATCTGGAAGTTACCTATCAGTAGTGTAACTACTGTTGTTACTTAATCGCTTGTGCAGGTATCCCGGAGGATACCTGCACTATCTTTTCTTAATACCCGGAACATTCCCGGGTTCGTATCAGGCCAGAGACATCAGATATGAGACGAAAAATCTCAGTAGGAATCGGAACCACCTGTTTTGTCGCCGGCATCGGTATCGGCTACCTATTAGCCAATACGAAAACAGAAAAACAAATACAGCCGGAAAATACACCGCAATTAACCCAGAGCACTGAATCGCCGTCCATCAAAAATGCACCGGAGGAAGCATACCTTCGGAATCGCATCAGAAACCTGGATAAATGCGTGGAGGAACTGATTGATCAGGTGGATCCGGAAGTCATCGTCAATGAATTGCAGCATTCAGCAGCCGGCCGAAAACATCATGCCCTGCTAAGCCTTGCACTTCAGTATTGGTCGGACAGTGATCCGGAGACCGCTTTGGAATATGCACAGAACATCGAGGATGATGAAATCCGGCTGGATTTACTGGCCATCACCCTTGGAACCCTGGCAGAAACCGACCTGCAAAAAGCATTGGGTTATCTGGAGCAGGTGGAAAACAATTATGAACGGGAATATCTGCTGGCATCGATCTATTCCGGTATCGCGGAAATTGCTCCCGAAACCGCCATGGAATCTGCGGAACAACTGCCTTTAGGTCATGGAAGAGATCTTGCCTTGACTAAAATTGCCGAAGTATGGGCGGAAAAAGATATCCATGCCGTGTTCGACTGGCTTGAAACACAACCGGTCAACCGTCAGCTTCAAAGCCTTTACGGCGATTTGATGGTCACCTATATGAAGCAGAACCCGAATGAAGCGGAATTTCTAATCAGCGATATGGCTCCGGGAAACCTTAAAACCACGATGGCCTGCCAATATGCCGAACTGTTGGCCCAAACAGATATTCAGTCGGCAGTAGCCTGGGCGGAACAGCTGGCGGATCCTTCGGCGAAAAAGGAAGCCCTTGCAACTGCCGTAGATGCATGGCTTGAAACAGATCCGGAAGGCGCTTTTAACTATGCGATACAATGCGACGAAGCATCCGGCCGAAAACTGCTTTCACAAATTGCGATTCATATGGCAACTGAAAACCCTGTCGCTGCAGCTCAGACACTGGAACGATTTCCCGAAACCACCCAGCCGGAAAATGCAAAGGAGATCGCCCGCATCTGGGCATCACACGATCCTGAAGGAGTTGAAAGCTGGATCTCAACATTAAAGAATACAGTCTCTTATCCACAGGCCGTCCGAGGTGCAGTTTATCCGCTCGTCAACCGGAACCCGGAATCCGCATTCAACCTTGCCGCCAGCATAAATGATAGCAGCCGCTATGATCTCATGCGGTACACGGCAAAAGTCTGGTATGAATCCGATCCGGAGGCCGCATACTATGCCGTCAGCAATGATGGACTGTTAAGCCTCCGGGAAAAACAGCAGCTTCTCGCACAGATCGAAGCTGAAAGTACTCCGGTTGATATGCCTCTTCCCGCAGTGAAATAAATTTCCGCCGCAGAGGAGCATCCATCATCCCCGACGGAATTTCAGCTTAACCTGACACAGCAGAGAGAAGCCGCCACTCACAGAAACGTCATCGGTTCCTGTGCTGATGAAGCTCTTCCGCCCATAATGCCTCGCCCTTTGACGACCGCGATGCCCTGCCAAAAGTCCGCAAACTTCCCGCACAGAAAAACGGCCATTTTCAACAGCTGCAGCCGTTGTATAAACATTATAAATCCACCCTCATTTCGTATCAATTTTATAAAACCCTTGTACCTGCATGACATCAGTTGTGATGGTATTCAACGGCGGAGTCGCGGGAATGTTCGTGTAGAGGGTCCACTGGAAATCCTGCCCGATGCCGGGAGCACTCCAGATCTGATAAGTTTTATTCGATTCACTGTTCCAGGAAAGCTCCAGAGCCTCTTCTGAGATGTTCTTCACTTCAACAATTTTGAAAATTGAAAGAGCATTGGTCGGATCGGTTCCCGCATAACTTTCATCACGATTATTCATGCCGTCACCATCCCAGTCCTCCAATGGCCCTCCATTATCTGCGGAAAGCTGACCGAAATAGCGGATTTCCCAGGCATCCAAAAGGCCATCACCATCGGTGTCCAACGGATCAGGTTCGGGCTCAATAGAAATATCCATCGCATAAGAGGTATAGTTCATTTCCCCCATATAGGGAAATACCTTGAAGAGATAGGTTCCTGCAGAAAGAGCACGAATAATCGTTTCATTGTCATTGCCGGTTTCTGATTTTTCAATCACAGATGTTCCATCCGGTTGATAGAGGAAGAGCTCAAGATCGCCTTTGCTGTGCGCAAAGGTAAGATGAATCGTCAGCGTAGAATCGACTGGGAGAACGATTTGATACCAATCAGCAGTATCGTGGGCCTGAAGCCCGGCATAATGACCGGCAGCCACGGTACGGGCCTGCGCAGCCTCGTCATTTTCTTCAAGTTCATCATCCAGCAGCCCTGAGGATGGATTCACAGTAATCAGACTGTCATGCGTATGACTGAGAGTTCCATCGGTTGCCGTCAGCCGGATGGTATAGTAGCCCGGAGCAGTGAAAGCGGCCTCGGTGGTCAGCGCAGTCGCATCGGCAAAAACAACCGTCCCGGTACCTGTATTTGAAACCAGACTCCAGCTCGTTTCAATGGAGGTCGGAAGCTCCAACTGACCGTTATAAGTTACCACCCCGTGGAGCTGGATGCTGTTTTCCGGCCATGTCAGGGTTTGTCCCGCTCCGGAAAAGGCTGATATTCCGAGACCGGCCTCGGACGCTTGGGTTTGGGCCGCAGCAAGACGCTCTTCCAGTTCCAGTGCCTCCTCTTCTTTTCCCTGAGCCCGCAGAATCGACGCCGCCGCTTCAGTGGCCTGAATTATCGTGTCAGAGGCACCGGTGGAAACTGGCTTCGGTTCATTATCAGGCGTGGTGCGGGAACAGACTTTTAAGTAAGCGGACAGTGCCTGATCATCATCGATGAGGAAGGTGCGGTAAAAATTGCCTAACCGGAGCCAGGCCTCGTCATGAATCGCTTCACCACTGCTGTAGTCGAGCTGACTTCGTTTGTCATTCATAACCTTCAGATCCGCTTCTGCAGCACTTAAGTCGCCGGTATGGGCATAGGCCAGACTCCGGAAATAAAGAAGGTCGCCCATAATATCTTCCAGTTCAGGATAAGCGTAACTCAAATGAAAGGATCGTCGTTCCATAGCCTCATCAGTAAAACGATTGAGCAGTTCGGCATACGCCTCCTGTTCGAGGAGAACTTCCATCTGACGATGTATGGAAAGACATTCTTCCGGTATACGTTCGGCGAGTTCCATGGCGCCAGTGTAGTCCCCCGAACGTTGAGCACAACAGGAAGCTTTGGTGAGAACCTCAGATTTCAAACGATCGCTCATAGCAAATGTTTCGATGAGGTTTAAATAAGCGGCAACCGCTTCCGCATCACTGAGCTGATCGGCGGCGGTTTCCGCATCAATGAATGCTGCTGCCCAGTCGGAAGAATAAGGCCAGTTGGAGGAGTTTAAGGTAATATCGGAAAACGCGGCAGGCTGAAGGCCGATATCACGAGCAACAACCCGAGGATTTGTGGCAAAGAAATCATCAAAATTGTTCATGTCAAAATGGAACCAGCCCTGCACAAAACCGCGGGCCCCGTTCATCATCGGGTTATCAGCAAAGGAGTCTGTACCGGTCCGGGCGCGGAACTGATAAAGCGGCATATCATTAATCGCCAGTTTTTCATGTTCGGGCCAGCGAACGTAAAAACAGTTATTGCCTTCATCCTTGAGCAGATCCCCTGCAGAAACCCGCAACAGTTGTTGATGCGCTTTTCCACGGAGACATTCGCAGAAAATATTGTTCCGTAAAATGAGCGGCCAGTCAGATTCCACCTGCCGCAGAATGGTCATAATAAAAACGTTATTTTCAATGATAGCCGGTGCTTTATTTTCCCGACCCTCGACTTCACCGACTCCATCAATAAAAAGAGAAGACCAGCCACCTTGTAATACCGAGTTTTTCACCCGCAGATCAGGACACTCAACGGCGTAGACCATCGCATTGAAACAGCGGCTGATATGAACGCGGGGACTGTAGCGAATGACGAACCCCTCCCGCCAGGTGTCGGCATCAAAATAAATGCCATCCACTCGGTAATCCGACTTGGAAATAAGTTCAAACGCACGAGGAACATTTTCAGAAACGTGAACCACTCTTTCGCCGGGAATACTTTTAAATATAATCGGTGCCTCAGGCGTTCCGCAGACCCGCATGCGTATCGTTTCATTGTATTCGCCTCCCGCAATCAAAACAGTATCCCCCGGAGCCACCACATCAGCCGCATGAGCTAATGTTTTAAATGCGGTTTCCCGGCCAGTTCCCTCGTTTGCATCATGTCCGTCGGGAGCCACATATAAGGTGCGGGCGGGTGCTGGAGCAGCGGCCGTGGTAAACGTGAGGACCGTATTGGTGGGCATGTAATCCGGAAACTCCTGTTCGCCATAAAGCGAAGAAACTCTATCGATCTTTACATAATACGTGGTCGACGGCGTAAGATTCGTTAAGCTGATGGTATTGAAGCGCTCGTGGTTGCCTTCGTAGTAATCGATTTTATGCTCAAGGGCCGGTGTTTCACCCCAGGAGATTTCAAAGTTTGCGGGATATGAACACCACCATTCAAGATTGGCTGTAGTGTCGTATGCAGAATGAAGAAAAGGACCGATGAGGTCCACCGCCGCCTCGGACTCGGAATATTCATAATAATGGCCGATTGCTGTGCTTGCGGGTCCAATACTTTTGAAAGGGACAGGATTGCCCAGAACCGGAAATCCGCCTTCGGAGATACTGAATTCCGCCGGCAATGCCCGCGAACAGCTTTCATACTCCGGTTGCAAATCATCGAGTGATTTTAAAATGCCGTTTACCTGCCAGCAGGCGGAAGAATCCGTGTAGTTGTTGTAATCCGTATAACCAACTGCTGCGCTACGATCGAGCTGAAGAGCTGCTCCCGTTGTATTTGCAAAAATATTTGCCGTCAGAAAAAGCCCCTCACTATGTGTTACCGTCACCGGAACAGATACAAAAACCGAATGCTGTAGGAACAGGTTCGTTACGGATGAAACCTGAACTCCGGAGGGTTCATCAAAAAAGGTGCAGTTGTTAAAGGAGATATCTACACTTTGATCAAGCGATACGCCGCCCGAAAAACAGAGACGTTCCATGCTGATGCCGGCTCCGCGGGCCAGCGCAAATGTATTGGTGATGCTTACAGTTTCATGGCCGCGTCCTGCCAGTTTTATCGGCGAAGAGCCATCGCCGGACGGCTCCCATGAGAGCGGTGCGGCATAAGAACCTTCGCTCAGATAAAGGGTATCACCTGCGGTGAGTTGACTCAAAGCATACGCGAGTGTTTTCCAGGGAGTTCGCATGGAAAGCCCGTCGGCCTGATCCGATCCCGTTGGAGCCAGATAAAAAATATTTTCCGCAAAAGAATAAGGGCCGCGATCGCCTCCATCAGGAGCCGTATTCCGAAAACGGGAATCGGCCTGTAAACGGAAATCAAAATTGAGCGGATCAGCAAATTCGAGATTTTCATCCAATGCCTCCTCCTGTTCCACAAGGATATTATCGAAGGAAACCTGATCCTGACCGTATTCATTCTGACCGGGCAGAAGGTTATGATGCATGGCTTCATTATTGATTCGAATGTAGCCCAGCCCCACACAGTTTTCGAGATGCTCCTGTTGCCCCCCGGGCTTCACAGAAAACTCATAATTATGCCCCACGACCGGTTGTTTTTCAACTGCAGGGCACCATGCATTGTGGAGTAGTGCATAATACCGAAATGCTCAGAACCCTCTTTAATATTTTTGTAGGTATAACAGTTTTGAATGGTGTCATTATTAGCCCCGTACCGAACGATGCCGCCAAAGCTGTTGCCATAGCAGGTGCAATTATCGATCAGATTATTGGAACCCGCCGGATCACCAATAACGTCAGAATCGGGCCCCAGCTGAATGCCCCCCGTATTCAGATAACTCCGGCAGTCGCGGACCACGCATTGTTCGGGATCAGTTAATAAAATACCCCAGCCCGGATGAAAGCCGGACGTCGAGATGCCTTCAATCAAAACACGTTTGGCCCTCTTCAGCGCAAATCCATGGGTATCCGTAATGGAAATGGTGTAACGCCCTTGTTCAGGCCCACTGAAATTCCGGTTGGAAATATAGAGCATTTGCTGTTCGGCATCGTAATGAAAAAAACCCGGTTCAAATTCGAGTTCAGACACATTGGCTTTGGGAAATAAAACGCGCAAATGATTATGTTCAAACACACTTTGAGGGGTTTGGGCGAAGGGGGCCGCATACACGAAACGATAGCCTGCAACGGGCTTAAAATCCGGTGCGGGAACATCACCCCGCAAAAATACAGTCCCGGGAAATTCCGCCCGAATTACCGTATCAACCGCAAGAGACCCCAGATCCTCCCGCTCAACGCTCTCCGCATATTCACCCGGTCCGATCGTCAGCGTATCTCCTGCTTCCAGAACATCCAAACCGCGCTGAACCGTTAAAAAAGCCTCGTCCGCATACCGCCCGGAAAAAGTATCACTCCCCTGTTTATTAACAAAATACGCTGTGGCCGTAACGTGATTTGCTGAAAACAGACCCAAAAACAGTACCAGCAATAGAATCCCCTGTCGCATCATACTTCCCCTTAGTTTTAAACAAAACGCACACTCTGCAATAATGAGATCTTACAACCAAGAGTAAACTCATCTTTCGCTACATCAGAAATTATCTTTCAGTTTATGCTCGCCAAAAAAATTCCTCATAGATTTTTATTACAAAACCACTATCATCCCATAGAGGGCGATAACCGATGGTAACCGGCCGGTTTTGCTAAGGTTTTCCATATCTGCTCCATATAGTCAGTTCCGATTTCCAGTTAAAGATTAACGATGGTTTCGCGTTTTATACATATGGCTGTCCCACAGCATTCAGCTGAACCCCGGCAGATAGGCCTGTTCCGGCGCGGCACACATGCGCCCGGGCGGTTTGGCTGTCCCATAGGATTTGAGCAATGCGCCGGGTCCCATCGCCACACCAATCAAAGCTCGTCCTGAGGCAATAATTCGAGCACTTACAGATATGATGTCGCACCGACAGTAACAACACCATTTACCTTTCCGACAGTGCCCATAGCAGCCCTGCCTGAACCCGTGCGAGCCGCTGTTTTAGCACCATCGATAGCTGCTGTATGGCGTACTCACATCGCCCCTCCTTTGGGCGACTTCAGCACCAACCTTGCGCCCGACCCTCCGGTTCAACGCATCGGTTTCGCGCACCAAACAGGATAACCGAGAGAGACTTAAATCCGAGACCCGGCCCCCTTCCCCTCACTTTCGAGCCGTTTTTCCGGAAGCCCTCCTGCTTTCGCTCGCTTTTCGGGATAATTCTCCCAGCATCTCCACATAGGTGAGGTTACCGCTTATTCTGATGAAATTCAGATTCCAGATGTTGGGCTTACCACCGGGATTCATGTCCAGTTGAACTTCAAGTATCCCTTCATTTTCCCTAGCATACCCTTTTCCGCTAACCGTAATCCTCCTCCCGGCAGCATTGGCGAACTCAAGTTTAACGAATCCATCTTCTTCAACACACCGTTTGGTCAGATGATAAGTCATTGCATTTTTCAGATAGCGCACAGCGAATACCAAACAACCTTTGTTCTCTGAGATCTCAAGTTGATATACACTTTGATCTCTTTCACTAATTGCTTCCCAAACTCCCAAGAGAGTATTGGTTGTGACTGCAGGATTAATATCCTCCATGGAACTGGCCATGCTAACCAGTAGGCACAAAAAAGAAACAATCATAACTCCAGTATTTTTCAGCCTCATTCTGCGCACCTTTATTTGACCTGTCCTATTTCTCTCGGAAAGTTCTCCTTACTTCTATATATATTCTTTATTATTTTACCACTGGGAGTAACGACATATCCGTATCGAAGGTCGAGATGCGCCTGTAATGCCTGATCGCCGCCACCAAAGTTTTCATCATCATATCTTGGGCCAGATTCACGTCCATGGGAATGGTACCAACCCACAACACCCTTCGGTTTTGGGCCCAAGTTAACCAAATGCTTTTCTCCCGAAACAGGAGGCATGTAAGTGAAGCCTCCATCCACAGGTATAATCCATCCGCCCATTTCAACGTCATTTTCCACTGATAGACCGTAAATATCACGACAGGCTGCCGTAGCAGCAGTATCTATAAAAGAATATACGTCTCCCGGCGCCCACCCGAATAGATCCATAAAGTTGACCGGATCATTCCCACAGAAAACATAGAGGTTCAGACCACCGTCGAAAAGGAAAGGATCCTTGGAGAGCCAGCGGCCGGAGGCGGGATCGTAGTCGCGGGCGCCGAAACGGACGAGGCCGGTGAGCGGATCGGTCAGTCCGCCCTGGAACCCGAAGGGCTGGAAACCGGAATTGGTGTCCTGCAGAACACTGCCGAAGCTGTTGTAGTCGATGCGCTGGGTGTAAAAGGGTCGGTCCGATATTAAAGGTAAAGGGGTCGGTCCGAATAAAGGGGTCGGTCCGTCCGAATAAAGGGGTCGGTCCGCGAATAAAGGGGTCGATAAAGGGGTCGGTCCGATATTTTAAGATAAAGGGGTCGGTCCGATAAAGGGGTCGGTCCGATATTTTAAGATAAAGGTAAAGGGGTCGGTCCGATATTTGGTAAAGGGGTCGGTCCGATATTTTAATATTCCCCAATTGCCTGCTGAGAATTGATTCGGTATAAATCCCTTATGCCAAGGAAGCCGCGTATAGAGTTTGAGGGAGCGATCTATCATGTCATGAGCCGGGGAAACCGGGGTGATTCTGTTTTTCTGGATGATAAGGATCGTGAGATATTCCTGGATACGCTGGATGAGGCATGTGGCCGCTGCGGTTGGCGGATACATGCTTTTGTTTTAATGGGTAATCATTATCACCTGCTGCTTGAAACTCCGGAGGCCAACCTTGTTGCAGGCATGAAGTGGCTGCAGGGCACGTATACCCAACGCTTTAATTCGCGGCATAAACAATGGGGCCATCTGTTTCAGGGGCGGTATAAAGCCCTTTTGGTAGACGGTTCGTCCGGAGAATATTTTCAGACGCTGGGCAGTTATATCCACCTGAATCCTGCGCGGGCAAAGTTGTTTGATTTAACGAACGGGAAATTAACAGATTATTCCTGGAGCAGCTATCCGTTGTATTTCCGGCGTACTCAAAGACCGTCCTGGCTATGTGTGGATCGGTTGCTGGGTACTATGGGGGCTGCTGATGATCGCACCGGCCATGCGGCATTTCGGTCAATGATGCAGAAGCGGGTTTTTGAGATAGCGCATGCGGATAATCCCATGGAGGCTGATTCAGCATGGCGGCGTATCAGACGGGGCTGGTACTTTGGTTCGGATACTTTTCGGGATGAGCTGCTTGAAAAGCTGGATGCCGTCATCGGGGTAAAGGGGAAGCGTGCTTCTTTTGATGGGTCGGCATCCAGGCAGCATGATGAGCTGGCAGCTGGTCGACTGTTAAAGGCCGGACTGGAGGCGATAGAGGTTAACCGCGAGAGTCTGCCCGCAATGCGGAAAAGCTGTCCGGAAAAATGTGTACTGGCCTGGTTGCTCAGAAAAAATACGTGTGTGACGAATGAGTGGATCAGGAAACAGCTCCATATGGGTAAGGCGACTAATTTTTCAGCGCTCATTAAACGAGTGGATGGCGGGGACGGAGAGGTTGCGGTGCTTAAGATGAAATTAAAAAATATTGAAATATCGGACTGACCCTTTGGATTGAAATATCGGACTGACCCTTTGGGCTCATTCTCTTTCACCAACTGCGCCCACGCATCCAGAACTGCTAGTGATTCATCTACGAATCAAGGGAATCAAGGGGTCAGGTCTGCACTTTGCACACTTTTTCAAGCCTCTTCATCGCATACTGTATCTGAGAATCCGCTTTTGAGCGCATGATAAATCTCCGAAGCCCCATGTTCACTGCACTATAATCGCGGTATCCACATTTACCGGCAATCTCTTTCAAGGTCATCCCAGCAAATCTCTGCGCCCCCCAATAAACCAAAAAACGCCCCCACTCACCTCGAGCCTGCTGCTCCTCCCAGCTCTTTCCGCAGATCTGCTCCACCTCCGAAATCACCCGTTCCCAGGAAACCCGTTGGCGTAACTCTCTGTTGCCGGCAATATCCCGGTCTGTTGCTGTACATATTGATTTGATCTGCTCCAGAAACGCTTCACTTCCAATAGCCAAGCGGTTCTTGAGTTGATTCTCAAACCGCTCTTCATGTCCGTGCGCGACACGCGCCTCCGCTAAACGAAGATATTCTGCACGAGCACCCCGACTGGAAACGCGGTCAAGAATCTCAGAGATATTCAACCATTCCGGAACCTTTCGTCGAATACCCACGTAATACGCATACGAACTCCATCGAAATCCCCTCAAGGCATCCAACCGCCGCTGCGCCTCTTCCTCAGACGGCTTAACCCAGCCCGCCCCCTCAGCTTGCTTTCTCAATTTATCCAAACTCAACGCCTTTATGCGCACTGGATTTAAATGGACATACAAACTCAACTCCACCAACCAGCTTTCAGTGGAGTCCACAAGCTCACTTCTAAAACGCCCCTGAAACAAAGGACCGACTCGATGGTACTTCGCATTAAACCACATGCTGTATGAAACTTTTATCCACTGCAAAGCACGACTCAAATTGGCATCCGGCGTACAAACGATCAGGTGGAAATGATTATCCATCAAAACATAAGCATATATCTGCAACCGAAAGCGTTCCTGAGCCGAAGCCAGAATATCCAAAAAATGGTACCGGTCCTTATCGCACTTAAAAATCACGCACCGATCAATTCCACGGCTCATCACATGATACGTGCCCCCCTCTATATCAACTCTCAAAGGTCTCGCCATAACGAAAGAAACCTACGCGCAATCACAAACATGTCAACAAAATGTTATATGTGCAGATCTGACCCCCTACACAAAAAGGTTTTCACTTTAGGACGTCGCAATTGCCAAATGGAGAAAATCCCAAAAAGCAGGCCCAATGGTATGAACAAAAGAAGAAAATAAGACCTTTTTACACAGAGGTGATAAGGATGCTTATTTTTAATTTTATTGCTTAAGCGAAACAGAAGCACTGCTCCCAATATAGCCGTTAACGAAGTGAAGCTCACACAAGCAGCTACTGGCACTCTTGACCATTCGGGAACTTGATCAATTTCAAGGACAAGACGTGCCAATCCAGCAATACCAATTGCGAAACCAAGTAGGGACAGCCCTTTATACCATCGCAAAACACTTTCGATTTTTGATTCCATAACTCCCCCAAAAAAAACAAAGCAGTATTACCAGATTGGTATGACGATAGTATTGTCTCGGAGAACTCCCCCTCCCGCTTCAGCAGCAATGCTAAACTCTGTCTCCTGTGTCTCAATATTTTGAGTCACACCACCTATAACATGAGCTTTTGCATACCAATCTGAAACACCCCGTTGATCTCGGACCCCTCCTTCAGAAGAAGAAATTGCTCCGGCACCCTTGGCAATCCAGTCCAACAACGTACTGTCGATTCCACCACCAATACCAATGCCACCAGCAAAACGGATATACAAGCCACCATCACCAGCATTATCCCAAATGATTCCGACATCGATTTCACCAGCAAGCACAAGCATCGCCGATATGCTGGCAATAGAAAACTTGCGAGACTCCGTCTCACAGAGCCCCATCGGATCAATCTTGTTTACAGGATCATTTCCGCAGAAGACATATAGATTGAGGCCCCCACTAATCCCGATGGGGTCTTTAGAGAGCCATCTGCCGGAGGTGGGATCGTAATCGCGGGCGCCGAAGCGGACGAGGCCGGTGACGGAGTCGGTCTGGCCGCCCTGAAATCCGAAGGGCTGGAAGCCGGGGTGGGTGTCGCGCGTGACGCGCCCGAAGCTGTCATAGTCAATGCGCTGGGCGACGGTGCCGTCGGTTGTATTGACGACCAGCCGCACCGATCCGACTGGGTCGGTTATCAGCCGATAGGTTGTTCCATTCTTCATCATCAGTTCCGGCACATTTGCTTTTGCGCCATAAATAAAAGTAGCTAAGACATTACCATCCCCGTCGAGTTCCGCAACCGGATTGAGCGCGTCTTTGTAGACCCAGCGTTGTGTAACTTCACCGTCAACCTTGCGCCCGATGCGGCGATTCAGCGCGTCGGTTTCGTATTCGACGGAGGTGCCGTCGGGCAGATCGACCTGCAGCAGTTCGCCGAAGGGGCCATATTTAAATTCGGTGACGCCGACTGCATTGGAGGATGAAACCAGCGTGCCGTTGGCATCGTAGGTGTATGCGGTGCCGCCATAGCGGGTCATGCGGTCCTGTGCATCGACTTCGCCGGTTGCGGTGACTCCGTCCACAACGGCTTCAAGACGGTTTCCGTTGGCGTCGTACCGATAGGCTTCGGTAGAGACCCCGTCCGTCAGGACGTTGGTGAGCTGTCCGACGGCATCATACTGATAGTCGATCACCTGCACGGTTCCGCCGATCGTTTCGGTTTTGCAGGCGATGCGGCCCAGGGCGTCGCGCTGACAGGCGGCGGTGTAGAGCTGCGCTGAACCGGAGGAGGCCGTGTAGTTCGTCGTTTCACCAAAGAGGCTGAGCTCGATGGAATCGCTGACGGTGCCGCAGGACGAACCGGTCAGGTCGCCGCTGTCGGGATGGCGGGTATAGTCGAGCGCGCCGGCTCGGGTGAGCAGTCCGTCGAGGTCGTATTCATAGTCGGCCAGCAGCTCGCCGTTGAGGGTCAGGCCGGACAGTTCCCAGTAGTCGTTGTAGTCCAGCCCCAGCTGTGCGTTGACTGCACCGCTGAGTGTGACGTTGGTGAGCAGCGAGCCGTCGAAGGCGTAGGCCACAGATTCCGTGCCCTGACGGACTTCCGACAGCTGGCCGGTTTCCGGATCAAAGATCCGTTCGGTGTGATGCAGCTGCGTGCCGTCGCGCAGGGCCTGAATATCAACCAGCCGGCCCGCCGCGTCATATTGATTGGTGATTACCGTGCCGTCAGGTTTGACGGTGGAAGTCGGACGGCGGTCGTCGTCGTGTGTGTATCGGGTTGTGAAATCCTGTCCGTCCAGGTTTGGCGGGGTATAACGCGACCGGATGTTGACGGGACTGTTGGTGTAGGTGTGAACCTGTTCGTTCGGCAGCTGGATCCAGACCGGAACAGAGGATTTGTTGTACCCGAGCTGTGTGTCGGTTCCGTCGGCACGATCGGTGCGGATCACGCGTCCGACGGCATCACAGGTGTTGGTTATGCCCTGTTCCAGTGCATTTCTGGAAACTTCCAGCCAGCCGGCCTCATTGTACTGGAACGTCGTGCGGCGCAGTTCCTCCCCTTCGCCCTGACGGATTTCAACAAGACGTCCTTCGTCGTCGTATTCATTGATCAGCGGCCAGCGGCGGGGATCCTGAACAAGGACCGGACGGCCCTTTTCATCAGATTCCACACGGGAAATACGTCCTTCCGGAGAGGTAACAATCGACGTGCGATTACTCCGGGCATATTCGAAACGGGTCACCCGATCCTGTATACGCTGTGTTTTAAGCGATGAATCCAGTGCCAGAAAATCGGTATCGCACACATAGACCGCCGTCCACTCTGACGTCACACTCAGCGTACGCCCGGACGGCAGGGTGGTCTGCGTATATGCCGGGTATTTCGCCCGCATTCCAAAATAGGGGTGCGGGGCATATTCGGTATACACCTGCGTTCCATCAGCCGCAACCGAAGTCGATTTCATATCGGTCGATTCCGTCCGGTTGGTCAGTCCCGCACCATTTACAATCATTCGAACGGTCTCCCCATTATTATATTGGACGGAGGTATAGAGATTGGTAATCCCCGCAGCAGTGACCTGCCGAACCGTTTGGGTTGCACCGGACGTAAAGAGCGTTTCTACCGTCTGAGGTTCTGCCTCCGGATCGATCACTGCGTTGAGCAACCCGGTGGTGTCATCATATTCAATCTGCGTGCGATACCCACGACGACTGATCACATCTGTAAGCAATCCGCTTTCATTGTACGCCAGCGTCACCTCTTCACCCGCAGGATTGCGAACCGCGATCAGCTGATGTTCTGTATTCATCTCCAGTTCCGTCCGCTGACCGTGCGGAGCAATAATCGCCGCAGCAGATCCGGAGTCATCTCTTTCAATAACCGTTTTCAGACCATCCAGATCCGTTATCGACAGCAGCCGGCCGGCAGAATCGTACTCAAAAGAATAAAGCTTTTGTCCTGTTTGGGCATCCAGTGTAAAGAGATGGCGGCCATGGATATCAAAACAAAACAGCTGAGATCCACTCGAAGATTTTATGGAATATTTTGTAACAACTTCATTTGCAGAAAAATCACCGGACAGCTTTCTGATAAAGTTCTCGCCGCCGAGTAAAATATCACCATCAGAACGTGCTGTGATTGTATTGAATGTATCCTCGGTAATCGTTCCGTCGTAAAACAGCAGCGCACCGCCCGAATCTAAACGCCAAACCTTCGTGCCATTCGAACAGTCCTCCAAAAACCAGACCACATCATCAACGTCGATACAAATTGCCGAGATAGAACCTCCAGTGCCATCAATCTGCGGATCGAAAACCGTATGAATGATGCCCTGCGGATCCACCTTTCTCAGGTAATACAGCTCTCCCGAAACAGATGCCGATGGGCCCGCAATATACAAAGACCCGTCGGAAGCTGCTGCGACATCGCAAGGGCCTGGAAGTCCTGCCAGACGAGCCGCTGAACCATCCCCCCGATATTCATCGGTTCCGTCTCCGGCGACAGTGTACACCTTCCCGTCCGGATAAATACAACGCACACGGTTCAAAGACGGTTCTGTATAAAAAACAGAACCGTCATCCATCACGTATAACGCCTCGGGATCATTCAGACGAATCTGATCACAGGGCGTTCCATCGGCGTCAGACGTTCCCCCTCCGGCAATCGGCACAACCCCTTGATCTTCAGTCCATCGACAAATAAGGCCCTTACTTGTATCCGAGAAATACAGAACGCCTGCGGAGTCCACGGCCAGACAAACACGATCACTTAAATACCAATCCGTTCCGGGTTCACCGATTGAACACAGATAAATTCCGCCAATGATAAGGTTGGTTTCGCCGGTTGTCTTCACGCGGTAAACAGCCCCAAATTCAGACAGATAAACTGTGCCGTCCGGCGCGCTTACAATATCCCCATTGCCATACCAAAATCCACGGCTCTCTCCATCTAAGAAATCTAATGCGTGCAGACTTTTCGGCGTATCGCGGCGGCCGTCTCCATAGAACAGTATGCCGCTTTTCGGATCATACTGGTGGTTCACATCCAGCGCCCACCCCCCGAAATCCGTGCGATCAATTCCTTCCGGATTTTCAATTAAACACCTCTTCTGCACAGATGAAGGAATCAATTGACGCGTCAGCACTTCGCCCTGCTGATTCGTAATCACATTCTGAGGCATGCCGCTACGGCCGAATATTTCCTGAGCTTCGGAATTAGAAATCGAATATCGGGCATGCGCCAAATAAGACAACGTAAACTTACCCCTTGCAGAAGCACACGGATAACCATATGCATCCAACCCATCCCACTGGAAAGAAAAGTTAAGATTGGTGGCAGGATCGTATTCATACGTATACGTCTTGCCTGCAATCCGAACCGAAAGATCCACCCGCTTCACATCCGGCGAAAGCGTTTCGCCGGTCAATGGGATTTCCAGCGTATTACCGCGATGCGCCGACGATTCGTAATGAAGATTATACGGGGTTCCGGGGACCGCCAGTGCTTCGTTGAAATTGCGATTCTCGATGGCAACTGTTCCGTGGCCTGGATCTGTTGAAGCATCACTTACCGTCTGCTGTTGTTTTATATCCAGAGGTTGCGGTCTCTCCTCGCTGGAGAGCTCAGAAACGTATGGATAATTCCAGTCATAAGGCGTAAAGTGAGTCACCGTCGTGCGCCAGTAGGAGCCGGCAGTACGTGTCCGGGCAAGAAGAAGCAATTCATCTTCTGTATATCCATCAGCCAGCAGACCGGAAAGTGATTCGGCCATACCATCCCCGTCGCAGTCAATCTGTGCCAGCCCGTTGGCATCCGTACCAAGAAAATCAACCACACTTCCGTTTTTCTCAGCAATCCATGCTTTGGTTTCATCATCGTACCACGCCACAGGAATCGGCAGACCGACCGGGATATTGAGAAAATTATCAAGATAGATTGCCACCGGCTGCGTGAATTCGATCCGACCGTCCATCACCTCATCGGCACTGTATTCCACACAGTAGGTATAAGCCATGGGCGCACGCAGCTCACCGGGCATGGCTTCCGGCCCACTGTCACCAACCGTATACTCTGTGGCACGGACCGTCAGCTGGTCGACAGAATTTGTAGATCCGTCAGGCAGAACGGCAAAAGCCTCCGTATTTTTTGAAAAAATGGCCGTTACACGACGCGCACCGTCTTCATCCGTAACAACACTGCTTTCAGCGACCTGAGCCCTGGCAGATACTCCAAACTCAACGGGAGTTGCCACCGGATCCAATGGGATCAGTACGACATCCGGAGCGACCTTGATTTCATTCCACCCCACTCTGACTGTCCGTTGAGCGGACAAAAACCCCTCCCGTTCATAATCCACGAACAGAGCTCCACCGCCATTTGCAACCAAATCAAACATTCCATCAGCTCGTGAATAGGTATATCCGGACTCTGTACGATCGCGAAGCGATACCCGAACCCCGGCCAAAGGTTGTCCCGAACGGTCTTTCACACATCCGCGCACCACAGAAAGCCGATTGGTATCCAACGCCTCTTCCTGAACTTCAAATTGAACAGGATGATCTCCCTGATAGAGAAACGAAACACGGGAACTAAACGATCCAATGGCACCAACCGGCAATGACGGTGCAATCTTCACGGGATCAGTCGGAGCCACGGTTACTGTACTGGACAACTGAACCTCTGACCAATCACCGTTCGAATTCCG
Source organism: Verrucomicrobia bacterium S94 (assembly GCA_004299845.1). Taxonomy (NCBI): domain Bacteria; kingdom Pseudomonadati; phylum Verrucomicrobiota; species Verrucomicrobia bacterium S94. The sequence goes on along the minus strand of CP036201.1, from coordinate 617,514 downwards.
TGCCATAACAGAAATTTCATACACATCACCGGGAGCCGCCCCGGATAGTTGATACGAACGTGTTTGGGCGTCAACGGTATCCAATTCAATTCCATCCTGATAAATCACGTACTCGGTAATGGGATATCCGCTTACCGGTTCTTCCCACTGCAAATCAAAAGTGCCGGATTCAGACAGAAAACCATTCAGCTCGCTTTCCTGCGACCATGCAGGTTGGTTAGTTCCGGGAAATTCAAGCATTCTGTAAAAACCGACATCCTGTTGTCCTGACGTGTGTACATAGGAAAACTGATTACTTTCCGGATAAAGACAATCAAGAGAAGTCCACCCGGACAATAAGTTCGTGGAGTATTGTATCTCAATACGTTTATCTACCCGTCCCTCCATCCGCATAGACGGACAACCGTTTGAGTCTGACCCGATCCAGTCAAAAACCGGTCTCTGAGCAGATAATGTCGCCCATCCCATCAAAAAACAACCGCCAACCGTTAAGACCATTCGCTTCTTCATCATCGAAAACCCAACCCTTATTCGTTAAGAAAAACTAAAAATATAAAAAATCAGATTACACCACCTCAACCCAGTGTCAATTATTCTTTAAAAGTTATATATATCATTGCTTTAATAACCTTTTATACCCCAATCTTTTTAATGAAATTTCATATCAGAAAAGGACTCAGTCGCTATAAGCGTTATGACAGTGCGCCAGCTCCAGTTCAGCATATAACAGCCGGCTGAAACTCTGATTCAGGGAAAGGGCCGAAAACCGCAAAGCCATCGGGAAGATTATCCTCCATTCAGTCGGCAGATCTGCCGACTTTCTCCCGGTACTTTTCGACCGTTTTTCTAACAGATGCACAACTTCCTTCAGGGCAGGAATATTGAAGTTGAAAGGCACGCTGCAATCCCGTCAGTGCTCCGCTGATGACCTTCCTGACGTCGTGCATGCCACGCTTTTCGGCAAAAAGCCGAACTACCGCCAAAGATCTCCATCTTGCTCAACGATATACTCACACCGAGTCCCGAGCGTGTGTAATCACCGGCACTTCGATGGCAACGAATACAGCACAGGAGACAGCAGAACCATTCATCGCCCCTTTTTCACAATGGACATCATGATGAGATATTCCACCGCGCCCGCCGGGCGGAGGGATCGCTTTGTAAAAACTTCGATCGGCAGATAATAACGAAAGAAAACCAACCTGCTTTCTGTTCTACGGATTTCTTACGCCTCTCCAACCCTTCAGAAGTTCCGCTGTATTTTCAAAACAGAAAACAGAACCTGCGGATCGCCAGAACTCCTGTTCAATTCCTCCGTAATTCGAAATAGATTATACGTGCCTTGCGAACAAAATAATTTAATCTTATCCGTATGAACTTTTATCCAGCCATTCAACCGGAACTGCCTACACCTCCCGAAGTCCGGGCGTTTCTCTTCCGCAACGGGAACGGGATTCTGACCCTGGCACGTCTTATCCCTGTTCTGAGCGTTGACAGCCCCCTGCTTAAAAATGCGGTATATCTGGGAACGTATGGTACCGAACCCTGCTATGCGGCCCGTCTGGATCAAAATACTGATGTGCCGGCGGCATATGAAATAAGCGATATCCGTTCGCTCCATGGCGAGATTGAAGGCGAGCTCTATTCACTCATCGGCTATGCCTCGCAGATCCTAACCTGGCGCGAAAACCATCAGTTCTGTTCCCGATGCGGTACGAAAGCCGAGCCTTCCGAAAAAGAACGGGCTATGATTTGTCCGACATGCGGACTGCAGAACTACCCGAGGATTTCGCCCAGTATGATTGTAGCCGTCACCCGTGGCAATGAACTGCTGATGGCGCGCGGTCACCATTTCCCTGAAGGACTCTACAGCGTTGTCGCCGGCTTTGTGGAACCGGGCGAAAATCTGGAACAGTGCGTTGCCCGGGAAGTCATGGAAGAAACCGGCATAGAAATCAAAAATATCCGATACCACTCCAGTCAGCCCTGGCCCTTTCCCCACTCGCTCATGATCGGCTTTACGGCCGACTATGCCGGCGGTGAAATTCGGATTGATCCGGAGGAAATCGAAGATGCCGGCTGGTACACCGCAGAAAACCTGCCCGACAAAATTCCGTCAAAATCCACCATCGCCCGCGCTCTGATCGATGATTATCTGAACCGCACCGGAGTTACATCATGAAATACAGCACCGTACTCAGCATTGCCGGCAGCGATTCCGGCGGCGGCGCCGGCATTCAGGCCGACATCAAAGCCATTTCAGCCTGCGGAGCCTATGCCGCCACCGCCATCACCGCCATCACGGTTCAGAACACCGTCGGCGTAAGCAATGTACACCCGGTTCCTCCGCAGATTCTTGAAGAACAGATTGAGGCCGTGCTGAGTGATATCGGCGCGAACGCCATCAAAATCGGCATGCTGCATTCAGCGGAAATTATCGACGTCGTCTGCCGTGCACTGGACCGGTACGCTATCGAAAATGTGGTGCTCGATCCCGTCATGGTCGCCACGTCCGGCGACATCCTGCTGCAGAACGAGGCCCTCAGCGCACTGCGGGAAAAACTCATTCCCAAAGCCCGCATCATTACGCCGAATATTCCGGAGGGCGAAATCCTGCTCGACGAATCGATCACCAACGAGGATGAGCTCCCGCGTTATGCGGAAAAACTTGCGGACCGCTATCAGGTTTCCGTCCTGCTCAAAGCCGGCCACCTCGACGGTGATAAGCTGACGGATGTCCTGTACGATTTTGAAAAGAAGGAAATCCTGCGACTCCAGTCAGAACGCATCCGTACCCGCAACACCCACGGAACCGGCTGCACCCTCTCCTCATCACTGGCCGCATACATCGCCCGCGGCTTCGAACTGCAGGAAGCCGCCCGCCGGGCCAAAATATACATCAGCAACGCCGTCGCCGGCGGAGCGGACTACGACATCGGTTCCGGCCACGGTCCCGTGCACCATTTTCACGGAATATCTCCGGTCGACAAACAGATTTAAAAATCACCCGAACGGAACCCGCAAATTATTCCGTCAATACAGCCTCCAGTTTGAAAAACACTTTTTCAGCATCATCCCCCGAAAACCACTCATATCCGGCAGGAGCACCATTGGTCGGAGCAACCGGAAACGTCCAGTCCACAAGGTTTGTGCTGCCCCGAACCTGAACCGTCACATAAGGCTGTGTAGATTCTTCCTGTTTCGGGGTTTCCACCACCATGCAACCATTCGTTGTCCGGAAAATTTTCACCAAAGAACTCGTGGCGGGACAATTCGTTCCAAATGTGTACTCCAGCCCATTGGGGATGCCGTCGCCATTCCGATCCTGACGAAACAGCATTCCCCGGCCTCCAACCAAACCGTGTTCTTCTGCCCACAGATCAAACCCATACAATGGCGGCATATCCAGTTCTGAAGATGGATACCCCTCCCAAAACGGAGTGGAGAATCCCGTGCGCCCCGCATAATAATAGACCGTAAAATCACCCGCTGTGTTATAAAAAATCATATAGCCCACGGCCGGGGCATGACCTAAAAAAGTTGCGCTCGTCAACCCGGAACAACCACTGAATGCACTGCTCCCAACCAAAGTAACACTGGCAGGAATCGTAACCTCCGTTAGCGCGACGCATTGGTAAAACGCCTGATCCTCAATCGTAGTAACACTGGAGGGAATCGTTACATGGGCCAAACGGTCACAATGCCCAAACGCCACGTCCTCTATCGTGATAACGCTCGATGGAAGAGTCACGCGGGTCAACTCGGAACAGCAGTAAAACGCAGAACTCCCAATCGTGGTAACCCCGGGATGAATAGTCACCTCCATCAGTCCCTTGCAATGATTGAAAGAAGAGCTCCCGATCGTTGTAACACTGGAGGGGATCGTGACATGAGTCAGCCCGGAACAATAGGAGAACGCGGAATCCCCAATCGTGGTGACGCCGGAGGGAATCACATAGGCTCCGTTCCTGCCTCCGGGATATTTGATCAGCATGGTTTTTAATTTATCGAAGAGCACACCGTCCTCGCTGCTGTAGTTCGGGTTTTCCTCATCCACCGTTAGATTCGTCAGCTTTGAACAACGGTCGAATGCATAATCCCCAATAGAGACAACACCGGCGGGAATCACAACACGGGTCAGCTTGGAGCATCCGTAAAATGCGTAACCTCCAATAGAGGTGACGCTGGAGGGAATCGAAGCGCTACTCAGACTGGAGCAACCGTCGAACGCTGAATGCCCGATAGAAGTAACTCCTTCAGGAATCATCACACCGGTCAGACTCGAGCAGTTATAAAATGCGCCCCTTTGAATTGTGGTCACACCGGCAGGAATCGTCACACGGACCAAACTGTAACATTTGTAGAACACATCTTCGCCAATGCGGGTGACGCCAACGGGAATCACCATGTTGGTCAGACTCGAACAATTGTAGAAAGCCGAATTATTAATCGTACTGACGCCGGAGGGGATCGTCACAGTGGTCAGCTCGGTACAATCCTTAAATGCGGAATATCCGATCGTTGTAACGTTGGAAGAGATCGTCACCCCGGTCAGCTCGGTGCAATCGTAAAACGCACGGTCCCCGATGCGGGTAACCGGCAACCCATCTATTACATCCGGAATGGTGATATCACCGCCATCACCGGTATACCCTGTGATCGTGATCGCTCCGTCATTCGCCGCGACTTTAAAATCATTGGCCTGCGCGATCATCGCAACCCAGCACATCCAGCATACTCCTACCAACCTCTTCATTATTACCTCATATCATGTACTTATTTTAAGTATATATTAAATATGGAGACCAGTAAAATAAAAAAAGGAGGCTTCTGCTGAATCTGAAGGTAAAAACAAATGATTAACACATCGGACAACTTATCTGCTATGTGCGGTTTACCACCAGAACAAGACCTTGAACCAGGTGGGAATCGACGAGGTCAGGCGGTTGCGCCATGCGCTCCGGACTCCATCCCTTCAGGAAATTTATCTGAACGATTCGGCGGCACCACAGCCGCTGATCATGAACTGGTTCAAAGCCAGGAAGACCTGTTCACCGGACGACACCGAAAGCTTGAACCGCAAAGTAAATCCGATAACGGGAAAAGCATTCGGTTTCCGAAGCTACAAAGTGGTTGAAACCGCCCTGTTTCACACCATGGGTGAGCTCCCGGAGCTGTAACGAACCCACAGATTCTGCTGGAGGGGCCTTTCTTCATTCACACCCTGAAAAAGTGCTTCTAAAAAATGGCGGAGAGAGAGGGATTCGAACCCCCGGAGGCTTGCACCTCTCCGGTTTTCAAGACCGGCGCCTTAAACCACTCGACCATCTCTCCGTGTGGAAGAACGCGGAATGTATCGATTCCTCATAAAACAAGGCAAGTCGATTTTAAAGGAATCATGCCCTTTCAACCCAGATTTCCCAATCATTCATCGCACCATTCCGATCATTTATCTGAAGAGTAAACCCTTTTGATTTGAGAGGCGTTCACTGCTCATGTTAGACAGTCTATGTATGTGTATAGTCTCAACCATAAAAAAGATACTCACGGTTCTCTCGACCGGTCTGACTTTCTGTGCAATGGCAGCCACCTATTATGTGGATTCCGGTTTTCAAGGCGAATCTCCTTCCGGCGAATCGTGGTTCAGCGCCTTTCCCTCCCTGAACAGTGCACTGGAAGCCGCTTCAACCAACGGTGGCGGACAGATCTGGGTTCGCGCGGGACACTATAAACCTGAAGGCAGCAGCAGAGATGCCACATTTCGGATCCCGGAAAACACAGCACTGTACGGGGGGTTCCGGGGAAACGAAACCAATCTGAACCAGCGCATCCCCAGGGCGAACCGGACCGTGCTCAGTGGAGATATCGGACGGATCGGCTCCACAACCGATAATGCCTATCATGTCCTTACCGCCTCCGGGAATACCCTCATAGACGGTTTTATTATTCAGCGAGGAAATGCCAATTCGATTAAAGAAAACCGCTTCGGCGGCGGCCTGCGTGTGGTGCCGGGCAGCAGAAACATTCAGGTTCTTAATGCTATATTTGAAAAGAACGGAGCAGAATCCGGCGGGGCCGTCCATCTCAGCGGGGGTGAACTCATGCTCTCCAACTGCACCTTCTATTCCAACTCCGCCGATACGGGAGGGGCGATTGCTTCACAGGGAGAAAGCAGCCTTAAAATCATCGATTCCACTTTCTCTTCCAATTTTGCTCCGAAACCCGGCGGTGCAGTTTTCGTGAACGAAGACGGACAGGTTGAGATCGGGAATTCCAGCTTTCTTTATAACTCGACCGACGACTTCGGGGGGGCGATCGCCGCCGTCTGTTCGGATGCATCGAACATTGCATTAACGCTGTCCGACTGCCGCTTCGACCAGAACTCCGCACGTAATAACGGCGGAGCGCTGGGTTTTTCCGGCCCGTTTATTCCGGTGGTTGAAAACTGTACTTTTGAAAAGAATTTTTCTCCGCGTGGCGCCGGAGCCATCGCCAGCCACGCCGGAGTTCGCACGGTTGTACTTAATGCAGTATTTGCTAAAAACCGGGGCTCCAAGGGCCTTGAAAATATCGGCAATGATGCCTCCTCCCGGATTATAAATTCCGCCGGAGAAGCCCGCGAACTGCTGGAAGAAGCAGCCCGAAAACTCCAGCTCCAGGACTCGGAAGAAACGGTTTCCGAACAGGACAGCGAGCCTGAAGTACGCACCCTTCCGGATGTTTACGTCCATCGCGGAAAAGACAGTCCGAAAATCAAACTGCGCAGCATTGTTTCCGAAGCTCCCTACACCGTTCTGGTGCTCGGCGATCTGACCGACGATGTTTTCATACAGCATTACCGCTTCATCGAAGCCGCCGCGCGTGATTTCTATCCCCAGGGTATCCGGTTTTACTATATTTACAAATATCTCAGGCACCCAGAAAACAACGGGTATATTAAACCCTTCACCCTTCGGGCCCGGGCACAGCACACACTGGTGGCTAAAGAACAGCTGGGCACCGCAGTGCCCTGGCTTTATGATACGATGGACAATGATACGGCATATCGGCTCGCCGGTGAAAACGGAACCGGAATCTTCATCTTCTCCGGTTCAGGGGAGGAAATTTTTTCCGGCACACTGGCCGACCATGCCCGCCTGTACGAAAAACTGACCGAACTGAGTTCGCCGGTCACAGAGCCCTTTGATATCGAGACTCTCCCCGAACCGACTCTTGAACCGGTCAATATAAGGGAATCCCAACTGGTCCCCCGTGTAAAAGTCAGTATGGAAGACCGCCTACAGCCTCTGGAAATCACACCGGGTCAAACGCGACAGCCCTATTTTGTTAAAGCGCGGGTCGAGGGCAGCGAGGCGCTGCTTGAGTCCGGCGACGGCAAGCTTTATCTCGGCTTCCACATCGATCCGCTCTTCGACGTTGAATGGAACAATCTCGGAGAACCGCTGAAATACCAGCTGAAAACACCTTCCGGAGTGGTTGCTCCATCCATTAATTCCGCCGCGCGCGTCACTGTCGCAGCCACCGATACCGAACCCCGTGAATTTATGCTGCAGGCACGTAAACTCGACCTTGATAAACCGCTGACCCTGCAGGTCACTTATTCCGTACACCGAAACAAACGCAATATAGAAGTTACCCAGAACTATCTGGTTTATCTGCAGAAGGACCGGTTCGGCGGCGAGGTTTTCGGTCGTCAGATTCCCTTGGTCACCCCGGCGGAATCTCCATCAGGCGAAAGTTCGACCACCAGGAGCTCCAGCGCATATCGCGCCATGCTCCGCAGGTATGATATTGATCGCAACGGTAAACTGACAGCAGACGAAGTGATCGGCCGGTTACATACCTATTTTGACCGCATTGACTCGAACAGCGACGGCGCAATTGATGCGGAGGAGTACGCGGAATACCAGGAAAACCGAAGCTGACTTCCCGACTTAGAGTCCGATTCGATCCGCTTCCTGCTGACGGATTGCCTCCTCATGAACCGATTGCATCAGCTGCTGCACAAAGGCTTCCGGAAGATTGAGTTGTCTGCCCCGTTTCAGACGGTCTTCCAGAATCTCCGCCCAACGCTCCGGCTGCAATGTCGAAACATTCTGTTCACTCTTCAACTTCCCCATTTCACGTACAGTCTCCATACGTCTGCTCAGCAGTTCCAGCATCCGGCTGTCAAGCTCGTCAACTCCATCCCGCAGTTTTCTCATGCGGTTGACGAATGCTGTACTCCCGCTTTTTTCCTGAGGCAGCTGAAGTTTATCGATCAACAGAAAAAACTCTTCCGGCGTCAGCTGCTGAGCCGCATCGGAAAGCGCTTCAGACGGATTCGGATGCACCTCGATCATCAGTCCGTCAAACAGCAGATCCATAGCCTCCTGGGCGATGGCAGGTATCAGCTCCGCTTTGCCGCAAATATGACTGGGATCGCAGATCATCGGAATTTCCGGCATAAGACGCATCAGCTCAACCGGCATTTTCCAGGCCGGCGCATTGCGATAACGCATTTCAAGCGGCGAACTGACCCCACGGTGAATGGCCCCCAGCCGGGTTAATCCAGCATTGGCCAACCGTTCTAGAGCCCCCAGCCACAGGGCCACATCAGCACTCATCGGATTTTTTACAAAAACGGGAACATCCGTTCCCCTCAGCGCATCTGCAATAGCCTGCACCGAAAAAGGGTTGGTGGTGGTTCGCGCACCAACCCAGAGCACATCCATCCGGTGTTCCAGGCAGGCCTCCACATGTGCCGGCTCTGCAACCTCAGTCCCGACCTTCAGCCCCGTTTCCGCACGAACCTGCTCCAGCCATACCAGTCCCGCCGGACCAACTCCTTCAAAACTCCCGGGACGCGTGCGCGGCTTCCAGATTCCGGCACGGAAAAACCCGACCCCTTTTTTCGCCAGCGCCCGGGCAGTGGTCAGCACCTGCTGTTCGCTTTCAGCACTGCACGGCCCTGCCGCCAGAAATACAGGTTCCGCTTTCAGTCCCCACTCCTTCAAGATCGGCGTACGCATGAATTTAAACCTCGCTTAATTCTGCTTATCATTCCATTTTTAACCATGCTTCACAATGTAAAGAAAATGGATTAAATCATACGATATCATCTTTTTCTTCAACGAAAGGCCAAGCCCATGAATAAGAATACGGATAAAAAGATCGCGGTACTGATTGATGCCGAAAATGCTTCATACAAAGTGCTCAGTGCGGTAATGACCGAACTTTCCAAACACGGTCATATCGTTGTAAAAAAAGCCTATGGCGACTGGAGCAGCAAACATCTTGTAAACTGGAAACAGCCGCTTAACGACCTGGCCATTAATCCCGTGCAGCAGTTTTCATACACTCAGGGTAAAAACTCTTCCGATGCCGCGCTGATTATTGATGCCATGGACCTGCTCTATTCGAACCAATATGACGCCTTTGCGCTTATCACGTCCGACAGCGATTTCACCAAACTCGCCTCCCGCCTGAAAGAATCACAGATTTATGTATTCGGTGTCGGAGAAAAGAAAACCCCGAAAGCATTCCGCAGTGCCTGCGACGACTTCATTCTCACCGAACTGCTGAATACCGAAGAAGAAGAGGAAGAGCCTCCGAAAAAAAGTGCAAAAAAAGCGCCGAAGAAAGCCGCCGCAAAAACGACGGAACAGAAGACCTTAAAACAAAATACCAAGCTGGTGAAGACGCTGAGAGATGCTGTTGCAGAAACCGCGGATGATGACGGCTGGGCAAGAGCATCAACCTGCGGGAGCCTGATCAAACGTCAATATTCCGACTTCGATCCCCGGGAATACGGTTATAAAACATTTCCTCTGCTTTACGAAGGCATAGGCCTATTCGAAATCGAACGTCGGAAAAGCGGTAACGGGAACGCCATGTTTGTGAAAGATAAGAAAAAATAACACTCACGTATGCTGTAGCCCGGAGCGCACCGCATCAACCGAAAGACTTCCTATTTCCAGATCGGTGTGCGCCGTACCCAACATGTTTAAGCAGTGCGAATCCGAACTTCGGATAACGGGGTACCCCCCGCCAATGCAGGATCGCCACAGGCCGTCAACTCCACAGCATCAAACGATTCGTCCGGCAGGAAACCGAGCTGGGCAATAATGCCGTAGACCAACCGGTCGATGTGAGCCGGAATCACCAGCCCGCCGAGCGCGTGTACCTCGTTCACCAGCGTTGAAACATCAAATCCTGATGCGCTGATCAGAAACTTTTCAGCAAACCCCAGGATTCCTTCCTCTTCGTCAATAATCGGCTGATCTCCGAATTTTTCGGGCCGGTTCGGAATATCGGGCAGACTTTCATACACCAGAGCCCCCATTTTCATCGCCACTTCAAGGCGATCAAATAAACAGAGTATATGCACTTCTTCAACAGAAGTAACCTCCATCCCATAGAGACATTCCATACCGAGACGGTCGCAGACGGCTCCGAATGCCGGAAGATTGAAGGTGCAGTTGTGATCGGTCAATGCCAGCGCATTCAGTCCCGCAGCGTTTGCCGCTTTCACGATGGCGGCGGGCGACATCTCCAGCGACGCACAGGGAGACAGACAGCTGTGAATATGAAAATCCGCTCGATAGCTCATCGTCCGTCCCTACGCAGCCGAAGTCCCGCCGAGGTAATGGGCAATCAGCGCGGAGGTCTCAAACTGATTCCCCGCTGTTTTAAAAACGGCAATCCCTTCCTCGGCGGCAGCAGAAATCATATCTTCCGGAACCGGACGGTTGTTGCAGATAATAATGGCAGCAACACCTGCCAGCGAAGAAACCGCCACGGTATTTTTATGGGCCTGAATCGTGATCAACACCGATTTTTCCTCCGCATGGGCCATTACATCGCTGAGCAAATCAGAAGTATACCCCGCTTCGATTTCAACATCGGTATAGGTATCCTGCAGACAGGTAAACTGATCCAGAGCTTCAATATCACTGATCTTCATGTGCCTTCTCCTGTTTCAAATAAATAACAGCCTGCACCATCGTCCCCATTCCCACAGCGGATTCGATTGCAAATTTATCTGCCACCCGTTTCACGTTCGGCAACCCCATACCTGCCCCGAATCCCTGCGAACGAATCCACTCGTTGGCCGTTGAAAACCCTTCAGTCAGCGCATCTTCAATATTTTCAATACCCGGCCCGCGGTCATGCGATGAAATTTTAACGCGCTCTTCATTAATATCAAATCCCAGCATCCCGCCAATGGAATGCGCGACCAGATTAATTTCCAGCTCATAGCCGGCAACCGCAACCCGGCGAACCAGCTTCGGCGGAACACCTCGTGACTGCAGAAATTTTTTGATGGCACTCGATGCTTTGCCGCCGTTTTCAAAATCATAGCGGGCCAGCTGATACACTCTGGTAAGCTGAAGAGAATCAGGCTCCGGCGGATTTTCGCTCTGCTGTTCCATTTCCCGCAGCTGCCGGGAAAGTTCCCGAATCAATGCATGGTTGATGTTACGGAACGTCAGAATGCCCGTCAGTTCATTGGCTTTATTCACCACCGGAAACTGACGGAATGAAAATTTCCCAAAGGCGGAAATAGCGAATGAAAGCGGCATATCTTCAGCCAGCGTCTGAACTTCGCCCGACATCCAGCTAATCACGCAGTCATCAAGCGCCCCTTCTTCGAGCGCATTCATCAGGTCGTTCATCGTTACAATGCCGACCACCCGTTTGTTATCCACAACGGGCACTCCGCTGATTTCGTTATTCCGCATAATCACGCGAACATCACGCATGGTGCAGTTTCTGGAAACAGCAAAAACCTTATGGGTCATCACCTCACTGATCCGGAGACCGTAAAGCAGCTCCTGAACCCGGAGCGAAGACTGAAGCGGCTGTTTGGCTCCACTGCTCATCAGGGTTCCATAATTCGCCCGATACAAACCGAGGCTTCATACTTCGGATGACGCGTAACAAACAGAGCGATTTCCTGATCTTCCGCCAGTTCAATCATGCCTGCAGCAACCGTTTTATGATTGGCAATCACAACCGCTTTCGCACCGACAATGCCGGCGGAACGGATCGACTGCTCGGTCGAAAGCGAAGTAATTAATAGCATCTCCTCTCGATCACTCATCAGCACATCGCTCATGAGATCCGAGGCGAAAACGGATTCAATCGGTATGTGCTCCCAGCCGTCGGGCCCGTAAATCAACTCCGCATCAAGAGCGTGAGCTATGCGTAATAATTCCATGTTTCTCCAAATTCGATATTTTCAGAACGATTCGGAGATTGAAATGGTTTTTGGCGGCGCGTTCAACTGAAATTAAAGCGGCGGGCCTATTTAGATTTATTTCTTTCTAAGGGACTCCACATCAAACATTTCATCCGGTACTTCATACCGCTTCTTCAAAACGTTCAGTTCGTTCTTCAAGCGCTTAATCTGCACGGAATTCTCCGGATTGGAATACACATTCATCATCTCCGCCGGATCATTCTGCAAATCATAAAGCTCCCATTCCTCTGCGTCGGGTACATCTTTTCCATAAAACCGAATCAGCTTCCAGCGCCCGTCAAAAACCCCTTCATGCCGGCGTACCGAATGCGCTCCCGGATATTCATAGTAGTGATAATATAACGACTCCCGCCAATCATCCGGCGTCTCCCCTTTCAGCAAAGGTACCAGACTCCGTCCCTGCATGTCATCGGGCACCGGCGCACCAGCCAGATCCAGAAAGGTCTCTGCGAAATCAATATTCTGCACCAGATCGCTGTTAACCGATCCTGGTCTGATTTTTCCCGGCCACATTGCAAGCAGCGGTGTGCGGAACGATTCTTCATACATAAACCGCTTATCGAACCAGCCGTGTTCACCCATATAAAAACCCTGATCCGATGAATAGAAAATAATCGTATTCTCACTCAGCCCCTGCTCTTTCAACGCCTGCAGAATCCGACCGACACTTTCATCCACCGCCCACGTACAGCGCATATAATCCTTCATATAGGTCTGATATTTCCACTGCACAAGCTCACGCCCTTCGGGGTGATGTTCCGCAAACCATTTCTGCCGGGCGGCATAGCGGGAATTCCCCGCGTATTTCTCTCCATCTGCTTTCAGATCATTATCGAGCGTCATTGTTTGATCAATACTCATATCCTGCCCGTTCGCCGCCGCTCCACGGCTGATATACTCGTCAAAAAGATTCTCCGGCTCCGGAATTTCAATATCGGCATATTTGCTCATATGCCGATCCACCGGTTCCCAGTTCCGGTGCGGCGCCTTGTGGTGAACCATCAGCATGAAAGGTTTATCTCTATCCCGCCCATTCTCGAGCCAGTTCAGCGCACGTTCTGTAATCACATCCGTTACATAACGCCCTGGATATCTCGTGGTTCCGTTTTCCGTGATAAAATCAGGACTGTAATATTTTCCCTGTCCCGGCAGCACCTCCCAGTAGTCAAATCCCTGCATCTTTCCATTGAGATGAATCTTCCCAATCATGACCGTCTGATAGCCATGCTTCTGCAGAATCTTCTGGAACTGCTGCTGATCGTGATCAAACGGATTCGTCTTCCAGTTCACATACTTCCCGTTCATATGACTGTGCTTACCGGTCAGCAACGTCGCACGGCTCGGGGCGCAGATTGAATTTCCGACGTACGCACGGTCAAAACGTATGCCCTGCTCGGCAATGCGGTCAATGTTCGGCGAAGGATTCAACGACGCCAAACGCCCGCCGTATGCACCGATCGTCTGATACGAGTGATCATCTGAAAAAATCCAGACAATATTCGGCCGCCCCGCAAACACCCCCAGGCCCAGCAATACTACTCCTACGACAACCAATCCCTTTTTCATCATCAACGCCCTTTCCATGATTCAAGTTTTCCTGATATTGAAAGAACGTCACATATCCGCTAAATTGGAGTGCTGTTTAATGGAGATTTCCCATGGAAGTGCAACTCAATCCCGTCGAAGAACGCGTGCTCGGCTGCCTGATCGAAAAAGAGATGGCCACACCGGAGTACTATCCCCTCACCCTCAACGCCCTCACCAATGCCTGCAACCAGAAAAACAATCGAAATCCCGTCATGGCACTCGACTCGGAAACCATCACCCGAACCATCTATGAGCTGCGCGTCGAACACCGGCTGGCCGTCGAGGTTTCATCCTCCGGAAGCCGGACCCTGAAATACCGCCACTGCTTTCACGACCACTGGACGTTTTCACCGGCTCAAATGGCCATTATCTGCGAACTGCTCATCCGCGGTCCGCAGACCCCGGGAGACCTGCGGGCTCACGCTTCACGTCTCCATCCTTTTGCCGATGCCGCCGAAGTCGAGGAAACCCTGCATGATCTCGGAACCTGCGAAAGCGGACCTGTTGTCATCCAGCTGGAAAAAGAACCCGGCAAACGCGAACGACGCTGGGCCCACCTCTTCGCTCCCCTTCCCGCCATCGGAGAATCCCCGCAGGAACCTTCCCTCCCCGGAAACACTGTGGAACCGACACGGGAAGACCGTATCCAAACGCTGGAAAAAGAAATCGCAGCGCTCCGACAGGAACTCTGCGATCTGAAACAACAGTTTGAGCAGTTTAAAACCGCTTTTGAATAATCGCTTTTCAAGCTGATATGCCGACCCTCCGACGGAACAGAATACATTCTGCCAGCCTCCTGGATTCATCCCGGCAAACCTGTGTATGCGAAATCAGGCTCGCCTCATTCCGGCTGTCTTCATACATTTTCACATCCAGACAATCCGCACCCTGCTCCTTCATGGTACTGTGCATAATGAACATCGAACACTCCTTTGTAGATGAGACCGAAATCTGACACTGAAATGTCAGCAACTTATGAGCAGGAGCAGGTTATAACACATTACGTTCACGAAAAAACCGCCCAACCTCCACGCAAGAGACCGGCGGTTTATTTCCGTAGCTTTAAAAAGACGTTATGCAGTCACTTCAGCCGCTTGGGCCAACGCTTCTTTAACCTGTGCGGTAATCACACCCCACTGTTTATCCGCAATCTGCTGTTTCGTCGCAAGCCAGGAGCCCCCGATGGCACTCACAACCGGCAATGACAGATAATCATTCATATTATCCAGATTCAGCCCGCCGGTCGGACAGAAACGAACCCCCAGCGGCGCATATGGCGCTCCAAGGTTTTTCAGCATGTTCACCCCGCCGGCCGCACCGGCCGGAAAAAACTTCAGCATTTTCAGCCCCAGTGCCAACCCCTTCTCAATTTCCGAAGGTGTCATCACCCCCGGAATAAAGAGGGTTTGATTGGCCTGGAAAAATTTGACCGTCTCCGGATTCAGCCCCGGCGCCAAACCGAAACTCACGCCCGTATCAATACACATTTTCGCCTGCTCTTCCGTCACCACGGTTCCGGCACCCAGCAGCATTTCCGGAAAAGCCTTTTTAATCCGCCCCAGGGCTTCTGCTGCCGCCGCCGTACGGCAGGTCACTTCAATGACGTCCATCCCCCCGTTCAGCAACGCCTCCGCCAGCGGTTCCGCATCATTTGCATCCTCAATCACAATCACCGGAATAACCGGCCGTTTTAAAAGTTCGTTAAGCATTATCTTTCTCCTTTACCATGATGCCATGCATGTCGCCATTACCGATCCACCCGTGCACCGGCACCGGCCACAATTTTCTCGACTTCATTCAATGACGCCATGGTGGTATCACCCGGCGTGGTCATTGCCAGAGCACCGTGAGCTGCACCGTACTCAATCGCCATCTTCGGATCCTTCAGAATCATCATACCGTAAATAAAACCGGATGCAAAACTGTCGCCCCCGCCCACACGGTCCATGATTTCCAGCTCCGGGCGATGCGTAGACGTATAGAATTCGCCGTCGATCCAGCACATCGCACCCCAGTCATTCACCGTGGCGGTTTTCACTCCGCGCATCGTTGTTGCAGTTGCTTTGAAATTCGGAAATTCAGCAACCGCTTTTTTGATCATTTTCTGAAAAGCGCCGACTTCCAGATCGGTCAGATTCTCATCCGCCCCTTCAACTTCAAAACCGAGACAGGCCGTAAAATCCTCTTCGTTACCGATCATAACATCAACATACTTTGCAATCTCGCGATTGATCTCCCGGCATTTTTCCTGCCCACCGAAACCTTTCCAGAGCGACGGCCGATAGTTAAGGTCGTAGGACACAATCGTTCCATATTTTTTCGCGGTCTTCGCCGCTTCAATCACCACTTCACCCGTGGTTTCGGAAAGAGCCGCGAAAATGCCCCCGTGTGAAACCAGCGAACGCCCAGCGTACCGAAGATATATTCCCAGTCAATATCACCGGCTTTGAGCTGCGAAGCCGCTGTATTACCACGATCCGAGCAACCGACAGCACCGCGAATGCCGAAACCGCGCTCCGTGAAATTCAGTCCGTTGCGAACAGTCCGACCGATACCGTCATAATCCATCCATTTAATGAGCGACGTATCCACTCCGCCCTGCAGGATAAAATCCTCCATCAGCAGCCCAACTTCATTCTTCGCGAAAGCGGTAACCACACCGGCACGCTGCCCGAAACAGCGGCGCAGACCACGTGCCACATTATATTCGCCTCCGCCCTCCCAGGCGCGGAATTGGCGGGCAGTACGAATCCGGCCCTCCCCCGGATCAAGACGAAGCATCACTTCGCCCAACGAAAGAATATCATAACGGCACTCCTCGGCCGGCTTCACTTCAAGCTTACTCATCAGATCTCTCCATGTTTAAAAAATACAGCAAACACCCTACAATTCCCGCCCTCATTGGTAAATACGCATATCGCGCATTATTACGGCTGATATGCGCAAATAGTACTTCATGAACAGGAACTCCTGGTACAACCGGCAAACACAATCTTCTTCATCAGATGCAGAAATCAGAGAAAAAACCGGAGGGTCTTCCCGTCTCATAACCTACCCATGTACAGCACGCCGATCGCCTGCATCGTTAACCTGGAAAATACACGCTGCTCAAACCAACCCGCCATTAATCCATAAAACGAAAGCGTTTACGATAACCGGAAGGCGTAATTCCTGTAACAGCTTTAAAGGCCTGATTGAACCGTTCCCGCGTAGTATAACCGCACGATTCGGCCAGCTCCTCCACCAGCATATCCGTCTCTTTCAGCAAACGGCAGGCGCGAGCAATACGTTCTCTTCGGATAGAATCGTGTACCGACACCGAAAGCAGATTCCTGAATTTATGCTCAAGCGTACGGCGGGCCACATGAGCGGCTTTGGCAACATCATCAACCAGAATCGGCTGATGAGCATGATCACGAATAAAGCGTAAAGCATCTCCAACCACCCGGTCCCCCACAGCAACCAAATCGGTTGAATGCCGTTCAACAATCCGCTCCGGCGAAATCCGTACCGGTTCTTCGGGCAGATCTCCTCCCTGCATCAGTTCATCGAGCATTCTGGCGGCCTGCCAGCCAACTCGCTCCGGACTGAGTTCAATGCTCGACATCTGCGGATGGAGCATTTCGCAGGCAAACAGATCATTGTTCACTCCCAGTACAGCAACGTCCTCAGGAACACGCAGCCCATGATCAGCACAGGCGTCGATCACCACGCGCCCCACCGGATCTTCCGTGGCAAATACCCCGACGGGTCCATCCCCTTCCAGAGTCCGGATCTCGGTCCCGATATTCTGAATCGCCTGACGGGACTTCAGTTCCAGACATTGAAAGCCATGTTCTGCCAATGTTCCGAGATAAGCCTGATACTTCAGTGTTGCATCGCCGAATACCCGTCGACCGGTAATGGCAAAGCGCCGTACCCCCTTGTGTATGAAATATTCCGCCGCCATTTCCGCAATTTCCTGATTATCCACAACAACAGAAGTTTCCGGCAGTTCGCTAAACCGCCCGAATATGTTTACAGCAGGAATACCGCGTTTTCTCAACCGGGCAACCGACTGCCGGTCCAGCATGCCGATCACCCCGCCGCCTTTCCACCCCTTGAGCTCACCCAATGTTACTTCGGGAGCTCCGTGCGGGGCATAGAAACGCCAGTTTCCCGAATGAAAAGCATAACGGGCAATCCCTTCGACCGCTTTGCGGACAAACGGGTTTGCGTAATCCATAGCCAGGGCAATTTCAACAGTTTTAGGCATCCCTGTTATATTAAGGTATCGGTGTATATGAGGCGATAAAGAAAAAAAACACCGGCCGAATTAACAGCCGGTGTTATCAGAGACTACGAAAAAAAACTATTCAGAATCGGCGGTTACATAACTTTTAACTTCATCCATACCGGCAATGGTCTGGTATTCGCCATTGCACAGGCTGGTCAGCTTTTTAAAGTTGTTCGCAGAGGTTCCGCTCGGATTTTTTCCTTTCGGAACAAATTGAATGACGTTAAGTGAGAAGTCTATTTTTTTCTTTTTTCTCAGACCACTTGTTGTTGCAATGCTGTCCTTCGCGTTATCCGCACGATTCAGCACGAAAGCTTCTGCAAAATCTTTCGGGGTGAAGTTGTACCATTCCGGAGTCGGTGGACGCTCAATATCCGGAAAATATTCCCCATTAATGGCCCATTCGTTACGGTTCAGCGCTTTAGGAGGCTTTCCAGCGTCACGCCGTTTCTTATTCTCCTCATCGAGAAGTTTGAGCCCCTTCCTATGACACTCTTTCCATTTTTTACCGGCCGTTGTTTTATCCCACTCTTCACGCGACATAGATTTAGAGGTTGCCACACGCTGAAGGTCCCAATCATCGGTCAGAACAAAAATCGTATCAGCCCCCATTTTATGTGCCAGCATTGTTGCCCGGTACCAAGCCCTCACATCTACTTCGGCTCCTTTTTTTGCTCCGACCTTAGTGGGGTCCGCAAATTTTCCATAAACCAGCTTTTCTGAAGTAACGGTACCGCCCGGGCCTAACGTATGCATACCGAAATCTCTATCCCCCATTCCTTTGCGGACCGCATTAAGCGGCTCCAGCCACTTCTGCATTTTCTGGGCATTAGCATCGGTTGCCGGAACCATATCCGGAAAGGCCATAGTAACCTCCTTCCAGTCGTAGATCATAACATTGAACAGCGCGGTCGGAGGCAGCTCATCCACAATACGGATCATCTCTTCTTTAATAATGGTGTACGCCGGAATACCGCCCATTTCATCGGACATCATTTCGGCATCGGCTCCGAGAATCAGAACTATTTTCTCTCCCTTGCCCTTAACCCCGAAAATTTCAATTTCCGGCATAGAAAAGCCCAGAGCACCGGCACCGCCGAGACCGTCACCGACAGCGTTACCCATACCGCCCTTAACTCCGGTAATTTCCGGCATTTTTATATCCGGCACACTTTGATTCAGCTTCGGCTGCACCACAATGCGCTTACGCAGCTTGGGCTTCTGCACTTTCTTCTTTTTAATGTTCACCGGAACCTGAAGCTTTCGCAGGTTCATCTTCGGTCGACTTACCGGCTTGGCTTCAAAATTCTGCTCTTCCTTCTTAATCACGGTCACCGCAACAAAGGACAGCGCAACTACAATCAGGACCGCATGGATCCCCAAACTCACCAAAGCCGCACTCGACTTTGCATGTTTAGCAAAAAAACGTTTTTGCATCTTTACCCCTCAATAGTTCTCAGACGGATCGTTCCGCCAAATTGAAGCACCCATTCGTACTCTTATTTACCAATACCGGTCTGCCAGTTAGATACTTGTTCAATAAGCAGATTCCATACTAACTTTCAGCGCAAATTGCGCAACCCTTTTTGTTGATCTTCCTTTTATTTCCTCCAGGGCGGCAGAAAATTTCAGTTTCTACGGACTTTCAGATGGCATAAACGGTCCAATAAATCAGGTTCGTGACGTTATTGTGCATAATATAGGACTAAAGCAGTATATGTTTATTCTCAATTTTAAGTAGGCTTGAAGGATGAATTTAAAAGTTATCACACCGTTTTTAGCGGCCGCATTGCTGGCCTTCGTTTCGCACGCGGCAAAGCCGTTTGAGGCGCTTGTACTTCATCCCGGTTTCGAAGTCCAGGAACCGCGAATTCAGCCGGTTTTCCAGATTCAGGAAAAAAACGGCTTTATCAGGGAATACTATGCCGATGTCGATTCCGTGATCTGCGGCGACGGCCAATGCGAAGTAATCACCGTTCGACTTGTCTGGAACGTGTACGGTGAATTTCTCCGCTACGAATTCCCAAAGGGAGGAAACCTCACAAAAATGGGGCATGAACAGTTTACTGAGGCCGATCACGCCAAACTGATAAAAATTCTGAACGATCCGTATTCCACACTTGCCGATGTCAGCGCCGCAGACATCGTTTCGCCCGTCGATGCCATGATGAATGAAAATTCGGACACCGACGGCACCTCCAGCGCAACACTGCTCTCTGACAAATCGGCCTTTGTAGCCGGCGCAGTCTACACCTGCTATACCTTGTGGCACTGGGTGCACGGCGACATGCAGACGGAAATCAGGAATATCACCGCCGACACCATCGGCACCGAACAGCTGCTCACTATGCTGAAAAACAGCAACAGCTCAAAAGTGGCATTCGCTGTTGAAGCACTCGCGAAACGAAACATCAGCGACCCTGCCATACAGAAACAGATCAAAGCACTAGCGCTTCACGGCACAACCGAACTCGCCAGTGCCGCCATCAGCTATTTCCAAAGTCAGGGTCCTACAACCTATTATAAAGCCATCAGCGAACTTTTTCCGCTGGGTGATTCCAAAAAACAGGTACTCTACCTCTCTTCGCTGGCCTCCATCGACCTTCCGGCTCCGGATGGATTTTATGACCGGCTCAGCGGACAGCTTCCGAACCTGGGAAGCTATTATGAAGTTCATCTCATGCTCAATCTGATGACGGAACACAATTTCGACTCCTCGCAGGTGATCTCCAATACACTCCCACTGCTCCAAAGCAAATCATTCCTGATCGGCCGCCGTGCGTACAACTTTCTGAAAGAACATAAACTGCCCGCAGCCCAAATGGCCGAAGTGGAAGCGTTCCGCACCAAATATGCCGACCGGTTATAACTCAACCAACCGCTCCGGAATCCCGACCGGTTAAACTTCACGGCCGTTTTTCAGTACAATCCGCGCCCGCTGAAAAACACTGTCGGAACGGAATCAAGGTATGTTTAAGCATCAGCAGAAAAGAAAAACATCTCAAATCCGCCGGGAAAAAGCGGAATTCATTCCCCGGCAGATTACAGAACCAGAACATATCGGACGGCACACTTCGAAATGCTGCCGTTTGAATCTATCCGGAACGGTTCTGTGAGAAATACCGGGGACTTGACCCATTCCTTACCCATATGGAACAAACAAAGGCAATGAATGAAACCTTGAACAATTAACCGGTCGGCGTATGCGATTAAAACTGTCACTCGTTTTCGGTTCTCTTTCGATACTGATTCTTCTGCTTCCTGTTCTATTTCCATTGTCCGGAAATCCCGAAAGCGACACTGCAGCCGCAATCGGGCGGTTTCATATTCTGGTTCTCCACTTTCCCATCGCCCTGCTTCTGGTTGTCCCCGTCCTTGAGCTGCTGAGCCGTTTTGATGCCATGAAATATCTGCGGGAAGCAGGGCTGGTGATTCTTTTTCTGTGCCTCCTCTTCGGCACTGCAGCATGTATCCTAGGCTATGCACTGGCCCTCGGGGAAGGCGACTCAGGTGAACTGCTGAAACAACACATGCAAAATGAAATAGCTGCAACGGTTCTCATTGCTCTCACACTGGTTTTAAAGACCATCCATCTCAACCATCCGCATACAGGATCCGGAGTGCTTTATCTGTCTGCCCTTTCACTGTCGATAGGAATACTTTCCATCGGAAGCCACCATGGAGCTTCGATGGTTCACGGCAAGGATTACCTCTACGCCAAACTGCCGCTATCATTCCGGATGCTGTTCAGCAGCAAGCCCGATGAAACCGCAATTACAGCCGATGCCTCCGCCTATGAACAGATCATTAAACCGATTTTTGAAAAACACTGCTACTTCTGCCACAGCGAAGCCCGGGAACAGGGCGGCTTCCGCATGGATGACTATGAACTGCTGCTCGCCGGCGGTGACGGAGGGATGCCAGGTATTACTCCCGGCAGTCCTGAAGACAGCGAGGTACACTACCGTATCACCCTTACCCCCTCCTCCAACGCCTTCATGCCTCCTTACGGGCGCACTCCATTGACTCAGGACGAGGTTCTATTGGTAAGCTGGTGGATTGCATCCGGAGCTTCCGAAACCGCCTCAATTGCGGAACTGGATAATCCTCCTGAAGCATTAGATGCCCTTCTTTCCAGACGTCATAAGAATTCCCCTTGAATTCCGGCCATCCCTGCCCGAATTCAACACCACCGAATGGCAGTTAGGAGCTTATCCGTGATGATTATCCGACCGTTGCGAAACCAGCTGTCCCGCATCGAGATATCCAGCACACAGAACAGAAACAGAACCGCCTTCCACTCTAGAAGGGTCCGGACTTTCTGATTAAGTATTTTCTCAAAAACCTAACCAAAAGGCCCTGTCCATCCGCTAACCGGGCAAACGTTTTCTTTCTGAACCCGGCACGTTGCAACCAGTCTGATAAACATTATTAAATCCGAACAGACTGTGCGTGCTGTTTATTTCAAGAGGAAACACAAAGGAGACCATCATGCAGAACCTGAACAGGCGGACGTTTCAGAAAACCGCAGCCGCCGCTTCCACCGCAATCCCGATGTTCAGCATCGGCAAAGCCGGCCAATCCGCTAACAACAAAGTGAATGTAGCCATGATCGGTGCAGGAAATATTGCCAAGCAGGCCTATGGCGGAACACGCGGCGAGAACCTTGTGGCGGTATGCGATGTGGATTCCGCACAGTTTTCGCAGCATGCCGGCGTATTTCCTGAAATTGACAAGGCCCGGAAATTCACCGATTTCCGCATCATGCTGGACAAAATCGGCAAAGACCTTGATATGGTCTGCGTCAACACACCCGACCACACTCACTTTCCCGCCACAATGGAAGCCATGCAGCGCGGCCTGCACGTCTTCACCCAGAAACCGCTGGTGCATAATGTATGGCAGGCCCGCACGCTGAAGAAGGCGAAAAACCGGTATAAGGTTCTCACCAATATGGGCAATCAGGGGCACACCTTCAACGGTATCCGCCAGCTGAAGGAATGGTACGATCACGGCATCTTCGGTCAGATTACCGAAGCGCACAGCTTTATTGGCGGCCCCCACTGGGGCAACCAGTTTTTCTCCCGTCCGGAATCTCTGCCGCCCACAAAAGATCCAATCCCGGAAACACTCAACTGGGATCTCTGGCAGGGCCCAACCGGTCCCGCGTCCTTCCATCACCGATACCACCCCAAAACCTGGCGCGGATTCAACCGCTACGGAACCGGCACATTCGGGGACTGGTTCTGCCACGTAGCCGACGCTCCGGTATGGCTTCTTGATCTCTATGAACCGGTTTCGGTTGAAGCCGTAAAAACCGCCGGCGGTAACGAATGGATGGTTGTAGACGGCTGCAGTATTAAATTTGAATTCCAGCGCCGTGGCGATAAAGCCCCCTGCACCTTCTACTGGCATAACGGCACGACAGATGACTTTAAACCGAAAGTCCCGGCAGACTGGTCCTGGCCCGGCAACAAACCCCAAGCCGGAACCTACTATTTCGGCACAAAAAACAACGGCTACACCGATAACCGCTCCAACAATCCGCGTCTGGCCAGCAAAGAGGCGCAGATTGCATTCAAAGAAGCCGGCTATCCGGACGAAGTCATTCCACGTGTCAAAGGTGGTCCGATCAGAGAACTCGTCGAAGCCGTCAAAGGCAATATACCCGCATGCGGAGCCAACTTCGACTATGCCGCACCGTTCACTGAAATTATGCTGCTCGGTCTGATTGCCGCCAACCACGGCGGAAAAATCGAGTGGGATTCAAAAAACATGAAAATCACCAACCGTCCGGAACTGAACCGCTATCTGAAAGAGCCCGTCCGTAAAGGCTGGGAATACGGCGAAGATCTCTGGAAATAATACCTGCCATTCCAAACAGAAAAACACCGGCCGAATCTGCCGGTGTTTTTATAGTCCGGCGGATGAATCCGGCTCATCCGCCCGGCGATCACATAACCTTCCATTCTGTACGGGCGTACCGGGCTGCCTCCCTCTCCCAGAGCAAACACCCCAGGAACATTAACGATATAATCCAGATCGTCCGGATCAGCGTCACAGGAAGGGCCCCAAAAAAAGCCCGCCGTCGAGGGCGGGCTTTCCTTAATCCGGATATGGAGGTTACATCATCGGGCCAACGGCCTGCATGAAGTCCCAGCGTCTCTTCGCATCTTTTTCTGCCAGAGAGAACAGTTCTTCCGCTTCATTCGGCGCCGTTTTGAGCAGCGTCGTGTAACGGCGTTCATTACGGATGAATTCCTGGAAATCACCTTTCGGCGGACGTGCATCCCAGATGAACCGGGACCCCTCTTCGGCTTCCGGGTTGTAGCGATAGAGCGGCCAGTAACCACATTCAACCGCTTCCTTCGCAATGGTCTGCGTCTTCATCATATCGATGCCGTGTGCAATACACGGAGCGTAGGCAATGATGATGGACGGTCCATCATAGGCAACAGCTTCCTGAATGGCTTTCTGTGTCTGAACGCGATTGGCACCCATGGAGATCTGAGCAACGTAAACCGTACCGTAGCTCATGCACATGAACCCGAGATTCTTCTTACCGGCGCGTTTGCCACCAGTAGCGAACTTGGCCACCGCACCGATCGGCGTGGACTTGGAGGCCTGACCGCCGGTATTGGAGTACACTTCAGTATCCAGCACGAGAATATTTACATTCTTGCCGGAAGCCACAACATGGTCGAGACCGCCGTATCCGATATCGTAGGCCCAGCCGTCACCACCAAAAATCCAGACAGCTTTATCTACAAAGTAATCTTCGAGCTCCTTGATTTTACGAATCAGCGGGGCCGCTTCAGCAGAAGCTTCAGCCATGGCACTGTCGAGCAGCATTTTTACAGCATTCTGCGCGGCAATAGCTTCGTCAGTAATCACATTGTCCTTGCAGATTTCCACTGCTTTTTCCAGCGCAGCTTTAAGATCAGCCGTAGTACCGACTTCCAACAGTGCAGCAACGGCATTGCGAAGCAGTGCCCTGTTATTGTCCACCGCAATCCGGAAACCGAGACCGTATTCCGCATTATCTTCAAAGAGCGAGTTCGCCCAGGAAGGTCCGCGGCCGTCTTTGTTGGTGCAGTATGGAATCGTCGGGAATGTTCCTCCGTAAATCGAGGAACAACCGGTGGCGTTTGCGGTAATCATATGTTCACCGCAAACCAGCGAAACCAGCTTCACATACGGAGTTTCGCCGCAACCGGCACAGGCCCCGGAGAATTCGAACAGCGGCTTCTTCATCTGCATGCCTTTAACGGTATCAACCTTGACACCTTCAAGGTTGTTGTCCGGCAGATTTTCGAAGAACGTGGTGTTTTCCACTTCGCCGGCGGCCCGCTCGTCGTCGAGAGTGGTGAATTCCAGCGCTTTGTTTTTTGCCGGGCAGGTTTCCACACAGACCCCGCAACCGGTGCAGTCTTCGATATAGACCTGAATCTTGTATTCCAGATCATTTTCGTTTTTCGTTTTGGACTTAACCGTCTTGAAGGTTTCCGGTGCATGTTCAAGCTCAGCCGGAACAATCTGCTTGGCGCGGATCACGGCATGCGGACAGGCCATGACACACTGGTTACACTGAATGCAGTTGTCGCTGATCCATTTCGGAACACGCGGGCCGATCCCGCGTTTTTCCAGCTTGGTGGTACCGGTCGGAAGCGTTCCGTCGAAGGTCATCTTCGAAACCGGAATGCTGTCCCCCTTCTGCTGCATGGTCGGCAGAATAACGTCTTTCGTGAAGTCGGATGCATCAGCAGGAATGAGGTCCGGCAGCACATAAGACTCAGTGATTTCAGACGGAACCTCTACTTTTTCGATGGCAGCAGCCGCAGCATCGATTGCCTTCCAGTTCATTTCAACAATGTCCATTCCCTTACGTTCGAAAGTCTTTTTGACATAGTCCTTAATGAGCTGAATAGCTTCATCTTCCGGAAGAACACCGGAGAGTTTGAAGTATACCGTCTGCATGACCGTGTTGATCCGGAATCCAAGACCGACTTCCAAAGCAATCTTCAGTGCATTCACGTTATAGAAGTTGATCTTGCGGTCGATGATGATCTGCTGCTCTTCCCTCGTGAGGTGGTTGAAAACTTCCGACGTCGGAATTTCCGAGTTCAGCACAAATGTTCCACCTTCAGCCAGTGCACCGAGCATGTCATAGCGGCCGATGTAGGATACATTATGACAGGCCACATATCCGGCATTCTGAATGAGATACGGATAGTTGACCGAACTTTCACCGAAGCGCAGATGAGAGGTGGTCACGCCGCCCGATTTCTTCGAGTCATACACAAAATAAGCCTGAGCCGTCATATCGGTGTTGTCGCCGATAATTTTAATGGTGTTTTTACATGCACCGACGGTTCCGTCAGATCCGAAGCCCCAGAAGACCGCAGACTTCACGTCCTCCGGCTCGATATTCAGCTCTTCGCCGACCGGAATGGACAGATTGGTGACGTCGTCATGGATACCTACCGTGAAATTATGCCATGCACCGTTATCCGCATGATCATAAACCGCCTTCACCATAGCCGGTGAAAACTCCTTCGAAGAAAGACCATAACGACCACCGATGATCTTACAGCCTTTTCCTTCCAGTGCCGCTACCACGTCGAGGTAAAGCGGCTCACCGAGTGCACCCGGCTCTTTAGTACGGTCAAGCACGATGATTTTTTTCGCAGTTTCCGGAATGCAGCCTGCGAAAGCTTTCGCGGAAAACGGACGGTAGAGGCGCACTTTGACGAGGCCCAGCTTTTCGCCTTTGGCATTCAGCTTTTCAATGGTCTGCTCAATGGTATCACAGGCAGAGCCCATGGCAATGATCACTTTTTCAGCGTCAGCCGCGCCGACGTAGTCGAACAGATGGTATTTGCGTCCAAACTTAGCCGCAAATTTATCCATGTATTCCTGAACGATTTCGGGAATCGCATCGTAGTATTTATTGGAAGTTTCCCGTCCCTGGAAATAAACGTCCGGATTCTGCGCCGCAACTTTCACGGTCGGGTTTTCCGGTTTCAGTGCGCGGGCACGGAAACGTTCAATGTATTCCAGCTCTACCAGTTCTTTAAGATCGTCATATTCGATATTTTCGACTTTCTGCAACTCATGGGAAGTACGGAAACCATCAAAAAAGTTAAGGAACGGAACCTGTGCTTTCAGGGTCGACAGATGCGCAATGGTGGCCATATCCATCGTCTCCTGAATGGAATTTCCGCAGGTCATAGCCCAGCCGGTGTTGCGGACCGACATGACATCGGAATGGTCACCGAAAATGGAGAGCGACTGCGCGGCAAGCGAACGGGCAGACACGTGAAATACGGTCGGAAGCATTTCGCCGGCGATCTTATACATGTTCGGAATCATCAGCAGCAGTCCCTGCGATGCTGTAAAGGTGGTGGTCAGTGCACCGGCACTGAGCGATCCATGAACAGCTCCGGCGGCTCCGGCCTCGGACTGCATTTCCACTACGTCCACTGTCTTGCCGAAAAGGTTTTTCTTTCCCTGTGCTGCCCATTCGTCCGAATACTCTCCCATGTTGGAGGAAGGGGTGATTGGATAAATAGCCGCTATATCGGAAAACGCATATGCAATATGTGCTGCAGCAGTATTACCATCGATGGTAACCATGTTCTTGCTCATGTGAGATTACTCCTTGATTGTTAACATCCCTAGTTTTTAAAAAGTACGAAAATATTACCCATTTCACACTTCTGCTCCCGGCCGAAACCGGAGAATCAACGGATAATCCCACAAAACAGCCCGATTGAAAGTTTTTTTGATGCTAATTTTTACGATAATCCACTGCGTTTCAGTTATTTATACTCAATATCAATAGTATTTTTTACACAAACAAACAAAAAAAGCCCCGAAGCG
This sequence comes from Verrucomicrobia bacterium S94, assembly GCA_004299845.1. NCBI lineage: Bacteria > Pseudomonadati > Verrucomicrobiota > Verrucomicrobia bacterium S94. Next base: position 589,525 of record CP036201.1, on the reverse strand, counting down.
GGGCTTTTCGTTTAGATAAGTGCATTGGCTAGAAGGATGAAGGGGTATTCAACAAGGGGTCGCTGACCGTGACATTCCTCGCCGATTCATCCCTAGCCAATGCAAAGGTTACGCTGTCTGCCGAATCCGGCGCAACGGTTACAATCTTGGTTTTAAATCCGTCGAGCTGCAGTTCAAACGTACGCTCCCCACGTACCGGCAGCTCAAGCGGCGTTGTTCCAATAAATTCTGCTCCGCCCGGCCGGTAAACCTTTGCTCCGCTGGGCACACTGTCGATTTCAACAATTTTCTCTACATTACCGACCGTCTTCTTCAGCGGCACCGTGACCGTGCTTTTGGATTGCGGCGAAAGAGTGAACGGCTTGATATCGTAACCGGGTTTGTGCATTTCGAATGCAGTATCCTTGCTCACCAGCACTTCCACCGGAGTAGTACCGATAAGTTCAATACCGCCGGAACGGTAAAGTTTAGCGCCCTCCGGATTACTGTTAATCGTGACATAAGGCTCCTTTTCAAGCTCAACACGGACTTCCCGCGGTGAATCCGGAGCAATGGTGATCTCGGTGGTTTTGTACCGATCGTACATCAGTTCGATTTCCATATCCTCTTCAACCAAGTGCCGGAATGGAGTCACTCCGAGTGTAACACCGCGATGTTTAACCCGGGCCCCTTCAGGTTCCGTATAGATGATCACAATCGGTTCACGCTCCAGTTCAACCACTAACGGACTGACGGTTTCCTCATTCACCGTGAAGGTTTTGGAATAATAGCCTTCTTTGCGCAGCTCCAGAACCAGTGTATCTTCCGCCGGAACACCCAGCGGCGTTCTCCCAAGCAGTTCTCCATCTTCCGTATAGACAGCGGCATTTTTGGGCTTACTCGTAATCATCAGTGACTTATCACGCACCAGATCCACCACAATATCCCCTTCCGGATCATCCGGGATCGTGCAGACCTGCGAAGCATAACCGGACGAACGGATCTCGAATTTTCTCCAGGGCTTTTTGTAATCCACCCGATATGGTGTGCGACCGACACGCCTGCCGTCCACGAACAGATCAGCTCCGGGCGGATTCGAACGCAGCAGCACTTTATTACGAGGCTGCAGTTCAACAGTAATGTTTTCCGGATCGATTGGAGAAAGAACAATCGTTTTGGAAAAATAACCGCTCTTTCGAACCACCAGTTCTTTCTGATTGGCTACCAGATTCACCTTAAACGGTGTTGTTCCCAGAGCTTTCTCTTCTCCGCCTTTTTCATATACATAGGCCCCGGATGGTTCACTGGACAGAGTCACAGGTGCACATCCGGATAACATCAGCGAAAACAGGGCTCCCACTGCCAGACTAAGCTTTACTGCAGTTTTCCGGTTCATTTTACCCTACCCTTGATTCATTGATTTCCATTAAAAATAAGAGTCTGCCTTTTAAGCAGAAAGCATTCCAACCCTTCAAATAATTAGATCTTTTTCCTCCCTCCGGAACTCCGCCAATAGGGTTGACGGCATCCACAAAATCGCCTTAACTCCCGACGATGACTTCAAAAAAAACATGGCCGCCTGCCGAGTAGGCCGGTTTTCGATCCCGCCCCTTCAGGCACCGGACTGTGATCCGGCCCGCACCCCTCTGATGATATGACTACAACTACCGTACATTTTAATAATGCCAGTGAAGCCCGTGAGATCGGTGCTGTTATAGAACCGCTCAGCGACCTCATTGAAAAAGATCACCAGCTTCAATTGGTACTGCGCGATCTGGATGCAACCGTTCTGGGACCGGAACACCAGGCATCCCTTATTGCCGGCTTCATCGAACACCTCCGCGAAGCACGGAACCGCGGCCCCCTCGACCGGCATGCCGTCAGCTATGCCTATGACGCGCTTACACGCGGAGAAGAACAGGTATTCGAGAAACTCGCCAGCATCCGCATAGATGTCAGCCCCCGCAAACCGGCCGTATTTCCCAAAACTCTCGGCCAGCAGATTTATCTCAATACCATGTTGAAGAACACCATCACGTTCGGGATCGGTCCCGCCGGAACCGGAAAAACCTACCTCGCCATGGCCATGGCCGTTTCTGCTCTTCTGCGGGAGGATGTCAGCCGGATTATCCTGACCCGCCCCGCCATCGAGGCCGGTGAAAACCTCGGATTTCTCCCCGGAGATTTTCAGCAGAAAGTGGCCCCCTATTTAAGGCCCCTGTATGATGCACTGCACGACATGCTTCCGGCCGAGTCCATCGAAACCTATATTGAGCGCGGCATTATTGAAGTGGCACCGTTGGCCTACATGCGCGGGCGAACTCTCAACCACGCCTTTGTGATTCTGGACGAAGCCCAGAACACCACACCGCAGCAGATGCTCATGTTTCTCACCCGTATCGGATTCGACTCCAGGTGCGCCATCACCGGCGACCTCACACAGATCGACCTGCCCGGCAATAAAACTTCCGGCCTGAAAGAGGCCCGTTCAATACTCGGAAACATTCAGGGACTGGAAATCTGTGACCTCACCGAGCGTGACGTTGTGCGTCACCCGCTTGTACAGAAGGTTATCGAGGCCTATCAGAAAAAACGAAAAGCCTGACCGCCTTAACGGAGAACTGCCGTGAAAAAACGCTTCAAAGACAAAAAGAAAAAAGGAATTGCCGAGCGCAAGACTGAAGTCAAACGCAAGCAGGAGATTCCCTATAAATCCATCGGCCTCGGCCTGCTGCTCTGGCTCGGTATCACCTGGCTCTTCTACGGCCAGGGGGTTGTCCATACTCCCATGATCAGCCTGGGTCAGGAGATCACGACGCCCGTCGTAGCCGTTGTCGATTTCTATTGCGAAAATCTGAACGAAACCGCACTCAACAAACAGAGCGCAGCCGATGCGGTACCCGGTGTATTTATTCTCGAGGAAAACACCATCGAAGAAGCAGTGCAGAATACCGATAATTTCTTCAACCTGCTCACCGCATATCACAGTGCAAACACCAACCGCCAGTCCGCGATTTCCGCCGAACTCACTGAAGTCCTCTCCGGCTCGAAAACAAAACTTCAGGACCTCATTTCCCTCTTCCCCACAAACAGCATTCCCGTTTTAAAGGAAGAAACGGCCCGGGGAATACGGAATGTCATGTCTGTCGGTGTGATTTCCGACGAATCCCGCATCAACCTTTTCAACAACAAAAACGGCAACACGCTGACCATCGTCACCAGCATCAGCAAACAAACCCGCACAGCCGCGCAACAGGACATTTACTCCACCCGCACAGCCGTCTGGACCGTTACGGAAAATCTGAACAATGCCGCCCAGCGGAAAGTACTCAACCGTGTACTCCCGTATTTTATTGATGAAAACCTGCATTACGACCGGAAAGCTACCGAAACCGCCCGCAAAGCCGCCGCAGACCTCGTCCCTCCCGTTATTCAGAAAATCCCCGCCGGCAAAACAATCGCAAGGGCCGGAGAAAAAGCCAATGAACAGACCCTGCTACTGTTAAATGAGCACACCAAACAGCGAATTGCCGAACAGGATATCTGGGAACAGGCTCTCGAAGTACTCGGCAACAGTATTATGCTTCTGGCCGGCCTCATTGCCACGGCCGTCATTCTGCGCACCACCCATGCCGAACTCATCCGGCAGCCCGACAAAGTGCTCCTGCTCGTCATTCTCTCCCTGATCACACTGGGACTCGCCCGGCTGCTCACCTACCTCTCCGTCTCCTACAGCCTCTTTTCCCACTCCCTACTCATGTATGGCGTCCCCTTCGGCCTCGCAGTCCTGCTTGCCGGCATTCTGCTTGGCGGAAGCGCTGCCATAACGCTCGGTTTCTGGTGCAGCTTTGCCGCCGCTGTTCTCTACGGCGAACAGTTCAATGTTTTTGCACTCGGCATGATTGTAACCATCACCGCCGCCAGCTGCGTGCGGAATATCCATAAACGCTCCAGCCTGTTTCGCGCAGGCATCTGGATCTGTGCCGTAAAAGTGCTGTTTGTGCTCGTCTCCGCCATCCTGAACCGTCCGGATATGCCGGTCATGATCAAGGAAATCATCACCTCCGTCATTTCGGGACTGATCGCCACGGTGATGACGCTTCTGCTGATTCCGCTGTTTGAAAAACTCTTTAAAATCACAACCGACATTACCCTGCTCGAACTCTCGGATATGGGCCACCCGCTCCTGCAGAAAATGGCGATTCAGGCCCCGGGTACTTATCATCATTCCCTGATGGTCGCGACGCTGGCCCAGAACGCCGCCGAAGCTATCGGTGCCAATTCCCTGCTCATCCGCGTCTGTGCCTACTACCACGACATCGGCAAAATGGCCAAACCGGAATTTTTCACCGAAAATATCCAGCACAAGGAAAATCCGCATGACGAACTTTCCCCGCACATGAGTGCTCTGGTTATCTCATCACATGTAAAAGAAGGACTTACGCTGGCCAAACGCCACAAACTGCCGCAGCCGATTCTCGACGCCATCGAACAGCACCACGGAAACGGCCTGATCTCCTTCTTCTACCACAAAGCCAAACAGGCCGCCAAAGAAGGCTCCGGAAGCTCCATGAGCGAAGTCATCAACGACTCCGATTTCCGCTACGGCGGTGCTCCCGCTGTCACCCCGGAAATGGCCATTCTTTCGCTGGCCGATGCCGCCGAAGCCGCCGCCCGCTCCATCGAAAAACCGACCCCTCAGAAAATCTCGAATCTGATGGATGAAATCTTCTCCATGAAAATACGCGATGGACAGCTGGACTTTGCAAATTTAACTATAGCGCAGATCAATGTAGTGAAACAGTCCTTTATCTTTTCACTATCCAACATGCTTCACGGCCGAATCCCCTATCCTAAAGACGATGACAATAACACTGCTAAATCAACAGACAAACCATCCACTGAATCCGGAAAAAATTCAAAAGCTGGCTGAGTGGCTCGCAGAACGGCTGGAACCGCGCACATCCAATCCATGGAATGAAGTCTGCGTGGTGCTGACCGACGATGAAGGCATTGTTCCGGCCAACAAAGAATACTTTGGCAAGGAACGCCCCACCGACGTCATCAGCTTCCGCTACGACCCGGTTCCCGGTGAAGACGAAGGCTATACCGGCGACCTGATTGTCAATGTCGACCGGGCCGTGCAGCGCGGTTCAGAAGAAAAAGGAGCCGACTACGAGCTCGCTCTCTACATTGCCCACGGCTTTGATCACCTCTCCGGCGCCGAAGACGATACGCCGGAAAAGAAAAAAGCCATGCTGGATACCGAAACCGCATGGCTTGAAGAAATAGGAACGGAAGCCCTCAGCAACCTATTCGAATAACTCACCCTGCCTCAGTTCCGCTACAGGACGGAAGGACTGCCGGTGTACCGGCGTTGCGCCGTATTTCTGCAGAGCTTCGAGATGTTTTTTCGTTCCGTATCCCTTGTGGCCGGCAAATCCATACTCAGGATACACTTCATCCAATGCAACCATCATGCGATCTCGCGTCACTTTCGCAATAATGCTGGCAGCAGAGATGGAAATGGAAAGCGCATCGCCTTTAACGATTGATCTGTGTTCACAGGGCAGCCCTTTAACCGGCAATCCATCCACCAACGCGAAATCGGCCTCCACCTGAGCGGCCGCGAGTCCCATCGCTTTATGGGTGGCTTGCAGGATATTGATTTCATCGATCTCGGCCGGCTCAATAATACCGACACCGATTCGGACATGATCGCAACTTTCCAGGATCCGGAAAAATTCCTCGCGCCGTTTTTCCGGCATCGCTTTGGAGTCGGTCAGTTTCCCAAAAGTTGAAACCAGTTCAGCCCGGATATAGTCCGGATCAAAAATAACCGCAGCAGCAACGACCGGCCCGGCTAACGGACCGCGACCTGCCTCATCAATACCGGCAAGACGCAGAAAACCCGACGCCCAGGCTTCTTCTTCATAAAGCAGAACATCGGGATGATTCATCATCGATTTCAGATTACAGACAGCCGGTTTTCAGTAAACCCGAAACCGGCAACCAGGAATCGGAAATGATTAGACACGGCGTTCTTTAATGCGGGCTTTCTTACCGGCGAGATCCCGCAGGTAGTACAGCTTTGCACGACGCACTTTACCGTGACGATCGATTTCAATTTTATCGATATTCGGGCTGTTCAGCGGGAAAATACGTTCAACACCTTCTCCGTAGGAAACACGACGAACGGTGATCGATTCCATAACGCCACTGCCTTTACGGGCAATAACGGTGCCGGCATATACCTGAATACGCTCTTTATCGCCTTCTTTAATCTTATAGTGAACCTTAATGGTGTCACCGATCTGGAAATTCGGAAAACGATCCTGTTTAGCCTGTTCCCGGCTAATTTTTTCTACAGTGTTCATAAAACTCTCTCACTTCTGGATTTATTCAAAGAGCGCCAGATAATATATGACTGGACGGTCCGGTCAAGTGTTGTTTTCGTCATTTTCCTTTGCAGGTGTCAACAAATCCGGCCGGCGTTCTTCTGTACGTTTCAGCGCCTGCTTACGGCGCCATTGCTCAATTTTCCGATGGTCACCGGAAAAGAGGATTTCCGGCACCTCCATTCCTCGGAACTCGGGGGGCGGGTATATTGCGGATATTCCAGCAGGCCCGACGAAAACGATTCATCTTTGGTTGCGATCTCGCCGGCCCCCAGGGCTCCGGGCAGCAGCCGGACCACTGCATCAATCACCACCACCGCCGACAACGCACCGTTGGTCAGCACATAATCCCCAATGGAAATTTCCTCATCCACGAGCGCATCAATCACCCGCTGGTCCACACCCTCATAATGTCCGCAGATGAAAATAAGATGTGTCCATTCCCTGGAAATCCGTTCAGCGTCAGTCTGTTTAAACGGCGTGCCGGAGGGAGTCATAAAAATTACGCGGCTTTTCGGCGTTTTCACCGATTCGACAGCGGCAAAAAGCGGCTCACATTTCATAACCATACCGGGACCGCCGCCGAACGGACGGTCATCGGTCGTATTATGCTTATCGGCCGCAAAATCACGCGGATTGATAATACTGAACTCCACAAGCCCGGCTTTCGCCGCCCGCTTCATCATGCTCTCCTCGAGAAAACCTTTCAGCATGCCCGGAAACAGCGTAATCACATCAATTTTAAGTACATCACACATATTTAAGCTCCTGAATACACCGAAAGAAGACCGGCAATCAAGATCCGTGAGTCACCTGCTCCTTTTTCACCATCCGATACACATAAAAAAAAGAGCGTCCGGAGAGAACGCCCTTCTGAACTTCCAAACATCGGAAGAATCCTAATCAACCACTTCGAGCATGGCTTTCCGCCCCTGCTTGGCAGCCATGGAATTGAGTATCGTGCGCATAGCACCTACCGTCTTGCCGCTTTTTCCGATAATCTTACCCACGTCCTTCGCGTTGCAACGCAGCTCGAAGATCAGGGTCTTTTCGCCGTCAATTTCCGTGATCTGCACCTCATTCGGCGCATCGACCAGCGATTTGGCGATGGTTTCAAGAATCTGCTTCATTACTCAGTTTTTTCTGCTTCTTCAGCGACAGGCGCTTCTTCTGAAGTTTCTTCCGCTTCAACGGCTGCTGCCGGAACTTCCTCTTCGGTCACTTCACCGGAGACTGCTTTTTCAACCGGAAGCGCTTCCGCTTTTTTGATCAGACTCGCGGCGGTATCAGAAGGTTGCGCACCGTTTTCAAGCCAGTAATTTACACGATCGATGTTCAGCGAGAAGTTGTTACCTTCCTGCTTCGGATCGTACCATCCCAGCGTTTCAATGAAACGACCGGTCGGTGCATAGCGACCATCCTGAACAATTACACGATAGAATGCAGCATTACGGTTGCCCATTCTGCGAAGTCGAATTTTCACTGCCATTTATTATCTCTCCTAAGAAAATTAACCCGGTTTTCCGGATAAAGGGGCTACTTTGTAGTGAACTTCTTCAGGTGCCGCAACCTTTTTTCCATCTTTTTGAACTGCTTGCCCATTTTACCCATTTGCTCAAACCGCTTAAGCAACTGGTTGACATCTTGGAACTTGCGGCCGCAACCCGCCGCAATGCGCATACGGCGGGAACGATCGATCTTCTTCGGATTACGCCGCTCCCACGGCGTCATGCTCTGAATGATCGATTCAAACTTTTTCATTTCCTGTTCGGAAGCTGCGGCAATGGCCTCTTTTTTCTTCTGGTCCATCTTCAGAGCGTCGCCCGGCATCATATCGAAAATACTGCTCATCGAACCCAGTTTTTTCATCTGCTGAATCTGGCTAAGGAAATCCTCCAGGTCCATCTGGTTTTTCGCCAGCTTCTCCTGCATTTTCAGCGCTTCTTTTTCATCGATAACGCCCTGTGCTTTCTCCACAAAACTGACGACATCGCCCATACCCAGGATACGTGAAGCCATGCGGTCCGGATAAAACGGCTCCAGATCCTCCATTTTTTCACCGGAACCGGTCATCAGAATCGGGCAGCCCGTCACTGCATGAACCGAAAGTGCCGCACCGCCGCGCGCATCACCATCCAGCTTGGTCAGAATCAGGCCGGTCAGCCCCACGGCATCACGGAAGGTTTCCGCCACATTCACCGATTCCTGACCAATGGCGGCATCAAGCACCAGCACCCGGTTTTTCGGCTGAGTATTTTCACTGAATTCCTTCAGTTCCTGCACCAGCTCATCATCCACCTGGAACCGGCCGCCGGTATCATAAATCACCACATCATATTTATGGTCTTTGGCATACTGCGCCGCACGTTTCCCCAGCACGGGGACCGTTTCGCCCGGCTCGGGACCGATCACATCGCACCCCACCTGCCCTGCCAGAATCATAAGCTGCTCCACCGCAGCCGGGCGCCGGATATCGCAGGCCACCAGCAGAACACGTCGACCTGATTTTTTCCAGCGTAGAGCCAGTTTACCGGAAGACGTCGTTTTACCGGAACCATGCAGTCCCATCATCATCACCGACGCCGGGTTTCCGGTGAGGTCAAATTCCTTGTGTGCTCCACCAAGCAGTTCTTCGAGATGATCCTGCACACGTTTAACGACGAGCTGACCGGGCGTAATGCTGCCCATCACCTCCTCGCCCATGCACTCTTCCTGGACTTTTTTAACAAAATCACGCGCCACTTTAAAATTGACGTCCGCTTCAAGCAGAGCCATACGCACCTCGCGCATCGAGTCCCTGACATTTTTCTCCGTCAGTTTGCCGTAGCCGCGTAAATCCTTGAATGTCTTCTGCAATGCAGAGCTTAAATTTTCAAACATAGGGAATCTGTTTCGTTAGGTTTATTCGAAGCCCGGAGTTAAGCGGAATGCCCCTCCGGAGGCAAAACCAAAAACGTTTCAACCACTTCTCATTATTAGCTCGCCAGATACACTCGTTCATGTAGATTAAAGATTGAACAGAATCTTTTATCTGTAACTAAACAGATCGGAGGTTTTATCCAAGAATGAACACCATGACCGAACAGCAATCCAAAGAGCCTGTCACCCGACAGCAACTGAATAAAATTATTCTCAAATACACCACACCCAGCCGGAAAAAAGCCGCCTGGCAGATGATTAACACCCTGATCCCCTACGCCCTGCTCTGGGCGCTGGCCATTGCCGCCTTCACTACCGCATTGCCGCTTTGGGTCGGCATTCTGGCTATCCTGATCGCCGGACCGCTGCTCGTTCGGATATTCATTATCTTCCACGACTGCTGTCATTCCTCCTACTTTAAATCCAACTGGGCCAACACCCTGGTGGGTTATATAACCGGCATACTCTGCTCCACTCCGTTCAAAGATTGGGGGAAAGCCCATATCCGCCATCATGCCACCGCCGGCAATCTGGACAAACGGGGCGTCGGTGATGTCTGGACCCTGACGGTTGATGAATATATCGAAGCCCCGAAAATAAAGCGGATCATCTACCGGATTTTCCGCAATCCGTTTTTTCTGCTGGGCGTCGGCCCATCCTATGTTTTTCTGATCCTCCATCGGTTTTCTCAGAAAGGGATCCAGCACAAAGGCCGGATGAGCGTCTACATTACCAACCTCACCATGCTGCTGATATTTCTGACCGCCGGCATGACGATCGGTTATACCACCTTCCTGTGGATCTACCTGCCGATCACCATCATTGCCGCCACACTCGGCGTCTGGCTTTTTTACGTACAACACCAATACGAAGAGGTCTACTGGGACCGCAACGATGTCCGCGATTCCGTTAAAGCCGCGCTGGAAGGCAGCTCATACTATAAACTGCCCAAGGTGGCTCAATGGATCACCGGCAACATCGGCCTGCACCATATCCACCATCTGAACCCCTCCATCCCGAACTACAATCTGCAGCCCTGCCACGATGAAATCCAAAAGCTCCAGCACATCGAACCGCTCGGTGTGCGAAAAAGTCTCAAATCGCTACGCATCCATCTCTGGGATGAAGAGTCCAGAAAACTGATCAGCTTCAAAGCCATGAAGCTGATTCGCAAGGCCCGCCGCAAGAAAGCCCAGGACCATGACCAACAATGATACGCTTCGTCGTTTACGTTATGCGTTTAATATCAGCGACACCGACGTCGCGGAAACCATCGCCCTCACCGGCCGGCCCACAGCGGCTGATGAAGTGACAAACTGGCTGAAACGCGAAGATGAATCAGGCCACAGTGCACTCAGCGATATCGATCTGTGTCGCTTTCTTGACGGCCTTATCATTAAAAACCGCGGCCCCCGGCCTTCCGGAGAAGCTCCCGAACCACAGGAATTTCTCTCCAACAACGAAATTCTGAAAAAACTGCGTATTGCCCTCGAACTCAAAGAAGAGGGTGTACTCGCGGTTTTTAAGAAAGCCGGTTTCAATGTTACCAAAGCCGAACTCGGCTCTTTTTTCCGTAAAAAAGGACACCGCAACTACCGCAAAGTTCCGGAGCAGGTTCTGCGAAAATTTATCCACGGCCTGAGTGTTTAATTCCTTTTCATATTTGATTTAAAAATTCTGCGTTCGCCATACTCTCTGAGGTCAACATTCCGAACGTTAAAACTGGAGAAAGATGATGCCGAAGATTTTCACCAAAACCGGAGATAAAGGAGAAACCGGACGTTTTGACGGAACCCGCGTACCGAAAAACGATCCGCAGATGGAAGTGCAGGGTTCCATTGACGAATGTAATTCCGCCATCGGTCTGGCCCGCGCCTATATTGCCGACACTCAACTTAATGAAATCCTCAGAAAATTTCAGAGTCTCCTGCTGGTCGCCGGGTCCGAAGTCACCAACGTCGGCCTGGACCAACGACTACCCTTTATCTCCGATGACAACATCACCGAACTGGAGGAACTGATCGACACCACAGAGGAACAACTTGAACCGTTGACCCACTTCATTCTGCCCGCAGGCGGAAAAGCGTCTGCCCATCTGCACGTCGCCCGCGCTGCATCACGCAAAGTGGAACGCCGGCTCGTCACCCTGCGCGAAACCACCGACGTTAATCCCACCCTGCTCGCTTATTTCAACCGGCTGTCCGACACCCTCTTTGTTCTCGCGCGCTATGCTTCCAAACTCGACGGCATTTCCGACGAAATCTGGGAAAACCCGAAAACAGCACGACGCTGAGTCTCTTTGGAATTCCAACCGGAAAATACGCTTTATTCGACCGTTATCCAGCCAACGGCCACTCCGCTCCCGGATGAAAGCGCCTTTTCCTCCGGGCCGGGACGGATCGACAGCTGAATACTTTCCACCTTCGCCAGATCCAATCCGGGGCTTTTTTCCAGCTCAAACCAGTAGCGCTGAAAGGACGGATACGCCCGCGGCAACAGCACCGTTTTCACCGGCTTCAAATCGGACAGCGGCAATCGGTATGTTCCGCATTCAGGAAAAACGGTCATTGTCGCTCCGTAGCAGGAACCATCCTCCATCAACAGTGCCAGCTGAACCGTACACGGCCGGTCATTCAATGCTCGGCCATAAAGCGCAAGAGTCTCCTGGAATCCAAGCGATTTCAGCCGGTTCCGCAAATGCGGACGACAGTACATACGCACAGAAAGATCCTGCTCTTCAGACTTTTTCCCCTGAACATTCAGCTTAATCAGACTTTTTCCCGGAACCGGTGCCGGATAAAGATCAAACCGGTGCTGACGGTGCGCCTTGGTCATTTCATGCCAGTCGCGTTCAGCATCAAAAAGACAAACCGGCGAATCCTTTCCAACAACACGGAGCGTATACGATGCTTTATCGATCCGTCGATCGCCCTGATAAATTCTACGCTCCATCGGAAATCCACCCACCGTTCCCGATGGAAATGTCTGCCAATTCTCCCCCTCTTTCACACAGATGTAATATCGAAGAACGCCGGGATTTTTCAACAAATCGGCAGGCAGCTTCACTTCATATTCAAATCCGCGAATCTTTTGCATAGGAAAACGATGGGCCGAACGTCCGACCTCATACATCAGTAACTCCACCGCTTCCGGCGGTTTCGCCGTAATCACCCGGGCGGAGATCGGAAGCGCCGTTCCGGCCTCCGTGGTCACCGGCGGGGTATGCAGCACCGTACTCTGAACCTGCCGTTGTTGCGGAGCATGGAATTCTCCAAGCCGGATATTCTGCCAGCGATCGTCCGCATCCCAATCGGTCGTCACACCATTTCCAACCAGCAGATAACTCCCCGGCTCAACAGAAAACGTACCGTTTTCCACCGTTTTCAGCATTGTATTCCCCTCATTCAGACCGCAGACCGAAAACCGCCCGCCCAGATCCGGAAGCGAAAGCTTCACCGTCCGTTCATTCCATACAGTAACCGCCACTTCACGCTGAATATACGGAACAAAAAACGGATCTTCCAACCAGACGGCATCCGGCATGATTTCCATTCGCCACACGCCGTCACTCAGTTTATCGAAAAAATAGGCTCCGGTTCCATCATACTCCACCACAGGAGAACAACCGGTTCCGGCCACCTTTTCCAGTAATTCCGGCTTCGGCGGTTCGGTTTCGGTATCATTGGAATAAAGAAACTTTTTGTCCGTCACCAGCTCCGCAAGATCATCCGGATAACTCAGACGAAACGCTTCAAAACGGTTATTCTGCGGATAACGCCCGTAACTCCGATTGCGAGGAACCGCATGAAAGGCCTCCGAAGCAATCAGCATACCGATGGCCTTTTTCGGGGTATAGGCCAGATTCAGAAAATGAGTACGATACGCCACATTGCAGTACGCCGCATGCATCGGATCATAGGCAAATTGCGCCGCAAACTGAAACCCCGCCTCACGGAAGCTGCGCGCCATCGCCGGATACAGATGCGACGATGCCCCGACATCGGCAGGACTGAATTCATACACAAATTTTGCCAGCCCCTCAAGCCGGTCCGCAAACGGAATGACGTAACGATCCACATTCGGCAGCAGATTCCCTTTCAGATCATGATTGGACGTCAGTCCGGTCGGGTACCACTGAAATGTACCACCGTTGATTTTCCCTTTGAGAATTTCGTCAATCTGCGCGGCACTGGTGGTCATATTGTAAAACAGCGGTTTTTCACATCCGGCCGACCGGATGGCCTCAACCATCCGGTCAATATACTCCTCCGTCAAATCCGGTCGTTTCCAGTGTGCCGGCTCGTTGACAATCTCAAACCCGAGAATATCGGGATCATCCTGATACGCCACCCCGGTATACGGATTCACATGTGCCACAAACCGGGCCAGATAATTTTCCTGCACCGGAAAAGCTTCGGGATTCGACAGACAGCCGATCTTCCCCCCGAATTTTTTCGGAAACCCTCCATGCGTCCCGGACAGATACATCGGTGTAATGAAAAGTTTAATCCCGCGTTCTTTCAGCCTGAACAGCAGATAGTCAAATAACTCAAAGTGTTCATTATAAATCAGTTTCCCCTCTTCATCGCTGATATAAGACGGCCAGACGTGTACGCGATAACCATCAATTCCAAGTCGGGCAATGTGATACACATCCTCATCAATCGCCCGGTGCTGGTCATAACCAATCGGCTGACGCATTTCCCAATAGGCAAACGGCGGCGCATAATTGACCCCGAACACACAGACTTCCTCCTGCGTCTCCGTCCAGCGCATCACTCCCTGATGGTCAACATAAGTGGATGCCGGAACGGCAGTTCCCGCACACACACTCAACCACAGCAAAAAGAATCCATACAAACGCATCCGCAACACCTCCGTTATACTCACCCATCAACATGCAGAATCGCCGGCAATAAAAATATCGGGGTTTGCGTCAATTATATACGACTGATAGGCACATTGCGCCGGGGACTCCGCCCTCCGTTCGCACCGGGACTGAGCCGGCCCTGTTTTATTCCGCATGCGGTGCACAGCCTTTTCCGGAGCGATACTGTTTCAGCAGCGCCCTCATTTCCGCCACTTTTTCCGGATGACCAGCATACAGATTGTTTTTTTGGGACGGATCGTCCTTCAGGTTATACAGCAGTCCCTGCGTAGTATCGCTGATATAGCCCATTTCCTTTACATACCACTCCGGCGGCTTCGAATGAGTCCCACTCTTCGCATCAATCAACAGCCAGTCCCCTTTCCGGATGGCAAAAAGATTCGGTTTGGTATTCTGAACAGTAGCAACCCGCAGCGGCTCTTTCAAATCCTCGCCATCCAGCACCGGCGACAGATCATAACTGTCAATTGCTTCGTCGGACTGCAGTTCATAATCAAGCATTGCCGCAAACGTAGCCGCCAGATCAACCTGGCTCACGGTTTCATCCGACACCGAACCCGCCTGCACCCGTCCCGGCCATTTTATGATAAAAGGCACCCGGTGCCCGCCTTCCCAGACATCGCGCTTCAACCCGCGCAGATGGCCGGAACTCCAGTGGCCGTATTTGCGGTAACGCTCAAACGCATATTTTTCCGCTCCGTTATCCGCAGTAAATACCACTACCGTATTTTCAGAAAAACCGTTCTTTTCCAGAGCCCGGAGTATTTTCCCGGCAATGGCATCGGTTTCAAAGACAAAATCACCATAAGGGCCGGCCTCCGATTTTCCACGGAATTCATCGTTAGGTATAATCGGTGCATGGGGCGATGGAAAAGCCATGTATAAAAAGAACGGCTGTTCTTTTTTCTGCGTTTCAATCCAGGCAACGGCTTTATCAGCCAGTGTCGGCAGCACCTGATAGGGATCCCACCCTTCCACCATCGGTCCAGGACGGAATTCCCAGTTACCTTCAGGAATCGGGTCAAAGGCAGCCGTATCCATCATGACCGTCGGCGCCTCAACCACCCGGTCGTTTTCAATAAAACAGTAGGGTGCAAAATTAATGGTACCGTCACCGAAATAATAATTAAATCCCTGATCGAGCGGGCCGCGCGGTACTGAACGGCTCCAGTCAAAAGCATCCGGAGTATACGCCTTCTTTTTCCGACCGCCCAGCTCCACAACAATCGGCTTGGCTCCTTGCCGTTTTATCTCATCAAATCCCCAGCCCAGATGCCATTTTCCGATAGCTGCCGTATTGTAACCTTTCGCTTTGAACATTTTGGCCAATGTAAAATCGTCGGGTTTGAAAACGCTGTCATCAAAACTCTGCGTAATCCCGTGAAAACGTCGCCAATGATGCATTCCGGTCAACAGCGCAAAACGGCTTGGCGTGCAGATGCCCGACGAACTGTGACCATCTGTAAAGCGCATACCCTCAGCGGCCAGCCGGTCAAAATTCGGCGTCGGAATCTTTGAATCGGGATTATTCGCTCCCAGATCGCCGAATCCCATATCATCCGCAAACAGGATCACTACGTTCGGCCGCTCTACGGCCGGCACAAAACCGGCAAGCAGCAGCACTCCCACTAACAACAGGAATCTTTTCATGCTCATCCCCTTTCAATTGGCTTTTTCAGTGAGACGTATATAGTTTGACCCCTATGGACAAATCATTCCAGATCGCAGCCGATTTCAAACCGACCGGCGACCAGCCGGAAGCCATCAGAAAACTGGTTAAGGGTCTTTCTGAAGGCCGGAAATTCCAGACCCTGGAAGGCGTAACCGGCTCGGGAAAAACCTTCACCATTGCCAATACGATTGCGCAGTATGGACGTCCTGCGCTGGTACTTTCACACAACAAAACGCTGGCCGCCCAGCTTTATGCCGAGCTCAAAGCCTTTTTTCCGAACAATGCCGTCGAATATTTCATTTCATACTACGACTACTACCAACCCGAAGCCTACATTCCGCAGACCGACACCTTTATTGAAAAAGACTCCTCCATCAATGATGAGATTGAACGCCTGCGTCTCGCCGCCACCGATGCCCTGCTGAACCGCGATGATGTTATCATCGTTGCCTCCATCTCCTGCATCTACGGCCTCGGTTCGCCGGAAGATTATAAGGAAATGGTGGTCAGCGCAAACGTAGGCCAGGAGCTGAACCGCGATACCATTCTGAAAAAACTGGTCGATATTCAGTATGAACGGAACGACTATGAACCCGGTCCCGGCAAATTCCGCGTGCGAGGCGATACCCTGGATATTTTTCCTTCCTATGCCAAAGATTACGGCATCCGCCTCGAATTCTGGGGCGATGAGATCGAAACCATCAGAAAAGTGGATCCGCTGACCGGCGATACAATCGAAACCTATGACCACATCATGGTCTCCCCGGCCAAACACTTTGTCATGCCGCAGACCAAAATCGACGCGGCACTCGTGGCCATCCGCCAGGAAATGGAGCAGCAGATTGCAAAATTTGAACAGGAAAACCGGCTGATTGAAGCGCAGCGGATCAAGATGCGCACGGAATACGACCTGGAAATGCTCAAGGAGATCGGCTTCTGCGGCGGTATTGAAAACTATTCCCGCCACCTCGCCGGCCGCTGCGCAGGGGAGCGCCCGGAATGCCTGCTCGACTATTTCCCCGACGACTTCATCACGATCATTGACGAATCGCACGTTACCCTTTCGCAGGTGCGCGGCATGTACAACGGCGACCAGTCCCGCAAACGTACGCTGGTGGAACACGGGTTCCGTCTGCCATCGGCTCTGGATAACCGACCGATGAATTTTGATGAATTTATCAGCGTAACCAACCAGATCATCTTTCTTTCCGCCACCCCCGGCCCCTATGAACTGGAACATGGCGGAACACCGGTGGAACAGATTATCCGCCCGACCGGCATTGTCGATCCCCCGGTGGAACTGCGCCCGCTGAAAAATCAGATTGATGATTTGATGGAAGAAATCCGCATCCGCGCTGAGCGCGGCGAACGTACACTGGTGACCACCCTCACCAAACGAACGGCCGAAGACCTGACGGAATACCTTGAAAAAACCGGACTGAAAGTTTCCTATCTTCACTCTGGAATCGATGCGCTGGAACGGGTGGATATTCTGCGTGAACTGCGCAGCGGAACCGTGGATTGCCTGATCGGCATCAACCTGCTGCGCGAAGGCCTTGATCTCCCGAAGTTTCTCTCGTTGCTATTCTTGATGCCGACAAGGAAGGTTTTCTACGCTCGGAAACCTCGCTTATCCAGACTGCGGGACGCGCCGCACGACACATCGATGGCCGGGTCATTATGTACGCGGAAAAAATCACTGATTCCATGCAGCGCATGCTCGACAAGTGTGACCGACGTCGGGCTAAACAGCTGGCTTATAACAAAAAGCACGGCATTGTTCCGCAGGCCATTAAAAAAGAAATTCAGGACAGCCTGAAAACGATCTATGAAACTGCCGAGGAAACCGTCGAGGCCGCTGTCGCCGAAGAAGGTGTGGAATATTCCGTGGCCGAAACCATCCACCAGTTAGAACAGGAAATGATGGAAGCCGCCGAAAAACTGGAATTCGAACGGGCGGCCACACTGCGGGACCAGATTCAGGCGCTCAAAGAAAAATAAATTACCACGAAGAACTCACAGAATCATCCATTTTCCCGGCGCTCTCTGCAGATTGAATCTTATCCTCTCGTTGCCCGCTTGAGCAACTCACGCTCACGCGGAGTGAGCGCGCCCATACCCTGCTTCCCGATCTTGTCGAGAATAGCGTCCACTTCTGCTTTTGAGAGCGACGGCTGAGCTGAAGACTTTGTGCGTGATTTCGGCTTCTTTCTGCCGAGATCCGGAAGTTTTGTCTTCAGGTCATTCAGCATATGCGGATGTTTCAGAGAAAACGCGTAGGTAAATCCGGCCACTCCGCCGATGAGATGCGCGGCATTGGCAATTCCGGCAATCAGCGGATGATCCGAATGAATGGTCTCCCACAGCTCAAACAGCGTAAGGATCAGCACCAGCACCCAGGCACGAACCGGAATCACAAACCACAAAAGCAGCTTTGCATGAGGATAGAGCGCCGCAAATGCTCCGAGAATGCCCATAACTGCTCCGGAAGCACCGGCACACATCGGATAAAGCTTCTGAACATTACCGTAAATATCCTGAACCAGAACCGGATCGGCGATCATGGACCAGCCCAGACCGCCCAGAATACCGCTGACATAATAAAGAATGAAAAACTTATAGGAGCCGATTGTACGCTCCACAGAAGGACCGAGGAAAAACAGGCCCATCATATTGGCCAGCAGATGCGTCGTGCCCGCATGAATGAACATATAGGTAAACAACTGGCCGAATTCGAACGTTTCCCACCAGTTGGCCCGCAGTGTAAACCAGCCCTGCAGAATCCGCTCAGAAGCCCCCATGGAGATGACCGCATCAAAAATATACAGTCCGATATTCAGAATCAGCAAAAACTTAACAGCAGGAGTAATTCCCAGCATGCTGCCGATATTTCTGGGTTCGCTATTAAACATTTTTCCCTTTCGAATTCCGCAGAGAAGACCAAAACCGGTGAATCCGGTCAATCTTGCATCTTGCCTAAGTTATCGACCGCACAATACGCAAACCGTTGAAAATGGGGCTTGCCCGATTCCGGGGTTTGGATAGGATGACGCGCGAATTTTTCCAAAGATGGGACATTATGACAGACGAAACTAAACTGACCGGACTCACCCTGCTGAAAAAAGGCGAAACGCGCTACCCGACCTCACCGGATGAAGCAAAACTGGAAACCTTTGAAAACGCAAATCAGGGGCGCAACTACTGGATTACCTTCAAAACCTCGGAATTCACTTCCCTCTGCCCGATTACAGGACAGCCCGATTTTGCCACAATCACCATCGAATACATCCCGAATAAAATCTGTGTTGAGAGTAAATCGCTGAAGCTCTACCTCTTTTCCTTCCGTCAGACCGGAACGTTCTACGAAGAAATTGTAAACAGAATCTACACGGATCTGGAAAAAGAGCTCCAGCCGAAACGGCTCGTGGTGAACGGCGATTTCACCGCCCGCGGAGGAATCACTTCTTCGGTAAAAATTGATTCAGCCGAAGCCTAGTCTCCGGAGTACATACAGACATTGGTGGGATTTTCCTTTACCACCACTTTTACCAGCTTCGGAAGATCCGGTTTTATTTTTTTCCAGAACCAGACGGCAATCATTTCCGCTGTGGGATTTTCCAGCCCTTCAATATCATTAAGCACTTTGTGGTCCAGCTGACTGATCAGCGGGTCCACGACTTTTTTTACATCGTTAAAATCAATAACCCACCCGAGTTTCGGATCGAGCTCTCCTTCGCAATGGATCTCGATATAATAGGTATGTCCGTGCATGTTGGCACACTTATGATCCGGCTGGACATACGGCAGAAAGTGGGCGGAATCAAATTTGAACTCTTTCGAAATAGTCATTTTCGGCATAAATCAATCCTCTACATAGGGGCGCGGATCCGTGGCTCCGGCATCGGCGAAACCCTTTTTGCGCAACAGACAGGAATCGCAATGCCCGCACGCTTTTCCATCCGGCGCGGGATCATAACAGCTCGTGGTTTTAGCGTAATCAACACCCAGTTCAAGCCCGCGCTGAATAATTTCGGCCTTGGTCAGATCAATGAGCGGTGTATGAATCGTCAGTTTACGACCCTGCACTCCGGCCACCGTGGCGAGGTTGGCCATTTTTTCATACGCCTCGATAAATTCCGGCCGGCAGTCGGGATAACCGCTGTAGTCCAGCGCATTCACTCCAATAAAAATATCATATGCTTCGAGCACCTCCGCCCAGGCCAGTGCATAGGAAAGAAAAACCGTATTCCTCGCCGGAACATAGGTAACCGGAATCTCATCGCCCAGATCCTCCACCGCTTCATGCTTCGGCACATCAATATCATCGGTCAGTGCCGAACCTCCGAACGAACTCAGATCAATATCCACAATTTTATGCTCCCGGGCCCCCTCCGCCGCCTGTTCAACCGCACAGTCCAGTTCCACAGAATGGCGCTGACCATAACGAAATGAAACCGCATACACTTCATAACCCTCATGCAGCGCCATCGCCATCGCCGTGGCGGAATCCAATCCACCGCTCAACAAAACTATCGCTTTTTTCGCCATCAAAGCATCTCCAGCATTTTATGGGTCTGCGGAATCACCCGGACATTCGGCAGTACAGACGCCACTTTATCCTGCCACCGGAACAGCTGCGCACCGGAAGGAACAGCATCGGTCCGGCTCGATTTGGTCATCGGCTGAATAATCACCAGCGTATCTTCGCCGCCCGCTTTCCGGATTCCTTTGGCCGCTTCAATCAGCTCACCCTCATGGGTATTCGCTGAAAGCACCAGCTTGACAAAAGTCTCCACCTTGTAATCGCGACAGATACTCAGAAACTGCCAGTGGGCCGGATACGTTGCCGGTTCCTCCGTAACACTTTCAAGTTTAACATCCATGGCAATGACATCAACAAACTCAATAATCGTTTTCAGCTGACTCGGCAGATCGCCCGCGGTTTCCAGATAAATATTATGCCCGGCATTTTTCAGCATCGGCAGCAGTTTCAGCAGAAACCGGTGCTGCATCAGCGGAGCCCCGCCTGTGATGGAAATCCGGTTGTTTCGCGTTTTGGCATCTACTTCCTGAATCAGCTCAAAAACCTGCTCCACCGACATCGCATTTTTGATCTGCTCAAATTCACCGGAGCCCGGACGTCGCTCCACAATACAGTAATCAGAAAGCGACGTATCCGTATCGCAATAAACGCACTTCCGATGACATGCACAGAACCGCACAAACAGATGGCGTTCGCCGACATACGGACCCTCACCTTGAATCGAGCTGAAAATTTCTGACAGGTACGTTTTCATAGGCTAGACAAAGTACCCGACCAATTCAGGAAACGAAGAAAATTGTGCATCGGGTTTATGGCCCCGCGCCTCCCCGAAACCGTATTCCATTAACGCACTGCGGATGCCCGCATTTTCCGCCGCCGCCAGATCCGTATAGTGATCCCCGACCATCCATGCTTTGCATTTTTCCATCGCCGAAATTTCCAGGCACCGGAAAACCCCATCCGGCTCCGGTTTCAGATTCGGCACATCACCACTGCCGATAATAGCGGAAAAATATGCTGAAAGGTTGAAATGCTCCAGAATTGCCCGGCTCATATCCCCGGGTTTATTGGTCATCAGCGCCACACGGTGCCCGGCCTGTACCAGCTCCGGAATCCCTTGCGCAACCCCCTCATACAACGCCGTGTGTGTTGTCAGATCGGAACGGTATAGATCCGGATAAATCTTCATCCCCTCTTCTGTCGAAACATCTGAATCCTGCAGCGAACGCTCCACCAACCGGACCATGCCGTTTCCAATGTAGCCGCTGACCGTTTCAAGAGAGAGCGCTCCCAGCCCGAAGTGCGCCCGCATCCGGTTTACTGCAGAGGTCAGATCCCCCCGCGCATCAATCAACGTTCCATCAAGATCAAAAATAATCAATTGGGATTCCATCTATGCAACTCCGAAAGTTTTAAAAGATCGTTCCAGGTATGGACCGCCACATCCACCGGATAATTCACCGGCTGCCCATTATCCACGGCAATCACTTTAGCACCGGCCGACCGTGCCGCTTTGATCCCGATCAGCTGATCCTCAAACACCAGAACGGACGGAGGCTCCACCCCGAGCCGGCGTGCACTCTCCTTAATAATTTCAGGATCGGGTTTTCGATGTTTAACATCTCCAGCTGTAGTAATGGCCTCAAAATAGTGCAGGAGCTCCGCATCCCGCAAAGCCGGTTCCACAAAGCTGAGCGGAGAATTGGTGGCCAGTGCCATCGGTGTTTTCCCTTTCCAGAAATCCAGAAACTCCCGTGCCCCCTCAAAAAGCTCTGCAACAAAAATTTCCCGCACACGCCGACGTTTCTGTTTCAGAACCGATTCCGGATCCAGATTCAAACCATAGCGTTCATTCAGAACCGCTGCAAACCAGACACTGTGTTTACCGAAAAACTCATGGTGTTCGTGCGGCTTCAACACATAACCGCTCTGCGCAAAAACCGCATCAGCAAACGCCTGCGCATGATATTTCCCCGAATCAATCAGGGTGCCGTCCAGATCGAGAATAAATGCATCATAATCCCACAGCTTCATTGTTCAGCATTTCCCCTGCTGTTTTTATCACATCAATGGACTCCACCATTCTTATACTGTCCAAATCCTGCTTTGAATATTTCCGTACCGTGGAACCCCGTAATACCCGGTGCTGCCCGCCAAAGGGCCCCACCCGTGCCGGATCCGTCGGGCCGAAAACAGCGAGACACGGCGTGCCCGCCGCCGACGCCATATGCATCGGCCCCGAATCAACCGTCACCACCAGATCCGCGTTCTGCAAAATACCGCCGAGTTCAAGCAATGATGTTTTTCCACACAGATTGGTACACGCCCCTTCCGGCAGATGATTTTCAATCTTCTCACACGTCTCCACATCATCCGGAGAACCGACCAGTATGATCTGACACTCCAGATGCGCCCCCAGTTCCACAAACCGTTTCCACGGCCAGTTTTTGGCTTCGTGCCGGGAGCACGGCGCAAAAACCACTGCCGGCCTTTTTTCCAGACACGGGAAGGTAACATCGGGAAACCGGATCGGGAATTCAACCGGAGAATCCGGTTTTCCGAGAAAACGGAGTACATCAAGGTTTTCCTCGACGGCATGGCGCTGCTTGTTTTTCTTTCCTACAACCGAAGAATAAAAAAAACGTGCCCCCTCACGCTGAAATGAAGGACCGAGTATTTTCGCCCCTTCCGACCGCTTCGCCATCCGGCAGATCAACGCACTTTTCAGCAGTCCCTGCAGATCAACCACCAGATCATAGGTCTCCTGCCGCAACGCCGCTTTGAACTGTCCCAGATGCGAAAACCAGCCCTCGCGCGGAAATGAAATCACCTTACGGACATCGGAAAAACACTCTGCCAACCTCACATACTGAGTGTTTACCACCCAGTCAATTTCCGCATCATATGTCACCTTCAGCAGGTGTACTGCCGGCAATGCATGAAACAGATCCCCCAGCGAACTGGTTTTGACAATCAGGATCCGCATACCGGAGTTCAGGCCGCACCGCACAGCGTCAGAATCACCGCTTTCTGCGCATGCAGACGATTTTCCGCTTCGTCAAAAACAATGGACTGCGGGCCGTCAATGACCTCGGCGGTCTGCTCACACCCGCGAATTGCCGGAAGACAGTTCATAAAAATGGCATCCGGTTTCGCGTGAGCCATCATCGCACTGTTCACCTGATACGGCATAAATTTGGCAACGCGCTCCTCCTCCTGCTCCTTCGGAATATGATAGCTCATCCACGAATCCGTATAAACCACATCGGCATCCCGTACCGCCTCCGCCGGATCATCTGTAACAAAAACCGAACCGCCGGATTCTTTCGCAAACGCTTCACAATCGGCCACCACATCGGCCCGCGGCGAAAATTCCTCGCCCGCCGGAGACCCCACGGAAACATGCATACCCATTTTGGTACCGCCATACATCAGCGAATGCGTCACATTATTGAAACCATCGCCCAGATAAGCCAGCTTCAGTCCGGCAACCCTGCCTTTTTTCTCCTCGATCGCCTGAAGATCGGCCAGAATCTGACACGGATGGCTGTCATCGGTCAGCGCATTGATTACCGGCACCGTGGCATGCTCGGCCATTTCCAGCAGATCCTCATGTTTGAACAGGCGCGCCATAACCACATCAACAAAACGAGACGCCGTCCGCATCGAATCACTGATGGTCTCCTTTCCACTACCCATCGGTGACGTAGACAGATCATAATAGATCGCGTGTCCGCCCATCTGGGTCATTCCCGATTCAAAAGAGAGGCGTGTACGCAGACTCGGTTTTTCAAAAATCATCAGCAGATTTCTGTGGGCCATTGCATTCCGGTATTTTTCCGGATTCGCCTTCACGTCCTTCGCCAGATCCAGCACCTGCCGGATTTTTTCCGGACTCCACAGTTTTAGAGAAATCAGATGTTCCATACTATTTTCCTCATGAGTCGTGAAAACGTGATCTTTCACGTATCAGCCGTCATATTTCATTTATGTTAATAATCGTCGTAGTAGCGATTGACTTCATCTTCACGACCGAATGTCTTCAGAATCAGTGCCGCACGTATCCACATGCCGTTACGCATCTGCCGCCAGTAAACCGCACGCGGATCATTATCAATTTCCGTGCTGATTTCCTGCCGGCGCGGAAGCGGATGCAGAATCACCGTTGTATCCTTGAT
The DNA here is from genome assembly GCA_004299845.1 of Verrucomicrobia bacterium S94. Classification (NCBI taxonomy): domain Bacteria; kingdom Pseudomonadati; phylum Verrucomicrobiota; species Verrucomicrobia bacterium S94. The sequence goes on along the minus strand of CP036201.1, from coordinate 564,948 downwards.
AATATCCATATGCTCCGCACCGATATAATAGTTCGAAGCCTCTGTGGTACTGCCTTCGCCGTCCACATCCCATTCATCCTGAATTCTTGTCATGTAAATGGCATCGGCCTTCGGCATGACCGATTCGAAATCCTCCGTTACCACATATTTTGTGCCCGCTTCATCCAGCTGATCGAGAATATCCTGTCCGATCTGCAACGAATCCGGCGCAATAAAATAAAGATGCATATCCTTATAGAGAGTCAACAGCCAGGCCAACGAACGCACCGTTCGCCCTCTTGCCAGATCCCCCACAAACGCCACGTGCTTTCCATCGATCCCGCCGATTTTTTCAAAAGAACGCTGAAGTGTATAAATATCCAGCAACGCCTGTGTCGGGTGCTGATCCGCCCCCGATCCGGCATTCAGAATAGGAATTTCACGCCTTGTATGCGCCATCATCCAGGCAACGCGCTCCGCAAAACCGCCCACAGGGTGACGCATGATAATCATATCCGCATACGAACTGAACGTTCGGATGGTATCCTCCGGCGTTTCCCCTTTCACCTCGGAAGACGTCTTCTGATCACGCACATCCATCGTATTCAGCCCCAGAATCTGGCAGGCCGCATTGTGTGAAAGATATGTGCGCGACGACGGCTGGGCGAAATACAGCATCGCCCGCTTGTCGGACAGCAGTCCCCTGAGAAAATTTGCTCCGGCACGGCGTTTATTAATCCGCTTAATCCGTGTTGCCAGCCTACAGAGCTCCTCAATTTCACTGCGCGTAAACTGCTGGGCAATCAGCGTATGCTTCCCCCGGAAATAGCAGCCCTTTTCCGTAAGTGAAAGCGCTTTGAACGCCTTCCACGAAATATCACTCAGTTTTTTCTTATCAGCCATGATCCGTTTCTTCTCCAGAAAACAAGCGGACGATAATAACGGTATACGCCATAAAGTCCACCCTTCCCAAACCGCAATATTCTGTTTTACACCGGAGAATAAAAAAAAACGGACCGGAAGAGAACTACAGAAATCCAAACTTTCAATACCCTGCCCACTCCAATACATTTTACTCATGACCGTAGCGAAAATGAGAGCAGACACCCTCAGTGTAAACCGGGAGGTGCTTAAACGCGCAGGCACCGGAAAACTGCAGATTTCCGACTCTCCGATCAGCGCCCAGGCCCTTTTATGTGCCGACCTTTTCGAGGTGCTGGAAAAAGATATCCTCTGGATCGCCGCCGACGCCCGGGAAATGGAACGCCTTTATGAATCGTTCCTATCGCTGATTTCCAACGACAGAAAAAAAGCGGTTCACCTCTTCCGGCCGATGGAAAAAGATCCTGCGGTTTTCGGCGAACACCTCAAACTCGTCCAGCTTCTTGCCGAAAAACAGCGCTTCATCATGATCACCTGTCCGCAGGCCATAGAACAGGAAGTCCCGCGGTCCGGAGAACCCGGGCAGGACGTCCAGACCCTCAGACTCGGTGAAGACCGCAATCCCGGCACCCTCTGTGAGTGGATGACCGAAGCCGGATATGAATTCGGCATAGAAGTCTACACTCAGGGCGAAGCCGCACTGCGCGGCGGTATTCTCGACTGCTGGCCTCCTGGATCGCCCCGCCCCGTACGCATCGAATTTTTCGGTGACGAAATTGATTCCATCCGCTTTTTCGATGACCAGACCCAGTGTTCCATCGAAAAAATCAATACCGTTCAACTGCCCCGGCTCAACACGGGCCCTGCCGGAAACGACACCGTTCCGCTTACTGAACTACTGCCTCCGGATGCCCTGATTGTAAACCCTGGTCCGGAAACCGGAAAAGGCCGGTCACCCACCCCCACACTGGATACCGGATTCTCCCATTACGACACCAACCTGGTTTCCGTTTCTTTTGATATCCATCCCAAAGAAGCCGAACAGGCACGCCGTCGCTTCGTGGATCAGCGCTGTGCAGAAGCTTCCAGTGACTGGGAAATCCACTTTTTTTTTGAAACAGAAGGAACTCTGAACCGTTTCGTCGAACTTTATTCCGACCTCGAAGGATTCAAGGCGCTGGAACTCCACAAAGGCGTCATTCACGAAAGCGCGGTCGACTATGACCGTAGAATTCTGCTGATCACCGAAGCCGATTTCTATGCCTACCACACCAACCGCAGTGCCCATGCACGAACCGCCAGACGCTTCCGGAAACAGGAACGCGTCAACGAGGCCGCCGACATTCAGCCCGGCGATTTCGTAGTCCACGTCGAGCACGGCGTCGGAAAATACCTCGGCATGGTCGAAACCACCTTCTCCGGCAAAAGCATGGAAGTGCTCGCCATCGAATATGCCAAAGGCGAAAAGGTCTACCTTCCCGTCACCCAGGCCCACCTGCTCACCCGCTATAAAGGGATGGGTAAAAACGCGCCGAAGCCTCATACGCTCGGCGGACGAAAATGGCGGAATGATAAAGCCGGGGCCGAAGAGGCCGTACAGGATCTTGCAGCGAAACTGCTGCAGACCCAGGCCGAACGGCAGGCGAAACGAGGGTTCCGTTTTTCCAAAGACACCGCCATGCAGGCCGAATTCGAGGCCGCCTTTCCCTATACTGAAACACCGGACCAGCTGACAGCCGCCGATGAAATTAAACGGGATATGGAAAAACTGCGGCCGATGGACCGCCTGCTTTGCGGCGATGTCGGGTTCGGAAAAACCGAGGTCGCCATGCGGGCAGCATTTAAAGCAGTTATGGATGGCATGCAGGTGGCAGTACTCGTACCGACAACGGTTCTCGCTCAACAGCATTTCGATTCTTTCGTTGAACGCATGGCCGCCTTCCCGGTCACCGTCGACATGGTCAGCCGCTTCCGCACCAAAACCCAGCAGAACAGTACCCTTGCCCGAACCCGGAAAGGAGAGGTTGACATTCTCATCGGAACCCACCGTATTCTGTCCAAAGACGTGAACTTTAAAAACCTCGGACTGGTGATTATCGACGAAGAGCAGCGCTTCGGCGTCACCGCCAAGGAACACCTGAAGGAACTCCGCAAACAGGTCGACGTCATTACCATGTCCGCCACACCGATTCCCCGCACACTCTACATGAGCCTCACCGGCGTCCGCGACCTCAGCACCATAAAAACCGCGCCGCAGGAAAGACAGCCGGTCGACACGCATGTCATTCCCTACGACGAGGAAATTATCGCCGAAGCCATCCGCGCCGAACTCCACCGCAACGGCCAGATTTTCTACCTGCACAACCGCGTCAAAACCATCCACACCGTTGAAACCAAACTGATGGCACTGGTCCCCGAAGCCCGGATTGCCGTCGCCCACGGACAGATGGGCGAAAAAGAACTGTCTGCAATCATGCATGCATTTGTAGAGGGCCGGTTCGATGTCCTGCTCTGCACCACCATCATCGAAAGCGGCGTCGATATTCCTAACTGCAACACAATGATTGTGGAAAATGCTGAACGTTTCGGCCTGTCCGATCTCTACCAGCTGCGCGGCCGCGTCGGTCGCTCCAACCACAAAGCCTTTGTCTTTATGATGCTTACCCCCGGCGGCGACCTGATCGACGCCGCCCGCGACCGCATGAATGCGATCAAACGCTATACCGGCCTCGGCTCCGGTTTCCGTCTCGCCCTGCGCGACCTCGAACTGCGCGGTGCCGGCAATATGCTCGGGGCCAAACAGAGCGGTCATATTTCCGCCGTCGGATTCGATCTATACTGCCAACTGCTCAAACGCACTATTGCCATCATGCAGGGAAGAAAACCGCCTCCGCTAATGGATGTCACCGTTAAGATCGATTTCCTCGATCTTTCCCCGAAATCCGGAAATGCCGAAAACGGGGCCTACATTCCCTATGAATATATTGAGGACGAAAACCTCCGCCTGCGCCTCTACCAGCGTATATCGGCCCTGGCTACTAAACAGGAGATCAGCCGGATGAAGCGCGAAATTAAAGACCGCTTCGGAAAACTGCCGCAGGAGGTGCAGCGTCTTCTGCTCATCGCAGAATTGAGAATCGTCGCCGCCGACCGGGGATACCGATCGGTCATCGTCCGAAAACAACAGGTTATGCTTTCCAAAGAAAAACAGTATAAAATGTTCGGAGGCATGCACCCCCGACTGGAAAAAGACAAAACCACCCCAATGCTTAAAAAGCTTATTCTTTTAATACAGAAAGACTAACAACAAAATTAAACCCGACGTAACACCTGCCGCATCCGCACATCATTCATTCTCCTCCCCTCAATATCCTCCGGCATTCCGGTCGCCAACTGTAAATCTTATTTTTTTGCGTATCGAGGTATACAAAATGCTTTTAAAACTCTTAATTATCAAAAAAGGAGGATTGTCATGAAATCCCGCTCCCGCATAAACCCACGAACTCCCGCATTCTTGATTGCCGCATTCTGTATCACCGGAGCTTTATCCGATGTATTGATCACAGATTTTAAAACAGTAAATCCACTGCAGTATTCCTATCCGGGTACAACGTGGAGCTCCCCGGTGAACCAGTTTCAGTCCTTTACAGACGGCAGTGTTTCCGGACAGGAAGTACTCCCGCTCTCAGGCGGAAGCCCGACCGTGAGCGGGGGTGCCGAACGACTCGGCCTGAATCTGGATCTCTCCGGAACCCTTTCTCTGGAACTGACCGCCCGCCTGCTGTCCGGCAATGAAGCCAGCGTTATTCAGGTACTTTTACTGGATGCCGACGGAACCCGGGAGCGCTTCAGCTTTTCCAGCTCAGATTTCAATACCAGTTCATTCTCCACAGTACGGGTGGATTTCAGCGAAGGACTCATCTCTTCAGGCGGAACCGTAGCCGGGCTGGATTTAAGCGCCATCACCGCTTATGGAGTACAGGGTAATTACTATGATAATGACGGAGCAGCCGACGCCGCGTTCAACGTGCAGTTCGACAACCTCAACGCATCGGTGATCCCCGAACCCAGCAGTATTCTGCTGATTTCACTGACCAGCATATCCCTGCTGCTCATCAGAAAGCAATTCACCATCTGATCGCTTCGTACGGCGGAAACCGTTGACGGCATTCCACCGGCATTAGCAGAAAATTACTGAAACCGCATTTGTTCCACCATCACGTCGACACTGCGGTTCCAGCATTCAATCAACCTGAATGCGATTACGTACGCGGCTTGAGCTGCGGGAACAGGATTACATCACGGATGGCATCGGAGCCGGTCAGCAGCATGACCAGACGGTCGATGCCGATCCCCATACCGCCGGTCGGAGGCATTCCGTATTCGAGCGCTTCAAGAAAGTCCTCGTCGATTTTGGAGCCATCGCCGGCCGCCTGTTCTTCGAAGCGTTTGCGCTGTTCGATCGGGTTGTTCAACTCGCTGTAGGCCGGAGCAATTTCCTTACCGCCAATAATCAGTTCAAACACATCGACCAGTTCCGGATCGTCGGCACAGTGGTTGGCCAGCGGAACCAGCTCCTTCGGCAGACGGGTAATAAAGGTAGGCTGGATCAGTGTTCCCTCAATGGTCTTGTCATAAATCTCATGGGTCACCTGTTTGAAATCCATATCCTCTTCGATATGCACTTCAAGTTCTTCAGCCTTGGCCCGCGCTTCATCAAGGTTTTTCTCGAACCAGTCATCACCGAGATGTTCTTTGATAAGGTCATAATACGGCACCTCACGCCACGGCGTCGCCAGATTGATGGTATTGCCCATCCAGTCAAATTCCATTTTACCGAATACGGTTTCGGCCAGGTGCGTGAACATCGACTGGATCAGCTCCTGCATCGTGCGCATATCGCCGAAGGCTTCATAAATTTCCAGCGCCGTAAATTCCGGATTATGCGTGCGATCGAGTCCTTCATTACGGAAATTCCGGTTCATTTCATACACGCGGTCCATGCCGCCAACGATCAGACGCTTCAGATAAAGCTCGGGGGCAATCCGCATATAAACATCCGTACTCAGCGCATTATAATGTGCCTTAAACGGCTTGGCCGCCGCACCGCCGGCAATCTGATGCATCATCGGCGTTTCCACCTCAAAATAGCCCCGGCTGTCGAGAAAGTTTCGGATCTCCTTTAAGATCTGCGTGCGTTTTTTGAAAACCTCCATCACTTCCGGATTGGAAATCAGATCGAGAGAACGCTGACGATAACGCGTTTCCACGTCGGTAAGTCCGTGAAATTTTTCCGGCAGTGGCAGCAGCGCTTTTGAAAGCAGCGTCCAATCACTCACGCGGATCGTTTCCTCCTCAGTGCGGGTAATGAAAAGTTCGCCTTCCACACCCACAAAATCGCCGAGATCAAGCAGTTTAAACGCCGCAAATTTTTCATCGCCCAGCAGATCTTTTTTCACCATGAGCTGGAATTTAGCTGAGCCATCGGAAATATGAGCAAACGCCATTTTCCCCATTTTTCGAATCGCCACAATCCGGCCGCAGGCTTTCACCTTTTTATCCAGTTCGAAATCTGCATGCAGTTCCGCCAGACGCGCCGTACGCTCAAACGCTTTTCCGAAAGCCGGGAAACCGGCCTCCTCAAGCTTTTTCATATTTTCAATACGTTGCTGGCGGTATTCGTTTCCGGAAATTTCTTCGCTCATGTTTTCTCTCCTGAAAAATTGGCCGCAAACCATACGGCTTCCCCTGCAGCAAGGCAAGCTTGCTGTGTTATGGACTATACAGATCTAAGGCGCATCACCGGACGGCGGGAACGCCGCCATCCACACTATTCCCAGTCGGCAAGACGTAAATTAGGATTGACGTCGAGCGGCTCCTCTTTCGCTTTATTCAGCCGGACCTTTTCATAAGCCGCTCCGGCAATCATCGCCGCATTATCGGTACAGAGCGGCGGCGGACAGAGCAGCAATGGAACGCCGGTTTTTTCAGAAAGAGCCGCCAGTTTTTCACGCAGCACCCGGTTCATCGAAACCCCGCCGGCGCAGGAAAAACTTCTGATCTCAAACCGCTCAAGCGCGCGTTCAACCCGCATCGTCAGAGCATCGGCCACCGCTTCCTGATAACCGGCGGCAATATCCGCCAGTTCCTGCCCTTCCGGCTCATGATCAAGATTTTTCACATAAGTCAGCAACGACGTTTTCAAACCGCTGAAACTGAAGCAGAGATCGCGGTCGTATTTATAAACCCATTTTCCCCGGTCCCGGCTTTCCAGCCCGCGCGGAAATTTGATAGCATGCGGATCACCGCCTTCGGCTGTTTTCTGAATGATCGGCCCACCGGGATAGCCCAATTTGAGAATGGCGGCCGCCTTATCGAGCGCTTCGCCGGAAGCGTCGTCAATCGTACTGCCGATAATTTCATAACGACCCGGAGCTTTCATCAGCACCATACTGCTGTCGCCGCCGGAAACCAGAAGTCCAAGCATTGGAAAAGCCTCTTCTTCCGCCGGCGGATTTTCAATCATGAACACCGAATGCAGGTGCCCTTCATGATGATTCACCCCGATCAGCGGTTTATCCAGCCGCTGCGCCAGCGTTTTGGCCGCGGAAAAACCGATCAGCAGCGAACTTGCCAGCCCCGGCCCGTACGTCACCGCAATGGCATCAATGGAATCGTAGGTTTCGCCCGCCCCGTCCAGCGCCTCTTCAATAATCGACGGCAGTTTGGCCACGTGATTGCGCGATGCTATTTCGGGCACCACTCCGCCGTAGGGCCGGTGTTTGGCAATCTGGGAGTAAATGGCGTTGGAGAGAACATGCCGGCCGTTTTCAACCACGGCCGCTGCAGTTTCATCGCACGAGCTTTCAATTCCTAAAATTTTCATAGCGGATAGTTAAACGGGGCCTGAATCACAGATTCAAGCCCCGTTTTCAAACTTTAGCTTTTCAGTGGATTACATGCCGAGCATGCCCTGGCGCTCTGCCTCTTCGTATTCTTTAATCTCCTTGTCAAGTTCTTCAAAAGCCTTGGATGCCCGAAAGCGCTCATAAAGCTTGTTCCCGCTTTTCTGGAGTGTGGCCGGGATGATATCCGGATTCAGCACCATCAGCACATACGCCGTGGTGACGCCGTCGTTGGTTTCATATTTCTGCATTTTCGGCACAGTTCCCTGCAGCTCCTGCGCAGTGATCTGTTTGGTGGCCGAACTGAACAGTTCATTGATTTCAGAGGTGTTCGCTTCGCCCACCTCTTCGATGAAAGCTTTTTCCAGATTTTCAATTTTCACCTGAACCAGCTGAGCCAGATTCTTACGCGCTTCAAGCTTTGCTTTGGTGATGGCAAGCTGGGTGTTGCGGGATTCACCGAGACCGACAGAAGCCATACCGCCTTTTTCAGAAATCTTTCCAACCTCTTCCTGCATATAGTCAAACATGGTTTTATCCGAGTCTGCTTTAGGGGCAGATTTGCAACCGGTAAATCCGATGCATACGGCGAGAGCCAAAAGGCCAAAGGCGAGTTGTTTCATTTCTCTGTCTCCTGTGTAATTTCCAGTTATTGGAACACCCGTTCCACACACTCTGTTGTACCAAAACAGTATTGAAGGATTGTTAAGCGGCCGCAACTGTTTTTTCGCTGTAAGTACCTGCGGAAAATACGCTTTTTTTCCAGACATTGTAAAAATATCCCTTATCTTGTTCGCTTCATCTGTTGAAAAAGGAAAAACCATGTCCACGGGATTCAAGGGAAAATTCTACCGCCAGAACCTCCTGGCACGCTATGCAAAGGACCTCGTCCGTCGCTCCCGTTCCCACTGCGAACTCTGCGGGAAAAACGGTGTTAAACTCGAGGTTCACGAAGTTCCGCCGCTGGATGAAGAGCCCAGCGTCGAAGGCTGTGTATTCATCTGTGAAGGTTGTCACCGGCAGGTGGACGATCCGCGCAAAATTATCCCCTCGCACTGGCGCTGCCTCAACAATTCCCTCTATTCCGAGGTACCCGCAGTACAGGTAATGGCCTTCCGCCTACTCCGCCATATCGCCGCCATGGGCGAACACTGGGCCGAAGAACTTATGGAAAATGCCTATCTTGATCCCGAAGTGGAAGAGTGGGCCAACGCCGCGGAATAACCCGCACAACCGCAATTTATTCCCATCATCGGAAATCGCTTCTCATTCAAAGCGGCAGCACCTATATTATTCTTTTCGTTCACAGGGGACATTTTCAATGCAACGGGTCAACCATAAAAAAGCGGATCAGGTCACTGTACGGCGGCTGAATATGTCAGCCATTCTCAAACTGCTTCGCGAACGAGGAACGCTTGCCCGCGCCGATCTTGCCAAAGAACTCGGAATGACCCGCAATACCGCCTCCAACATCGTCACCGATCTGCTCAATGCCGGACTCGTGGTGGAAACCGAATTCCGTCGAGCCGGGGCGGGACGTCCCGGCCTGCTGCTTGAGCTCGATCCTCTCGGAGGATTTGCAGTCGGTGCGGAAATCGACATCAACCGCATCATTGTCATCGCTGCCGATTTCAACGGAAAAATTCTCTGGGAACAGTCCGCCGGAATTTCTACCGGACAATCGCAGAATGAATGCATTGAACTGGCCGAACAGCTCGTGCAGGATGCGCTCGACTGGGGCATCGCTGAAGGACGCAATCCGCTGGGTATCGGTCTTGGACTGGCCGGACTTGTGGATTCCGAAAACGGTGTGCTCACCTATGCCCCGACGCTCAACTGGAGCGATGTTCCGTTTAAACAGCTCTGGGGAAAAAAATTCAGTATCCCGGTCTATCTCGACAACGAGGCCAACACCTCCGCACTCGGTTATCACACCTACGCCGATCGTTCTAAAGCCCGCAATCTCGCCTATCTCAGCATCGGCGTCGGCATGGCCGCCGGACTCATACTTGAAGAACGGCTGTTCCACGGAAGCTCCGGTTTTGCCGGACAGGCCGGGCATATGAAAATACGCACTGACGGCGAAGCCTGTACCTGCGGTGACCGGGGATGCTGGGTGACCGAAGTGGGCATCACCGCCCTTGCCCGCAAGGCCGGTCTACAGTCCATCAATCTGGATCGGATTTCCAAAGACCTGAGGGATCGGGATGAAAAGCTGACTCCGGTCGTGGATGAAATGGCTGAAATGCTGGGGCTCGGCATTGCCAATCTGGTAAACCTGTTCAATCTCGATACCGTAGTGCTCGGCGGCGCAATGCGCCCTATCCTGCCCCATATGCTCGACCGAACCCGAACCGTTGTTGATGAACGCGCTCTGAAACAGCCGCGTAAAAATGTCCGGATCAAAGTGACCGGACGCGATAATGATTCCGTGTTCGGTGCAGCCTGTCTGGTTCTCGACGCCATCATGAACGATCCGGTTCCTCTGGTTCGCTCTCTGATTTAACTGCGCCGGATTTTTCAAGGCCGGCCGACAGTTTTATTCCTCGCTGCCGGTTTTGACTGCAACAGGCTCTTCTTTGATTTCGGGGGATTTTTTCAGATCCTCTTCAACACTGCGGATCTCCCGTTCGAGATCCTCTTTTCCCTTTTTAAATTCTCCGAGACTTTTTCCGAGCGAACGGGAAAGCTCCGGCAGTTTTTTTGAACCGAAAAGCAGCAGAATAATAAAAAGGATAACCAGCAGTTCGGAACCGCCCGGCATACCAATCGCTAATGTATTCATAATGTTTCTCCAGTAAATGTTTCTGTATCGTCCGTTTCTCCGGGATTGTAGAGAATAAATACCTCCGTAGGCCCCTGCCCCTGAACCGCCCGGATTTCAACCTCCTGATCTTTCAGCCGGGCCATCAGCCGGAAAAACTGTTTGCCGATTTCCATACCGGAAACATTCCACCCTTTGGAATCAAGGACATCACTATATGCTTTTCTCACCGTGGTCAGACTGAGGTTTGCACGCAATCCTGCACCGATCAGATTCGTTTCCGGAATACGACCGTGCTGATTAAGCTCATACTCCTCCATGAGCATATATTCCGGAAACAGCAGCACCTCGGGACGCAACCCGGGTTCCAGAAACTCCATCGCTTCAGCAGGATCCACCACCGGTTCGGCCGGCGGCTCCGGCGTAGAACAGCCCGCTATCAACACTATTAATAAAAAAGCAGAATACCAGTACTTCATCATGTCCCCTACATTACCGCTTCAATACGTTCACGGAATCCCTGTTCCTGATCCAGCACACGAATCAGCTCACCGGCCAGCTGCTCCAGCGGAGCTGCACTCTCTTCAAGATATTCACTCATCCACTGATACCGGCCGATCTCTTCATACTTCTGCCGTGCCTGGGCAAGCAACGTTGTACGGATATGGTAATCCAGCTGTTCAACTTTGGAGACACTCAACCTGTTGTTCGGGTTGGTTAGTCGTGCCAGTTCACGCCTGTCCATATCCATATCCGCCACAACACCCACAAATTCTTCATAATTCCTTTTAAACGCTTTCACAAGCATGCGCACCTGCTCCTCAACTCCGGGAGCGTGAAATTCATAGGGCGGATTCACACGTGTGCTTAGCGTGGAATAGCTGCTCAGAATCAGGCCTGCCGCCTCTTCGAAATCATCGTTTCCGTTCCAGAACTGCTCAAGCGTATAGAGCACATCAAGATAGTTTTTCAAATCCTCCTGTACATAGGTCTGGTTCAGGAACTGCCGTATATCCACTTTTACCCACCCGTCAGAAGGAATACGAACGCCGTAACGCCGCGCTTTTCGAAACCGCGTTCCCCGGAAAATTTCATTGTGTAGATCCTTCCCGTCAGATTTCAGCTGGAAGGCAACATAAGTGGCCACACCAACCACGCTCCCCTGCTCATCGATAATCGGACTGCCGCTGTTCCCCGAAACTATCTCCGCATCCACTTCAATATCGCGAGGACCGACACCCAGCACTTTGCCGCGCAGTTCCGTCGCCACATTCCCGCCCGCACTGTTGCCGTACACCACAATTTTCTGACCGATATAAGGATTCTTTTCCGAAAGCTTCAATACACCGAGCCCCTCAACCGTTTCCCGGCTCAGTTCAAAACGGACCAGATCACGACTGCGGCTGAATTCAAAACTGCCGAAACGGATCCGGCCCTGATGCATTGAAATCAGTTCCAGCTGCGTGGCACCTGTAAAATTATGCTGATTGCTGAACAAATAGGTTTTCCCGTCCTGCTCCGCAATAAAAGCCGATCCGCGCGCCGATCCGGTTTCCACAAAAACCAGTGCCGAATCCACGTCGGAAAAGGCAACTTCGCTGTCGGTCTTCCTTTCCTCTACAACCGGCCCGGCGGGAACATCCTCTGTTTTCACCTCAATCAGACGCGCATCCGCAAACACCGCCGCATTGTTTTCAAAAACCAGCAGGGAACCGGTGGCTTCCGCCATAGTATGCAACGCCTGCAGCACATTCATTCCGCCAAACGAAACATTGATTTTCTGCTGATCCACACCTTCAAGCCGAGGTTCAATCACAAAGCCGCCAAGAACCGGAATTCCGCTGTTGCGCGCTGTTTTTTCCAGGTGCCGGAAAATATAACGGGCCGGCATTCGGACATATTCACCGCCCGGAGCTTCCACTGTTTTCAGCGCATCCTCCACCTCTCCGGCCCGTACAGTAAACCCGGCCGCAAGCAACAGCAGAAGCAATAGCAATCGTTTCGACATCTTCCCATCCAGTTGTTATCCATAAAACTGACGCTGTAATTTAGGCCATTCAGACATGGTAAACAATGTTTAACCCCACCCCTGCTATCCGGATCCTGAAATACAGCTACTTCACAACCAGACTTTCCGCCATTTCAAATACCCGGTTTTTCATGTCCTCACGCGCAGCGGGCGCGCCGAAGGCCTCGATCCAGAACACCTCTTTCAGATTTCCGATCAGGAATATCCCTTCATACGCAGCCGGCTCGGCATGTTTCCGGAAATACGGTCTGCGGCTTCCGCTGATATACCACCCGCGCTGCCCGTTGATTTCAAGCTGTTCGGAATACGCCGCTGTATCATTGATGACCACTTTTTTCCGGTTGATCATTTTCTGAATAATATACTGTTTTTCGACCGACGTCAGACTGCTCCAGCCTCTGGCAAGCCCATAGGTTTCCGATATAAAACTGAGATAAAAAGACCGTGCCGGATTTTCAAAAAGAAACTGTTCGAAGCAGGACGTATGGTAATCGGCCTCGTAGCGCGCATTCGCTTCCCGGTAGCGTTGACGGATCTCCACCTCTCGGCCCGACCCGTTTTCTTCGCTCGCCGGCTGCAGACGCTCCACCCCGGAAGGAACACGTATGGAATATCCGTTCCATCCGACATTCGGATTACAAATCACTCCCTCGGAAAACGATGCGGGTTCATAGGAACGGCATCCGGCCAGAATCAACAGCACACACAGCAGAGCATTCCATCTTTTTTTCATGACAAAAGCCTATCCTCCTGTTGGATTGAAAACAAGCCGACGCTCACCTACTATCCTTCCCCTATGACTTATCGTCCCAAACATATTGCCGAATACGCCGCGCTGAAATTTTTCCAGTTCTGTTTCAACATCCTGCCCTACCGCCTCGCCCTCGCCCTCGGTGCCGGCCTCGGCTGGTTTGCGTTCTACGTGGTTCGCTGGCGTGTCGCCAATGCAAAGAAACGGATCCGCGAAGTCTTCGGAGATGAACTTTCCTCCAGAAAGGTCAACCGCATCGCCTTTCTCTCCATGCGCTACATGTTCTTTAATATGGTCGATGTTTTCCGCCATCGTTTCTGGACACCGAAACAGTTCCGGAAACACAGCAACTTTCATACAGCGTCCGACCGGTTGCACGAGCACATGAAAACCGGCCGGGGCGCCATCTGCGTAACCCCGCACATGGGCAGCTGGGAACTGGGCGGCCGTGCATCCGAAATCTATGAAGTCCCGCTGTTTTTCATTGTCGGCACACAGCGCAACCCGCTTTTCAATAAATTTCTCAACGAACTGCGCGGCGGAACCGGCAGTAAAGCTCTCCCGCGTGATGACGTACTGCTGCTCAGAAAAGTGATGAAAAATCTCAAAGCCGGAAAAATTCTGGCCATGACCAATGACCTGCGGTCACGCACCAAAGGGATCTCCGTTCAGTTTCTCGGCAAAGAAGCCAATATGAACGGCGGCATGGCCCTCTTCGCCCGCCAGTCCAAAGTCCCGATTTTTCCTATGATCTGCTACCGCGAAAGCTGGACCCAGCACCGTTGCATTCTTTTCGATCCCATCGAACCTGATTTATCGCTCAGCCGCGAGGACGACTGGCAGCGGATGACGCAGCTGACCATGACCATGTATGAAAAAGAGATCCGGAAACGGCCGGAGCAGTATTTCTGGTATAATAAACGCTGGGTCCTCGACCCCTTTATCGAGGAAGCTCCCGAGCCATCACCCGATCAATCAGCGCCGCAGGAACAAACCGCGCCATAAATGCCCCGATGTGCGCCGGCAGGGTGATGACATAACGGCGACGGGGCCGCGGACTTTCCAGCGCATGGAAAATCCTCTTTGCCACGTCTTGCGGCGGGCGGTTTATAAAATCGACTTTTTTATACTGTTTTTTGCGCCGCGCCGCTTCTTTGCGATAATTTTCCGCATAACGCACATCATCGGAAATCACATTTTCCTCCAGCGCGGCGGCGGCGTTTCGGCGGAAGGCGGAAACAATCGGCCCGGGCTCGATCAGACTCAACGAAATACCGGTTCCGGAAAGCTCAACACGCTGCGCGTCGGCCAGTGCTTCAACCGCAAATTTGGACGCACAATAATTCCCCACCATGGGAGCGGCAATTACACCGTAGATCGAACTGACCGTCACAATTCGCCCCCACCCCTGTTCCCGGAAGGTCGGAATCAGCCCGTTGGACAATTCCTGCAGTCCGAACACATTCACCTCGAACTGACGGCGCAGTGCTTCCCGGCTCAGGTCTTCGACGGCTCCCGGCATGGCCATTCCGGCATTATTCACCAGCCCTCCCAGCCCCTCCGGAACATTTTCAAGCAGCTTTGCTACACAGACCTGCACCGATTCACTGTTACTGAGGTCCAGCTCCAGCGCATTAAATCCCGCATTTTTCAGCTTTTGAAGATCCTCGGCTTTCCGCGCCGTCGGAAAAACCGTCCAGCCCTGATCACGCAGAAAATACGCCGTCGCTTCGCCGATTCCCGACGAGCATCCGGTCACCAATACGGTACGTTGTTTTACCTGAGCAGCCTTCATAAGCCCGCCATAGAATCGGAATTGCCCGGACACGTCAAGAACCCCGCCCTGCAGGCCCATACAAAATACAGAACCGATTTAATACTATTTAAAATTGCAACCTGACTGATTCCCGGTACCTTTTCACGGAATTCAAGCGAGAGAAAACCCATGGTAATTCTGAAAGATGAACAGACGCCGCTGCGCAAAGATATCCGCCTGCTGGGCGAAATTCTCGGACGCACCCTGAAAACCCAGGCGGGAGACCGGCTGTTTGAACTGGTCGAGGAAATCCGTGCACTTTCAAAGGCCTCTCGGAATAATCAGGACGAAGCCGCCGCCCGCAGGCTGCGTGAACTGATCCGAGGTCTGGATGATGAAGATACCCTGACCCTCGCCCGGGCATTCGGCCATTTTCTGAATATGGCCAATATTGCAGAAAACTACCACTCCATGCGCAGTCATCGCAACCATGCCGAAAATGCGTTAAGCGATCAGTACAACATGCTCGAAGAACTGCTGCCCAAACTCGTGGAACAGGGCATCCCGAAAAAAGAGATTCTTGAAACACTCAGCAGCATGCAGATCGAACTGGTGCTGACCGCTCACCCGACCGAAGTCAAACGGCGCACACTGATCCAGAAAAACGGGGCGATCTCCAGTCTGCTGGCCAAACAGGACCGACTGAATCTGACCCCGTTTGAACAGGCACAACTGCGTACAGACCTCGAAATTCTGATTACCGCCATCTGGCAGACCGATGAAATCCGACGCTCCCGCCCCACCCCGGTTGAAGAGGCCAAATGGGGCATGGCGATTATTGAGGAAATTCTCTGGGAAGCCGTGCCCCGCTACATGCGCAGCCTCGATAACATTGCGGAACAGACACTGGGTGAAAAACTGCCGATCGACTGCTGCCCGATCCGTATCGCCTCCTGGATGGGCGGCGACCGTGACGGCAATCCCAATGTGACCGCTGAAGTGACCCACGAGGTTTCCCTTCGCTCGCGCTGGATGGCGGCCGATCTATACTATCGGGAAATCAACGAACTCATTCAGCGGCTTTCCATGACAAACTGCAGCGAGGAGCTTCGCGCCTGCTGTGTGGGCGATGCACGTGAACCCTACCGGGTATTCCTGCGCGGCATTCGCAGCAGAATGCATCTGACCAAAAAATGGTGCGAAGACCGGCTCGCGGGAAAACAAAGCATTCCGAAAACCGATATCTATTACAATACTGACGAACTGCTCGAAGAGCTCAAAATATGCTATCGCTCACTCAAAGAGAATAACGGCGATCTGATCGCTGACCGCAGCCTTCTCAGCCTGATCCGCCGGGTGACCTGCTTCGGGCTATCGCTCGCCCGGCTCGACATCCGGCAGGAAGCTCCACGCCATGAGGACGTCATTAATGCCGTCACAGAATATCTCGAACTCGGGTCCTATAAAGAATGGAACGAGGAAAAACGCCAGGCGTTCCTCATTGAAGAATGCCGGAACCGGCGTCCGCTGATTCCGGCCGATATGCCTTTCACTCCGGAGCAGCAGGAACTGATGAATACCCTGAAAGTGGTGGCAAAACTTCCGCGCGACGGACTAGGGGCCTACGTCATTTCCATGGCGGGTTTTCCCTCGGACATACTCGCCGTTCGCCTGTTGCAGAAAGAAGCCGGTATAGCGCGCCCGCTCCGCGTCGTTCCGCTTTTTGAAACACTGGCCGATCTGGAAAACTGCGGAAAAACCATGGAACGCCTGTTTTCCATCCCGTGGTATGCCAACGATATTCAGGGCGATCAGGAAGTGATGATCGGCTATTCCGACTCCGGCAAAGATGCCGGCAAACTCGCCGCCACCTGGGCACAGTACAAAGCTCAGGAAACACTGACCCGTGTTGCCCGGGAATTCGGCATCCGGATGAATCTGTTCCACGGTCGCGGCGGCTCGGTAGGCCGCGGGGGCGGCCCCGTTGAGCATGCTCTGCTCGCTCAGCCTCCCGGAACCGTTGACGGTAGAATGCGGGTTACGGAACAGGGCGAAGTCATTCAGCAGAAATACTCCATTCCGGACAATGCTGTTTTCAACCTGATGCAATACACCGCCGCCGTCACCGAGGCTACTCTGGCCCCGCCGCCGGTTCCCCGGCCGGAATGGCGGAAACTGATGGACCGGATGTCGGATATTTCGTGCACCGCCTACCGCGATATCGTGCGAGGTCATCCCGATTTTGTAAAATACTTCCGGCAGGTTACGCCTGAACAGGAACTCGGACGGCTCTATATCGGCAGCCGCCCGGCTAAACGGAAAAACGACGGAGGCATTGAAAGTCTGCGTGCCATTCCCTGGGTTTTCGCCTGGACGCAGATCCGCCTGCTGCTTCCGGCATGGCTCGGCATCGGTGAAGCGCTGAAGGCCGCCGTGGACGACGGCAAAGAACCGCTCCTGCAGGAAATGATTGAGCAGTGGCCGTTTTTCTATTTTTTTATGGATATGCTCGATATGGTCCTGTGTAAAGCCGACGCACGCGTCGCGGAATATTATGACGACTGCCTGGCATCAGCAGAGCTCAAACCACTCGGCCGCGCGCTCCGTGAAAAGCTTGCCCTGACCCAGAAGACAGCGGAACATATTGTAAAAAATCTGCCGGTTAAAGTTGAACGCGAACGATTACGTTCATCCGTACTTGTCCGCAATCCCTACGCAGACCCCCTGAATCTGCTGCAGGGCGAAGTGATGCGCCGAATCAAAAAAGACGAAACCCATCCCAAGGTGCTCGAAGATGCCCTGATGGTCACCATTGCCGGCATCGCTGCCGCTATGAAAAATACGGGCTGATCCGGTCGGAAACGGAAGAATACCAAACGTTAAAACTATCCGGTATAAATTTGATCCCTCGCAGAGGCGCTGAGGACGCAGAGAAATTCAGTCATAAATGGCTCCGCGCGCTCTGCGTCGCTACGCGGAATAACGCTGTCGTTAAGACCGGAATGTTTTAGTAAATGGTATAACGCTACATCTGAAAAAAGAACGGGGTTCCAATCGTCGGGAACCCGTTTTCCTTTTCCATAGATTGGAAACTATCCGCCGAAAAAGGCCGCGCCCAGAGCCCGGATGGCAATAATGCGATCCGTATCTTTTACAGCAAACATCATGCTGATTTCAGATGAACCCTGATTGATCATCTCCAGATTTACGCCGGAGGCATGGAAAGCTTCGGTGGCTTTTGCAGCCATACCAGGAGTGTAGTGCATACCTTCGCCCACCACCATAACCAGCGCAAGACCGTGCTCAATGACGACCTTATCCGGCTTCAGTTCATTTTTGATGCGGCTGAGCACTGTGGATTCTTTTTCGGCCAGCATAGAGGTGTGAAGAATGACCGACATGTTGTCGATTCCCGACGGCGTGTGCTCGAAAGAAATCTCTTCATCTTCAAGAATCTGCAGCAGACGACGGCCGAAACCGACCTCGCGGTTCATCATATATTTATCAATATAAATGGCACTGAACCCGTCGGAACTGGAAATACCGACCACCGAACCGTGTTCCGGTTTGCGTGATGGAACCACCATGGTGCCCGGTGCGGACGGATTATTGGTATTCTTGATACAGATCGGAATTTCAGCGCGAACGGCCGGAATAATGGCCTCGTCGTGAAAAACACCGAAGCCGGCATAGGCCAGTTCGCGCATTTCGCGGTAGGTCATGCAGTCGATGGCCGGCGGGTTTTCAATAATCCGCGGATCCATCGCACAGACCGAATCCACATCAGTAAAGTTTTCATACACATCGGCCTTCACGGCAGCAGCCAGAATCGCCCCGGTAATATCAGATCCGCCGCGCGGGAATGTGGCCACTTCTCCGCCTTTGGTACTGCCGAAAAATCCCGGAAAAATGATAATTTCGGCTTCGTATTTCAGTTTGGCCAGATTTTCAAAGGATTCCGGAAGCACTTCGGCATTGCCGAATTCATCGGACAGCAGCATCCCGGCTTCACCCGGATTGACGTACTTTGCCGGATAGCCTTTTTTGGTAAAAGCTTCAGCGATAATTTTAGCATTATTGTCTTCGCCGGAGGCCTTCATCGTATCCATGAACTGAAGATCATTGGAACTGCGGTTTTCGATGCGCCCGCGCAGATCGGACTCGATGGTTGCAATGACCGCTTCCGGCAGTTCGAGTTCTTTCTGTATCTCGCCGTAACGATCGACCACTTCCTTCAGAGCGGATTCATGGTCTTCACCTGCGATCACTTTTTCAGCAAGCGCAATGAGCAGATCGGTCACTTTGGTATCATCGCTGTGCCGTTTACCCGGAGCGGAGACCACCACCATACGGCGGTCAGCATCAGCCGCAACAATATCGATGATCTTGGAAATCTGTTCTGCATTCGCGACGGAGGAACCGCCGAACTTTACCACTTTCATATTATACCCGCCTTCAACCCCGACTGCACAGCAATCCGCCTTTCACGAGCTCGGGGTCCATCATAAATTATTCAAAATCTTCCAGACGCATACGAATCGGTTCGGCACAGGAAACATCCAGCGACTGGATCTGCTCCATCGCACCGACGAACTCCGACTCTTTGGCCTTCTGGGTCAGAATCACTACCGGAGCACGGCCGCTTTCATGGCGCTCTTTCTGAACCACCGATGCAATACTGATATTATGTTCACCGAAAATCTTCATCACTTTGGCCATGGCCCCCGGTTTGTCTTCCAGACAGAGGCGGATATAGCAGCGTTTTTCGATGTTATCGGCGGAACAGTACCTCAGCTCCGACTGCTGCAGCATCATGGTGACACTGACCGGTGAGCCAACCTGGTTCAGTTTATCGGACGCCGCTTCCATGATATCGCCGATGACGGCGGAACCGGTCGGCAACCGCCCCGCACCTCGACCGTAATACATCGTATCGTCCACAATGTCGCCTTTCACGAAGACGGCATTAAAGGAATCTGCAACCGAAGCAATCATATGTTCTTTCGGAACCAGAGTCGGTTCCACGGAAAGCTCAACTTCGCCGTTATTATCTTTGATGATTGCCAGCAGCTTGATCTGGTAGCCCAGATCATCCGCATTTTCAATTTCCGAAGCGGCCAACCCCCGGATTCCCCTGGTCGGACAGGCCGACATAGGCACGGGCGCGCCATAGGCCATCGATGCCAGTACGACGGCTTTATGGGCGGTGTCGATTCCGTCAATATCCAGATCCGGCGGCGTTTCGGCATAACCGAGAGCCTGGGCATCAGCCAGGATTTCATCGAATGGAAGGCCCTCGCGCTCCATCCGCGTGAGGATGTAGTTGCAGGTTCCGTTGAGAATTCCGTAGATACTCTCAATGCGGTTCCCAACCAACCCAGCGCGCTGGGACCGAAGAATCGGAATGCCGCCTCCAACAGCCGCTTCGTAATAAATTCCCGTATTATTCTCCAGCGCGGTTCTGTAAATTTCCTCTCCGTGATCCGCCAGCAAGGCCTTATTGGCGGTAATCACGGGTTTCCCTTGTTTCAACGCCTCCAGCGTAAAAGTACGGGCAATCGTCGTTCCTCCCACCAGTTCAACAATCAGATCAATTTCCGGATCGGCAATAACCGCCATCGCATCAGTAGTCAGCACACCGTCAGCAACGGTGACTCCGCGATCCGTTGTAATATCAAGATCGGCAATTTTAGCAATCACAGGCGTAATCCCGGTTCGCTTGGCCATCAAACTTCCGTTTTTCTGTATGCCTTCCACTACACCGGCACCGACTGTACCGAATCCGAGAATACCGATTCTGATTTCTTTCATCTGTTTATCCTGTTCTGGTCAAAAAAAGAGAAGCGCAACCATAGTGATTTGACCTTTTGACTCAAGCCAATTCAGGACAATAAAAGAGAGTTCCACGATCCGGAACCCCCCTATTTTAAAGCCGATGTAGCGCAGATTAATAATCCCGCTTCGGACCGGACGGATGCACCCGCCGGCAGGTTTTATCGAAGAAACGGCCAACCGGAATCTGTTTCAGGTTTTCCAGCCCCTGAAAAAGCCAGCTGTTCGATGTTTCGTACTGAATAATTTCGCCGCGGGCATCGGTAACCGTAATAAGATACCCCATATACTTATGCCCGAACTGCTGAGAGTGCATGTTGTAGTGAATCAGCTCCACGGGATTGCCACTTTTAAAGACGTGCGCCATACCGTTTTCTTTTGTCGGGGTAAATTCAGTGATTTGACGATCCAGCAGAATGAACTTATCCGCATCGAGATACTGTTCACCGATGACAAACATTTCCACGGTAAGCGGATAACCGTATTCTCTGGCACTCACCTGTCTGATCTTCAGGCCGAATGTCCAATCAAAGATACGCGGCGCCTCCTCTTCCAGAAACGGAGATGTCTCAATAATCCGCTGCGAACTCTGCTTCGTGAATCCGATATCTAACGTTGGCGGATTGGCGAGCGCAATAAACTCCAGATCCTCCCCGCTCAGATCAGCCGCCGGCACTTTAATCTGCTTACCGCGAGTACTTTTCAGCACTACTTTGTCCCCGATGGAACTAACATATTCACCTTCAATGGTTTTGCCGCTTCTGAAAGTCCATATCCGAACGACCGGTTCCTCCTGCTCCTCCTCAACAGCAACGGCGGGTTCAATAACCTCTTCCGGAACTTCGCTGACGCCGCCCGAAGAGAAATCGCTGAACACCGGTCCGCCTTCGATAAAGCACTCACCCTCCACCAGATGTTCGTAAATCCGATCCCGCAGATCATGACTAGGTTCCGCCGTTTTAAACATCGGAAGAATGGGCCCCTGCTGCGAATTGAGTTCATATTCAACGCCCTTCTCCTCAACCACCAGCATCATATCAAAATGACCGCCGGGTACTTCGCCGCAGATGACTTCCATATCGAGAGGAACACCGGGTTCCAACGTAATCCAGTCCCCGATAACCGCTGCATTATTTCCCAATCTATAGGTCCGGTTCTTTGCATCATTTGACTGCCATTTGGAAATCTCCTCGGCAGTACCCGGCCAACTGGCATTCAGTACTACCTTGCCGTCCACACGCACCACCAGGATATCGTCGCCCTGCCCCCGGAAACGGAAAGTGATGCCGTCTTTGTGAACAAGCTGACCTGTATAATGCGCCATCCAGCACCAGCCTCCGGTCTCCGGTTCTCCAAAAGCAGTCGGCGCTGTGGAAGAACGTACGGTGGGTACCATAAATGAGGTAGCATACAGCTTTTTCGGAGAGCGATAGAACTGAGCAAGCATGGATGTCCGCCAGCCGCTGCGGATGAATCTGGCGACATCCGATGTAAAGCTGTCGGGATCCGTGGAGCTCCTCGGGCGGCCCTGCCGGTCTCGTTTAAAATCATAAAATGTGCCGACAAAATCATTACCGATCGTTTGGCCGCCACCAAACAGCGTAACCTCTTCAAGATTAGGCGCGATATCAAATCCGCCGATATCCCCTGCAAGCCCGTCACCGATTCCACTCATTTCCGGAAGCTGTATATCGGGCATACTCGCCTTCTGCACTTTGGTCACAATACGCTGAGTCGACTTCGGCTTTGATGACTTTTTCACCTTCACCTTCGGCTTTTTCAGCTTCATTTTCGGACGATCCACCGGTTTCGGCGGTACAAATTTTTTCTCTTCCTTCTGCACCACGGTGAACACCACTAAAAGACCTGCCAGAAAAAATGCGGCAGCATGAATCCCCAGACTGATCACAAAACCGCTTGGTGCGCCCTTGACAACACCCCTGACTTTATTATCCCTCTTCATACCCATCAGTACCCTCCTGCTCTACTGAATCTGATGGTATAAACATACAGAGATTTCGCCTATGGGCCTTAATTTTTCTCCCACATATTAGCAGTATATTCCCTCCGGCATGTGCTCCCCTTAGAATTGAATACCTCTGCCCGATCCACACTGATGACATAACAAAAGAGGGTCTTCCGCAGAATCTGTACTGAAAAAAAAGAGAACCGGAGAGGCTCAATTTCCCTTAGGCTTACGGGTATCGGAAAGGTTTGTCTACAGATTTTATCCCCATACCGTTCTGCCGAAATCTCTTAAAAACTTTTTTCAAACACTCCTCAAAAAGAACCGGAAACACTGTACCGGATCATTTCTTGCCCTGTTTTATCCGTTACAGCCACCCGATTGCCTGGGATACATTTCTCCGCATCGTGTTACTGCAATAATATACTTCACAGATTCCACTTTCGGCCGGGAAATACACGGACAGATCATTTCCCCAACTGAGTGTAAATACTCTCTCCTGCCGAAAAAGAAGACATGCATTACCGATCAGTTGCTGGCTGACTGCATAATACTCAACCGTCAGAGGATGTCTATTCTCCAGAACCGGCCTGCCAGATCTTCACCCGAATGTCCAGTCATTCACACACGGTGCATTCCTCTTCCAGATGCGGCGCGGTTTCGAAAAAACACCGCCGGCTCGTTTTCTCAAACAAAAATTTTGGCTTTGAAGAATTGTCAGCCCAACAAACTCTTTACCTTCATATGGCGAAGCTTCGTCGTCCTGCAGATAAAAAAAACCGCCGGCAAAACCGGCGGTTTAAATAATGGCGGAAAGAGAGGGATTCGAACCCTCGGTACCCCGTAAGGAGTACACCGGATTAGCAGTCCAGCACCTTAAGCCACTCAGTCATCTTTCCGCTAAAAGCGAGCAGGGAAGATAGATTAGCCCCCGGGGCTTTGCAAGCGGTTTTTAGCCAAAAACCGCCAATCATCCGGGCACTGAAAATTCAACTACCAGAAGTGGTACTGCCCGTATTTCAGAACATAGAGCCCCAACACAAAATTGGTGGTTCCATGAGCGATAATCGCGGCCCAGATATCGCGCGTTTTTATATAGAGCAGCCCATAGGTCAGACCGCAGATAACAGCCGCACCCACCTCGAAATGCGACACACTGAAAAACAGAGAAATAAGAATCAGCATCGGCCAGCTCAAACTTCCGGCATCAATGTTGAAAAACGGGCTTCCCTGCATCCAGCGATATAAAAAGCCACGATAGAAAAACTCCTCAATTATCGCAATAATCACGGATGTTCCGAACATATGTACCCAGAACGCGAACCATCCTGTCACACGCGGATCATATTCATGCAGCCCGGCATGTCTGCCCTTCTGGATCACCTCATACGGCAGCTTCGTCCGTTCAACCGTTTCCCCCAGCGCCACAGCCTCCTGAATCTCCATAGATTCCGCAGACAGCGGAATTTCATACAACTCCCGCGTTTTAAACGGCTTCATGATCGGATCAACAAAAAGGCGGTCATACCACTCGGTAACCGCCGGTGCCTTCTGCTGAACAAACGGCGTTTCGAACCCCACCCAGACTATAAATATGAAAATACCGACACCGATGGCTGCCGGAATATTTTTCCAGTTGAGTTTCGGATACCACCGCCAGGGGCGGAATACCACGAGCAGAACCAGTCCGCCGATGGTGCGGGCGTTGTAGTCACTGAACCAGACCATCATGGTAAGCCAGATGGCGAAGGGAAGAACGTGGGCAAGAATCGCCTTCCCGTTTTCCCGCTGCTCTTCCGGAGAAAGCTCTGCAAGCTGTCGTTCGCTCATGAATACGTTTGAGTCGTGAAGCGTGAAGCGTGATTTCCAACCTCAGGAAACGCACATTTCACGGCTCAATCGTCACTCCTTGTCATCCTCATCTGACGTGGAAATTTCTTTTTTTTCCACCTCGTCCTCGGTGCTGTCCGGCAGGGAACCCTCCTTCTGGCCCTTCTTAAATTCACCGAGACTCTTACCCAGAGACCGGGAGAGCTCCGGCAGTTTTTTAGCACCGAACAACAGCAGTATAATAAACAGAATCACTAAAAGTTCCGGTCCGCCCGGCATGCCAAAGGCCAATGTATGCATTTCGCTTACTCCTCGCTTAAATCTTTCTTCGTTTGATTTTCATTTTCGTCCGACGGCTCCGCCGGCTCGTCTTCAACAACAGTTTTTTCTGGTTCCGGCTCTGCATCGGCATCTTCCGCCGTCTTCTCTTCACGAGGCGGGAGGTCGCGGTTTCCACTGAAATAAAGGAACCATATACAGAACTCGTACAGTAAAATCAAGGGAGCCGCCATTAGGATCTGGGTAACCACATCCGGCGGAGTCAGAATCATAGCCACCACAAAAATTCCGACAACAACGTACGGCCGGGCAGCTCGCAGACTGCTCGAACTGACCAGCCCCATTTTACCCAGAATGAGAATCACTACCGGCATCTGGAACGCCACACCGAACGCCAGCAGCAGCTGCAATGCAAAACCGATATATTTGTTATAAAACCAGATCGATTCGCCGCCCAGCTGACCGCCGATTTTCAGCATCAGCCCCAGAGCCAGCGGAAGCGTCACTTTATACCCCATATAAATGCCGGCCACAAACAACCCTCCTGAAAACAGGGAAATGCGGGTCATCACTTTCCGCTCCACATCACGTACGCCCGGCATAACAAACAGACCGATAAAAAAGACGACAAACGGCAGACTCAGCAGCAGCCCGCCGAAAAAGGTCACGGTCAGCCACATCTTAATCGCCGCCGCTGGTTCGGAAAACTGCAGACGAATGCCACCGGTCTGAATCTCCTGTCCCTCATTAAGGGCCACTTCGGCCTTAACATCATAATAGCCGGAACCGTCCTCGGCAATATACAGCGTATTCGTTGAAATGGCATCCGCCGGGATCCGGAGCCGAACCTCCGCCTCGCTCAGCACCTCTTCGGCATTTTTAATAATATAGGGTTCAGCCGGTGCCCGCAGCACACCGATCAGATGATCCGCAAACGGCAGCACAACCACCATACCGACAGCAAGCGAGGCAATTACACGGATAATCATCCGGCGGAATTCTTCAAGATGCTCCAGAAACGGCATCTCAGAGTCATCGTAACGAAATTTTCCTGTGAGTGACTTAAGCTTTTTCAGCATCGTCTCCCCCGTCATCCCCTGATTTTTCAGACACAGCTCCGTCGGCCGGTTCCCCGGTCATTTTTTCAGCACCTGCATCCTCTAAATCCTGTTCCAGATGCTGGAAGGTTTCATCGGAATAATCCTGTTCCTTCAATTCTTCGGAATCGTCATAATCCTCACCGGGATAATCTGCGGTATAGTCGTAATCATCGTCCTCATACGACATGTCGTCCGCAGCGGACTCGGCAGTAAGATCTCCGTACATAATCTCACGTTTAAAACTATCCGCAGTATTCCGGACCGTGCTCATGAACTCGTTGATTTTACGGAAAATCTTCGGCGCATCCTTGGCCCCGAATACCATAATCAGCACCAGCATCACCACGATCAGTTCCGGACCTCCGGGTCCAATAAATCCAAATTGTGAAAGACCGGCCGTCATTTAATCCTCAACAATCACCAGGTTTTCAATTTCAGCTTCAGCACGTAATTCATCCGCCACCACACCGATAGCCTCATTTTTACGCTCATCAAAAAGCATGCTTTCAATATCATACCGCACCTCTTCATAAGGGCGGATTTCCGACGGCTTATAACCGCGAACCATCAGAATGTGATACCCGAACTCCGTCTGAAAAATATCACTGAATTCGCCAACAGGCGTGGAAAAGGCCACATCTTCAAACGACTGCACCATCTGCCCGCGTCCAAACCAGCCCAGATCATGCTGTCCGTCTTCACAATGAGAAAATTCCTTTGCCAACGCATCAAAATCCTCACCTTTTTTCAGACGTTCCAGTACATTCAGCAGATCGGCGTTCACCCGCTCCATAGGAAGCTCCGGCGAAGGGTGCTGAACAATATGCGCCGCATGCACCTGCTCCGGAATCTTGAATTCCTCCTGATGAGATTCATAATATGCCCGCGAATCCGCCTCTACCGGACGCTCAACGCCTGCACAGATTTTTTCAAAATATTTTTCAAGGCGTACGCCATCAGCAATATCCTCCTTGATTCTCGCGACATCCTCATCCGTCAGTTCAAACCGTTTAGAAAACTCCTCTTCCCCGCCGTGCTGCTCCCGCAAGGCCAGAAACCGCGCTTCAACCTCCTCGGGACGCAGATCTTTAATTTCCTCGCGCGCCTTCTGCATCAGCAAAATCCGCTCCACAGCATTTTCCCGTGCATCAGACTCAATTTTCGCCGCCTTCTCGTCCATTTCCGTATAGGACATCTCCTGCGAATAGCGTTCACGCAGCATCTGGAGTTCCTGCTGAATCAGCCCATCGCTGATCTCTTCGCCGTTAACCAGAATCGGCTTCGCCTCATCGGCGGATATCATCTTTTCGCTCATACTACCTTCCACAGCACTTCTTAAATTTTTTCCCGCTGCCACACGGACACGGATCATTACGGTTTACGTTTCCAGCCTCCGGGACCTGTCCCCGACCCTTAAAAGACAGCGTTTTTCCAATTTCAGCAACTGGCTTCCTCTTTTGTTCGACACCCATTATGTCTGCCGCCGGGCGCCCTTTTTGGACAAGCTCCGCCATATCCTTCATAACAGGATCAATGTGTTTGAAGAACGTTTTATAACCTGCACACAGATAGTTCAACCCCGGTTCACCCTCCGGAGTTTTAATAAACCGGTGCTTAGGACAGCCTCCGTTACAGGTGAAAAGGAATTCACACGCTCTACAGTACGCCGGCAGAGCATCGGATTTATCCTTTCCAAATTTCACCTGCTTCGGAGAATAGATCATCTCCTCCAGCGATTTCTCCATGATATTACCCAGAAAATAATCCGGATAGACATAGTGATCGCAGGAATACACCCCACCGTCGTGTTCCATCGCCACCGCCTGACCGCACCGCTTCGAAAAGGTGCACAGGTTCGGCTCAACCCCGCACCAGGCGCCTAGCGCAACATCAAATATATTCACAAAAACTCGGCCGACATCCTTTTTCACCCACGCATCAAAAATACGACAGAGAAAACGCCCGAACCCCTCCGGCGAAACCGCCCACGGCATCAGCGCATCCGGATTTTCCTCCGAAGTCGGATCCGGAGGCACCGCCAGCCCCAGCCCGATATCATGAGCCGCACGGTCCCCCGTCCGCTCCACAATCGGAATAAACTGCATAAAGGTAACGCCCTGCTCTTTAAGGAACTCATAGATTTCGACGGCCTCATCCGGACTTTGCCGCGTCACACAGGTGAGCGTATTGAATTCCACCCCGTGTTTTTTCAACCGTTCCAGAGCCTGCAGGACCTTTGAAAACGAACCTTTTCCGCCTTTGTTCACCCGATAGCGGTTATGAATATGCTCCGGCCCATCAATACTCAGTCCAACCAGAAAATTTTCCCGCGCAAAAAAAGAACACCACTGATCATCCAGAAGCATCCCGTTCGTCTGAAATGCATTATGTACCGCACGCCCACCGGCATACTGCCGCTGAATGGCCACCACTTTCCGGAAAAAATCGAGCCCCATCAGGGTCGGTTCACCGCCCTGCCATGCAAACGAAATTTCCGGCGTATGCTGGCTCTGCATATATTTGCGGATATAGGTTTCCAGCACCTCATCGCTCATTCTGTAGCTTTCCTCTCCGGGAAAGAGTTTCTCTTTCTCCAGATAAAAACAGTATGTGCAATCGAGGTTACACAGCGGGCCGATCGGCTTGGTCATCACATGAAACGAACGGGACGCACTGTAGCGGGGGGCGGACATTTTCCATACTCCGGAACTACGCCTGACGATAGGCCTGACGCAGCGCAAAATCCATGACTGTAATCGCCGTCATGGTTTCAACAATCGGAATCGCACGCGGCACAACACAGGGATCATGACGTCCCCGGGCTTCAAGCACCGTCGCCTCTCCATCAAACGTCGCCGTATCCTGCGCTCTGCCGATGGTGGCCGGCGGTTTAAACGCAATACGGAACACCAGCGGTTCCCCATTGGAAATTCCGCCCTGAACACCGCCGCTGAAGTTGCTTGATGTTCCCAGACGACCATCCGGTTTCAGTTCAAACGGATCGTTATGGTCGGAACCGAACATACGGGCCCCGGCAAATCCCGAACCGATCTCGAATCCTTTGGTTGCCGGAATCGAAAGCATCGCCTGCGCAAGAACAGCCTCCATACGCTCAAAAACCGGTTCACCCAGACCGACGGGAACATTTCTGACCACACAGGTTAAAACACCGCCCACAGAATCCTTTCGGGCAGCAGTTTTCTTCACCAGCGCAATCATCTGCTCCGCTGCCGCCTCATCGGGACAGCGGATGATATTGGAATCGATCTGCTCACGGGTCAGATTTTCCGTGCTCATATCCCGGGCATCAATATCGCCCACAGAACTCACCCAGGAAATAATTTCGGTGTTAAACTGCTGTTTCAGCCATTTCTCCGCAATGGCCCCCGCTGCAACACGGCCGATCGTTTCGCGTGCACTGGAACGTCCGCCGCCGCTGGCCGCGCGGTTTCCATATTTCACCTGATAGGTAAAATCGGCGTGCGACGGACGCGGCACGTTGCTCATTTCGCCGTAATCGCCAGGACGCTGGTCTTTATTGTTCACCATCAGGCCGATCGGTGTGCCCAGCGTTTTTCCGTTTTCAACGCCGGAAAGAATAATCACTTTATCCGCCTCGTCGCGGGCAGTAGTCATGGCACTCTGCCCCGGCCGACGACGCGTCAGCTGCGGCTGGATATCCGCTTCGCTCAGCTCAAGGTTTGCCGGACAGCCGTCAACAATGGCACCAACCGCTTTTCCGTGCGACTCACCGAATGTGGATACTTTATACAGGGTTCCGATGGTACTCGACATGGGTTTTCCTTTTCTACCGGGTTCCAATCCATGGAATCCCGCTGGGTTCAAATTACTCAAAGCCTGTGTTTATAGCACCAACCCACATCGGAATGGACGAAAAAACCAAGAAATTCTTCTCCTGCCGCACCCTTTACCAACATAACCTGCACCGCGATTTGAATTGCAAAAAAACGTCTGATATGGAGAATCCGCAATCTCTACGCCAAAAAGGATATCGCTTTATTATGGAACCAGGAAAACGTCAGCACCTTCAGGATATTTACGCAACAGACACCTCTCAGCGCGATGACTATACGCCGCAGGTCTCTCAGGAAATGATTGCGGAACGTAATCGCGAAATCCGCCGGCACCAGATGGTCAGCTTCTCGCTCGGCATGGTGGTACTGCTGCTGGGCGTGGCTCTCGTCTTCGTAGTGGTCCGCGAATATATGGAAATCCTCCGCGAAGCCGAAGCGCCGGCACCGATTACCCAGGAGTATATCCCGCGCTACTCCCTTCCCGCCGAATCACAATGGGTAATGGATTTCCCCAGCCATTATGCCGATCCGACCTGGAACGGCGAAGGCGAACGTCCGTTTAACTCCGCATGGGTTAAAAAAGCGGCCTATAATATTATTCTGGCCGAACAGGCCATGGAAATCGGCGAATACAACAAAGCCGCCACACATTACGAAAACGTTCTTGAAATTCTGCCGGATCTCGACGGGGTCAGAATCCCGCTCGGCATGGCTTATTTTAAGCAGAAAAAATTCGACCAGGCTCTCGCCCTGCTCGAAGACGCCTCCGATGCGGATCTGAGCTACGACGTGCTGAACAATCTGGGCGCCGCCTGTATTGAAGCTAAAGCATATGACAAAGGCGAAGAATATCTGCGGCGTGCACTGGAACTGAAACCGGCCTATCCGGAAGCCCTTAAAAACCAGGCCCTGCTCTACCGCAAAATGGATAAGGAGTCCGATGCCGTCAATGCATATGAAGAATATCTCGATCTCCGCCCGGAGGACAGCGATACCCGCCACAGTTTTGCCCTCTATCTCACCAAAATCGGAAACTGGGACCTGGCTGCGGAACAGCTCTATACCCTGACCGAAGAGATCAGAAAGGATGCTACACTCTACCAGCTCCTTGCCCGGGTTGAAATGCGGCGAGGAAACGATAAAGCCGCCATTGCCGCATTCCAGCGGGCCGCTCAGCTTTCAGATCCGAATCAGGCACTCAACTATATGAACGATGAAGAGTTTGACCGTCTGCGCAACGATGAAGACTATCAGGCGCTCATACTCAGTATCGAACAGCCCTAACCGATAAAGCGGAATAACGCATGATTCAGGCCCAGCGCAATGAGCGCCGCCAGAAAATCATCAATCGTTATTCCGAAACCGCCGTGAATATGCTGAAGCTGCTTGATCGGCGGCGGTTTAGTGATGTCAAAAATACGGTGAAAAACAAATCCGCTCAATAGTGCCCAGGGACTGGTCAGGCCGATCACTGTAATCGGCAGTGTCAGATACTCATCCGCCACAATACAGCCCGGATCCTTTCCGCCGATTACCCGCTCCGCCACTTCACAGATCGGAACGGAGAGAAGACTTAAAACCGCACAGATGATGATCTGCGTGCTGATTTCCGGCAACCGCATCACCCACCAGGCAAGCGGAAGCCCCACCAACGTCCCAACCGTACCCGGCATGACCGGACTCAGCCCGGTTCCGAAACCAATCGCAATCCACTTTATTAAATTTTTCATCTTCAACTCCCGGCAAGATATTCGTTCAGTACCGATAACAGCCCAATTGTTGCCGTATCTGTCCGCAGAATACGATTCCCCATTCCAATCAATTCAAATCCCCGCGCCCGCAGCATATCCAGCTCATAAGGAGTCCAGCCTCCCTCCGGACCGACGGCCAGCAAAATACGGCCGAAGTTCTCCGCAGGCTGCAGATCGCGAATCCGCGTTGTTCCGGACGGATCTGCCAGCAGTTTACACTGACCGGGAAAATCGGTTTCCAGCCGATCCTCCACATAGGGCCTGAAACGCGGCTCAATCTGAACGCCCGGCCGATGCGTACATCGGGCCTGCTGCAGGCCCTCAATCAGTCTCCGGTTATAAAAATCCGGTTCAAGCACATGACTGTCAAAATAGTACCGTTCCACCTTTTCCGCACGCACCAGCACGATCCGCCCCACCCCGAGGGCCGCAAGTTGTGCCCACATCCTCTTCAACACCTTCGGGCGCGGCATCGCCAGCAGCAGATCCACCCGCGGCTTCTCCGGAAGATTCTCCTCAAATACACACGACAGAACAACCTGCTGCGAATCCGCCATCTCAACCGTTCCAATGCCCAGCGGACCGTTCAACCGCCCGATCCTCAGTTTCTTCCCGCCCTCCGCCTTCAAAACATTCCGAATATGCACGGCGCGCTCATCGTTTAAAACCACGCGGTTTTCCGCATCAATTTCCACCGGTTGGAGAAGGATTAAATTCATGCGGACAGCATGAACAGAGCAACCGGCAGATGCAACCGTCCTTTCTTGCAGTTTCATCATCGGACCTGCATATTCGCTCCATGAAGATCCTCCTTTGTAATGACGACGGCATCCACGCTCCGGGCATTCTGAGCCTGCATAACGCACTGAAGAATACAGGAACGCTTCATGTGGTTGCCCCCGATACCGAACGGAGCGCCACCGGACACGCCATCACGATTTTTGACCCCATCCGCACCATTCCCGTCGAGAAAAACGGATGCCATTTCGGAATCGCCGTAGACGGGACTCCCGCCGATTGCGTAAAACTGGCCGTCAGTTTTCTGTATAAAGACGACCCGCCCGATCTGGTCGTCAGCGGAATCAACTTCGGTTCAAACACCGGCATCAGTGTACTCTATTCCGGCACGGTTTCGGCCGCGAGCGAAGCGGCCATTCTCGGCGTACCGGCCATCGCATTCTCCCTCTGTACCTATTGTGATCCCCACTGGGAGACCGCCGAAAAAGTCGTTGCGGACGTCGTTGAAAACATAATAAAACATCCACTTCCACCCGGAACCCTTTTAAACGTCAATATTCCGAACGTTCCACTTTCCGAATTAAAAGGAATGAAATCCGCCCGAATGGGACGCTCCCGCTTTATCGAAAAATTTTCCGAACACCGGGATCCCCGGGGAAATCTTTATTACTGGCTGGATGGGGAACTCGATCAGCTGGACGATGCCGTCGACACCGACATCCGCACCGTTGAATCCGGCTATGTTGCCCTCACACCGATCCACATCGATCTCACCGACCATCATGCCATGAAACAGATCGAAGCATGGAGCGATATGCTCAATCCCTAATCGCCAGGATAATTTTCCCGGAACAGCACCCAACCAACTACTGATGCCGCGACACTAAGCCTTTTTCACAAACTCGGATTTCAGCTTCATGGCTCCGAAACCTGCGATTTTACAGTCAATATTATGGTCCCCCTCACAAAGACGGATCCCTTTAACCTTGGTTCCTGCCTTCAGATCAGACTGAGCCCCTTGACCTTCAACCCTTTAACAATGGTTACATCATCGCCGTCCGCCAGCGCATTGCCATTGGCATCCAGAACCACCAGACCGCCGTCCGAAGCCGTGGCCGTTTCATCGCCCGGAATCCATTCATATGCGCAATCGGGGCAGACCAGCATATCCCGGTCTTCGTAAACATATTCTGAATTACATTCCGGACACATTGGAATTTCACTCATCTTAAAAACCTTACTTTTTGATTAATTCGGCCAGCTCCGCCGGCAGCACATCGCCTGCATTAAACCGCTCGAGTTTACGATTACAGACATCGGAAAAATGGTTCAGCAGCGAATTTCCTACCGCCGGCATTTCGGGACAGGTTTTCCCGAGAATCGTCCTGAGAGTGGCCACCGGCTCTCCGACCAGTCCACACGGAACAATAGTATTAAATCCCATCAGATCATTACTGACATTAAAACTCATCCCGTGAAAAGAAACCCACTTTTTAAGCCGAAACCCAATGGCCGCCACTTTACCTGCATCGGTCCAGGCCCCGGACTTTCCCTCGCGCCGGAAACCCTTTACTCCGTAATCGCTCAAGGTCCGGATAGCGGTTTCCTCAAGATTAAAAAGGTAACCGTGAGAGTCCGCCTCATTCCCCCCAGATAAAGAATCGGATAGATGACCCACTGCCCCGGACCGTGGAACGTGACATCGCCGCCGCGTTCCACATGAAAAAGTTCAATTCCGAGCTCTTTGTATTCAGCTTCGGTTTTCAGCAGGTAATTATCCCGCCCGCGATTACCCAGTGTAACCGTCGGGGTATGCTGAAGAAGGAGCACGGTATCGGGAATCCGGTTTTCCTGCCGTGCTTTCAGTAAACGGTGTTGAAGATCAAGCCCCTTCTGATACGGGACCGGCTCATTAAAACTGACAGACCATGCGTTCATCATTTTCAGCTGAAAGCAGGCCGGCAGCCTGCAATACGTTGTTCAAAACGAAAAAGGGAGGACAACCGTCCTCCCGTAAACTTCCTATGTGAGCAAAAATTATTCCGAAGGGCAGAGTTCCTCGTAGGAATCGGCATCCATCATGTTATCGACTTCCGATTCATCATTCACTTTGATTTTAAAAATCCAGCCCTTATCAAACGGATCATTGTTAATCAGTTCAGGAGTGTCTTCGAGCTCGCTGTTCACTTCCACCACTTCGCCGCCAACCGGAGCATATACATCTGCAGCCGCTTTCACCGATTCAACCACTGCAGCTTCATCCCCGGCTTCGAACGTTGTACCGACTTCGGGAAGTTCAACAAAGGTGAGATCAGAGAGCTGGTTCTGTGCAAAATCAGTGATTCCAACTGTTGCAATACCGTCTTCTAAGGACACCCATTCATGGGACTTGGCGTAGAACAGATCTTGTGGAACCGACATTTTCTTCTCCTGGTTATCGATTAAGCGACCTGAAAAAATGGAGGTGCGGATCGGAGTCGAACCGATCTAGATGGATTTGCAATCCACTGCCTAACCGCTTGGCTACCGCACCTTTTGTTTCAAAAGCGGACACCAATGTAATGATGCGCCCATGGTTTTCAAACAGAAATGATTAAAAAAAACAGAAGGTATTGCAACCGCCTCTCCGGTAGCGGACTACAAATCAATCACAGCATTATCAATTAGTCGCGTCGCACCGATTTTCACCGCCAGCGCCACCAGAGTTTTCGACCCGAGGAACTCCATAGGCTCCATGGTTTCATCATCAACAAATTCAATATAGTCGATTTCCGCCTCCGAAACGGTACCGATCAGGACTTCCATCTGCTGCCTGATATTCAAAACCGAAGTCTCGCCGTCCTCGACCATCGAACGGGCCAGATCAAGGGACTGTTTCAGACAGAGTGCCTGCTGCCGCTGCTCCGCATTAAGATATTTGTTTCGCGAACTCATGGCCAGCCCATCCGCTTCGCGCACAATCGGACCACGTATGATCTGAACCGGAAAATTAAGATCCCGGACCATCCGTTCAATCACCCGCAGCTGCTGAGCATCCTTTTCCCCGAAGACCGCCCGATCCGGAAGCACCAGATTGAACAGCTTGGCCACTACCGTGCAAACCCCGCGGAAATGCCCGGGCCGCGAACCGCCGCAAAGTCCAACGCTCAACGCATTTTCATCCACCCAGCAGCTGCTGTCATCAAAATACATTTTCCCGGCTTCCGGATAAAACAGGATATCGACCCCTTCCGCCTCGCACTGTTTTTCATCGTGCTCGAAATCGCGGGGATAAGCCTCGAGATCCTCATTCGGACCAAACTGTGCAGGATTTACAAAAATACTGACCACCAGCACATCGCACTTCCGGCGGGCCAGACGCATCAGCGAAAGGTGCCCTTCATGCAGAAAACCCATCGTTGGAACAAAACCAATGGTTTTCCCGGTCCGCTTTATCTCCAGCGCGATCCGCTGCATTTCATCCGGTAACTGAACAATCTTCATGAACTGACATCCTCAAGTATATATTTTGTTAGTGTGGAGGCGGCAATGGCCAGTCCGAAACTCAGCAACGTTCCGATCAGCACATATTCCGCCAGTTTCTGATCATCCTTCGCTTCACCGAAACGAAGAATCGACTTCGCGGCAACCAGAAACCCGATTCCGCCCGGTTGACCGATCATAACCAGCATGAATATCAACGCGCGCTCCAGCTGACCAATCAGCTTACCCCCGTTTATGAGTCCGATAATCTTTTCAGCCAGTGCATTTTCGGCCTGTAATTTTCCTGCCACTTTCCCCACCAGAAAACCGGCACCGGGCACACACACAGCAAACCCTGCAACCAGAACAATCAAGGTCAGTCCTTTGCCCGAAAAACCATGCATCCACCCTGCGGTTCTGCAAAACCAGACTACGAAAAATACCGAAATGATGTGAGCCGCCTGATCCAGACAGAAAACACGGACCGTATCCTGAAACCGCCGTTTAATCCCATCAATTGCAGCATGAAAAACAAATATCAGCAGAAATGGAATCCAGGCCGACCACTGCTGCAACAGCAGATATCCTGAAACCGCAACCCATGCAGCATGCAGAAGCAATATCAGAAACCGGTCTTTGCGTTGCTGGAGGCCGTCCGACTGAAGTAGAAAATCGGCTATAAAATGAGCCGAAACCAGCACAATTACAGCTTCCTTCATTCCATTTCTCCTGCAATCCGAGTCCAAATTATCACCTATTAAGGTGATAATATACTTTTATCACCCTTATGGGTGATTATTTTCCGCAACCAAAGCCGCTATGCTTCCGATGGAACCCAGCGCTGATGAAATTTCAGCCCAATGTGCGGCCTGTAATGACTTATTAATGGATGACTGGCCCACCCCGAATGCCGAAGCGATTTCCGTTTGAGTGCTGCCTTTCAGCGATTCCGCCACCGCACGCGCCTGTTCCCGGCTCCACTGCCGGACCAGTACATCCAGCAGACCGACAGCACAGCCGATAGATCGCGTCAGACATTCATTATTCAGAAGAGAAAAACACATCAACGTGTTTTTTCTGAGTTCCTGCAGAGCACGGCCGGACGCTGTAAAAAGATCGCCGGTGGATTCCGACATCCTCTCCATATCCACCTGCGCCATATCCACTTCCCCCAGGCAATGGAAATCCGGCTGTCAACCGCGAGGCGTTTTTCCCTTTTCAGTCCGGCACGCACATACAACGCCACCGCCAGCGATCTGCTGCAGTCGGAAACCAGCAGCTGCCAACTGTCCCCGCTGAAAAAGTCGACACTGCCGATCACCGCATCCGGAAACACCTCAGACACCGCCTTAACGGTTCGTACAACCTGCCGGTGCTCCTCCGGAGAAAGCGCAGAGGACCCCACAATATCTCCTGTCAGAACCGCATACATTTCCGATTGACTAATAGGCGTGTTCATCATCAGGAAAAATGCCCTTTTCAACCTCGTCTTTATAATTCGCCAGCGCTTCCGAAATAATACCGTTCAGATGAGCGTATTTTTTCACAAACTTCGGCACCGGTTTTCCACTCATGCCCAGCAGATCGGTAAAAACCAGCACCTGGCCATCGCACCCGGCACCGGCACCAATGCCAATGGTAGGTATGGACAGAGCCTGCGAAATCATGGTTCCGAGATCCGAAGGCACACATTCGAGCACCAGCGCAAACGCCCCTGCCTGTTCCACCGCCATGGCATCATCCATCAGCTGCCGGGCCTGTTCAGAGGTTTTCCCCTGCACTCTGTAGCCGCCCATCTCTTTGATGCTCTGCGGCGTGAGCCCGATATGCCCCAAGACCGGTATTCCGTTTTTCACCAGCGACTCAATAAGCTCTCCACGGACAGCCCCCCCTCAACCTTCACCGCATCGGCCTGCGCCTCCTTCAGAAACCGTCCGGCATTTTCCAGTCCGATGGCCACCGACGGCTGATACGACATAAACGGCATATCCGCAATCACCAATGCATTCTGCACCCCGCGGGAGACCGCAACCGTGTGATGAAGCATTTCCTCCATACTTACCGGCAGTGTGGTTTCATAGCCCAGCACTGTCATGCTCAGCGAATCCCCCACCAGAATGGCCGGAATTCCTGCATCATCCGCCAGCGCACCGGTCAGTGCGTCGTAGGCCGTGACCATGGCAATTTTCTGTTCGCCCTTAAGAGCCCTGATTTTTGAGGCCGTCCATTTCATTAGAAAAATCCCGTTTACCAACGTTCGTCAAAAACGTGGAGTCCTTTGTCCGGCGGAAGTGTTGCCAGAATCTCCACAACTGATTTACTGGCTTCCGGCAGCACCATATCCGGACGCACATCCGCCAGAGGACGCACAACAAACTCGCGCTCCGCCCAGCGCGGATGCGGCACTTCAAGACCGCCGCTGTCAATAATCGAATTCCCGGCATAAATAATATCTACATCAATCGGACGCGGCGCATTACGGTCTTCAATATTCCGTTCGCGCCCCAGCATATGCTCAATTTTCCCGATATAGGAAAGCCAGCTGTCCAGCGGGAGCTCACTCTCCACCAGAACAATCGAATTCAGATACGCCATATCCTGATACTCCGGCTTCACATCCACCGGCGTGGTTTCATAAATCGGCGACTGCGCCGTAAATGAGGTACGCGGAGCGGACAGCAGCAGATTTTTCGCCTGCATCAGCAACCGCTTCCGATTGTATAAATTGGACCCCAGGCTAAAACCGATCTCCATATTCGACCGTCCCTTCAAAAACATACTCCGCGTCACCGGTCAGCGTGACCTTACCGCAAAACAAATCAATTACCAGATCATACCCGCCGGCGCAATGCACGCGAACCGGCAAACTGACCCAGCCCCGTTCAGCTCCGATCAGCCCGACCGCCGCCGCGCCGGTTCCGCAGGCCAGTGTTTCCGCCTCAACCCCGCGCTCATAGGTGCGTAGCGTAATCGACCCATCCGGCTCCACCTTCGCGAAATCGGCATTGGTTCCCCGAGGCATAAACAGCTGATGATACCGGATTTTTTCTCCAAGCACCGAAACATCGGTTTCAGCTGGAGCATCCACCCAGACGACGGCATGTT
Organism: Verrucomicrobia bacterium S94; assembly: GCA_004299845.1. NCBI lineage: Bacteria > Pseudomonadati > Verrucomicrobiota > Verrucomicrobia bacterium S94. The sequence continues at coordinate 526,004 of CP036201.1, read as the reverse complement.
CCACACCGGTGTTGATAAAATCCACCGGCCGATCCAGTCCGGCATCCAGTCCCAGCCTCAGATCTTCCGGCTCGGTTAAACCCACCCGGACCTGCTCATCCAGCACCCGGGCCTCAACCCTTCCCGCCCCGGTATCAAAAACCATTTCCGGCGATACAATGCCCAGATCATACGCCCGCCGTGCAATACACCGCGCACCATTTCCGCACATATCCACTTCACCGCCGTCAGGATTGATAAACCGCATCCGGAAATCGGCCGTCTCAGAGGGCTGAATCAACAGAATTCCGTCACAGCCGACACCGGTACGGCGCGCTGCAATCCGCCGTATAAATTCGGTATCCGCCAGAGGAAACTGCAGGCCGGAATCATCGATCACCATAAAATCGTTCCCGGCCCCCTGCATTTTATGGAAAGGAATAATCATTCCAGCCCCGAAATATTCATATCACGCGGAGCTTCCACATAGAAACGGAACGGAATTTCCCACGTTTCGCCAGGTTGCACGGTACGAATCCAGCTGATCCGCTTTTCCTCGTCGATTTTAAGCGCGTCCGTATCCTTCGAATACTTCGGCTCGATCAGTTTCACCTCCAGCCCCTCACTGCCCGAAATAGGCAGCTGATCCATCACGACCACCTCTTCCGGCACGCGATGGGTATTTTTAACGGTCATCAGATATTCAAACGTATGCCGAACCGTCTTTCCGCCAAAGCCCTCCCGGCTCTGATATTTTTTAATGAGCTTATGCTCCACCTTCATACTTTCATCCGCACCGAGAAACACCCAGAACTCCTCGCCCGGAGCCACCAGTTCCATCTGCGTAGACGTCACAAAATTTCCATCCAGAAATACATTCACCTTCCCTTCCAGAAAAGGATGCGCCCCTGAATTTTCCGCATGGGCTTTCAAATAAGCCAACGGACTGAGTTTCGGGACCGAAGAATAACGGAACGTCGCCGGCAGCTCGACCGCGGCCACTGCCACGCGATGCTCCACATTGTCCGACGCAATATCGCTCCTGCCCTTCACCTCAAAAACCACTGATGCCCCCTTGTGCGAAACCGAAGATGTACGCGGCTTCATCGGAACAGACGCTGCCTGTTCATTCGGCGAGTCTACGTCATACAACAGATTGTCGCCCTGATAAAAGTTATCCGCCCGCCCGGCCAGTTCCGGCATTGCGGCGGAAGAAAAACTGTGGGCCCGGGATTTAGCCGCGTGAGGTGAATCCATACGGATCCTCCAGGGATCCAGCTCCGGATGCTGACCGCCGAGGCCGGGATTGGCCGTGGAAAGTTTCAACGCCACATCCCCCCAGTCTTCACCGGTATTCTGCTTCACAAGCGCAAAATATTTCACCTCCATCCTGCGGGATTCAGTATCGACACGGATATCATAGGCAGGAACCCATTTCGGTCCGTATACAATATAGGAAAGATTCAGCATGGCTTTACCGGCACTGAAACTTTCCAGATCCACCTCAACCACACGCCGTTTTTTACGCTGGTGCATTCCGGCATCACGGATATCCGCATTCACCTTATCCAGAGCTTTCTGAATACCTTCCAGTTTCTCCAGCGCAAGCCGGCGACCTTCGTCATACTCCTCACTTTTGGAGCTGTAGAGCGCCAGCATACTTTCCCAACTGCCCGGATCAAGCGAAGCGGCTCCCTCCTCTTTCTCCGAAGCATGAGTCACCTTTTTGCTGATCGCATTCAGAAATGCTTTCGAAGCATCAAACCGCTCAATGGTCTGCCGGACAGTTTCCGCCTCCATCTCCAGCCGCTTTTTTTCATCGGACAGTTTTTTCCAGGCCTCTTCCGGAATATCCTCAAAATTCTCGGTTTTAAACCGCACATCCAGCACCGTCGCATCGCCGTCACCGGTCACCTGTATCCCGCGCGAATCAATCGCCTCCGGAAGATGACCAAAGCGGATCGTCGTCATTCCCTGCTCCAGCTCAACCTCCGCCGAACGCACCACCTGCGCACGATCATTGAATACCGTAACATCTGTCACCTGAGAAGAAACAGCCAATGCCGCCGTCATGAGTAGATTGATCATTGAAACCTCCTGTCCCCGTTTTCGTGTTTAGAAAATCCTGCCAAAAACTCCCGGCATCGGGAAACAAAAAGGGCCGCCGTTTGGCGACCCTTCAGACTTCCGATACCGGGAAATACTATCCACAGAGGGCCAGCAGCACCCCGGCCGCCACGGCAGAACCGATTACACCGGCCACATTCGGACCCATGGCATGCATGAGCAGGAAGTTCTGCGGGTTGGCTTCAAGACCGACCTTGTTGGATACACGTGCCGCCATCGGCACCGCCGAAACACCGGCAGAACCAATCAGCGGATTGATCTGGTCCTTACTGAATTTATTCATGATCTTGGCAATAATAACACCGGCAGCCGTTCCGATAACAAATGCACCGAGACCGAGCAGCAGAATACCCAGTGTCTGCACATTCAGGAATTTATCCGCCGCCAGTTTAGAACCGACCGCCAGACCGAGCATGATCGTTACAATATTGATCAGCGAATTCTGGGCGGTATCCGAAAGACGATCCACCACGGTGGACTCTTTCATCAGATTACCCAGCATCAGCATCCCGATCAGCGGCGTAGCTGACGGCAGCAGCAGCAGACAAAGCATCAGCACCAGCAGCGGAAATACAATTTTCTCGGTTTTGGTGACGTGACGCAACTGCTTCATTTCAATGGCCCGCTCTTCCTTGGTCGTCAGCATGCGCATAATCGGCGGCTGAATAATCGGCACCAGTGCCATATAAGAGTACGCCGCCACCGCAATCGCACCAAGCAGATTCGGTGAAAGCCGCGACGCCAGGAAAATCGCCGTCGGTCCGTCTGCCCCGCCGATAATACCAATAGCCGCTGCGTCCTGCAGATTAAACAGTCCTCCGCAGGCCATGGCCCCCAACAGCGCAACAAAGATCCCGAACTGCGCGGCCGCACCCAGCAGCGCGGTTTTCGGATTCGCCAGTAATGGACCGAAGTCGGTCATGGCACCAACACCCATAAAGATGAGCAGTGGGAACACACCCGACTCCACCCCCACCGTATAGAAATAATACAGGAACCCGCCCGGCTGACCCGGCATCGGACCTGCGGAAATTCCAGCCATCGGAATATTGGTCAGAATGGCCCCGAAACCGATCGGCAGCAGCAACAGCGGCTCAAAGCCTTTCTTAATGGCCAGAAAAATCAGCAGCAGCCCCACGAGGATCATAACAAACTGTCCTGCACCTTCCGGCAGCGACGCCGGCGCATGATAACCTTCAGCTTCAGCATCCTTCACTTCCTGCGTCAGCTGATCAAGCAGCTCCTGATCCACGCCATGCGCTTTATGAATTTCCTCCATAGCACCGTGGAAATGGCCGGCGGCTATTTCCGCATCAACCGTTTTCTCCAGTGCCGCAACATACGCATCGTGCTTTTCCTCCGCTGTCTGCGGATTAAAAAAACGATAGACTCCGGTTTCCCTGCCGAGTTTCATAAACCCTTCGGCAATGGAAATCCCCTTCTCGGTCTTCTCTGCTTCCGCCGGTGCAGCCGCATCGTCAGCAGCCTGCACACGGGCGGCTCCGCCAAGAACGGCGGCAGCGAGAAGCCCCATTGTGATGAATTTCTTCATGTCGGAATTCTCCTTCGCTGTGAAACTTAGTTGATGGATGCCAGGGCTTCGCCGGAAGATACCGATGCACCGGCTTCAGTGACTATGGCGGAAACCGTACCCGAGGCGGAGGCTTTCACTTCCACTTCCATCTTCATGGCTTCAACAATGAAGAGAACATCGCCTTCATTCACATGATCGCCGACATTCACAAGCACCTTGATCACTTTGGCATTCATCGGAGCGGTGACTTCGATGGAATCCGCAGACTCATGCGCAACCGTCGCTGTACCGGACGTTTCAATGCCGTCTTCCACAACAATGTCATACGATTTTCCGTTAACAATGGCGGAATCGCCTTTGACTTCCACTGCGAATTTCTTGCCATTGACAGACACCGTGTACCCGCCGTCACCACCCGGTTCAGACGTTTTCTCTTTCGGCATCAGCGATTTTTTACGAACCCCGTTCACCTTGGATTTACCTAGCAGGAAATCAATGCCCTTCTGTTCGCAGCAGGAGGCGATGAAAATATTCTCTTCGGAATGATCGGTAATACCGGCTTCGTCGAGCATTCTTTTCGCAGCTTCAATCCCTTTGTTCGGATCGGCATCGTTGAGATCAACCGGATTTTCGGTAGTCGGTTCAAGCCCCATTTTTTCAGAAGCAAGTTTCACCAGTTCCGGATCAGGCTCACACGGAGTCTTACCGAAATAACCGAGGATCATTTTTCCGTAACCATCGGCAAATTTTTCCCACGGACCGAACATGACATTGTTGAATGCCTGCTGGAAATAGAACTGCGAAACCGGCGTAACGGACGTGGCGAAACCGCCGCGTCGAACCACTTCGCCCATGGCTTTGATACAGTCTTCATATTTATCCATCAGATTATTATCACGCATCATCTGCGTGTTGGCCGTCAGGGCTCCACCCGGCATCGGAGACCATGGAATCAGCGGTTCAACAGCGAGAGCCTCCGGCGGAATGATGTAATCTTCCATGCATTCTTTAAAGACATTGGCGGCTTCCATCATTTTATCGATGTCCACGTCGAGTTCATAATCTTCGCCGCGCAGCGCATGCCACAGCGTGGAAACGTCCGGCTGACAGGTTCCGCCGGAAGCCGGAGCCAGTGAGCAGTCGACCTGATCGGCACCGGCTTTAATCGCTGCCACGTAACCCATGGTGGCCACGCCGGCGGTTTCGTGCGAGTGGAAAGCAATTTTGGTGTCGCCCGGCAGAATTTTCCGGGCCTCTTTAATGGTGTCATAGACTTTTTTCGGTGCCGAGGTGCCGGAAGCATCTTTAAAGCAGACGCTGGTAAACGGAATTTCAGCGGCGAGAATATCCTTCAGCGTTTTAATGTAGAATTCAACGTCGTGCGCGCCGGTGCAGCCGGGCGGAAGTTCCATCATCGTCACCACCACTTCGTGATTGAGGCCGTGTTTCATGATGGACTTGCCGGAGTCGATCAGGTTGTTGACGTCGTTAAGAGCGTCGAAGTTACGGATCGTGGTCATACCATGCTTTTTGAACATCTTCGCATGCAGATCGATAATGTCGCGCGACTGCGAGTCAAGCGAAACCACATTGATACCGCGAGCCAGCGTCTGCAGGTCAGCATCGGGGCCCACCGTTTCGCGGAAAGTGTCCATCATGTCGAACGCCGATTCATTACAGTAAAAGAAGGGAGCCTGGAAGCGTGCGCCGCCGCCGGCTTCAAAATGAGTCTGTCCGGCTTCACAACAGGCTTTTACAGCCGGCATGAAATCCTTGGTAAAAACGCGGGCGCCGTAGACGGACTGGAAGCCGTCGCGGAACGCAGTGTTCATGATATGAATAGTTTTTTTTGCCACGATATATCTCCTGATTACTTAAATTACAATTCCCGTTAACCCCGTTTGGCCCGAATAGCTGCGATAATGGCTGCGACTTCCTCCGAAGGATCTACAGTTGCCGCCGCAGGTGCCTTGCTTTCCACCACCTCTTCAGGGAAAAGATGGCCGAATTTCTTGAAGAATCCTGCTGAGGCACCCATTACGGCGATCAACAGAACGAGGAAGACAAACACCGTTGCCATACCGATAACCATCAGGGTAACCCCTTGCATCAGTAGTTCCATCTTTATCATCTCCTTGATTTTGATAAAATGAGCTCCATGTATACGGATTTCCCATTTATATGCCTAGTGAAAAACGGATAAAGGCTAGCAATTCCAATTAATAGAACCCAATCTAAATAAAGGATTAATGAAAATGAGTTACCGTATTGAGTGGTTCGACCGCCTGTCCTCCACAAATGCCTATATGAAGGAGCGTTTTTATAGGAATTCTCCGCCCGCCAATGGGACCGTTTTTGCAACCCGCGACCAGACAGCGGGTAGAGGAAGATCCGAGCGCCGGTGGATCTCCTCTCCCGATACCAATCTCTGCTTTTCGCTGTTTGTTGAAACCGATTGCCCACTCATTGAAGTGGCCTCCTCCACCATGGCCGCCGCACTGGGCATCACCGATTTCCTGAACGGCCGGAATATTGCCGCCACACCCAAATGGCCCAACGACGTACTCGTGGGAAACCGTAAAATCTGCGGGATTCTTTCCGAACGCGTCGACGCACCGGCACGACGCGGAATCATTGTGGGGATTGGACTGAATGTAAACATGAGTTCCGAAGAAGCCGGCGCCATTGACCGTCCTGCCACTTCCATGCTGATCGAAACCGGACAGGCCGGCGATCTGTCCCGAACGCTGGAGGAACTGCTCCCCTATTTAAAACACTGGATCGGGGAATGGCAATCCGGCGGTTTTCCCGGCCTGAGAAACACCTGGACTGAAAAAGCGGGTCCCATTGGGAAACCGTTAAAGGTACACGACGGCGCGGCGTACAAAGAAGGCACCCTCGCCGGCTACGGCAATCACGGCGAATTGCTGTTGCAAACGTCCCGGGGATTGGAAACCATCTGGTCAGGAGATGTTTCATGATCAAATTTATTCTGCCTGTTCTCGTTCTTCTTTTGAGCGGGTGCGCAACAAACAGTAAACGCTACCGGATTCCGCGAAGCCAGAAACCGGAAATCATCCATATGGAAACCACCGGCTACTGCAACTGCGGCAAATGCTGCGGCTGGAAGCGGAACTGGAAATTTCAGCCGGTTGTCGCCTATGGCCCGAACAAAGGAGCACCGAAAGCGGTCGGAATCACCGCCGCCGGCACGGTAGCCGACTGGGGAACTATCGCCGCCGACACCCGCTACTATCCTTTCGGCACCATCATGTATATTCCGGACTACGGTTGGGGTCGCGTTGAAGACATCGGCGGCGCCGTCAAAGGCCATCACATCGATCTCCACTTCCCGTCACACAAAAAAGCACTGCAGTGGGGACGGGTATGGAAAGACGTCAAAGTCTGGAAACCACAGGGCAGAAAATAGAACCGGAAAGCCGCATCCACCGAAAAAGGGAAAATACCTGCATTGCATTTCACCGCAGGAGCCCTATAGTAGCGCGTTTTTCGAGGAAATTATGGGAACACCACGTTTAGTCAGAGTAAATGAATTACTGAAACGCGAAATTGCGGAAGATCTCTACCGCAATTATGCCGGGTCGGACTTCGAAGCCTCCGCGGTAACGGTCACACGCGTTGAATGCGCTCCGGACCTGCGCGATGCCAATGTTTTCGTCTCTATTTTCGGACACGAGGATGAGCGCGAAGGAATGATTAACTATCTCAACCGCCACCGACAGGAAATCATCCGCATGATGGTGAAGCGTGTGAAACTCAAGTACACGCCCCGTCTCCATTTTATCCTCGATGAATCGATCGAGGGCGGCGACCACATTCTCGCTATGCTTGATGAAATGGAACGAGAAAATCCTGACGCGTTTAAAGACGACAAAGAGAACCATGAGAAATCGTAGGCGCCGCGCTCCGGATCCATACGACGGCATTCTGCTGGTCGATAAACCGACCGACTGGACTTCACACGACGTCGTCGCAAAAATCCGCAACTATTTCAAACTGAGCAAATGCGGCCATGGCGGAACGCTCGATCCCCTCGCCACCGGTCTGCTGGTACTGCTGATCGGAAAAGGTACCAAACTGTCCGACCGCATCATGAACGGCGACAAAGTCTATGAAGGCACTCTGCACCTCGGTGTGACCACCAATACGCAGGATGCCGACGGCGAGATTCTCGAAGAAAAAGACGCTTCGCACGTCACCCGCGAAATGGTTGAAAACGTGATTGCCGAACAGTTTATGGGTCCGATCGAGCAGATCCCGCCAATGGTTTCAGCCATTAAAAAGGACGGCGTTCCTCTTTATAAAATGGCGCGCAAAGGACAGGAAATTGAACGCGAACCCCGTAAAATCGAAGTCTTCGAATTCGATGTGCTGGAGTTTGAAAATCCTCTGGTTAAATTCCGCGTGAAAAGCACAAAAGGAACTTATGTCCGAACCCTCGCGTTCGACATCGGCAATGCCCTCGGAGTCGGCGGAAGCCTCGATGCCCTGCGCCGGACCGGCTCCGGCCCGCTCTCGGTTGACAAGGCCTATACACTGGACGAAATTCTTGCGTGCGATCGCGAGACACTCTGCGAAAAAATGATCCTTCTGGAAGATTTACTTAAATGAAAATTATCCATTCACTGGAAGAGTTTCACGAAAAAAACACTCCGGTCGTTCTGGCTGCCGGCAGCTTCGACGGCATACATATCGGCCACAGTGCCGTAATCGGAAAAGCGCTCGAACAGGCCCGCGCCATCGGTGGCGAAACCTGGGTTTTCACGTTTGATCCGCATCCCGCAAAAGTGCTGATGCCGGATCGCGCTCCTCCGCTGATTTTCACCACCGTCCAGCAGAGCCTCTATCTGCAGAAACTCGGTGTCGATGGCTGCATTCTCCAGCCGTTCACTTTTGAGTTTATGAAACAGGAGCCGCTCGACTTTTTTGAAAACCTCTGCACCTGCATCCCCCATCTGTCCGGCATTTCGGTCGGCGAAGACTGGACCTTCGGCCGCAACCGCGCCGGAAATGCAGAACTGCTGACCCGACTCTGCACAGAACGCGGCATCTGGTTTTCCACTCTGCCGGAAGTGCAATGGAACGGTGAACGGGTTTCGAGTACCCGCATCCGCGAGGCCATCCGTCTCGGCCATCTGGCCGATGCCACCGCCATGCTCGGCCGACCGGTTTCAACCATCGGAAAAGTGATGCACGGCGAAAAAATCGGCCGAAAACTGGGTTATCCTACCGCCAATATCGCCCCTGAAAATGAAATGCTTCCGCCGCGCGGTATCTATGCCGCCAAACTGCGGGTCGGACAGAACCTCTACCACGCCGCAGCCTATATCGGACACCGCAGAACCTTCCACGAAAATGAACCGCAGGTACTTGAAGTTCACCTGATTGATGAAAAAGGGCTCGATCTTTACGATCAGCACGTAGAAGTCAGCTACATTGAATATATTCGAGGCGACGAAGTTTTCGAAAATGCCTATGCCCTGAAAAAGCAGATTCAGGCCGATATAGAAGCGATCCGAAAAATCCTCGGCTGATTCGAAAACGGTGGCTCAGGACACAAAAAAGCCGGTCACCAGGACCGGCCGGCGTCCATACCTGAAAAGATCAGTCGACTACGCGCGAAATACCATCGGTAGATTCCGCAATACGCTTCACAATCTCTTCATAACTTTCAGCAGCAAGAAAAGTGGACTTGCTCGGAAGAATGATTTCCGCACGGTCGGGAAAGAGGCTTGAATGACGCACACGCGCACCGGTCATTTCAATGAGGCGCTTGTTTTCCGGAACCTGGGAAACGCCTGTAGCTTCGGTATACTCACTGCGTTTTACGGCATAAACTTCAAGAAACATAATCTCTCCTATTCGTTAGGGATTTTATTTTTTGTACTGCAACCCAGCAGCACTGCCAGAATTCATGACCAGTATTACCCATGATTCTGTCCGTGTCCACCCTGAATCCGGCGCATTCGAATCCCTCAAAACTTGACCTGAACACCCCGTTTCCCTAAGTTCCACGCTTCATAAGCCCCCTTATGATGAGAGGGCTTTTTTAGTGGTTATCAGAAAAAAGGCGGAATGATGCGGATCTTCCGATAACCGGATAATTACTAATGGAGAAAGCTGAAAGATGTCCAAAACTGTATTAATCGGCTCCCAGTGGGGCGATGAAGGAAAAGGAAAAATCATTGACGTTCTGACCGCCGACGTTGACTGGGTGGTCCGCTACCAGGGCGGTAACAACGCCGGTCATACTGTAAAAATCGGCGACGAAAAATACGTCCTCCACCTTACCCCGTCCGGCATCCTCCGCGAACACTGCAAATGTGTCATCGGCAACGGCCTCGTCGTCGATATTGTCGGCCTGCAGAGTGAACTTTCCGAACTCGTCGAACGCGGCATTAAACTCGAAAACCGCCTCTTCATCTCCGATCGCGCACACATTGTGCTGCCCTACCACAAAGCGCTCGACGGCACCAAGGAAGGCAACTTGGAAGAAGGTAAAAAAATCGGCACCACGAAGCGCGGCATCGGGCCGTGCTATATGGATAAAGCCGAGCGCATCGGCCTGCGTATCGGCGACATCCTTGAAGCTGACTTTCTCGACCGCGTCCGTACACTGACGGCTGAAAAGAATACCCTCATCGAATCCATGGGCGGCGAACCGCTGGATATCGAAGAGGTTGTTAAAGACATTTCCGAGGCCGCCGATTATCTGAAACCGTTTATCCGCGATACCATTCCGATGCTCAACGAAGCGGTTAAAAACGACGATGAAATTCTCTTCGAAGGTGCGCAGGGTGTGATGCTCGATGTTGATTTCGGCACCTACCCCTTCGTAACCTCCTCAAGTACAGGGGCCGGAGGGGCTCCGGCGGGTTCCGGGATTGCTCCGGGTGCCATCGATCGCTGCATCGGCATCGTCAAAGCCTACACTACCCGTGTCGGGGAAGGCCCTTTCCCTACCGAACTGTTTGACGATATGGGCATGCACCTCGCCAAGATCGGTGATGAATTCGGCGCCACCACCGGCCGCCCGCGCCGTTGCGGATGGTTTGATGCGGTTGTTGCCAAATATTCCGCCATGGTCAGCGGCATCGACGAATGGGCCCTGATGAAAGTGGATGTTCTCGATGCCTTGGAAACCATTAAAGTCTGCGTGGCCTACGAATGCGACGGCGAACGCATCGAAACCGTTCCGGCTTCGATCAGTAAGCTGTCCCGGTGCAAACCGATCTATGAAGAGTTTAAAGGCTGGAACACGCCGACCACGGAATGCACAAGCTGGGACGAATTGCCCGAGCAGTGCAGAAAATATGTCGAATACATCGAAGAGATTACCGGCGTCAAAGTCAGCATTCTCTCCGTCGGTCCAAAACGCTCCAGCACACTGGTTCTGGACCGCTGACCCGGACCGGGTTTTAACACATAACCCCCTTATGGATCTCGATTTCAAATCCCTGAAAAAAATTCCGCGCCACGTGGCCCTCATTATGGACGGCAACGGGCGCTGGGCGCAGGAGCGCGGACTTCCGCGGATCGAAGGGCATAAAGAGGGCGCGCAGTCCGTTCGGGCTGTACTCCGCGCTGCGGCTCAGGCGGGGGTTGAATTCATTACCGTTTATGCCTTCAGCACCGAGAACTGGAAGCGCCCGCCGGCTGAAGTGGACGGCCTGATGAAACTGCTGATTCATTCCCTGAATGAATATGAGCAGGAGCTTCACGATAATAAAATTCGCCTGCGTGTGATGGGGCAGTTTGAACGCCTCCCCTTTCCGGTCCGCATGCGGGTACAGAAAACCATTGATGCCACAGCGCATTATACCGACCACACCCTGGTTATCGCCCTGAGTTACGGCTCGCGTAATGAAATCGCCACGGCTGCCAGAAGAATTGCTGAAAAGGTACAGTCGGGGCTCCTGAAGGTGAAGGATATCAATGAAGAGACTGTTGCAAATCATCTCGACCTTCCGGACGTGCCTGATCCGGAACTGATGATCCGTACCAGCGGCGAACTGCGGCTGAGCAATTTTCTGCTCTGGCAGCTCTCCTATTCCGAATTTTACATCACCGACACCTACTGGCCCGATTTCCGCGAAGAGCAGTTTTTCCTTGCACTGGAAGCTTTTAACAATCGGGATCGCAGGTATGGTGGAGTCAAGAAAGTGTGACCGGAGTTCTTTATGGATAAAAAACGGATTATAATAGGTGCTTCAATCGCCTCCGTTCTCGTCTTCCTGATGAGTGTGGTGCCTTCCAGCCACTGGGTCTGCCTTATTGTACTCTCTGCAGTCTGCGGTGTGGCCACCTGGGAATTCTACAACATGCTTGAGGCCGGCGGTCTGAAAGCGTCAAAAAAATGGGGGACCGTCTGTGGAATCCTGTTTGTGGCCGCCACCTGGCAGTATATGAATAAATATCCGGACCTGACTACGCTGACCGGAAGCTATCTGCCGCACGATACCCTGCTCTGGCTCACCATTCTGCTGGCAGTGATTTCCATCTTTTTCCGCATACTGGCCTACCCCGACATGCGCGAAGGCCTCGACAATGCACTGGGCACCCTGCTCGGCTTTATGTATGTGCCGTTTCTCTGGAGTTTTTTCATCCGCGTCTTTCTCAGCGGCGATGCAACTCAACCGGCATGGGCCGGACTTTATCTGCTGGCCTGCATGAAACTGTCGGATTCCGGCGGCTACTTTTTCGGCACCAAATTCGGAAAACATAAACTCTCCCCTGTTATTTCACCGAACAAGAGCTGGGAAGGGCTGTTCGGCGGTATTATTTTCTGCCTCGTCATCAACATGCTGTGGCTTCTCCTCTCCGGCGGAAAACTCGGCGCATTCAGTTTCAACCTGGGCCACGCTCTGATTCTCAGTATTCTGATTCCCGTTGTCGGCACAGCCGGCGATCTGGTGGAATCCATGTTTAAACGGGCGGTAGGTGTGAAGGATTCCAATACCATGGTCTACGGTCTGGGCGGCATTCTGGACATGATCGACAGCATTCTGTTCGCTTCGCCTCTTCTTTATATCTTCATGAAATTCGCACTGTCTTAATTTCTACATTTGTTAACAAAGGAACGTTTCAATGCTCGGTATCATTTTCATAATCATCATGATGGTTTTCCTGTTCGGAATCACGGTTTTTGTCCATGAATGGGGTCACTTCATCGTTGCCAAAAAATGCGGTCTAAAAGTGGAGGCGTTCTCTATCGGTATGGGACCGGCAATCTGGAAAAAAGAAATCGATGGCATCGTCTACAAAATCGGAGCACTGCCCATGGGCGGTTATGTCTCCCTGCCGCAGCTTGATCCGGCCGGCATGGAAAAAGTACAGGGTGATAATGAAGAAACCCCCAGAGAAGAACTGCCTGATGTCTCCCCCTGGGCGAAAATCGCCGTCGCAGTGGCCGGCCCGGCCTGCAATATCATCTTTGCACTGATTCTCGGCATTGGTGTCATGCTGCTTCCCCGGCAGGAGATCCGGGAGGAAAACGGGGTTTTCATTGCGGAAGTGGCGGAAGACAGTGCGGCTTATGAGGCCGGCCTGCGTGCCGGCGACGAAGTCCGCGCGGTGAACGGAACCAAAGTTAAGAGCTGGTATGATACCCAGGTGGAAAGCCTGCTGGGCAGTGGTAAAGGAAAAGGCGTTGATTTTGTTGTCTATAATGAAACCGACGGGGAACGCACCCTTCAGCTTGCGGTCAACCATCCGGAAGAAAATCCGGAACAACTGATCGACGGCGTCAGACAGGCCGAGCCCTGCCAGATTTTCTCCGTTGTCTCAGGCATGCCGGCCGAAAAAGCCGGACTTCAGCCTAACGACATGATTTATCGAGTGGATAACACCGTCGTAACCGGTGTGGAGCATTTCCGGGAACTGATTCAGCAGAATCCCGACACCGAAATTATGATGTATGTTGATCGCGCCGGTGAAAAGCTCACCATTCCGGTTACCCCGGAATACAACGAAGAAAACGATATGGTTATGATCGGCATTCAGTTCGGAGGTTCAATGGGGCTCCCGTGGACGCTGACCGGCAATCCGCTTGAGCAGATCTCCAGCGACTCATCCTCTATATTCCGGCTGCTTAAAGCGCTGGTAACCCCCAGTGAATCCAAACAGGCCGCCAGCGGACTCGGCGGACCGGTCTCGATTTTTCAGATGATCTTTGTCTCCCTGCAGATCGGGCTCCTGACCACGCTGGGGCTGATCCGGTTCATTAACATAAACCTCGCTGTACTCAATCTGCTGCCGCTTCCGGTACTCGACGGCGGCCACATCTGTTTCGCCCTCTGGGAAGGCATTACCAAACGTAAAGTTCCCCCGAAAGTGGTTGCCTCGCTGGTTAATGTTTTTGCCATTCTGCTGCTCTCCGCCATGGCCATTCTCACCTGGCGCGACACCGACCGCATCTGGAATGTCAGCCGTTTCTTCAAGGGCGATCAACAGCAGACCGAAATGACCGAACCGACTCCGGATGTCTCCCCCGGAGAAACGGGGGCTGAATGACCGAACAGATTTACGGGGGAAAGATTCGTCTTTTTTAAACGGCCAGACTTATCCCGGGCACATAACTCATGGGAAATCCGTTTCTGCATGTATCGATCACTTTTTCAACCGCAATTTCCGATAGCGAACCGCATCCGGAAGGATCAATAACCCACTCCTTATGCTGATATAAATCCGCCCTTCCCGGATGACAGTTCTTAATCAGCATAACGGCCCGCTTCCCCATCGCGTTGGCGATATGCAGCATGCCCGTATCACCGCCAAGAACCAATGTAGACCAATACATCAATCCCGCTGACACCAGTATAGGTAAACCGGTAAAAACCTCGAAACCCGCAGCACTTACCGGAGCAAGAGCGACGGCATCAGCAGTTCCGCCTCCAAACACAACCTGTCCCCCGCACGCTCTCCAGTCTTCTGCAACTGCCAAATATTTTTCCAACGGCCAGTTTTTACTGGGAGTACTGGTAAACGCCTGAATGTAAAGCAGAGGTTTATCAAGATCCAGTCCTCTGGATATGAAAACTTTTTTCGCCGCCTCACGTGAAGACGCCGGCAATACAAAATGGTTTTCAATCGTTCCGGGTTTCAGCCCGCATGCCGTCAAAAGCTGTATGTTTTTCTCGATCGCATGAACATGTTTATTTCTATTTGCCCATTTGGTGTAAGCCCATTTTCGACCTCGGCTATAAACCATTCCCCATCGCTCCTTCGCACCGGTAATCCGGGAAAGAAGTGCGGTTTCTCCATAGCCCTGAAGATCAATTACCAGCGAAAATCTTCCGTTTATCATCCTGTGAATAATTCGGAAAAGCTCCGCTATAAAAGCAAATATCCCCCGTTTCATTCTGCTCCGATCTATTTCAATAATCTCGTCCACATCCTGAAATCCCTGAATAAGAGATGCATTTGAACGGCACACAAGAAATGAAATATGTGCATCGGGAAAATTTTCCCGTACCATGCGCACTGCAGGCAGAGTCTGTATAACATCCCCTATAGATTTCAGGCGGATGATAAGAATTCTTTTCCGGCATTTCATATTGAGCTCCAACGGTCTTATTTGATTTCAGACACCCGGAATCCACACAGTGAATTCATGCCTGAAGCTGTATGATTTCGGAGCTGGAAAACAATATTTTGAAAATAACCATTTCGTCATATTGCAAACATTGCGCCGGAGCTTCCAATCTGATAGTCCCATTCGTATGCATGGAACCGGTCTGAACCTTTTACTGATAGAAGATGATCTTAAAATTGCAGCATTCATCCTGAAAGGGCTGCGAAAAGCCGGATACATGGTCGACCATGCCACCGAAGGCTGTGAGGGATTGCGCCTGGCCCTTGAACAAACATACGCTCTGCTGATTATCGATCTAATGCTGCCGGGAATGAACGGAATTGAAATTATCCGGAAATTCAGACAGGCCGGCCGGGATGGACCGGTTCTTATACTGAGTGCCAAAAATGATATTGAAGACCGCGTACAGGGACTTCAGGACGGAGCGGATGATTATCTAGGCAAACCTTTTTCTTTCGCTGAACTGCTTGCCCGTATTGAAGCCCGGCTTCGCCGCCCCCAGCCGGTAATAACCAGTTCTCTCTGTGTAGCTGACCTGAAGGTTGATCTTGTTCGGGGCAAAGTATACCGGGACAGCCATGAGATTATCCTTCAACCCCTGGAATATTCCCTGCTCGTCTATCTCATGCGGCAAAACGGGAGAGTCGTTTCGAAAGATACCATTCTTCAGGAAGTCTGGGACTTTAACGCCGGCTCCCTGACCAATGTGGTTGAAAGCCGCATCTGCCAATTAAGGGAAAAAATAGATCGCTCGTATGAACCTAAACTCATCCATACTATCCGGGGATGCGGCTATGCCCTTATGGTCCAGTAATAAAAAAACACAATCGTTTCAGTTCCGGACAGCGGTCTACAGTCTGCAGATCACTGTTCTACTGCTTCTCTCCGGTTATCTTATCGGACTGTTCGCGGTTTACAGCCAGTCACGCTCTAAAACCCATATTCACCTGGAACAAATCCTCTTGTTTATCACCGAAGAATACACGGGAGCAGAACACCCGGACGAATCACGCATTCTTCCAGCCTCCGGCTGGCCGGAAAAATACATAACCACATTCCGGCGGAAGTTCCCGGAAGCCCTGATCGGTCGTATTGAGCAGGAAGATCTGCACGATGGCTCCGGCTATGAAGTTCAGGCTTCGACCGGACAAAACCACCTGGAAATACTCGTTTCCGCACAAGGTGATATGTGGGTTGCCCATTCAGAATCCTTATCCGATATTTTTCAGTCTCTCGAATCGAAGATTCAAAATCCCATGGCCCATACCTCAGCAGAAAACATCGATCTTCTGATTCTGAATTCCGCAGGCCGCATACTTAACGGCAAAGCCGGTCTGGTCCCAGAAAATATGCTGAAAACCGAAAGTACCGCCCTTGGTCAGAAAAACATCGCTCACCTATCCACCCCGGGATTGGGACAGGCCGTGATGAAAAAAATGTATGACGGAAACATCATGCTCCTGCACAGCAACTTTGCCAACGGAATTGCTGAGCTGAAGCGTCTGAGCCTGCTTTTTCTGGTCTTACTGGCCCTGTTCATCCCCTTCAGCATCATCGCAGGATTCAAACTGTCCCATCACACAATGCGTATGGTGAAAAAGGTTTCAGACGCGGCCGCCTTATTTT
Source organism: Verrucomicrobia bacterium S94 (assembly GCA_004299845.1). Taxonomy (NCBI): domain Bacteria; kingdom Pseudomonadati; phylum Verrucomicrobiota; species Verrucomicrobia bacterium S94. The sequence goes on along the minus strand of CP036201.1, from coordinate 509,124 downwards.
CCAGAGGAAACCTGAAGCAGCGGGTGCAGATTCAGAATGCAGGAACGGAAATCAGAGAACTGTGCAATTCATTCAACAATATGGCGGAACACATTGAAAAGCTGGTACAGGAACTGCGCAACGTAACTACCGACATAGCACATGATATCCGCACACCTCTTACCCGTATCAGAGGACTGATGGAAACCCAGGATTGGGAAACAGCAACGGCGGCTGAATACAAACAGACCGCCGATTCCGTAATCATGGAATGCGAACAGCTGGCACCTCTTATCAGCGACATCCTTGATGTTTCACGTGCAGAAACCGGCGTATTGACTTTGAACTACGAAACCGTTGACCTCGGTCAGGAACTCCGCAAATCCATTGATATTTTTTCTGTCTCCGCTAAAAACAAAAATATCTCTATCGAAAATAAGATCCCCTCCAAAGCGGTTGCGATCCGGGCCGACCGAAGCAAAATCCAGAGAAGCATCGCAAATCTTCTGGACAATGCCATAAAGTTCAACCGGATTAACGGATCTATTCGGGTCACTCTTGAAAACAGAAAGGATTCTGTGCGATTCAGTATCGCCGATACCGGGGAGGGTATTGCCGAAGAAAATATTCCACATATCTTCAACCGGTTTTACCGATGTGATTCCAGTAGAACCATCCCCGGAAACGGACTCGGATTAAGCCTTGTACAAGCCTACGTCCGCCTTCACAACGGATCGGTTCAGCTCAAAACCTCGCCTCATGGAAGTATTTTTACGATTACCCTGCCCAACTCCCCTTCCTGAATCAGCGCAATACGGAAACCGCCTGAAAGAGTGTTGTTTTGTCTTCAACCTTTCGCACCGTTAACCTATTTTTTCCCTATGAAACGCAACTACAGAAAGCGCCCGGCATTTGATGTTAGAAATCCGGGAAAAGTTATCTTTGCACTTTTTGTGGTATTCATTGCCTATCGGATTCTCACCCCGCCCAGTGAAGACACCCTGATTGTGACTTCACCGGACGGCTCCAGAACAGCGCGTCTGAAAACCGAATTTTATTTCGACCATCAGCCTTCGTATAAAATCTACTTCCGCGACACCGACCAGAAATACTGGAACAGCCTGTACTACATTCCTGCCTATACCAACATGCCGCCGGAAACACACCACCCAGATCTGAAATGGTCGGAAAACTCTGTGCGTCTGGACTTTATGCTCGGTGGAAGCTCCATATGGCATCATGTATTTTCAGAGTAGCCGCTGCCGACCCGGGATCAGCCTGTCTCCCGCCACTGAAAAAAAAGCGCTACTTTGTCCACAATAAAGAATGAGCTCCGTCGTTGATTATAAGCATGTGCTTTGGCACAGCTTGGGCGGTGTAAGGTTTCCCTCCTCTTTTCCTTACACCGCCTCTCTTTTTGTCCCCGGTGCTATTCCAGAAAATAATTATAGTCCCGTGCTTCTTTGGATTCGATGACTTCCATGGCATCTTCAGGACTCATTGCGGAGATCAGACGATCACGGATTGCATCGTCCGAAATCATGGCGGAAAGACTGGAAAGCACTTTCAGGTGCATATCCTTTTTATCCTTCGGCGTAATGATCAGCATGATCAGTTTAACCGGGCCGTTGTCGGGGGCATCAAACTCCAGCCCTTCCCGGCAAATCGCCATAACACCCTGAATAGCCGGCCCTTTTTCAATATGACCATGCGGAATGGCAATACCTTTTCCCATAGCCGTCGACATCTCCTTTTCACGCGCAACAACGGACTGATACAGCTCTTCCTGACTGATATGCTCAACCCGATGCGTTTTTATCAGAAAAGCGACCATCTGGCGGATGGCATCCCATTTATCCAGCGCCTTCAGATTAACCATGATAAACTCCTCGGCCAGGAATTCGACCAGACGCTGCCGATCGCGGTTTGCTTCACCCGAGCGCGACAGTGCCGCTTTCGTCGCAAACGGTCCGATAATTTCGGCCACCGTCACGCCGGCCAGAATAATTGCACCGACCGCCTGCTGGATGTCTTCAGGAACAAACGCATCGTCGCTCAGCAGCACCACCAGACCGATAGCAATGCCCGACTGGGGATAGAGCGCATACGACATATTCGTCCACATACGCTTTGAACATTTGCCGACAATCCCCCCGATTGCGGCCCCCAGTGTTTTTCCCAGCATGCGCGATCCGATATAAACCATAGCCACCAGGCCCACCGCCATCAGAGCATCGAGATGCAGCGACACCCCGGCCAGTGTAAAGAAAATGACGTAGAGCGTGGGCTCCAGCGGAGTCAGCGTGCTCAGCTGCTTTTCCGCCACCTCAGAACTATTGCCCAGATACACCCCGAAGAAAAGGCAGACCAGCAGCGGGCTCAGGGTCAGATATGCGGCCAATCCGTCCAGCAGCATAATAACCAGCAGAATAGTCGTAAAATCATGAAAACGGGGCTTTGAAACCAGTATTCTGGTAATCCATCCCATCCCCAGTCCCAGCACCACAGCTCCCAGCAGATGATAGGCTGAAAGAATCAGAGCATCATCAATTTTTCCAATGGTTTCCCCGCTCTCAAAATAAGCCGACACAAATGTGCGCATCATCACAAAAATGAGGATGCAGAGAATGTTGTTCAGTGCCACCGCCGAAATCAGCGTTTTTACAAACGGCCCCTTTGCACGCGATTCCCGGATCAGAGCAATAGTCGTAGCCGGCGCCGTGGAAGCCGCGATCCCGGCAAGCAGCAGCGTCGTCGGCCAATCCATCCCGAACAGCTTTCCCGCAATAATTACGGTAATAACCGAAAACGTCACCTCAAACATGGAAATGGAAATAATGCGCCGAAGTGAATTGTGAATACGCCGGTACGACAAATGTCCACCAATACTCACAGCCACCAGACTCATTGCAAACGTTGCAATCGGCTGCAGATCATGCAGTTGCTCATCGGTTCCGATCAATCCCAGACAGGTTGGACCGATAATAATGCCGCCGAGAATATTTCCGGTCACATGCGGGAGTTTTAAAAATTTCCCGAAATAATTGCCCGCAAAACCGGCAAGTATCAATATCCCGACCACAAGAAACGGACTTAAATCCCCCGCATTCTGTAAAATTGAATCGAAAATCTGTTGTAGTGCTTCCACGCTATTTCCTTACGTAAACTGTGCCCCCTGCGTATTGCGCGCAATTTTGACAGACCCCATAGCAGCAGGCAAGCAATCAAAACAGAATCTCAACAATAGCGGCCTCAAAAATGATTCAGGAATCCCACTAACGTGAGGAACGGATATCGAGAACCTGAAGCTGCAGCGTGGTATTCCCCATCCAGCAGTTTTCTTTGAGCATGAATGCAACGTCTATATTTCCGGACGGCAGGTTTTCCAGCGGAAAATTAAATGCAATCGCATCAAATCTGCATCCAGCCGAAACCAGAGACAGCTTCAGATGATTTTCTCCAACCACACGCGGCGCCCCCGAAACCGACATCTTTTCCATGGCCCAGACCGGTTCGGGATTATCCTGCCCGAACGGCCGCAGTTTTTTCATCTCATTGTAAAATTCATCATTTACATCGTTCGGGTTAAGTACAGCATCAATTTGCAGAACCGGAGTCAGATCCACCTTTTTCAGAGCCAGGGAAACCGCGCGGTTGAACTGCTCCTTAAACGCATCCAGCTGCCCCGACTTTACCTCCAGCCCCGCCGCCATTTTATGGCCGCCGAATTTCGTGAGCAGCTCCGCACAGGCCTGCAGCCCGTCGAGCATGTTGTACTCCGTAATGCTCCGGCACGATCCGCGCGCATGCCCATCTTCTTCAATCCCCATGATGATAGCCGGCCGGTTATAATGGCGGGACACTCGTGAAGCCACAATCCCGACCACACCGGGATGCCACCCCTCGCGGGCCACCACCAGACCATAGTGTTTCTCCGGATCAAAATACGTGTCGATTTCTTCAAACGCCTCATCGGCCATTTCCCGCTCAATCTTCCGGCGCTCCGCATTGGTCCGATCGAGAACCTGCGCAGTACGCTGCGCCTGCGCCGGATCGGGAGTAAGCAGCAGAGAAAGCGCCTCCATCGGCTGGCCGATCCGGCCCGAAGCATTAATGCGCGGCCCGAGCTGAAAACCCAGATGATAGGTTTCCGGTTCCCCTTTCATCCCAGCCACATTTTTCAGGGCCTCCAGTCCCGGCCAGCGCGTGCGGCCCAGCTGGGCCAGGCCATGGCGCACCAGAATCCGGTTTTCTCCACGCAGCGGTACGATATCCGCTACAGTGCCCAATGAAACAATATCGAGATACTCACGCAGCTTCAACGTAACCGCTGCGGAATGGCCGCACTCCCGACCGTATTTAACCAGCGCATGCGCCAGCTTGAATGCCACACCGACCCCTGAAAGCATTTCCAGCGACCGGACCTCGCCGAGTTTGGGATTGATGAGAGCAAAAGCCGGGGCCGTCTCCTCTGCAGGTTCATGATGGTCGGTCACGATCACATCCACTCCCCTCGCCTGAGCCATCCGGACACTGTCCACCGAATTGACACCGCAATCCACCGACACCACCACAGAGGATTCATGCGAGGTAATGCAGCGCTCCAACGCTTCGGTGGAAAGTCCATATCCCTCATCCAGACGGTCAGGAATAAATGGTACCACCTTTGCTCCCAGCTCAACAAAAACACGGGTAAGCAGAGCCGCCGATGTCACGCCATCCACATCATAGTCCCCGAAAACCGTAATGGTTTCTCCGGACTCAAAAGCCTGCCAAAGCCGGGACACCGCCTTTTCCATATCCGGAAGAAGAAACGGATCGGAGAGATCAGCCAGTTTCGGATTCAGAAAGGCCTCAAGCTCATCCGGGGTCTGAAAACCGCGCAGCAACAGAACCCGGGCCAGCGGAAGCGGCAGTTCAGCCTTCAGACTGAGCTGCCGGACCCGCCCCTCATCGGCCGGGCGGATTTCCCAATGTTTGGAAGCACGGCTCACTCGGTATCCGCCGGAATTTGACGACCAGCTGTAAGGAAACGACTGACGAGCGCTTTCACCAGAATTTTAAGATCCTCATACAACGAACGGATGTGTGCATACCAAAGCGCATCCGTGAGCAGGTCGGAATCAAGATTATAATCACGGTAGCAGAAGACCCCGGGATAATAGCGACGAAGCTGCTTCACAACTTCATCATCCTTCGGATGCCGCAGCGGCGGCTGTCCGCTCAGAAACATGCGCCCGCGCAAAACCAGCAGAATCAGCGGGAAGCGGTCGAGCGACAGCGCCCGGAAAACACGGTAAAGCATCGACTTTCGGTTGGCTTTTTTGCCGAAAACCGGGAGAGCGATATATCCGGTGTGCGGATCATGAAACTGCTGTTTCTTGAAACCGGCAATCCCGGTCAGCCTGATCAGAGGATACAACACCAGAAACGGAATCAACTGCAATGTTGCCAGCACAAGCGCCACTCCCCAAAGCACAGTGAGCCGTACCACATCTTCGGTCAGCAGCTCGGGCCGGTTCCGCGCAATCAACCACGAATCATCAATTTGAATACACGTTCCGTCTCTCGGATCAATCACCCGGTTGCCCGCCACAATTTTATTGCGGATTTCAAGATTCCGTCCGATATACGTATCTTCCAGCACAAGGCAGTTGGAAAGCTCGCTGAATGCATCCACGATGACATGATTCGCCACAAGTGCTTTGGGACCAATGGTGGTCATCGCCCCGAAACGACAGTCATCGCCGACAATGATCGGCGCACGCAGGTAACTCGACGGGGGCGTCCGGACATTAAACCCCACGGAGGATTTATCGGGCGTAGCGAATCCGGCCGTGACGTAGCGCGTGAACTCCCCCGCAACCAGTTTCATATTGATATCGAAATAATCCTCGATTGTTTCAATAATATAAGGATGAACATGCACCTCCTCAAGCCCGCGGCCGGGCGGGGAACCGCCGTCCAGCAGCAGGTTCACATCGTGTTCATCCCGACCATAGAGAAAAACCGGCGGATCGCCCGGCCCATGACAGCAGGCCGGCAACCGGCTGAAATGCTCCGGAGTGAACGCCTGCCGCCGGCGCATAAAAAACGGCCCGCCGAAATAGAGCAGTCCGTTTTTCCAGTATCCGGAAATCGAACGAAGATAATCGACCGGCGTCTCGGTGCTTCGCGCAAAAACATATTCAACGACCACATTCCAGCGGGAGCCGGACCCCACAAAGCGCTCCACCTCTTCCGCACCATCATGCAGAACAATATGAACCGACCGGATATTCTGTTCTGTGCAGGCTTCCAGCCAGTAATCAATCAGCGGCCGGTTCGCAATGGGAAGCAACGCCCACGGCTTTTCGCTGATATCCCCTGCCCATGTGCATGGGATGGAGGTGTTGATTACGGCGATCATCGGTCAGCACTCTACTCGAAACCTTTGATAGCATCTTCGACGGACTCATAAATTTCAAACACCTTATACGCCCGTGTTATTTCAAAAACCATACGCGGCTTCTTCTGCAGATTGGCGATTTTCATATCCCCGCCCTGTTCAGTAACCCGCTTCAATACGGCAATCAGTGTACCGAGTCCGGCGGAATCCATAAAATCCACTTCGGCCAGATCGATAACATAGTTTTTCACATCGGTCTCCGCCGAAGACCAATGATTAAACTGATCGCGGAAGGCATCGACCGTCGCCGCCGTGAGGGCTTTACTGACCCGCACGACTCCTATTTCATTCTGTTTCTCGCAATTCACCAACATAACGCAAGTACCTCCCTAATATGCCCCGCGACCGAATAATACAGCGGGAATCGTTTTCAACATGATTATCATATCTTTAAAGAAACTCTGACTCTGTATATACTGCATATCCAGGCCGACCTGTTCATGAAACGGAACATCCGCCCGCCCGCCGATCTGCCACAGACACGTCAGCCCGGGTTTAACATGCAGCCGCTTCCGTTCCGACAGTGTATACTTCCGCACTTCCTCCGGCAACGGCGGACGAGGCCCAACCAGAGAAAGGTCCCCGATGAGCACATTGAAAAACTGAGGAATTTCATCTATGCTCGAACGTCTGAGGAAGCGCCCGACTTTCAATACACGTGGATCGTTTTTCATTTTAAATGTAACTCTTCCGCTCAGTTCATTCTGCTCTTCCAGCTCCGCGCGCAATGCATCGGCATTGCGGACCATGGTACGGAATTTATAGAACCGGAATTCACGTCCATTCAACCCCACGCGTTTCTGCACATAAATCACCGGGAAGCCGTCCTCCATCAGAATACAGAGCGCCACCAGAAAAAAAACGGGCAGCAGAACAAGAATCGCCACAGTACTACCCAGAATATCCATCGTCCGCTTTACCACCAGCAGACTGCGAAGCATCCCTTCCCAGACCAGCAGGCGCGAACGCTGCTTAAACTTGAGAATATGTGCATCAGCCTTTGTGATCGGAATTTCCATCCGATCAAACAACTCCCGCCGGGCTCTGTATACAGGACGTTCCATTATGAATCGCGTTCCTCGTCAACAATGGTACAATAGGTCAGATTCTGTGTCTGAACCCGATAACGTTCAATCCGGTCGGTAATCGTATTGGTAATAGCCAGTCCGCGCCCGCGCTCGCCCATGTAGGAATCATCGAGTTTCCGGTTCAGCGCTTCTTCCAGATCCCACTCCGCGCCCTCGTCACGCAGTACCACCTGACAGGTTTTTCCATCCACCCGGATCTGCAGCCAGAACGAATCATCTTCATCCAGCCCGCTATGGTCCACCAGGTTCGCACCAAGTTCCATCACCAGCAACCGCAGCATGGCCGCTGTATTCACCGAAATACCGACCGAGGTCACCGCGGCTTCAGACTGGCGGGCAACCTCAGATACCAGATGAATATTTCGCGGCACAGTCTGCTCAAGCACAATGCGCCGCGGATCAAGCATGTGGATCGATATGGCCGTACAGTCGTCAGCCGCAATATCGAAATCATACCCCTCCAGTTCACGCAGCAGACGTACTGCTTTATTGGGATGTTCCGGCTGAGAGACCACTTTCTGATAAGTCTTCTTCATGAAATCGCCGCACTCCTCGCCGCTCTCGCGGTGGCGCGCTTCCATAAGACCGTCGGTGTAAAGAAGCAGAAAGGAGTTTCCCTCGTCTTTAATGATCACCTCATCGTCTTCCGTATACGGACGTTCCGGCCCGAAAGGAAAACCCACCGGAGCCCCCCCGCCATCGCCTTCACGACCAAGACTGATATATTCACCGTCGCGAATCAGCACCGGATTCGGATGACCGCAGTTCATACACCGCCACTCCAGCGTCTCCGCATCATGAATGGCCATAAACAGAGTTGCAAAATAGGAGGGATTATCAATCCGCCGCCGGAACATCATATTCAGAGCATTACACACCTCCGCAGGTCCCCGGTCAGCATACCGATGAATCATTTCGCTGGCCGTGGCTTTCAACAGCGAAGAAATCATAGCCGGTGCCACGCCGTGCCCGGACACATCCGCCACATAAACCGCATGCTTTCCGTTCGGAAGCGATATGATATCAAACGCGTCACCCCCGACATCCATGCAGGGTTCATAAGCAATCCGGACTTCAAACCGCTGAGAAAAATGCGGAATATCGGAAAAGAGCGACCGCTGGATGGCCCCCGCCAGAGAAAGATCGCGCGAAACGCGCTTATTCCAGATCGTAATCTCATCATTACTTTTTTTCAGCGCCAGCGCATTGCCGACCCGCAGAACCAGCTCACGGGGATTAAAGGGTTTCCGGATATAATCCATCGCACCGAGTTCAAATCCCGTTTCAATGTCTTCAATCTTCGACTTCGCCGTCACCATGATAACCGGGATATGGGAGGTACGGGGTTCCTTCCGCAAAAGATCGCAGAGTTCAAAACCATCCATTCCAGGCATAATCACATCGACCAGAATAAGGTCCGGTGCCTGCCGGATGGCAATATTAAGCGCAGCCGGTCCCTCATCGACATCAAAAACCTCACACCCTCTGGTTTCAAGCAGTTTCCTGAGGTAGAGCCTGTTCGGCAGTTCATCATCCACAACAAGTACCCGGCCGGACAACTTCTGAGCCAGCCGGGAAGAGGGCAAATTCTGCATATTATCCTGAGATGATGAAATCATTCGGCGTTAATCCAGCGTTTTCATCCAATCCCCGAGCGCCGTCACCAGCCGGCGCGCATCAGAGAGGCGTTCTTCCTTTGCACAGTTTTCAACTTCCAGCCCCAGCACGGAAATCTCAGGCAGACCGATCGTACCGCCCATACCTTTAATGGAGTGCGCCGCAATACGGACCATTTCGGCATTTTCCGAAGACAGCCCCTCCTTCAGTTCATTGGAAAGGCGATGCAGTTCATCGACAAAAACTTCGATCAGTTCATCATCCACCTCATCTGTATCAACAACAAACTGGTTTTTCCGTACCTCAAGATCCGGAATAAGTTCGTTTACCCAGGTGGTATCTCCCAGTTTCTGCGCCATATTTTTCTCCGCTTAAATCAAATCATCAAAGTGATCTCAAATCATAACAGCAATAAAGACCGTAGCAAATACGCAATGGATCATTTTCCTGCGTCTGGAAGCCGGAATGCCCTGCGGACCATCGGAGCACTTTCCACAGCGGCTTCAATACCGATCTCAACCCGGTTCACCTGCCGTCCGATGCGCTCTTCCAGCCATTGGACCGCCCGATCATAAATCCCATCATACTCAGTGCGGGACGTTTCCATATCAGTAACCAGATCAAAGGAAATACTGAACGGCTCCGCATCACCTTCCGCGCGCAGATCGTGCACATCCACCAGACAGTGTTCCTGCTCCAGAAACTCATGCACACTGCGGCTGAGCACATCAAAAAACGGATGGGACCGATCCACCGGATCGAGATGAGCCAGAGCCCGCCACCTGAAGCTCCGTTCCACAGCCGATTCCGCCTCCTCCGAGATCAGATGGGCATCCACAAGGCTGATATTGGCATCCACCTCCACGTGAAAAGATACCATTTTCACATCACCGTAGTGATGCACCATGATTTCATGCACCCCCATCACACCGTCAACATCGAGCACAGCATCATGAATTTCACGTACGGTTTCAGGATCCGGCTTTTTACCCAGCAGAATATCGATCGCCTCCCGCGCATATGAAACTCCGGTGTAGAGAATAAACCCCGCCACACCGATTGCCGTCCAACCATCGACAGCCCCCCACCCGTATCCGGAACTGAGCAGAGCCACCAGAACCATGAGCGTACAGACAATATCAAAAGCATGATTCCAGGCATCGGCCTCCAATACTTTTGATTTTGAAAGCCGCGCAAGCTGCCGCGCAAAAACCGCCATCCAGGTCTTAACCGCAACCGTCAGCCCGACCATCACCAGCACCCAGAACGGGGCTTCAACCGGTTTCGGATTCACCAGTCGTTCAATGCCCGAACGTCCAACCTCGGCCCCCACAAGAATCAGCGCAATCGCCAGCACCAGGGTGGCTACAGCCTCGATTCGTCCATGACCGAAAGGATGATCCTCATCCCGCGGTTTTCTCGACCACTGAAAACCCAGGGCAATCACCAGCGAACTGCCCATATCCGTCAGATTGTTTGTGGCATCGGCCATCATCGAAACCGACCCGGAGATAAAACCGAGAAAAAACTTTGCCGCCGCCATGAACCCACTCATCACCGTACTCACCCACCCGGCCAGCATGCCGAGGCGTGTGCGGTTTTCATGGCTATCAGCCGGAAGATCCTGAACCACCACCCGCTGAAGCAGAAAGTTCATGATCGGAAACGCTAATCTGTGTCTTTTTTCAGTCATTATTAAAAAAGGGCGCCCCGGTCAACGGAACGCCCACAGGATAGAATAATTAAGTACCCGAAGTCTACTGAACCTTTTTCTCTCCCTTGTGCCAGAGCAGAACCACCGGTGTGGCCACAAAGATTGAAGAATAGGTGCCCACCAGAATACCGATAGTCAGTGCCAGTGCAAAATCCTGTACTGCACCACCGCCGAACAGCAACAGCATGATCACTGTGAGCAACGTAGTCACCGAGGTCAGCAGCGTACGACTGAGGGTCTGGTTGATGGAGAGATTCGCAATTTCCTGATAGGATTTGCCCTTCTCCAGCTTCAGATCTTCCCGAATACGGTCAAACACCACAATCGTATCGTTCACCGAGTAACCGACAATAGTCAGCAGGGCTGCAATAATCGGCATACTCAGCTCATTACCCAGCGCACAGAAGAGCCCGACCGTAATCAGCACGTCATGCGCCAATGCAGTAATGGCACCGCAGGCAAAAGCAAATTCGAAGCGGATCGAAATATAGATAATGATGCCGACCAGCGACCAGATAATGGCCATCAGCCCCTTACGCTTCAGCTCAGATCCGATCTGCGAACCTACACTGTCGTTTTTAACATCAATATAGCCGCCGTCGAGAGCTTTAACCGCCTCAAGGGCCGGCTCCGCTTCTTCACCGGAATCACTGATTTTCAGTTCCAGCACTTCCCCGCCGCTGACATCAGCCTGATAGGCAATACCCGCCGTCGGAAATCCGGCATCATTCAGTGCAGCGCGGACCACTTCGATATCCTGCTTCTGGTCGAATTCAAAGGTAATCACGGACCCCCCTTTAAAATCGACCCCGAAGTTCGCATCACCTTTCTTAAAGAAAAGGCCCCACGAACCGATAATAATCAGCAACGACACAGCTGCAGCGATTTTCCGGCTGCCCAGGAAATTAAAGTTTGCATTCTGCAGCCCCGGAATAGACAGCATCTTAATGCTCTTGAGCATACCGTTATCCGCCAACGTATTAAACCCAAGACGGGTAATGACCAGCACGATGAACATCGAAACAATAATACCCGCACTCAGCGTCACCGCAAAGCCGCGAATCGGACCGGAACCCTGCCAGAACAGAATAACGGCGGTAAGCAGAGTCGTAACGTTCGCATCCAGAATGGTGCTGAAAGCTTTATTGTAACCGGCGTTAATGGCGCCGGAAACGGACTTGCCGACTTTCCATTCCTCACGCATACGCTCAAAGGTCAGTACGTTGGCATCCACCGCCATACCGACAGTCAGCACAATACCGGCAATACCATAAAGCGTCAGCGTCGGGAGACTGATTCCCCCGCCCTGCAGCGATCCCGTGGCCGCACCGAGAAATCCGGATGAAACCACCATGCCGATCGGCAGCAGCAGCAGAACGAAAATCAGCGAGAAGTTCGCAATCATCCCCGGAATCAGATAGTAGACGCCCATAAAGACCAGCACGGCAACTCCACCGATGATAATCGCTTTGATCCCGCTGCTGATTGAATCATGGCCGAGAGTCGGAGCAACCGTACGTTCTTCCACAATTTTCACCCGGCCCGGCAGAGCCCCGGCTTTCAGCACATTGGCCAGTTTGCGGGCTTCAGCGTTACTGAAACTTCCGGAAATCGATGCATTCCCGTAAATCGCTTCATTGATATTCGGCGCAGAATACAGTTTATCATCAAGAATCACCGCAAGACGCCGGTTTACATTTTCTTCCGTAATACGACCGAATTCGTTGCGGCCTTCTGAATCAAATTCGAGTGAGATCGTCGGCAGACCGGTCATCGGATCCGGCATAACCGATGCATTCTGCACACGGTCTCCGCCCATCTGGCGGCGGCGCTCAATATATTCAGGACGGTAAATTTTGGAATTATCCTTGTGACGGTCCTCCATCAGCATAAAGTCAGCCGGCTTGTCGCCGAACCGGCGCAGACGCTTGAAGAATTCGCGGTCGAGCTCTTCATCGGCCATGGCTTCTCGATCGCGTACCAGGAAAATCCCCGCATTGTCCTGCCCACCCATTTTAAAACCGGGCGGCATCTGACCGGAACCGAAAACTTCCGCGACCCACTGCGCGCTGTCTTTATGGACCAGCTTGAAGCTCAGCACCGCATCGCGTGAAATCTGCGCTCTGGCTTCTGCACGGGTTTCCGGATCGACACCGGGAAGACGAACCACAATCCGGTCATTTCCCTGCGGATAAATTTCAGGTTCTGCAGTACCCAGCCCATCAATACGGTTGCGGATAATCTCAACCGCAATCTGCTGCGTTTCCTGAACCTTTTTCTTTACGTCCGAATCTTTAAGCTGATCGACCGAAGAAATTGTTTCATCGCCTTCAACCAACTTCTGGCGCACATCATCTTCATCGACCTGAATCGTGAAACTGGAACCGCCCTGCAGGTCCAGCCCCCAGGTCACCCCAAGATCCGCCACCATCCAGACCGACATACCGGTCAGAAAAAAGAGAGAGATCCATTTCCAGAGTTTATTTTTGTCCATCTCAGAAACCTTTCCTACTTCGTTGCTTCGATTTCGGCCGGAGTTTCGCCTTTTTCCAGAATCTGGGAAATGGCCGCGCGAACGCACTCAACTTTGGTGTTGTCCGAAATTTTGATGATCAGCGTATTTTCCTTCACGTTGACGACTTCGCCGATGATTCCGCTGGTGAGCAGTACGCGGGCGCCGCTCTTCACCGAATTGATCATCTCCTTACGTTCCTTTTCGCGGCGCTTCTGCGGACGGATCATCATGAAATACATGATCGCGAACAGAATAACCATCATGATCGGGAACTGCAGCGGCGATCCGGCAGCCGCCGGAGCCGCCTCAGCCTGTGCGATGGTAAGGGGTAATAGGTTCATCTAGTTGTTCTCCTTTACGTTTAAAACGTGGTCCTCGCAAATGACCGAATAGCCGGCATGGAATTCCGCACGGAATTCGGCAAAACGGCCTTCTTCAATCGATTTTCTCATCTCTCTCATAAATTCAAGATAGCAATGCAGGTTATGCATCGTTACCAGTCTCAGCCCCAGAATCTCGCCGACATTGAGCAGATGACGCACATATGCACGTGTAAAGTTTTTACACGCATAGCAGGTACATCCTTCCTCCAACGGGCGGGTATCCTCCTTATAGAGGGCCGCTTTCACAGGATAGCGTCCACGCCGGGTGGAAACCGTGCCGTTACGGGCCTGGCGGGTGGGCATCACACAGTCAAACATATCAACACCCCGTGCCACCGACTCCACCATCTGGGCCATTTCGCCGACACCCATCAGGTAGCGCGGTTTCTCCTTCGGCAGATGATCCACGGTGTCCTCCACTCCCCGGATAATCAGCTCATCCGGTTCGCCGACACTCACACCGCCGATGGCGTAGCCGTCAAATTCCATATCGACCAGCGCCTTGGCACACTCCTCGCGCAAATCCGCATAGACACTCCCCTGCGCAATACCGAAAAACAGCTGGCCTTCCGCCCGGGGCGCTTCCCTGCAAATAGCCGCCCAATCTAGGGTTCTGCGTACGGCTTTGCAAGCGTATTCCTTCTCGCTCGGATACGGCGGACACTCATCAAAAACCATCGCGATATCCGACCCCAGCTTACGCTGAATCTCCATCGATTCTCTCGGACCGATAAAATGCTTCCGTCCATCGGAATGCGACCGGAACGAAACGCCCTCATCCGTGATTTTATTCATCGAACCGAGACTGAAGACCTGATAGCCGCCGCTGTCGGTCAGAATTGCGCGGTCCCAGCCCATAAATTCATGCAGCCCGCCCATCCGCTCAATCAGGTCCGGGCCCGGCCGGTCATTCAGATGATAGGTATTGCCCAGCAGAATCTCACAATCCAGCTCGTGCATTTCCGCCGGCGACATGCCTTTAACCGTCGCCTGGGTGCCCACCGGCATAAAAACAGGCGTCTCCACCCTGCCGTGTTTGGTATGAAAGGTTCCGCGCCGCGCTTTGCAGGAAGGATCGGTGCCGTGCAGTTCAAAAGTTCCAATGGTTGGTTCAGACATAGATATTATCGGGTTAAAAGGATTAAAAAATGTGGTAACACGGTATTGGAAGCATCATTTTACATCTTCATAAAATTTTGCAAGCGAGGTCTGTATGTACGGAACCAGCCACAGATACCCGATACCGAACGTCAGCAAAGCCAGCAAACCCCATCCGATAAACCGCAGGTTGAGGCAGAAAAACTTCCATTTGTTCCCCGCCATCATTTCCCTGCTCCGTCTAATGGCCTCCAACGGCCCGCAATCCTCATCGTCGGCAATAATGAAAAAAGCCTGCGAATAACTGAAACATTTAATAAAGCCGGGAATGATCAGCAGCAGCATCCACAGATAGATAAACAGAATATAGAAAAAGTAGACGCCCAGCGATTTCCAGAACCGCTTAAACCCGACAAACAACAGTTCCAGATGGGCCGCATCCTCCTGAGCAATTCCCAGGTAATACGCATAAAACCCAATAACTACCGGCGGCATCACAAAAAACTGAAAAAGCTGGGCCACTCCACCGATCAGGTCTGCAGCGGCTTTAACATCTCCACCGCCCAACCCGGCAACCACGCTCACAAAAAACGTGGCTGCAATGATAAAGAAAGAAATGGAAAATGAGAACGCAGTGTATAAAACGTAGCCGAGAACCGCCATCCCCCAGTTACCTTTAAGCGACTCCCGGGCCTCAGCCGTCAGATCGGCATTGGATGTTACCCCACCGCCATCAAACCCGCCGCCGGAAGCCCCTTCGGTTGAAGGCAATGTAATTTTCGGCAACCCGCCATCATCATTTAATCCAGTCATGTTGTTCCCCTTGGAAATCGTAAGACGGCGCATCTTGCCCAAAACCGTTCCCCAAACCAAGAAAAACAAACATCAACGGAAGGGGCTCCGACCGCCTCCCGCAGGGCAGAAAACCCTTTATGCTGTAATTCTCTGTTTTCATTTCTGATATTCATCTCATTCCGCCGATATAGCTCCTCCCCGGAAAGACACGGCTCGTCCCCTCATTTCGACGTTTTCCTACTGTATTAATTTTAGTACACTAATTGCTTACAGAGGTTCACAACAATATAATACGCTACCGCACACCAACGGGGATAAATCATTCCGATATATGAAAAAAAACAAACAGTCTTTTCGCAGACCGCTCAACCCAAACACTCCAAATGCGGTTTTTACAGCTCGGCAGAAAACGTACAGGCCGGAAAATGAACGATAATCAGTACCAGACTGAAGTTTTGCTGACGAAGTGCATCGCCCGGTCTCGGGACACTAATCCGCACACAGATGCCGATCACCGCCGACTCGACACCAAACCAGAGCTCACCTCTATCCGGATGAATATTAAACCCCGGCTCCCTTCCATCCCCGTAGCATTTACAGATAAAGGAGCTTACTGATATGCCTGAAGCATCCTCTTCCGGCTCTGCCGATTCCCCCTTCCGCACGGCCGTACTGCCGGCACTCTGTGCCGACACTTCACTCGCCCCCATTACAGAGCATATTCCGGCCTATCTGCTGCCGCTGTCCGGAAAAAATATGGCCGACCGCATTGCCGGGCGACTGAGCGACCTGGGCATTGAAGACCTGGTTATCATCATCAACGACAAACCGGATGCTGCCGCCGCTTTTTTCGGCAATGGAACTCGCTGGGGACTGAAAATCCGCCTTATCGACATTTCCCGGAACGCATCAGTTGTCGAGCGACTGAAAAGGCTTGATATCCGGGGCGCATATCTTCTGGGCGATCTGTTTCGCCTGCCTCCGTTTGACGCGGAACACCTGCACCGTATGCATGCCAACGGCTCCGCACTCCTCATGGATGAGAACGGCGTATGGACCGGATGGGCCTCATTAACCCCGTCTCGTCTAAACCACTGCACCGCCGCTTCGCCGGACGAACTGGCTGATTTTCTCCTGCGCGAGAACGTTCCCTCTCTACCTGTATACGGCCCCGAGCTCAACTGCCGCTCATCACATCATCTGCTTTCCTCCTCGAAAATCCTGTTGCATCATCAGTTTCCCGGGCAATTCGTCTACGGGCCCGAAAAGGAAAAAGGGCTATGGATCGGTGCCGGAAGCGTGATACACCCCTCCGTCAGGCTTCAGCCTCCGGTCTGGATCGGAGAAAACTGCCGGATCGAAAAAAATTCCGTTATCGGTCCGGATGTCAGCATTGCGGAACGTTGCATTATTCGAAAGCAAACTACACTGAAAGCATGTTGCGTGATGAAAGACACCTGCATAGAAAGCCAACTCGAACTCGAAAAGGCTGTGATCGACCGTAACCATCTGGCCTACAAAGATCCGGAAACATCGGCGGTTTCCGACCGCTTTCCGATCGCAGCTAACCACCAGCAAGGACGGGGCCGTTTAACCGTTGGTATCGCCGGCCGGATTGCGGCTCTGCTTATACTGCTTCTGACATGGCCGCTCACTTTACTGATCGCTCTGGTCCGTCTTATGAAATACAGGCAGCTGCCGATCCGACGCATTCAGTGTGTAAAAATTCCGACCGAAACCGATCCCGCACTCTGGAAAACGTTTTCATTTCATCAGTGGACTACCCGGGCCGATCCGAAATCCAGAAATGCGCAGATCCTTCCCCTGCTCCGTCTCCTCCCTGCCCTGCCGGATATTGCCTTCGGCCAGCTGCACTGGGTAGGACTCGCCCCGCGGAACGCCGAGGAAATTCTTGCCCTGAATGAAGACTGGCGCAGGTTATATCTCAGAGGAAAACCCGGGTTGTTCCAGCTTGCGGAAGTCGACCGTTACCACATCGGTGACAGCTCCGCAGACCAACAGTTCAGCTCGGAATCCTTTTATACCGCAGCACAAAGCTTCCGAACGGATTGCAACGTGCTCCGGCGGTATCTGGCCGGCCAGCATGAACCCACCTTCGGGAAACAGTCCCCGCACATCCTGACCATGATCAATGGCGAAGAGACTATTGATGAATTTCATGCATTCATCAACGAACAGTTGAGAAGTACCTCGCAGGATAATATTTCCAGACAGAGAAAAAACGACATTATCACCGCACTCCACGAGGCACTCATCAACATTATCAAACACGCCTATGAAGCGGAAAAGCACCAGCCCATTCAGATTCATGTAAATTCTCAACCCGCCAGCATTGCATTCAGCCTGTACGACAAAGGTAAACCCTTCGATATTGATGCCATTCACGCCCCCGACTTCTCCGGCCAATCCACCAGTGGATTCGGGTGGCATATTATCAATCAGATCGCCGACCGGATTGAGTACTCCCGCTACAATGGCTGGAACCGGCTATTGCTTACATTCAATCGCTCAGAAAAAGGAGACACCGAATGAAATCCTCCCGTATAGAACAACGTAAAATCATCGTACTTGAACCGGTTCAGCCCCGGCTGGACGTGCAGTCGGTCCCTGCATTCAAAGAAATCAGCGGAAAAAAAATCACTCCGGGATTCAACGTCATTATGGATCTCCGGAATGTGGAATTCATCGACTCCACCGGCCTTGGTGCCCTGCTTTCACTGTTACGCAAAGTTAAGGAAAGCGAAAATCAAATGGTCCTTACCCACGTCGGCGAACAGGTCCTGGCCATGTTCCGGCTGGTGAAAATGACCCGGATTTTTGATCTTTATGACACCACCGACGCAGCCCTGGAAGTGCTGACGGTCTCACCCGGAAACCATCCGCACAGTTAACACGAACAGAAGGAGGCCGCGCTGCAGCAGCCTCCGCATCCGTAGTTTATTCAGAAAGGTTCAATCATATGGCCGATGCGTCATCCCGGGTTTCAGTAATGGCCAAACCCCGTTCCGGATGAACCAACTCCGCACCTTCGGCTGAAGACTGTACAGCACCTGTCTTTTACCGCCGGTGCGAACCCGACGCATACAGGACAACAGCACCCCGAGACCGGAACAGTCCGGAAAACTGAGCCCCTTGAGATCAAAAAAAATTCTCAGCCGGACTCAGCAGCCCATAACCTCTTTCCTAAAATCGCCGGAATTCATCGCGTCGATACATGCACACTGCACCTCAACGATCAATGTGCCGGTTTCGTTTAAAGAAGTTAGGTTCATCCCGCGCTATTCCTCAACGGGAATCTCTTTTTTCATCATCACACCCGTCACCGCACATCACATCAAGATCACGCTCATGCTCCGGAAGAATTCGACGTTCTGTTGTTAAAAACAGCCCCAGGCTAAGATGGAGAACCGGAATAAAAAAAATGCGTGCGCAAACTCACGGCACCGGATACTTTTAAAATCCAGACAAGGTATACATCATGAGTCCATACGGAAAAATCTACATTGCGACTTCCGGTCTGTTTATCAGCTGGGCCCTTCTGATCCTCATCCACCGTATCCTACTGATCTATGGCGACTTCCGGACTCTCGAGGAACTTAAAGGATTTCTGACTGTCCCCTATATTTTTCTCTATCCTGCAGGATTCGCGCTCACCTGGTTTGTCGAACGCAGCATGCAGATCCACTTCAAACACCGCATTCTCGTCTGGATTCCGATGGCCTGCGCCGGCGGGCTCTACCTCACCCTCGCCGTCATATTCTTCATCCATTCAACAATCTTATAGCAATACCCTTCCTTTGGGCATGAGGCCGGCTTATTTTCCACTATTGTTCATTGAAATTTCGGAACCGGATCTTTAAAAGCGCGCGCCATGAAACCGATTGTTGTATGTGCACTGTATAAGTTTGTTAAACTCAATGACTATGAATCGCTCCGGGAACCTCTGCTGCAGTTTATGACGGACCGCGAAATCCGCGGAACGCTGCTGCTGGCAGCCGAGGGCATTAACGGCACCGTTGCCGGATCGCGTATGGCGATCGATGAACTGCTCGCTTACCTCAGAGCCGATGAACGGCTGGCGGATATCGACAGCAAAGAGTCATATGACGAAACCAATCCGTTCTACCGCACCAAGGTCCGGCTTAAAAAAGAAATCGTCACCCTCGGTGTTAAAGGGATCGACCCCTGCAAAACAGTGGGTACCTATGTGGAACCGAAGGATTGGAACGAACTGATCAGCGATCCCGAAACCCTGCTGATCGATACCCGGAACGACTATGAGATAGGTATCGGAACCTTTAAAAACGCTGTAAACCCAAACACGGAATCTTTCCGCGAATTTCCGGAATACGTGAAAAAAAATCTAGATCCCTCCAAACACCGGAAAGTCGCCATGTTCTGCACCGGCGGAATCCGCTGCGAAAAATCCACGGCCTACCTGAAAGAACTCGGTTTTGAGGAAGTCTATCACTTAAAAGGCGGCATTCTGAAATATCTGGAGGAAATTCCGGAAGAAGAATCCATGTGGAATGGGGAATGTTTTGTCTTCGACAACCGGGTGGCCGTAAAGCACAACCTTGAAAAAGGCGAATACGATCAATGCCACGCCTGCCGTATGCCCATCACAGAAGATGATAAAAAAAGCGAGCTTTACGTCAAAGGCGTCAGCTGCCCCCACTGCCACGACCGCTATTCCGCCGAGCGGAAAGCCCGCTTCCTGGAACGCGAACGCCAGATCGCTCTCGCCCGCGAACGCGGCGAAGAACATATCGGCGGGAAGGTAAAAGATCTTGCGGAACAACGCCGGATCATGAAACAGAAGCTGAAAGAGCAGACCGCCGCTGCCCGGAAAAAAACCATCGACGCGCCATAAAGCGGCAATGGGTCAGGTGAGCTTCTTTTTCTCTCATCCGGACATTGACGCTCCTGCGGCACCGTGCTACTTTCTGCGCCTTCTTGATCACTTTTCAAGTGTCGGGGTGTAGCTCAGCCTGGCTAGAGCGCTACCTTGGGGTGGTAGAGGTCGCAAGTTCAAATCTTGTCACTCCGACCAATCTTACAACCGGCGAATTCCATCGGAATTCGCCGGTTTTTTACTTCAGAAGCAGACAGGTTCCGTCGAGCTCCGATAACAAAAAAAATCCCGTCGGCAAGACGGGATTTTTATTTTCCAGACGATGGAAACTCTACTGTTCAGCTTCAATGGCCGAAACCAGTGCCGCCTGTTGCTGGAGGCCGACAAACTGCTGTTTGTTTTCTCCATCCTTCAGCAGAATCAAAGTCGGAATGGAGCGAATGCCGTATTTGGCAGCCAGCTCGGGATTTTCATCGACGTTGACTTTGGCAATGATCGCTTTGTCGCCAACCTCTGCTGCAACTTTTTCCAGAATCGGGGTCTGCATTTTGCAAGGACCGCACCAGGGTGCCCAGAAGTCAACTAATACGACGCCGCTCTTGGTCGCTTCTTCATAGCCGTTGCCGTCCAGTTCAATTACGCCTTCTGCCATTTTTATTCTCCAATTGTTAATTTCAAACTCTGACGGATCATTCCACGTTGTGTTCAAAAATAAAACCGCAAAAGGTTACCATTTATTGGAATGAATCCGCTCCACGTCATAACGGTACTCCGGCTCATGCTTCTCCGCCGGCATACCCATGGCCAGCAGCGCAAACGGGGTAATCTGTTCCGGAATATTCAGAATTTCACGGCACGTTTTTTCCCGCTCTTCCAAAGGATGCACAGCAATCCACACACAGCCGACACCGAGATCATGCGCGGCCAGCTGCATATTCTGCGCCGCACACGAACAATCCTGCGGCCAGAAACCCGGGTAGATTTCCTTTGCCTGCTCTCCGCAGACCAGCACCATAAACGTCGACTGTTCCAACATTTCGGTTCCCCCCATATTCGTAAACCGCCGGATGACTTCAGGATCATCCATCGTTACAAAGTGCCAGGGCCGAGCATCGGCGGCGGATGGCGCATTCATCGCCGCTTCGAGAATCACCTTGCGTTTTTCCTCTGCAACCGGCTCATTCGTCCAGCTGCGGATACTCCTGCGTGTCATAATATTTTTAATCGTTTCCATAATTTCCCCATGGTTAAAACAGAAAGAATACGCCCCTGCCGTTCTGCTTCAATCTGAATTCCGCCCGACTTTATTTTTGCCCCGGCCGCCCCGCTCCACTATGGTCTCGCGCGCTATGTATAAAAAGAAACAGATGGTGGAGGTCGAAATTATCGACCTGGGCGACAAGAATCAGAGCTTCGGGCGGCTGGATGACGGCATGTCCATATTTGTGCAGGGCCCCGCCGCCGTCGGAGATACGGTGAAAGCCGAGATTTTTAAAATCAAAAAAAAATATCTCGTGGCCCGCATGCGCGAACTGGTGAAGCCCTCCCCCCACCGCACCGACCCGGTCTGCCCCTACTTCGGCCTTTGCGGCGGCTGCAAATGGCAGCACATGGATTACACCGAACAGCTCCGGCTCAAACGCAAACAGGTGCAGGATGCCCTCAACCACCTCGGCGGCTTCAAAACGATCGAATGCGCCGACTGTCTGCCTGCTCCCGAACTGTTCGGCTACCGTAACAAAATGGACTTTTCGTTCACCGACCTGCGTTATCTCACGCCCGATGAAATGGGTACAGAACCCGGCAAACATGAAAAACCGCTCGATTTTGCACTCGGCTTCCACGCCCCCGGCTGTTTCTCGAAAGCCATCGATATCGACCACTGCGACCTTTCCACCCCGGAAATGAACCTGACGCTCAACACCGTCCGCGCATTCTGTCTCGAACATAAAGAAGAGCTACCGATCTATTCCACCCACACCCATACCGGCGAACTGCGCAACCTCGTCGTCCGTCACGGCGGACACACCGGCGAATTCATGGTCAATCTCGTCACCTCATCGCACAACCCGCAACTGATGAAGAAACTGACCGGCCGACTGCTGAACGCACTCGGCGAGCGGCTGACCACCTTCGTCAACAACACCACCTCCGCCAAAAACACCGTTGCCTTCGGCGAAAAGGAATACATCCTCCACGGCCCCGGTTATATTCAGGATACGCTCGGCGATTACACCTACCGAATCTCAGCCAACTCCTTCTTCCAGACCAACACCGTCCAGGCCGAAAAACTGTACAATCTGATTCTCGAACAGGCACAACTGAAACCAAAGGACATTGTATACGATCTGTTCTGCGGAACCGGTTCCATCACCCTCTTCGCCTCCAGCCATTGTCAAAAAGTGCTCGGCGTTGAGCTGGTTGAAAGTTCCGTAAACGATGCCCGCGAAAACGTCGGACGCCACGGCGTCGAAAACTGCCAATTCATCCAGCTCGACATGAAGGATTTCAAAACCATCAGGCCCGAACTCGAGGCCTTCGGCTCCCCCGATGTGGTCATCACCGACCCTCCGCGCGCCGGCATGAACCCCAAAGCGGTAAATATGCTGCTGGAAATCGCGCCGCCGGTCATTATCTACGTCAGCTGCAACCCGGCTTCGCTTGCCCGCGATGGAAAAATGCTCTGTGAAGAAGGCCGATACCGGCTCGCCTCCTGCCAGCCCATCGACATGTTCCCCCAGACCAACCACGTCGAATCCGTCGCCCGCTTTGAACGGATTTAATTCCAGAACGATTTTTCCGGATACGGCGCGACGATTCTGATCCACTCTTTTTTGGTCGGATGCAGCACGTGCAGCTCCCGGCTGTGCAGAGCGATGGTTCCGTCGGGCGACTTTGTTTTTGAACCGTATTTTGCATCGCCGACAATCGGGCAGCCGATGGCCGCCAGCTGCGCACGGATCTGATGGTAGCGGCCGGTTTCAAGATCAACCTCCAGCCTCTGAAAGCTACCGCCCTCGGGAAGTTCCCGGTAACAGAGCACGGCACGCTGCGCGCCTTTATCACCCTCCCGACAAACGCGGGCCTTATGATTTTCGTGACTCAACCAGTGGATCAGTTTATCCGCCGGTTTCCCCGGCGCCCCTTCCACCAGTACATGATAAACCTTTTTCACATTGCGTTTACGGACATCTTCGTTGAGCCGGCCGAGCGCCTTACTCGTGCGGGCAAACAGCACAACGCCGCTCACTACTTTATCGATCCGGTGTACCGCATTCAGAAAAACTGCGCCGGGTTTGTTTTTATCCACCCGCACCCATTCCCGAGACCAGTCTTCGAGATTTCGCAGCCCCGTTCCGCTGTCCTGCGTTAACAGCCCCGCCGGCTTGTTCACGGCCAGCAGGTGGTTATCTGCAAACAGAATCAGATCATCCAGTTCAGCGGCACTATATTGAATCTCATTCATTAATCCAGCGGGCCCAGTTTCCGTTCGGCAGCTCATTCACTTCCGGCTTTCCGGTCAGCAGCATTTCACCATATTCAAAGATGCCGTCCTCATGAAACTGCGCCAGCAGATTGCGCAGAACAATCGGAGAAAAACCCGGGGTGTGCGATGTCAGAATCACAAATGCCGGATCATCCGAAAGCACCTGATCCACCAGGTCGAGCGTCGTCATCAGCTGGTCTTCAATCTTATACAGCTCCCCCTTTTTTCCCCGGCCGAACGACGGCGGATCCAGCAGAATTCCGTCATACCGGTTACCCCGCCTGACCTCCCGCCGCAGAAATTTAATCACATCATCCACAATCCAGCGGATCGGAGCTTCAGTCAGATGATTCAGAGCCGCATTTTCCCGCGCCCAGTCCACCATTCCCTTTGAAGCATCTAGATGACAGCACTGCGCCCCGGACTGCGCCGCCGCAAGCGTGGCCCCGCCGGAATAGGCAAAGAGATTCAGAAACTTCAGTTCGCGGCCCTTTTTCCGGATTTGCTCTTTGAGCGTCGACCGGATCCAGAGCCACAGCGTGCGGGTTTCCGGAAAAGCACCAATATGCCCGAAATCGGTGGCCGACAGTTTCATTGTGACACCGGCAATATCCACATTCCATGGTTTTGAAATACGGTTGCGCCCCTCCCAGTTCAGACCGCCGACGCGGTCGAAGCGCGCGGTTGCTTTTTCCCAGCGGTCGGGAAACTGCGGAGCCCATACCGCCTGCGCGGCCGGACGCTCAAGAATGACATTACCATAACGCTCCAGCTTTTTTCCGTTTCCGCTGTCGAGCAACTCATATTCATCGTTCATAACTAAATTTTCCTTACCCGATCTCTAAAGGGGTTACGTGCAGATTGGGATGGTGCTTTCATGCCGGCATACGCCACATTGATCAGGATGCCGATCATCACCCCGGAGATGGCTAAACTCGACCCTCCGTAACTGATAAACGGCAGCGCCAGCCCTTTTGTCGGTACGCTTCCGGTCACCACCGCAAAATTGATGAGTGCCTGAATGGTGATCATCAATGTGATTCCGTAGGCCAGCAGCCGCCCGAAATCATCCTTGGCATTGAAGGCAATACGCAGACCGAAAATAAAGAGCAGCAGATACATGGAAACAACGATCAGCGATGCAATCAGACCGAGTTCCTCTCCAATGATCGGAAAAATAAAGTCAGTGTGCGCTTCAGGAAGATAGTGATATTTCTGCATGCTGTTTCCGAAACCGACACCGCTCACCTCTCCCCCGGCAAAAGCCCGCAGGGAATTGATCAGCTGCCACGCCTTGTCCTGTTCATATTTCTGCGGATCCAGAAACGCGAGAATCCGGCTCATACGTTCCGGATTCATAAAAATCAGAATGACCACGCCCAGCAACCCGGCAACCCCGCTGATCAGCAACGGCGCAATACTTACCCCACCGAGAAACATCATGCTGACCGCAACCGATGAAACCAGCATGGTGGTACCGAAGTCCGGTTCCACCACCAACAGCACAGCAAAGATTCCAAGCATGGCAAACGGAATCAGAATACCGCGTTTCAATTCATCGATCCGCCGCTGATTCCGGGCCAGCCACCAGGCAAAAAGTATAATCATTCCCACCTTGGCGATTTCTGATGGCTGAACGGAAACGGGACCGAGCTTGATCCAGCGCCAGCTTCCGTTGATGTTGTTTCCAATGCCCGGAATACGGACCAGGATCAGCAGAAACACCGAAAATACGGCCAGAGGAAGGGCGAGTTTTTTGTAGTTACTGTAATCGAAACGCGCAGCCACTGCAGCCGCACAAAAAGCAACCGCCAGCCACATGAGCTGACGGCGCACAAAATAAGTGGCATCGTCATACTTCGCCGAACTTGCGCTCGCAAGAATCAGAATGCCGATAGTGACAAGAATCAATACAATGGCGATAAACAGCGAAATCGTTCTGCGCATTGATTCCCGCCAAACAGTTTTTAGTCGGCAACCGGAATACGGATAGTCTGACCTTCACGAACCTGGGATTCGTCGGTAATACCGTTCAGACGCATGATCTCGGCCTTAGAAACACCATACTGACGTGCCTTATCGTCGAGGGTTTCGCCCGGATACATGACTTCATCAACCACAATGTTATCTACTTCAACAACCGGGGCCGGGGCCGGATCTTCAAGCGCGGCCAGCGGCTGCGGTTCCGGTTCCGCCGTCATTGCAGGTTCAGGCTCCGGCTCAGGCTTGGAGGTTTTGGTGGAGGCGGTGGAGGTTTTAGACGCCGCCCTCTTAGTGCTGCTTGGAACTTTTCCATAGGACGGAATGTTCAGCTCTTCGCCAGCCATGATCATGTCCCCCTTCAGATCGTTAACGGCCCGCAGGTCATTAATGGTGACACCGGCTGCCAGTGCGATTTCTGAAAGAGTATCCCCCTTCTGGATAATGTATACTCCGCCGGATTTTACGGTTCCGGTCGGTTTGGAGGTTGTACCTTTGCTGCCTGCCGGAACGCGCAGTTCCTGGCCCACATAAAGCACATCCGGATTGGTCAGACCGTTCATTTGCACCAATCTGGCGGTCGTGGTATCGCAGTCCACAGCAATCTGGGAGAGTACATCACCTTTCTGAACAATGTAGATTTCAGTTTCGCCATACGATGACGCACCGGTATTCGGACCGCCCTGATAATCGGAGGTGCTGACTTCGTCTATAGTAAATAGGTCAGTACTGGTGTCATCGAAGGTGTCATACGGCTCCAGAGCAACCGCTGTTCCTTCAGCCGCTGTCTTACCTTTATGGTTATGCCAGAACGGGCCCTTGGTTTTTGCCCCCGGGCCACGCACACTGCCCTGCGATTCAGTGGTTACACAGCCCTGCGTCAGCGCCAATGCGCTCAATACGGCTACGGCCATAAAAAATGAAGATCCGATTTTCATGTTAAACTCCTGTTCCGGCGTTCCAGACGCCCGCTGTTTACCTTCCTAAACGAAGCACCAATCAAGCATGTTTTACACCATTAAACAGCTTTTCGAAACATTCACCACGTTCCTCAAACCCGTCGAACTGGTCAAAGCTTGCACAACCGGGTGAAAGAAGCACGGTGTCACCGGCTGCAGCCGCCTGCGCGGCACTGCGGAAAGCCCCTTCAAGTGTACCGCACTCCACGCACGGACAAACCGTATTCCAAGCCTCAAACATCGCTCGAGATGCTTGTCCGATAACGTATATCGTCCTTACCCGTTCCGCCAGTATTTCTTTAACAAAAGTGTAGTCGGTCTCCTTCGGCAAACCACCCGCTATCAAATGGATATCACGGCCGATCGCGCCAACCGCCGCCGCCATAGCCGCCAGATTGGTCGCCTTGGAGTCATTTACATAAACCACCCCGTTCACCTCACCCAGTCGTTGAAGCCGATGGCGCAAGGGTTTAAAAATCTTCGCTGTCCGCTCAAGCGCTCCTGCATCCAGACCGCCCGCTTCAAAAACCGCCGTTACCGCGGCACCCGTGCAACCACCGATGACCGGCGTATCAAACAGGGTCTCCCGCAGATCAAGCACGCTTTTCTGCCCCTTGAAAATACGCCCCGCGCAAAAACGGAACAACCCGCCTTCACCGAACGTCACCCAGTTTCGCTCCACCGGAACAGCATTCATAAAACATTTTTTCAGCTGCTCCGGAACAACACAGATACCACCGGCTCTGGATGTACCGAAAATACGGGCCTTGGTTTCCAGATACCGCTCCATCGTACCGTGCCGGTTCAGGTGGTTCGGCAGCACATTCAGCACAACGGCAATATCAGCATCGAATTCCTGCACGGTTTCCAGCTGGAACGAACTGACCTCCAGCACCAGCCAGTCCAGATCCGGATGCTCCGCGACCACTTCGCTCGCCGGAATACCGTAGTTACCGCCGATCTCCGCTTTTAGACCGGATGCAACCAGACTTTCACAGATCCACTTCACCGCCGTGCTTTTTCCATTCGATCCCGTTACCGCAATCGTCCTCCCCCTATACCGCGACCATCCCAGCTCCAGCTCCGAAAGCAGCGGAATCCCCGCATGCCGCACTGCAATCATCCAGGGATGTTCCAACGCAAAACCGGGACTGACAATACAGACTTCAAAATCCGACTTTTCCAGATGCCGGAAAAATGCCGCGTCATCCATCCGGTCATCCGAAGCCACCGTCGTCACGCATCCCTCCGACTGCAACAACGCCTCCGCCGCCCGGCCCGACCGTCCGTATCCAAGAATCAATGCTGTCTGATACGCTTGCATTATCTAATCTTCAGGGTTGCAACGCCGATAAGTGCAAAGATGATGGAGAGAATCCAGAAACGGGTGACAATGACTGTTTCGACCAGTTCCGGTGGACGGTTCTGATCCATCGCCCGCTCTTTTTCAACAAATTCAAAATGATGGTGCAACGGAGCACATTTGAAAACCCGCTGCCCTTCACCGTATTTTTTCCGGGTATATTTAAACCAGCCGCTCTGAATAACCACACTGGCGGCTTCCAGCACAAATACACCGCCGACAATGACCAGCAGCAGTTCCTGCTTAATCAGAATCGCCAGCATGGCAATGGCCCCGCCGAGTGCAAGCGATCCCGTATCGCCCATAAAAATTTTAGCCGGATGACAGTTATACCACAGAAACCCAAGCCCCGAACCCAGCAGTGCCCCGCAGAACACCGTCAGCTCTCCGCTGCCTTTCACAAAAGGTACCTGCAGATATTCGGCAAAATTATAATGCCCCGCCATGTAGGTCAGAATCAGATACGCCACAGCCACGGAATTTGAACACCCGATAGCCAGGCCATCGAGTCCGTCCGTCAGATTCACAGCATTCGATGCGCCGACAAGCACAAAGAACATGAAAAGAAAGGCCGGAACCATTGACAACTGGATAACAGGATTTTTGAAAAAAGGAATCATCAGATCCGTCACACGCTCCCGCGTTTCAGGCACCAGCCAGAGCACCGCGAAAACAAGAACCGTCCAGAGCAGCTGAGCGCCGAATTTCATTTTTACACTAAGCCCGTTGCGGCGTTTGATTTTCAACAGGTCATCGGCAAAGCCGATCATCCCCATCAGCACAAACGTTCCGAGTGTAATCAGCACATACGTATTCGCGGGAATCGCCCAAAGCAGGGTCGCCGCCGTTGTGGAAAGAATGATCAGCAGCCCGCCCATCGTAGGCGTGCCCACCTTTTTGCTCTTATCCAGCGCCCCCACCCGTTCATCCTCAACCAGATCGCCGAAGTTGACGATCTTCAGCCGCCGGATCAGCGCCGGAGCCAGAAGCAGTGAAAGTATAAATGCTGTCGAAGCCGCACCGAGTGTGCGAAAGGTGATGTATTGAAAAAGGCGGAGCTCAGAAAGCGCCCCTTCGAGCAGCGAAAGATAGTACAGCATTACAGTTTTCCTTCAGTTCAAAAATTTCATTCAAATAAAACAAGGCCGGAGAGCAGACGCCTTTCGGAACACTCCTTATGCGCTCAGCCTTCCGGACCGGATAGTTCAGCAAAAAAACCAATCACCTTTTCAAGCTCTTCCCCCCGCGAAGCCTTCAGCAGCACATGCGCTCCGGCAGAGAGCTGTTCTTTTAATACCGCGGCGGCTTCAGCTTTTTCCTGCGTATGGAAAAAAAACGGCACACGGGTGCACTGAATCTGCGCGCCCAGCGTTCCGACCGTGATCACACCGTCAAGACCAAGCCCGTCAATAAAGCGGCCCAATTCAGCATGTTCCTCCTCAGACACCGCCCCCAGTTCGCGCATTCCGCCAATCACCGCCCAGCGCCGGCCGACCCCCGGAATCCGGGCAAAGGTTTCCAGACTGGCCCGCATCGAGAGCGGATTCGCATTATAGGCATCATTGACAAAATGAATACCGTGCACGATCAATTTTTCCCACCTCATCGGCGGAGCTTTGAAGCGGGAAAGGCCTGCATTGATCTCCTCCGGCGAAAGCTTCAGCTGAAGCCCCAGAGCAATAGCAAAGAGCGCATTCCGCATCATATATTCACCGGGTTTCGGAATCGTATAAGTATAATCGTCCACCGTCATCAAACGCTCACCGGCATACCGCCCCGTATAATCGGCCTCACCCTCAAACGAAACTGTCACAACCTCCGCCGTTGTATGCTGACGGATCATCGGAAACCATCGGGAATCGCGATCGAGAAAAAGCAGTCCGGAATCCAATATCCGCTCAGCCAGCTTCATTTTTTCATTTGCAATTTCCTGCAGCGACTGAAAGGCCTCCCGGTGCGCATTTCCGATGGTGGTGATAATGCCGTATTTCGGCCGGAGTAAATCGGTCAGCGGACCGATCTCGCCGGGATGATTCATTCCGATTTCAAAAACGCCGTACCGCGCCTGCTGCGGCATATCGAGCATGGTAAGCGGAAGTCCAATGTGGTTATTGAAGTTTCCGGCGGTCCGGTGCGTCGGACCATCCATCGACAACACATCGGCACACATTTCTTTCACGGTGGTTTTTCCAACACTCCCGGTGATCCCGACAGTGGATGAAACCCATTCTTTCCGATATCCGGCCGCCATATCCTGCAGCCCTTTGATCGTGTTGGACACCTGGAGCAGCGGGAAATGATCCAATCCCGGAAAACAGTCATCCACCAAAGCCCCGGCCGCGCCTTTTTCCTTAGCCGCCTGCACAAATTCATGCCCGTCGAAATGCGCCCCGCGAATCGCCACATAAAGCTCTCCGGGACGGATTTTCCGGGTATCGTGGCAGATGCCGGTAATACGCTGCGCCGGCATACCGTTTTTCCAGAGTCTGGAAACCCACTGCGATAATTCTCCTGGTCGGAAACTACGCATCACCCGATCAACTCCCTGACGGTTTCACGGTCATCAAACGGAATAACCGCACCCTTGATTTCCTGATAGGTTTCGTGACCTTTTCCCGCTACCAGCAGCACATCTTTACGCCCCAGCATGGCAATGCCTTTTGCAATGGCATCGCGGCGGTCAAGCACCACTTCAACCCGTTCCTGTCGCTCAAAACCCTGTAAAATATCCGCCACAATCGTTTTCGGCTCCTCGTCGCGCGGATTGTCGGAAGTCACAATACTGAAGTCCGCCAGCGTTGCGGCAACACGTCCCATTTTCTCCCGCTTACCCCGATCTCGATTTCCGCCGCACCCGAACACCACCACCAGCTTCCCTTTGCAGATTTCGCGCAGAGTACTCAGAACATTGCTCAGCGCATCATCCGTATGTGCATAATCCACGAATACATTTTTATGTTTTCGGTTCGGCACCGCCTCCAGCCGTCCCGGAACCGCAGCGATTTTCTCCAACGCCCGAACCACGGTTTTAAGATCAATCCCGCATAGACCACCGACGCACAGAGCAGCCAGCGCGTTGTGAATATTAAACCGCCCCAGCAGCTGCAGATGAATCGCCGCATCGCCCCACGGAGTGGAAACATGAAAGCGCGTGCCGTCGACCCGCACCGATGCATCCGCGACCGACGCAGTGGCTTTTTCATGAAATCCATAGGAAACAATTTCCGCTTCAATCTGCTTTTCACCGATCAGCCTGCGCCCCCAGGAATCGTCGACATTAATAACCGCCGAACCGCCCCTTTTCTTCTCCATAGTCCGGAACAGTTCCGCTTTCACGTCAAAATAGGTCTCCATGTCATGATGATAATCCAGATGGTCCTGAGTCAGATTGGTGAACACAGAAATACTGAACGTAATCCCCTCCACTCTTTTCAGCGCAAGCGCATGCGAAGACACCTCCATCACAACATACTCACACCCCGCCTCGTCCATCCGGGCAAACAAGGAATGGATGTCCGGCGCTTCCGGCGTTGTACGCAAAGCGGGAATGGACCGGCCGCCGATTTCGTACGCAACCGTTCCCAGCAATCCTGTCTTATGTCCGGCTTCGCGCAGAATCTCGCGGATCATATATGTGGTTGTGGTTTTCCCGTTGGTTCCCGTCACGCCGATCACTTTCATTTTCCGGGAAAGATCACCGTAAAAAAACGCCGAAATTTCGGCCAGCGCTTTTCGTGAATCAGCAACCTGCACATGCGCCACCCCGGAACCCAGATTCAGACAGCTCTCCGAAACCACCACCGACGCACCGGCGGCAACCGCCTGTGTGATGAACTCCGCGCCATCGACCTGATGCCCGGCAACCGCCACAAACAGATCGCCGGGCTTTACCTTGCGCGAATCGTAGACCACGCCCTCGAACGTAACCTTCGCATCGCCCGAAAATCCGACCGATTCAATTTTATCCAGCAGATTCTTCAATTTCATTCGTCGTCCGGCCCCGCCACATAAATTCGGTTTCCATCGGGTGCAATCCGAAGATATCGCACCGCGAACTCAGCAATCTCTTTAAAGGCCGGCCCGCAGACCGCACCTCCATAATATCCGGTTTTCCTTCCCGTATCCGTATACGTTCCCGGATCATCGGCCACAACCACAATGCACAGCTCCGGCGCTTCAACCGGAAGAAATCCAACAAATGAAGACGTGAAATTTTTGGCGTAGTATCCGCCCCCTCTTCCCGGGGCCGTATTTTCTGGGCGGTTCCGGTTTTACCACCCACCGTGTATCCCTCCACCCGGGCCTTGCTTCCGGTGCCGCCTTCATCCATCACCACGCTGGCCAGCAGTTTCTGCATACGCCGCGCCACCGTCGGAGAGAGCGGGCGGCCGAGCACTTTCGGTTTGTTTTCCTCAAGAACTTCTCCGCTGGAGCCTACCACCTTCCTGACAAGATAAGGCTGCATCTGCACACCGTTGTAGGCAATTGCACTCATCATCGACACAATCTGCAGGGCCGTCACGCCGATCTCATGTCCCATACCGATACGGGTAACGGATATTTTCGACCAATGTTTCGGCGAATAAAAAATTCCGGCCTCTTCACCCGGAATACCAACATTGAACCGTTCGCCGAAATGGAACTTTTTCAAACTGTCATACACCAGCTGATTCCCCATCTTCAGAGCAATTTTCGCCGTTCCGATATTACTCGAAACCTTGATGATTTCCGCAACACTGATTTCACCTTCACCATGACTGTCGCGCAGCGATTTCCCGCCATAGACCCAATAACCGTTTTCGCAATCGAATATATCGTCTTCATTCACAATGTCGTTATCCAGCGCGGCGGCAATCACCGCCGCCTTCATCGTGGAACCGGGCTCATAGTTAAAACTCACAGCCCGGTTACGCCGCCACTCCGCCGGGGCTCTGGCATAACGGTTCAGATCATAGGTCGGGAACGAGGCCATCGCCAGAATTTCACCGGTCCGCACATGCTGCACAATGGCCCAGGCCGCTTTTGCATTAAATTCCCGGCACGTTTTTTCCACTGTTTTTTCAACCACATACTGAAGCTGCTGATCGAGCGTCAGCATAACGGTGGCCCCGTCCTCGGGTTTAATATCAACGGTGCGGGTTTTATAGATTTCGCGGCGGCGCCCATCTTTTTTACTGATCCGCAGCCCCTCTTTTCCGCGCAGATAGACATCCATTTGCTGCTCAATGCCGGCAGACCCCACACCTTCCTGATTCGCGAAACCGACCACATGCGCCATCAGAGGGCCTTTCGGATAATTTCGAATCGGCGCCTCCTCCAGACCGACACCTCGCAGATAAATATTGGTCTCACTGCCACTGCCGTCTGCCGGCGGCGTGTACATCAACCCCAGACTTTTTCGCGTGAACCGCTTCAGCTTATGACCGGGAACAAATTTTTTAATGCGTACATACTCCCGGTTGGTCCGGACCAGCTTCTCCCGTATTTCTGACTCAGGAATACGGAATTCCTGCGCAAGATACCGGCAGACAGTGTCCGGATCGCCATGCGCTGCAATATATTTCGGATCGACATAAACATGATACGCCGCCAGATCCATCGCCAGAATTTCACCGTTACGGTCAACAATCCGACCCCGGCTTCCCATCGGCTTGGTTTCGTACATCCGGCCCTCTTCAATAGGTTCCAACACCCATTCGGCAGGCCGCAGGTGCAGCACGGCAAGGCGACTGGCGATGCCGGCAAACACCAGTACCACCACGCTCACCAGAACGATTACCCGTCCCCTGAACCGCACTTCCGCCATTCGATATATCCACTCCCTCTAAGCTGAAAAAACCCGCCATGCGCTAAGGCGCATCGCGGGAAATGAATTATTCAAAAATTCCGCTGTTCAGCCTGCATACCCCATGCAGGCCCTTTTTCCTGTGGCGATGCCTAACGCGCAGCAGCAAATGACTGCTCCGGTTCCGCAACCTGATTGATCAGCCACTGGTACAGGTCGAAGTCCAACTGAACCCGAACCGCCTGGCCGTTTTCGTCATACAGTACGTTTACTTTTTCAGTTTCCATTTTCCTGTTCCCTTTCCTGGTGAAAAGTTTCTTCCTCGGACAGTTACTGCACACTGTGGCGGACTCCGCCGTTCATTGCCGTCCGCGCTGCCGCATCCCAATGACCCACCTCAACCACGCGACTGAGATCCGGCATGGACATGCTGAGCCGATGCCGTTTAATCGCCCGTTCCAGATTGGCCGGTGACGTTGTGGTGGACCAGCGGTCCTGCTCGTTTACCAAACGTTTTTTCGCCCGGGCCAGCTCGGCCTCTTTGGCCTTAATCTCTTTCCCGAGCGCATCACAGCGCGAACAGAGCCACATGTAGCTCAACCCCATAACCGCAACCAGCACCAACACATTGGCAAGCAGTACCGGAAACGGCACCTGCACCTGGTTCTGCTTCATTTTCTTTTTTGCGGTCTTTCGCTTTTTCACAGCCATTTTATACTCCCACCTCCACGGCGCGCAGCTTTGCCGAACGCGACCGAGGATTAACGGCCTGCTCCTCTTCCGTTGCCATCAACGGTTTTTTCCAAATCCATTTCACCGGCGGCTCTTCATAGATTCTTTTCACTCCGCCCTGCTGCAACGACTCCTCCCGCGGCACATGCCGCGCAAAAAACTGCTTCACCATCCGGTCTTCCAGACTGTGAAACGTAAGCACCACCATGCGCCCGCCTTCCACAACCCGCTCAATCATCGTTTCAAGCACCTGTTCAATACCCGCCAGTTCATCATTCACCGCCATACGCAACGCCTGAAAAGTCTGCGTCGCCGGATGCGTTTTTTTACCTTTTCGTCCGCCCTTGGCCTTTTCAACAATCGCGGCCAGCTCCAGCGTCGTTTCAATGTCCTTTTTCGAGCGCGCCCCGACTATGGCTCGGGCAATTCGGCGCGAGGCCTTTTCTTCGCCGAAACGATAGATAATCTCGGCCAGCTCGTTTTCCGGCGCATGATTCACCAGCTCTCCGGCGGTCCGGCCCTGCGTCCGGTCCATACGCATATCGATCGGTGCATCCTGCTGAAAACTGAAACCCCGGTCCGCCACATCCAGCTGAAAAGAACTGACGCCGAGATCAAGCAGCAACCCATCGATCTTGCCCACACCGAGTCGATCGAGCTGCAGCGCCATATTTGCATAGTTAT
This sequence comes from Verrucomicrobia bacterium S94, assembly GCA_004299845.1. Lineage (NCBI taxonomy): Bacteria > Pseudomonadati > Verrucomicrobiota > Verrucomicrobia bacterium S94. The sequence goes on along the minus strand of CP036201.1, from coordinate 473,621 downwards.
CGTGAATCAGTTCCACACGCTTCCCCTCACCGCTGAACAACCTGTTCTGCACCCGCTCAATGGCATCCGTATCCCGGTCAAATCCGATCAGCGTTCCTCCGTCGTCCAGCCTTTTCAGAATTTCGGCCGAATGCCCGCCGTTACCCAGCGTCCCGTCCACATAGATCCCCTTCGGATCCGTAATAAGTGCCTCAAGGCACTCGCTGAGCATCACGGGAATATGCACTAGACTCCTTTTCCAAACGTTGAAAACTGTTCATTATCGACCGGCTTCCGGCCGAAACACCAATGACGATGAGAACTGTAGAGACAGGAAAAAAGATGTCCGGAGTTCACCTGCTTCAGGCTGAAAATCCGCTCCCGGTCTTTTGAATTATCAATCGAACGCGAATAACTCAGGTATTTTGCCACATCCAGCATACTCATTCCTTATCTCCCGAAAACTGCCGCTCCGCGTACACATTCCCGCATTCGGCAATCCATCCTTTCCTGTTTTAATATCCACCAAAAAATACATTCTCCGCCGCAGATGACTCCTGCGGCAGTGCCAGATCAAAATTCTCAGAGCTCCACAGCTCGATACGTGTCAGTGCACCAACCAGCACCAACTGTTCTTTCACCTCTATATGGGCCAGCAGATTTTCACCGATCCGAATGCGCCCCTGCGCATCCCACGTCAGCAGTTCCGCACCGGCCGTGATCGACCGGATGGCCTGCTGATCACCGGCATCGATCGAACCGCTGTTCCGCAGTTCATTGATCCTCCGCATCATTTCCGCCGCCGTATACAGATAGAGACACTTCTCCTCCGGATGCGGAAAAGCAAACAACTGGTTTGAACCACCGGCCAGATTCCGCCAGGCCGACGGAAAAATCATACGCCGCTTGGCATCAAGGGAATGCGTGAACGATCCCACAAACAGTGCCGGCATATTCTGTTGCGCTTCCATGATACTTACTCCACCTTGCTCCCTTTCGTGGGATTTTATGCCACCAAGACACCCCCCCGTCAAAGGGTTTATTCATTAATTTGAACATAATTTTCCAGTCATTGGGAAAAATGCGGGTTATTCAGACGACAAAACAGACAATGGGAAACCCCTCCACTCTCCACCCTCCTGTCCGCCCGGAAGACTTCCGGGCCCTGACCGCAACCGCACGACTACCCTTCGATAACAAAATATCTATTTGAGCCCTTTTTCAGCATTGAAATTCCGATATCCGGCCGCTCAGACCACCATCAGCCTGCTGACTCGGCTGCTTTGTCATTCTTTATGGATAAAAAGCCCTCGATGAACCCAAAGGAGAAGACAGAAAAAAATATTCAAATTTCCTAGAAAAAAGCCGAATTCAACCGATATAAAAATACCCATTGCGGTATAGTTGATCATTTTTTCCAGATTTAGGTATTTTAATGCTGAAATGCGCAGAACTCTGTGATTTATATTGCCTAAACTAAGGCAATGCCTGTTAAGCTGGAGTGTAATACCCCATATTTTCAGGCAGCATGGAGAAACACAGAGTGAAGCCCACAGACACGAGCCACCCGGAGTACTTTCACAAAGTAGTAGATTGTCAATACGCGTGCCCTGCGCACACCCCTGTTCCGGAATATATCCGATTGATTGCGGCGGGGCGATATACCGATGCCTATATGATCAACTGGGAGTCGAACGTTTTCCCCGGAATTCTGGGCCGAACCTGCGACCGACCCTGCGAACCGGCCTGCCGGCGGGGACGAATTGAAGAGAAGCCGGTGGCCATCTGCCGGCTCAAGCGTGTCTGTGCCGACATGAAGGAAGACATCAGGGACCGGCTTCCGGAAATCCCTGAAACGAAAAACGGCTTTAAACTGGCCGTAATCGGCGCCGGTCCCTCTTCACTTACGGTATGCCGCGACCTCATGCCGCTCGGCTATGAAATCGATCTTTTTGAAGCCACCAGCAACGCCGGCGGGTTTATGCGCCAGCAGATTCCTTCATTCCGGCTCCCGGAAGAAGTGATCGAAGAAGAAACCGGCTACATTCTCAACATGGGAGTAAACGCCCACTTCAACACCCGCATTGAAAGCATGAAAGCGCTGATCGACAAAGGCTACGATGCGGTCTTTGTCGGAACCGGAGCTCCGACCGGACGACAGCTCAAACTGCCGGGCTGGGAAAAGGACGGCGGCAAAAAGATTCTGGTCGGTGTACAGTGGCTGGCCCAGGTGGCTTTCGGTCACGTCACATCAGCCCCCGAAGACGTCATTGTGATCGGCGGCGGAAACACCGCCATGGACTGCTGCCGCACGGCTCTGCGTCTCGGCGCCAAAAACGTTAAGGTTGTTTTGCGCACCCCGATTTCCGCCATGGTAGCTTCGCCGTGGGAAATTGAAGATACGCAGGCCGAAGGTATTCCGATTATTGAAAACCATAACCCGCTTGAATACGTTGTGGAAGACGGCGAACTGAAAGCCATGAAGTTTGAAGTCATCGATTATTCCATCGATGAAGATGGTCGCGAAATATTCACTCCGGTCGGGCGTAAGGAGACCATCCCCTGCAGTCTGGTGCTGCTGGCGATCGGCCAGGCCAACGCATTCCCCTGGATTGAACGCGATATCGGCATTGATTTTAATGAACGCGATATGGCCATCGTGGACGACGTGACCTATCAATCAAGCAACCCTATGGTATTTTTCGGCGGAGATGCCGCCTTCGGCCCCAAGAATATCATCACAGCCGTTGCACAGGGCCATCAGGCCGCACTTTCAATTGATATGTTCCTTCACGGTAAAGACCTGAGAGACCGGCCGGATCCGAGCACAAACCTCCTGAGTCAGAAAATGGGTATTCACGACTGGAGCTACGCCAGCTCGGTCACCGAAGAGGAACGGCATGCCGTGCCCCACCTTGATCTGCAGGAAGCCATCAAAAGCCATACGATTGAAGTGGAACTCGGATTTGATCCCCAAACTGCATTCGAGGAAGCGGAACGCTGCCTCAACTGCGATGTCGAAACCGTATTTACCGCAGAAAAATGTATCGAATGCGACGGCTGTATCGACATCTGCCCGGTCGACTGCCTCACCTTTACACAGAATAAAGAAGAGGCGGAACTCCGTCGCAGTCTGACCGTTCCGGCACTGAATCTCGGACAGCCGATTTTTGTTTCGGAAACCCTGAAGACCGGCCGTGTGATGGTGAAAGACGAGGATGTATGCCTGCATTGCGGGCTGTGCGCGGAACGCTGCCCCACCTCAGCCTGGGATATGCAGAAATTCCTCTATATGGCCCCCAAGTCCTACGACCGGAAAAACGAAGAAGCGAAATGATTTCCAACCCCTGGAAGTGAGCCACAGCAATGAAACGCGACATCATCATCAATAAATTTGTCATTAAATTTGCCAACGTCAACGGTACCGGCTCGGCCAGCGCAAACAAGCTGTTCAGTCGCGCCGTTTTCCGTATGGGTATTCCGATCAGTCCTAAAAACATTTTTCCCTCGAATATTCAGGGCCTGCCCACGTGGTACGAAGTGCGCATCAACGAAAACGGTTTTCTCGGCCGCCGTGGCGGCATCGACATTATGGTCGGCATGAACCCGCAAAGCATGGAGCGTGATATTAACGAAGTGGAAAAAGGCGGCTACTTTGTTTATGACTCCACCAAACAGCTGCCGCCATCGCTGCGTCGCGATGATATCGACTTTATCGGTATTCCTCTGACCGAAAAATGCCGGGAACTGTATGACGATCCCCGCCACCGCCAGCTCTTCCGCAACATCATGTATGTCGGCGCACTCGCCGCTCTGTTCGATATGGAACTTGATGTTTTTAAACAGTTGATCAGCGATCAGTTTAAAGGGAAAGAGAAGCTGATCGAACCCAACGTCAACGCAGTCACCACCGGCTATAATATGGCCAGAGAAATGCATGACTGCCCCATTGCCTACCGGATTGAACGTCGCGATAACGTGGGCAGCAAAATCCTGATTGACGGCAACGAAGCCTGCGGCCTCGGCGCGGTTTACGGCGGTGCCACCATGGCGGGCTGGTATCCCATCACCCCCTCCACCTCCATCATCGACAACTTTGCACGCTACTGCCGCAAATTCCGTATAGACCCGGAAACCGGCCGCAAAAACTACGCAATTATTCAGGCTGAAGACGAACTGGCGGCAATCGGCATGGTAATCGGCGCCTCCTGGAACGGATCGCGCGCTTTCACCGCCACCAGCGGCCCCGGGCTTTCGCTCATGAACGAATTTCTGGGATTGGCTTATTTTGCCGAAATTCCCTCGGTATTGATCGATGTCCAACGCGCGGGCCCCTCCACCGGAATGCCGACGCGCACGCAGCAGTCGGACGTACTGGCCGCGGCCTATGCCTCGCACGGCGACACGAAACACATCTGTCTCTACCCGTCAACCCCCAAAGAATGCTTTGAATATACCGCCAAAGCGTTTGATCTGGCGGAACGGTTCCAGACCCCGGTCATTCTCCTTTCCGACCTTGACCTCGGAATGAATGACAACATGTCCGATCCGTTCGAATGGGACGATGCCCGGAAATATGACCGGGGCAAAGTCTACACCAGAGAGGATCTGGAGAAGATGACCGAGCGTTTCGGACGTTATCTGGATGTGGATGGCGACGGCATACCCTACCGCACTTATCCGGGAACCCATCCGACCAAAGGATCTTTTTTCACGCGCGGCACCTCAAAAGACGAATATGCAATTTATACTGAAATCGGCGAAAAATACGTTGAAAACATGGAGCGCCTCCAGAAAAAATGGAAAACCGCCAGCAAATACGTCCCGAAACCGATCATCCGCAAAACCAACAAACCGTGCACAGTCGGTGTAATCCACTATGGCACCTCTGAAGCTGCAACGCTGGAAGCCCTGCACCACCTGAACAGCCTGCATGGTATTTCTCTCGACAGCATGGGTATACAGGCGTTTCCGTTTTCCGATGAAGTCGGACAGTTTATTGAAGAGCATGAATATGTCTTCGTGGTCGAACAGAACCGCGATGCCCAGATGCGTACCCTGCTGATCAATGAATATGATTTTGATCCGGAACGCCTCGTTCCGCTGCTGCACTACGACGGCAGCCCCATTACCGCCCGCTTCATCCGTCATGAAATCCGCGACTGGATTCTGCAGACCACCACTTCACCGCGCCGCCGCAGTCGTTTTTACTAGGAGCTGATCATGAGCTATAAAATTCCGGCATTCCGCCATCCGAACCTGCCCAAAAACGACCTGGGCTATACTACTAAAGATTATGAAGGCGCCGTTTCCACACTGTGCGCCGGCTGTGGTCACGATTCGATCAGCAATGCCATTATCGAGGCCTGCTTTGAAATGTCGATCCCTCCCCATCGTGTGGCCAAACTCTCCGGCATCGGCTGTTCATCGAAAACACCGACCTACTTTCTCGGCAATTCGCATGGATTCAACTCGGTTCACGGCCGAATGCCCTCCGTGGCTACCGGGGCCAATATGGCCAACCGCGAGCTGATCTACATCGGCGTCTCCGGAGACGGCGACACCGCTTCGATCGGCATGGGCCAGTTTGTTCACGCCGTACGCCGCAACGTCAATATGGTGTACATCTGCGAAAACAACGGCGTCTACGGACTCACCAAAGGGCAGGATTCCGCCACCACGGATATCGGATCAAGATCCAAAAAAGGCGAGCCCAATGCTCTTGAACCAATTGACCTCTGCGCTATTGCGCTGCAGCTCGGAGCCACCTTTGTGGCTAACAGCTTCTCCGGGGACAAAGAACAGCTGATCCCGATTATCCAGGCGGCAATTGCCCATAAAGGATTCGCTTTCATTAATGTAATCTCACCGTGTGTCACATTCAACAATGTGCCGGGTTCCACCAAAGCCTACGATTACATCCGCCAGCATATGGCCTCCACCAACACCGTGGACTATGTGCCCCATGCGGAGGAAATCACTGCTGAATATGACGAAGGCACCGACGAGCATGTCACTATGCATGACGGCTCCATGATCAACCTGCACAAAATGGACTCCAAACACGATGTGCACAGCCGTACTTCCGCCCTGACGATGATGCAGGAATATAAGGCGCAGGACAAAGTGCTCACCGGCATTCTCTTCATGGATGAAGGCTCACAGGAGATTCACGAAACCATGAACACAACGACGACTCCGCTGCGTGATCTTGATGAAGAAAAGCTCTGCCCCGGTGCGGCAGAGCTTGCAAAGATCAACGAGCTTCACCGCTGAGTATCCACCGCCCGGAAAACTAGGATTTCCGAATCTGCGCAGAAATCCGCATGGAACAATACCGCTCACCACACATGGAACAGTAATGCTGGTCGGTTTTATCACGCTCCTCTTCCGGCAATGACTCCAGCCGATACTGCTTGGCCCGCAACGGATCAAACGTGAGATTGAACTGGTCCACCCAGCGGAATTCACCGCGCGCTTTGCGCATTGCTTCGTCCCACTCCATCGCCCCGGGAACGCCTTTTGCGAGGTCTGCGGCATGAGCGGCGATTTTATGCACAATGACCCCCTCTTTCACATCGTCGCGGTTCGGCAGACCAAGGTGTTCCTTCGGCGTGACATAACAGAGCATCGACGTGCCGTACCAGCCGATCACCGCACCGCCGATGGCGGAATTGATGTGGTCATAGCCGGCGGCAATATCGGTCACCAGCGGACCGAGCGTATAGAACGGTGCTTCGTAACAGTCTTCAAGCTGCTTATCCATATTGACCTTGATTTTATCGAGCGGCACATGGCCCGGACCCTCAATCATCACCTGACAGCCGTATTCCCACGCAATCTTCGTCAGCTTGCCGAGTATCTTCAGCTCGGACAGCTGCGCTTCGTCGTTGGCATCGGCAATACAGCCCGGCCGCATACCGTCGCCCAGTGAAAAGGTGATATCGTAGGCCCTCATGATTTCACAGATTTCGCGAAAATGGGTGTAGAGGAAGTTTTCCTCATCGTTATCGACCATCCATTTGGCCATAATGGAACCACCGCGGCTGACGATGCCGAGCTTGCGCTCTTTGGCGGCAGGAATGTCCTTTTTCAGCACGCCCGCGTGAATGGTGAAGTAGTCAATCCCCTGCTCCGCCTGCTCGATGAGCGTATCGCGATAAAGCTCCCAACAGAGGCCCTCGGCATTGTCATCGATTTTCTTAAGGGCCTGATAGAGCGGAACGGTTCCGATCGGTGTCGGTGAATTGCGGACAATCCATTCACGTGTATCGTGAATGTCCGTACCGGTGGAAAGATCCATCACGGTGTCGGCTCCCCAGAGCGTTGCCCAGCGCATTTTTTCAACCTCTTCTTCGATAGACGATCCGAGCGCTGAATTTCCGATATTGGCATTGATCTTGGTTTTAAATTTGCGGCCGATAATCATCGGCTCGGCTTCAGGATGGTTGATATTGAGCGGAATAACCGCACGGCCGGCGGCCACCTCCTCGCGTACAAACTCAGCCTCAACCCGCTCGCGAATCGCCACGAATTCCATCTCAGGAGTGATGACGCCGTTCTTTGCATACGTCAGCTGCGTAACGGAAACACCCTCTTTGGCACGCAACGGCTGACGCTGAAGCCCTTTAAAAGCCTTTTCCGGATTAGTCAAAATCTTAACGCCGGCAGTATGCGGCTCAACGTCTCCCCGTTCAGCAATCCATTGTTCGCGAATCGCCGGCAGCCCCTGCTTCAGATCGGGTTCGTAGGAAGCATCGGTATACGGACCGCTGACGTCGTAGACGCTGAGGTCTTCGTTATCTCCGTGCAGCTTGATTTTCCGGAACGGGACCCGGATATCCGGACGCGAACCTTCAACATAGACTTTTTCAGACCTCGGAAAATATTTACCGTAACCGCTCAAGATACACCACCAATCTTTCATCAATATGCGGACCGGAAAGGAAGAAGCATCGCTTCCCTTCGCGGCATAACCCGCGCAGGTTCCAAGGGTTGGAATCTCAGCCCCGAACCATCGGAGGCTCCCCCAGCGAACAAAAAACCAAGCTACGCGCTTCGCCATCGGGTTGCAACAGCAAAAGGCGTACAGAAATAATACGTATTAGGTGCTCTGAATTTTCCGCATTAACGGAGAGCACGCTTGATCAGTGTAAAGTAACCCAGCACGCCATTGGAAATCCCGCGCGCACATCGCTCCCGGTAACTGGACGTGTTGAGCAGCGATTCTTCGTCGGGATTGGTCAGAAACCCGCACTCCACCAAAGCAGCCGGACAGGCACAATGCTTGAGCACCGAATAGCGGGCACGGCGCAACCCGCGGTCATCACGCCCGGTCATTTTCACAACATTGCTGTGAATGGAAAACCCGAGCGAAGCATTGAGTGCATCATAGGTGTTATTTTTAAACGCAAATTTATCGCCGGCCTGGCCATAGTGGTTGCTCGAATCATATCCGGCCGCTGCGGTAATGAATGTTTCCACCCCGCTCGCAGAGGTAGCGCCGGCGGCATTCGCATGAATACTGATAAAAAGATCAGCACCGTTTTTATAGGCATAGGTGGTACGGGCATCAAGTTGCGGATAGGTGTCCCCGGTGCGCGTCATCCGTACGCGGATCCCTCTGTCTTCCAGAAGCTTCCGAATGCGATGGGAAATATCGAGCACAATATCTTTCTCTTTATATCCCTTCGGACTGATCGATCCGGTATCTTTCCCGCCGTGCCCCGGATCCAGCACAACCAACCGTGGCATGCGTTTCGGCGCATAGGCATAGGTGCGGAGAACCGGATCAATACCCTTCTTAAAATCAACCTCCCGGATCGCCCAGCCGCTGCCCTGTTTTCGGCAGGGTTCATGGAGCCAGATCATGACTCCGTTGATGTAGGCCCGCCGGCTGTTGGTTTCAATTTCGACCCGGTTATATTTATTTTCCATGCGGATCTTTTTTCCCAAAATACTGATCTTCATGGAATACAGGCGGGCAATATAGCTCAATGATACCGTTCCGGCAGGAGCGCGGGCCTCTGCCCTGCCTGCAGTTAATCCCCCTGCAAAAAGGACCACGTGGCCGAGAAATATCTTTCTGGTAGATGAATGCATAAAACCTCGGAACGGAAGTTACTAAAAAGAATTTAGGTTTGGAAAGTGCCGAATGAATCCGTTTTACTGATTTCATGCAGATCAAGCTCATTAACGACCCGATTCAGACCGGCATTCGTAATAAGGCACCATTTTAGTGATATCCACATTGCCTTCCGCCGGTCTCCGCCATTCGTTCAAACATTACAGGAGTTCAACATGGCCCTGCTGCAAACTCACTTTTATGCCCGCACGATCCAGCAGTCGATCGGCATGAACATCATTCTTCCCGAACGTTCCGAAGCCTGGAAAACACCGCCGGCCGTACTCTATCTGCTCCACGGTCTGTCCGGCGATCACACATCCTGGATCCGGCGATCCTCCATTGAACGCTATGTCATGGACCTCAACCTTGTGGTGGTCATGCCCGATGCCCATAAAAGTTTTTATACCGATATGGCCCACGGTTCAGACTACTGGACCTTTTTCTCCGAAGAACTTCCCATCCGCATCCTCCAGTGGTTCCGGGTTTCCAATGAACGGAAGAATACATTTGTGGCCGGCACATCGATGGGCGGATTCGGCGCTTTTAAACTGGCTCTCGGACGTCCCGATCTTTTTTCACATGCGGCATCCCTTTCGGGGGCGCTCGATCTGGCCGCACATATCAACGATGAATGGGACAAATCCAAACTGCGTACCTTCGGCGCCGTTTTTGATTCCATAGAAAAAGTTCCTGGATCTGAAAACGATCTGATTCATCTTGTCCGGAATCTGAAAACCGTACCCGAAACAGAATTCCATGTGTGCTGCGGAGTCGATGACTGGCTCTACGGGGATTCAGTACGCTTCCGCGAAGCGGCCGCGGAAAAAGGGCTTCATCTCTCCTACGAGGAAACGGCCGGAGCACATGACTGGGATTACTGGGACCGAGCCATCCAACGCGTACTGGCGTGGCTGCCTGTAGAACCCATTCCGCCATCCGGAAACTAAGTTTCGATCCTCTATTTTTTCACAATATACCGCGCAATATCTTCGAGCCGGATAAATCCGACCGGATGTCCTCGGGCATCAATAACGACGGCACTGTGACGCGGATGTTTCCGAAGACGGTAGAAGGCCGATTTCAGATTCCGGCTTTCCTCGATTTGCAGCAGATCATCGACATACGGTTTGAGCAGTTCGTCATCATCCAGATGCCGATTGATCACCGAAAACATGGTGATCGTGCCCACAGCCATATGCCGGTGCATCAATACCGCATCGGAAGTTTCTCGCCGGGCGATTAATTCTTTAAAATCAGCAACCGTGGCAGTGTCCTGAAGAGTGGGCACTTTCTTCATCGGCGACATCAGCATACGCACCGGGATGCTGTGCATGGTGGTTGCATTATCCACCATCCGCCCCTGATCCGAGGAAATAACCCCCTCCCGCTCGCTGGTTGAAAAATATTCTTTGAGAGCATCAGGCGACAACCGATGCAGATCGCGGCCTGTATCTTTCGAACCGTGCGTCAGCAGACTGAATATCTTTTTAAGCGGCCAGGTGAACGGATAGAACAACCAGACCAGCAGTTTCATCAGGCCGGCAAAACGATACATCAGCACATCGGCCTTTTTTCGGAACAGATTTTTCGGACCGACTTCCGCAAAGAGAAACAGCGGAAACATCAGCGTGAGAGTCGCAGCGGTTTCGGCATTCCACGGAATAAAACCCAGCAGCAGATTCCCGGCTGAAATGCCGGCGGAAATATAAAGATCGGTTACTGCGGCCGACAACAGGTACACCGCAAGATTGTTCCCGATGAGTACCGTGAAAATGAAAATATGCGACTGAGCCAGCATATTCTGCAGAATCATCGCTGAGGTCTTCCGTTCACGCACCCGTTTCTGGAGGCGGATACGGTTAATCATATACCCCCCGGTTTCCACTCCCGAAAAAAGGGCGGAAAAAGTAAAACCGAGGAAAATTACAAAGATCATACCGATCATGCGTCACCCCCGTCATCGGATGTAACCAGTTCCAGCAAAACCGTTTCAATACGGTTTGAGCGCACCTGCTCCACCGTAAACCGAAGATTGCCCACTTCAACCACATCACCGGCGCCAGGAAGTCGCTTCAACAGGGAGACCACCAGGCCGCTCAGGGTATCCAGTGCCAGATCGCGCATCATCTCTTCGGGAAGAAATCCGACAAACAGGCTGCGCCATTCCCGAATACCCAGGTTTCCCTGCAGGCGGTACGTCGTTTCACTCAGCTGCTCAACCGGAGAATCCTCCATCGCATCGAATTCCCCGATCACCTCTTCCAGCAGATCTTCCAGGACAATAGTCCCCGCAAGTCCGCCGTATTCATCCACCACACAGACCATCCTCAGATCATCATTCAGAAATTCCCGCAGCATAGCATCCGCGCGTTTCGTTTCCGGAACAAAGCGTACCGGCCGTCCGAAAAAACGAAGGGGCTTTTCCGGATCGGTATTGATCAGCAAATCCCGGACTTCCACCACGCCGACAATATTATCCTCGTCCTCTTCATAAATCGGAATCAGTTCAAGCTCCTGTTCCGCGGCCTCGGCCAATGCCTCACCGGCCGGAGAATCAGCCCGACGGAACAACTGCTTCACGCGCGGTACCATAATTTCGCGCAGGCGGATTTCCGGCAGATTCACGATATCCTCTACAATCGCCTTTTCCTGCTTTCCGAAGGTCGGATCGTGATGCGTCACTTCGATCAGCATTTTCAGTTCCTGAGAATCAATCCGGTTGTCATGCTCTTCAGCCGGTTCCATCTTCCGGGTAATCATTTCCAGAACCACCCGGACCGGCCCCATAAAATGAAACCAGAAACGCAGCAGCGGCGAATTCAGCCGCACGATGCGCTCCGGGAAAGATATGCCCACCGCTTTCGGAAAAATCTCACCGGTCAGAATAACAGTAACCAGCACCCCGAACCCGATGACCGCCTGCCACCACTCCCCGTATTTTTCCCCGATTTCCAGTGCAAACACCGCACTCATACAGAAAAAAAGAATATTCACGACGAGATTACCGAACAGAATCGCCACCAGCAACCCCGATGGATTATCCCGCAGCAGCACCAACAACCGGTCAATATGATGCCCATGGGCACGCAGTTTCTTAATCTGATCGCGACTCAGCGAAAACAGCGCCGTTTCCGTCCCCGAAAAAAAAGCGGAGCACAACAGCAGCACCGCCATTCCGCCCAACGTCAAATAATGTCCCTCAAGAAAACCCAATTATCCGATCCCTTTCATGCCCTCATTTAAGCGTTATACCCGGCAGAATCAAAGTCATCCTGCCGCTAAAAATCCCCCTCCATTCTTTTGCTTCCGAAAGGCGCAATGGTATTGCAAAGAGGCCGGGCCAGGATCGCCGGACATCATTTTTCAGCCCCTTCGAAAACTTTCCGCTTCTAAATCTGCAGGGTTCGGATATGTTCGTAGGCATGAAGAGCTTTTCCCTCCAGACGCGAGCCAGAACAGACTTTGTAAAGATTGACCGGCAGGTGGCCGAATATGTGCTTCAGTCGGGGCTGAAAGAAGGGATCGTCACGGTTTTTATCCCGCACACAACGGCGGGAATTACCATTAATGAAAATGCAGACCCCGATGTTACTTCGGACATGGAGCTGGTGCTGGACCGTGTGGTGCCCTGGGAAGGCGGCTACCGCCATTTTGAAGGAAATACGGCGGCACATGTAAAAGCGAGTATGATGGGCAGTTCAGCACAGGTGATTGTCTCCGGAGGCAGACTCCAGCTTGGAACGTGGCAGAGTCTCTATTTTTGTGAATTTGACGGTCCCCGCACACGGAAGGTGTGGGTTAAAGGAATTTCTGAGTAATGAAAATTAAGAAGGTTATATACGCAACTGCCGGCATTTTTGCCGCACTGATCATGTTTGCCGGATGCGGCTCGAAAACAGGCGAAAAAGAGTATGCCAAAGCCATGAAGGCGTGGCAGGACGGGGATCTGGTTCGGGCACGTTCACTATTGGAAAAATCGATCAACCGAACCTCCGAAAACGAAAAAAAATCAACGGCACTGAATCAGCTTGGGCTCGTGCTCTGGGAACTGGGTGAAGCAGACGCAGCCTCCGATGCGTTCAGTCAGTCCGCGAATCTGACCGAAAATCTTTCAGGCGCCAACCTGAATCTCGGAATTGCCCTCTACCACAGCGGCCGATTGGATGAAGCGGAAATTGCCCTCCAGAACGTACTCGGCAACGATCCGAAAAATGAAACAGCCCTGGCCATTCTCGGCATGATTGAACTGCGCAAACGGAACTGGGCCGGAGCCACGAAGGAACTGACCAAATCGGCAACCCTCAATCCGCAGAATCCCGCCGCTCAGAATGCACTGGCTCTGGCCATTCTGCACCAGACCAAAGATAGTAATCGCGCGATTGCCCGCCTGAAACAGGTGGCCGCAGCCTATCCCGACTATGCTCCGGCCTTTTACAACCTCGCCTCCATCTACGAGTGGTATGTCAAAAACAATGCGGCAGCTTTGGACTACTACAAACAATACCTGACCAAAGCCGGAAGCAAAGGCAGTCACGTTTCAGCCGCAAACGAAGCCATCGCCCGTCTTGGCGGGAAACCCGTTTCCGCACCGGAAAACGGCAATACCGCCACCCGGGTGAATCCGGCGGAAGCCGCCCGCTATATTGCGGAAGGATCCCGTCTGTACAGTGCCAAAAAATACGACGAAGCCATTGTCCAGTTCAAAAAAGCCATCATGGCTGATCCTAAGCAGAAAACAGCGTATTATAACATGGGCCTGGCCTTTTATGCGCAGAGCGATTTCGGAAACGCCGCAACCGCCTGCAATAATGCCGTCAATCTCGACCCCTCCTTTACCGATGCGCGCTACATGCTTTCTCTCGCCTACGCCAAACAGAAAAAATGGAACGATGCCGAGCGGGAAGCCCGGGAACTCGTCAACAGCGGCGATAAAACCAAAGGCGAACAGATGCTGAAATATATTTCCGATGCCCGGAAACGTTAGCGCTCCTTCTGTTTCGGCGGAAATCTTTTCAGAATCCGGCCCACCGTATCGCTGTTTTTTTTCGTGATTTTATCCGGATCACCTGAATTCGATGCCCGCCGGCGCCCCCAGCCTCTCCAGACGGTCAGCCCCGTTTCCGGATCTATAAAATCAATGGTCAGGTGGGCCTCTTCATAATCTGAAATATTCGTCCCCGAACTCCAGCCGACAGCTCCGCCCCGGGCAGATGCACTCCGACCCAGCCCGATACTGAATGTTCCGCGTCCTTCAATCCGCTGTTGAAAATCAATGTAATATGCCACCAGAAAACTGGCATCCTCCCGGTTTTCCACCAATGAGAAACCCTTCGCTTTCAGCTCTGCATTGATTGCAGCACGGATACGCCTGTCATTCAGATCATTATCCACCCTCGTCACTCCGGTTTCGGGCTGTTTCGCATGCTGCCAGGCAAAGGTTTTCAGCCTCGAAAAATCAAAAGCCACATCATAATCCCGGCTCACAGAAATCGATGAACACCCGGACAGCAGTGCCGATGTCCCCAGATAAAGAAAAGAAAAACGATTCATAAAGCCTCCTTTAACAGGACGCAGTATAAAAAAGGGAACCGCATTGCCAAGCCCGTCCCTCAACCAAATCGCTTCTTCACATGCCCGATCATCATGCGGTCAATCCACGAGGCCGGAAGCAAACGGGCGGCCCAATCACCGGCATAGGCCGGAATCGTCACTTTATAACGAATCTTCGGTTTTTCAGCCTCCAAGGCATGGACGATCTTCTTTCCGACCGCTTCCGGCGGAAGCCGAAACCGGTCTTCGGCCATCCCGCCATTCCGGCGTTTTCTGAAATACTGCTTATACGCCTCCCCGAATTTCGAGGAATCCACATCCAGCCGCTCCTCCCCTTCGCCGGCACAGTTGGTCGAAAAACGCGTTTGAATCGGACCGGGTTCAATCAGAGAAACAGAAATGGAATCCGGCGAAAGCTCCACACGCTGAGCATCGCTGATAGCTTCAACCGCAAATTTTGAGGCGGAATAGATCCCCATAAAAGGCAGCGATAAACGTCCGACAACAGAACTGACATTCACAATCCGGCCATAGCCCTGTTTCCGGAATGTCGGAATCAGACTGTTGGTCAGCTCCTGAAGACCGAACACATTCACTTCAAACTGCCGACGCATGGCATCGCGCGTCAGATCCTGAATCGCACCGGGCATGCCGAACCCCGCATTGTTGACCACAGCACCGAGCATACCGTCATTTTTCACCAGCACCCACTCCACCGCGGTCTGAATGGAATCGCTGGATGTGACATCCAGTTTAACCGGCTCAAAACCGGCCAGTTTCAGCGCATCAATGTCATCCGCTTTTCGCGCAGTCGGAAAAACCTTCCAGCCTCTTGAACGTAACATCTCCGCCGTTGCCCGACCGATCCCCGAGGAACAGCCGGTAATCAATACTGACCGGTTTCCAACGGCAGGAATCTTCATTCGTAAAGCTCCGAAAGTTTGTGGAAAGTATACCCCTGTTTCAGCAGCCCCTCATAGCTGTCACGAATCGCCGCCGCACTCTCATTGCTCCACACGTGGGCAATCACAATCACATAGCCGTTTGCTTTGGCCTTCTTAACGGCACTGCCCCACATCCGCCGGATGTAGGCCCGATCGTGATTGATATCCAGAAATACATGTCGCTGCTCCACATGCATCCCGTTATCTCTGGCCACACGCGGCACCTGCGAATTGTAGGCGGTTTTACTGTCGAGAAAAAACATATCGTGCGCTTTACAGAACCGAAGCACCTCACGGACCAGCTCCGGATTTTCCGTCACTCGCGAACCCATATGATTATTCATGCCTACCGCCCCGTGAACAGAACCTATATTCTGATTCAGGATTTTACGCACCTCGGAAGGCGGTGTTGTGTTCAAAATTGCACCGACTCCCGGATTCTTATCGCTGTTATAAGCCTCCATCGGCTGATGCAGAATAATCTCTTTCCTCCTGTCCCGGCCGATCGCAATACAGACCTGCTTCGTCTGCTTCTGGTGCGGCAGGACAGCAATCGTCATCGGAATCGGAATATCCAGAAACTGCTGCGTTTCGTGCAGCGCCAGCCCGGCATCATCAATCACCAGAAAGATTTTTTTGGCTTCCGCAGAAAGCCCCGAAAGAAAAAGAACGACAACCAGACTGACTTTTAAAAAACGCATTATTCTCCATTCAGGTTAAGGCGGTAATCCTGTCCACCGCCGAATTCCAGAATACGCTGCACATGTTTACCCAGAATATCCGCTTCCAGATTGACCCTGGTACCCACCTTGAATTCCGACATATCGGTTTCCTGCAGTGTGTGCGGAATAATATGAACGATAAATCCATTATCCGTCAACTCAGCCACCGTCAGCGAAATACCGTCGATAGCAATCGACCCTTTATAAACCATCAGCATCAGCATGTCTCTGGAACATTCGATCGTGAACTTTTTATCCCGGCCCACTTCCTCGACATCTGCCACTGTACCGGTCCCATCCACATGACCGGTCACAATATGTCCCCCAGCGTGTCGCCCAGCGCCAGCGCCTGTTCCAGATTCACCACATCGCCCGGTGTTTTTTCCCCCAGATTGGTTTTATCAAACGTTTCGCCCAGCACATCAAACATCAGTTTATCGCCATCCATATCGGCAACCGTCAGACAGGTACCATTCACGGCAATGCTGTCGCCCAGACCGACCGGCTTGTCGAACGGACGGTTCGGCACCATCGTAATGCGTCCTGCGGTGCCTTCCATTTTGATATCCACGATGTTTCCCAATCGCTGTACAATTCCTGTAAACATATTCAATCCTCCGGTATTGCTTTAATCAGTATATCATTCCCCACCCGTTCCAGAGACTGGAACTTCAGATTCGTCATCTCCGCCATCAGCGCCCCGGTTTTTCCAAAATTTGGAAGACCATCACTACCCAGCAGTTTCGGAGCCATAAAGAAGGCGAATTCATCCACCAGCCCGGCCTCAATCAAACCGGCCGCCAGTTTACCGCCCCCCTCGCAGAACACATGCATGACGTCCTGCTTTTCCGCGAGCTCCTTTAAAACGGTCTTCAGGTCGCCTTCCCGAATCAGGGTACGCTCCGCGAACTCATCGTTCCGGACCTTGGCATGCTCTGGAATACCGGCACCGATAATCACCCGATACGGTTTTCGACCATGGGATGGCCGCGGCATCAGCGATGGATCATCTGCACGGACCGTAGACGCTCCAACCATAATGGCATCCGCACGACGACGCATCGCCTGCACGCGCTCGCGGGCTTCCGGACCCGTAATCCATTTTGAATCGCCTTTGGAATCCGCAATTTTTCCATCGAGAGTCGATGCCAGCTTTAACGTAACAAAAGGAAGACCCGTCGTAATAAATTTTTCAAACGGCGCAATCAGTTCGCGCCCGGCCTCTTCGCAGACGCCTGAAAGCACTTCAACACCGGCTTCTTTAAGAATGTCAAGGCCGCGTCCCGCGTGTGCCGGATTCAGGTCCACCACCGAAACCACCACACGGCCGACCCCTTTTTCCAGAATAATATCCGTACACGGCGGCGTTTTTCCGTGCGTTGAACACGGTTCAAGCGTCACATAAAGTGTAGCCGACCCAAAATCGCCCCGAACCTTATTCAGACATTCCCGCTCCGCGTGATCTGTTCCGGCTTTTTTATGCCATCCCTCGGCAATAACCTGATCTTCCTGAACCAACACCGCCCCCACCGGCGGATTCGGCCGGGTCAGCCCTTCGCCCTGCTGCGCCAGCTCTATCGCCCGCATCATGTATATTTGATCTTTATCCACAGATTTCACGGATTATGGGGATTAATTTACAAACCGTTTAAATTCCAGACTCTTCGTTCCGAAATTAATGAGTAGAGCTCGTTTCATTGATGACGCTTTTAGATAATTAATCACCTGACCATCTTCAATTCCACTAAGTTGAGAAAGAGCCTTCAATTCAACAAGCACGTCATTAAAGCAAATAAAATCAACACGATAGCTACAATCTAATTCAATACCTGAATAATGAACAGGTAGCTGAACTTCACACTGAAATGGAATCCCCTGCTTCTCAAATTCTACAGCAAGGGCGCATTGATAAACCTGCTCAAGAAAACCACAACCAAGTTCGCGGTGAACTTTCATAGCCGCTCCAATAATTGCTTGAGTCTGCTCATCTTTCATTTAAAGAGAATCCTTATAATCAGAGGAATCTGTGGATTTATTCCTCGTCCGGCTCATCAAAAAGCGCGTTCACGAATTCTTCGGGGTTGAAGGGAACGAGATCATCTTCGCCTTCGCCGAGGCCGGTGAACAGAATCGGCACATTGAGTTCGCTTTTCACGGAAAAGAGAAAACCGGCCTTGGATGAACCATCCAGTTTGGTTACGACAATTCCGGTCAGCGGAACCACTTCATTAAACTGTTTGGCCTGTATGACCGCATTCTGGCCCAGCGAAGCATCCAGTACCATCCAGACATCATCCGGTGCTCCTTCACGGCGCTTGTTCATGGAGCGGCACATTTTCGGCAGTTCATCCATCAGCGGCGTTTTCGTATGCATCCGCCCGGCGGTATCCACCATAACGACATCGCAGTTTTTTTCGATGGCCGCTTCGACGGCGTTGTAAGCCACACCCGCAGCATCGTGCCCCATTTCACCGCCGACAAAATCGCACCCGACTTTCTCACTCCAGAGTTTCAGTTGCGAGGACCCGGCCGCGCGGAAGGTATCCGATCCGCACAGCATCGGTTTACGGCCTTCATTGATTGCTTTTTTCGCCAGTTTGGCCGCCGTAGTGGTTTTGCCTGAACCGTTGATCCCGAGCAGCATCAGAACGTAGGGCTTTTTATCGGACGGCCAGTGAAAGTCCGGCGTATCTCCGAGCTCTTTAATCAGCATATCGGTGAGTCGTTCACGGCGCGAAGCCTTCCGCGTCGGGAACTCCAGCTCATCGACGATTTCCATAGTCAGGCGCGCGGGCACATCTGAACGAAGCAGAATCTCCTCGATCTCTTCAACCTCCATCTCTTCGAGGTTGGTTCCGGAAGAGAAAACCCGACCGATGATCGCGCGTGTTTTTTTCAGCGCACGAAGCCATCCTGCCATTATTCGCCACCCCGCGGTTTGTAGGTCGTACGCGCCGGGCGATCAATTTCCTTACGGATTCGATCCAGCACGCCGTTTACAAAACGGCCCGACTGGAAACTGCTGAAGTCTTTCGCAAAATGCACCGCTTCATTAATCGAAACCACCGGCGGAACATCCTCGCGGTACAGCATTTCGAACAGAGCAACGCGCATAACCGTACGGTCGACGGCTCCCATACGGTCGGAATTCCAGCGCTTGGCATACTGCGACAGTTTTTCATCGAGCTCTTCTTTATGCTGCACTACACCTTTAATAATTTCCTCGGCATAGGTTTTCTCGCGCTCAATAGGTTCTTTATCCTCCCAGAAATCCTTCAGCGCGATATCAATCGGCTCCGGATTGAAATCGAGCTGAAAGAGAAACTGCACAATCCATTCGCGGGTTTCGCGGCGGCCGTTAACTTTTTTCTTCTGCATGGTCTACCCGAGTTTCCTGTTAACGCGTGCCGTTTCAATGGCCGCTTCAGCGGCATACCAGCCGCGGGTGTTTTCACCACCGAGACAGCGTGCTTCCGCCTGTGCCCAGGTGCGGACTCCGACAATTTCATTAATGACGGGCAACTGATAACGGCAGGCAATATCGAGCAACGTCTGCCCGGTAGTATCAATAATCATCTGCGCATGCTGCGTTTCGCCCTCAACCACCACGCCGAGTACAATCAGTGCGTCATATCGTTTCGACGCCGCCAGCTTTTCCGCAATCACCGGAACTTCATAAGCTCCCGGAACGCGTACCAGATCTATCGTCTCCTGCTTTGCCCCGTTCTGCACCAGACACCGATACGCCGAGCGCGCCAGCTCATCGGTCAGCTGATCATTGAATCGCGCCACTACAATACCGAAGCGCAGTCCGGCAGCATCCAGATCGCCGACAATCTGATTCGCGCCGATACCACCGATCGGCTCAATTGTTTTTGAAATACCTTTTCCCATAACTCTTCCTTAAATCAGGTGCCCCATTTTATCGCGCTTCGTAGCCATGTAGAAATCATTAAACCGGCTAGGCGGCAAAATCAGCGGCACGCGTTTTTCCACTTTAATTCCATACTTATCCAGACCGGTAATTTTAGCCGGATTATTCGTCAGCAGATTAATTCTGTTCATCCCCAGGTCATTCAGAATCTGCGCACCGATCCCGTAATCGCGTAGATCTGCATCAAAACCGAGGTGTTCATTGGCTTCCACAGTATCCATGCCCTGCTCCTGCAGCTCATACGCATGCAGCTTCTTGGCCAGGCCGATGCCGCGCCCTTCCTGACGCATGTACACAACTGCACCGTAGCCATGCTTCTGGATCTCCTGCATGGCGGTATGCAGCTGCTGTCCGCAATCGCACCGCTGGGAATGGAACACATCGCCGGTCAGACATTCACTGTGCACACGCACCAGCGGGATTTTTCCGGTTGAAGCATCCCCGCAGACCAATGCGAGGTGATCTTTATGATCAACGAACGAACTGTACAACCGCATACGAAACGGCCCTGCTTCAGTCGGCATATTGATTTCCCGCTCCATATTGACCAGTTTTTCGTGTACATAGCGGTATTTCGTCACCTCGGCAACCGACGTCATTTTCAACCCATGTTTATCGGCAAATTTACGTAGTTCCTTCAGACGCATCATATCGCCGTCCTCACGCAGAATCTCACAGATCACACCCGCCGGCTTCAATCCTGCGATGCGGGCAAGATCAACCGTACCTTCCGTATGGCCGGCCCGTTCGAGCACGCCGCCCTTGACAGCTTTGAGCGGAAACAGATGACCGGGTTTAATGAAATCCTGCGCCTGGCTGTCTTCGGAAATCAGCGCATGGACGGTACGGGCCCGGTCTGCAGCACTGATTCCGGTTGTGGTGCCGTCGCGCACATCCACGGAATCCATGAATGCGGTATAATATTTATCGGATGAATGGGCGGGCGTCATACGTGACAGGCCCAGTTTACGCAGCTGCTGCTCTTCCATCGGAATGCAGACCAGACCGCGGGCGTGGGTGACCATAAAATTGATCACTTCCGGGGTGACTTTTTCCGCTGCACAGATCAGATCGCCTTCATTTTCACGATCCTCATCATCGGTCATCACGATGATCTCGCCATTTCTGAAGGCTTCGATCACATCCTCAATCGGATCGAATAAACTCTCACTCATAACTGCTCCTAATGTCAAAAACCCCAAACACCTTACACCTTCAGGGGATTTTGCATAGACACAGCTACGCACGCATCTTCTCTCATCCAGACTATACTGTCGGTGGCAGAATTTCACTGCCTCCTGTTTTCCAAACCCTGGAAAACTCGCGGACTGTCACCGCCGGTCGGGAATTTCACCCTGCCCTGAAGATCGGCGCACTATAGATGTGAACTTATCGAATGCGCAAGTGCAAAGATGGATTTGTAACACGGAATTTATCAGACCAGAAACAGCGTAATGATGCCGACGCTGAAACAATAAATACCGAAACGCCAGAACCGCCCGCGCTGCAGCAGCGAAACAAGCCACTTAATGGAAAAATAGCCGACAACGGCGGAAACCGCAAACCCGGTGATCAGTTCAGGCACGGTATTCCCCGAAGTATTTCCTTCATTACAGCAGTCTAAAAGATAGAGCAGACTCACCCCGGCCAGAAGCGGGGCCGACATGAGAAAAGAATATTCCGCCGCCAGTTTCGGCTCGATCCCGAGAAAGCGTGACATGCCGATCGTTGAACCCGAACGGCTGACGCCCGGCATCATAGCACAGGCCTGAGCAATACCGATAACCAGCCCCGACAACCAGCCCACCTTTTTATTTCCACCCTTTGGAAAATGCGAAGCAATCAGAAACAGCCCTGTGGCCATCAGCGCACACGAAACATAGACCGGATGCGCAAAGGCGTCCTCCAGCTGATCCTTCAGCGAGAACCCGACGATAATGGCCGGAATGCAGCCCAGCAGAACCAGCAGTACAAAACGGACGGATTCCTTTTCGCCTTTAAAAACACCGGCAATGACATCGCCCAGATGCTTCCGGTAGAAAACAAGAATTGAAATCAGAGTCCCCGCATGAAGCACAATTTCAAGCGATGCGCCACCCGATGCTTCCAGCCCCAGAAAGTGTTTCGACAGCACCAAATGCCCGGAACTGCTGACCGGCAGAAACTCTGTCACGCCCTGAATGACCGCCAGCAGAATAACTTTTATAAAATTTTCCATATAATACACCGCAAAAAAGATTCATAATCATACGTTCCGTACTTTTTCGAATCAACAGGAAAGACGTCAGAACCCGGTTAAAATACTCATATTTCCGATACTCCTGTTGTCTTCATTTCACCGATCCGATATACCTATGCGCTTTAATTCAGGAGATTGCGATGAAGAACCATTTATATGCCATACTTGCACTGACTGCTACGGCCGCCGCTGCCGCTCATTTTCCAAACGACTGGGAAAACGAACGCATGATCGAAAAGGGCAAAATGCGCCCGCGTACTACCTCCTATTCCTTCCGTTCCGCAGATGATGCCCTCAACGGTGACCGCACCGCTGCGCGGATGCGGCTGCTCAATGGCAACTGGAAGTTTCATTTCACTCCAGACGCTGAAAAACGCCCCTCCGATTTTTACAGGAAAGGCTTCGATGCCTCCGGCTGGGACGTTCTTAAGGTTCCCTCCAGCTGGGAGGTCAAAGGCTACGGTCAGCCGATCTACACCAACTCCGAATATCCCTTCACCGCCGACGAACCGCACATCGACCGCACTAATCCGGTCGGCTCATACATCCGCGACTTCGATCTTTCCGAAGACTGGAAAAATGAACGGATCATTCTCCATTTCGGCGGCGTTTCCTCAGCATTTTACGTCTGGGTCAACGGCGAACTTGCGGGCTACAGCCAGGGCAGTCGTCTGCCTGCGGAATTCGATATTTCAGACCTCGTTAAAACCGGTTCCAACCGGCTGGCCGTTCAGGTCTTCCGCTGGTCTGACGGCTCGTACCTCGAAGACCAGGATATGTGGCGACTTTCCGGAATCCACCGTGAAGTCATGCTGCTCGCCCAGCCGCGAACGGCACTGAACGATTTTGCCATCCGCGCCGACGCTGACGGCCGCCTGCGGATCCGCCCGCGCATTCTGACGGACAATAAAAATCTCAAAAACTGGACACTGACCGCACAGCTTCATGATGCCGACGGCAAAGCGGTTCTCTCAGAACCCCTTTCGATCGGTGCGGATGAAATTGTCAACGAATGGTATCCGCAGCGCGACACCGTTCCGTTTGGATTAATGGAAACCACGGTGTCCAATCCCCGGAAATGGTCGGCAGAGGATCCCTATCTTTACACCCTCGTCTTCACGCTGAACGATGCCTCGGGGAAAACGGTGGAAGCACGCAGTACACAAGTGGGTTTCCGCACCGTGAAAATCACCGATGACGGCGTCCTGCTGGTAAACGGCGCACCGGTTAAAATGATGGGTGTCAACCGTCACGACCATGACCATATTGAAGGCAAGGCACTGACTCGCGAAGACATGGAGACCGACGTCCGGCTCATGAAACAGTTTAACATCAATGCGGTTCGTACTTCGCACTATCCAAACGATCCGTATTTTTATGACCTCTGCGACCGCTACGGCATTTATGTAATGGATGAAGCCAATATTGAAACCCATGGTGAACGCGGCAAACTGACCAATATTGCATCGTGGCAGCACGCCTTCACCGACCGCGTCATCCGCATGGTCGAACGCGATAAAAACCACCCGTCTATTATCAGCTGGTCACTCGGAAATGAATCCGGTACCGGTCCCATCCATGCCGGTATGGCGGGCTGGATCCGCGATTATGATCCCACTCGTTTTATCCATTACGAAGGTGCACAGGGGCAGCCGGAACACCCCGGCTGGTGCCCCAAAGGAAACGGTCAGATCGAAAAATGGGGTATCATGGCCAATCCCGATGACCCGGAATATGTCGATTGCATCAGCCGTATGTATGCTTCGGTTGACCAGTTGAAAGGACTGGCCGATGCCGAGCATATTACCCGCCCGATTGTAGAGTGCGAATATGCCCACGCCATGGGGAACTCACTCGGCAACATGACCGACTACTGGGACCTCATCCGCTCCCGTCCCAACCTGATGGGCGGCTATATCTGGGACTGGATCGATCAGGGACTGCTCACAACCAACAAAAACGGGGTGGCCTATTATGCCTATGGTGGCGATTTCGGCGATCAGCCCAACAGCGGGAACTTCTGTATTAATGGCATCATTAATTCCGACCGAACACCCAATCCGAAAACCTGGGAATGCAAAACGGTTTTCCAGCCGGTCACCTTCGAAGCCGTCAACCTGGAAACCGGAACGGTCAGACTGAACAACCGCTTCAACTTCACCAACACCAGAAACTATTCCATTCAGTGGAACCTGTCTGAAGAAGGCGTAATCCTTGAAAAAGGCGCTCTCACGGCTGTTGATATTCCGGCCGGCAAAAGTAAAGAGCTCACCATCCCCTTCACCATGCCGACCCCGAAACCAGGCAAAGAATACTGGCTGCGCCTCAGCCTCCACGAAGGTCGGGAGCGCCTCTGGTGCCCCAGTGGATTTGAAGTGGCTAAAGCTCAGTTCCAGCTTCCGTTGCAGAGTCCGGCAGAGCCGGCCCCGAAAAGTGAAAAACTGAAAATCAAAGAGCAGAACGATATCCTTGAACTTAAAGGAAAAGACTATATCGCCCGGGTAAACAGGAAAAACGGAGAACTGACCCGTCTGACCGTAAACGGGGAAGCCTGGATTCAGAGTCCGCTGCGCCCTTCGTTCTGGCGGCCGCAGACCGACAACGATCTGCGAGGCGGAAGAACCCATCAAAAGAAAAAATACTGGAAGGAACTCTCCGGGAAACTCAAAATCGAGTCGGTGGAACTTCAGGAAACCGATAAATATTCAGCAAAAATCACGGTGGTTAAAAAAGCGGATAAAACCGATCTGACCCTCACCTACACGTTCCATGGAAACGGCGAAATTGAGGTGGGCATGGACCTGCGGTCCGATCCATCGCTGCCCACTATTCCGCGCATCGGATTCACCATGGGCGTTTCGAAACAGTTTACCCATACCACCTGGTTCGGACGCGGCCCGTGGGAAAACTACTGCGACCGCAAAACCGGTGCGGAAGTCAGCCGCTACAGCAAACCGACGGCGGAAATGTCCTTTGAATACGTCATGCCGCAGGAAAACGGAAACCGTTCAGATACCCGCTGGATTGAACTCTCAGGAAAGGGTTCCACACTGCGTATTGACAGCGATGAACACCTGATGGGCTTTTCCATCTGGCCGTGGTCGATTGAAAATCTCGATCAGGCACGTCACACCTACGATCTGGTTGAACAGAATTTCTACACCCTGAATATCGATCACAGGCAGATGGGCGTGGGCGGCACCGACTCCTGGTCACCTAAAGCCGAGCCGCTGCCGCATTATCAGATTCCGTCCGGCCACTACAGCTGGTCATTTACACTTAACGTCAAATAACAACGGACGGCACAGTTCGCTAAGCCGGAACCGTGGTTTTCAGCACCACGGTTTTTTTCGGGCTCTTCAGGCTGTAGGGTCCCAGCGCCGCCGGAACGAGAACGGATTCACCCGGGGCGACCGGCTCGGTCTTTCCGTCGTCATAGTGAAGTTCAAATCCGCCGTCGGCCGAAAACAGGGCATGAAAACTCGAACCGTCGGCATGCTCCTTCATAGCCTCTTCTACTGTAAGTTCATCAAGCTGGAAAAAATCGGACGTGCAGATAGTCCGAACTCCGGGTGCAGTTACCTCCGGCTGACAGGCCGGATCTTCGCAATCCTCAAAATTGATGACCTGCAACGCTTTATCAATATGCAACTCGCGCGGTTTACCATCATTACCGACGCGTCCCCAGTCGTACACGCGATAGGTCGTGTTGGAATTCTGCTGAATCTCAAGAATCAGGCATCCGGCATCGATAGCATGCACACGTCCGCCCGGCACAAACGCCGCACCGCCTTTCTTCGCCGGAACAACGCGCAGAATCTCATCGAACGATTCCTCTTCAATGGCCCGGACAAAATCTTCACGCGTTGTGCCGGGCTTGAGTCCGCAGAAAATACGCGAGGGCTCTTCGTTCAGAAAATACCACATCTCGGTTTTCGGTTCGCCCTGCACAACTTCGGCATTTCCATTATTCGGATGCACCTGCACGCTCAGCGGTTCGGCCGCGTCAATCAACTTAATCAGCAGCGGAAAATCGTTTCCCTCAACCCGGTCGCCCAGAATATCTGCTCCGGAAACGGCAAGTACTTCGGACAGCGTTTTCCCGGCCAGCGCCCCGTTCACCACCACACTCTCG
Organism: Verrucomicrobia bacterium S94; assembly: GCA_004299845.1. NCBI lineage: Bacteria > Pseudomonadati > Verrucomicrobiota > Verrucomicrobia bacterium S94. The sequence continues at coordinate 446,991 of CP036201.1, read as the reverse complement.
CCGTCACGGTGCGTCGAAATCTCCCACGATTCCGCATAAATACCGGCCGGTTCATCGCGATCAAACAGAGCCGGAAGACGACGGTTGCCCCACGGATAATCTTTATATACCGGCTTAAATTTTAACGGATAAACATTCATATTCACCTCTGCCTTTATGTTTTGGGATTATTCTCCGGGATAACTTAAATTCCATTGTGCACGAAGTGTATCCATAAGCTCCAGCATCTGCCGCGTTTTCGAAAGAGGATGGATCTCACTCTCAGTTTTTCCGGCGGCAATACAGCTCATAGCCTCCTCAATTTCAAACTTAAAACCCTCTTTGTCGGGAAACGGAAACCTCAGGGTTTCCAGCTCTTCACCAAAGCGGCAGATTTCAAATTCGACCGGATGAAAAAAACAGGGCACACGGACAAAGCCCGAATCTCCGGCAATAACCGCCTCAACCGGCGCACTGGATGTGAATGACGAACTGAGCTGCGCAAAACGTCCGCCGGAATACGTCAGTTGATAGAACGACCGATCATCCACGCCGGTCCTACCTATAAAGACATCGCTTTTGACCGTTTCCGGCAGATCACCGCCCATGACGAGATCGGCAAAAGTAATCGGATAAATGCCCAGATCAAGCAGCGACCCGCCGGCCAGATCGCGGTTCCACAGCCGTCCGTCTTTCGGAAATGCCCGTCCTCCGATGTGGAAATCGGCCCGAACTGAACGGACATCCCCAATCACGCCTTCCTTCAGCAGCCGTTGAAGCTCCCGGATCCCCGGAATAAAACGCGTCCACATCGCCTCCATCAGAAAAAGGCCGTTCGCCGCGGCCAGCTCCGCCAGTTCACCGGCCTGCCGCGCATTCAGCGTCATCGGTTTTTCGCAGAGCACATGTTTCCCGTGCTCAAGGCAGAGCTTTACATTTTCATAATGGAAATTGTGCGTGGTGGCCACATAGACCGCATCCACCCGGGGATCGACTACCAGTGCGCTGTAATCCGTATAGGCCGTCGTCCCTCCGTGTTTTTCAATGAACGCCTCCGCTTTGCCCGGCGTGCGCGAGGCCCCGGCATAAAGTTCGCCCCCCGGCAGTACGGCCAGCCCATCGGCAAACTTGTTCGCAATCCCTCCACAACCGATAATTCCCCAGTATATTTTTTTCATACTGTTCCTCACTTAAGTTAGCGTACACTTATCCTAATCCCTGGAAAGATGAAATCCGTCATCGCAGAAAACACCCCGAATCCCGGCAGCCGTTCTATTCTTTTCCTGAACGCTGCATTTCGGCAAAATGGATATTGTAGAAGAGGTTTTCGATTTCCTGCTCGATATTGATGTTATGAATCAGAATATCGTCGTCACTTTTCAATGCAATCGGTGCAAAATTAATCACTCCGCAACAGCATGTTTTTTTCAGGGTTTCCACCATGCTCTGTGCCGAAGGTTCGGGCACGGTCAGCGCCGCAACTTTAATTTTATTGGCGTCAATGAATTCACGAATACGTTTGATATGAAAAATCGGAATGGGTGCTTCTGCATCAAGAACCCGCGGATCGGAATCAAAACCCGCCGCCACCCGGATGCCCACCCTTGGAAATCCGTTATGATTCATCAGGGCCTGACCCAGTTTTCCGCAACCGATAATCACAATCTTCTGTTTTTTATCCTTTCCGAGCAGCACATTGAGCCGGGCCACAATGTCGTCAATCCGATATCCCCCGCGCTTGTTTCCCGTAATATTAAACATGGAAAAATCTTTCCGGACCAGCGAGGCCGACACACCGCAGGCATCGGCCAGATTATCGGAAAACACCTTCACCAGACCCAGCGCCTTCATCTTACGCATCACATTACGGTATTTAGCGAGCCGCCGAATAACTTCCTGATTCCCAATCATTGGAAACTCCATTTATTGTTATTCATATAACTTTAACCAACATTTATATGACTTGTTTTTGTAATTAATATTACCGAAACATTGTATAAACAACGTCAAAGCCGTTTTTTTTATTTACCTACTACCTATCAGTCTTTATTGCTCAAGCCTTTCGAAAGAATACGGCGGCGCTCTTGAGATGGGGTCTCAAAAAGCGTCACGGACCGGGGGGTTCAAGCCGGGGCTGACAACCGGGGAAAACAGCCGCAGGCTGGCATCGGGACCAGCCAGGGGAAGATCATTTTAACGTACGAACAGACGCTACTGGAGGGTAGAGACTATGACCGCTACTGCTGAAGAAAAAATGCTCACACCGGCCATCGACGCTTTCATTGAAAAGTGGAAGAAAAAACCGGGTAATCTGATTATGATTCTGCACCGGGTTCAGGAGGAGTTCGGCTACATTCCGCGTCAGGCGGCCTTCGAAGTGGCGGACGCTCTCAACATTCCGGTGGCCAAAATCTACGGAGTCATCACCTTCTATCATTTCTTTAAACTCACCAAACCCGGCAGAAACCAGATTGCAGTCTGCATGGGTACTGCCTGCTATCTCAAAGGCGGCGAAGATCTGATCAAAGAATGCGAGCGTATTCTCGGCGTCGGCCTCAACTCCGTCACCGAAGACGGCGAGTTCTCGGTGGAAGCGGTCCGCTGCATCGGCTGCTGCGGCCTCGCCCCGGTGCTCACGGTTAACGGCGAAGTCTTCGGTGATGTCGACACCAAGGACATGAAAAAGATCATCGACCAGTTTGAAGGAAAGTAAACAATGCATGCCACCCTCTGCGATCTGATCACCGATCTGGTGCAGAACGCGTTCGAGGCCGGCGCAAGTGAAATAACCCTTAAGGTCGAGGAGACGGACACCCATTTAAAGATCGTTATTCAGGACAACGGAAAAGGAATGAATGCGAAAACGCTGGCCAAAGCCAAAGATCCGTTCTGGTCGGACGGCAAACACCGGCATCGCAAAGTGGGCCTCGGCCTCCCCTTCCTGTTCCAGACGGCGGAAATGACAGGTGGATCGGCGGAGATCGAATCAGAAGAAGGTACCGGTACTACGGTGACCTGCAACCTCGATCCCCGGAACGTGGATCTTCCAGCGTTCGGCAGCTTCACCCCGGCCGCCGTTTCCCTGATGACTTACGGATTTGAAGGAAATCTGACCATAGAACACCGCAGGAACGAAAAACACTACTCAGTGAGCAGAAACGATCTCGTCGACGCCCTGGGCAACCTGAATACCTCGGAAAATATGGCCCTGCTCAAACAGTTTATACAAAGCAACGAAGAGGAACTCCGATAGGACTTTTTCAACGAAAGGTGGGAACAATGGCTAAAATGACACTCGATGAACTGCGCAGTCTGCGCGATTCAAAAAAGAAAGAGATGACCCAGCGCGACGGGGATAAAAATGCGCAGATTGTCATCGGAATGGGTACCTGCGGCATTGCGGCCGGAGCCAAGGAGGCATTCGATGCCTTCCTTGACGAACTCGAAAAACATAATGTGAATGACACCCGGATCACACAGACCGGCTGCATGGGGCTCTGCTTTTCCGAACCGACCGTAGAGGTTGCGGTTCCGGGTATGCCGCGCGTCATATACGGCAATGTCGATCCGGACGTCGCCCGCCGCATCGTTAACGAACATATCATCGGCAAATCGCTGGTTTCGGATCATATCTTCGACAAACCGGCACAGGACATCATCGATGGGGGACTGAATAACCATGGCATTTAAAAACTATATTCTCGTCTGCGCCGGAACGGCCTGTGAATCCAGCAAAGGCGTCGCACTCTATGAAGCGCTCGAAAAGGAACTCAAGGCCCAGGGCGTCGAAACCGAAGCCCAGCTCGTGAAAACCGGATGTTTCGGATTCTGCGAACAGGGCCCGATCGTTAAAATCCTGCCCGACGAATCCTTCTACGTTAAAGTCGGCCCGGAACACGCCAAACAGATTGTGGCGGAACACATTATTAAAGGGCGTCAGGTTAAGGAACTGCTCTACGACAAAAATCAGGCGTCCGGAACCAGCTCTGCCAATATAGATTTCTACCAGAAACAGCAGCGCATCGTCCTGCGTAACTGCGGCGTCATCAATCCGGAATATATCGATGAATATATTGCCCGCGATGGCTATGCCGCACTGGAAAAAGTCATCTTCGACATGACTCCGGACCAGGTCATTCAGGAACTGAAGGATGCCGGACTGCGCGGCCGCGGCGGTGCCGGGTTCCCAACCGGTATGAAATGGAGCTTCACCAAAGACGCCCCCGGCGATCAGAAATATGTCGTCTGTAACGCCGACGAAGGCGATCCCGGCGCATACATGGACCGTTCCACCTGCGAAGGCGACCCCCACTCCGTACTCGAAGCCATGACGATTGCCGGCCACACTGTCGGAGCCAACCAGGGTTTTATTTACATCCGCGCCGAATATCCGCTGGCCATTGAACGCCTCGAAAACGCCATTGCTCAGGCCCGCGAATACGGTCTGCTCGGTGAAAACATCCTTGGCTCAGACTTCAGCTTCGACATTGAGCTGCGCCTCGGTGCCGGTGCCTTTGTCTGCGGCGAAGAAACCGCCCTGCTCGCCTCCATCGAAGGCAAGCGCGGCATGCCGATTCCGCGCCCGCCCTTCCCGGCCGTCAAAGGTCTCTGGGGCAAACCGACCGTCATCAACAACGTCGAAACCTGGGCCAACATTCCGATGATCATCCTCAAAGGATCCAAGTGGTTCAACAGTATCGGCACCGAAACCTCAAAAGGAACCAAGGTATTTGCCCTCACCGGTAAAATCAACAATTCCGGACTGATCGAAGTCCCGATGGGCACCACGCTGCGCGAAATCATTTATGATATCGGCGGCGGCATCAAAGGCGGTAAAAAATTCAAAGCGGCCCAGACCGGCGGACCGTCCGGCGGTGTGATCACTGCCGACTATCTTGACACACCGATCGACTATGAAAGCCTCATGAGCATCGGCTCCATGATGGGCTCCGGCGGTATGATTGTGATGGACGAAGACGACTGCATGATCGACGTCACTAAATTCTACCTCGAATTCACCGTTGATGAATCCTGTGGCAAATGCGCCCCCTGCCGTATCGGCGGACGCACCAACTACAACATTCTCGACAAGATCTCCAAAGGTCAGGGCGAAATGGAGGATCTCGACAAGCTCAAAGAGCTGGCCCAGGCCATGCGCAAAGCGTCGCTCTGCGGCCTCGGACAGACCGCTCCGAACCCGATCATGTCGACCATAAATTATTTTGAGGAGGAATACCTCGAACACATCAACGACAAAAAGTGCCGCGCCGGCAAATGTAAAGATCTGATGTCCTACACCATCGATGCCGAAAAATGTATCGGTTGCACTGCCTGCGCCCGCGTCTGTCCGGTCGGCTGTATCAGCGGAGAAGTAAAAAGCCCGCATATCATCGACCAGGAACAGTGTATCAAATGCGGCCAGTGTTTCGAAAAATGTAAATTTGACGCCATCCTGAAGGGATAAGGAGATAAAAATGTCTATGATTGAAGCTGAAATCAATGGAATCCCCGTAAGCGTCCCCGAAGGCACCACCATCCTGGATGCAGCCAAAGAAGTGGGCGTGCAGATTCCGAAACTCTGTTACCATTCCGACCTCGACGCCTGGGCCGCCTGCGGCATCTGCGTGGTCAAAGTGGAAGGTTCACCGAAAATGCTCCGCGCCTGCGCCACAGCCATTGCCCCGGGAATGAAAGTGCTGACCCACGATCCGGAAGTGGTGGAAGTCCGCCGCACGGTCCTGGAACTGATCCTCTCCACCCACCCGAATGACTGCCTCCAGTGCGGCCGCTCCGGCAACTGCGAACTGCAGACCCTTGCCGCAGATTTCGGTATTCGCGAAATTCCGTTTGAAAAACGGGTTGAACATATCGAGCCGGACACCTCGACAACGTCCATCGTGCTGAACCCGGAAAAATGTATCAAATGCGGCCGTTGCGTACTGGTCTGCCAGGAAATGCAGGGAGTTTATGCCCTGGAGTTTATCGGCCGCGGCGACGGAACCCGACTTGCTCCGGCGGCGGATGTGAATCTCGAGGAGTCCCCGTGCATCAAGTGCGGCCAGTGCTCTGCACATTGCCCGGTCGGTGCCATCTACGAAAAAGACGAAACCAAAATGGTCTGGAACGAAATCAAGAAGCACGAGAAACACTGCGTGGTCCAGGTGGCCCCGGCCGTACGCGTCGCCATCGGCGAAGCTTTCGGTATGGAACCCGGCGAGCTGGCGACCGGTCAGCTCTATGCAGCTCTGCGGCGTCTCGGTTTTGATGCTGTATTTGACACCAACTTCTCGGCCGACCTCACGATTCTTGAAGAAGGTACCGAGTTTGTAAAACGTTTCACCGAAGGCGGCGAACTTCCGCAGCTCACCTCCTGCTGTCCGGCCTGGACCGACTACATGGAAAAATTCGCCACCGACTTTATCCCGAACTTCTCCTCGGCAAAATCGCCTCAGCAGATGCTCGGCGCCATGGCCAAGACCTACTATGCTGAAAAAGCGGAAATCGAGGCCAAAGACATGTTCGTGGTTTCCATTATGCCCTGCACGGCCAAAAAATTCGAAGTCGGCCGGGATGACAATATGAACTCCACCGGATTCCAGGATGTGGATGTGGCACTCACCACCCGCGAACTGGCCCGGATGATCAAACAGGCCGGCATCGACTTCCGGTCTCTGCCGGAAGAAAAGGCAGACAGCCTGCTCGGCACCTACTCCGGTGCCGGTACGATCTTCGGTGTAACCGGCGGGGTTATGGAAGCCGCATTGCGGTCCGCTTATTACCTGATTACGAAGGAGGACCTCGCCGACGTAAACTTCATGGAATGCCGCGGTCTCGAAGGCGTAAAGGAAGCCGAAATCGACATTAAAGGCACCAAGGTCCGCATCGCTATTGCTCACCAGATGGGCAACATCGAAGCCGTTCTCAACCGTGTCCGCGAAGCCAAAGCCAACGGCGAGCCTCCCCCATGGCACTTCATCGAAGTTATGGCCTGCCGCGGCGGTTGCATCGGCGGCGGCGGTCAGCCGCACGGCGCGACCGACGAAATCCGGTTGCAGCGTACTCAGGGTATCTATACCGACGATGAAAAATCAGCCGTCCGCTGCTCGCATCACAACCCGGAAATCACCCGCATTTACGAAGATTTCCTCGGTGAACCCTGCAGCCACAAGGCGCATGAACTGCTCCACACCGGCTACATTGAACGCGCGGTCTATAAAAAATAGTCTCCCGCTTCCAACAATCAGTCAGATGGATCGTACGTGTGCGATCCCTGAAAACCGTCCCTTACGGGGCGGTTTTTTTGTGCCTGCGCCTTGCTTTCTTCAAAGAGGCAACTAGACTGCACTAAATCGAATACATGCGGATTATAATTACGCCTATGAATTACAAAACTCTTTTTTTGTCGGCTATTGCAGCGTCTACTTTGACCGTCCGGCCTATCTATGGGCAGGGACTTCCTCCTGCCGCACCGCCTTCCATGCGGCCTGTACCGGGCGCTTCAACGACCTCGGCAAAACCTCTCCCGACGGCAGAAACCGCGCCGGCCGTTCAACCTGCGCAAAGCCCCGTTCGGGTGGCTCCCGGACTGGAAAACGCAATGTACAATTTTGCGTTTGAGGGAGCTCCGCTGGAAGTCGTAATGGAGGAATACTGTCGCTGGACGGACAAAATCTACCTCAAAACCGATGCCGTTAAGGCCAATATCACATTGCGTTCTGAAAAGAAAATCCCTGTTTCCGAAGCCATTAAGGTGGTTGAAGCCATTCTGGCTATGAACAACATCGCCCTTGTGCCCATGGGTGATAAATATGTGAAAGTGGTCCAGGCCACGGCCGGCGATCTGACCGGACAGGGACTGAATATCCAGATGGACCCGAACACTCCTCTGGGTTCCAGCAGTGAATTTGTTACGCGAATCGTCACCCTCCGGAATGTGGAAATCAAGGAGGTTCAGGCTGCCGTTCAGCATGTCATGCATGCATATGGAAAAATCATGGCGCTGCAACGGAGCAACAGTCTGATGATCACGGATACCGAAGCCAATATCAAACGGGCCCTCGAAATTATCGAATTCATCGACCAGGCCTCCGTTCAGCCGGAATCACGTATTTATCAGATTCAGCATGCGGAAGCACAGGAAATTGCCAGCAAGCTCACCGAAATCATCGATGCAGCCCAAAGCGACGAGGCCAAAACGACCTCAACAACAACCGGCAACCGCTATGCGCGGACTCCGCCCGGTGTCATCCGCGCCGGGGCGGCCAACAACCGTAACGCGGCGGCGGCACCCACTCAGGCCTCAATCGGGCAGACCGAAGGCGGTTCCACCACGATCATACAGGGCGAAGTAAAAGTTCTTGCGGACGAGCGAACCAACATCATCATCGTCTTCTCCCAGCCCGAAAACTTTCATTTCTTCGATGAAATTATCAAAGTCCTCGATATCGAAGTAGAACCGGCTACCACTTTTGAAGTCATTCATCTCGAATATGCCGATGCCTCCGACCTCTCCGGAACCATCAATGATCTGATCGGCGCGGCCGGCGGAAGTTCCCGCAGTTCCTCCTCTTCAGGTTCCCGCAGCTCCGGCACATCCCGTACATCAAACGCAAGATCCACCTCCGGCAGTTCACGCACCTCCGTTACCCCGAATGCCGCTCCGGCAGGCGCCCCTTCCATCGAAAATCTGAATCGGCTTTCCGAGGATACCAAGGTGCTGGCCGACGAACGTTCCAACGCCATTCTTATTATGGGCAGCAAAGGCGATATTGCTGTTATTAAACAACTGATCAGCGAACTCGATATCATGCTTGAACAGGTGATTATTGAAGCCGCCATTTTTGAAATCGGCCTCACCGACAGCCTCCGTCACGGAATCGACTGGCTCTATCAGGCTTCCGATAACAATAAAGTCGGCGCATGGGACGGCAGCTCGCTCGTCAGTACCAACGGCCTCGGAACTGTTGCTGCCGGCGCACTGACCTATTATCAGAACATTACCGGCATTGATACCAAGACGGCCATCAACCTGGCGGCGACCGATAACGATGCCCGTCTGCTGGCTACACCGGTTATTATGACAACCGATAACACCGAAGCCACGCTGAGCATCGGCGAACAGCGCCCGGTGGTAACATCGACCTCCACCTATAACAACAGTGCCGGTACAACGAGTTCAAACTATGAATATAAAGACATCGGTATCCAGCTTACGGTCACACCGCGGATTAATCCGCAGCGCTTTGTCGTGATGGAACTCACGCAGCAGGCCGACCAGATCGGCGGCAGCGTGACGATTGACGGCAACGATGTGCCGGTCATTCTCAATCGGGAATTCGGTGCTTCCATTGCGGTACCGGACGGCGGAACCGTTGCTCTCGGCGGTCTGATCCAGACTGAAGTGAGCGATGATGTCACCAAAATTCCGTTGCTGGGCGATATCCCGTTCCTCGGACGCTACCTGTTCAGCTCCGTCAGCAAATCGGAAACACAGCGCGAACTTGTCGTGCTCATGACCCCCTACGTAATTGACGATGTCGCCGCGATGACGGATCAGACTGAACGCCTTTATAAAGGGACCAGTCTGCGTCAGAAAGACTGGAAAGGTTCGTGGTCCGAAAGTGAACTGCGTTATATTGAAGATCCGCTGAAAGAAGGAGAAATCAGGCAGCAACCCGAACAGCCGGAACAGGCTGCCCCCTCAGCAACGTCTGAAGAAATACAGGCTCTGATGGATGAAATGACCCAGCAGGGACTCCAATAACAACGTCGATGCGACGCATTCATTTCATAGGTATCGGCGGGGTCGGCATGAACGGCCTCGCCCAGCTTTCCGCACAATACGGATATTGCGTAACCGGCTCTGATCGTGCTTATTCTTCCGCCTCCCGCATTTTCCGCTGTTTGGAACAGATCGGTATCCGGCTTTATCCACAGGATGGCTCGGCCCTCACAGAAAAAACCGATGCTGTTGTTTACAGTACCGCAATCGAACCCGGAAATCCTGACCTGCAACAGGCCGGGAAGTTAAAAATTCCGATCCTCCACCGCTCCGAATTTCTTAAAGAACTCATTGGCGACAACAAACTGATCGCCGTCGCCGGAACAGCCGGAAAAACCACAACGACCGGCATGCTCGGCTGGATTTTTGAAAGCCTCGGGCTGGATCCAACAGTTTACAACGGCGCGGCGCTGCTTAACTGGAAAACAGGTACCATCCCAGGAAATATCCGGAAAGGAAATGCCGGTCTATGGATCATCGAAGCCGATGAATCAGACAAATCGCTCCTCAACTTCCACCCCGACCATTCCATCATCACCAATATTTCGCGCGACCATTATGAACTGGATGAACTCAACGCCATGTTCAACCGCTTCGAGGAGCAGACTTCAGGAACCACCCTTCGCGGAACCGGACGGCGGATCCCGGTTCCCACCCTTGGAAAGCACGACGAGGAAAATGCCGGCTGCGCCTTCGAACTCTGTTTGGCACTCGGTATGGACGAAACTGCGGTCCGCCAGGCACTTTCAACATTCAAGGGTATTGAACGGCGGCTCGAAATTATAGGAAAAACCGATGGAATTACGGTGATCGATGATTATGCCCACAATGCGGCAAAAATATCGGCCGCACTTTCAGCTGCGGTATCAGCCTACGGAACGGTGCATGTATTCTGGCGGCCGCACGGTTTCGGTCCGCTGGCTCAGGGACTCAGCGATTTTGCCGCAGTATTTTCGAATCATTGGAAAAAAAACGGCGGCTCCATTTTTATCCTGCCGGTCTATTATGCGGGCGGAACCGTTACCCGTTCCGTTACATCGACAGATCTGGTGGAACGGCTCAATTCGGCTGGCGTTCCGGCCGAGGCTGTGCCAGATTATCCCGCTCTTAAACGACGGCTCGAAGAGGTTGCCGAAGCGGGAACCGCCATTCTCGGTATGGGTGCGCGTGATCCGCAGCTTCCTCTTTTTGCCCGACATCTGGTGGAAGCATGGAAAACGTCCTGACAATTGAAAGCCTGAAAAATCCACGGGTAAAAACCGTTGTAAAACTGCGTAAAGCCAAACACCGAAAAGAGCTGAAGCAGACCGTCGTGGAAGGCTTCCGGGAAATCTGCAGGGCATTTGAAAGCGGATGGAAATTCACCGAACTCTATTTCTGCCCCGAACTCTATCTGGCAACGGACGAGGATTTGCTGGTTGAACAGATCCGTCAGGCCGGCATTCCCGTTTTCCAATGTTCTGAAACCGCATTCCGGAAAATGTCGTACCGCGATACCCCGGACGGACTGATGGCCCTCTCCCCGCTCGTGGGAAAAACACTCGACGAACTGACGCTTCCTGAAAATCCCCTGATTCTGATTGCTGAGGATCTGGAAAAACCGGGAAACCTGGGTACGATTCTGCGTACCGCCGATGCCACCGGCGTTGATGCGGTCATCGCCTGCGATCATAAAACCGACCTGAACAACCCCAATGTAATCCGCGCCAGTATTGGAACCATTTTCTTTATGCCGGTGGCCGAAGCTTCTTCGGAGGAAATGTTCGAATGGCTGAAAAAGAAAAACATACAATCTCTGGCCGCAGTGCCGGATGCCGAGACGGAATATACCGAAATCGACATGCGCGGCGGAACGGCGGTGGTGGTCGGCGCGGAAGATGAAGGATTGACGGAGCAATGGATTCAGAAGGCCGACCACGCGGTATCGATTCCAATGCTTGGAAAAAATGATTCTCTTAATGTCTCCACAGCAGCCGCTGTTCTTCTTTACGAAGCGGTTCGCCAACGCCGAACGGGCTTATAAACCACAATTTTTCTATTTCTGAATAATAACTTTGGAAATAATTCAACGCTTATCTATTCCCCGTGTCATACAACGCAAAGTATTATCTGCGCATGTTTAGGAAAATAAGAATTTATTGACGCATAATTTCTATTGCACAAGAAAAGAATTAAATTATGATACAAGATTATCACGAAAGGAGATAGTACAATGGCTACTAATCCAGCAGGAAAAGGAACAAAAACCATCGGTATCAACATGAAAATGGAGATGGCACAGGAGCTGGAGCGGCGCGCGGCGTCGATGCAGCTTTCAACGGGTGCATACTGCAAAATCATCCTGGGGGAATGGATTCGTTCCGGCAAGAAGCTCAAGCTTCAGGAAAACTGATACGTCTGCACAGCAGAACAGCTGGAAAAACCGGTATTTCAAAGGATACCGGTTTTTCTTTTTTCTGAACTCAAAGTTCTGCACCCTGTACGGATGCAGAAGAAAAATCAGTTTTCAATCATTGGAACGGGCGCAGTGGGCGGCTACTACGGCGGTCTACTTCAGCGTGCCGGATTCGACGTTCATTTTCTTGTTCATTCTGACTATGATCAGGTGAAAAACCATGGACTCAGGGTGGATTCCGTGAACGGCAGTTTTGAGCTTCCCGAGGTACATGCCTATAACGACCCCGCAGACCTGCCGCCCTGCAATGTGGTGATTATTGCGCTGAAAGCCACGGCCAACGCGGCGTTGCAGCAGATTCTGCCCCACGTGGTCGGAGAACACACTTTGGTGCTGACTCTGCAGAACGGACTCGGCAGCGAAGAGGATATCGCGCAAATCGTCGGCAACGAACGCATTCTGGGCGGTCTCTGTTTCCTCTGTTCAAACAAAGTGGCCCCCGGACATATCAACCACCTTGATTACGGCATGATTACACTCGGTGAATACCGGGCCGACGGAGCGCCGGGCGGGATTACCCCCGGTTGACAGAGGTTGACGCAGACCTTCGCTCAGCGGGTATTTCCACTCAGCCTGTTGCCGACCTAGCCCTCGCCCGCTGGAAAAAGCTGATCTGGAATATTCCCTTCAACGGCATGTCGGTGGCCTGCAACTGTCTGACCGACGAGCTGGTGAATGATCCCGAAAAACGACGGATCTGCGAAAAACTGATGCATGAAACCGCTGCGGCGGCCCAGGCGGTATGTCGGCCCATTGAGCCGGAATTCATGGTCAAAATGATGCAGAATACTGAAAAAATGAAACCCTATGCCCCCAGCATGAAACTGGACTTCGACCGGGGTAATCCCATGGAAATCGAAGCCATTTACGGGAACCCGATCCGCGCCGCTGAAGCGGCCGGTATTGATATGCCGGAAACCCGCAAACTCTATGAAGAACTGAAAACGCTGAATCCCGTTGTTTAGACGGTGTTGCAATTTGTGCACGGATATTGGATAACCTCGCGCACATTTGCGTGAGGTTTTTTATGATTAACCTGGAACATTCAGAACACCGTGTTATCGCAGTCCATACGATCAATGACGATCTGTTTGAACTGCTGGTGGAGCGTAACGGTATGGAGTTCACGCCCGGCGACTGCGTGGCGGTTTATACCGAACAGGATCAGTCGCGCCCGTACTCTATTGCCTCGGGATCGGATCAGGACATACTGCGTTTTCTGATCCGCGAAATGGATGGCGGCGAGGTCTCTCCCTGGCTGCGGAAACGGAAACCCGGTGAGATGGTCCGGATTACCCCGCCGTTCGGCTGGTTCCGGCCCGGCCAGGAGATCGGCAACCACCCGTTTGTTTTTCTGGCCACCGGAACCGGCATTGCGCCGTTCATCGCTTATATGGAAACATTCAACCACCCCCCGGCAGCGATACTTTACGGTGTGCGACGCACAGCCGATGCTTTCGGTTTTTCCAGACTTCGGACCTTCTGCCCTGAAACCCGGCTGGCGGTTTCGCGCGAGGCGTCGTCGGAACATCATCACGGCCGTCTGACTGATCTGCTGCCGGATCTTCCAAGGACTGAAAACATGCACTACTACAGCTGCGGCCTCGAAAGCATGGTCAATGATACCGCGGCCTGGCTGCAGGAAAACGGAATTCCTCTTTCGCAGATCCACCGCGAAGTCTTCTTTCACGGTTAGGTCGACTTCAGCTAAAGTGAACCCCTGATAAAACGGAGCGTGTCATGATTGATAAAGAACGGGCCATGGAACACCTGATGGATCTGCTTGCGGTTGAAGGGCCGACTGGACAGGAAACCGAAGTGGTCAAGGCCATTACGGAAAAACTGCTGGCGGCCGGTTGCAGAAAAGCCTGGATTAAAACCGATGATGCCCACAAACGACTGGGCGACGGTTTTGAAACCGGCAACCTGATTGTAAAACTGCCGGGTACGGCAAATGCACCGCGGATTATGTTTTCAGCCCACATGGATACCGTTCCGCTCTGCAAAGGCTCCGTACCGGTTGTCAAAGGCAACCGCATCGTGGCTAAAGGCAATACCGGCCTGGGCGGAGATGATCGCTCCGGTTGTGCGGCCATCGTAACCCTGTGCGAAACGCTGCTGAAAAACCGCCTCCCCCACCCGCCGACCACCTTTCTTTTTCCGATTGCCGAGGAAAACGGCCTGCACGGCTCACGCATGGTGCGTTTCTCGGATCTCGGGGAACCTGAAATGGGTTTTAATCTGGACGGACAGTTTCCAAATGAAATCGTTATCGGCGCCATGAGCGCTGTGCGCTGGACGGCGGAAATTACCGGCATTTCCACCCACGCCGGACTCGAACCCGAAAAGGGCATTTCTGCCGGACTGATCGCTTCGAAGGCCATCGCTCGTATTGCAGAGAAGGGATATTTCGGCAGAATTGTGAAAGGCAGCCGAACCGGCACGTCGAATCTGGGAACGATTCAGGGCGGTGAGGCGAATAACCAGGTGATGGATCGCTGTATCCTGACCGGCGAGTGCCGCAGCCACAGCCCTGCCTTTCTGAAACAGATTATCAGCGTTTACAGAGAGAACTTTGAAAAAGCGGCCGAAAGCGTAACCAACGAGCAGGGAAAGTGCGGGCGGATCAAGTGGTCGGTTCTTTCGGATTACAACGCCTTCAAACTGAAAAAATCCGAACCCTGCGTACAGATTGCCTCCCAGGCCGTAAAACAGGCCGGTCTGGAACCGCAGCCGCTGATCATGGACGCCGGACTGGATGCCAATAATTTTAACGAAAAAGGACTCCCGACCGTCACCCTCGGCACCGGTTCGCATAAATTCCATCAGGTGGAGGAATATGTGGACATCCAGGAATACCTCTCGGTCTGTAATGTGCTGCTGCAGATTGCGGCACTTTCAGCAAACCGCGAATAACAGGTAATAAAAACCAGTGCATGTTTGTCTTTATATCATCCCGTCAAATTGGGATGATTCCGGTGGTCTTTATGAAGCATGCTCACAAATCCAAATCGGGACTTACTTTAGTCGAAGTCCTGCTGGCCCTGGTGATCCTCAGCGTCGGCGTTTCGGCACTGATGACCGCGATGTCGCAGTGCCTTTCCGTAGTTCGAACGGCGCGTAACCGCGATGTGGCCCGCGGTCTGATTCAGCAGATTGATATGCTTTATCCGATTGAAGAAGTCGATGTGGAAGAAATGACCGAAGAAGGCGAATTTGAAGACGTGGAGGGCTATACCTGGTTCCGTGAAATTAAGTTTTTCGATGAAGAGGAGCGCCCCGGCCTTTTTCTCGAAACCCTGCGGGTGACCTGGTCGGAAAAAGGCCGCGCCGCTTTTGAAGAAATCACCATGTTCCGTTATGCCCCGAACGCCGAAGTGGTTACCAGCCAGACCAACTGAAACCAGAACAGTGAAACCGGAAATCATCCATCTGAATAAATGCCGAGGGTTCACCCTGTTGGAATTACTGGTGGCGCTGACGCTGCTGGTGATTGCCATGTCCATCGCCTTTCAGGCCTTCAGCGGCACCGTACGTGGCTGGAAACGCGGAATTGAGGTGATGGATGGAATCAAACATGGCGACTTCGCCATGCAGCAGATCAAAGCCGCCCTGAACTCAACCATCTATTTTTTCAACCCTCGGAAAACCTATGCGTTTACTTTCGAAAAAGATTCCTCGGGCGGTCTGCCGGCGGACTCCATCAGCTTTGTAACTTCCAGCGGAGCGATGATGCCCTACGATTCACCCTTTGCCCGCGGACCGCACCGGCTCAGAATATATATCGACGAGGAATCCGGGGCTCCAGCTCTGTTTGCAACAGCAATGCCGGCGGTTCCCGATGTTGAAGACGAAGAAAGTGAATTTGACGCCGAACCGATTCTGGTCTCCTCAGCCGTACAGGGATTGGAAATCCTGGTCTGGGATTTTGAAAATGAGGAATGGACCGAAGAATGGGAAAAGGAGAACTCCGTACCGGAGCGGATTCAGATCACCGTTTATGTCGCCTCCGACGATGAAGATGAAGATCCCATACCTTTCATGCGTGTACTGGAAATCCCCGTGGCGGAATCGGTACAGGATAAAATCACAGGTCCATCCCTGAAATAGTCTGATGCTGAAACCAATCAACCATCTGAAAACACAACAGGAAGGCGCGGCGTTGCTGGTGGCCATTATGGTGCTGATGATTCTAGGGCTTATCGTCGGATCATTTTCGTTTGAGGTCAATCTGGAGGCCATGCTGGTTTCGCATAAACGTAAAAAGTGGCGTGCGGAAATGATGGCCCACTCAGGACTGGAATATGCCCGGGCCATCCTCGATGAGCAGGCCAAAGCCAAACAGCTCGAAATCGAGGATCTGGACGAGGACAAAAACGGCTTCATGCAGGATGCCCTTTTTGTCCAGCGCGGCCTGGCAGTAAACCGTACAATTCCGTTCGATGACGGCAGTCAGTTCACCATCAGAATCGAATCCGCCGAGGCAGGCCGTAATGTGAATCTTTTAACCCGGGATCAGTGGCTGGATATTTTCGAGATGGCAAATATTCCCAATACCGACTGGGATGCCATGATCGACTGTCTGATCGACTGGACCGATACCAGTGACGATCATCAGCTCAATGGCGCTGAATCCGACGACCCTTTCTATCAGGAGGCCGGCTACCCGGTAAAAAACGGCCCGCTTGACAGCGTCGAGGAACTGCTGCTCATCAAAAACTGGGGCCCTGAAATTCTTTACGGCAAGCCGGCCGACGAGGAAAGTGACGAAATTTTCGGCATTTATGACATTCTCACCGTCTGGGGCGACGGAAAAGTCAATCTGAATACGGCTTCGGAAGACCTGCTGCTCAGCTTCTCGGAATACGAGGACTGGGAGCTCGAAAGTGTATTCGAAGCACGCATGGGCGAGGATATGGAAGCGGGCACGCTTGATGACGGCATTCGTTCGCTGGAACAGGTGGGTGCCGATCCCGGCAAATTTAAATTGCAAAGTAGTTTTGTGAAGGTAACGTCTGTGGGAGATATTTACGGTCAGCAATATCAGATCGAGGCAATCTTCCTCATGAAAAGCAAGGACTCCGTAGTAGTTTACTGGAATGAAGGACCTGTTAAGCAAAATAAATAAGTTCCGGGAAAAAACGGTGACAGCGGTATGCCGCACACCCGATGGAATTGAATGGACCTCTGTGAAGATTTCGCAGGAAGGTACCGAACCGGTCAGTCAGAACCGGCTGGATATCGATCTGCCGGAGGCCCTTACAGCGGAGCAGCCTGAGACCGACGAGTTCCCGAATCTATCGAACCACTTGAAAGGCGAAGTCACGATCGCCCTGCGGGCCTCCGATCTGCTGATGCGTACCATGGAATTTCCCTCTGCCGATCCGGCCGAAGTGGCCGATATGGTCGGGTTTCAGGTCGATAAAATTTCGCCCTTCCCGATTGATCTGCTTGCGGTCTCCCACGAAACACTCAGCGTCGGATCCGATACTTCCCGGGTACTGATGGCCGCCGTACGGCGCGAACAGATTAATCGCATCGGTGAGGTATTTGAAAAATACGGAACACGCATTCACAGCATCGATGCACGGATTCTCGGCTGGCTGGATCTGCTGCAGCATGAAAACCGCCTGACCGGCAGCGACTGCGAAATGATCATAATTGCCGATGGAATCGACTTCGTTCTCGCAGTGCTGCACCACGGACAGCCTCTGACCTTCCGTCCGTTGACCGGAAGTCCGGACGATCCCGATGTGATTGATGAACTGGTCTACGAATTCAGTTATACCCTGACCACACTTGATGCCGAATACGACCTGCCGGGCCCGGAAAGCATACATTTCTGGACGCTCGAACGTCTGCCGCAGCCCTTTCTCAATAAACTTGCTGAAAAAACCGGCGTACAGATTGAAAACAGTACACTGCCCGAACTTCCGCCACTTTCCGAAGGGATTCTGCGCAGGACGCTCAGTGGAGAATCACGGATTGAGCTGATTCCCGCGGAATGGCTTGAGCAGGAAAAAAACCGCAGAATGCGTAAACAGTTTACCATTCTGACCGGAAGTATTGCTGCGGTCTGGCTCTCGGTACTGCTCATTTTCCTGAGCATCTTCAAAGTGCGCGACATGAAGCTGGCGACAATACAGAAGCAGGCGGATGCCATTGCTCCGCTGGCAGCGCAGGCCGTACAGAATAAAAATAAACTCGAAAAGCTCAAAGCCGCTTCAGACCGGACCTACTCTTCGCTCGAATGCCTGCGTGAAGCCACCCGCCTGCTGCCCGCCGGTGATATAGAATTTGTCTCTTATAACTACTCCAAGGACAAAGGGGTGACCCTTCGCGGCACAGGGCGCGATAAAAGTATCATTACCGATTTTTTCGCTACTCTGAACAAATCCGAATTGTTCGATGGAGTACGAAATGAATCCGTGACTGAAAAAACCACAAAAGGCGTCCGGCGTGCTGTCTTCTCGGTGACTCTTCCCCTCTCACGGCAGGAGGAGAATTCATGAAAATCTCACAACGGGAAATGATTCTCGGCGTCGCCACCCTCACCCTCATTATGGGCGGACTGACCTACATCGTTATTCACAATAAAATGGCGGTGCACCGTACCAACAAAACCAAGATTGAAAATCTTAAACAGCAGATTCTGCTGGACGAAGCCCGTATCCGCATGCAGCAGAACTGGATCGAGGAACTCAACGAACGCCAGAAGGATCTCCGCGTTTTCGATACTGAACAGCGTTCCGTTTCACCGGAACTGATGAAAAGCATCAACTCGATTGCCGGCAGACACGGACTTCACATTACCCGTAACCAGCCACGCTCCGAAAACCCGACCGGCGACCTCTTTGAACTGCCCATCAACTGTGTATGGGATGGTACACTCGAATCGCTGGTTAACTTTCTGACCGAACTTCAGCAACAGGGTGTACGTTACGATGTCCGTTCTCTGACCGTCCAGCCCGCCGGAAAAAATTCCGGCAAACTCAAAGGCAATATGGTCATTCATTGCGTCTACACCCGCAAGCCCGGCGGAGCGAAAAATACCCCTACCGAAAACCGATGAATATTCTGCCCATTCCCACCGGGGCGTATCAGGAGATGTGCTATCTCATCTGGAACGCCGAAAACAAAACTCTTATTTTTGACCCCGGCTTCGATGCCGAATATATTCTTCAATGCCTGGAAAAACACCGCCTTGAAGTCGCCGCCTATGTACTAACTCATACACACTATGACCACATCAATGCGCTGGCGGATTTGTACGACCGACATCCCGCACCCATTTACGTACATTCCAAAGACTGGGCATGGGCATTCGACGACCGGAATCAGGGCGCACCCTACTATCCGAAACCACGCAAACCCGAAACAGACGACATCCACTGGCTGGAAGGCTCCTCCGATCACACCATAGCCGACCTCCATTTCCAATGCCTGGAAACACCTGGCCACACACCCGGGGGATGCTGTCTCTTGTTTCCTGAAAGCCGAATCATGCTCACAGGCGATACCCTGTTTAAAGGTTCATGCGGACGCACCGATCTTCCCGGCGGAAATCCGAAACAGATGAAAGATTCACTGAAGAAACTGAAACAGCTCCCCGATGAAATTCAGATTTTTCCGGGACACGGGGACAGCAGCACTATTGGACACGAAAAAGCCAGCAACTTTTTTATGCAGTAGACGCATCTGCTTCCACAACACTTTCGAAGGAGTGATAATAATACTGAATATTTGTTATATTTTCCGGTATTAATTTCCACACCTTCGAAGGTATTTCCATACAGTTAATAAACCTGACAAGTACTTATTCCGCCTATCTGGGGAGTTTGATATCCCTGCGAATGTAGGTAGGCACATCCAGATCTTCGTTATTGTGAATGGTCGGATCCGTATGAATAAATTCCCCTTTTCCGGTAGATTCCAGCAGGAGTTCTCCCTGCGCCGGGTTGCTGCTCCTATAGAACAGGTCCCGCTGACGGTGAGTATCCACCAGCGGCTCCTTCCACGTTTCAGCCACCAGAACAATAGCTGAAAGACGGCCCTCAAACGCCGGATCAATAGCCACCCCGAAATTGATCCACACGCCGTCCGGAAGTTTTTCCTGCAGTTTGGAAAGGATTCCATCGACCTCTACGAGTTTCAGATCTGTACCTCCGGTCAGCCCGATCACAATACCCTCTGCGGCCTCCAGCATGCGTCCCTTATTCAGAAGACGATGCGTGGTCAACGCTTCCACCACCGCATCAGCCCGGCCCTCTCCGGTACTGTCGGCACTCGCAAAATGGCAGAAGCCGTCGCAGTTTCTCAACATGGTATGAATACACGCAAAATCCAGCCCCACCACGCCGCGACAGTTCAACAGCCGGCTGATTGAAAAAATTCCATCCATCATCACCTGATGGCTTCGGGCATACGCCTGTTCCACCGGAAGTTCCGCATCGGAACGATTCACTAGACGCTCATTCTGAATCTGGATAATAGCATCTGAATGTGTTCGGATACGCGTCAGAGTATCCTCTGCAATACGGCGGATTTTCACTCCTTCAAATTTGAAGGGCATGGTTACCATCGTCAGGACCAAAGCGCCGGCTTCGCGCGCAATACGGGTAATCACCGGCACCGCACCGGATCCGGTTCCGCCGCCCAGCCCGCCACAATCACAAGCAGATCAACCTTCCTGAGCTGTTTGCGGATATTGGAAGAATCCTTTTCAATTGATTGTCGGCCCAGCTCCACATCCCCGCCGGAACTGAGCCCGCGCGTAATAGTGGCACCCACATGGATCATATTCGACATACCCAGCGCATCCAGCACCTTGGTGTCGGTATCGATGGCAACGGCCTGAATTTCCGGATTTAAAGCAACCATAGCCGCCACAGCCCGGGCTCCACTGCTACCCACGCCCATCACGAGCATCTTGGGAACCGGGACCCGATGCGGTCCCGTCATATGATCACTCATCAGTTCCTCCCCAGAACAGGTTCAGCAGCGTTCGTCCCAACGAACGTTTTTCCACAGGACGGTTAAGTGATGCAGCATAACGGATAGCCCCCACATGCGAGGCATAAAGCGGCGCATCCTTGGCCGAAGGAAGCCCATGTACATTGAACGGTTTCCCATGCGTGCAGGGAACATTAAAAACCTTCTGTCCCAAATCTCGCGCCCCGTTCAGGAATGAACCTCCACCGGTAAGCAGCACGCCGGCACTCAGCGGAACATTGGGCGACTGCACTTCAACCGCTTCCTTCACCAACGTGAAAATCTCCTCCATACGGGCATTAATGATCGTATTCAGCGTCACCGCCCGCACCATTTTCCCACTGAAGCCCTGGGCCGCCGCAGGAATGGAAATATTATGATCCCGCTCCATCAGATTAGTCAGCGCACTGCCGTCCTTCTGTTTCACCAGCTCCGCCTGCCCCAACGGAATCTGCAGCCCTACGGAAATATCGTTGGTCACATGGTCTCCGCCCACCGCAAACGAACCGGCCGCCTGAATGAAACCGTCATGATACAATGTAAAATCCGTTGTACCGCCGCCGATATCTATAACCAGAACACCGGCTTT
Organism: Verrucomicrobia bacterium S94; assembly: GCA_004299845.1. NCBI lineage: Bacteria > Pseudomonadati > Verrucomicrobiota > Verrucomicrobia bacterium S94. The sequence continues at coordinate 425,196 of CP036201.1, read as the reverse complement.
TTTCTGCTCTTCGGTCACCACCGCTATCGCAGCACACAGCCCGCTGAACACCGCATCGGTGCAGGCTATCGGCGCGTCGTCCACCAGTTTACGGAAATTATCCACAGCACTGCGTTTGGCATGGATCGTGAGCATATCCACCCGTAGTTCCTCGCCGGCCATACCAATCGGATTGGTGATATTAACCGTATCATCAAGCTGAAAATACTGCTGCAACGTATGCAGCTTAATGCGGTTATCCGGCAACGCCACCTTGCGTGCGATTTCCACAACCTCTTCCAGATCGTGCTCATCCACTTCCGACAGCCGGTTCTCCAGCGGATCCACCAGTCGATGAAAACCAGTGCTCTTTTTGGCCATCGCCTGCCCTCCCGAGGTGATCAGCATAATCGAATGAATACTCTTACGCCGGTTTTCCTCGGCCGCTTTGATCGCTTTGCGTACACACTTGATCGCATCATCGCGGTTATAAATCTCACCCTTACGGATACCGCGCGCCTGCGTTTCACCGATGCCGATAATCGACACCACATCATCATCCCGCACCTCGCCCACCATGGTGCGAACGGTACTTGTACCGATTTCCAGAACTGCCGTTGCGTCAAGAGCCATCGTTTACCGGTCAATAATAGGTCACCGGCACTTTGGCCGAATCAAGCGTTAAATCAACTTCCTTCACCCGCTGCCCCTGGCCATTGGCGATTTTAATTATCGTAGCCAGATTCTGCAGTTTGGGTTTAAGCGAAAACCGCGGCATCCTCACACGGATATCCCCGTGCAGCCGCATATCAATAAAGTCCGAATATTTCAGGTCCAGCGTCTCAATCCGGATATAAGTCCTCAAATAACCCGAGCTCTCACAGGTACCGATAATTTTCAACGCCGTATCCACATCGGTAACCCCCACCGGCTCTCCCATAACAAGTTCAGAATCAAGTCCCTTGATCAGCGGCAGATCCTTAGACTTTATCGAAGGCGGCATAATATAGCCATAGCGATCAACACGCAACGGAAGCCCGCGCTTTTTAACCCCTTCAATCCGGGCAACAGCCACGCGCTCCTTCACCTCCACAATCAGCGTATGCGGCAGCTTACGTTCAAGGCGGACCGACTCCACCTGCGAAACCCCCAGCAGTTTCTCCTCAATCTCCCCGAACGTCAGCTCCCAAAGGTTCATCCCCTCACGAAGTCCTGTCGTTTCGCGGATAAAATCCTCCTTCAGCTTTCCATTGCTGGAGATCTCCAGATGCTGGATTTCAAAACGCGGATTGCCCGCATAAAGCTTATAACCGATCCATTTAAAGCCTGAAAAAATACCGTAGCCGATCGCCCCGACAACCAATAACAGAAAAACAATCGAAACGGTACGGCGCGCCCGGGTTCCACCATCCACCCCGCGCTTTTTCGCCCGCACATAATGTGCTTTTTTCCGTGTTGTTTTCTTCTTTACCGCCGCCATGTAAACCAGCCCCTGAATCAATCCCGGCACTATAGATGAGCCCGCTCCATGATGCTACAGCAAAGCTCGGAAAAACCGATGCCGGCCACCTCCGCCGCCTTCGGCAGCAGGCTCGTCGCCGTAAACCCCGGAATCGCATTCAGCTCCAGCACATACGGCCGGTTTTCCGACGACAGCCGAAAATCCACCCGCCCGAACGTATCCGCCCCCAATGCCCGGAAAGTCCGCAACGCCAGCGTCTGCAGCTCCGTCGTAATCTCCGCCCCCAGCTCCGCCGGGCAGACATAACGCGTATCACCCGTTACATACTTCGCCTCAAAATCATACCACTCCGACTCCGGAATAATCTCCACCACCGGAAGCACCTGCCCGTTCACCACCCCAACGGTCAACTCACGCCCCGGAATATACGTCTCCACCAGCACCTCATCCGAAAACCGCCGCGCATCCGCAAAAGCCCCCTCCCGATCCGCCTCATCAAATACCAGATGACACCCCACACTCGAACCCTCCCGCGGCGGTTTCACCACCAGAGGAACCTCCGTTTTCCATCCTTCTAAAGTTGTCACCACCTCACCCGGTGCCACCGGAACACCATGCTGCTCCAGAACCTTACGCGTCAGGATTTTATCAAACGAAATACGGCTCGACTCCGCACTCGAACCCGTAAACGGCACCTTCATTTCAACCAGCTTCCGCTGAATACCGCCATCCTCTCCAAACCGGCCGTGCAGCGCCACAAACACCGCATCAATCCCATCCGGAATCTGAAAATCCTCAGACTGAATATCAATCTCCGTCACATCATACCCGCCATCACGCAGCCCCTGCGCAATCGCCGCCCCCGACTTCAGCGAAATCCCACGCTCCGACGAAACCCCGCCCTTTAAAACTGCCACTCTCGAAAATTCATGTTCACTCATACCACGACCCTTCCTTCCCGGAATCTGAATCAACCACTCTAATATTTACCCCGCACCAGCTCAAGATCTGGTTCCAAACCATACTCTTCCCTAAAGATCTTCAAAATCCAGATCAACGCGATTTCAATCCACGCGCCCCGCGTGGGGCGCGACGCCGCAACCGCCGGAATGCCGGATCCGGCCAAAGGTTTCAATCCACGCGCCCCGCGTGGGGCGCGACAACTGCCGCGAACAATGCGCCGCCGGTTGTTCAGGTTTCAATCCACGCGCCCCGCGTGGGGCGCGACGACCTGGCCGACGCCGTCGCCGCCGCAACATCAGGTTTCAATCCACGCGCCCCGCGTGGGGCGCGACGCAGAGATAAAAGGAGTCGGTGGTATCTGGCACAGTTTCAATCCACGCGCCCCGCGTGGGGCGCGACCCCATCTTAATTCAGCCATTGTAATCTCCAATCGTTTCAATCCACGCGCCCCGCGTGGGGCGCGACGATGTTTGCGAGAGGTTGGATCGGCAAAAGAAACAGTTTCAATCCACGCGCCCCGCGTGGGGCGCGACGTCTATGGTCAATCATTTGACTCTTAATGGGCATGTTTCAATCCACGCGCCCCGCGTGGGGCGCGACCCGGCCTTACGGGCAGATTCGGCGACTTTGTCGTTTCAATCCACGCGCCCCGCGTGGGGCGCGACTGAAAGAGAATGATGTGACCGAAGAAATGATTCAGTTTCAATCCACGCGCCCCGCGTGGGGCGCGACGAGACAACCTGCATTGGTCACGATGCGCGGACACGTTTCAATCCACGCGCCCCGCGTGGGGCGCGACACACGTTACCTTGAGGACTATCCTGATCAGTGCTCGTTTCAATCCACGCGCCCCGCGTGGGGCGCGACACCATCACCTTCACCTGTATCTACGACGCCGTCGTTTCAATCCACGCGCCCCGCGTGGGGCGCGACACTATATCGATCACCGCAACCGCCTGACGGTTATGTTTCAATCCACGCGCCCCGCGTGGGGCGCGACCGCACATTATACACAAGCAGCTGGAGCCGATCGGTTTCAATCCACGCGCCCCGCGTGGGGCGCGACTCCGGCCGGCGATTATTACGAGCTTAAATTACCGGTTTCAATCCACGCGCCCCGCGTGGGGCGCGACCCCGCTGTCCTGCATCGAGCGCGACGAACTCGACGTTTCAATCCACGCGCCCCGCGTGGGGCGCGACTGGTACCGGTATTGGATTTAATAAGTCCTTTACCGTTTCAATCCACGCGCCCCGCGTGGGGCGCGACAATTTACGCCCCGTATTTGTTGCGCCGATAAGCTGTTTCAATCCACGCGCCCCGCGTGGGGCGCGACCATCCTCGACGAAATCCGCCGCCTCGCCGATCTAGTTTCAATCCACGCGCCCCGCGTGGGGCGCGACCGTCATCTTCGGCGTCGACGGACCATGATGCCGGGTTTCAATCCACGCGCCCCGCGTGGGGCGCGACGATTGCCGGGTATTACAACAAGCATGTCGGCGAGTTTCAATCCACGCGCCCCGCGTGGGGCGCGACCTCAGGCGGCCATTGATGCCTGGCTGCTGGAACAGTTTCAATCCACGCGCCCCGCGTGGGGCGCGACTTCAGCGCCGGTGATGACGGTGCGATTGAGGTGTTTCAATCCACGCGCCCCGCGTGGGGCGCGACATGCGACCGAGATCCGTGACGGACTTGACGAGCTGTTTCAATCCACGCGCCCCGCGTGGGGCGCGACGGTGCCCGGGCGATAATTGAGCGGCAGTACAATGTTTCAATCCACGCGCCCCGCGTGGGGCGCGACTCACCATCCATTTTTCAAATTCTTCGTAATACTCGTTTCAATCCACGCGCCCCGCGTGGGGCGCGACCTTATAAATCGCCTCCGCTTTCTGGTCTTCGTTTGTTTCAATCCACGCGCCCCGCGTGGGGCGCGACTTCCGCAAAATCAAATCCACGGGAACGCCGGGGAGTTTCAATCCACGCGCCCCGCGTGGGGCGCGACAAATCAATGTCAATATTTCTTCTGTTTTCATACGTTTCAATCCACGCGCCCCGCGTGGGGCGCGACTTCCGGCGGGATCGGTTGCATTAACGTCTGACACTGTTTCAATCCACGCGCCCCGCGTGGGGCGCGACCTTGTATCCGCATTATCAGGCGCGGTTCAGTCCGGTTTCAATCCACGCGCCCCGCGTGGGGCGCGACGCCGTAGACGCTGTAATATTCGGGGTATATAACGGTTTCAATCCACGCGCCCCGCGTGGGGCGCGACAGCCCACGTCAAATCCGCCAACCGCCCCAGACGGTTTCAATCCACGCGCCCCGCGTGGGGCGCGACTCCTTAACGAATATTCCCCCTTGCCCTTTGGCCGGTTTCAATCCACGCGCCCCGCGTGGGGCGCGACCATATTCAGGCTGTATGCGCCGGTGAAAGACGTTGTTTCAATCCACGCGCCCCGCGTGGGGCGCGACGGAGCTGATATTTTTGATTGCGTACATTTTATGTTTCAATCCACGCGCCCCGCGTGGGGCGCGACTCTTTGATTGATTTCTGCACTTCGCGGGTGCAGAGTTTCAATCCACGCGCCCCGCGTGGGGCGCGACGGAGTTATCGGATACCTAGAGCCAACCGGCTCCGGTTTCAATCCACGCGCCCCGCGTGGGGCGCGACCAACAACCTGATTGTCGCCGGTTCCGCGTGCAACGTTTCAATCCACGCGCCCCGCGTGGGGCGCGACGTCAAGCTTGCCCTGCATTTCTGCAAGTTCTGCGGTTTCAATCCACGCGCCCCGCGTGGGGCGCGACCACTGCGGTTTGCGATGGCGTTGAAGATGCGCTTGTTTCAATCCACGCGCCCCGCGTGGGGCGCGACCGAAGACATAGTTTCCGTGGTTGAGGCACCGTTTGTTTCAATCCACGCGCCCCGCGTGGGGCGCGACTAACATGGCAGCAAAGACACTTAGCATTTTGTGGGTTTCAATCCACGCGCCCCGCGTGGGGCGCGACCGTTTCAAACGAGTACAGCAGTATTTTCGATACAGTTTCAATCCACGCGCCCCGCGTGGGGCGCGACTAAACGATCATGCCCTCGGTGTCAGCGGCATGGGTTTCAATCCACGCGCCCCGCGTGGGGCGCGACTTACCGTTTACTGATGGAACCAATCTGCAGCAGAAGGTTTCAATCCACGCGCCCCGCGTGGGGCGCGACTTGCCCGCTTCATCCTGCAGCTCGATATATACATGTTTCAATCCACGCGCCCCGCGTGGGGCGCGACATTTCGTATATAGTTCTGTCAGATACATAACCGGTTTCAATCCACGCGCCCCGCGTGGGGCGCGACATAAGGGTTAACGGCTTCGGCCGGCATGGTATCGTTTCAATCCACGCGCCCCGCGTGGGGCGCGACACCCCGGACTCGGTATACAGCGCATGCGCCAGATGTTTCAATCCACGCGCCCCGCGTGGGGCGCGACGGTCTCAATGGTTCGTTTTTCATCGGTGACGTTGTTTCAATCCACGCGCCCCGCGTGGGGCGCGACCCGGCACGAACTCTTCAAATTCCATCCGGTACTTGTTTCAATCCACGCGCCCCGCGTGGGGCGCGACACTTCAGGTGTTTTGTCAGAACGGTGTAGCGGTGTTTCAATCCACGCGCCCCGCGTGGGGCGCGACTTGCCGACGGAGCGTCTATCCATCCCGCCGCTGGTTTCAATCCACGCGCCCCGCGTGGGGCGCGACTCAACCGCACGATGGTCAAGCACATGCTGTTTGTTTCAATCCACGCGCCCCGCGTGGGGCGCGACGGTTTCTTTCTATCCTGTTGATTCGCCGGTGTCGATATCCGGTTTTCCGCGAACGTCTTCTCAAAACAGTTCAACTATTCATATTTCAAAGAGCAAAAACACACAACACCTTAACAATAAAAGCATTATGTCCTCGGCGAACCTGCCGGTATTTCAGTGTAAACTTAAGGTTCGCACAATCAGATAATCAGTGTTCCGCTTTCCAGATTGAGCGTTTCTTTGGTGCCATGGTGTTCCACTCTGTTCTCCCAGTTTTTCCCGAGAAAATAGAACCGGAGTGAATCCTCTTCAGGGCTGTAGAGTCTGAGAAGTTCCGCCCGCAACGACGTCCACTGGGCGGGTTCGACCAGACATTCAAAAACAGAGTTCTGGACACGCTGACCGTAGTCGAGGCAGGTTTTGGCGATCCGGGAAAGCCTCCGCTGTCCGGCTTTATTGAGAGTGGATACATCGTAGGTGATAAGAACAAGCATAAGGCCCTCCGGGTTGTTTCAAATCTGAAATTTTATTTTTCATATTCTTTATCGCCAGATAAACGGCGGGTAGGCTTCCAGGTCTCCGCGCAGATAACGGACCAAGAGCTGTGCCTGCAGATGCGGAAGCAGTCCGATTTTGCATTTTTCCTCCAGATAAGGATGAGTGATCTCTTCCTGTTTCCGCTTCTGCCAGGCCCCGAGCAGGGTTCTGCGGGCAGAATCGGACATGGTCACCGCGCCGCCGGCGGAGTCATTGAAGTCTTTTGCCTGGATTTGACGGCGGTTGATGAGCGATAACACGACCCGATCCGCCAGAAAGGCACGAAACTCCTCCATCAGGTCCAGAGCAAGGCTGGGCCGACCGGGACGGTCGCTGTGCAGAAAGCCCACACAGGGATCGAGCCCGACGCCTTCCAGCGCCGAACGACAGTCATGCACCAGCAGCGTATAAGCAAACGAAAGCATGGCATTGACCGGATCCGTCGGCGGCCGGCGATTGCGTCCACTGAACTGAAACGCCTCGCTCTTCACGGTAACCAGTTGCGGAAAAGCGGAAAAGTAAGATGCCGCCGCTTCACCTTCGTTTCCACGCAGCTCTTCTATCAACATTGGCGATTCCAACCGGCGCAGATACTGAGTCGTCCGGCATTCTGCGGTTTTCAGTTCCCGATTGTCCCCATGATCCCGCATAGCACGGCGAAGAACAGCCCGGGCGTTGGCAATTTTTCCAATGAGTATATGACGTGCAATATCTGCCGCCCGTTCCGGAATATCGGCCACACGGTATTGCTCACGCCGTAGCAGCACGTTGCCCGAAACCGGACCCTGAATACGGGCCAGAAATTTCCCGTATTCTGAAAGAAATGAAACCGCCACATGGTTTTCCGCGCAGTGATGCATCAGAAAAGGGCTCATCGAAACCGCACCGAAACAGACGATGCCATCGAGCGTATGCACCGGAATACGCAACCGGGCCTCTTTCTCCACGTTTACCACCACACTTTGCCCTTCTTTATGCAGATAAGCATTCTGGGTGGTGACGTAGAGGGTGTTGAGATGTTTTTTCATGATGCCTCCGGCGATTTGAGAGATGAAATTTCAGCTTTGAGATAGTGCATTGGCCAAGTAGCTTGCTACAGGCCGATGCGCTTGCGGCATGCAGATTTCGTACAGCGAACAGGCATCGCATTTCTTTTTTTCATATACGGCAGGCGGTGTTTTCCCGGACACCATCAACGCATGCAGCGCCTTTGCCGTCTGCACGGTTTCGCTCCTCAGCTCCGGCGTAAATTCCACCGGCTGTCTGCGACGCGGCTGACCGTAGAAAATCGCGCCTTCCGGAATCTCCACATCCAGCATTTCCTCCAGACAGAGAGCCTGCGCACAAAGCTGAACCCAGTCGCAATGCGTCGGTTTCGGGCGACCGCGTTTGTGCTCAACGGGATAGACTTTGTCGGCATGAAATTCAATCACATCAGCCTTACCAATGAGACCCAGCTTCAGAGAACGCAACAACGTAGCATATTCGTAGCGGATACCGTCGCGAGTTTCATGCTCCGGCCGATCCACCCGATCATGCTGCGCACGACCCTCGGCCGTAAAACGGTTTTCCTTCCACTGCTGCTCCAGATGGATCAATGCACACTGGCGCGGACAGTAGATGAAATGCTGCAGCGCCGAGAGCGGGAGGAGATCGGAATCGGAAAACATTACCCCCCTCCCCGCTCCCGCTTCATTTGCTCCAACCGCTCTTCGTGCTGTTTTTTTAAATCAGCCATAAATGCCTGCGCCTTGTCTTTCTGCTGATAGATCCTCTTCGACTTTTCCGTCATATGCCGCGTGCCCTTAATATCCGACTCCTGCAGCGAAAAGGCCCAGCCGCCGAGCTGGCGAGAAATATTTCTCGCCAGCGATTTTAAATCTGAAATCTGAGATTTCAAATGGCCGAAGACCTTAATTCTTTCGATGACATGACAGATCGAACGCACCTCCCCGGCAGATCCCTTGGCATAATAGAGAAACTGCAACAGCTCCGACGTCGTGCCCCGTTCGAAGCCTTCGGCAATATTATTCGGAACCGACAGTGCCGCACGTTGAATCTGATTGGCAATATCCCCCTGTCCGCGAAAGGATGAATCGCGCGTCACCTCAAACACCTTAACCGTCAACTTGATTCCATCCCGCCAAACCGGAACATCCTCGAAATTCTCATATTTCATCAGTCGCTCCACCCCGCTTTATGGGATTTCAACGTTCAGATCTGAGATTTCACACCCGCCGAGCGGGATATCAGATTTCAAATTTTATATTTCAGATCGCCAGCCGCACGACTGGCGTCACAGCATTTCAATCAGATCCACGCCTTCGGGTGCCTCACCGATTTTCACATCATAGTCTGCAAACGAACGCGGCGGTCTTTCGCCACAGTTCTTTTCCACCTTCACCAGATTAAACAGCTTCTGCGCAGGTGCATTGCCGAGTTCGGAAGCGTGCTTGAAAACGATCAGCTTCTGGGGAGCCATCTCGCCCCGCGCGGCGGAGCGGTCGTGATCGAACATATTAATCAGCGCATTCCAGAACAGTTCAAGGTCCTCCTCGGAAAATCCGGTCTGCTTCGCCAACGGCGCAGAGATAAAGCCATGCACTTCGTAGAGGCCGTAAGGAATGGTAAACTTGCGGCCCATGGTTCGGTTGTCGCCCTTCTGTTTTTCGGCCTCAGCCTCCGTCGCAACCGCCATGCGTGTGATGGTGTGCTCTCCGGTAAAAATACGATCCTTACTGCGGGCAAATCCCAGTTGAACCGGGCCGCGCACCTGTCCGGCATTCTTCCCGGTGCTCATGACGGCACCAAAGGTCCGGACATCAAAATAGTTTCTGCACATGAACAGACGGGCCGCCTCGGTTTTATCGCCCGCCTTTTCCTTATTTGCCACGAAATCATCTTCATGCGCAGCATCGATCATCGTATTGAGAATGCCCTTTTCCTTAATGAAGATTTTCATCTCCGGCTTATCGCCCTGCGTCAGCTGAATATAGTTGCGTACTTTTCTTTTCAGGCAAACATCCGTAACCAGGCCATTGCCTGTTTCCGGATCGACGCGCGGCAGATTGCCCGCGTCCGGATCGCCATTAGGATTTCCGTCTTTCACGTCAAACAGCAGTACAAATTCATACCTATTTTTAATCAATTCACTCATACTTCTTCTCCTGTCTCTTCTGTTTCTTTACCTTTAAAAAAATCCTGCCGCTGGTGATAGTAGCCCACCGCAAAACGGGCCTGCTCCTCCAGGGTCAACTGGTTACGGATTCCTGATGCGGGAATCAGGGCGTAAACTTCCTGCTTCAAACGCTCGTACCACACAATGGGCTGCCCGCCGTTACGAATCTTCGCGAGATGATGAATCGACAGTTCATCCAATCGTTTAAATGTGATCTGCGGAGAACTGGTCGCGGCGCCGAAATAGGTATCCCGAATCGTTTTATTAATCCCCGGTTGCGCTTTCTCCTGAATACGTTCGAGCACAGCAAATAAGCGCCCCAACACATAGCCCATGTCGTCATATGTTTTATCCAATGCCACTGAGACCTCCTGGTTAGTTAAATTTGAAAACTGCGCGTTTCGTACTAAACACGCCTTAATGATTGAAACCCGTGCGTATGTAACGCGCTGCTCCGCCTTGCAGCGTCGAACCGCGTTCGAAAGCAGCGTACGCGGATAATTTCCACCCATGAAAACTGCACGCGCAAAATCACCTGCAATATTCGGCGGCAGATTATCGATCTTCCCTTCCATAGCGGTGGAGCTGAGCAGTTGTAAGAGTGAAAGAAACTCGGGATCCCGTTTAGATCGAACCATTTCAATTTCTTCGAAGAAACGAGCCACGCGCTCTTTGATCTGCTTCAAATTACCTTCATACCAAAACCGAATCGAAATACGAGCTGCATTGGGAGCGAGACCCAATACATAAAAGGGATGCGTCTCATCCTCCGCCGGAACACCGCTTTTGACTGAACGAAGCAGGGAACGGATTTTATCGTACTTCACTGCTTCTTCGCCTTTTTTGGGCTGTTCAAAACAGGAAATAAAGGTCTGTTCGAAATCCGAGGGATCTCTTGCCCAGAAAACGGTACTTGCGTCGCCCACCTGCATCCGCTGCCGGTCGCTCGCCAACAGATAATTAAGCGCAGTGGTATAGGCAAATTCCGCCTGCTTCCCTATCGGTGCATTATGCCCCTGCTTTTTCCCGAACGAACTCACGGCATCCAAATTGAACGAAACAATGTTGGCTCCGGATGATTGTGCGCCCCACACCCCTTTGATGGCCGTATGCAACTCCGCCAGTTCATCGGGTTCGCCCCGCACGGCACACACCTGCCCGCCTGTAGACGGTTTCGCCTGCTCAACAATCGACCGAACCACCGCCGGGCGTTGACAAATCATCTCACCATCTTCAAGCGCGAAGGTCAGATTTCCCCCACTCGCTTCCACTTCCTGCCACAGCGGATGTGCGAATAATGCATCAAATTCCGCGATTCGCAAAAAAGCCAATACCGCCCGAATGCCGGCGTCGTCACAGTATTCAAAGTTTTTTTCAATTTTCTCAACAAAAGCCGCGTATTGTTTGGGCAGGCGCGCTTTCATCTTCGCCAGCTCTTTTTTGGATTTGGAGAGGTCAAGCCGCTTTACAGCGCCCTTGCCGCGATAGGCCAACTTCGCTTTCTTATCGGAGCGCAACAAATGGCCCAACGCATAGGGTGCAGTGTCCCATAACAGATTCGCCTCGACTCCGACAGTCCGCTTGACGCCCTTTGGAACACGCGTCATTCGGCCCTGCTTCTTTTTTCCAGTTCCTTCCCGCAAATCCCAAAGAGCACTGAAGGCCCCCTCTTCTGTAAGCAGAATTAAAAAATCAATCTTCTTCTGCTCAAACCCCAGAGGAGCGATATTGATGTTCGGATCATGCAGCAGCCGATCGTAATATTGAGCCAACGCCTGCAGAATCATGACCGCACCTCCACATCCCGCAGATCCAGAGATCCGTTCACAAGTTGTGCATGAAAGAACTGAGGCATCGGCTCTTTTCCGCGATAATCCAAATCATAGAGCATCCACCCCAAATCGCGTGTTTCCTGAATTGGCTCAGGCAGTTCATCCTTCAACCCAATCAATTCGAAGTCGACCGGAAATTCGCGACATCCGAAATAGGGCTGTTGAAAACATTGGCCCTGCAACGCCCGCCGCAAAAACATCTGCTCGAATTTAGTCACCGTATCGTCAGCGCCTGCCTTTGCAGTCATTTCAAAGTCAGCATGAAGCACATATTCAACATGTTTCAGAAAAAGGCCTGCGCGTTGCTGGCGCTCCTTTTCAACACTGAGTTCCAACGGCTTATGCCGTCCGCCCGTCATATGAGCCGCTGAGGGCTTACCCATCTTTTTTCCCACTTCATTGCGCCGCACCGATTCCCACTTCACCGGTTTAAGCACATCGATCTGCCGAATATTCCACTGGATCGCGGGCTTCCACAGAATCGCTTCGAAAATACCGCGCGCCGCCGATGGCGTAATCACATCATACGACACGCGTTCCACTTTCATTTCCGGGCGGGTGAAGCAGGCGTTTTCGCCGCTCACTCGCAACCGGAAGGGTTTACTTTTCTTCATCGTCATTTCTCCTAAATAATATTGGTTTCAGGATCAAACGCCTCAATCGAGTCGGGTGGAATAAAGCCGAAACGTTCGTCGTAGAGTTGCTTGGTGTGCAGAAAAATCATTCCCTCAAACCCTTCCACGGGCCGCGCGTAATCCTGATCCACCAATTGATCCACCACGCGCTTGGAAATGTTGACGGTATAGCGTTGCAGTTTTCGGCAGATGGCTTTGGCCTCCCATTGGTGAGACAAAAGCCGATCGACCAACCCCACCGCTTCGCGGAAAGGCATAATGACGGGAAGCTGCCAATCGGAATCAATGAGATGGAACCGTTCAGCCGCGGTCTGGAAGCGGATCGCGGTTGTCTCATTCGGTAAGAGCTCACGGATGCCTTTTTGATCGAGCGCCTGCGTCCCTTTCATAAAAAAGTATTGCTTGAAATAGGAGCGGAATGTTTCCGGCAAAAAGATGCGGTTCAAGCGGTCGGGTTTCAAGTAGTTCAGCGCGAGCGATGCGGCGGGCTTTACGTAGTCGGGCTGTTTTCCGGGCATAAAAACGACCGTGCGGCCCATTTTCAGCTTTCCTTCGCGATTGCATCGTCCGGCGGCTTGAGCAATGGAGTCGAGGCCGGCCAATGCACGGTAGACCACCGGGAAATCAAGATCAACCCCCGCTTCGACCAATGACGTGCTGATCACCAACAGGTACTCACCGCACTTCAACCGTTGGCGAATCTCCGCCAGCACCTCGAACCGGTGGGCCGCGCAAAGGTTGGTCGAAAGCTGAATGGTATTTTCCCCGGGAAGCAGCTCGGCAAGTGTCCGCGCATCAGCCTTGCGGTTTACAATGCAGAGTAACGAACTGCATTCCGACTCTAACTGATCAGCCAGTGTAGCAAGATCAATCGGGTTCAATTCATTGAGCACTTCCACCTGAACGCGCGCAAGTTGCTGACTCAACGCATTCGGTTTGTCGATAATTTCAGTGACCTGATCAAAACCTTCAGTAAATTCAAAATCGAACGATTTAGTTTCTGTAAGGACGGGCTGCGTTGCGGTGCAAAGCACAGGCGTGACACCGTAATGCCGAGCTAATTCTCGAATCGCGAACACACAGGGTCGCAGAAATGCGGGAGGCAAACATTGTGCTTCATCAAAAATCACCACACTGTTTGCAATGTTATGCAATTTGCGACACCGGCTGCTGCGGTTCGCATGCAATGACTCGAAAAACTGGACATTCGTCGTCACCACAATGGGCGCATCCCAGTTTTCCATCGCGAGTCGTGCGCGTTTTTCCGCGATTTCCTGATCGTCATCAAAAACCAGATTCGAATGATGTTCCAGTACGACATCCTCGAAACCAGGAATTGAACGAAACACTTCGGCGGTTTGCTCAATGATACTCGTGTAGGGAATCACATAAATAATGCGACGCTTTTGATGCTCCACCGCGTGCCGCAACGCAAATGCCAGCGACGCAAGCGTCTTTCCGCCACCCGTCGGAACCGTTAACGAAAATGTCCCCGCTTGCTCAGCAGCCGTACGGCACTGTGCCAACACCTGCGCCCGGCATTGATTCACCGCACCTTCCGCTCCTTCGAATCGTGCCATATGCGCGTCAAAACAGACTAATAACGCATCCATACTCGGCGAATCATTTGGGCGCGCGGCCTTGCGCGATGCATCCATGAACACTTCCGTATCGAGAAAATCGGCGTCTACGAGGCAGGAATAGAGCATACGAATCAAAAAAGCCTGATCCGGGGGCAATACTCGATTCTCAAACATAGAAGGGTTGGCCGGCGGTATCTGGTTGGAAATGGATTCGGGAACTTGATTCAACACAATATCCGAGCGATGTGGATCTCGCATTTTAGACTCCAGTCCTTTTGCACCCGTTTCCGCAGAAGAATAATCCGCCAAGCCCGCATGATGCCCCATAATCAGCCAAGAGAGAATGACATCCACTCCACGCCACTTTTTCAGCATTGCCAAATGTCCACCCGCTTCCGAATGCACCACACGAATGTTCTCCCCCTTCAGCTTACGCTGGAAGTCGGGATGGTATTTCCCTAAATCATGCCAGAGTCCGGCGAGTCTCGCCCACTCCTCGCCGCCGAAGGGTTTGGCGAATTCAGCAGCCCGGTCGGCAACATTTTTCAGATGCTCCTCCAGCGGCTGCCAGCCGGAGGGCGGTCCGTCGTTGCTGTGCGCATAATAACTCATTCTTGGTATAATATGTGTAAAAAACTATTTTCCGAGCATTTAAATGCGGATCTTCGCAAGTAAACCCATACCCGCAGTTTATACCCGGAAAACAGATTGCCTTCGCCATGGATTTATTGAAGATGCAGGGATGTATGGAGGTGTATATGCCGTGGTTTGAAGACAGAGGGGATCATCTGGTACTGAATGTCCGCGTGGTTCCCCGGGCGTCAAGAGATGAAATTGCGGGGCGTATGGGCGATGCGTTGAAGGTGCGTATTCAGGCGCCGCCGGTGGATGGAAAAGCCAACGCCTATCTGATCAAATTTCTTTCCAAACATTGGAAAATCCCGAAGAATTCCATTGAAATCCTTTCGGGCGAAACGGGGCGGAATAAACGGCTGCGGCTCTCGAATCCGACCGAGAAAATCCGTAAAGAATTGTTGTCTTTCGGGGATGAGTGAGTATCAATACCGCACATGAAAGGTACTACTTTAATTTTATCCCTCCTTTTTCTGGTCGGCTGCAGCCCGGACCGGCCGCCGGAAACCGGAAAAACAACCGTATTTGTAAGTATCCGGCCACAGGCCGGTATTCTGAAAGCTTTGGCTGGCGAAAATGTCGAAATTAAAACATTGGTCGGTGAAGGGCAGTCGCCCCATTCCTATGAACCGACTGCACGGCAGCTGGCGGCATTGGGAGAAGCCGATATCCTGTTTACGATCGGTGTCCCGTTTGAGCAGGCCCTGCTGAAAAAAATCCGACCGCTTTATCCAAATCTGAACATTTCGGCTACTGATTCCGGCATCGAAAAACGCAGTATGGGCCATGAACACCACCACGAGGGCGAATGTACCCATGACCATGGCCAGAAAGATCCTCATGTCTGGCTGAGTACACGCAATGTCGCAATCATCGCTTCGGCAATGTATGAAACCCTTGAACCGATGGGACTGGCTGATCCGGAAAAATATGATGCGCTGATCCAAACCCTGGATACGCTGAACACGGAAACCGAAAAGAAACTCGCGCCCTATAAGGGGCGGTACTTTTACGTTTTCCATCCGGCCTTCGGATATTTTGCAGAACAGTACGGCCTCGAACAGAAGGCTATTGAACTCGACGGAAAAGCCCCATCGCCCCGACAGCTGACTGATCTGATTGAAAACGCTAAAATCGACGGCGTGAAAGTGATTTTTGTACAGAAACAGTTTCCCGTCGAAAGTGCTCGGGCCGTCACCGATGCCATCGGCGGCCACGTGGTTCAGCTGGATCCACTGGATGAAGATGTAGTTGCCAACCTGCATCAAATAGCGGATGCTATTGAAGCATCGTATAAATAGCTTTCAATTTCGGAGCTCACTGAACCTATCCGTTCCTGTGTTATCCGTATATTCCCTGGTCCACATTAAATGAGTCTTCCCATCCAGATTGAACAGGTAAACTTTTCCTACGGCCCGGTGACCGTACTGGAAAACGTAAACGTGACCATTGGAGAAAAGGAATTCATCTCGGTAGTAGGCCCCAACGGCGGCGGTAAAACCACTTTGCTGAAAATTATACTCGGCCTGCTGGAACCGCAGGCCGGATCCGTTTCCGTGTTTGGCCGCACACCAGCTCTTGGAAGAAAATGGATCGGCTATCTGCCGCAGTATGCCAACCTCGACTCCAAGTTTCCGGTGACCGCACTTGATGTCGTGCTGATGGGCCGACTGGGAAAAACCCGGAATTTCGGCTTCTATTCAAAAGCCGATCGCGAAGCTGCGCGAACCATGCTGTCACGCGTCGGCCTGGATAAACTGGAGAACCGGCCGCTTGCCGCACTCTCAGGAGGACAGCAGCAGCGCGTTCTGATTGCGCGGGCACTGGTATCCGAACCGAAACTGCTGCTGCTTGATGAACCGACATCGAGTCTGGATGACTATGTGGAACAGGAGCTTTACGATCTGCTGCAGGAGCTCAATAAAGAGCTGACCATCATTGTGGTTTCACATGATGTCGCCTATGTTTCGCGCTATGTCGAAAAAGTGGTTTGCGTGAACCGGGAGGTGCATATCCATCCGGTTTCTGAAATCAACGAAAACATTATTCATGATATGTACGGCGAGCATGTCCACGCCGTCCGCCACGATCAGGAGCACGACCATGGGTGAATTTTTCCAGGCCCTGTTCCAGCACAGTTTTCTGCAACATGCCTTTCTCGCCGGACTGCTGGTCAGCATTTCCAGCGGAATTGTAGGCACATACGTTGTGACACGCCGCATCACCTATCTGGCCGGCGGAATTGCGCACTGCGTTCTCGGCGGCATGGGCTGCGCCCGTTATCTGCAGACAGTACACAACTGGCAGTTTATGACCCCTCTGTTTGGAGCCCTGCTCGCCGCCCTGCTCGCTGCATTTATTATCGGCTGGGTGAATATGAAGGCCAAAGAACGCATCGATACAGTCATCAGTGCATTCTGGGGTATGGGCATGGCCATCGGCATTCTTTTCATTGCCAAAACACCGGGCTACAGCGAGGATCTGATGTCCTATCTCTTCGGTAATATCCTGCTCGTTACCTCCGGCGACCTGCTGGCGATTGCCGGACTTGATCTGTTTATTGCTGCTATTGCTCTGCTCTTCCACAAACAGTTTATCGCGGTCTGTTTCGATGAGGAATTTGCAAGGCTGCGCGGCATCAACACCCAGCTTTTCTACTTCCTGATGCTTGCCCTCACCGCCCTGACCGTGGTCCTGATGGTTTCGATCGTCGGCATTGTGATGGTGATCGTGATGCTGACACTGCCGGCCGCAATTGCCGGACGATTCTGCCGGCGCATGGGATCAATGATGGCTCTGGCCGCCGGAATCTGTGCATTACTGACGTTCAGCGGTTTGGGGCTGAGCTATGGTCCCGACCTTCCAGCCGGTGCCACCATTATCGTCCTTACCGGTATCGCTTACCTGCTTGCACTCTGTTTCAAAAAGCGCTGATTTCCCGCACAGCGCAACCCCTGCATTTTCAGATAGTTATGGCATAAAGACTGCTTATTAGCTATCCACCTTATGAGGAAACAGAAATGCCGAACCAAACGATAGGAAAAACCAAAATCGCACCGGTATCCCCAGGCTCACTCTTTTCATATGAGCTGTACGGTGATTACCTGATCCGTCGCTTTCTAGGCCTGCTTCCCGTAACCCGGGTACATCTTGGAGCAGTACGTTATCTTCGCCTAGCCACTCGAAATGAAATTTCACTAAGCAACATGCTGCTCAATGGTCTGCAGTTAATGAACCGCCAACGCTCTAAACACCCCGTCTATATTCTCCACACACGTAAAGGGCGTAAAATGTTCCTTAAACTGGAAAGCGGATCACACTTCCGACTGCGCCAGGCCATCGCCCGTCATTCCGACCGGCGTGTACATAAAATGGCAGCTTGAAGCAGAACAAACCTTACACCTTCGAAGGTGTGAAAGTTAAACCCATCAATTCCCTTTATTTTTAAATAAATATTACCATACCTTCGAAGGTATAAAACAAATCTGACATAGAAAAAAAGCCCGTCGCGTAGACAGGCCTCAGCTGTACCGGGAGCTGAATATTTCAAGCTCCCGGTATGGTTTTGGACGTTTAGCCTTTGATGGCCGCCTGTGCTGCTGCAAGACGGGCAATCGGTACTCGGTAAGGGGAACAGCTCACATAGTTGAGCCCGGCCTTCGCGCAGAATTTTACACTTTCCGGATCGCCGCCGTGTTCACCACAGATACCGCATTTGAGGTCCGGACGCGTTTCACGACCGCGCTCAACCCCCAGTTTAACCAGTTGTCCGACACCGCTCTGATCCAGCGTCTGGAACGGATCGGCCGGCAGAATTTTCTCATTGAGATAATCCGGCAGGAAAGATCCGATGTCATCCCGGCTGTAACCAAAGGTCATCTGCGTGAGATCGTTGGTGCCGAAACTGAAGAATTCTGCAGTTTCAGCCACTTCGTCTGCCGTAAGCGCCGCACGCGGAATCTCGATCATCGTACCAACCATGTATTTCACTTTGGCTCCGGTCTTCGCAATAATTTCCTCGGCGTTTTCCCGAACAATTTTTTCGAGGAAGTCCAGCTCGGCTTTGGTTCCGATCAGCGGAATCATGATTTCCGGCAGCACTTTAACCGGCTTCTTGAGCTTGGCTACTTTGCAGGCGGCCCCGATAATGGCTTTGGTCTGCATCACACAAAGTTCCGGATAGGTGATCGACAGGCGGCATCCTCGATGACCGAGCATCGGATTGAACTCATGCAGTTCCTGTACACGCTGCGTCACCTTACGGGCCGGAACTCCAAGCCGCTTAGCCATTTCCTGCTGATCTTTCTTCGTATGCGGTACAAATTCATGCAGCGGCGGATCCAGCAGACGAACGGTTACCGGCAGGCCGTCCATCGCCTTAAAGATACCTTCGAAATCTTTCTGCTGATGTTTCAGCAGTTTGGCAAGTGCCGCTTTGCGGGCATTCTCGTCATCCGCCAGAATGAACTCCCGGATAGCCCAGATACGATCACCTTCAAAGAACATGTGCTCGGTACGGCAGAGTCCGATTCCTTCGGCACCGAATGCACGGGCAGCAGCAGAGTCGGCCGGCGAATCGGCATTGGTACGCACATTCATCTTCCGGTTGTTATCCGACCATTTGGAGATCTGCTCATACATTTTGTAAATCGGATCTTTTTTAGCAGAGGCTTTTCCATCAACGACCGCCGATACAACCGGACTGACCTGGGTCGGAATCTGCCCTTCATAAACAACTCCGGTAGAGCCGTTCAGGGAGAGCCAGTCTCCCTGCTTGAAAACTTTTTTACCGACGGTGATCGTTTTCTTTTTGTAGTCGATCCTGAGGTCGCCTGCACCACAGATACAGCATTTTCCCCAGCCACGCGCAACAACCGCGGCGTGCGATGTCATCCCTCCGGTTGAAGTCAATACGCCCTGTGCCGCCCACATACCGCCGACATCTTCCGGGCTGGTTTCGTGGCGAACGAGAATGATTTTTTCATCGGCATTCTTTTCGATGGCCGCTTCAGCCTCTGCGGCTTCGAACATGATTTTACCCACGGCAGCGCCCGGACCTGCCGGCAGAGCTGTGGTAACCACTTTGGCCTTTTTCTCCGCCTCGATATCAAAGATCGGGAACAGAAGCTGTTCGAGGTCTTCGCCGGTAACGGTCAGGAGAGCTTCTTTCTGGCTCAGGATTTTCGGCTGTTTTTCGCCGGTGAAGACATCCTGTCCGGTGGCCATTTCAACCGCCCAGCGCACCCCGGCCAGACCGGTACGTTTTGCATTACGGGTCTGCAGCATATACAGCTTACCCTCCTGCACGGTGAATTCAACGTCCTGCGGATATTTATAATGTTTCTCCAGACGCGTCATGATTTTCTGCAGATCCGCATAGACTTTTTTCCATACGGGATCCTCCTCATTCGGCATATCATCAAGGTGTTTCGGTGTACGAATCCCCGCAACGACATCTTCGCCCTGAGCATCGACCAGATATTCCCCATCGCTTTGCTATGGCCGGTTCCGCCATCGCGTGTAAACGCCACCCCTGTACCGGATCTGGACCCCATATTACCGAAGACCATCGTGCAGATGTTGACCGCGGTTCCCATCAGGCCGGTGATCTTGTTGATCTGGCGGTATTTTTCAGCACGTTCCGAACCCCAGGAGCCGAATACGGCACGGATGGAGAGATCGAGCTGTTCCCAGGGATCCTGCGGAAACGGTTTTTTCACTTTGTTCTGATAAACCTTTTTATAAATCTCGGTGAGCTCTTTGAGCTGTTCCGCTGTCAGGTCGGTATCTTCCTTGGCTTTATATTTTTTCTTAAGCGCTTCAAGCTCCACTTCAAAATCATGGTGTGTCAGACCGGTATACGGCCCCATCACCACATCCCCGAACATATCAATGAAGCGGCGGTAGCAGTCCCAGCCGGTACGTTCATTTCCACACTGTTCAATAAAGCCCAGTACCGCTTTATCATTCAGGCCCAGATTCAGCACCGTATCCATCATGCCCGGCATAGAAACCGCGGCACCGGAACGCACAGATACCAGCAGCGGATCCCTGGCATCGCCCAGCTTTTTGCCCATCACTTTTTCGAGCTTCTGCAACTGGGTTTTCAGCTGAGTCTCCATCTCCGGAGCATATTTACCACCGGTTTTGGAATAGTAGGCACAGGCTTCTGTGGTAATGGTAAGGCCGGGAGGAACCGGAAGATTGGCGTTTGCCATTTCGGCGAGATTAGCCCCTTTACCGCCGAGAACTGCTTTCATGCTTTGGTCGCCTTCCGTGAGTTCTCTGGACACTCCGTAGAAGTAGACATATTTCTTCTGAGCCATTTGTATTTCTCCTTGTTTTTGAAAGGCCTATAGAACTAAAAACGGTCTATATTTAACAGAGCACCAAACGGAGTCAAGACCCCCTCACGTTTATTCCCCCATCGTGTAAAAAATACCTCTTCCAAAGTTTGGAAACCCTGCGTCCGACCGCTATCTTTGCACCCATGCGGATTTCCCCTTCCCAATCAAAAAACGCCTTCACTCTGGCCGAACTGCTGGTCGTTATTATGATCATCGGCATCCTCTCTGTCATCACACTGCCGATGCTCTCCGGCATCACCGGCCAGAGCAGATTGGAAGCCGCCGCCAATGCCCTGCACTCCGCCGCTAAACTAGCACGCCAGCACGCCGTAACACATAAAGAACCCACCTATCTCATTTTTCACGACGACATCACCGATCCGGAGCAGGCCTACCAAAGCTACGCCGTTTTCGCCATCGATATCTCCACCCCCCCGGTTACACGGAATGACGGCTATTTTGTCAAAGACTGGGAACGGCTTCCCGATGGCATTCTTATCGACCCCGATGCCAATTCCTCAGAAAATATTTTTGAAATCGGGAACGATCCCTGGGACGGTGCGCTCAACAAAAACAACGAACTCAAAATCGGCGACACCATCTACATCACTCTCGGCTTCAAACCCACCGGCGAAATCGCCTCTGCCAGTCACCACATTCATCTTGCCCCCGGTACGGTCATTAACGGCCGACCGGAAGTGTTCAACCCCTGTTCCGGCAAACAGATTCATTTTACAACCTTTGGGAAAAGCATGATTCTGGACACCCGCTACGGAGAAACCGACGACGACTTCCAACTCCTGGGAGATACCGCAGAATGAAAAAATACGGCTTCACCCTCATGGAAATCCTGCTTACCCTGCTCGTCATCAGCATCGGTGTCGTCAGCCTCATCGGTCTGCTTGTATCCACCCTCGACACCCATCACCGCACCCGCGACGACCTGCACATTGTCAGCTTTGCTGACCTGGTACTCAACCCTCTCCACTCCGTCGACTGGAATATCCTGTCATCACTACCCGAATCCATCACGCTGCCCGATTACGACGGGACAGCAGTCGACATTGAAACCGGCAGCACCGCCCGCTTCACCTCCTTTGCTGAAGGACGGAACGGCACCGCCGCTGAGCGGTTCACCGTCACCTATCAGCTTGACCTTGCCCACAACCGGAACAGCATCACCGCAGAACTGAAGGTCTGGCCCGGCTACACCGCCGAAGGAAACCCGCGTATTTTCCAGACCCGGATTTACAACTGGAGGAAAAAATAATGCCGCCCCGCTCCTCCAGAAACGGCTTCACCCTGCTGGAACTCATGGTTTCCCTGGTCATCCTCACACTCGTGGTGCTGATGATTTCCCGCATCTTCACCACCAGCACCTCGGCAGTCACACGCGGAAGCCATGATGCACTGCTCGATGAAGCCGCCCGCTTCGTGCTCGATAATCTGCAGACCGACATCAGCCAGGCCCTTATCCGCACCAACGTCCCTTTCCGCGTCGATTCCGTATCCGTCGGCGACGCTCTCTACTTCATCTCCACTGCCACCCGCCGCCAGCTTCTCGGAATGCCGCGCGATCTCGCCCCCGTTCAGATCCGCTCCAGGCAAAGTCTTGATCTGGTTTCCGCTCTTAACCGACGCGTTGTTTTTGAATATATCGCCAATTCGCAGGTCGGCACGCAGGCGGCACGCAAAAACCTGATCCGGCAATCTGACTACTACGACGGCACAAAACCCGACTTTCAATCGGACCGGGAATATACCGAGGAACTCGAAGATGCCGACGGCCTCACCGCACAGGCGGTGCTCACCTTTATGAATTTCCGCATTAACGGCAATCAATCCAACTCCGCTCCGCCGCGCTTCGTTGACATCATCATCGGACTGTGTTCCGCCAATGACATGCGGCAGGCTATGCGTATTTATAAAACACGCGGCGACGACGAAGCGGAATATTTTCTCGCCATCCACGAACGGGTCTATACCCGCAGAATTCATATTCCGAACCTTGGAACATCCCTGCTGGAGTTTGAATGAACCGTCGACCGCCAACCAAAGAGGGTACCGCCCTGATCATCGCCCTGGGTTTTCTTGCGCTGCTCACCGTCATGATCCTGGCCTTTGCCGCTCGCAGCCGGACCGACCGGCTCGCCGGCCGGCACTATCTGGAAAACGCACGCACCACTCAGCTGCTCCACACCGCGCTTGCGGATGCCATGGAAAATATCGACGCTACCTTCGGCACCAACTATCCCCACCGTTTAGCCTTCGGCTCCGGCAACGGCACCGGTTTCTTCATTTCCGGCAGCGTGAACCTTTCCACCGAAGAGGACTACCTTCCGCTGGGCAATCCCCCGATCAGAACCGCATATGAAAATGCACGGTCCACGGCGGAATGGATTCCGGTTTCTGTAGACGGCACCGAGATCGGACGCATAGCCTATGTGGTCGTGAACACCTCCGGTCTGCTGGATGCCAACAGCATCGGCAATGTAAAAACGCAGCGCCGTGACGGACGTTCACCCGCAGAACTCATGCTCTCTCCTGAACTGCTGAACGAACTCAATGTCTCTGCCCAGCTGATTGATGCCGATGGAAACAAAACCCCGGCACCGGATACCGGCACCGCATTTATCCATAACCGCGATACCGCCTGGAAACGTTTTGAATCCCTGCGCGATATCCTCACCCTCAACACATCCGCACGCGGCGGAGTCATCGGCGGCGATATCGCATCGTTCAACACATACTCACTATACCCTTCAAACCGCATGAACACACTGCTGCTGACGGAAGATACAGATGCCGACACACTGGAAGAAGTATTAACGGAACAGTGCGGTTTTTCGGACAAAGAAGCGGAACAGCTGGCAGACAACTATTTCGACTATATAGATGCCGACCGTATTCCACGCGATCTACACGGTTCAAGTCCCGAAGCCGTTCCCATGATCAATGAGATCCGGCTTGATAATGTGGTATTCGAGCACAATGTCATCGATCCGACCAATGTTCATTACGAAATTTCCGGCGAACTGTACGTTGAAACCTGGTATCCGTTTGAGCCGGATCCGCCGGAGGAGATATTCCTGGATATTACCGCAGCGGACATCACCGAAACCTCATCCACCGATTCGCAAGCGGGCAGCATCGAACTTCTCGATGGAGAGGATTTTACCGGACAATCGCTCTACACCACGTTCGTCGTCGCTTACACCAACATGTCCAAAGCGGTGATTTTTCCTTTAACCGAGGTATCTTCAAGTACCGATGGTGCCTTCACGGAATATCTCTTTGCATTCGATTACGACACAACCCTGAAACTCGGGATTGCCTTCGGTGAAAACGAAGACACCGATCCAACCGCACTCTATTTCCTTAATGAAACCGTTGAAATCAATACCGATGAACCCGTGGACCGCGTCGAAAATATCGAACTGGAGCTCCCTGCATCGGCAGAGAGTTCAGATTCCGGCGTTGCATACAGCTGCCGTGATCCGCGAATCAACCATGATTTTCCGGCTCACTGGCTGGAAATGGATGCTACCCCCAACGCGGTCAATGATATTGATGACTGGGGCGAAGAAAGCGATCTGACCGACAAGAGCACCATTCAGTTTTATGTCGCCAACCAACCCATGACCAACGCCGCAGAATTCGGTCATCTCTCAACCGGAAAACCGTGGGATACCGTCCGCCTTTACGCCGCCGGCGAGCCCCCCGATCCCGTGCTGGATTATTTTCACACTCCGGAGGATCTGACCAACACGCCCGTTCGCCCCGGCTGCATTAATATAAACTCCCCTCATTCCAACGTTCTGGCCACTGCCTTCTGGCAGGCCCCTATCGACGATGCTACAGAAATCACAGCCGCACAGGCGGAAATTCTCGGAGCCAATCTGGCCCGGGAAACCGGCCGAAAATGGGAAACCCGCTCACATGCCGGTTATGCACTCGCCGACAACCTTCCGGACTGGGGCCTGCTGACCGATGCACAGAAAGATTCCGTCGTGGCCAATACTTATCGCCTCTTCGGCTGGCGCGACACCTCCTACACCATACTGCTGCTGGCCCAGTCCGGAACCGATATGAATGGGAACGGACTGAAAGACGACGAGATCCGCGCCTCCCGTCAGGCGGTGGTGCATGTCTGGCGCGACCCGCTGACGCAAACCGCCGCCGTCACCTTTTTCGGTCTCTCAGACACCCTGCGTAACGATGTTGACGGCGGGGCCGACAGCTGGGGAACCCTGCTCAGCGCTTTTGCACCGGAATAGTTTTCCGGAGATTGAAAGTTTCCAACCTCTGAAAATTTCCCTATACACAGCCCCCATGATTACCAATTACCTTAAAGAGAAACAGGCTCTGGTCGACCGCACCATCGATCAATTACTCCCCCCGGCAGACGTTCGTCCAACCCTTCTGCACCAGGCCATGCGCTACAGCGTACTCAACGGCGGAAAACGCATCCGGCCGATCCTTGTCATCGCTGCAGCGGAAGCGCTGGGGAAAACAACCGAGGAGATAATAAAAGCGGCAGTCTCCGTGGAACTCTACCATTGCTCCACGCTGATTCACGACGACCTTCCCTGTATGGACGACGATAATCTGCGTCGTGGAAAACCCACCTGCCATATTCAGTTCGGCGAAGCCAACGCGGTACTGGCCGGCGACGCCCTCATGATTATGGCCTTTGAACTCCTCGCAGAACACGGCAATTCCCGGCTCGGCCTTGAACTCGCCCGTGCCGCCGGCTCACGCGGCGTAATTGCCGGACAGGTGGAGGATCTCGCCGCAGAAGGCAAAACCCCGAATGCTGATCTTGTCGAATTTATTCATCTGAACAAAACCGCCATTCTCATTCAGGCCTCCGTCCGTATGGGCGCCATTGCCGCCGACGCAACCGAAAAAGAACTTGAACAGCTCAGCCGTTTCGGGCGGAAAATCGGCCTGGCCTTCCAGATTGCCGATGACATTCTCGATGAAATCTCCACCGATGAAATCCTCGGGAAACCGGCCGGCTCCGATGCTGAACAGCATAAAATGACCTATCCCGCCGTACACGGCATGGACACCGCTCAGGCCAAAGTCCGCTCACTGACCTTCGATGCCATTGCGGCACTGATGGAGCTAGACCGCGACACCAGCGCCCTGAAAAGCATTGCCGAGTTTCTAATGAACCGGACGTTTTAGGCCCTATTGCTGTTGAATATGAACCGTTGCTCCCTTTAGTCCTTCAACAGAAGCTTCAACCACCACATCGCCTTTTGTTTTTCCCGCCTGAAGAATCATCAGGACTCTGCCCTGATCGGTTTCACAGCTGTCGGACTGAAAAGGCTGAACGCTTGAAGAGTTTCCATTGTCGACGCCGATATTGCGGGCATCGCCCTCCACGGAAAATCTGACCCGATGCGCCAGATGCCGAACCGGCCGTCCTTTTTCATCAACGATTTCAGCCACACAATGCACCACATCCCGACCATCGGCGCGCAAACTTTCCTTATCCAGCTTCAGTCGAACTTCAGCCGCTTTGGCAGCCGTATGCAACGTCTGAATCGCGGCAACCTGTCCTCCGTTTCGACCAACCGCTTTCAACGATCCTTCTTCAAACGGAACAATCCATTTCAGCAGACGGTCTTCATGATCCGCCAGTTTCCGGACGCCCAGCGATTTACCGTTCAGAAACAGCTCGTTTTCCTCGCAGTTGGAATAGAGCTCAATATAAACCCATTCACCGGCTTCAAAATTCCAATGGTTGGAAACCTCCGGCCACCACCATTTTTTATCGCGCGGATTTTCCGGATTCTCAACAACCTCACCATCCTTCAGCAGATAGTTGGAAGCAGCCTGCGGCTGAGCGGCCATATAAACCATCGGCTCATCCTCTTTCCAGAAGGTCTTAAAGAACCAGTAACGCGGTTTGCGGAATCCGGCGGTGTTCAGCATTCCACTGGCCGTCGAACGCTTCGGCCAGGCTTTTGATTCGCCGAGATAGTCGATTCCCGTCCAGAGAAAGACCCCGGCAATATGCTCATTTTCCAGCACACTTTTCCATTCTTCCCACTGCACCCAGTTTTCGGTGCCGCAGATCATTTTTTCCGGATAGTGTTTATGTCCCCACTCATTAAGTACCGTACGGTAACTGTAGCCTACAATATCCAGCGCATCGGCATATCCCGAAAAATGACTGACTGAAGGCATCACCATATTCGCCGTTACCGGACGGCTGGTATCAAGCGCCTTAATCCAGCGCGACAGATCGGCCGCCTGCTCCGCCAGAATGTGCTGCCCCTGACGTTTCTGCGAAACGGAAAAGCGCTCCCGGATTTCCTCAGCCGAATACGGAGGGAGATCCCAGTAGTAACTTACATCATTCTCCTTATCCCAATAGCCTGTTGCATCGGCATATCCCGCATAAGTCCACTCAATCTCGTTGCCGATACTCCACTGAATAATTGACGGATGATTCCGATCTCGCCGCACCATGGCTTTGATATCCTGCTCGGCCCATTCTCCGAAAACCTCCGAATACCCCCGGGTTAAATCATCCACATCTTTCGCATTGAAATTATGGCGCTTGTCTTTTGGATTAAACCATTCATCGAACGCCTCATCCTGCACCAGAAAGCCCATACGATCGCACAGATTCAGAAAAGCTTCCGACGGCGGATTATGGGCCGTCCGAATGGCATTACAGCCCGCCTCCTTCAGATAACGCAGACGACGTTCCCAAACAGCATCCGGAACCGCCGCTCCCACGGCTCCTCCATCGTGATGCAGACATACCCCTTTAATCAGCGTATGTTCTCCATTCAGAAAAAAGCCCTTGTCCGGATCGTTATGAATATCGCGTATGCCGAAACTCGTCGTTGCTGAATCCAGCACCCGATTCTCCGCAACCAACTCAACCTCTGCCCGGTAAAGATACGGATTGTCCGTATCCCACCGTTCAGGATGTTCAACGGTAAACTCCAGCGTTCCGACGGCCGAAGCTCCGGCCGCCAGATCCTGATTCAACGTCCGGAAACCGACGGATTTCCCTTCCGCATTCTGCAGATCCGCCTTCACCAGAACCGGCACTGCTTCAGTGCTCCGGTTTTTCAGTGCAACCTCAACATACACCTGGTTGCCCCGCGTCGTTACAAACAACCCGTACTGCTCAATATGCACCGGCTCATGCGAAACCAGTTTCACATCGCGGTAAATCCCGGATCCCGGATACCACCGGCAGTCCAGGTAGGCAGAGCGATCCACCCGTACGGCCACCACATTTTTCCCGCCATAGTTTAAATATTCAGTCAGCTCATAGCTGAACGGAATATACCCGTACGGCCGCTTTCCCAGATAATGTCCGTTAACCCAGACCTCGGAATTATTGTAAACCCCGTCAAAATCGATCCGGTAAATCCTCCCCTTTCCCGATTCCGGAATTTCAAAGCTTTTGCGGTACCAGCCAATACCGCCCGGCAGGAATGCCGTACAGCCGCCGGTCTCATTGGTGCTGAAAGCATGCTCCACACTCCAGTCATGCGGAACATCAAGTCTGCGCCATGCCGAATCATCAAACACGGCCGCCATTGCCTCCGGAGCATCACCCGGAAAAAACCGCCAGTCCGCCGAAAAATTCCGACTCACTGCACCCTGCGCCGCCCATCCGGCGGCACACATCGCCGCTGCCGCAACTTCAGCTCTCACTCCGCATCATCCTTTACCAAAGTATAAGCCCGGACATAGTCGTAATAGGTGGTGTTTCTTGAATCATCCAGAATCTGTTCCTTTTCCGGAAGCACCTCCCAGTCATAAATCTCGCAAACCAGATTTATAAACATTTTCTGATCAAACGGCGCCGGATCCTTTTCCGTTGAAACTTCGATGGTCTGCACATGCTCCCCATCGAGATAAAAATGCATGGTTTTTGCATCCACCCACCAGCAGCCGTAGGTATGGAAGTCCTCATCCACATTACTGCCGATATCGTATGAAGCCCCCTTCTTCACCACTGGATATTCCCCATCAACCTTTTCCTCATTCAGGAAGGTAACATGCGTATTGGAGCGGAACTGATGTTTAAAATCCGGCCAACGCTGTGCATCGCCGATACATTCCTGAATATCAAGCTCCGTCCGCTTGCCCGCCTTTTCCGCACTCTCCCGCGGATTCATCAGCCAGAAGGTGGATGACGTGCGCAGGCCGGAAGCTTTCATGCGGGTTTCATAATAACCATAGCTTGCCTCCTGTCCTTTCGACTGAATTGCGCCGCAGGCAATCCACCATTCTCCATCATCTCCGCGGGGCGGATCAAGCAGTCCGATTTTAATCTGAAGGAACCCATCATCCACCCGAACCGTCTCCGGAACAAACAGCCCCGGCACACGCCCTTTCCAGCCCGGGTAGTGATCATGCCACTTATCATCATCCAGCTTTCTTCCATTAAATTCATCGCTATACGCTTCATTCAGCACCCACTTATACCCTTCCGGAGCTTCAACCGGAGGCGGCGGTGGTGCTGGTTCACGGGAAGCCATCGCTCCGGCTCCGGCAGCAAGACACGTAACGGCAGACAACATCAGCAATTTCATTATTTTCTCCTTATTCTTCCGGTTTCAGATCAGCAAACGTACCCGGCACATTCTGCAGCATTTTTTTAAGCTTCTTCTTCATCTGCTCAAGCTTGGCCTGATATTCCGGATTACCGGCCAGGTTGGTCGTCTCACGCGGATCGCGTTTCAAGTCATACAACTGATCCGGATCATAGTAGTTCTTCACAAACGGTGCGGGCGGCCAGCCGGAAACCTGAAGTTTCTCCATAAAGTCGCCCCCGGCGCCATACCCATCTGGAGATATTTCGCCTCCGGATCGAGCTGCCACATTTTATTGCCAACCGTCCAGGGGTGCTGCTGATTGATCTTCGCCAAGGTTGCTTTATGCTCCGCCAGCCGCTCTTCCAGCGGTTTTTCGAGATAGCTCTCCGGAATACGGAATGCGATATATTTATAATCCCCGCTCACAACCGCCCGCGTCAGACCGATTTCCAGATAAAGCGCATCCCGCCACGCCGTTTTTTCCCCCTTCGCCACCGGCAGCACACTCATTCCGTCCAGCACCATATCGGCCGGAGCTTTCACCCCGCAGGCTTCGAAAATCGTCGGAGCAATATCAATGTTCGAGGCCAGGTGTTCATACGTGCCCGGCTTCACTACCCCCGGATAATTCACAATCATGGGAACATGTGCCCCTCCCTGATAACACGAACCCTTTCCACTGTCATCGGTGCCGTTATCATTGAAATAGATGATCATCGTATTATCCGCCAGATCCAGCTCTTCCAGTTTGTTCCATACCGTTCCAACCACATCATCCAGCCACGTCGCCGCCTGCAGTTTCGGATCAGTAACCCCCGCCGCTTCAGCGCGTCTGATTACATCTTCGCGCGAGGGCATAATTCCGGTAATCGGCTCCGGCAACAGACCTTCGGGGCTTAAACGCGGATCAGCTTTCAGCGACTCATGCGGATGCGGACTGTGCATCAGCGTCGATGCATAATAGAGCACAAACGGCTCATCCTTATTCTGCTCAATAAATTCCAGCGCATGCTTCGTCTGCCACTCCACCGCATGCACATTGCAACCCGTTTTGATCAATTGTTTATCATCATTCGAATTTCCGGCATAAACCCCGCCCGCGTAGTCGAAACCTTTATCCCGAATGCCGGCACAGACCACTTTCTGGTTATGCTTCAGCGCCGCAATGGTTTCCGGATCGGATGGATCGCTGTTCGGCACCTGCTTCCGGGCCCCATGTTTATTACTATGGCCCACATGCCATTTACCTACCATGCCGGTTTTATAGCCGGCTTGCTGCATCACTTTCGCAAACGTCCATTGGTCATCGCCGATCGACATGTTCCACAGGACTTTCGTAACCCCTTCCGCGCTGGTGCTCCGACGAAACACTTCGCTGCTGCACCGGCTGGCATACTGCCCGGTCAGCACGGAATAACGACTTGGAGAACAAACGGAACTCGATGCATAGGCATTGGCAAAATAGGCCCCGGTTTCCGCCAGCCGGTCAATATTCGGTGTATGTGCCTTCCCGCGGATAAACCCGAATGAATCCATTTTCTGATCATCCGTATAAAACACAATTACATTCGGCTTCTTTGCAGCCAAACCGGATACCGCCACACAGGCCATTACAACCGGCAATAAACATCGTTTTTTCATCATTTCTCCAATATTTAACTCCGGAGAACGCTGCTCTGGAGCTCCCGGAGTTCTGTCATTTTATATGCCGCCTGCAGCCGGTTTAATCCTTCAGCCCCGGATAGGTGCCCGGCACATCCTCCAGATATTCCACCAGCAGTTTCTGCATTTTTTCCAGCTGCGCCTTATATTCCGGATTCGTTGCAAGATTTTTGGTCTCGGTCGGATCCTGCCGAATATTAAACAGCTGATCCTGATCAAAATAACTCGAGGCCCACGGCGTATTTTCCGGATCTTTCAACTGCCAGCGCTCAAAAGCAAAGCCGCCCGGCTTCATGCCCAGCTGAAAATACGGCGCATCTTCCAGGAACGGATATTCGTCCGCCATCCACGGATGCTCTTTGAGCATGGGACCGTAATAATATTCCCGGGCCTCCTTCACACGCTCTTCTTTCGTGCGCTGCAGGCTCGGCGGAACATAAAAAGCAACATAGCTCCACTCTTTCGTGCTCACCGAACGGGTCAATCCGATTTCGCTGTAAACCGCTTCACGCCAGTTTTCAGGCGATTCCCCCTTCAGGATCGGCAGCAGACTTTCTCCGTCGAGAATCATATCTTCCGGCGGTTCAATTCCGGCCATTTCAAAAAAGGTCGGAGCAAAATCCACATTCTGCACCAGTTCCTGCGGACGCGAGCCCGGCTCGATAACACCCGGCCAATAGGCCATAATCTGCGTACGGACACCACCCTGATAGCAGGTGCCTTTGGAATGATATTCCATGCCGTTATCATTGAAATAAATAATCAGTGTGTCTTCTGTCAGCCCCAGCTCTTCGAGTTTATCCTGAATGGCTCCTATGCCGTCATCGAGCCAGGTCGCCGCACGGTTACGATCCGGAATACCGGCTGCTTTAGTACGCTCCAGCACCGATTCGCGGGAAGGCTGAACACCCGTAATCGGTTCATCCAGAATGCCCATACCGCTTTTACGCGGGTCACCGGTCAGCGAAGCAAAAGTATCCGGCACATGCATCAGCGTCGGAGCAAAATAAAGATACCACGGTTCATCCTTATTCTGCTCGATAAAATCAATGGCGGCTTTGGTATTCCATTCCTGGTTGTGCACGTTACAGCCGGTTGCAACCAGCGTCTTATCATCATTCGGATTACCGCCGTAAACGGCCTGGGTGAAATCAAAACCGAAACGTTTGATCTCCTTACAGAGAATCTCCTGATTGGAATGCATGATCTTTTTAATTTCGGGATCATACGGGTCAGCCCCCTTCGGAATATCATTATTGATCAGGTGCATCGTTCCGTTCAGATGCCATTTTCCGGTAAAACCGGTTTTATAGCCGGCCTGCTGCAGCACACGCGGGACATTCGGCTGGTTGTCCACAAAACCCAGATTCCAGAGAATGCGCGTTACACCATCTTCAGTCGTTCCCTCTTTAAAATACGGTTGCGGACAGCGACTCGCAAACTGGCCGCTCATGCAGGTGTAGCGGCTGGGCGAACAGACACTGGATGAAACAAACCCGTTTTCGAAATACATCCCCTCCCGGGCCAGACGATCAATATGAGGGGTCAGTGCCTTCCCGCCCAGGAATCCGAACTGTTCCTTAAACTGATCATCGGTAATAATGAACAGAATATTCGGCCGGCGCTTTTCCGCTCCTGCCGAAACCGCCAATACCAACAGAACAAACATTGCTGCTATTTTTTTCATTTTTCAGTCTCCATAGATCCGGAGAACGATATACATCAGGAGCCGCACGGGCTCTCGTCCTCCCTACTGATTAATACTCTTTCTGACGCCACGACCGGACATAATCAATTTCATACACAGCCGGCAGCGTGGCATCGTCCGGCAATCCGCCAAACCACTCATTGGCCTCAACATTCAGATTCATTTCCAACGGCTGAAAATACATATCGTTGTGCCGTTCACGCACCAGTTTCCCATCAAAATACCACCGGATAAACGTCGGCGACCACTCACAGGCATAAACATGAAAATCATCCTTCAGCGGAACACCGAGATCATGATAACTCGGATCCTTCAGATGGTGTTCCAGCGTCCCCTGATAGTGAGGCCCCCGAAAATAATGGACATTCGGCTGCAGCAAAGATCCATACTTCTCCGTTCCGGCCGCTACCTCAACAATATCGATTTCAGACCACTCCTCGCGCCCCGCGTGTGTCAGCCAGAAACAGCTGACCTGGGTTGACGGCATCAGTTTGGCCCTCATTTCGAAATAACCGAACCGGCAGCGATCTTTACTCCGGACAAACCCGGAAATATGGGTGAATCCGGAAGGAAGCTTACGCCGGGCCGATGCCTTGGAATCAAAGGCACTGATCCGCAGCATTCCGTTCGAAACAGCTACGCAATCCGGATGAAACAATGTCGGCGGGCGGCCGCTCCACGTGGGATTGTGATCATACCACTTTTCCGGATTGAGCGAATCCCCATCAAACTCATCGGTCATCGGCTCAAACACCACCCACTCCTTTCCTTCCGGCGGATCCGCCAGAACAACCGAACTGAGCATACACAGACCACTGAATACACGAAACACATCCCTTTTCGTGCATTTCGGGGTTATCCCGGCCGATCCAATCACTGGATCACCACCGGTTTCGTTTTCTTCGCTTTTTCCAGCTGCGATTGATACAGCTCTTCATACATCTGCAGCCGTTTTTTCTGGTACTCTCCCGCCTGCAGAAAAACATTAGCTGTATTGCCGGCGTTCCACTCGTTCCACAGTCTCGCAAGTTCTGCCTGCTTTTCCGGCGCTTTGCCCAGCAGGTTCGTGGTCTCATACGGATCATTTTCCATATCGTAGAGTGCCACCATTTCCCCGCCCCAGTTTTCCTTGAGATATTTCCCGGTCGGCGTGCGTACACACCAGGCCATGCCGTCTCTCACCCGCCAGAATAGCGCATCGTGCGGAGACCCTTTTTTTCTGCCCGAAAGATATGGCGCCAGATTCACCCCTTCGAGTTTCGGTTCCGATGCATCACCGCCGCCCAGAGCCACAGCCGTTGCAGCAATATCGAGAGAAGAAACCAAGCCATCAAATTTCCCCGGCTTTGGAATACCGGCCGGCCAGTGAACAATGTACGGCACATGGCTTCCGCCCTCATGCATACTCCCCTTGCCCTTTTTAAACCGCCCGTTGTTCGCCCAGTTTTCATTTTCATGCCCCGGCTTCGGCGTTACACCGCCGTTGTCGGAAAGAAAGAAAATCACGGTATTGTCAAATTTTCCGCTTTCCTTTAACGCATCCACCACCATACCGATGCCTCGGTCCATTTCATCAATCATCGCCGCATAAACCCGCCGGTTCCAATCTTTGATATGGGTATATTTTGCAATCGTCTCCTTCGGAGCCTGCAGCGGTCCATGCGGCGCGTTATAGGCCAGATAAAGAAAGAAAGGCTCATCGCCCTGTTTAACAAACTCCGCCGCATCGCGACTCAGAGCCGTCGTCAGATATTCATCAAATTCACCCGCCTGATCATTGCGCATCAGCGGCAGATAGCAACCCTCGTTGGCACTGTAGTGCGGGTTTCCGTTCTTCAGCAACAGCGGAAACGCAGTCGTCACGCTATCCGGGAAATAGTCGTGTCCACCAGACAGAAAACCGTAGAAATGGTCAAATCCACGATTGTTCGGATGAAACGGATGAGATGCCCCCATATGCCATTTTCCGATAATGCCGGTGCGGTATCCCGCCGGTTTGAGACGTTCCGCAATGGTCTTTTCCGAAAGCGGGAATCCGCTGTGCAGATCATACGGAGAATACGTGATGTTGATCTCCAGCCCGAACCGCGCCTGATAACGCCCGGCCATCAGCCCCGCCCGCGACGGACCGCAGTACGGATGCGTCACATATCCGTTTTCACAGACAATGCCGTTTTCAGCAAGCTGGTCGAGACGAGGCGTGAAAATCTCCTTCGATCCCGTGAATCCGACATCCATATACCCGAGATCATCCGCCAGAATAACCAGGAAATTCGGCTTTTCAGCCCCCTGTACAGTCAACACACTAAACACCGCAACAGCGGCAATTTTCATCAAACGTTGCATCAGCCTCTCCATTTATGCCCCCAGGAAACGGGGAAAATTTGTTAACAGTAACAAATCGACATGTAAATAAATTTTCGGACACAAAACTATCATCAATTCCACTACTGCTGCCGATTCATCCACCGAACAGAACAAGACACACGGCACACAAAGCACAACCGATAGCCACTTCGCGCTGTCGTCGGGTGGTACAGGCTGTAAAGATTGCAACCTGACTGCCAAGCCACAGCAGTACTGCAATAAGCGAAGGCGGCTCCACCGCCCGGTTCCCCCCCGGAATCCAGTCCAGAAGATGCACACTTCCGAGTAGCAGATCAATAAAAACGGCCGCCGCATGATTGAACACCGAAGATACAAACGGCAGCACAATCGAAAGCCATCCGCACAACACAATACAGAAAGTCAGCGGTACGACAATCAGATTACCCAGGAGCGCAATGGGCGAAAACCGACCGAAAAACAACGCCGTCAACGGAATCGCGGCCGAACCTGCCGCAACCGAAGTAATCACCAGCGAAACCGCATAGGTTTTTATCCATGGGCCCTGCACCCAATGGCGCGGCACAGCAGAAAATGCCATCACCAGAAACGACACCACTGTAAACGAAAAGATAAAACCGGGCGACAGGATTTCCAAAGGCTGGAAATAAAGAAGGACCACAGCAGCAAAAGCAACCGAACTCGGAATATCAGGCTTTCGCTTAAACAGCGGAGCCAACAGGAAAACCGCTGCCATGAGCAGTGCGCGCAACGCACTCGATTTCATGCCGGTGGAAAGCACATAAAGCCCGAGCAGCGGAATAAGCACCAGACCGAATTTACCCCGGGGCAACCCCAGCATTTTGAGCACCAGTGCCAACAGAAATCCCACAATACCGACATGCAGGCCGGAAATGGCAAAAATATGCATCGATCCGGTGCGCTTAAAAACATCAATCGTTTCGCGCGGCACATCCTCGCGAAAACCCAGCACCAGCGCTTTAAGTACCGCAAGCTGCACAGGCATCCTCCTCATCCCCTGCTCCAGTCGCGGCGCCAGGGAATCGCGCAGGGACCGCCCCCATCGCCCCGGCGAAAATCCGCCGCCGCGCTCAAGCCGCTTCCAATTACCGGCCTTGACCTCAAGCTCCAGACGGTTTTTGCCGGGAAACGTCTTTTCGGCCAGCCATCCATGAACCAGAAGCAGATCCCCCGTCTCAAAATCGATATTCACTGGTGCAGCATGTATCTGCAGATCAATACTGCCGCTGGTGGTTTTCCACTTGTTGGAAACCGCATATTCCAGACATTGGACCGGGAAAGTCCACGTCCCCTCAACTCCATCTGGATAGGCATAAAACCGCGGTTCTCCAGCAATACGCCCTTTCACACCGGCACGCACATTGAGCATTTCAGTGCGGTTGATCGAATCCGCAGCCAGATCAGGATCGGTCAGGCCGAAACGCAGAGCCGCCGTCAGAGCGACAACAGCAAAGATCGGCACCTCAGATTTCCGCATAAATATGAAGGCTGTCCCGACCGATAAAGCGGCTGCGGAAAAAAGTAAAGACAGCGGAAAAATACCGGTAGATGAAGCCAGCATTCCGGCAGCCGTAGCAAGAGCAATCCCGACCATGGGCCGACGCGTCTGGGCTGGACCGTTGAGCGGAATGCTGTACTCCTATTTTCTGCTTAAAAGTTCGTGATATATCATCCGGACATTGTACTTGAACGTAGAGAACGAATAGCGGTCCGCAATCAGCTGCTGCGCTTCGGTCACCAGCCGGAGAGAAAAAAGCGGCTCACGAATCACACGCAGAAGTCCCTCGGCAATAGCATCGGCGGTGCGTACAACCGGAAACGAATTTTCTTCCGTCAAAAATCCGCCGTAATCTTCTTCCTGAACCACCACGAGTGGAGCCGGCGAATGAAGCAGCGTAAAAATGGCCGGATCGCAATACGGCCGGTTCGGCGGAGGCAGCCACAGAGCTGCAGAAGCCGCATTCAGAATATCCAGAAACAGACCGGTTTCAGTAAAATCAAGAAAACGGCAGCGCCCTTCAATATCAAGATTCGCCGCCATTTTAGGTGCCTCCTCCCCCGCTCCTCTGAACACAAACGAGAGCCCGGGAACGGCATCCATCACTTTGCGGGCGGCGATCAGAAGCATGCGCAGTTCGGATGTTGTCAACGCCGAAACCGACACCGCCACAACACTTGAGGTCTCCTGCGCAAATGCCGAAAAAAGCACTGCGCGATCCGTCGTCTCACGGCCGCTGAACAGCGACTGAACCGGAATATCTTCAATCCGCACAATCGGGGCGGTATGCTGCAACGCTTTCAGCTCCGCCTCCAGCGTCGGACAGGAAACCAGCACTACCGCAGCACGGGCCAGCAGTTTTTTCTCTACCCGGACATAGTGAGTGCGGAACCATTTCCAGCGTCTGGAAGGCGGACGAGCTGACTTTCCGGTAAACGTCCGTGCCGCATCGTAGACATACGGTAGCCGCCGTAAGGTACAGGCGCGCATGGCCCAGACCGCTGCATAATCAATCGCGTGCACCGCATCGTATTTCATGGATCCGGTCGCTTTAAACAAGGCTACACGCAATCTTCTGAACGAAACCGGGGTGCCGGCATCTCCTTCAAGAACACGCATATTGGGATGCGGAGGCAGATCGAAATACGACGCAATAATATCAATCCGGTGCCCCGCTTCAGCCAATGCACGTAACATGGCTGCCGGCCGGCAGGATTCATCCTCCAGCGTCAGTTTTCCAAAAGTAATAAACAGAATCTTCAAAATACGGAAAAAACGGTTACTGCTGCGGCGACGTCAGGATTTCGGCCTTCAGACCATCCTGTTTCGGCAGCGACAACTGCGGAGCAACGGTCGGATTCTTATCAGCTTCCATACTCCGAGCCACTTTTTCGAGCCATTTACGGAATTCCTCTCCACCAACCCTGTCCGCAAATACCTGGAACTGACGATCCTCGCGAACGGGATCGAGACGCGGATCCTGTACCCAGCCGATAACCACGGACTGCCCAAAAAGATGAGCGGCTTTCCCCAAAGTCTGAACCGTTTCATAGGCATGGCCCAGTTGCGCATGGCACACGGCCATTTTCTGATAATACGCCTGATTCCGGTAATTCTGCACCCGCAGCAACTCCAGCGTTTCCAACGCTTCTTCATACCGCTCCAGATACATATAAGCATCGGTCGTTTTTTCCAGCGAGGCGGTGTCGGACGGAGTCGAATTCAGCACACGCTCATAAGCGGCAATGGCATCTTCGAACTGTTCATTCATAAAGAGTGCATTTGCAAGACTTCGACCCACTTCCTCATCGTATTCATTTTCTTCAAGAAACCATCGGGCCAGAAAAACGACGGCATCGGCATCTCCACGTGCATCCAGCACCCGGATCAGCCTCACTTTCAACTCTGAACGCGATGGATCCATACTGAGCAGCCGGATATAGGAATTGGCAGCTTCGATGTACATGCCCTTCTCAAAATACAGTTCGCCCAGATGTTCCAGAGCCCCCATATGTACGGGGTTTATTTTCAACGCCTGCTGGCAGCGCTCAATTGCAAGATCATAGTTATTCCGCTGCACCAGGGGATCAGCCGAGCGCACCAGTCTTGATGCTTCTTTCCACATCTCAACCCGCTCGGCAAACTGTTTCCGACTGTCCTGATTCTCAATTCCGACATTTTCAGCAAGCGTCATTTCCTCCATCACAGGAGAGGTTTCATGCTGCTCCTGATGCTTCAGAAGAAGACTTTCTTCGTAAATACCGGTTCCCTTCCAGAGCACAAAGAAAAAGATGATAAGCAGTACCAGCAGGATCATGGCTTTCAGAATAGCAAGCAGTGCCATTTTTTCCCGAGGATCGATATTCTCCTTGCGGTGCCCCTGCACCGCCTGATGCCGACCGGTCTTCCGGACATGCCTCATTGATGTTTCATGCCGCTCCTGATACAGAGGCTGTTCAGAGGGCGACGCCGATGAATAGAAATCAGATTCAACTCCGATATAGTCGTATTTACGCGATGGGCCGGCATTCCCGTTCGATTGCTTTTTTTTACTCATAAAAATGATTTCCGCAAAAAACGCACAGGCAGTACGCAATTCTTTCTCTATATAAAGGGGTTGAAGTATTAAACGGCGAACGGTAAGAGTCAAGTTCCGCTCAAGTAACGGACAGACTAATTAACCGAGTAAAATATGACTACATTTTTAACATTATTTGCCGTTGTATCACTTTTCGTTGCAGTACCGCTGGGCATTCTGGCCACCATTAATACACTTCGCAAGAAGCAGCCCGGCTGCTCGGGATCACATGACTGTGTTGTTTATAAAGGTGAAAAAGTCATGTGCCCATCCTGCGAACTCAAAGAGCTCAAGGCCGAAATTGCTGCAGCGCAGCAACGGGCCTGACGTACTGAGCCTCTGAAAAAAGCAAAAGAGGATCTCAGCCCTCTTTTGCTCTGCACTCCTTACAGGTGCCGAAAATCACAATCCGGTGATTTCGTTCTTCAAATTCATACTCCTTACACGCTTTTTCTATAAGGACCATGATTTCATCATCGGCAAATTCGATAAACTGCCCGCATTTATCGCAGATCATATGCTCATGATGCGGATGGTTGAACGTATGCTCATAATGGGCATGCACATCCGTATCCCGGATCACCCGGACCAGTCCGGCCTCCTCCATTAACGCAAGCGTACGATACACCGTGCCACGGCTGACATGATTCATACCGCTCGAAAGCTCCGCCGCCAGATCATCAGCACAGAAATGGTCATGCCGCGAAAAAACCTGAGTCAGCACAATTTTCCGGGCCTGGGTCACCCGAGCATCTTTCTTTTTCAGAAACTCCACAAAAAGCGGCCACGCTTCCTCAACCGACTGCCTGACTTCCTCTGGAAGCTGTTGCTCATCAAAACTCATCTGCTGCAACTTTCTTTTTAAAATTGAATCTATATATAAACACGTTTATGGCTTACAATTGTTGATGTAATCAAGATTTTTACTGCTATATTGCCACGATTTACGAGATCCATAGAACCCATCAAAGAAGGAGCAGAAACATGGCTCATGTAATTTCCAGCGAATGCATATCCTGCGGGGCATGCGAATCCACCTGCCCGGTTGAGGCCATCAGCCAGGGCGACGACCAGTTTGTTATTGATGTAAACACCTGCACGGATTGCGGAGCCTGTATGGACTCCTGCCCGGTCGATGCCATTTCCGCAGGCTGAACAGGTATGTTGGCACTGACTGAAAGGCGGCCACCCGGCCGCCTTTTTATTTACTCCACCGCTCCGCAATCTAAGGATGAATAAAGCGGAAAGCCGCCATAGCGGTAAAAATACCGACAATGCATCCTATGAGCACTTCCAACCGGGTATGCCCCAGCAACTCTTTAAGTTTACTTTCGGAAAGATGGTGCTCATGCAGCAGTTCATCGACAATCTGGTTCAGAACTTTAGCCTGTTCCCCTGCCGCCTTGCGCACACTCTGAGCATCGAACATCACCACCACAGCAAATGCTGCCGCCAATGCAAAGACGGCCGAATCGAACCCTTCACATAAACCGAGCGATGTCGCCAACGATGCCGCCATAGCCGAATGGGCACTCGGCATGCCGCCGGTACTGACCATATAGCTGAAATCCAACCGTCTCGATTCAATCAGGCACGCGGTCATTTTTGCTGTTTGGGCAACCAGCCAGCCCAGCAGAGCGGCCCAGAAACTTGGATGTAGCATCGTAATTCCTCGCTTTATTTCCTGTATCTTCTATTCCGCGTGCTTCGACGCATCTTTTCCGGAATGCCCCATGGCCGGATTGAAATTGTTCAGGCTCCAGGACGGACTCTCCAGCGGACCGGTCAGCCTGAATTCAAAAAGTCTGGATATCGGCGATGTAATCATTCGGATCACTTTGTATAACCCCTTGTCACTCAGCATATTCACCTGAACTTTTGCATTATAGCCCTCAGCAAGTCCGTAGGTCCCATGCGCCGAAGCATGAAATACATCGCCGGAAAACAACGCATTCTCGGTTCGGATGAGTCCGTTATTCAGCGTAAAATCCATACTGAAACGCGTAATCGAGAAAAACTTGAAGCCCGGAGAAACAACGCGCATCATTTTTGAAAATCCTTTAAAAACCGGCACATCCGCCAGCTCACCCTCTTCCAGTTCCACATGTCCGGATCCCGAAGCTGAATCGAGAATATGCTGTTTCATATCGGCCGTCACAGCAACCTTGGCCGAAAGTTTTCCCTTTGTGCGCTCGCCGCACTTTTTTCCCGCATACTCAAGCATCTGTTTATAGTCAATCCCGTCCAGCTCCATATCCACGACATACG
This sequence comes from Verrucomicrobia bacterium S94, assembly GCA_004299845.1. Classification (NCBI taxonomy): domain Bacteria; kingdom Pseudomonadati; phylum Verrucomicrobiota; species Verrucomicrobia bacterium S94. The sequence continues at coordinate 383,605 of CP036201.1, read as the reverse complement.
GCAAGTTGGTGCGCGAAGGATCAAGCGTAATGGAAAACGTACCGTTTCCTTTTCCTCCATACAGTCCATACGTGGCATTCGTTACGATAATATTAGGGCCCTCTCCGATAACTGTGGCAGAAACATCGTCCAAACCAACGATAATCGGGATATCCAACCGTTCCGCCTCGATCTCCGCTTCGAAATCGGTGAATTGCATCGTCTGCCATTCCAGAATCCCTTTGGCTTTAATCTTCGTATCCCCTGAGGGTTTCAGGTGCCTGCCGAAGAGCCCGAAATCCGGATAAACCGCCCGCTCCACCAGTTCCGGATTAATGCTGCCGAAGGCGTCGAAAGTTACGGAATCCTGCCTGAAATCAACGGCGGCGGATCCCTTCAGAAAATCCACTCCATCCATAACGGCAATGGGATCCAGCGTCAGCACCGCATTGCTGTAAAACGCCGAAATATTGATCTGCGGAATCAATGCCTCTTCAAAACCGGCATTCCGACCCACACCGTGAATATCCAGATAAAAGGTTTTCCAGTCCGTATAGTCAGCACCCAGCTCAAGCGAAATTTCCGGCTGCTCCTCCGGAAAATAAAATCGGTCGATCACATTGGTGGCAATCCGCACAATCGACAACGGCTTCAGCAGCAGATTCGGGTCAAAGCTTCCCTGCGCTGTCACACCGAACCGATGACGGCCGGCATCCCATTGAACCCGGCCGTTCACAGAACCGCCCCGCATAGAACTTCCGACTTCCGCCGCCCGCTCCTCCTGTCCGTCGATCGCCGCATGAATCCCCGTAATTTCAAACAGCTCATCTTTACGGCGGAAATCTCCTCGGACAGCTTCAAGAAGCAGCCCCGCATACGTAACATCGTTTACCGCAAACGAACCGGAAACCGAGTTCATCAGCTCTTCCGGTCTGCAGGAGTCCACCTGCAGTTGAAACTGAGGCAGCTCTTCAATCTGCAACTGGGCCTTTACCAGAAAATCCATGATCGGCTGCGGAGCCAGCAGGAGCAGTTTACTGCTGGTAATACGGTTCCCGATACCGCCCTCAATCATGCCCGTTTTCAGATTGTAAGAGGCCTCGGCGGAAATCATCTGCCCGTTCCGTTCAACCTCCATCCGCTTCACAATCAGATCGGGATAATGATACGAACCCTCAAACTCCAACCCGTCGAAATCAACCTTCCTGATCTCAAGATCCCGGGCATTAAGAACCAGGTCAAATGTGCTCCTCGCATAGTCTCTCGCATCCACGACAAACTTCAGATCCAGCCCGGCATCGCCATGAATTTTGAAGCTTCTGAACCGATTCTCCAACGCCTGGACCTCTTCCGCGCTGACAAACTTCGGGAAAAAACGTTTCAGAATATCCCCTGCAGAACGCCCCGATTGCAGCGTTTCGGAGCCGTCTTTTTTGATCAGCACCCCTTCAGCAGCAAAATCAATGCCCAGCCACGACATCCGGGCATCCGAGAACTCAACCCGTTCGGGAAACATCTCAATAGTCAGGCGTGCGGAATCCACACGACGCACAGGGCTGAGCACAGGAAGTTCGACCCCCCACTCGACAGATGGCGTAATGCGGATATCCTGGGCATCGACATCAATTTTCCAGCTCCCGCAATCCTCATCCCCGAACATATCCCGCCGTAAAACAAACATTTCCCGCACACGGAAAAGCGGTTCCAGATCGTGCGGATTCCGACTGTAATACTTCACATTTACAGCCTGCCAGCCGCGCAATGTGAGCCGCACACTTTCAACACTCACTGGAATGCCGGCGTTATTCACCCGTTTAATAATATGCCGAAGAACCGGCTGCGGAACACCGTATATCCGGAGAAAAACAAATACACAGAGCAACAGAACAGCAAGCACACATAAAAAGCGGACAAATTTTGTGACTACCCGATAGGTAATCTTTGCTGCACGTCTACTGATGGAACGACTGACCATTTATTCCGATGAAGGAGCAATCGGCTCCGTTTCTATGAGCAGATCGGATGTAAGAATTTCAATGGAAGGTTTATCCAGGAAAAAGACCACATCACGCCCCTTCACCATGGAATAATATCCTTCGGGCGTTTCCCGCCCGACCAGCAGAACACGACCAAGCTGATTGGTTCCGCTAAGACCGATATGCAGTTCCGCCACCGGGTTCTCCAACCCGTAAATATCCAGATCGCGGGGATTATAGGTAATGTACCCGGAAGTATTCACCTGCCGCAGTCCCCGCAGCAGCCGAGCCACACCCTCTTCATTCACCCGCACATTGCCATTGGTTTCAACCGGAATAAAACGGTCATCCTCAACCCGCTCAATGGTCTGCCTGCTTCCGGATTCCGTCTGCAGCGACAAACGGCTTATCTGATCCGCATCCAGTTTCCAGACATTCCGGTCTTTATAGATCAGCGGATCAATTACCGTGTCGGGAACCTTCTGCAGATTAATCCGGTAAAGATCCGGCTCACCGTCGATACGTACCAGCAGACCTTCACGGCTGTTCTTCGTGGAGAAGATTTCCAGACGGTTAGTGAATCCGGATTCGATCGAACCGAATTCAACAATCCAGTCCGGTGCCCCCACCACGGCCTCAACTTCGAACTCATGAATCACCGCATTCACCCAGAGCGTCACAAAGTCAGAAATGGGTTTGGGTTCAGCTTTCCAGACCACAGGACTCGTAATATTCCAATCCCTGGAACCGTCATATTCCATTTTCAGCTGATCCTCACCATGCGTAATACTGATGGAGGAAATGCTGTTCGGCGGAACCGACAGAACGCCGGCATCGCGGAACTGTTCAGCCGGAACGTTCGAAAGATCACGCAGCTCGGCCGACACCGTGAATACAGACGTATCATCAGCCCGACGGGCATAGATATAGCCGGGCTTATCCGGGTTATCAATCCCCAGAACCAGCAGGCGCGAAGCCCCGTCAGCCTGAATCACGGAAATCTGCTGCGTATCACCCTGCAGACCGTAAACGGAAAAATCAGAAACATTATCCTGAATAAACTGCTCAATTCTGAAACTGTAGATTTTATTGATAAACAGACCGACTTCCTTGGGGTCTGCCGGTGCATTGACCGCCTGTTGCACCCGCCAGCCTTCTTTGGGATCTTTCACCAACTGCACAAAACCATTCGACCCGCGCATTTCAACCCGGCGTACGGCCGCCGCATCGCCGGGAAACAGAACCCGGTCGCGTAGCGTATCCGGCGATTTAGGGATCACAAGCAGCAACTTATCCGGAATCGTGTAGATATTCTCATCGGCACTGCTTTTGACGTATACCATTCCCCCCAGCGCTGACTTTTTTCCGACCAGCCAGCTGTGCCCGCCCTGGTGATCAACGGAAGTGATCACGGCAGTCGGTGCATCAAACCCGTATTCAGCCGGATCGAGACCGCGTATTGACAGCTGCTTTTCTGTAATGGTCGTTCCTTTTCCGAACGAATTCAGTCCGGCAATCATCCGGTGGATGAGAGCTTCATCGGCGGCCCCCATACTGCCGTCCTTTTCGCCCGCCAACCAGATACCGTTTTCCCGCACACAGCGAACTGTCTGATTGGAAACCGTAAATTCAATAGACTGCAGCGTCTGAGCATCAAGATTGAATAACCGGACCTGCTTCAACTCACGATACGGCGTTTTGGCACGCCAGGTTTCCTGGGCCCAGATAATGATGCCCAGCACAATGATACTGATCAGCAGAACAAATGTGGTTCTCCCTTTCATACGTCCTATTTCCTCCTGCGTGCCCAGACCAGCAGGCCCAACACCATCGCCACTCCGGGAATGGCGGCCACATTAATCCAGAACAGTTTCTGCAGCTCGGAACGCGAAAGGCTCAGACGAACCTCTTCAATCGGTTTCGGCGCAATGGCAATCAGTTCTTCCCGCTCAAGCAGCCAATTGAGTGCACTCATGAACAGATCCTTATTTCCGCCCACCATACTGCCATTGCCCGCAAAATCAGAATCCCCGAAAACCACCATGCGGGACGGCCGGATCTGCACATCAAGCATGGTTTCAGATGCCCCGCGTTCAATCGCAACACCCAGCGAAATCGGCCGTTCACTGTCATCTCCCGCAATATCGCCTTTTTCCGGCTCAAACTTGGCGGTGGATTCCTCCACCTGCATTTCCGACCAGCTCTTTTCAGAGGTAAAAAACAACGGCACCACCGAAGGACGGTCCTCCGATGAACCACCGGCCTGTTCCGAAGGCATAATCGAACGCGGCAGAATGAACTGCACAATCGAATTCATCTCCATACAGATCGGATGGGCATTGTACCGGCGAATATGCACATCGCTGCCGCGCAGCGTATTTTCCGGGTCCACCACGATGTCATTACGGAGTTCAACCCCCCAGCGCTCCAGCATCGACTCCAGCCCCGTTTCTTTAAGCGCATCAAGCAGGATAAAGACCCGCCCGCTTCGGCTCAGGTAATCCTCTATCATTTCCACTTCGATCGAACTCATCTTTTTCGAAGGTCCGGGAATCACCAGCGCCGCCGCATCCTCAGGGATGCCCTTTTCTCCGCTGAGCATCAGCTCCTCAACCTCAAGATTATCCTGAAGCAGTGCCGTTCCGATATCGGAATAACCGGCCATCTGATCAAAATCCGTAATACGCTGCTCACCATGCCCCACCAGGAAATAGACTTTAGGGGTATCTCCCTGAATCAGACCGTAAATTGCACTGGTAAAAGCCTGCTCTCCCTTGAACGCCGTAATCACCGGCTCTTTGATTCCTTTGACACGCTTCATTTCGGCAATATCGGTCTGCTTAATCACACGGAAACTCTCGCCGACATCAAACACCACCACCTGCGCTTCAGTCAGATTATACTGCCCCGCCAGTTTTTTAGTCAGTGCCACATCCCGCGCCGGATCCACCCACTCCACGCGGATGTTGCGCGAATGATATTCATACTCCGCGAGCAGATTTTTCACATCATCATGCAACGCATGCTCTTCCTGAAAAAAAACTGTAATCCTGACTTCATGCTCCAGGTCCCGCAACAGATTCCGTGTTTTTTCGGAGAGCTGATAATAGGTCCTGCCGCTGAGATTCATCCGCACCGGATTGCGCATCGCAAGAAAACTGATCATCTGAACCAGCACAAATGCCAGCAGAACCGCCACAATAGAATTTAAATTGGTAAGAAATCGCTTCATATCAATGCGCCTAAACCCGTCGACCTTCCACCACGCGTACTGCAGCAAACAGGAACCACGCAGCATGACTCAGATACATCACCACCACCCGGCTGTCCACAATACCGCGCGAAAATTCCATCATGTGAGCAAACGAAGAATAATACTGTCCGACAATCCGGATACTCTGACTCTGCGCCGTGTAGGCCATATACATCGACACAAACAGCGATCCGATCAGAATCGCGAACCCGCTGATCGCCGCAACAATCTGATTCGAAGTCAATGTGGACATAAACAAACCAATCGCAATGTAAAGCGCACCCACCAGGATGACACCCAACGCACCCGCCTGCAGTGCACCCAGGTCCGGAAATCCCGTCACCTCAGCAGGTGCCGTTTTGATCTGAAAATAAGTATAAGCTATTGAGGGAAGCCACAATACGATATAAAAAACCAATGCTCCGAAAAATTTTGCCAGCACCAGTTCGGGGACCTTCACCGAAGTGGTCAGCAACGCCTCCAGTGTACCCAGTTTACGCTCCTCGGCAAAAAGACGCATCGTAATCAGCGGAACAATCACCGGAATCGCAAACGGCAGCACAAAACCGCTGAACATCCATTGCGAAGCCGTAGTCAGCGATTCCCCGTGCGCCAGATTAATCAGAAGCCAGTAAAAGTTGCCGCCGGTCAGAATCCAGAAAAAAAACATCACCACATAGGCAATCGGAGAATAAAAACACGTACGCAGTTCTTTCTTCAATAAGCAGAGAAAGACACTCATTATTTCCCCTCCTTCCTGCTCGTAATCTGAACAAACGTATCTTCCAGCGAATGCTGCTGTTCCGAAAGTTCACGCAAAGCCCAGCCCCTGGCCACCGCCAGATTATAGAGATCCACACGCATCGCTGCCGAATCAGCCTCGATTTCCAGCCAGAGCCAGCCGTCGGCCAGCTCATTCGCACTGCGCACATCCAGTCCATCCAGTCGGCTCACCGCCTCCACCGCCGCTTCTTTTTCAGCCATGATCTCCATTTCAATAATCGAACAGGCCTGCAGCTGCCGATGCAGGTTCTCCTCAGTATCGGACGCCACAATCCGCCCTTCGTTAATGATAAGGATCCGTTCACAGATCGCCTCCACTTCCTGGAGAATATGGGTGGAAAGCAGCACCGTATGCCGCTCCGCCAAATGAGTGATCAGATCTCGGACCTGCCGGATCTGAAAGGGGTCCAGTCCCACCGTCGGCTCATCCAGCACCAGCAGATCCGGGTCATGAACCATGCTGTCGGCCAGCCCCACACGCTGCCGGTATCCTTTGGAAAGCTGACCGATAATCCGCTTTCCAACCTCTGTAAGTCCGCACAGCTCCTTGACTTCGTTCACCTTGCTCCGACGAATCGAAGTTTTAACGCCTTTGAGCGACGCGCGGAATTTCAGATATTCATCCACCCGCATTTCAGGATAAAGCGGACAGCTTTCCGGAAGATACCCGACCCGCCGGCGGACCTCCTGCGGCTCCCTGGAAATATCAAATCCAGCGACTTCAATGGTCCCCGAATTCATAGGCAGGTAGCCGGTCAGCATACGCATAGTCGTCGTTTTCCCCGCCCCGTTAGGACCGAGAAAGCCGACGATTTCTCCCCGGCCCACTTCAAACGAAATATTATCCACCGCCAGTCGCGCCGGATATTTTTTCGTAACCCCAGATACCTTAATCATATAAACGTCCGTCTAATTAAAGCGTTGCATTATGCCCGAAGCCCCGGTTCAGTCAAGCAACCGGAAACGCTCAGACCCCTCGAAATCAGTGTCCGCAATCCCTGCAGAAATTTTCCACCGAACGATCCCACCCGGCCTCGCCTTCCTTCGAAAAAAAACAACCCGGAATAGCATTCTTTGCCCGATGATATGCCACGCACTCGCAGCACATGCCCTTTTTATCACAATCATAGGTACACGTACACTGTTTCAGATTATCCGCTCTGTTCACACAGATTCCAGCCATCATTCAACTCCATTCAGAACAGCTTCAGTCGCATCCAGAAACTTCAGCATCTCCGGGGCCGTGCCGATCGTCACACGAAGATAATCCTTCGTCCGCTCATCCTTCCCGAAATAACGCACAATGATATTTTTCTTCCGCAACGCTTCAAACAGCTCCTTCGCACTGATGCCCTGCGGCTTAACCCACAGGAAATTTGTCTCCGATTTCCCCACCTCAAAACCGAACGCCTCCAGTTTCTCCGTCACCATCCTGCGCGTCTCGATAATCGCCGAAACATTGGCCTTCATCGTTGCCTGATCAAGAATTGCCACCCGTGCAATCTCCTGCGTCAGGTAATTCACGTTATACGAATCCTTGATTTTATACATCGCGCCGATCAGCTCCGCGCAACCCACGCAGTAACCCAGCCGGATCCCAGCCAGTGAATAGGACTTCGACAGCGTACGCGCCACAATTACATTGTCATACTTCAGTGCCAGATCCATGCAGTTCTCTGCCGCAAAATCGGCATACGCCTCGTCAATCAGCACCACTCCGCCGAAATTCTTCACAAAATCTTCAATCGAAGACCGGTCATACGAAAAACTCGTCGGCGCATTCGGATGCGTCAGAAAAAACAGCGAAGCCGAATAATCCGCAGGCATCTGCCAGCCATACTCCGCATCCAGCGGCACCGGCTTTTTCTCCACATCCTCAATATCCGCCAGAACCGGATAGAGTGAATACGACGGATCAAAATAACCGACCGATCCATCACGCTCCACAAACGCCCGGATGCAGAGCGCCAGCACTTCATCCGAACCGTTGCCCACAAACACATGGTCCACATCGCAGCCATGCAGCTCCGCAATCGCTTTACGCAGCTCCAGACATACCGGGTCCGGATAGCGCGACAGCACCGAAATATCAATCATCGATAAAATATCCTGCACATCCGGTGACGGCAGATACGGATTTTCATTCGTATTCAGCTTAACAATATCGGCCTCCTTCGGCTGTTCGCCGGGAACATAGCCCTCCATTGCCTGTACTGATTTTCTGATTAAATCGCTCATTTCAGCTTTCTTATTTTTCAAAACGAATCGTTGCCGAACGGGCATGACCGTCAAGAGTTTCAATACGCCCGAAGGCCTCAACCACCGGAAGCGTCTCTTCCAGATCCTCTTTCGTAAACTGAATCAGGCTGACGCGCCGGCGGAAATCCTCCACCGTCAAACCGGAAAAATAGGCCGCCGTACCCCCCGTCGGCAGTACATGACTCGGCCCCGCCGCAAAATCGCCCACCGACTCCGGCGTCCACTCACCGATAAACAGCGCACCGGCATTATGGACCTTATCCGCCCATTTTTCCGGATTTTTACAGATCAGCTCCATATGTTCCGGCGCAAACCGGTTACACAGCAGCATGCCCTCTTTCATACTTTTCACCACAACAAGCAGCATACCGTTTTCAAGCACCTGTTCCACCGGTTCGGTACGGCTCAGCTCCTTCGCCTGCCGGAGCACCTCTGCACGGACCGCTTCGGCCTGTTTCTGCGACGTCGTCACCAGCAGGGCCTTTTCAGAACCGGTACCGTGTTCCGCCTGCGACAGCAGGTCCGCCGCCACGTGTGCCGGATTCGCAGAGGTATCGCAAAGTACCGCAATTTCGCTCGGTCCCGCCACCATATCAAGCGCCACATCTCCATACACCTGACGTTTCGCCGCCGTCACGTACGGCCCGCCCGGCCCGACAATTTTCCGGACTTTGGCAATGGATTTTGTTCCGTACGCCATGGCGCCGATCGCATGAACACCTCCAACCTTATAAATCTCCATCGCACCGGCCAGATTCAGCGCATAAAGCACATACGGATTCAGATTGCCGTCCTTATCCGCCGGCGAACAGGCCACAAGCTCCTGCACTCCAGCCACTTTCGCCAATGTCAGCGTCATCAGCGCCGTCGAAGCCAGCGGCGCCGCACCGCCCGGAATGTAGGCTCCCACGCGATCATACGGCACAAACTTTTCGCCCAGCATCCCCCCCTTCGGCGTAGCCATCTGCCAGTCCTCACGCAAACCGCCGATCGAAAATTCGGTAATGCGCTTATGCGCCTCCTGCGCCGCCGCCTTGAACTCGTCATCCACCAGCCGTTCAGCATCCGCGATTTCCTGGTCCGTCACGCGAATACGGCGGGTCGACATATTGGAACCGTCATACAGTCGTGCGCAGTCAATCACGGCCTTGTCACCGCGCTCTTTCACATCAGCCAGAATCCGCGCCGCCGCTTCCATGGCCTTTTCTTCAACCGACGGGCGCAACAGAAAATCATCGACCTTCTTATATTTTTTATCCGTGCCCCATTTCACTATCGGTGCAAAACTTCTGCTCATAACTCAATCCTCATAAATTCCAAAGGGTGCAAAATCTACCCCTATACGGCGAGTTTTCAACCTTATTTACCAATACAGAAGCGCGAAAAAATGTTATCGAGCAGTTCTTCGTGGTACGTCCGGCCGGTCACCTGACCCAGATATTCCAGTGCTGTACGCAGATGCTCCGCCGCCAGCACCGCATTTTCCTCCACATTTTCATTCAGAAAAGCCCGCGCCTGCTGTGCTTCACGATGGGATTCCACCAGCAGATGACGGTGACGTTCCGAGATTACCGCATGCGGCGGGGCCGTCAAATCAGCTCCCAGCTCCAGCTTTTCAGCCATCGCCTTTTTCAACGCCTCAATGCCCTCTCCGGTTTTCAGCGAGGTTTCAACCCGTGAAACCGGAAACCTGTAATCTGAAACCAGATTGCCCTGATCAATCTTGTTGAGGATGACGACGCTGCGTTCCGGAACCAGTTTTTTCAGCCGGGCCTTATCCTCATCATGCAGCGGCTGCGACGCATCGATCAGATACACCGAAAGATGCGCCTCTTCCAAATGCGCCTCTGCGCGGCGAATACCCTCAGCCTCAATTTCGTCATCGGTTTCCCGAAGTCCCGCCGTATCAATAATCCGCAGCGGAATACCGTTGAGCACAAACCCTTCTTCAATGGTATCGCGCGTCGTACCCGCCGTGCTCGAAACAATCGCCCGGTCAAATCCAAGCAGCGCATTCAAAAGCGTCGATTTACCGGCATTGGGCCGCCCGAGAATCACCACCCGCGCACCTTCGCGCAGTAAACGGCCTTCATCCCACGTATCCAGCAGACAGTCCAGTGACTGAAACGTGCGATCCAGCAGATCGGCAATTCCTGAAAAAACATCATCCGGAAGCTCGTCCTCCACAAAATCGAGCGTCGTCTCAAGATTGGCAGCCACTTCGAGAAATGCATCATAGATCACATTAAACTGCCGGCTCAGCTTCCCTTCCATCTGTTCAAGCGCCGCCGATGCTGCACGGTCGGACCGCGCACGGATCAAATCAAAAATGCCCTCGGCCTGCAGCAGATCGATGCGCCCGTTCAAAAAAGCCCGTTTCGTAAATTCACCCGGTTCCGCCATTCGCGCACCGGCCTCGAGCGCACGGCGCAGAATACGGCGCATACCGACCGCTCCGCCGTGCCCCTGAATTTCCACCACATCCTCACAGGTATAGCTTTTCGGCGCCCGCATGATCAGCGCCAGGCCGGTATCAATTTCCGCTCCGGCGGAATCAATGATTTTCCCATAGGCAAAGGTGCCGTGGTCGCGCCGCGAAACCGGCGTTTTATCCAACGGCCGGAAAAGTTCATCCGCAATCGTCCACACATCAGGGCCGGAAATCCGCACAATACCGACTCCGCCCTCCCCGGGCGGTGTGGCAATCGCTGCAATTGTATCTGGATTATAAAGTGACATGCGCGGGATGATAGCGGTTTCCGGACATTGGAAAACAAAAAAGCCCCGACTCAACCATCAGGGCTCGAACTTTAATGCATTTTGCCCGGCACAGGATTTTACCGCTCCTGTACACGCACAAACACAATCCGGTTATTCGACAGAATGTTCCGGATCAGGCTACGGCCTCGGCCGATAATACTGCATTGCTTCCGGTAGATGTTCACGAATGTCCTGGACGCGGGTTTCGTCCGAAGGATGCGTACTGAGAAATTCCGGCGGTTTCTCCCCGCCCGCTTCGGCCATGCGCTGCCAGAAATCAACCGCCGCCTCAGGATTATATCCGGCCATCGCCATAAAAATCAGCCCCATGTGATCGGCCTCGCTCTCGTGCAGGCGGGAATACGGCAGGATGCCGCCAAGCTGTGTTCCGATGCCATAGGCCGCCAGAATCGCTTCCTGATATTCGCTGTCCTTCGCCATCCAGGCCGTCAGGATGCCCCCTCCCGCCACCGCCATCTGGTGACTGACCCGCTCGTTGCTATGCCGGGCAATGGCATGCGCGATTTCATGCCCCATCACCACCGCCACGCCGGTTTCATCCTGCGTATACGGCAGGATGCCGGTATAAAACGCCACTTTTCCGCCGGGCATACACCAGGCATTGGGTACATCCTCTTCAATAAGATTGAACTCCCAGTCAAAACCGGCCACTACATCCGACTGATTCCGCTCTGCAAAATACTGCTCGACGGCTTCAGAAATACGCGCACCAACCCGCCGGATCATTTCTGTCTGCTCTTTGTTTTTCGAAAGCGGACCTTCCTTGATGACCTGTTCATAGCTCGCGGCACTTTCAGGAATGAGTTGAGCATCGGAAACCAGACTCAACTGTTTACGTCCTGTAATCGGAACCGTGGAACAGCCGGAAATAAACAACAGCAATATCAGTGCCCCGAGAGCATTCGGTATTCTTCTCATAAATCACCCTTAATTTAGCAGATTGAACTTCAGCATAGATCCTGCCGACCGGAAATTCAACGCCATCCTGCCCCTCGGCAGACGCTGCCCTGACCCAGAAAAGCCGCCGATTAAACATCAATCCGGAATCCAATCCGTAATTTTCCGTTTCATCCGCGGCTTTTCGACTGCACCATGCAAATCAGTCCAGCGTATTCACCAGCAGACCGGAACGCAGCTTCGGTTCAAACCAGGTACTCTTCGGCGGCATCAGCATGCCGGCATCGGCCACAGCAAACAACTGCTCCATCGAAGTCGGGTACATCGAAAACGCCATCACCGCACGGCCGGCATCGACCCATTTCTCCAACTCTTCGGTACCCTTGATTCCACCGATAAAATCGATGTCGTTGCTTTCACGCGGATCTTCAATATTCAGAATCGGGGCCAGCACATCATTCTGGAGAATACTCACATCGAGCGACGCCACCGGATCGGAGGCATCGGGCATCTTTTTCGGCGTCAACGTCGACCATTCCCCCTTCATATACATGCAGATCTCGCCGGATTTCTCCGGAACGGCCTTACCGTTTTTCTCAACCGTAAATTTTTCCTCCAGCTTACGGAAAAACTCCTCTTCCGTACCCGGCAGCGCAAGAATAACCCGGTTGTAGGCCAGAATCTTCAGTTCACTTTCCGGGAACATCACCGCCAGAAAATAGTTGTAAGGTTCGTCACCGGTATGGTTCGGGTTCGCATCACGACGCATCGCACCGACTTTCGCGGCCGATGCCGAACGATGATGCCCGTCCGCCACATACGTCGCCGGAATCTCGCCGAAGGCCGCTTCCAGCTCCGCCACATTGCCCATTTTCCAGACCGTATGGATCACGCCGTCTTCCGCAGTAAAGTGATAAAGCGGCTCGGTACTTTTGGTGACTTCCACCAGCGCGTTGATTTTTTCGGAATCGCGGTAGGCCAGAAAGACCGGCCCGGTGTTGGCGTTCTGAGTATCCACATATTTAATGCGATCCTCCTCTTTCACCCGGCGCGTCTTTTCGTGGATCTTGATTTTTCCCTCTTCGTAATCTTCGAAATGGCAGGTCGCCACAATACCGTACTGCAGGTGATCGCCCATCTGCTGGGAATAGAGATAAAACGCCGGCTCTTCTTCGCGGATCAGAATCCCGTCATTTTTAAAACGTTCAATGTTCGCCTTGGCCTGCGCATACACCGCATCGCTGTACGGATCCGTGCCTTCCGGCAGATCGATTTCTGCGCGGACCACATGAAGAAAGCTCTCCGGATTGCCTTCCGCCAGCGCCGCTGCGCCTTTCGTATCCACCACGTCATAGGGAACCGATGCCACGCGCTCCGCTTTACCTTCCGCCGGACGCCACGCTTTGAATGCCTTAACTCTCATCTCAAAATCCTCCGTATGGGGAACCCATCGGTTCCGGTTGATCGCACATCGTTATTCGTTTTCGGATCGCTTTCTCACCATATAACCAATAACCATTAACTTTTAACGGCCTCAAAGAGACCCGAATCAAAGTCGCAAACCATAGTTGTCCCCTGCCCCCATGTCAAAACCGGCCTCGGTAAAATCGGATGATTCATGCAATGAAAGTGCGCAACCGTTCACGGAACTTCTCCTCTGCTTCAATAACATTACCGCCAGAGCCGACTCCGCCCGGCGACGGGCATTCAGCAACACATCAGAAAAACCATCAGGACCCGATTCCCGGTGAAATACGCCGAGCTGAAATCACTACAGGGCTCTTACTGCGGCCTGCCTGCAAAACATGCTTAATAGAAAACTTTCCAGAGAAACAGCCCCTGGGGCTGGGCGGTCTGCACCACGGCGGTCCGTTTGCCGTGCGCAAAAATTTCATTAATAATCCCGGGTTCGCGGCGCCCGATCCCGACATCAATCAGAATACCGGCCAGACTGCGGACCATTTTATACAGAAATCCGTTGCCCTGCACCTCGAGCGTAATATCGGCACCATGCTTGCGGACCTTGAACGAATGAATGGTACGAACGGTTCCATTGAGCTCGCGTTTCGGGTTGGCTGAAAATGCGGCGAAGTCGTGTTCCCCCACCAGCAGTTCCGCCGCGGCACGCATGCGCTCCACATCGAGCGGGCGGCCCTCCTGCAGACGGTACAACCGCTTGGTCGGCGGAACAATCAATCCATTGTAGATGAAATAACGATACTCTTTTCCGACAGCACTGAAGCGCGCATGAAAATCGTCGGGCACCTGCTGGAACGACGTCACACGGATGTCCCGGTCCAGCTGCGCATTAAGGCCGCGCATAAAATACCGGGTATCCACTTTTTTCGGCAGAACAAAATGCGCCACCTGCGCACGGGCATGCACTCCGGCGTCAGTCCGGCCGGACGATTCAACACGAACATGCTGCTGATTCGTCATCTCGGCCAGCAGCCGCTCCAGCTCGCCCTGCACCGTCCGGTGATCCGGCTGCACCTGCCAGCCGGAATAATGGGTGCCGTCGTAAGAAACTGTAATTTTATAGCGCGTAGACATAAGGCCGCATAACTTCCAATCATTGGAAGCATTGAGCAAGTTTTTTCCTCCCCATGCACGGTTGTTGCAATTAGCTTAGCGTCATGAAACCGCTCCTGTTCCTTTTTTCCCTGCTGGCTCTGTTCACGGACACCGCCTCCGCCGATGCATTCTATATCTGGCAGCAGCAGTGGAGCAGCAATGTGCTCATGGCGGTCACGAACGAATCCCCGACCACACTCTATCCGATCGTCTCCGAAATTCCGGCCTCCGGGCAAAGCACCTTAATTCCGATTCCCTGGAAACCGCTTCAGCAGACCCGACATACCTTTGTGCCGGTCATCCGTGTTCCGCTCAGCGCATTCAACCGCAGCGATCTCGAAACCGAACTCATCCGTCTCTGCACAGAACTTCCGGATTTCCAGGAACTGCAGCTCGATCTCGACTGTCCGGAAAGCCGCCTTTCAGAATATGCCGATCTGCTCAGAAAAATCAGACCGCAGCTGCCGGAAAAAATACTGTCTGTCACGGCACTTCCGGTTCATCTGGACAACCGCGCTTTTGAGCGCGTTGCATTAAACTGCGACTACTATGTCCTTCAGGTCCATGGCCTCGACGTTCCCGATCATATGAACCGCCATGCAGAACTGATGAACCCCGCAACGGCAGACCGGGCCATTCGCCGCGCTGAAAAACTCGGCCGCCCCTACTCCATTGCCCTGCCGTGTTACGCCTATGAACTGAATTTTGATCCGGACACCGGGCGTTTTCTCTATCTGACTGCCGAAGGGCCTTCCGGCAGACACAACACCGTAAAACGCCGAATCGCCGCCCGTCACCGCGACCTGATCCATCAGCTTCATCAATTCCGATCTCTGGAATATGCGCGCAGCCTCATCTGGTTCCGTCTCCCGGTAGATGGCGACCGGCTCTGTCTGCCCCGCCCTGCACTTGCCGAAATTCAGCACGGCAGACTCCCGCAGAACGATTTGACCTGCATATTTATTCCCATCAGCGACACCACGTTTGAAATCAGTCTGGTTAACGGAAATATCATTCATTCGCACGAAGCCGAACTTGAACTGAACTGGAACAACCCGCGAGGAATGTACGACCTCTACCGCACCGCAACATCCCCCGCAAAAAAAGCCGGCCTGCTGCCGGCCACACTGACCGCACCGGTTCCTGCACCTGGATCACAAATCCGGATCGGCTGGTTCTCCACCCGACAACTCCCGCATATTGAGGTACACCTGAAATGATGAAACCACTTTTTCTGCTGCTGACTGCTGCACTCCCTGTTTTTGCATGCGGCCCCTTTTTCCCTTCGAGTTATCTGAGCGATTACAACGACCGGTTTGAAGCCGACCTGAATCCGGCCGGAGAACTCGAACTGATTGCGCTGGAATACGGTCTGATTGATAAAGAACCCTTTCCGGAAGGTGCATACACCACCCTGCAGGCGGAAGAACTGGATTTCATGAAACAGGCCGAATTGTTTGGCAGGCAGAACCTGTTGACCGAATATATGGTTTATGCCCAAGCCGTACGGGCCGCTGAAACAAACGTTCCGCCCCCCGATGTACCCGAACATTTACAGGAATTTACGCTCTACCTCGAAGGCACTGCGGAATTCCGCGCCGATGAAGACGTTGCTTTTCCGCAGGCCTGGCGAAAACTGCTCGGACTCGATATCAGCAACCGGCAGTTCCGCACGGAATGGGTCTACTACATGCTCGGCAACCTCGCCGGCGTACAGAGCGAACCGAAGCGGGCGACAACCTGCTACACCGCATGCCGGAATGCCGCCCGCGAAATGCCGGCGCATCATTCCATCGGTCTGGCCCATGCCTCGTATAAACGTGACTACCTCTGCCAAACCAATCTGGCGGAACGCATTGAACGGGGCCTGGCCGCAACGGGCTATTACCATCGAAGCGGCGATTCCGCACGTCTGAATCACTGTATGAATCATCTGCGGCTGGATGTAATACAGGCTTCGCTGGAAGAGCTCAGCAACCCCTCCATGGCGGTCCTCGAAACCATGGCGCTTTTCAACATCGGCAAAACCGGATTTATCCGGACGCTGGAAAATCATCCGGCTCTGAAAATCACTCCTCGTCTGGCCTGGTTTATGTATAAAAACGGCGAACCCGAAAAGGCATCGGCCTATCTTGAACACTGCCCGGGAAATGACATCCTGGCCAACTGGCTGCGTTACCGTCTCGCCCAGCGCAGCGGTCGGACCGACGAAGCCATCCGGAAACTGCAGCAGTGGCTGAAGGGACTGGAACAAAGCCGGCGCATCATCTATCACTTCGATTATACAGGAACCGTCTCCCCTGCATCAGCCCTGCATGGAAGTCTGGGTACCCTGTATGCCGACCGGGGTCAGATGCTTGACGCCCTCGAATCCTTCGTTGCAGCGGGAGCCTATCCGGATGCCGCACTGATCGCCGAGCGCTATGTGGAAACCGCCGACCTCCAACGTTATGTGGATTCCTTCCGGGGCACCGCCTCTCAGGAGTCGGCCAGGCAGATCGAACCCTGGCTGCAGACAGAAACCGCGCGCCGTTCCATTGAGCTCCGCCTCTCCTATCTGCTGGCCCGACGCCTCTTCCGCGAAGGGCGTCCTGAAGATGCACTGCCCTATTACCCCACGGAAATCGGCTATATGCTGCAGACTTATCTGCATGCTCTGAAAGAAAGCCGCTCGTTCTGGAACAACTGGAATACTCGTGCAGCACACCTTTACCATGCGGCGCGTATCATGCGATGGAAAGGTATGGAACTCTGCGGCACCGAACTCTACCCCGACTACACCATCGTTGAGGGCTTCTTTTCCACCATTGGAATTGAGCACGAATCCGCCGTCGCACCGGAAAATCTGCGGCCGCTTTATGATGAAACCGCACCGATTCCGAACCGCCGCTTTCACTACCGCCAAACCGCGGCGGATCATGCAGGCGATGCCGCCGCCCTCGCCTGGAACCGGCATCAGAAAGCCATGATACTCTGGAGCGCCGGGGTCTGGCTCAAAGACCGGTATCCTGAAGAGGCCGACCGGTTTTACAAAAAACTGGCCCGACTGCATTTTCAGCCGCTGGGAAAAAAAGCCGATACATTGCGCTGGTTTCCAGCAGGATCGGGCGCTATGCATGCCGTACATAACTCCGAAAGCTATATCCCGCCCCGCCAGCTCTCCGCTGCCGCACGGCAATACCCCGACGATTGACGGCTCCAGCAGCCGAAAAACAGAATAGATTCATCCCCGGCCGCCCCGAAACCATTCCCCCGGGTTTCCCCGTCTATCCAGTCCAGAAAAGCGGGATGACCATCGCTGATGGGCAGGAAGACAATACAGGGCGTTTCATAGGAGTGGATTTCTCGAATCCGGGAAATGAGTTCATTTTTACATTCACCCGATGTTTTAAGGATAAGCGCAACTTCATGATCTTCACAGATATCGCCTCTCCATGAATAGACAGACTGAATACCGCCGAGAATATTGGCGCAGGCCGCCAACCGCTCCTGCACGACCGCACGGGCAATGCGTTTGGCCTCAGCATCGTCGCCGGCCGTAACATACACCATATAAACGTTGCGGTCATTCATGCTAAAGCTTCGCGCTATCCAATGCCGAGTTCGCCCCGGAAACCTTCACCGATTTACCGTTGCGCCACATCCCTTCCACGCCATCGAAAAGCCGGTCCGCTTCTTTCACCCCCCACTCTCCAGGCGGATAGGCAAACGGTTTAAGCTGATCCAGATTATCGAGAATCGGCTGAACCACACGCCACTCGGCCGCCACCTCGTCAGACCGGGTGAACAGCGTGGAATCACCATGCAGCGTATCCAGCAGCAGCCGTTCATACGCTTCAGGCAGCGACTGGTTCCATTTTCCGGAATAGGAGAAATCCATATCGACATCCTCCACAACAAACCGCATACCGGGACGTTTGGTCCCCACTTTAAGGAAAATCCCTTCATCGGGCTGAATGCGGAAAATCAGCGTATTGGGTTTAATGCGCGTAATGTCACAGACATCGCCCTCGCATTCCACCTGCTGGAAAAGCTGCAGCGGCGGCACTTTGAACTGCACCGCAATCTCCGTGGTTTTTTTGGCCATGCGCTTTCCGGTCCGCAGCAGAATCGGCACACCGGCCCAGCGCCAGTTGTTAATACTCAGCCGCAGAGCCGTAAACGAATCCGTATTCGACTGCGGATCAATCCGCTCTTCCTGCAGATACCCCTTAATTTTATTTCCGTCCGAATCCACGCCCTCCGCATACTGCCCACGACAGACGGCATCGGAAATATCCTTCCGGATATCCAGCTTCGTGGCATTCAGGAGTTTTACCTTTTCATTCCGGATCGACTCGGCGGAAAGATCACCAGGCGCCTCCATCGTTACCAGACAGAGCAGCTGCAGCAGATGATTGGTCACCATATCGCGCAGCGCACCATATTCGTCGTAATAACCGCCCCGCCCTTTTTCCATCCCGACCGTCTCGGAAGCCGTGATCTGGATATGGTCGACATAGGAACGGTTGAACACCGGCTCAAAGATGGCGTTGGCAAAGCGGAACGACAGGATATTCTGCACCGTCTCTTTTCCGAGATAGTGGTCGATGCGATAGATCTGCGTTTCATCCAGATGCTCGAGCAGTTCCTTATTCAGCGCAATCGCCGATTCCAGATCCTTTCCGAACGGTTTTTCAATCACCACACGGGTCCAATGCTCATCCTCCGGATCGCGGATCATGCCGGTTTCCTGAAGATTATGTACTGCGGTGTGAAACAGATCCGGAATGATGGAAAGGTAGAACAGATGATTTTCCGGATAGGCCTCTCCGGCCAGGCGCTCTTTCAGTGCCACGTAGGCATCCGGACTGGAGAGGTCGCCCCGATGATAATCAAGATGTGCAACAAAACGGCGGATCAGTTCTTCACCGGCCGGAAGCCGGGTGAATTTACGAATCGAATCAGCCATCATATCACGGAATATATCATCGTTATAATCCCGCCGCGCAAAACCGACTACGCGGAACTGTTCGGGCAGCAGATCCTGCATATAGGCCACAAAAAGCGCCGGAATCAGTTTACGATGGGTCAGGTCGCCGGACGCCCCGAAAATCACAATAGTCGCCGGATCATGTGCACGGCTCTGATCGCTGAATCCTGAAAAAAGCATAAATCAAACTCCTGTTAAACGAAGAAACCCTACACATACGTCCCGCCCTTTTCAACGCTTGCGATCACACCGTTTTATCCGCTACGTTATCGGGACCATCGTATGAAAATTCTCGCCCGATACCTGTTCATGAATCTGTTTCAGCCGCTGATCTATCTGCTGATCGCGTTTGCACTGCTATTTATCATCGGCGATCTCATGGACACCATGAAGGATTTCAACAAAATCCTGTCCGCCTCCAGCGGAACCGGATTCTGGGACGTCGGCCGCATTATGCTGCACTACTACAGCCTGCAGCTGCCTTCCATGGTCATTTTCATTGTGCCCATCTGCCTGCTTCTGGCCACCCTTTACAGCCTCTCACAAATGACCCGCCACAGCGAAATTGTGGCCATGCGCGCCAGCGGGGTCAGCATCTACCGCATCGTACGCCCCTACCTGCTGTTAGGCTTCTTCTGCTTCCTGTTCACCGCGGTGGTGAACGAGTATACCGGACCGAAATATGCCTACCGCGCACATCAGTTACTGGAAAGCAAAACCAAAGCCAGCGATGATGTCTATTTTGAAAATATCGCCTATAAAAACCCGACACTCGGACACGAATGGCACATCGTCGGCTTCGATACCCGCTCCTACACCATGCAGGGCATCACGCTGCGGATTCGACGCGAAGACGGCTCGGACCGCGAAAAAATCACAGCAAAAAAAGGCCACTGGCTCGACCGCCGCTGGTGGTTCGAAGATGGTGAAATACAGCGTTTCGATGAAAACAACACCCGACTCGGCCCGCCCGAAACGTTTCAGACGCTGGAAATGCGTTATCTCAAAGAACGCCCCGAAGAATTCATGCGCGAAGCCAAAGACTCCGCCCACCAGTCATCGCTTGAACTCTACGAATATATCAGAACCCACCAACATCTCTCTCTGCGCGAAATCAGAAGCGATCTCGTCGACCTGCACCACAAACTGACTATGCCCTTCATCTGCATCATTGCCGTGCTGATCGGCATTCCCGTAGGCACACACACCGGACGCAAAGGCGCACTCTCAGGCATCATGATGGCCATCGGCCTCTTTTTCACCTTTTATGCCACACAGTTCACCATGGAATACCTCGCCAAACAGCTGTACATCCAACCCTGGATCGGTGCATGGTCCGCCATTATCGCCTTCTTTTTTATCGGCACCGCCCTGATTTACCGGATGCGGTAGTCATGCACCTGAGCATACGAAAAACCTCCCCCAAAGACTTCGAGGCCATCCGGTCTGTTTTTCATACCATCGCCGCGGCCGGCGAAACCTATGCCTATCCGCGGGATATCTCCCGGGACACGGCATACAGACTCTGGATGGAACTTCCGCGTCAAACCTGGGTCGCTGAAGAAAACGGACCCTCCTCGGCACCTACTACCTGAAAACCAACCATCCCGGTCCCGGTGCACACGTCTGCAATTGCGGGTATATGGTTACCCCCGACGCACGCGGCAAAGGGGTGGTCACCGCCATGTGCCGACACTCAAAAAAAACCGCGCTGGAATCCGGCTACAAAGCCATGCAGTTTAATTTCGTGGCCTCCACTAACGAAGGGCCGTACGCCTCTGGCTGAAACTCGGTTTTGAAATCGTCGGCCGCCTGCCCAGCGCCTTCAATCACCCCGTTCACGGTTATGCGGACGCCCTGGTCATGTTCCAGTGGCTGGACAACACCCATGAATGATGATTCCGATTCCAGCCAAGCTATTATCAGCCCGCCGAAAACCGCCCAACGAAATGCATTTACATCCACAAAACTATCATATTTAGTTTATTTCCAATCACTGGATACAAAATTGAGGATTTTCTAATGAGTTATAACAAGATTGCAGTACCTTCCGGCGGCGGAAAAATCGGTATGGGAGCCGACGGCCATCTCGCCGTTCCGAACAACCCGATTATCCCTTTTATTGAAGGCGATGGTGTCGGCCCGGAAATCACTGCGGCCATGATCAAAGTGATCGATACGGCTGTTGAAAAAACCTACAGCAACGAACGTAAAATCCAATGGATGGAAGTGTATGCCGGTGAAAAAGCCAACGCGATCTACGGCAACGACACCTGGCTTCCGGACGAAACTCTCAAGGCGATTAATGAATTCCGCGTTGCCATTAAAGGCCCGCTCACCACACCGGTCGGCGGCGGACGACGCAGCCTGAATGTAGCACTGCGTCAGGAACTCGATCTTTATGTCTGCCAGCGACCGGTCACCTGGTTCCACGGCGTCCCCTCTCCAATGTATGCCCCCGACAAAGTCGATATGGTTGTTTTTCGCGAAAACTCGGAAGACATCTATGCCGGTATTGAATGGCAGGAGGGCACCGACGATGTAAAAAAAGTCATCGACTTTCTGCAGAACGAAATGGGCGTAACCAATATTCGCTTCCCGGAATCCTCGGGTATCGGCGTCAAACCGGTCTCGCGCGACGGCTCCACCCGCCTGATCAAAGCCGCCATCGACTACGCCATCGACAACAACCGCAAATCCGTGACGATTGTCCACAAAGGCAACATCATGAAATTTACTGAAGGCGCCTTCCTGAAATGGGGCTACGAACTGGCCGAAAAAGAATACGGAGCGGAATTTGACGAAAAAACAAAAACCTACAAACTGAAAAATCCGAGCACCGGTTTTGAAATCGAGATCAAAGACTGCATCTGCGATGCCTTCCTGCAGAACATCCTGCTCAAACCGCAGGACTACGATGTCATCGCCACACTCAACCTCAACGGCGACTACTGCTCCGACGCACTGGCCGCATGTGTCGGCGGAATCGGCATCTCTCCCGGCGCCAACATCAACTATCTCGACGGCAAAGCGGTCTTTGAAGCCACCCACGGCACGGCTCCAGATATTGCCGGGAAAGATATGGTCAACCCCTGCTCGCTCATCCTTTCCGCTGAAATGATGCTGCGCTTCATGGGCTGGACCGAAGCCGCCGACCTCGTGCTGGAAGGCGTTGACGGAGCCATCCGCCGCAAAACCGTGACCGGCGATTTCGCCCGTATGATGCACGACGCCAAATGGCTCACCTGTTCCGAGTTCGCCACCGCCGTCATCGTGAACATGTGGTAATTCCACTCCACACTCGAAAAAAGAAAAGGCGCGACCCTCAAACAGGGCGCGCCTTTCTGCATTCCGGAACCCGGAATATCAGGCCCCGGCTTTCATTTTTTCAAGCACGGCTTTCGCCCATGCCACGGCATTCTCCAGATCCTGATCATTCGGATGCCCTTCAGCATCCTTCCAGAGCTGGCGCCGCGAATCGGTCGGTGCATTTTCATCATCCGGCGGAAGCTGTTCCATCCACTCGATCATCATCGGATCAATCCGGCCCTGACAGATAAAACGGTCCACAACATTTCCATTCGGGATCTGCGCCGCCGCAGCCTCCAGACAGTCTGCGGCATGCTGCGAATCCGGATAGGCCCCCAGTGTGGCGAACAATGCAACCGGAATTCCGCCGAGCTGTTTCAGGTACTCTTTCATGGCATCATTTGCATCGCCCTCCTCCACCCAGAATCCGGCAAATACAATGTCATATTTTTCAGGATTCGGTGAACTGCTGATCGGGCAGAGATCCGCCCCGGGAAGTTCCAGATGAAGGGCCTCAGCCACTTTCCGCGTGTTGCCGGTTCGACTGGAGTATGCGATCAAAATCTTCATGTGTCCGTTACCTCATTACTTAATGCTCTATCATACGTACCCTATTCGACGGGGCGCTGTAAATTCCAGACCTTGGAAATCAGTTCAGCACCGCTTTCTGCAGAGCGGTCAGTTCACCGATCCCCTTTTCCGCAAGCGCCATCATCTGCAGCAGCTCATCTTTGCTGAACGGCGTCTCCTCGGCCGTGCCCTGAATTTCAATAATTTTTCCGGACTCCGTCATCACAAAGTTGGCATCCACCTCGGCGGCAGAGTCTTCGAGATAGCACAGATCAAGAATCGGCTGTTCTTTGTGAATACCGCAACTGATCGCCGCAAGCCCCTCAGTAACCGGGTCTTCTTTAAGCAACCCGTCTTTCATCAGGCGCTGAACCGCCAGCTTGAGCGCCACATAGGCTCCGGTGATCGATGCCGTGCGCGTTCCGCCATCGGCCTGAATAACATCGCAATCAAGATAAATCTGCCGGCGACCCAGTTTTTTAAGATCCACAACCGCCCGCAATGAGCGGCCGATCAGACGCTGGATTTCCATGGTGCGCCCGCCGATTTTCCCTTTGGCGGATTCACGCTGCGTTCGATCCTGCGTGGCCCCCGGCAGCATGCTGTACTCCGCCGTCACCCAGCCACCCGGCACTTTCTGAAACCGCATCCAGCCCGGTACATTCTCATCAACGCTCGCCGTGCAGATCACACGCGTATTTCCCATTTCAATCAGCACCGACCCCTTGGCCGATGTAATAAAATTCTTCGTAAACTTCACAGTACGAAGCTCATCAGCTGCACGCCCATCAATCCGTTTCCCCGAAGTTTCCACTACAGCATCGAGATCGATGCCCCCGCTTAAATTGATTTCTTTTTTCATAGTCTGCGCAGGATGGAACAGATTACCCTCTATTGCAACGGGAAACAGGGCGCGACGAACGAAACCGGATTCGGAAACCTCAACGTCTCAACAGTCTCTTTCACACCGCTTTTCATCGGCGTTAGGGTTTGACAACCGTCGAATTGTTGGTAGTTTACCCTGCTTTTCAGAACAAAAAGGAATTTAGAGCGATGAAACGTACATACAACCCATCTAAAATCAAGCGTGCCCGCAAGTGCGGCTTTCGTAAGCGTATGTCCACTGCAGATGGACGCGCAATTCTGAAACGCCGCCGCCAGAAAGGCCGCAAACGCCTCACCGCAGTTTAACCGGAACACGATATGCCGAACCCCTTCCAGAGGGAGTCGGATGGTTCTATCGACTCAAGCCCGCCTCGAAGCGGGCTTGATCGTTCTTTGAACAAGTCGAAGCGTCTCACTCATTCATCCCTTTTCTCAGAAACTTTTTCCGGGAAAAAGAAATGGGTTGGGCGCTTTATGGTGCTCTGGCTGCGTGAAGCCGACGATGCCGATCTGCGCATCGGCGTCGTTTCCAGCAAAAAGGTGCATCTGCGTGCCAATAAACGTAACCTTGCCCGCCGTCGCATGCGCGAAGCCTGGCGCCATTTGCGCCCTTACTGCTCCGGAAAAGCCGACGTTATTTTTGTGGCCCGCCGCCCTATTCTTTCCGGAGACTGGAACCAGGTGGTCCGTGAAATGCTCAAACTGATCCAGCGGGCCGGACTGATCACCCCTGAAAATATTCGCCGCGCCAAAGCCGAACTGGAGGCTTCCAATGGATGGAAACTCCACTGAAGCCAGACCATCCGCCCGTAAAAAAACGCCTCGTCACCTCCGGCCCGACGGCTTTGTTCAACTGCCGGCCCGCACGGCGATTCTGCTGATCCGCGGCTATCAGCTGATCATCAGCCCCTGGCTCGGTCAGCGCTGCCGTTTCCAGCCGACGTGCTCGCACTATTGCATTGAAGCACTGCGGCAACATGGTATGGTTTACGGTCTTTGGCTCGGGGTGATAAGAATCTGTAAATGCCATCCGCTGCATCCCGGCGGTATTGACCCCGTACCCGAAAGAAAAAACAGGAATAACGGATGATAGGATTTCTGAACGTTTGAGAACCAGCTCAACCGTTTAGGCATCCGCTCATCCCATCTATTATCCAGAGAGAAATTTATGAATAAAAAAGATCTGATCCCCGTCATACTGCTGGCCCTGCTCATCCCGCTGTGGATGATTATCGACCGCACCTTCATCGCGCCTAAATTTCCGGCACCGCAGCCCGTTCCGGCTGAACAGCCGGCGGAAACGCCGTCCACCGGAAAAGCCGCCGCGCTCTCTGCCGCCGCGCCTTCCGAACAGTCTCAAAAGGTAGAAGCTGCTGAAATCGACACCACGGTACCGCTCAACGAAACCATCGAGACGCTGGAAAACGAACAGCTTAAACTTAAACTCAGTTCCATCGGCGGCGGAATCAAACAGGCAACGCTGGTCAACTATCCGGAAGTGAACGAAGAAAACAGCGCACCGGTCACCCTCGACTTTTCCGACCGCGTCGCCCTCGCCTATACCGGCCTGAGCGGTATCGGCGCCGGTGACTCCCTCAATATCACAAAATCCGCTGACGGAAAATCCGTGATTTTTTCCAAAGCCTGGAACACCGGTTCGGAATTCCGCCGGACCATCACCATCGGCGACAACTACCTGCTGACAGTGCAGGATCAGTTCATCAATAAAACATCCAATCCCTGGAACATTCCCGCCCTGCGTCTGCTCACCGGAAATATGAAAAATCCGGATGACACCCAATCGATGAAAGGCCTGAGCATTATCGGAGCTGATTCCTACTCCGAGAGCGAAGGGATCCGCTACTACGGCAAAGCCAAAGGCTTCGGCGGAACGGCAGTGCAGAAGATCTTTAAAAAAGCCGGAAAACCGGAATCCATCGATGTCATTCCCGAAGGCATGCTTAACGAGAAAGTGAACTGGGTTTCTGCAAAAAATAAATTTTTCGTTCAGATCATCAGCCCGGATAAACCGGTGGCCACCATGTCGATCCTCGCCCGGCGGGATATCACCCAGAAGAGCGTCGTTCCTGAAAGCATTGCCACCTCCCTCGATTTCCAGCCCGTTGCACTCGGTGCCGGCGACACCCTGAACCTGAAATATACCTGCTACATCGGTCCCAAAAACTTTTCGATCCTCAAAAATGCCGGGCATAAATTCGAAAAAGTAATGGAATTCCAGACGATCGGATTCTGGAGCTTCATGAACTGGATCATGGAGCCGGCCCGCCAGTTTCTGCTTTGGGCTCTCAACCTCTTTAACGCCGTTGTACACAACTACGGCCTAGCCATTATTCTACTGACCATGCTGATGCGCACCCTCTTCTGGCCGCTCACCCATAAGAGCACACAGAAAATGCGCGAAAATTCGGAAAAGATGCAGGTCGTTCAACCGAAAATCAAAGCGATTCAGGAAAAATATAAAGGCCAGCCTCAGCGCATCCAGCAGGAAACCATGAAAGTCTATCAGGAACATGGATTCAACCCCATGGCCATGATGGGCGGATGCCTGCCGATGCTGCTGCAGATGCCGGTATTCTTCGCGCTCTTTACCGTACTCCGCAATGCCATCGAACTGCGTTATGCCGGATTCCTGTGGATTGCCGACCTCAGCCAACCGGAAAACCTGTTTGCCGGAAGCATTCCGTTCATCGGATCACTGAATATTCTGCCGGTCCTGATGTCGATCTCGATGATCTTCCAGCAGAAGCTTTCCACACCGAATGCGGCAGCCACTCCGGAACAGCAGCAACAGCAGAAGATGATGATGTACATGATGCCGATTATGATGCTGTTCCTCTTCTACAGCATGCCGTCCGGCCTTACGCTCTACTGGACCACCAGTAACGTGCTGATGATTATCCAGACCTCCGCATACAATTACCGGAAGAAACATAAGGAAGCTTAACGCAGTTGCCAATTGCTGATTGGCGATTGGCGATTGGCGATTGGCGATTGGCGATTGGCGATTGGCGATTGGCGATTGGCGATTGGCGATTGGCGATTGGCGATTGGCGATTGGCGATTGGCGATAAAGGATCAATATCCGGTCCGTTGAACAAAAGAACTATTCCATCGGAAATCGACAATCGCCCATCAAAAGACTGAAATGCGTCAGTGCTGTTTGCGCAGGTGTGAAGGCAGGATGCGGAGCTGGTCCCGATATTTGGCAACCGTGCGGCGTGCAATCTTAATCCCCTGCTCTTCCAGCAGTTTTACCAGCTTTGCATCGGAATACGGCTTCTTCTTGTCCTCGGCACGGACGATATCCGCCAGCGCGGCTTTCACACTTTCATTAGAAATGGATTCCCCGCTGGCCGTTTTCACACCGGGTTTAAAGAAATATTTCATACTCAGCAGACCGCGCGGTGTCTGCATATATTTTCCGGCTGTTGCCCGACTGATCGTGGTTTCATGCACGTCCAGCAGCTCAGCCACCGTTTTCATATTCAACGGCTTCAGACGGGAAACTCCGTAGTCAAAGAAATCGCGCTGAATACGGACAATCTCGACCGCAATCCGGTAAATCGTGTCCATGCGCTGATCAATGCTCTGGATAAACTGTTTGGATTTCGCAATTTTCTCGCGGATATAACTTTTCACCTCTTTCGAGGTATTCGGATCCTTGAGCATTGCCAGATATTTCTGGCTGATAAAGAGATTCGGATACGGCTTCTTATTCTGCGTAATGACATATTCACCGTCTTTTTTCTCAACGATGATTTCAGGCGTCACATATTCAATCCGTTCTTCAGAAAAATTACGCCCCGGCTTCGGATCCAATTTACCAATCAACGCCGCCAGTTCTTTCACACGGTCAACCGTCAGTCCCATGGCGCGGGCGATATCCTCATACTTATGACGACCGACCAGATCCAGATACCGGTCCACCATCTGGTATTCCTGGGTCTCTTCCCGTCCCTGGCGCTTCAGCTGTAGCAACAGACATTCGCGCAGGTCACGTGCACCCACACCGGCCGGATCAAAATCATGAATGGTATCGAGAATCTTGGTCAGTGTCTCTTCCGGAAAATTCGGCAAGGCCAGCAGATCTTCAACATCCAGCTGCAGATAACCGTCGTCATCAATATTGCCGATCACGATCTCGGCGATCTTCCGCTCATATTCGTCAAGACTCGAAAGAGAAAGCTGGTCCAGCAGGGTATCATGCAACGACGAAGATTCAGATAGCGAATCCATCATGTACTGATATTTTTCCTCGGCATCACTACTGCCCGAAACCTGACCGCGGTCCTGATAGCTATCGAACTCCTCACCCAGAGCCGCCAGCTTCTCAAATTCATTATCGAACTGTTCGCTGTCGACATCCTTGGTGCCCTGCTCAATCTCTATCTGGGCATCAGCCTGTTCTGCCGTTGCTTCAAGCGTCGGGTTTTCAGAAAGCTCCTGTTTGATCATCTGCTGAAGATCCAGAAGCGGCATTTGCAGGATTTCCAGTGACTGGAAGAGATGCGGAGCAAGTACCTGCTGCATCTTCATTTCCTGACTTAAAACTAGTCCGGGTTGTGCCATGCGTTGAAATGTACCGTTTAACTTGCATATCTCAAGCCATGTTAGAAAAAAATATGAAGGGCAAAGAACGGTTTTACAGCTTTCCGGATTCACCCACTCCTCCAAACTCTGTCACTTTTCCTGTACACCACGTATTAATCGCCGAATGATTTTGTCACGCGTGTGGTCTTCGCTATCATGTCGCAAACAGTTGGAGTAACAGCCTCATGAGTTTGGAAGTTTGTGTTCTTGCCAGCGGAAGTTCTGGTAATTCTATTTATATCGCTTCAGAGAAAACCCGTATTTTAATCGACGCAGGCCTCAGCGCCAAACAGATGGCCATCCGGCTCGATCAGATCGGTGTGGTTCCCGAAAGCATTAACGGTATCTGCGTATCTCACGAGCACGGTGACCACATCGGCGGTATTCGTGTACTTCAGAAACGCCATGGGATTCCGGTCTATTCCAACGCCGGGACTCTCAACGGCATCCGTCGCCAGCCCAAATCCGATGAAATTAACGTAAAAGTGTTTCAGACCGGATCCCCCTTCCGGATCGGCGATATGACCATAGAACCCTTCTCCGTCCCGCACGATGCCTATGAACCGGTCGGATTCCGCCTCACAGCAAACGGCGTCTCAGTTGCATCCGTCACCGACCTCGGCATGCCCACCGCGCTGGTACGCGAAAAACTGCGCGGCTGCCAGGCCATCATTGTTGAAGCCAATCACGACGAGGATCTTCTACACGAAGCTCCGCGCCCCTGGGCACTGAAACAGCGCATTCGCAGCCGCCAGGGTCACCTCTCCAATATGGATGCCGCACGGCTGATTTCGGAAAGTGCCACCGAGCACCTCGAGCATGTCTTCCTCGCCCACCTCAGCTCCGACTGCAATACGCCTGACACCGCTCTGCGGACTGTGGCTTCACAATTGCGCCTCGACGGCCTCAGCCACATCAACCTCGAAATTTCCAGTGCCGCCTGCATCTCCAGCCTCTGGAAGGCTGCCAAGGAGCCACAACCGCAGATTGTCGCAGACTAAGAAAACGAATGACTGCACAGAGACATATCATGCTTTTATGCAACAGACAGTCATTTGTGCGGACAAACAAACCCTTTACTGAACAGCCGCTTTGTTAAAAGACTTAAAAAATACACAAAACCAATCCGCCAAGCAGAAGAGCCTACCTCCGGTGCCGAACGGAATACCTTCCAGACATTCTGTCATGCTGCATCATGATTCCGATCCGCAAAGGAATACATAAACACTGCAAACAAAGCTCCTCTGATCATAAAAAACATATACGTTCCGCGAGCTATCTCTACTCTATGCGTTCCGGTTACACCGGATGCTGTAAACCGACGGCTACGGAGCGAACCCAGACCGGCTTAATGGCCCAAAGCATGCCGAAGAAAAAGCGGCCATCATACATGCAGCCAGCCGGGTATACGCCCGCCGTAAGTTCAAGAACATTCCGGGAAACCCGCCGGCAGAGCACACCGTACAACGCATCGCGAAACTTCACCTGATTGAAAACAAACTGCGTGCCCTCCCGAACCCGACCATAACACTTATCGCAAGACATACTCAGCACCCTTTCTGTAAAGGATTAAACCTGTTCTCGAAGCCGAAGGGTTCCGGCAACTGCCGCACAACTTCGGCAACGCCATCACCTACTCACTCTACCGCCGGGCGCCCTCAACCTGAACCTCGGACACGAAACCCTAAAAATCGACAACAATCTCGTCTAAAACGCCATCCGTCCTGCAGCGATCGGGAAAAAGAACTTTCTGTCTTCGGAAGCCCCAGCTCCGGACAGACCAGCGCGGTCATTTACAGCCTCGTTGAAACCTGCCGAAAACCGGGAATCAATCCTTCCGAATATTTCAAAGAACTGCTCGACGCTTTGCCGACCATGCAGCAGTCCGAAGTTTCGAACTGGACACCAGCCCGCTGGGCCGCCGCCCGGAAACAAACCGCATAGCCATTGTCAATAGGGTGATCGAAAAGACGCATACAAGCAATCCTCGCAAATACGATTTCGTAATCCTGTCAAGGCGGTCGCCGAAGAGACGCTTACTCCGGAAAAGACGTATACGAATAAAAAAGCCCCAATCATTAAAATAA
This sequence comes from Verrucomicrobia bacterium S94, assembly GCA_004299845.1. Taxonomy (NCBI): domain Bacteria; kingdom Pseudomonadati; phylum Verrucomicrobiota; species Verrucomicrobia bacterium S94. The sequence continues at coordinate 352,669 of CP036201.1, read as the reverse complement.
TCGGGGCTGAAAAAAATAAATCCGGCTGCGTGCTACTCTCCCAGGGTCTGCCCCCTAGTACCATTGCCGCTGAGGCCCTTCACTTCTGTGTTCGGAATGGGAACAGGTGTTTCCTCCTCGCTATGGCAACCGGAAAATCATCAAAAAATCTGCAACTGCATAGTATTGAAATAACGACAACAACGACATGTATAACTCTACGGTTTGTCTGCCGCGCCGACTTTTGCAAACAGCGGGCATAAAACCTTTCCCTTCCATAAGGAAGAAAAAATTAAGATCAAGCCTCACGGCTAATTAGTACTGGTCAGCTTCATGCGTCACCACACTTTCACACCCAGCCTATCAACGTCCTAGTCTTGAACGAGCCTTGAGATGGCATAAAGCCAAAGGGAAGTCTTATCTTAGAGGGGGCTTGGCACTTAGATGCTTTCAGCGCTTATCCTTCCCATGCGTAGCTACCCAGCGATGCCGTTGGCACGACAACTGGAACACCAGAGGCATGTTAATCCTGGTCCTCTCGTACTAAGGAGTAATCTCTTCAAACTTCCTGCGCCCACGGCGGATAAGGACCAAACTGTCTCACGACGTTCTGAACCCAGCTCGCGTACCGCTTTAATGGGCGAACAGCCCAACCCTTGGGACCTTCTCCAGCCCCAGGATGCGATGAGCCGACATCGAGGTGCCAAACGATTGCGTCGATGTGGACTCTTGGCAATCATCAGCCTGTTATCCCCGGAGTACCTTTTATCCGTTAAGCGACGGCGCTACCACTAGCTACCGCCGGATCACTTAGACCTGCTTTCGCACCTGCTCGACTTGTGGGTCTCGCAGTCAAGCACCCTTATACCTATACGCTCTTCGCACGATTGCTGACCGTGCTGAGGGTACCTTTGTGCTCCTCCGTTACTCTTTGGGAGGAAACCGCCCCAGTCAAACTGACTCCCAGACACTGTCCGCTGCCCCGATTCAGGGGTTCAGCGTTAGAATTTCAATAAATCAAAACTGGTATTTCACCAATGGCTCCACAGATCCTGACGAATCCGCTTCAAAGCCTCCCAGCTATCCTACATATGAAGTACCAAAACCCAATGTCAGGTCACAGTAAAGGTTCACGGGGTCTTTCCGTCCTGCCGCGGGTATCCGGCATTTTCACCGGAACTACAACTTCACCGAGATTGTTGTTGAGACAGTGCGAAGATCGTTACACGATTCGTGCAGGTCGGAACTTACCCGACAAGGAATTTCGCTACCTTAGGACCGTTATAGTTACGGCCGACATTCACCAGGGCTTCGGTTCAGAGCTTCGATACAGGATCTAACCCCTTGCCTTAACCTTTTGGCATTGGTCACGTGTCACACCATATACTTCCTCTTGCGAGTTCGCATAGTGCTATGTTTTTGATAAACAGTCGCCTTCGCCTCTTCACTGCGCCTCGAATTAACATCACAAGTAAATTGCTGGCCAACTCGAGGACCCCTTCTTCCGAAGATACGGGGTTAATTTGCCGAGTTCCTTAACAACTTTTCTCTCGCGCGCCTTGGTATACTCTACCCTCCCACCTGTGTCGGTTTTGGTACGGTCACCTTACATTCAACGTTTAGAAGCTTTTCTCGGCAGTACAGCATCAGCCAATCCTCTTTGCCCAAAGGGCTCGGAGTCCCATCGGATCTCAGGCGAACATGGACGGATTTTCCTATCCAATACCCTACATCCTTAGACCGGCATTTCCAATCGCCGGCTGACCTAGCCTGCTGCGTCCCTCCTTCACTCATGTACGGCGGTACAGGAATATTAAACCTGTTTCCCATCGACTACGCTTTTCAGCCTTGCCTTAGGGGCCGACTAACCCTTCGCGGACGAACCTTCCGAAGGAAACCTTAGGATTTCGGCGGTGTGGATTCTCACCACACTTATCGTTACTCATGTCTGCATAATCACTTGTGTACAGTCCAGGTCGGTTTCCACCTTCCCTTCAGCCCGGTACACAACGCTCCCCTACTGCTTTAACAGTAGTTAAAACCCGCAGCTTCGGCAGATAGTTTGAGCCCCGATCATTTTCGGCGCCAAACCTCTCGACCAGTCAGCTATTACGCTTTGTTTAAATGGTGGCTGCTTCTAAGCCAACATCCTGGCTGTCTTCGAGATCTGACATCCTTCTCCACTTAACTATCATTTAGGGGCCTTAGCTGGCGGTCTGGGCTGTTTCCCTCTCGACTACGGAGCTTATCCCCCGCAGTCTGACTCCTGAGATTCCACAGATGGTATTCGGAGTTTGAAAACTCTCAGTACCCCGGGAGGGGCCATCGAGTACTCAGTGCTCTACCTCCATCTGCTACCACTCAAGGCTATCCCTCAAGGTATTTCGGGGAGAACCAGCTATCACCTGGTTTGGTTAGCCTTTCACTCCGACCCACAGGTCATCCAAACGTTTTTCAACACGTACTGGTTCGGTCTTCCACTTCCTATTACAGAAGCTTCATCCTGCCCATGGGTAGCTCACCAGGTTTCGGGTCTACCGCAGGCGACTATGACGCGCTATTAACACTCGCTTTCGCTTCGGCTCCACATCGAAGATGCTTAACCTTGCCACATACGGTAAGTCGCAGACTCATTATGCAAAAGGCATGCGGCCACCCCGAAGGGCTACCACAGTTTGTAAGTGCACGGTTTCAGGTTCTGTTTCACTCCCCTCCAGGGGTTCTTTTCACCTTTCCCTCACGGTACTAGTTCACTATCGGTCTTCAGTTAGTATTTAGCCTTAGGAGGTGGGCCTCCTGTATTCAGTCAGAGTTTCACGTGTTCCGACCTACTCGGGATACCACTAGGGCTCATCACGATTTCGCTTAAGGGGCTGTCACCCGCTATGGCTCAGCTTTCCAGCTGATTCTGCTATCGATTAAAGTCCCACATTGTGGTCCACACCCCACCCTGTAAACAGGATGGTTTGGGCTGTTCCGCGTTCGCTCGCCACTACTTACGGAATCACTGTTGTTTTCTTTTCCTCCGGTTACTAAGATGTTTCAATTCACCGGGTATCGCCTCTACGCACTATTTTATTCATACGCAGATGACAGGTCATTACACCTGCCGGGTTTTCCCATTCGGAGATCGCCGGATCAAAGGGTTTTTGCCCCTCCCCGACGCTTATCGCAGCTTAACACGTCCTTCATCGCCTACTGAAGCCAAGGCATTCACCGTACACCCTTAGTAGCTTGATCAAATCAAGGTTACTAATAAATAAGTAACATATATAAAGTATACATGCGCTTGTTGCAGTTATTCAATACTATGCAATTGTCAAAGAACACTCCGCTCAATGCGGAAAAATGTTATACGAGTGGACCATGGAAATGGTGGGCGTGACAGGAGTCGAACCTGTGACCTCATCCTTATCAGGGATGCGCTCTAACCAACTGAGCTACACGCCCCATTTCAAAAATGGTGGAGGTAAACGGGATCGAACCGATGACCTCCTGAATGCAAATCAGGCGCTCTCCCAGCTGAGCTATACCCCCAGTTTGGTCCATATTCTCGCCGAATAACTCATAAGAGAATCGATTTTGAAGCACTTCGCTCCAGAAATGGTGCGGTTTGTTATGCCTAAACCTTGTGGTATGCCTTTCGACGTACCGCATCCCGAAGGATGATACCCTAGGTCCGGTCTTACGACCGGCCTTCTCCTTAGAAAGGAGGTGATCCAGCCACTGGTTCCCCAACGGCTACCTTGTTACGACTTCATCCCAGTTATCAATCACACCTTAGGCGCCTTCCTCCCTTGACGGGTTGGATCAACGACTTCGGGTGCAACTGACTTCCATGATGTGACGGGCGGTGTGTACAAGACCCGGGAACGTATTCAAGGCGTCGTAGCTGATACGCCTTTACTAGCGATTCCAACTTCACGCAGTCGAGTTTCAGACTACGATCCGAACTGGGGGATGTTTTGAGGATTTGCTCCACGTCGCCGCTTAGCTTCCCATTGTACATCCCATTGTAGCACGCGTGCAGCCCTGGACATAAGGACCATACTGACTTGACGTCATCCCCACCTTCCTCCTGCTTTCACAGGCAGTCTGTTTAGAGTTCCCAGCCGAACTGATGGCAACTAAACACAGGGGTTGCGCTCGTTGCGGGACTTAACCCAACACCTCACGGCACGAGCTGACGACAGCCATGCAGCACCTGTTCAGCACCCTCGAAGGCTACGTCCCTTTCGGGTCGTATGCAGCTGAATGTCAAGCCCAGGTAAGGTTCTTCGCGTTGCATCGAATTAAGCCGCATGCTCCACCGCTTGTGCGGGTCCCCGTCAATTCCTTTGAGTTTTAATCTTGCGACCGTACTCCCCAGGCGGTGCGCTTAATGCGTTAGCTCAGGCACGGATGGGGGTAAAGCCACCCACGCCTAGCGCACACCGTTTACGGTTAGGACTACAGGGGTATCTAATCCCTTTCGCTACCCTAACTTTCGTCCATGAGCGTCAGTATCTGTCCAGAGAAGCGCCTTCGCCGCCGGTGTTCCACTTGATATCTACGCATTTCACCGCTACACCAAGTGTTCCCTTCTCCCCTCCAGTACTCTAGTCCTGCAGTTTCGAATGCAATTCCACGGTTGAGCCGTGGGCTTTCACATCCGACACACAGGACCGCCTGCGGACCCTTTACGCCCAGTAAATCCGAACAACGTTCGCCACCTCTGTATTACCGCGGCTGCTGGCACAGAGTTAGCCGTGACTTCCTCTGCAGGTACTGTCAAATGGCCTCCGTATTAGGGAAACCATCCTTCCTCCCTGCTGACAGGAGTTTACAACCCAAAGGCCGTCTTCCTCCACGCGGCGTCGCATGTTCACACTTTCGTGCATTGACAATGATTCTCGACTGCAGCCTCCCGTAGGAGTCTGGACCGTGTCTCAGTTCCAGTGTGGCGGATCATCCTCTCAGACCCGCTACCCGTAAGCCTTGGTGAGCCGTTACCTCACCAACAAGCTGATAGGATATGGGCTTATCTCCTTGCGACAGGTTCCGAAGAATCCCCGCCTTTATATAAGGTGCCATGCAGCACCTGAACACATCCGGTATTAATCATCGTTTCCGATGGCTATCCCGAACAAAGAGGCAAATTACCCATATATTACTCACCCGTTCGCCGCTCTCATCCATAACTTCTCTTCCGAAGAATTGAAAAAATGGAATCCCGCTCGACTTGCATGCCTAATCCACGCCGCCAACGTTCGTTCTGAGCCAGGATCAAACTCTCCATCAAATTGTTTAAAAAATGATCAGGTTCAAATCCTGTTTCGTATAATTATTCGCATATTTAAAACTCGCTTGCCCCGGAGGGCAATCGACAAAGTTTCAAAGCATTGGCTATAACAAACCGCACCACTTCTGAATCGAAGCGATGCTTCTTACATGTTGTCATATACTTATGAGTTATTCTGTTTTCAAAGATCAACTTCAGCTTTTTTTTTGCTGAAGGGCCGAACAAGGTAGCAAATTTCGCTATCGAGTCAACCGTTATTTCAAAAATAAATTCTAAAAGAACAAACCTTATCGCTACGGCCCATAATCAGTGGACGCTCATAGTGTTATAAGGTTGGTATTAAGCAGCCGGGGCCGCCTGATACCCGTGCTCCAAATACATTGGAGGAAAAATACTTCCTGTATATCGGAAGAAAAAATAAATCCGGCTGCGTGCTACTCTCCCAGGGTCTGCCCCCTAGTACCATTGCCGCTGAGGCCCTTCACTTCTGTGTTCGGAATGGGAACAGGTGTTTCCTCCTCGCTATGGCAACCGGAAAATCATCAAAAAATCTGCAACTGCATAGTATTGAAATAACGACAACAACGACATGTATAACTCTACGGTTTGTCTGCCGCGCCGACTTTTGCAAACAGCGGGCATAAAACCTTTCCCTTCCATAAGGAAGAAAAAATTAAGATCAAGCCTCACGGCTAATTAGTACTGGTCAGCTTCATGCGTCACCACACTTTCACACCCAGCCTATCAACGTCCTAGTCTTGAACGAGCCTTGAGATGGCATAAAGCCAAAGGGAAGTCTTATCTTAGAGGGGGCTTGGCACTTAGATGCTTTCAGCGCTTATCCTTCCCATGCGTAGCTACCCAGCGATGCCGTTGGCACGACAACTGGAACACCAGAGGCATGTTAATCCTGGTCCTCTCGTACTAAGGAGTAATCTCTTCAAACTTCCTGCGCCCACGGCGGATAAGGACCAAACTGTCTCACGACGTTCTGAACCCAGCTCGCGTACCGCTTTAATGGGCGAACAGCCCAACCCTTGGGACCTTCTCCAGCCCCAGGATGCGATGAGCCGACATCGAGGTGCCAAACGATTGCGTCGATGTGGACTCTTGGCAATCATCAGCCTGTTATCCCCGGAGTACCTTTTATCCGTTAAGCGACGGCGCTACCACTAGCTACCGCCGGATCACTTAGACCTGCTTTCGCACCTGCTCGACTTGTGGGTCTCGCAGTCAAGCACCCTTATACCTATACGCTCTTCGCACGATTGCTGACCGTGCTGAGGGTACCTTTGTGCTCCTCCGTTACTCTTTGGGAGGAAACCGCCCCAGTCAAACTGACTCCCAGACACTGTCCGCTGCCCCGATTCAGGGGTTCAGCGTTAGAATTTCAATAAATCAAAACTGGTATTTCACCAATGGCTCCACAGATCCTGACGAATCCGCTTCAAAGCCTCCCAGCTATCCTACATATGAAGTACCAAAACCCAATGTCAGGTCACAGTAAAGGTTCACGGGGTCTTTCCGTCCTGCCGCGGGTATCCGGCATTTTCACCGGAACTACAACTTCACCGAGATTGTTGTTGAGACAGTGCGAAGATCGTTACACGATTCGTGCAGGTCGGAACTTACCCGACAAGGAATTTCGCTACCTTAGGACCGTTATAGTTACGGCCGACATTCACCAGGGCTTCGGTTCAGAGCTTCGATACAGGATCTAACCCCTTGCCTTAACCTTTTGGCATTGGTCACGTGTCACACCATATACTTCCTCTTGCGAGTTCGCATAGTGCTATGTTTTTGATAAACAGTCGCCTTCGCCTCTTCACTGCGCCTCGAATTAACATCACAAGTAAATTGCTGGCCAACTCGAGGACCCCTTCTTCCGAAGATACGGGGTTAATTTGCCGAGTTCCTTAACAACTTTTCTCTCGCGCGCCTTGGTATACTCTACCCTCCCACCTGTGTCGGTTTTGGTACGGTCACCTTACATTCAACGTTTAGAAGCTTTTCTCGGCAGTACAGCATCAGCCAATCCTCTTTGCCCAAAGGGCTCGGAGTCCCATCGGATCTCAGGCGAACATGGACGGATTTTCCTATCCAATACCCTACATCCTTAGACCGGCATTTCCAATCGCCGGCTGACCTAGCCTGCTGCGTCCCTCCTTCACTCATGTACGGCGGTACAGGAATATTAAACCTGTTTCCCATCGACTACGCTTTTCAGCCTTGCCTTAGGGGCCGACTAACCCTTCGCGGACGAACCTTCCGAAGGAAACCTTAGGATTTCGGCGGTGTGGATTCTCACCACACTTATCGTTACTCATGTCTGCATAATCACTTGTGTACAGTCCAGGTCGGTTTCCACCTTCCCTTCAGCCCGGTACACAACGCTCCCCTACTGCTTTAACAGTAGTTAAAACCCGCAGCTTCGGCAGATAGTTTGAGCCCCGATCATTTTCGGCGCCAAACCTCTCGACCAGTCAGCTATTACGCTTTGTTTAAATGGTGGCTGCTTCTAAGCCAACATCCTGGCTGTCTTCGAGATCTGACATCCTTCTCCACTTAACTATCATTTAGGGGCCTTAGCTGGCGGTCTGGGCTGTTTCCCTCTCGACTACGGAGCTTATCCCCCGCAGTCTGACTCCTGAGATTCCACAGATGGTATTCGGAGTTTGAAAACTCTCAGTACCCCGGGAGGGGCCATCGAGTACTCAGTGCTCTACCTCCATCTGCTACCACTCAAGGCTATCCCTCAAGGTATTTCGGGGAGAACCAGCTATCACCTGGTTTGGTTAGCCTTTCACTCCGACCCACAGGTCATCCAAACGTTTTTCAACACGTACTGGTTCGGTCTTCCACTTCCTATTACAGAAGCTTCATCCTGCCCATGGGTAGCTCACCAGGTTTCGGGTCTACCGCAGGCGACTATGACGCGCTATTAACACTCGCTTTCGCTTCGGCTCCACATCGAAGATGCTTAACCTTGCCACATACGGTAAGTCGCAGACTCATTATGCAAAAGGCATGCGGCCACCCCGAAGGGCTACCACAGTTTGTAAGTGCACGGTTTCAGGTTCTGTTTCACTCCCCTCCAGGGGTTCTTTTCACCTTTCCCTCACGGTACTAGTTCACTATCGGTCTTCAGTTAGTATTTAGCCTTAGGAGGTGGGCCTCCTGTATTCAGTCAGAGTTTCACGTGTTCCGACCTACTCGGGATACCACTAGGGCTCATCACGATTTCGCTTAAGGGGCTGTCACCCGCTATGGCTCAGCTTTCCAGCTGATTCTGCTATCGATTAAAGTCCCACATTGTGGTCCACACCCCACCCTGTAAACAGGATGGTTTGGGCTGTTCCGCGTTCGCTCGCCACTACTTACGGAATCACTGTTGTTTTCTTTTCCTCCGGTTACTAAGATGTTTCAATTCACCGGGTATCGCCTCTACGCACTATTTTATTCATACGCAGATGACAGGTCATTACACCTGCCGGGTTTTCCCATTCGGAGATCGCCGGATCAAAGGGTTTTTGCCCCTCCCCGACGCTTATCGCAGCTTAACACGTCCTTCATCGCCTACTGAAGCCAAGGCATTCACCGTACACCCTTAGTAGCTTGATCAAATCAAGGTTACTAATAAATAAGTAACATATATAAAGTATACATGCGCTTGTTGCAGTTATTCAATACTATGCAATTGTCAAAGAACACTCCGCTCAATGCGGAAAAATGTTATACGAGTGGACCATGGAAATGGTGGGCGTGACAGGAGTCGAACCTGTGACCTCATCCTTATCAGGGATGCGCTCTAACCAACTGAGCTACACGCCCCATTTCAAAAATGGTGGAGGTAAACGGGATCGAACCGATGACCTCCTGAATGCAAATCAGGCGCTCTCCCAGCTGAGCTATACCCCCAGTTTGGTCCATATTCTCGCCGAATAACTCATAAGAGAATCGATTTTGAAGCACTTCGCTCCAGAAATGGTGCGGTTTGTTATGCCTAAACCTTGTGGTATGCCTTTCGACGTACCGCATCCCGAAGGATGATACCCTAGGTCCGGTCTTACGACCGGCCTTCTCCTTAGAAAGGAGGTGATCCAGCCACTGGTTCCCCAACGGCTACCTTGTTACGACTTCATCCCAGTTATCAATCACACCTTAGGCGCCTTCCTCCCTTGACGGGTTGGATCAACGACTTCGGGTGCAACTGACTTCCATGATGTGACGGGCGGTGTGTACAAGACCCGGGAACGTATTCAAGGCGTCGTAGCTGATACGCCTTTACTAGCGATTCCAACTTCACGCAGTCGAGTTTCAGACTACGATCCGAACTGGGGGATGTTTTGAGGATTTGCTCCACGTCGCCGCTTAGCTTCCCATTGTACATCCCATTGTAGCACGCGTGCAGCCCTGGACATAAGGACCATACTGACTTGACGTCATCCCCACCTTCCTCCTGCTTTCACAGGCAGTCTGTTTAGAGTTCCCAGCCGAACTGATGGCAACTAAACACAGGGGTTGCGCTCGTTGCGGGACTTAACCCAACACCTCACGGCACGAGCTGACGACAGCCATGCAGCACCTGTTCAGCACCCTCGAAGGCTACGTCCCTTTCGGGTCGTATGCAGCTGAATGTCAAGCCCAGGTAAGGTTCTTCGCGTTGCATCGAATTAAGCCGCATGCTCCACCGCTTGTGCGGGTCCCCGTCAATTCCTTTGAGTTTTAATCTTGCGACCGTACTCCCCAGGCGGTGCGCTTAATGCGTTAGCTCAGGCACGGATGGGGGTAAAGCCACCCACGCCTAGCGCACACCGTTTACGGTTAGGACTACAGGGGTATCTAATCCCTTTCGCTACCCTAACTTTCGTCCATGAGCGTCAGTATCTGTCCAGAGAAGCGCCTTCGCCGCCGGTGTTCCACTTGATATCTACGCATTTCACCGCTACACCAAGTGTTCCCTTCTCCCCTCCAGTACTCTAGTCCTGCAGTTTCGAATGCAATTCCACGGTTGAGCCGTGGGCTTTCACATCCGACACACAGGACCGCCTGCGGACCCTTTACGCCCAGTAAATCCGAACAACGTTCGCCACCTCTGTATTACCGCGGCTGCTGGCACAGAGTTAGCCGTGACTTCCTCTGCAGGTACTGTCAAATGGCCTCCGTATTAGGGAAACCATCCTTCCTCCCTGCTGACAGGAGTTTACAACCCAAAGGCCGTCTTCCTCCACGCGGCGTCGCATGTTCACACTTTCGTGCATTGACAATGATTCTCGACTGCAGCCTCCCGTAGGAGTCTGGACCGTGTCTCAGTTCCAGTGTGGCGGATCATCCTCTCAGACCCGCTACCCGTAAGCCTTGGTGAGCCGTTACCTCACCAACAAGCTGATAGGATATGGGCTTATCTCCTTGCGACAGGTTCCGAAGAATCCCCGCCTTTATATAAGGTGCCATGCAGCACCTGAACACATCCGGTATTAATCATCGTTTCCGATGGCTATCCCGAACAAAGAGGCAAATTACCCATATATTACTCACCCGTTCGCCGCTCTCATCCATAACTTCTCTTCCGAAGAATTGAAAAAATGGAATCCCGCTCGACTTGCATGCCTAATCCACGCCGCCAACGTTCGTTCTGAGCCAGGATCAAACTCTCCATCAAATTGTTTAAAAAATGATCAGGTTCAAATCCTGTTTCGTATAATTATTCGCATATTTAAAACTCGCTTGCCCCGGAGGGCAATCGACAAAGTTTCAAAGCATTGGCTATAACAAACCGCACCACTTCTGAATCGAAGCGATGCTTCTTACATGTTGTCATATACTTATGAGTTATTCTGTTTTCAAAGATCAATTGTCTGTCACATCCGGCGAACCGTTTGTTTCAAACAAGGCGGGTTATAATAATGATCGTTATGTTTCGATCAACCCAAAAATCAAATTATTTTCAACACCCCGAAAACCTATAAGAATAACTGATCGACAGCAATTCCACCTACTCAACATAGCATGTTAAAACACACATCAGCCGGTCTGCATTATTGCAATTCCGCTCGGCAATCCCGAAGTTTTCAGATGTCTCAAAGAACAATTTTACGCCACTTAAAAGCGGCCCTTGCTCAGCCAGCACCGTGTGTCTCAACGGCCGGCTTGTTTCGAACAAGGCGGGCTATAGTAACGATCAAAGCTTTCTGATCAACCCGAAAATCAAATTATTTTAAACCCCGTTGAAATGATGAAATCTGTACTGCCCAAAAAGGAATTCTGATCCTTGCATGAACGGCTAACAGCTCGTTTTGCGCAGATTCAGAACAGACGAAACGCCTCGGTGAATTCCAAAACTTCGTAGGTTTAAAAAGAACAAATTCCCGCTCACCGGTCAGCCTCATAAACAGCTAACGTGTTGTGAACAGGGCGACGGATAGTAGTCAGAATTGCCCTTCTCGCAACCGTTTTTTGAACTTATTTTTAACCGTTCTCACAACCCCCTCATAAATGCTATTTTACGTAAGACGTTTTTTAAACAGAAAGACCGCCCGGATAGGCGGCCCGCTCAATTAAGCAGATGAGTTCGTCACTTCGTCGGAAGCAGTTTCATGAAATTCTGACAGCGACTGTCTCGACCCGCACCACCTCAGCAATCCCTTAATTCATCTCTTTCGCCGTTCAACAGACATTGCCAGAAAGGGAAGCTATCACCGGGACACGGCAGCATCACCTCTCCTTTCCTCCAGCTTTTGCAGCACGCGCACGGCGTACATCTACAAAGCTTTTAACAAAGAAAAACATCGAAAGTGCCGATGTCAGCATCATCACCACCACACGGACCACCGCCACAGAATCATGACGTCCCAGCGCCGCCGTAAGCGGCTTGATTAACGCAATCAGAATCACCAGCGTCAGCAGCACCGCAATATGCGCCACCATTTTATTTTCCTTTTTCACTCCCTTATAGAGAGCAAGAATAACGACCCCGAATCCGACAGGAATAAAGGCCGTTGGCGAAGGTGTTTCCGAGCCGAAATAGGCCCAAAGCCCGAAGGCGATTAAAACCAGTGCATTTATCAAACTTGCTGTATGTGCTTTCATGCGATCTCTTTCGTTTTATGGAGCGACAGCGTCGCTCCTGTTTATTTCAATACATCCTCCAAAAACCGAAGAAAATGGGCCCACGATTCCCGATCCGGCTTTTCACGGTAGCGGGAACCTCCAAACACGGTCCACCCATGCGGCGCCCCCGTGTACGATATCAACTGCGCAGAAAGCCCCTGTTTTTCCAGGGCCTCCGCCAGCGCAGCAAACGGCGGCATACCGTCGGTAATCGAATGATGAATCTGATACTCTCCTGTCGCCCTGGAATAATCCTGTCCCTCCGGCAGACCCAGCCCACCATGAAACGTCACAAACCCCTTCACATCCGCGCCCGACCGGGCAAACTCCAGCACAGCGGTACCGCCGAAACAGTAACCCATCACCACACAGTTATCCGTATTCAGCCCCTGCGCCTCCGCAAATTCCAGCGCCCCCTTCATATACGAACGCATTTTCGGGCGGTCATCCGTAAGAATCGCCATACATTTTTTACGGTCCGCAATCTCAGTTGGACGCACCCCTTTTCCATAGAGATCGACCGCAAACACAGAATAGCCCAGTTTCCGGAGCATACCTGCGCGTTTAATTTCATATTCCGTCAATCCATCCCAGTCATGAACAATCACCACCAGCGGCGCATCCGGACCGGCCCGATCCATATATCCCTCGAAAACCACATCATCCACGGAATACTCGATAGAAGCGGCAACAACAGGAGCTGCCAGAAGAAAACCAAAAACATACACAAACAGTAACTGAATCTTTTTCATTTTAATTCTCCCTGATTGCATCGGAGCATAGTCTTCCGGTAATATTTCACCACAAAATAATAAGACCAATTCAGTTCGCTTTAGATATGTATTGAAAACAGAATGACCCATTCCTGACAACTCCCGAAATGAGCTCACTAAAAACGATCCGCAGAAAAATCCGACGCCGAATCCGAAGACCTCTGGAAACTCTTGCCTTCCGGACAGGGGCCCTGTTGATCCCCCTTTTCCCCCGAAAATGCATCGTACAGATTTACCGCATCACCGGAACCCTGACCTACTATGTTGCAAAAAAAGAGCGGACCATCGGTCTGGCCAACCTCAACACCGTATTCGGCCATTCCAAAACCGACGCCGAAAAAAAACGTATTCTCATCCAGTCATTCATCAGCTTCACCCAGACTATGGGCGACATTTTCTGGTTTTCACGCTTCACACCATCCCGCACAGAAAAATACCAATGCTTCATACCGGCCGACGGCCCGTACTTTGAAAAGCGTGCACACATCATCATCACCGCCCACACCGGAAACTGGGAACTGATCGGCCTGCAGAGCGGGCTGCTGGGCATCGATGTCGCCAGCATTGCCGCCATCACCAAAAATGCAGCCGTCGACCGCCTACTGAACCGCCTCCGCGAAAAAACCGGTATGACCGTCATTCCCCGCAAAGGAGCCACACGCACACTCATCAATCGCTTCAGAAACAAAGGCAAAGCCGCATTTGTTCTCGATCAGAATACTGCGGAAAAAGACGGAGGAATCTGGGTCGACTTTCTGGGCATGCCTACACCCGTTTCCTCTGCACCGGCCTATTTGGCCTACCGCACCGGTACCGACATCATTTTCGCCTTCAGCCATCCCGTCGGCAACGGAAAATATGAAGCACACACCGGACCGGTCATTACCCCGCCCGTTTTTGACAAACAGGCCGACCACCGGAAAATCGTTAAAGATCTTACCCAGCAGATCATGGATGTGATCAGCACACAAATCCGCAATCACCCCGAATTCTGGCTCTGGTCCTACAAACACTGGAAACAGATCAAGCCCGCCACCGACCCCGCGATCTATCCCTACTACAGCACCCCCCGGCACCGGTAAAACAAACCCCGCCGGCTCGACAGAACCTGCGGGGTGAAAAATGGCGGAGGAAGAGGGATTTGAACCCCCGAGGCGTTTCCGCCCACACGATTTCGAATCGCGCGCCTTAAGCCACTCAGCCATTCCTCCGTGCACTTAAAAATGAAGGGCAAAAACGTAGTAACTTCCCTGCTTCCGGGCAAGTCCAATTCTGGAAAACCTTTGCACCTCTTGTGCCTTTCCGCAACCGGCCACTACTGCTAGCCTGTCCTGACATTCAACCTTCGACACTCAGATTCAGAACGAAAGGACGATTATGAAACCGACACTACTGATTATGGCCGCCGGCATGGGCAGCCGCTACGGCGGGCTTAAACAGCTCGACCCCGTAGGTCCCAACGGCGAAACCCTGCTGGAATATTCTATTTTCGATGCCATCCAGGCCGGCTTCGGCAGAGTCGTCTTCGTGATCCGCCGCGATTTCGAAAACGCCTTCAAGGAACAGGTCGGCAGCAAATTCACCGAAAAAATCGATGTACAGTACGCATTCCAGTCATTGAGCGATCTGCCCGCCGGATTTTCCATTCCCGAAGGCCGCACCAAACCCTGGGGCACCGGACAGGCCGTACTTTGCGCCAAAGATCTCATCAGCGAACCCTTCTGCGTACAGAATGCAGACGATTTCTATGGTGCCGAAGCCTACAGGACCATCACAGAAGCGTTCCCGGCCCTGAAAGAAAACGAGAGTTGCATGGTTGGCTATCGGCTGAAAAACACGCTCTCCCCCAACGGATCGGTTTCACGCGGCGTCTGCAAAACAGACAACGGCTATCTTTCTGAAATCACCGAGCGCACCGAAATTATCACCAATAAAGCCGGCACCGTTCAATATATTGAAAACGGTACCGCCTTCGATATGACCGGCAATGAAATCGTCTCCATGAACTTCTGGGGATTTGCGCCGCAGTTTTTCCAGTCCCTGGAAGAAAAGTTTATCGAGTTCCTGCAGAACAGAGGCTGCGAACAGAAATCAGAATGGTATATTCCCGATATCGTCACACGCATGATGCACAACGGCGAAACCCGGATTAAAATACTCAGCTCCGATGCCCGGTGGTTCGGCGTCACCTATCCCGAAGACCGCCCCGCCGTCGTCCAGGCCCTGAAATCCATGCACGAAAGCGGAATTTATCCCGGAAAACTATGGAACTGATCAATATTAGAACGCAACAGGAACGGCACGAACAGCATCCAGCTTTTTCACACCGGTCACATTTTTCTGCATCACCACATCCGTGACATTTCCGCTCACTTCAACACTCACGTTACTGAATACCCCGCCACGCACATCCTCCAAATAAATGGGCGGACGGGAATCATGGCCGCGCAACCGCAGTTTGACGTTATTCAACTTTACGTTTTTTGCGTGGCGGATAAACAGACCGTATGAATTCAGTGCACCAAAAAACGACTGTTCCGGATACCGAGCCTCATCCTCCGGGACCACCACATTGGCATCAAGATTACCGTGACCCGAAAAAGTGAGGTCGATATTTTCCAGCGTTACATTTTCAATATAGTGACCGGGAATACCGGTAAACATAATCCCCTCCACCGCATCGTTACGTCCATAAAGACGACCGCTGATATTTCCTATATAGACATTTTTCAACGTACCCACCGGACGGCCCTCAGGCTTCACATCAGCATCATAAACCTGACGAATCGACCGGGTGTAATCCCGTCCCCGATTCCCCAGCCGCAGAAAAATCGGCCCAGCACAGTTGAACAGATCAATATCGGAAATATGCACATTATCAATATAGCCGCCGTCAACCATCAGCAATTTAATCGTACCGTAACGGCAATCATAAAACCGGCAGTTCCTGACCGTGACATCTTTAAATCCCCATCCCGATGCAGTACCGAATTTAAGTGCCGCATGATAACTGCTCACACTGCAGCCTTCCACATTGATATTTTCGCATGTACGATTGATTGAACTTTTCAGGCAGATTGCATCGTCCTCCACCTGCAGATTACAGTCTTTGATCCAGACGTTGGAACACCCGTCGTAGTTCATTCCATCGTTGTTATGATTTTCCTTATTGTAAATAGACACCCGCGTCATCCGGACCGTATCGCAGCCCCCGAAATAGATGCACCACGAACCGGAATTTTTAATGGTCATATCTTCCACGCGAATATTTCTGCACCGCTCAAAGCGGAACAGTTTCGGTCTTTCCGGCGCCCAGCGAAAATAATAGCCCCGGCCGTTGATCTCCGAGGTATCCACCCCTGTGATCGTTATATTCTCCGCTTCCTCCGCATAAAACAGACATTTTGAAAATTGCGGTTCCTCAGTAGCAACAGGTACTTCCGCATAATCCTTAATATCGGTACTGCCGTAAAGTTTTGCCCCATCCTCAAAATCGAGATGCACATTGCTCCTCAGAAAAAGCGTGCCGGTGGAATAATAGCCCTTCGGAAACAGCACTCTTCCGCCTCCGGCTTTATGGCAGGCATCAATTGCCTTCTGAATAGCCTCAGTGCTCATATTCCATTGCCCCTTCTGCGCACCGAAATCCAGAATATTAAACACACTTTCCTCCGCCATCCCTCTACCGGCCAACAGCAGCAGTACACTGATTATAAAACCCCTCATCTCCAGTTTCTCCGTTCTATGTTTACATTAACACTTCTTTATGATGACGGAGTCCCAGCTGAAAAATGGACAGACAGTTACCTGTCAATTAGGTCAACACAAACGTTTGAGATAACAGAACCCCTCCCCCATAGAAGGCATATTATGCCCCTTCGTCGAAATCTCCTCGCAACTGCGGTCGCGATTCACATGTTCTGTACCCGCACAACGCCAATCCCGAATAAATTCAGGATTGGATAAGCACTTTCAACCGCCGGCCGATATCCGCGTTGCTGTATCTGCCGCTAAACTGCTCCGCGCCATTGCCAACAGCGGTTGTCGGCACCAGGGCACTCGTATGCTGATAACTGGTCCACCGCGCTCCGGCGCGTTCAGCCAGTGCATGCTGACAGCTGATTACCGCCGCATTTCGTTTTCCGTACATTTTCTGGATTTCCGGATCACGGCCATCTTTTTCACCGTTCTTAAATGTCTGCTCCACCGCCTTGCGGATATGCCCGGACGCTTCCGGCGAAAGACCGGCAAGCCCAAAGCAATCCACCAGCCGCTCATAAGCGTCGCCCACAGAAACAGAAGCCGACTTTTTCCATTCCGCAACATCATCCATATACTTCTGTCCCCGGAACTCCTGAGCATCAATGGCCTCAACAAGATCCGGAGCGTCAGACGCCAGCTCAAGCCCGCCCGTTTCATGATCCGCCGTCACAACCACCAGCGTCTCTGCCGGATGTTTTTCATAAAATTCCACCGCAACGGTCACCGCGTCATCAAACGCCAACGTTTCATGAATATTGGTCGGCAGATCGTTCGCATGACCGCTCCAATCGATTTTTCCTCCCTCAACCATCATGAAAAAACCCGATTCGCCATCAAGCAGCTCAATACCTTTACGGGTCAGGTCAGCCAGCGAAAGCGATTGTTTCCCATCAATGGCATAGCCCATTTTATGCTCAACAACGATCTTTTCATCTCCTGGTTTAAGCGCATCGAAGTCCTGACGGCTCGTAACCCGTCGATATCCCCCGGCCTCAAGCAGCTGATCCGGAGAGGCTTTATCCCCGCTTTTTCCCCTCCCCAGCAACGGCTCTCCGGCAAAATAATCAAACCCACTCTGCGGGAGCTGCTCCGTAATTTCGTAATACATATTCCTCTTCGGCACCTGAGCATAAAAGCAGGCCGGGGTGGCATGATCGATCGGCACCGACGTTACAATCCCCACCCTTCTGCCCGCCGTCTGCGCATCATATGCCATCGACCGGAACGGTGTCTTCAAGTCCTGTCCCATACCGACGGCACCGTTCACCGTTTTCTCCCCGCAGGCCAGCGCCGTACCGGATGCCGCGGAATCCGTTACCTTCCCCGTAATTTCCTCGGTAGAAGTCAGCCCCCGCACCGGCAAACGATTCATCGACAGAACCGGATTACGCGAAGGGTATTTTAAACGGACATACCGCTCCGCCACCTCGCGCTGAGCCGCACCCATACCATCACCGATCAATAAAAAAACATATTTCGGAGAAATCCGGCCGACCCGGCCCGTTCCCAAAACGGCGGACGCCGCGCCCACTGCACCGATAAAAAACCTGCGATTCATATTCTTTCTCCGTTTACGGCTCTAAAATTCCGATATCCCGCATCCACGCTTCACACAGTACCGGCCACACGGTATGCACCGGATGCCCCCGATCACGCATGCCGAAACCATGCCCGCCCCGCGCAAAAAGATGCGATTCCACCTCCACACCAGCCGCATCCAGAGCCTTTGTATACGCCAACGTGCTGCGATAATATTTTTTATCGTCTTTCGCCTGTACCACAAATGCCGGCGGCGTTTCGGCATCAACCGGAATCTCATCCACCAGGTCAATCCCGCCCTCTTTAAAAAGATAAGCCGGATAAACCAGCACTGAAAAATCCGGACGCACGTCAGAAGAACTGCACGCCGCCGTCAGATGCCCGCCGGCCGAAAAGCCCAGCATACCCACTTTGTGCGGATTGATCTTCCAGTCCGAAGCATGTTCACGAGCCATTTTCACGGCCTGTTTCGCATCCGCCAGCGCACCGGCACGATTGTCCGGAACCCGATACTTCAATACCGCCGCCGAAACCCCTATGGAATTCAGCCACTCCGCAATCTCCGTTCCCTCAGAATTCATGCTGAGAATCCAATAGCCGCCGCCGGGACAGACAATCACAAAAGGCACCGGTTTTTCGGAATCCACAAGAAACAATTGAAGCATCGGCTCACTGACATTCGTCAGACGGATCACACCATCCCCTTTATCCGGTGCCAGCTCTTCCGCTTTTTCCGCACCGCCCCCGGCATATCGCCGTCCCAAAGTTTAATTTCATCCTGCGCCATCACCGCAACTCCCGCCATCAAACCCAAACATGCAAACAACCATTTATACTTCATATCGGATACCTCTGTTATTCAACCCCTATCTCACGGCCCGCAGTCACTCTGCCCATTCTGACAACCATCCCTGCCCCTCCTCCAATGTCGCCATTCCCGTTCAGCCTCTGAAAGCAGCCAGGAGATAGATCCTGCACACCGGCCTATCGACGGGCATGGAACATAATACCATTTACTAAAACATTCCGGTCTTAACGACAGCGTTATTCCGCGCAGCGACGCAGAGCGCGCGGAGCCATTTATGACTGAATTTCTCTGCGTCCTCAGCGCCTCTGCGAGGGATCAAATTTATACCGGATAGTTTTAACGTTTGGTATAACTGATATCAGGATCATTCACCCCACCGACACGCACACCTCCAAGCGAAATCAGATTATTGTAACAAGCGCTGAAATAAAGAGGAATGAAAAAGAAAAAAGAGATCCACCGCCAAATCCGGCCCGCACATTCGCGTTCCTAAAAACACAAAAAAAGGCCAGCCTTTCGGCTGACCTTGAATGTTGGTGGGCTCAGAGGGACTTGAACCCCCGACCAAGAGATTATGAGTCTCCTGCTCTGACCGACTGAGCTATGAGCCCTTAAAGCATAAAAAAGCGGTCGGTATTCATACCGGAACCGGCACCGGTAACGCAAGGCGACTTTAGCGCTTTTGTTCTTCTGGAGTCCGAATACAGAAAAAGCGGCCCGATGAGCCGCTTTTCATCGATCTGAAAATTCGTTTAATAATTGTCGCCCGGATCCGTTGCAGCGGCCGCGGCCGCCGAAAAGCCTTCACGGTTCGGCTTGAATTCACCGATTACGTTACAATCGCGATCAAACAGCGTCTTCGGACCCTGTTCACGGATGAAGGCAATGCCTTTATCTCTGATGTGCCGCCCGGAACGGCTATCGATCACATTTCCGTCCTTATCAGCAATCACCACCAGATACGTTTCATAGGTTCCGCCCATATTGATATTCCCGCTGGTGCGCGGAAGCGAATACTGCTTGCTCTGAAACTCAAAGGCATTGTCGTTTGCCGAATTAAAAGTATATTCACCTTTAACAACATCAATCACGGCAAAATAACCGGTCTGAATCTGCTTACCGATCACATAAAGTTCGGCGGTTACCGGATCCGGCCAGGACTTCCCTCCCGCCTGACGTACCTTCACGCGCAACTGCACTTTTTCAACCTTCACCTCGCCATCGGCTCCGGCACCCAGTTTATCCATGCTGGTTCTGCTGGACACATCAATATCCAGACGAAGCGGGAAACGGGTTTCGGCCGCCACAGTTGCCGCGGTGATAAGTGTAGCCAATCCTACTACAGCGAATTTCTTCTTCATGGGTATCCCTCTCTTTTTTGTATTCAATTTTTTTTATAAAACAATTGAATTCATTCAGCAATCTTATTCCTCTCTTCATCCTCCCCCGCTTTTTCCGCTGCCGGAGAAAGCCACACTTTCACTTTTTTGTGCCGCACCCCCCAGGCGCGGGCCAACCAATGATTCGGTCGATAGAGATCAATGTGTTTCCCCTGCACCGCTCCGCCGGTATCCTCAACCACTCCATAACCGTATCCGGGAATGTACATCACGGTACCGTAGGGATAAATCGAAGTGTCGGCCGCAAGGGTTCCCGGCCGCGTAATCGCACCGGAGGAGGTAACGCCCACCTGTTTGATCCGGAACGTGAATGCCCCGGTTTTCCGGTACGGTATAAACAGAAACCACTTATAGGAGCAGCATTTCCGGCAATGACAGTAGGACGTTGTTTTCATCTGCACCTCGATGGGCTGAACCCCTTTCGGCGGACGCGGAAACTTCGGAAAATAAAACCGGCCCTCCAATAGAAACCAGTATATCAGCAGAGCGATGCCGATCCGTTTCCAATACCTGGAAAACAGACACCCCACCGACATTCCACGTTTTCGTTTACGCCCCATTGCTCAACATCAAATCCCGCTTATTTCCGTCCGAAGCCAAACGTATGCAAATACCGTCCTCATCATGAATAAGCCAAAACTCCGGCCCGCCCGGGATCTATAAAAGCATCCTAAGCTCCCGATACCCGAAGTAAAGCCCCTACCCGAACAACCGGATCTCCAGCTGCAAGTGAACTCCTGCCCGTCCGGCGGAATTTTGGGTGATCCGCTTGAAGGAGTTTCAGTGAATTGCTAGATTTTGCGGGTTTTAAGTCAATTCATATCCATATCTTGTGGTTTTAGAGGAATTCAGGCCTATGGCTGCCAAAAAAAAGATCGAATACACAGAAGATAAAATTAAGACACTGTCGTCGCTTGAGCACATTCGTCTGCGTACCGGTATGTATATCGGCCGTACCGGCAGTGGCGCACACTATGACGACGGCATTTATATTCTCGTCAAAGAGGTAATCGATAACGGCATTGATGAATTTATTATGGGCCATGGTGACCGCATCAATGTTTCAATTGAAGACGATATGGTAACGATCCGCGATTTCGGCCGCGGTATCCCGCTGGGTAAAGTGGTCGACTGCGTCTCTAAAATTAATACGGGCGCTAAATATAATGATGATGTATTTCAGTTTTCGGTCGGTCTGAACGGGGTCGGCACCAAAGCGGTGAATGCCCTTTCCACTTATTTTCTTGTACGTTCGCATCGCGACGGAAAATTTGTGGAGGCGGAATTTGAACGAGGCAATCTGGTACGCGAAGAAAAGGGAAAAACCAAAGAACCGAACGGCACCTTTGTGGCCTTTTCACCGGATCCCGATATTTTCAAAAAATATAAATTCAACACGGACCACCTTGCCCGACGCCTGCGGTTTTATGCCTATCTGAATCCGCAGCTTAAAATCTGGTTTAACGGTGAGCTCTATCACTGTAAAGGCGGTCTCCTTGATCTCATCCGCGACGAAAGCCAGTACGAAAAAATCTATCCGCCCTTCCACTACACGGATAAAACACTGGAATTTGCGTTCACGCACACCAACCGTTTTTCCGAAGAGTATTATTCTTTCGTCAACGGCCAGTTTACCTCTGATGGCGGAACGCACCTTTCCGCCTTCCGCGAAGGTCTGCTGCGGGGAATTAACGATTATGCCAGCAAAAAGTTTTCCGGCGACGATGTGCGCGAGGGCGTGCTTGGTGCCGTGGCGATCCGCCTGAAAGAACCGATCTTTGAAAGTCAGACCAAAAACAAACTCGGCAATTCCGAAATCCGCTCCGATCTGGTGGCACAGATTTCGCAGGCGGTTTCGGACAGTCTGCACCGCAATACGGCAGAAGCCAAAAAACTGATCAGTAAAATTGAAGAGACGCAAAAACTCCGCAAAGAACTCAACTCCGTCAAAAAGCTGGCGCGCGAACGTTCCAAGTCAGTCTCCATCCGCATTCCCCAGCTGAAGGACTGCAAACATAATTACAACCGGGCCAAAAATAAAGGCCTCGAATCGCAGATTTTCATCACCGAGGGTCAGTCCGCCGCCGGTTCGCTGGTCTCCTGCCGCGACGCCAACACCCAGGCGATTTTCACCCTCAAAGGCAAACCCCTGAATGTGTGCGACCTGAAACGCGATGCCCTTTATAAAAATGTGGAAACCTACAACCTGATGCGGGCCCTCAATATTGAGGAGAATATTGATAACCTGCGCTACAACCATGTCATTCTGGCCACCGACGCCGATGTTGACGGCCTGCACATCCGTAATTTGATGATTACCTTTTTCCTTCGCTTTTTCGAAGGGCTTGTACGCAATGGCCACCTGAAGATTCTGGAAACGCCGCTTTTCCGCGTGCGGAACAAGAAGGAAACGATCTACTGTTATTCAGAAGAGGAACGAAAAAATGCACTCAAAAAACTAGGACGTGGTGCCGAAATCACCCGCTTCAAAGGGCTCGGCGAAATTTCACCCGGTGAGTTCAAAGATTTTATCAGCAAGGAAAACATGCGTCTATCGCAAGTTAACGTGCACGGCGATCATTCCATCCCGGAGATTCTCTCTTTCTATATGGGCAAGAACTCTCCCGATCGCCGCGATTTTATCATGGATAATCTGGTCCTCGATGCGGAGATGCTAAACTGACCTCACCCGCACTGAGCGCCAAAATAATTTTGTGCCTCCAGCAGACCTTTCAGCCCCCAAACGGCTTTCCTGGAACTGTTGATTTGAAGAAAAAGCACTTGCCGCACCCCGACGGATAAAGAATCGTCCTTCTTTTATTTCGAATCGGGTATAGGTTACTCTCGGGATAGCGCACGAGGACGCGTTTTACAGTGCCGGCGCATCAAAATTCCAGCCCCCACGAACGACCAGAATAACGGAATAAGTATGGCATTGAAAATAATGACGCGATTGCGGATCCCCTGAATTTCCAGACGGAGATCTTTACGTAAAATACGTAATTCATTTTTGGCAATCCTCATCTTTTTCTCGAGCGTTTGAATGCGCTGCCGGGTTGCCTTATCCCGAATGGTGCCATCTAATCGGGCTGAAGTGATCAGCCGGGAGTGCTCCAGCTCTTTATTTAGGGCGGCAGAAAGCACATCGAGTTCCTGAATGCGGCTGATATATTTTTTTTCAGCAGAACGCTCCAGTTCGATCAATCTGGTTAGCGGTCGTGCATTACGTGTTTTGCTTCGCGCCGCATTTAATTCCGCCGAATCACATAGATAGTCGATTGCATTTTGCACAAGTGTGAGATTGCTGTTTTTGGGGTAGAACACTTCTCTACCCTGAATAGTTACAGTTTCACCGGTAAAAGGATCAGAAACAAAGTCACTGTCCCCCCAAACGATTATACGTGCAGGTTGGGCCTCACTCTCCACCTTTCCTGTCATTAACGAAGGGAAGCGACCTTCCAGCAAAACCGCAAGGTCGTATTGTTCCGGGTCGGGTGAAAAAGTCCTATTCATTGTTTCAGCTTCAATGCGTGACACATTCAGGAGACTGCGAACGTGTTGCAAAGCCGAGTCAGCGGTCGACTGCATCAACACCGTTTTTTTTATTCCTCGCGGAGGGGTTCCATGAAAACAACCCGTGGTCGGTAAAATCAGCTGATTAATCCGATCCGATATTTGATGCTTTGCATTCATTTGCTGTGCCGACAGAGAAAGAATGAAATTGAGCTCTTCCAAACCTTCGCCACGGTCCATTTCGGAGCGTAGAGTCATATCCAACACCGCGTTTGTATGAGAAAAGTGCAGGTTAACCGCCGCCTCGAGCCGAGGCCAGGAAGATGAGGCATTTTGCTCAACGAGACTCTGGCGGTAAAACATGAAAGAAAGCGCGACAGGATCAAACATGACCATCATATCCCCCCCACCCTGCAAATAACGGTCCAGCGCTTTTTCAAAAACCGAATTAAGACCAAGAGGATGCACAATCAGGACAACATCAATATCAGGATCAATGACAGCTTCATTTCCGAACAGCTGAATAATATTGTAGTATGAGTTCAGTTCATCGAGTAGCTGCCACTGCGGAAACATATCCGGAACCCCGAAAATGGGGACCGTTCCATAAACGCCGATCGTTTTCCGGCCCGATAACTTCGAAACATCCCGGATTTTTCGGATGATGTCGTATTCCAAAGAAGGCTCACGGGATAGATCAAGAAAGGGGATTGCACTTTTTTGATCCAGACAAACAAAAGCAAGTCCCATATAGCCCTCAACCCCTGAAGGCAAAAGAGTCCCATGAATATTATCCATTTCTGCAGAAACGGCAGCATCTGAATCAGGCACAGGATCGTAACGCTCAAATTTAACTTTTCCTTTGCTCTCGTGTTCCAGAAGGCTGATGAAATCTGCCACACGCCTAGAATAATTACGCATTCTGGGCGACAATATATTGGCGGATTCATTGACGTAAAAACGGATCGTTACATCGCGCTCAAGTGCACTTAATATCTTTTTAGAACCCTCCGAAAGCGAATACATTTTATTTGCAGTGAGATCAACGCGCAGTCCGACCTGCTTAAACAGCAATGACACGATTCCAATACCGAAAAGCATAAGCAGTAATATGACGATAGAGGGGAACCGGCCGAATATATTTCGTTTTCCGAACCCCTCACGCCTTGCCAAAATATAATAGTTTGCAGTCAGCGCAAAAAAGATGATGGCCACGAAACAAGCAATCGAGGTGAAATCCAATATTCCGCGTTGAAAGGTATCGAAATACTGAAGCAGCCCAATCGAAGCAATACCATCAACCAGCCATTTACTTTGAGGAAAAATATCGACCAATCCATTCCCCATCTGGCGGGAACCGATTATAAGAAAAAGAAAACAGATCGAGCAGGAGATAATAAATGAAACAACGGAACTACGGGTAAGGGATGAACAACAGCAGGCAACGGCCAAAAAAGCGGCAGCCATAAGAAAACTGCCCAGATAGGCCGTTAAAACCGGCCCGTAATCCGGCGAGCCCAGATATTCAACTGTAATAACATTGGCGGCGGTTAACAGCAGTGCGGTCAATAAAGGCACTAATGCAGCCAGGTATTTAAAGAGAATCAGAAGCGGAAGAGTCACAGGATGAGTAAGCAGAAGTTCTAAGGTATTCTGCTTCGACTCCTCTGTCCAAACCCGCATACCAATAGCAGGAACCAAAAAGGCGTTGAGCCACGGATGCCATTTAAAAAAAGTATACGTTAATGAAGCCTCACCAATTTCAAAAAAACACCCTTGAACATAAGTCAAAAGCCCCAATAAACTGACGTATACGACAATGAATACGTAAGCGATCGGCGTGATAAAGAAACCTTTGACCTCTTTGCGGAAAATCCCGCTTGGCGCCCTTACAGAAACCTTCATCAATTAAATCCGTTCAATACATTTCCGGGTTCGATGCCCCGTTTGGGCCCGAAAAACCTTTTCAAGACTGCCTTCATCCCGCCGAATTTCCAGCACACCCGTTTTATAGTGCCTGCAGCAATCGATGATTTCTCTCGTTAAATGTTCGACACCCTCCGCCGCAAGCTCAGCCGGGACAATGATCAGCTGCGCCGGGACGTTTTCCGACCACTTCACACTCTTAACAACATTCAAGGAACTCAGATTTTTCCGGATCTCTTCTCGAATGGGTTTTCGGCAACAGATGAGTAAGTTCCCATAGGAAGGTGTCAGGGCTTTAAATGCTGACGGAGTGCCTTCAAAGATTTTCTTCCCCTGATCGATTAGTAGAATGTCAGTGCAGACAGCACTGACCTCCTCGAGAATATGAGTAGAAAGAATCACGGCTTTGTTTTGGCGGAAATGGTTGATGAGATTGCGGATTTCTTCTTTTTGATTGGGGTCTAATCCATCAGTAGGCTCATCAAAGATAATAACCGGAGGATCGTGCAGAATACTTTGCGCCAGACAGGTACGATGGCGATAGCCTTTAGACAACGTATCGATCAATTGGTGCCTCACCTCACCAAGAAAACACAGATCGGCCACACGGTCACAGGCGTTCATTAATTCCGTCTTTCCCATACCGCGAATTGTACCCAGATAAAGCAAAAATTCATTGACGGTCAAGTCATCGAACAAGGGTGCGCTTTCCGGAAGATAACCCAGCCTGTTCTTCGCCTCAATCGGGTTGGACCAAACATCAATTCCGCAGAGCGAAGCCCGGCCCGAGGCCGGCCGAAGGTAGCCTGCAATCATCCGCATGGTCGTTGACTTCCCGGCACCGTTAGGACCGATCAGACCAAGAACCTGCCCCTTGTCTACTGTGAAAGACAGGTTATCCACAGCCTTCTTATTTCCGAAGGTCTGGCATAGGTTTTCCACTTTTATCATCACATTTCCAGCCTTATGGCAGAGTCTCTATCGGGTCGCCAATCCTTTGACGAAGGTAACGGACCCGAAAAACCTTCGGGCCCATTACGTTCATGTTAATTTACCGTCTAGAACCAGACCTGATACCAATCGACAAACATGGTCGGCAGATTCTGCACGCCGGCATTGTCGGCGATCGCCGCAGGCGGCCACGCATGGCTCTGGAATTTCGGGCGGGCCAATTCGGCAACACGATTTGCTCCGACATGTCCGATTTTATACACCCCGTCCAGATACATATAAACGTGCGTCGGATTAGCCGTATAACACTTGTAATTATGCCAATTGGTTCTCCAGCTAAAGCTGTTCGGGTTGGTATAAAACGTTCCGACCACGGTGTTATTCGACCAATGGCAGTAATAGTTCATAAAGTTCCCGGTGTGCCCCGTTTCCATCATATCGACTTCAAAGTAATTATTGTAGGTCTGCCGATCATTATATATCCACCATCCAGCCCAGACATACTTGTTCCCGGCCGTATTGCCTGAAACACAGGCCCGGGCCTCAAAGGTGCCTTTAGCCCATCCGCCGCTGTTCATCCAATAGCCGCCGCCTTCACCGCGCACTCCGGGAGTTGTGATTCTGGAAGACATCGAGATGCCCCCCCCAGCTGGCAGAGCCCGCGCGCCACGGCTTCCAGTCGGTCAGCATATTTTTTTCATTCCAGGTATAATTACCCAGTTTGGTGAAGCCGGGAGCATTGCCTCCGTTGAAGCCTTCCCATTTATAGCCGGCCTGTACAACAGGTGCTGCCCCGGCAGCTATGAGAATTGCAGTATGTAAAGCTATTGATTTAAGCTTTAACGTTTTCATACGATCCTCCTTTTTTATGAGTCCTTACATTCAGGCTGTGATGCTCCTATCACATAGAAACCTTATGTGCGTTTATCCTCATAAATTTTCTCAGAAACACTCCGCTGCTTTGGGGGTTTTAAGGTAATAACCCGCAAAGGCTACTGCTGAGTCGGCGGCAAGTTTCCACGCAGGGGGCCCGGCACGGGGCCGCGCAACTCCGGATCTGTTGGCAACCCTCGCCGGTCTGTACCTGCGGCCGGATCGTCAGGAACATAACTTTTCTCCAGTTCAGCGGCCGTTTCCATTTGTTTCAAAATTTCATCACGCGTCTCCGGAGCATCTTCAAATTCAGCATTCTTAAACCACGCATAAAACCCATCCGGATCGTTTGCCAGAAAAGAGCTTCCTGCCGAAATCTGCGCACCGAGCCGCATATTAGGATCAGGGATAGAGGAAGCCCACTCCATTCCCAACAACCCATTTTCACGGGCGGCACTGCTGGCCAGGAGTCCGACAGCATCAAAATAAAGCGGGTCATCTGCCGGGAGCTGATTTAAGATTTCCGATGCCGCCATGGGCTGCTCGACCGCCATCAGCTGAATGGACTCACGAATCAGGAAATCGGCACGAGCATCATCCAGCGGGAGATTTAACATAGCCGTTACAATGTTTGCAGCATTCTCACCTGGCATCTCCTGTTTTAGATAATCCACAAAAATATATTCACTGTTAAAGGAGGGATTATCGGCAATCCATTTCAACTGACCGTCCGGATCCCGCTTTGCCCAATCCTGAAAAAAACAGGAACCGACCTCCCGGATCGATTGAGAAGAAAACAGCAGTTGACCCATTAAATTCATTCCTTCATCCGGGGAATAATTATCCAGGAGGTAGTCAGAAACCGCGGTGTAAGGAAGCTCTGTTTCGAAGATCATAAAAGAGCCGTCAAGCTTTGCCATTGTCAAAAGCGCCGAAGAGACATCCTTTTCCAACAACTCCAGCATGCGGGCATTCACTAACGCCTCATCGCCCATCTGAAACGCAGCAATCATGTAAAGCGTCTGCTCATCGAAAAATTCCCGCGGTTGGCCATAGTGAACCATCAGTTCGCGTATCCAGGCTTCCCGCAGAGCCGCTGCTTCCGCCTCTTTGTCAATGAGTTCCTCTTCCGAACCCTTTTCAGCGATCACCTGCTTTGTTTCCACGCCCTCGACGAAGTCCGCTCTTTTACCTCAGCATCCGGCTCTTCGATATGAGGCCCCTGTGTAGAGCTGTTTCCACCCAGCAGAATGACCAACAACGCAATAAAGACAGATCCGGTTAAATATATTGTTTTTCGTTTCATAAATTATTTCCACGTGTCTAGTTTTCAGCTGAAGGAAATAGTTGCAACAAAGGAGCAATATCCTGGCTTTCCAATATGATGACACGGTCTTCAAAAAGGGGGATTAACTCGCGCTCCTGCAGAATAGAATCCGGAGCATCTATCGTCATCTGAACCGCGTATGCGCCAACCTGTTCAGGACTTTGAGGTGTTGCAAAGGTGATCACACCCTCTGCAAGATTTTGTGAAGGATCGCGGTAGTCTATCGGCTCAATTAATTTTCCGACCACAACCTGATGTCGCCTGCCGTCAAAGCTGACAACGTGCAGTTCCAGTTTTTCATCCCGCTCCATATATTCGGCTTCACGACCTTGAGGTACGATTCCGGCGAACACTCCCCCACTCAAAAAGCTGTTGAAGAGGTTCACCTGTTTGATATCCAGTTTCCGCTCTTTAGGTAACCCCGTAATTTTCAGTTTCCCGAAAGCTGAACCGCGAGATATCGACCATAGTTCTTTGCCATCCATTAACCCGACAATCTGCTGAATTCCGTTGGACGGAAAAAATTTTCGAATAACCCACAGATCACTTGAGGGAACAGCATAGAAGAGCGGTGTTTTACTCAAAAAAACTTCGTCGTCCGCGGCATTCAGCAGTCGGATAAACCTTCTCGCACTACCTTTCTCGCCGGAAAACATCACTGTGTTCCGGTCGTCCGGAATATCAAAGCCGCCCAGAATAAACCGACTGCTCAGATGGGTTGAATTTGAAAACAACTCAACCCGAATCGAGTCAAGGTTTTCAGCGGATCCTGCGGCTGCCGGATCAATCAGGTTTAAATAGGCATAATCCATTTCCGAGACATGTACCCGTTGCTCTAATTCAGCTTCTTCCAGCTGAACCAGAAACTGAATCAGCATCGGAATATGAACAGGAAAACTGACCGGCGGCCCTATGTTCCAATCTGCCCCATTCTTGAGCAGGGTCACTCCTCCCTTTCGGTCTGATATGACAATCCGATCAATCTGATTAATATCCAGCCCATTCAGAATGGATGGTTTGGATACAGAAGACGAACTTGATTGATCCGCCGGCCGGCAGCCATTCAGAAAAATGAATACCATTAATCCAACAGATGCTTTTTCCAGAATGGATTTTTTTATATAGCGCTTCACGATATCCACACCGAAACTGCACCCTTTATCCCCAGATGGTTCAAACATCAGTTTAGGGGTACAACCGGGCCTGCACCAAGCAGACCCATTGTGATTCCGGCTTACGCCTAGTACCAGACCTGATACCAATCCACGACAAGATCAGGGACATTCTGTACAGCCGCATTATCGGCCACAACTCTGGTCGGCCATACACGGTTCTGGAACTTCGGCTGCCCCTCCTCACCCCGACGGTCAACACCGGCATGCATCTGTTTCCAGCTTCCGTTCAAGTAGTAATGCATATTTCCCGGCTGGCCGGGCCAGCACTTATAGTTATTCCAGCTGTTGCGCCAGTCAAAACTATTGGGCATAATGCGCTGCTTACCGACAACTCCATTATCTCCATAATGATAGTAGTAGTTGAAATAGTTCCCGGTATCGCAACATTCCATCAGATCAACTTCATAATAGTTGTTCCAGGTCTGCTTCAGGTTGGTCACCCACCAGGCGGCCCAGCTGTATTTCCGGGAACTCTCCGTTGCACCGCTAATAAGACAACGCGCCTCAAATGTTGCGTTTTTCCACCCCCATTGCTGCCACCATCCACCAGCTTCGCACCGCTGGCCCTGAACGGTTATTTTTGAAGACATTTTAATGGCTCCCCAACTGAATCCACTGGCACGCCACTGTTTATAGTCAGCCGGAAAATTATGTTCATTCCACGTATAATTGCCCAGTTTAATGAACCCCGGAGCATTGCCTCCGTCGAAGCCTTCCCACTTATAGCCCGCATCCGAAGACTGAATAAATATGAACGACGTCATTGCTAAGACAACAACGCCTGCGGCAGCTTTCCTTCTCATATGCACTCCTTCTTTTTTTGAATGCCTCACCTTTATGAAGCATTTACATATGAACTTCCCATCTGTCAGCCTCCTGACAATAAAACGAACGGGAAGCCTATCTAGAGTTTGACAAACTATCACCCCTTCCTCTTTTAACAACCCCAACATTGCGTCTTACTTGTTGCACATCACGAACACACCGATTCCATAAGACTTAAATAAAAAGTCTAATAACAATTATCCAATATCCATTCAGTAATTCCAGCACGCCCACCGGCTGTCTTCTGATAATAAGGAAACGCTGCCGAATCAACCCGATCCTAGAAATGGATTGAGCGAACAATCAGGGTTGAGTAGACTTTTCTCTTAAATCGAATACCTTTTCTTTCGCTTTGAGTACTGCCCATTATGAATAAAAATACCGACAAAGAATTAAAGCTGTTTGAACCTGAATCTTCCGGCAAGGAGCTGGTAAAAAACGAACCGACGCAAAACAGCGGAACATCAGCGGAGCAGGATCCCCGTAAGTTTGATCCGTTACATTCCGAACACGGTCCGCTCAATACGATGATTCGCTCCAACTTTCTGGAATATGCGACTTATGTGATCTGCGACCGGGCGATTCCGGCACTGGAAGACGGGCTCAAACCGGTGCAGCGCCGTATTCTCCATGCGCTGAAGGAAAAAGACGACGGACGCTTTATTAAAGTGGCCAATATTGTCGGCCATACCATGCAGTATCATCCCCACGGTGATGCCTCGATTGCCGATGCTCTGGTAACATTAACCAACAAGCGTTACCTGATTGAGGGTCAGGGAAACTTCGGCAACATTTTCACCGGCGACCGCGCAGCCGCTTCCCGTTACATTGAATGCCGCCTGACCAATCTGGCGCGCAATGAAATTTTCAACAAAGAACTGACCGAATGGATTCCCAGTTACGACGGACGGAACAAAGAACCGGTCACCCTTCCCTGTAAACTGCCCCTCATGCTGATGCTGGGAGCGGACGGTATTGCTGTGGGTCTGTCCACCAGCATTCTTCCTCACAACTTTATCGAACTGCTCGAAGCTGAAATTGAGATTCTCCGGGAGAAAAAACGCGCGTCGGCGGAACTGAATCTGCTGCCGGATTTCCAGACCGGCGGCCTCATGGATGTTTCGGACTACAATAAAGGCAACGGGAAAATTAAGCTGCGGGCCAAAATCGAGCCGCGTAAAAATAACCGTCTTGTCATCACTGCTCTTCCTCATGGTGTGACCACGGAATCCCTGACCGGCTCCATCGAGGATGCCGTAAAGAAAAAGAAAGTCCCGGTCCGCGCCATTGACGACTTCACAGCCGAAAAAGTGGAAATTGAGCTGACGCTTACACAGGGGGCATCGCAGGAAAAAGCCATTGAATCGCTCTATGCCTTCACCAAGTGCGAAACTTCCGTTTCCAGCCGCCTGATCTGTCTGCGCGAAAACCGCCCGGTTGAAATGACGGTGGATGAAGTGCTGCGTGAAAACGTTCAGCAGCTGCTGCGGATCCTGGATGGCGAACTGAAACTGAAACAGGCCAAACTGCTCGATGATTTCCACAACAAGACGCTGGTACAGATCTTTGTAGAAAACCGCATCTATAAAAAAATCGAGCAGTGCAAAACATATGAAGCGGTTTATAAAGCGATCTACAAAGGGCTGGAACCCTTCAAAGACCGGCTTAAGCGTGAAGTCGTTGACGACGATATTGAAATGCTGCTGGGCGTACGCATCAAGCGCATCTCCCTGTTCGACATCGAGAAGAACCGCAAGGATATCGAGGAGATTCTCGCAGAACTCACCCAGGTGGAAAAAGACCTTAAAGGCCTCAACGGATATACCATCCGCTACCTTAAACGCCTGATTAAAACCTATAAGGATGAATATCCGCGTCGTACGGAAGCCGCCAGTTTCAAAGAGGCGGATGTGCGCGAGCTGACCGCCTCGGAACTCTCGATTAAGCAGGATGAAAACGGCTATATCGGCACTAATGTGAAGGGCGAGGAAATCCTGCAGTGCTCCTCGCTCGATAAACTGCTGGTTATTCTGAAAAACGGGCAGTACAAGGTGATACAGCCGCCGGAAAAAATCTTTATCGACGGCAATCTGGAACGCGTTGAAATCTATGATCGCGATAAACAGTATACCTGTGTCTATACCGATGCCCGGATCACTTACCTGAAACGCTTCAAAATCGGCGGGGCCATCATGAACCGCGAATATTATATGAGCCAGGGTGAGAAATCGAAACTGAAACTGCTGGCTGACGGCACTCCGGAGGCCATTTATGTGAAATATAATCCGGCCAAAGGGCAGCGAATTCATCAGCAGAAATTCAATCCGTCCGACATCGCGGTCAAAAGCGTGAAAAGCCGCGGCAATCGAATGACGACCAAAAGCATTAAATATATCGGAACCGAACCGGGACGATGGTGGGATCCTGATGATGCAGGAGCTATGCCTGAAGGCGTTTTGCTTTAGGCCGTAACCGCTTCAGTTACGGGGAACAAAGGTACCGCGTATCAGCGTTTGTCCTCCCCGGCTTCCACCATTTACCCGCAGGGCCACATCAACAGCCGGACCTTCTGTGAAATCGACGGTAAAACCGGTGAGCCGGTCCTCAACCAGAGGAAAGTCTAACGAATCAGCAATCAGCTTATTCCCGGACACAAATACGGCAACCGCATTACTACGCGTTACGCCGGCATCAAAATCAAGCCGGCTTCCGGAGGCATACGGATCCGCTGTGAACCGGGCCCCATCGATCCGAATATCCTCAATGCGCGACTGCCTGATCTCGCGACCGATCATCGCCAGTGCCACTGATGCATCGCGCTGTATTTTAAGCGACTCGCCATTGTATTCCATTGCGCGGTGCTGCGAGATCAGTATGGAAAAAACCGTCATCGCCAGAACCACACCGGCCAGCATAGCCATCATCAGTTCAACGAGCGTAAATCCCGACCTGTGCTTCCCTGCATTCACCTCAGTTCACTCCCCTCCGGCCGGGATTCAGTATAATCCGGTTCCCATCTGCGGGCAGGCGGTTCCGGAGCCGTTTCGGGCTCCGCCATTCCCCGATTGTCGAAGACCGGCGGCTTTTCCTGCGGCACATTAATGGCCAGAAAAGTCTGAATGGCAGCAATCATGCAGCCGATAGTGATCACCATCACAAACATCAGAAGGGCGTACCGCCGGAAAAACGCCCCCATCACAACATCCTCCATCCGGAAAACTCATAACCTGTAAACGGCGTTCCGGGAGCCGGTTCCCGAACGAGGCGCGGATCATAACGATACGACTTGATATATCCTTTTCCACCAACCAGTCCCACCGCCGAACGACGGTAGTTACTCAGGCTTCCGTACAGATAAATCGTTCCATATGCACTTTTGTAATCGTAGCGGCCGTAACCCTCCCATGCTGCACCGAAACCGCCGTAGGTTTCCTCCCACTCCCCATACACGTTGCCCCCTTTATATTCCGTAACCAGAATTGTGGCATGGATATCCACATCGCCGATCTTCCAGCCCTCGGCAACCTGAACCCGCTTACTCGAAAACAGGCCGAGCACTTCATCCTCATCCGGCTCATATCCCGAAGGCCACTCCGTATGATGCCCATACGGAATAGACGATGTGTAGACCAGATCGTCAACAATGTAGATCGATCCCTCAGCCGCCACGCTGACCGATGTCCCGACGTCACCTTTCACCTCGACATCGCCCGTAACATAGATAACCCGCTCTTCATCAACTGATCCAAGTGCGGAAATATAATTGGTGGTAACATTTCCGGTTGCTTTATTTTCCAGCATATAAAGATTATCCGAAAAGGTAATGGCATAATCACCCGTAAGCTGCAGGGAGGCCGGAACCCGCTCTCGGATCTGATCGAAGTTCTGCTGTGTGAAATCCAGTTCTTCAACACCGAGATCCAGGCCGTTATGAAATACTTCGGGATCAACATACTTCCCCCGCCGCCAATCATTATAATCAACACTGCCGGCGGAAGACCGGACCGCCGCCCAGAAATCCGGCGAACCGGTAATGTGCAACTGATCGTCTGTATGCAGCACCCCATTCTGATCCAGATCCTCCATCTCCTTACCGATCACATCATCGGTATCAAAACGAATACCCTGCTCGTTGTGGGACGAATAGGAAAACATACCGAAGGTCGCCGTTTCCGCCTGCTGCTCAATCCGGATCTCCTGCCCATCCAGCGCCGTTCCTGTAGACACAACCGTATATCGTTTGAGCGTTCCGGCCGGATTCTCCGCGTCTGCCGAAATATCGATGGAATACCTTCCGAACCCCGGAAATGTCCGGCTCATTACATCCGTACCGACCAGCCCCGAACCGATATACTCCAGCTGTTTATAATTTTCCGGCTCCGCCACAACCGCCGCAAACTCTCTCAGACCGGCCTCCGCAAGCCAGAAAGCCTGGTTTCGGTTCCGGAGCCGGGCCGCTTCGACGGCAGCGGTGTTGGCCAGTCCCATTAGTCCAAGCCCGATGACGCTGGTCAATATCATGACAAGAAGGACTGCCGGAAGGACAGCTCCGCATTTTTGTTCATGACATAACCGTTTCATAGTCACGCTATCTCAGAATCGTTCTCAGCGATACCGCCTCACCGGACCGGTATTCCACAAATACAGTTGCCTGCACAAATTCCCGGACAGGTCTTGTTTCACTGACCCGTTCCAGCTCCACATATATCGGACGCTGCACACCGTTAATCGCAACCGTTTCCTCAGGCTTCTGATCCACCACGCGGAATGATCCATCCGCATACCGCGATGCATAGCGCACCGCACCGACAGGACCATCATCTAAAACATCATACGGCTGCGCTCTCAACTGCTCCAGCCGGCGATTGGCCGCCTCCAGCGCAACGCGCTTATTTTTCTGCTCAGCAACCGTTATTCCCGCCCGCTGAACCAATGCAGCGCCACCGATCGCCAGCACCGCCAGAATGACCACGGCCACCATAATTTCAATCAGCGAAAAACCGCAGCGTTTTCTAGTTCCGGTTGTTGAACGGACCGTCATAGATTTCTTTCACCACAAGGGTTCCATCCGGCCCCCGGAACCGGACGGACAATTCATCAATCTGCACGATTTCATATCCCTGAATCACATCCCCCACACCATAGAGTTCCCCATTAATGCCGGCGAGCGGCTCTCGGGCCCTCCAGTAAATACCTTTCAGCTCAACATCCAGCGGCGGTATAGTGCGGTTCTGCTGTTCCTCCATCATCACCACTTCCGGAACAACCAGCGTCACCACCGAGCGCTCCCGCGCAGCCCGTATAGCGGCCAGTTCCTCCTCATTATCGGTCAGAAACGCATTCACCGTCCGGATCCCCTGGTTTACTTCAGCAATAAGCGCATCATATCTGGCCCCACTTGCGGCTCGCGTCCCCGCTTCATTGATTCTGATGATCCACAAAACCAACGGAACAGCAATCAACACCACAAGCAGAACCGCAAGCACCACAGGCACTTTGATCGTTTCCTCTTTATAGGGAGCGTTCTCCGGAATGTCCTGAACACGTATGCCCATATCACACCCCTCCGCCTGTTTTCCCGGTCTGGAACAGAATCAGTTCAAAGGTTATATCAGCACGGCATATCTCCTCCCCCGCCGTCTTTCCACTTTGACTGAGCTGAACCGACGTTTCCGAAAGCAGATGCTGTCGCGAACTGACATCACCCATAAAATGCTGCACGGAAAGCAACGTTCCGGTTCCCCGCACACTGGCCGACAAGACGGGAACACTCCCATTGATTTCCGATGCTCGGCGCTCCACCTTCAGATTATCCACCGTAAACCCCGCATGCTGAGCGGCATTCTGGAGAAATGAAATCAGCTCATCCTCGGTTTTTACCGATCCGGATTCCGAAGTCCGGAAGCGAACCATCAATTCCTCAGCCGCCTTTCGCGCCGCATCCACCCGTGGCAGCAGATCGGCCAGCACCCGGGTCCGCTCCAACTGCCATTCCGACTGCAGCTTCAAAGCAAACGAGGTCAGCCCAATCCCGACAATCAGCAACGGCGGGATAATAATCCATCCCGCCAGCCTTCTGCGGCCGGCTTTAAATTTTCCAAGGTCCATTCCTACCCTACTTTTCTAAAACACATTCGAACTGCATATAAACCATCGATTGATCGCCCACCATGCGGCGCTCTCCGGTCAGCGGACGGATACTCGACACACGCTGCATCAACGCTTCGTTACGCTCCCAGCCCGCACGCAGCTCCTTCACCACATCGTTTTCAGCCGTCGGCGACGGCATAACGAGGCCGAAGGACAGTTTGGCTGTATCTGCCGAGAGACTTTGCAGCGCCACACCCTCGGGAAGCTCCAGAAACAGATTATGCACAATCGGCAGCAGTTGAATCCGCCGGCCCAGTAGACGTTTCAGCGATTCAATTCGGCGGGAATAAAGATCCAGCTCGTTATAAGCAGCCTCCGGATTTCTGAAAGCGCTCTTCGAAACCCCGTAAACCGCTTCCGTAGTCGCCAGAATTTCACGCTGCTGCGCTTTATTCTCCAGAAATGTAGTCAGATTCAGACTGGCCAGATAA
This sequence comes from Verrucomicrobia bacterium S94, assembly GCA_004299845.1. Lineage (NCBI taxonomy): Bacteria > Pseudomonadati > Verrucomicrobiota > Verrucomicrobia bacterium S94. The sequence goes on along the minus strand of CP036201.1, from coordinate 314,846 downwards.
GCCACCAGCACCAGCAGCACCGCGCAGATCATCTGATAGATCAGCATCCCATGATAAAACCGGACACGCTCTTCAGGCGTACTCGTCAGGTCTTTGGCTAAATTGATTCTGAAATCAGCAGGCATAAACACCCTCCCGTTCACAGGATTCAACGCCCGGAACCGCACCCGGTTTTTCCAGGCTCCGGAAGGTATAGTTGATAAACAGCTTCATCAGATATTCCTCATTCCCAGCCCGAGACTGGTGGTCATCAGCGGGGAGATTACATCACGATGCTTCGTCGACCTCACCTTGTGCGATACAATAAAATTATCATCTTTCAGCGGACTCCACACTTCAGTCGGCAGTCCGATCGTATCGTGTATCCGGGCAACAAACTCCGGTTCCGTCGGCACAAAACCGGTAAGCACTAACTGCACCACCGGCGTTTTATCAACTTTCACATGATAATAAAGCAGTGCATCGGAAATATTCTCGATCAGATACTGCAGCTTGCCCGACCACTCGGCGGAACGCGAAATAATGGTCCGCGGATAAATATAATGATCATTATACAGAATGGAAATATCCGCGCTGTACCGCGCCAGATTAACCACACAGACCGCATTGTTTTCGTTCACGCGATCCCCGCGCAAAGCCAGGAACAGGTTGCAAAGCGACGTGCAGCCCACATCAGTGATCACCGGGAACAGCCCTGCTTTTTTCAACAGATTCAACTGCCGGTTGACCTCCTTTTTCGCCACCGCGACCATCATCCCGTGCAGCTGTTCACCCAACCGGGTATACGGATCATTCTTCGGCCGGTTCAGGTGCCAGTCCAGAGCAATCTCCTCCGGCGGAAGCTGCAGCGATTCCTCAGCCTCCAGATTCAATGCCGAGGCAAGCTCACGCGGCGCAAGATCCGGGTATTTAAAATACTTCAAACAGAGCGAACGGGTATGCAGTCCGACACAGACCGTACGGGTCGGCATACGGGTCATTTTCCAGAGCTGACGGATCACCTGAACAATTTCATCCTCCGTGGCATCCGGTGCATATTCCATCCAGCCCCCATGCGTCAGTGCAATTTTATGACGTCCCCTCCGTACGATCCGGGACACACTCACCACACCATCGGCAATATTAATGCCGGCAATGTTTTCTCGGGTCACACCACTCACAGATTCGCTCCGCTTCCGGTTTTAAGAAAGCCCCGTCCTCCGGCTATCCCGGGCTGGAGAGGCTGTTAAAATTAAACGATTCACTCGTCTTCGGGTTCTTCGTAATCCCAGGTTGTTCCCGTAGGTGTAACATTCATCTGAACAAAAACACCGCCCTTCGCCTCATTCGCAGCCGCCGCGACAGAATAATTGTTTTTGGCAGTATAGGCCACAATGCTGTAATCAGCATGATCATAATAATTCCCATCCAAATCCCCGTCGCTGATTCCCGGCAGATCATTAATACGCTCTATGGAAGAAATATCTATCCCCTCTACAGAAGCCATCCGGATGGCTGTTCCTATGGTACCGCAGCCCGCCTGCGCCTCGGTGGCAATGGCGCGGTCTGTCGGACCCGTCATCAGCGGAATGGCCACCGCTGCCAGAATAGCCACAATGATGGCCACCACCATCAGTTCAACGAGCGTAAAACCTGCTTTTTTCCGTTTCATATTCTTCATGTTGTTCTCCTTGTCATTTCGTTACGTACGTTCATCTCTGCGGGACCCCATACCCGCACGGATTAAATCCGGCGCATTATTTCTCTCTATCTCAGCATTGCTTATCTCCGGAAATCATATCCCTCATTACTTTATTTCATATTCATGGAAACCGTGAAAACCGGCAGATAAATAGCAAGAACCAGCATCAGCACAAAGGCCCCGAACACACAGATGATCAGAGGTTCGAACAGCGCCATGGAAGTCATAATGGAGGTCTCCACCTGATCCTCATAAAGTTCGGACACATTATCGAGCACCTCCGGAAGCTGACCGGAATCCTCACCGACTGAAACCATACGGACAACCAGTCCCGGAAAAATACCGGTTTTATCCAGACTGGCGGCAATCCGGTTGCCCGTCATAATCAGTTCACGCACCTTCATCACATTACGCTTCATCAGCTGATTGCCCGTTGCATCAGCACAGATTTCAAGTGCATTCGAAATAGGAACCCCGCTGTTCACCATAATCGACAGGCTCCGGCAGAAACGGGCCAGTATATATTTTTTAAGGCAGCTCCCGCCATAGGGCAGCTTCAGCCTGATCAGATCCTTACGGTACGAACCGGCAGGCGTGCGGCCATATAACACCAGCCCTGCAATCAATGCCGACACGCCGACCAGAAGCCCCGCGAAATGATCCGCAAAAAAATTATTCACCGAAAAAATTATTTTCGTGAAAACCGGAAGATCCGCCCCCAGTCCGCTGAAGATTTCGGTGAAGCGCGGAAGAATAAACAGAGTCATAATCAGGCAGATCACCACAAAAAAAATGCCGATAAAAACCGGATAGGCCGCCATGGCCCGGATGCGGCGCTGCAAACGGTCGGTGCGTTCCAGATAGGCGGCAAGCTGGCTCAGTGTTTCCGGCAGTTTCCCCGATTCCTCCGCCACCTTAATCAGCCCGCAGAACATTTCGTTGAAAACCTTCGAATGACGGCGAATCACTTCAGAAAAACTTTGTCCGTCATGCAGCTGCTGCACCATATCTTTACTCACGCGCTTCAAAACCGGATGTTCCTGTTCCAAACCGATGCCTTCAATCGCATCGCGCAACGGAACCCCCGCATTTACAGAAATAGCCAGCTGACGGCAGAACACCGCCAGATCCGTCATTCCTACTCGGGAAGAAAAAGATAAACTCCTGTGCGGTTTCCCCTGCAGGACAAACGGGCGTCTCGCAGTTCCCGCATCCGCAGCAGCCTCCGAAGACTCAACCTCCGCCGCATTAAATAAATCGATAACCGTCAGTCCTTTTTTGCGAAGCGATTCCAACGCCTCCAGGCGTGTTCCGGCCTCCAGTGCGGAGCGGACCTCCTGCCCCTCCTTCGTTTTCGCAATATAATTAAATAACGGCATATGCTGACTCTGATTATTCAACCACACAGACATTGATCGCTTCACCGATCGTGGTCACCCCTTCGCGCACACGCTGAAATCCGTTTTCCGCCAGCGTCTGCATGCCTTCTTCGACCGCTTTGCGGCGCAACGTAAGATCGTCCACCTCATCATGCACCATCTCCCGAATGGCCGAAGAAACCTCAAGAAACTCGAAAACCGCACGGCGGCCTCTCAGCCCGCTGTTACGGCAATGACTGCAGCCCGCTCCATGATAGTAGGTCCAGTCCGTCGCATCAGGATAGATCGGCTTCACCCACTCCAGCTCAGCATCATCAGGCTGATAGACGGTTTTACAGTTCGGACAGATCGTTTTCACCAGCCGCTGTGCAATAATCAGACGCATCGTTGCCGCTGTGAGATAGGACGGAATGCCGATATCGCGCAGGCGGCTGAATGACGATGTGGCATCATTCGTATGCAGTGTACTCAAAACAAGATGACCGGTCAGCGATGCCCGCATGGCAATCTCGGCGGTTTCCGCATCGCGGATCTCACCGATCATCACGGCATCCGGATCCTGCCGCAGAATATGCCGCAGACATTCCGCAAAGGTCAGACCGATTTTGGGGCGCGTCGGCATCTGGTTGATACCCTCAATCAGATATTCCACAGGATCCTCCACCGTCTGGACATTCCGCTCCGGGCTTTTGAGAATCTGTAACGCACTGTATAAGGTCGTTGTTTTTCCTGAACCGGTCGGTCCCGTGAGCAGCACAATCCCGTTCGGCATGCCGAGAATCTCCCGGAACCGTTTGAGATTTTGACCTTCAAAACCGATGTCCTCCAGATCGAGCAGCAGACGCTGCTTATCCAGAATACGCATCACCACTTTTTCGCCGAAAACCAGCGGCAGAGTAGAAACACGCACATCAACCACACGTCCGGAAAATTTAAATTTGAACCGCCCGTCCATCGGCAGACGGCGTTCCGCAATATCCATCTCAGAAAGAATTTTGATGCGGGTGATAATCGCCTGATACAACGATTGCGGCGGCGGAGTAACCGGATGCAGCGTTCCATCAATCCGGAGACGCACCGTGCAGTTGTGCTCACCCGGTTCAAAGTGAATATCGGACGCCCCGTCGCGGACCGCCTCCATCAGCAGCAGATTAACATAGCGGACCACCGGCGCATCATTGGCATGAACCAGCAGTTGGTCCACGTCTCCGCGCTGCGTTTCAGCGCCGGTCTTTTTCTCTGCGGCTTCAACATCAACAATGTCCTGCAGTCCGGCCTCAACATAGGCCTCCTCGCGATAACACTTATCAATAACCGCTTTGATTTTTTCCTCTGTACTCACGGCCTTATGAATTTCAAACGAGGTCAGCGAACGCACGGTATCGACCGCATCCATATCCAGCGGGTTTTTCATCACCAACGTAATGGCAACGCCCTCTTCTTTCACCAGAGGAATCAGACAGAAGCGGCGGGCCACCGACTCGGGAATCATGTCATATTCATCCCGCTGCAGGTGAAAATCCTCGCCCAGTTCCAGATACGGAATATTAAGCAGATCGGAAAAGGTCAGCGCAATATCTTCCGGCGATGCCAGTTTTTCATGGATCAGAATATCGGTCAGAACCTCGCCGGTCTCTTCCTGAATCGCCTGGGCCTTCTCCAGTTCCGATGCACCGACCCGTCCGCTCCGAATCATCATTTCGCTGAGTTGATCGATAATCATTCCGTATAATCCTTTTCTGTGAATTCAGAGGATTTCAGTGCAGTCATCGGGAAGCCGGGGTATTGGTGGTCGCCGAAAAATTTCCACCCTGAACCAGCGCCAGAATATCCGCGCTGTCCTGTGCGGATGTCACGCGTTCCGGCACCACGGAATCAGCCTCATCCGGTTGCATCAGATCAAAGTCCATCGTCTTAACCCGCCGGGCATGCTCCGCTTCCGATTTCAATTGGTAGGATTCGTTATCCACCACCGTTGCCTTGATAAAAATAAGCAGATCGATTTTCTCTTTAGAAAGGGTTTCGCGGCGGAAAAGACGGCCCAGAAACGGTATATCGCCAAGGAAAGGAATCTTCCTGATGATCGCTTTATCGCGCTCCTCCTGCAGACCGCCGATAATCGCCGTCTGATCACTTTTAATCATAATCTGCGTCTCCGCTTCACGAATATCCAGAATCGGATAACGCGTACCGGACTGCACCCCCGAACCGGCCGTGACCAGTCCCGATTCATATCCCTGAATCTGGCTGACGGCCGGATGCACGATCATATTCACATAATCATCCGCACAAACCTGCGGAATCACATTCAGCTGGATCCCGATATTTTCATAATAATCCAGACTGGTGGAAGTGATCGAACTTCCGCTTCCGGTATTGTTCTGCGATTCAATGATCGGAAACTTTTCCCCGACCAGAATCGCCGCCTCCTGATTATTCAGCGTCAATACACGCGGCGCGGAAAGAATGTTGGAATCATCGTCCTGGGCAATAAAACGGAACAGCATCTCTGCCCCCCAATCGCCCAGAATGGCATGCGAAAGGCGCAGCCCTTCATCCATACCGTATCCCCCGGCCGCCGCCGTGTTCAGCGGATTCGGATACCCGGTTACACCATTCAGCATTTTCAGCACATCTGAATCGATCGCCTGCGGCTGAAGCGAAGAACCGGAACTCTGCAGCGAGTCATCCACATTTTCCAGCCCCTGAATATAATCCAGTCCGATATCCGATCCGGCGCCCGTTGAGATTTCAAGAAACTTAGCCTCAATCAGAACCTGAGCCGGCATCACATCAATTTCTTCAATAATGCGTTCAATTTTGGTGATGGCCGAAGGCACATCAGTTACCACGATCGTTTTACTTTTCCGAATCTCCTTACGCTCCCGGCGCGCACGTACTCCGGCTTCCGTGGCCGCTCCGCTTGAAGATCCCTCTCCGCCGAACTCCCAGCCCGGCAGACTCTTCGTTTCCAGAATCGTATATTTTCCGCGCGGGCTCAACTGGGCCTCAATGATCGACTGAATGTCGTAGGCATCGCGATATCCCAGACGGAAGACCTGCGAAACCAGCGGTTCAATGCCTTCCACGCTGATAATATTTTCCAGTTTGCTGATCACAATCGTATCACCGACCACGCGATAACCGAATCCATACGGTTTCAGGATAACATCAAGCGCCTCTTTCCATGGAATATGATTCAGCCGTACGTTCACGCTGTCGGATACCACATCAGGTCCGACCACAATACTCTGGCCCGTCTGCAGCGAATACGCTTTCAGCACCTCCGCAATGTTGGCGTTTTTCACATTAATGGAAACATATTCGGAGGCCCTGATCTCCGCCTCCGGCTGAATAATCTGCGTACGGTTCTCCGCGGTCCCGGAAGTCACCTGCGCCACCGCCCCTGTTTGCGCCGACACAAGAACCGCGAGCAACCCTGCCGGAAACAGGCGCACACGGACCCTATTCAACTGCTTAACCATGACTTTCTCCTTTTTGTTGAGCAGGCAGCACATCAGACCGGCCGTCACTTGCGCCACATCGGTCCTTTAATCACTCAAAGCCACCCGATCGAATGCGGACAGCAACCCGTATCAGGCCCAACTCCCCGCCGGTCCCGGACTACGGGAACCGCTGACGTCTCTCAAGCTACCTGACCCGCAGAATTCCACAAGACAGGCGACAGCTGAAAGGCCTATGGTATAAACCCCTAGAAATGAATTAGGGAAAACGGAAGTATGGCCATAGGGGAATCCCCGATAGCCCGAAAATATACCGCATTGAAAACCGCGCGGGTCCGCGCAGCACGAACAAATCAGTTGAACCGGTGCGATTCATTCTCCACCCAGTGAATCGCTTTCTGCATCAGTTCCGTACCACTGCGCAGATGAAGCTTTTCCTTGATATGCGCACGATACGTCTCAATGGTTTTCACGCTCAGGTTCAACTGCTCGGCAATCTCCCGCGTGGAGTTGCCGCGGCCGATCAGCTCAAACACCTCCAGTTCACGCAGACTCAGCGCCTCCGTTCCCCCACGGCTTTTTTCCCCGCCGCTGCGAAAGGCCATTTTCAGCATGTGCGACGACATCGATTTACTCACATAAATTTCACCGTCGAGCACTTTTTCAATCGCCTGCACCAGTGTGGTCGCCGCAGCCTGCTTCATGACATATCCGCTGGCCCCCGCTTTCAGTGCATGCTCGGCATAGAGCGACTCATCGTGCATCGAAAGCACCAGCGTCGGAATCTTCAGCCCGAGATCATCGATCGTTTTAATCAGCTCCAGACCGTTGGAATCCTCCAATGAAATATCCACCAGCACCACATCCGGTTCAAGTTCCTGTATGGCAGCGAGCGCCGCTGAAACACTCCCGGCCTCACCGCACACTTCCAGCGCATCCTCCTGCTCAATCAGTTTAATCAGTCCCTGCCGCACGATCGGATGATCGTCCACCAGATATACCTGACGTTTTCCCGGCCCCGGTTTATTTTTATTTTTCGCCGCCATTCTTACATCACCTTAGTTTCCAGCACTTCATCCGCATCGAGCCGGCACACCACACTCGTTCCCCCGTTTTCAACCCGACCGATATTCAACTGACCGTTGATGACCGAAGCGCGATACTCCATTGTTTTGAGCCCGATCCCCCCTCCGGATTCCATGATATTCCGCCAACGCCCGTTGTCCTGCACCTCCAGCTGCGGATATCCGTCCTCCCGGGAAAGATGGATCACAATACGGGTTCCCCCGGAATGGCGCACGGCATTATTCACCGCTTCCTGTGCAATACGGAAAAGATGCGTCTCCACCGCACCGTCGCCGAAACTGATCTCTTCATCAATAAACGCTACACACTCCACGCCGCAGCTCTCCTGAACCGTCCGGGCCAGTTCCCGAAGCGACGGAATCAGCCCGCGGCTCACCACCTCCATCGGCATCAGCCCCCGGGAAATTTCGCGGATCTGATTGCTCGCATCATCCGCCAGCTCGGAAATCTGAACCGCGTCCTCATGCCCCGTACAGCCCGCTCGCTTCAGACTGTTCGCCAGCGACCGGCTCAACAGGCTGATCCCCGTAAGAACCTGCCCGATCGAATCATGCAGATCCTGACCGATACGCCGGCGCTCGCGCGTCGTAACCGCCGTAATCTCCTCATTCAGCTGCGCCCGCGTCACATCAATAACCGCATAAAGCACGCAATCATCCGAAGCAGAATATTTCAGCACCTCAACATCGCGCTTCGATCCGTCCAGAGCATAGAACGCCCCGTTCAATATCGACCGGTTCGTATTCGCTGCTCCCTGCTGCAGCTCCCGAAGATCCGATGCACTGAACAGCTCGGAAAGAGGCCTCCCCTTCAGCGCCTCGGCCGAATACCCGAAGGCATCCGGCAGCACCGAACTCGCCGATAAAACCGCCTGTTTTCCATCCGCCAGAATCAGGCCGACCCGGCGTTCTCTCAGAGCCGCCGAAAACTGCGATGCCCCCCGGTCAGGATCCGGCCGCTCCATCCCGACCTGAACCGCGCCGAAAAACCATTTTCCCGTTTTCCGCTCAAACGGAAGAATATGCAGATAACTGTTCCGCCCGGCATCATACGCAAACTGCATAGACACCGGCTGCCGGCTCTCCGCCGCCTCAACCAGTAACGCATGCTCTATAGAACCGTCCGGATCCTTCAGAAAACGGAACCGCTGTTCCGCCTCCGACCCCGAACAGGAAGAAAATCGGTGCTTCATCCGTTTTTTCTCGTCAAAAACACAGAAAACAAGTTCCGCCACCCCGATCGGCGGCGGTATGGCATTCTCCCTCACTGTCTTTTTCCAACCAAACATGCGCACCTTAAAAACTGGATCTCCCGTTCCATCGCATTTACATAAATGCATGTTTTGCGCCAAACTACCCGCTCCACCATCCAGCGTCAACCGCCCAGCGCATGCCGCACCCCAAAAAAACACGTATTAACCTTTTATTTCAACAAATGGTGATCATTATAAGCGGGTATTTAAAACCAAGCAGGAGAAACACAGCATGCAGATCAAAAAATCCCGCTACAAAGCCCACCTCTTTATCTGTAATAAAACACGCAGCGACGGCCGCAAATCCTGCGGACACGACGTCGATTCCGATCTGAAACCCCTTCTCAAAGAAGCCATCCGCGAACGCGGCTGGAAAATCTTTGTCCGCGTCTCCAATTCCGGATGCCTCGGCGTCTGCGATGCCGGCCCCAATATTATGATCTATCCCCAGAAGATCTGGCTCTCTGCCGTCACCCGCGACGATATCCCCGAAATTCTCAATATGCTCGAAGAGATTATGGAAGCCTGATTCCAGCCGTCTGAAAAACAGAAACGCTTATTAAGCTGTTTTATACACAAAATATTTCTTTTCCATTTCATAAACTCCGTTCTTGCCGGCCGCGACAATCCATCTATAATTCCTCTTGTAGGTCGGAGAGGAGATCAGAATGATGAAATTTACACCCTTGGATAAGCGGATCTGGATCAAAGGACTGACCCTGGAATGTCCGCTCGGCAGCGCACTCAGCGACTGCCCGCTCAATGCCCTTAGACATCTGCCCGTCGATCAGATGAACCACACCATCAACAACCTGACCGACGAACAGGTCCGGAAAATCACCCGGATTCATCAGCAGTGCGACACCGCCCGAATGTGCACCATTCAACGAAAATCAACCCGACACCACCACTGAATCCGCCATCAGGATTCCGGCGACGCACCGCAGACATACGGCATAAACTCCAGCGTTTCTCCACCGGGGCCCCAAAAAACAAACATCTTTCCCAACCATCCGGAAATACAACAGACGTTCTCCAGTGACTCGATTTTAAATGATCGCAATTCTCAAACGCCGGAAAAACACGCCCCCTGCAGCTTCCCGGATACTTCCTTCGCGGATTAAGCACTGAACAACGCCAAACTCCAGCCCGCCTCAAACCTAATAAGAACTGTCGTTATTTTACTATAACCGACTATCCTGCAATAAGACCCAGAAGGGAAAAATAAAGCGGATTTCCTGAACAGCCGTTTCGATTATCTCAAATTAAACCCTTTTGTGTATTTCACGCTTTTCGCGGTTAAATCACTCGTGTCTATGGGTGTTCAATTCGTGGTTCCTACTTGATTAAACGTACTTCCCTGAAAAATCCTCGAACGCATTGGTCACAGTGAACTCAACATCATTGCCCAGCGCTTTGAAGTGTTCCTTGCCTGGAGGGTGCGGAGTCCAAACACAACCGTTCTCTGTTTTTGACCGTCCTTGTATCTCATTGATTTAACGTTGTTTGTGGTACATTTTTTGGCCTTCTCAAAAACGAAAAAAAGGAAGCGATTTAACGGAATTTCCTTTCTCCGTTTTTTCGGACGAGTTGTAGATCGCATTCCGCTCACCATTTTTTACGCTGAAAAACCGAGTCCGAATAGGGCAAGTTGGATGTTTTGGTCGTGCGCTTTCTCGAAAACTCGTATGATCTTCGGTTTTTGTGGATTCGTAGGGGTGCGGAAATGTATGCACCTCTCGTAAGTTGTTGAATTTGTGCGGGATTAGCTGGGTATGAGTAAGAAGAGATTTGGCGGTAGGTTTAATGTGTTTTGGGCGGTTTACACGCTCTTGGCACACCGTTTTATGCCCAAACATGATGGTCAAATTCAGTTGCTGTTGTATCAGGTCAAGATGCTCCGAGATCGCATTGATGACCCGCGAATTATCCCATCTTCGGACGAACGAGCGGAATTGCTGCGTTTGGGATCCAAAATTGATCACGATATTGCGGATGTGATACGCGTGGTGAAGCCGAGCACCTACCGTCGCTGGCTGAACAAAAAGGCGGGCAAACCGGATAAGGGAAAGAGGACTGGCCGACCGGAAACCCCTGATGAAATTGTAAAGCTGGTGATTCAGTTGGCTACAGAAAACATTGCGTGGGGTTACAAGCGCATTCTGGGCGAGCTGAAGAAGCTGGGTGTTGAGATTGGGCTGACGACCATTCGCGATATTTTGAAGCGAGCGGGGCATGAACCCTCGCCACAGAAAACAAAGAGCAAGCCCGTGATTCCATGGTCGGACTTTATCGGGGCGCACATGGAAACGTTGATTGCCTGCGACTATTTCACAAAGCCCATCTACACGCTTTTCGGCAAGTTCGACGCCTACGTGCTGGTATTTATCCATCTCGGTAGTCGGCGCGTTTTCATGACGCCGCCCACGTTTCATCCCAATGATGACTGGCTTAAGATTCAGATCCGTAGCGCGGCGATGTGGCTCGATGGAATCGGAGTTAAACCCACATGCCTGATCCATGACGGGGACAAGAAATTCGGGAAGATGTTTAAGGAGTTTTGGCGAACAGAGGGCGTAAGGTGCTTGAAAATACCGCCACGCTCGCCGCAGGCCAATGCCTTCTGCGAGTGCTACATTGGGACGTACAAACATCAGTGCCTTCCAGGTTGCGCTCTGCTTTACAGTAGCGTCCCTTCGGGACTCGCCATTCGGCTCGCTCACCGTTTGCTGGCGCAAGCCGTTGTCTTTTGCCTGAGCCTTGATCAGCTCGACTACATCAACCGAAAATGGGTGAGCTACTACAACAACGAGCGACCGCATCAGGGCAAGGACATCGGGAACAATATTCTGCGCCCCGATTTCACGCCCACAAGCGAAGGCAAAATCGTACGGCACGAAGCTCTCGGCGGCGTACTCGCGTGGTACGAACGCGCAGCAGCTTAAACTCTGCCCGATTATCTGCAAAACCGAACCTTTCGTTCAAATCGAACGGTCGTTCCCTCGCGCCCGGATCGCATATTTTCACCTGTTTTCGTGCCTCTCATCGTCAAATTTCGTTCTCAACTCTCTTCGTTGACCTACTCGGTCGCTATCAAAACATTCATTTCACCCTGATTTTTCAGTCATTTTTGGCGCGGATGAATATCCGCACCCTCCAGGAGAAATCGAACCTAATCGCTATTCCTCGGGATGAATCACCAGAGCCGCTTTTTAGCGAAGGCGCGGCCAGACCCTGATTTGAGATAGGCTTCAAATTCAGCGGCCTGTTCTCGAGTGGAAAATGCAAGATAGGTCACCAAGTTCCATGGTTTATACTTTGAGGTATGCGGCGAACCGCCTTCATTGTGCTTGTTTAGGCGGGATTTGAGATCATCCGTTAAGCCAATATAGGTTTGATCGGGATTGGATATGCTTCGGATGAGATAAACGTAGTGCATGACATCCTTTCTGAGCTCTTGACCGCGGCAGCCTTGGCGAAGACGGTTGCCAGGTCCTCTTTCGCTAAAGCTTCAGCGGACATCCTTCGCCAATTCTCCGGCTTGCCAGCCGAAGCCTTGGCGAAGGATGGTGGAGGTCGCGAGACTCGAACATGAAACACTCCATAAACCACCTCTTTTCGCAAATTGTTCCAGATTATGTGATTACAAGTTTTTGATCGTGGCTCCGAAATTCAGGGCGCAGGAAGCCATTTAACCAAATTTCCTTTCTCCGTTTTCTCCGAAAGTTTTATGCGCTTCATCCGGTGACCAGATTACGCGTTTATAACTCGCCCCCTCCTCACGGAACGGGAAAGGATGCTGTTCAAGAAGCTGCGCATGTATCTCGCATTTTTAAGCCGAATAAAAGGGGTAGAATCTGGCAAGTGATGCCCTAGATTCTACCCCTAGTTCGTTGATGATACGGATTACTCTTTGAATCGATAATCGATATAGCAACCTCTACTTTTAGTGATCATGTCCTGCGTGATCATCATGCGCTCCGTGATCGTGCCCATCATGATCGGAGTGTTCAGTTGCTGGTGCGGAAGGCTCGCTCTTTTTTCCACATCCAGTTAGCGCCACTGCGCTAACGGCCAACATCGCAACCAACAATAATCTGAGTTTATTCATCTGCTTATCCTTATTTTTATTTTAACCAAAAGACCGAATGGCCCTCTTGCCATCACGGTATAATTATTACAATGAGGAAAGACAGATAAGGAAATCCTACCTGTCCTCCTTCTTTTTTAGCCCTGTGCCCTTCGTTCTATGCGCCTTTCCACTAATTCATAAATTGACGGTAATACGAATAGCGTAAGAAAGGTTGAAGTGGTCAAACCAAAGACAACAACAGCCGCCAAGGGTCGTTGAACCTCTGCTCCAGATCCCTGTGATATCAACAATGGGGTCAGGCCAAGCAACGTTGTCAGCGTTGTCATAATAACTGGCCGGAAACGGATTAAACCTCCATTGATAACCGCATCGTGTATGCTTTGTCCTTCCTTCCGGAGATCATTGAAGTCGGTCAACAGCACCATGGCGTCCTGCATCGCAATCCCGAACAGGGCAATGAAACCGATGGATGCCGGGACGGAGAGATATTGTCCCGTTACCCATAGCCCAATGACTCCTCCGATCAGAGCCATCGGAACACACAGGATAATCATAGAGGCATGTCGCACGGAATGGAATGTGATCCACAGGAGGATGAAGATGAGCCCAAGTACGACGGGAACGATAATCATCAGCCTTTTCATGGCACGTTGCTGTTGCTCGAACTGACCTCCGTATTCAATGAACACACCGGGTGGGACATCTACTTTTTCTGCCACGGTTGCTTTAATATCTGTGAGTACGGCACTAAGTGCGCGGTCACTAATATTTCCCTGCACAATCCAGCGCCGCTGATTTTGTTCCCGGTTAATTTGCAATGGGCCATCGACCTCCCGAATGTCCGCCAGCTGATTCAGCCGAAGCAGCGCCCCGTCATCAGAACGAATGAACAGCTCTGCTAGTTGCTTAGGGGTTGACCTGAATTCCGGAGCAAGCCGAACATGGATTCCGTAGCGCCGAGTATTACGATACAAGGTGCTGATCACCTCACCTCCGACTGCTGCTTCCACCTGCTCCAGAACCTTTTCGCCGGGCACATTATGCCGAGCTAGTTCGTCGTGATTCAACACCACCTGAAACTGTGGCTGACCGAAGCTTTGCTCGATAGATAAATCCACAAGTCCATCAACACCCTCAAGTGCGGAGCGCATTGATTCAGCGGTTTCTCGGATTTCATCTAACCCTTCACCATATACTTTGATGGCGAGCTGAGCTCTAGACCCAGACAGCATTTCATCGAACAGGTGTTGAATAGGCTGCGAAAAGTTGACCTGCATTCCTGGATAGTCTTTCAGTCGCTCTCGCAACTCGTCAACGACCCGAGGCTTTTCCTCCGGATTATCCAGTTCCACATGAATCATTGCAAAGTTAACAGGATGAGGGTGGCTACCCGCCTCCGGTCGACCAATCATTGCGATGGCCTCCTTTATTCCTTCTACCTGCATGATTTCCGCGTTCACCCGCTGGACTGTTCGCTCTGCCTCTTCCAACGCGATAGATGGGGCCATGCTCACATCAATACTGATTGCCCCTTCATCAAGTACGGGAATAAACTCCGTTCCAATACGTTGTAGGAAGAACCCAGATGCTGCCAGCAACATGGCCAACAGTATAAAGACCAGAATCTTAGCTTTAAGCGCGCCGCTTAATATGATGCGATAGCCGTTTTTAAGCCCTTTGAAAAAACGAGACTCTTTATAGGGTTTCTCGTTGAGAAGCCAGCTACACAGTACCGGAGCAATCGCCAATGCAAACACGATGGACCCGCCGAGAGCAAGCATGACGGTGTAAGCCAAAGGCTTGAACATTTTTCCTTCCGTAGCCTCCAAGGACAGAATTGGAAGGAAGACAACGATTACGATCATGATCGCAAAGGCAATGGGTCGACCGACCTCTTTCGTTGCGGCATGAATCAATTTCAGCCGGTCCGCTTTCTTTCCATGATTCAATCCGAGGAACCGGTGAATGTTTTCTGTAACGACAATGGATCCATCCACCAACATACCTAAGGCGATGGCAATTCCGCCTAGAGACATTAGGTTCGCGGAAATGCCGAAATGGTTCATGCCAATAATGGCGACTAAGGCGCAGAACGGCATGGCCATTGCAACAATGGTTGCCGCACGGAAACAGCCAAGGAAGGCAAAGAGCACTAACAGCACCAGCACCATTCCCTGAAGCAGGGCGACATTTACGGTGCGGGTTGAATTATTTACCAGATTAGCCTGCTCATAGTACGGAACCAGCTTTACGCCTTCCGGCAAACTTGCCTGAACCTCTTCAACCTTGGAATACAGGTCCGTGATCACTTTCGAGGCATTGGCTCCGAAAAGCTTCATCACCATGCCGGAAACGACTTCTTCACCCGTTCCCAAAGTAACCATTCCCCGCCTCAACTCGTGGCCATATTCCACTTCGGCCACATCATCAATGGAGACTGGAGTTCCATCGAATGTTTTGAGTGTAATCCCTCGGATATCATCCAAATCATTAAGGAATCCTACACCTCGGACGAGGTGCTCTTCCGAATTGATCTGCAAATACTGCCCGCCCACATTTCTGTTGTTTTGCTGGACAGCGGTCATTACATCTTCAATGGCCAACTCATACTGATGCAGCAGGAAGGGGTCGATTTGGATTTGATATTGAAGAACAAAACCTCCAGCGCTCAGAATATCAGTCACACCATTTACGGTTTGTAATTGCCGTTTTACCACCCAGTCATTGAGATCGCGCAGATAGGTCAGTTTATCAAGACCTTTGGTATCTGCTCCTTCTTCCAATTCCAGATAGTAGAGGAAAATTTGACCCAGCCCGGTCGAGATCGGGCCCAGCGAGGGAGGTTCCTGCAGGGCGGGCAGATCGGCAGCGGCAGATGCCAACCGTTCAGCAACCAACTGGCGGGCAAAATAGATGTCGGTATCGTCGGTGAAATAGACGTACACGACAGCCATACCAAAGGCCGAAGTCGACTTAATCAAGGTCACGTCCGGTAAGCCGTTCATCGCGGTTTCTATCGGATACGTGATTAACTGCTCCACTTCTTCCGGAGCCATACCTTCGGCTTCAGCAAAAACGGGCACCATGATCGGTGAAATATCCGGAAACGCTTCGACATCGAGCTTTCGGTATTCGAACACGCCAAGCGCGATCACGCCGAGCAGCGCAATAAGCACGAGGCCTCTATTGTTGAGAACACTATTAATTATTTTTTCAATCATTTGGAAATCTCCAGTTAACAGTCAAAGATGATTTAATGTCCATGACCTGCATGGGGATCCATTCCGCTGGTAACCATCTGCGCTTTTAGGGCAAATGCTCCGACGGCGACATACCGATCATTCGGCTTTAGACCGCTGCGAATTTCGATGCTTAAGTCATCTTCCGCTCCTGTTTGAACGGGCGTTGCAACAAAGCCATGTTCACTCGGCGTAAAGATTACGGATTCGCCCTCAATACGCTGTATTGCTTCGCGCGGGACCACCACATTCGCGTCGACCTGCTTCACCACAATTTCAGCCCGCACAAAAGCCCCCGGTTTGAAATCTTCAGTAGCGCCTTCTAGTACACAGCGTGCAGTGAGCGTACGAGTTTCGTGCGAAACAATCGGACTGACGTACTTAATCTTACCTTTGGCTGTGTGGCCATCATGCGCAACAAATGTGGCGACGGTATTCTTTTGAACTAAATGCTGATATTCCGGGAAAATACTAATATCCGCCCAGACCGATGAGAGATCAGCAACTTTATATAGAACCGAGTCCACCCCGGCAGTTTCGCCAACTGCAAGATCTTTACTTATGATGATTCCATCCTGTGGAGCCGAGACCGTATAAACGGCCATGGTTTCCCGATTTTCCAAAGAAGCCAGTACATCGCCTTTTTTAACCTCGTCTCCAATTTCAGCAAAAACCTGCCGAACAATGCTAGGGAAGCGAGGAGATACAGAGGCCGACTGGTCCCGGTTCAGCTTGATCTCTGCGGGAAATATGGATGAAAGCGCAACGGTTCCTCCTTCAGCCTCAAGAAGTTTAAGGCCCACTTTCTTGATCATGTCTTCAGAAAGCTCAATGCCTCCGTCAGCATGATCTCCATGATCATGCCCCGCGTGGTCATCATGAGCAGCATCGCCATTAGAGCCATGATCATGCCCTGCATGGGGATCATGATCCGTATCGTTCGCGCCATGGTCATGACCGTCATGATCATCGTCATGAGAATCGTGATCTGGCACGCCATCGCCATCGTGGTCATGAGGTACAGTTGCTTCGGCTACGGAGCCATGACTGCATTCTGCTCCGTGCTCATGGTTCTCGTGCTCGCCTTCATTGCCTGAATGCTCAACACCTGAATGGTCAGTATCACAAGAGTCTCCGCATGGTTCGGCACCTTTTTTCTCAGCACCTGTTGCTTCTTCTGCATTTTCCTGTTCGGCATTTTTACTCAATATAGGCTCCTGCAGCTTCACATTTTCAGTGGATGGTTGGTTTAGCCCTTGCAGGCCAGGTAATGTGAATTGTTTTCCTGCCGCCGCCGCAGCAGCCTGTTCTTTGCAGTCGGCGCAGTCACAGGCGGGTTTTTGAGCGAGAACGGACATGGCAAGTAAAAGAGAGCTTGTAATGATTGTTAGTTTTTTCATGGTTAAATTCCTTCTTTTATAAATTTAGATAAGTCAGCGCGGATGAGCTGTGCTTCGCGCAGGTATTCAATATAGGCGATTTTGATGTCGGCCAGATTTTGTTGAGCGGCAATCAACTCCATCCAAGAGAAGCGTCCTATTTCGTATCCCTTAAGGCTTAGCTCATAGGCTTTCTCTGCAGCCGGGATCAGTTCCTTCTTACTAATATCGACCTGCATTTCAGTTCCCTGATAGAGGGCTTTAAGGCTACTCAGCTCGCTGTTCAACTCGCGTTGAGCCTCTGCCCGTTCAGTCCATACCGCTTCGGCTTCTAAAAGCGCTGCAGCAGACTGGGTTCGGCCTCGGCGATTAAATGTCAGCGGAATAGAAGCCGAGAAGACAAATGAATTAATATCACTCTCTGCTTCATACCGGACTCCGGCACCAAAGGTAACATCAGGCACATCGCTGGCCGCCGCCCTTCTGGCTTGAGCGCGAATTCTCTCTTCTTGAGCTTCATACTGACGGAGGAGCGGAAAGTTCCTATCCAGCATGAGCGACTCGACGGACTCCAGCTCGTAGTAAGGCATGCTTACCTCCGAGACCACGTTTGTGGAAACATTCAGTAGCGAGGCCAACTTTACTTGTGCCGCCTTTATATCTCCCAAACAGCACGATTGAGCCTGCCGGATCTTATTCAGCTCCAGCCGAGCCTGCACTACTTCCAGTTCGGAACCGCTTCCTGCCTGAAGCCTCCGTTGAGCCACCTCAACAAATGCACGCCCAAGCTGCTCCTGTTCAGAGCGCACTTTCCCGATTTCCTGTTGGCTCATCAACTCGATGAATGTTCGCTGAACTTTTTCATTCAGCTCCAGAACGTTTTGGCGCGATGCGTGGGTAGATACATCAATCGTCGCCTGTGCAGCCGCACGTTCTTTGTCGTTTTTTCCTCCCAGCGGGATTCTCTGCTTCAGTCCCACCGTGTACTCGGCATCATTGAAACCGTTGTTATCGCCTCCGACGCCTTCAGCCTCAAATTCCAGCTCAGGACTGTCCCACAATCCGGTTGCCAGCTTTGCTTTTTCATTGGCTTCAATTTGTTTCTGATCCGCTTTTAATTGCAGCGAATTTTCCCGGGCCAGTTCCAGAGCTCGGTCCAATGTTAATTCTTCAGCTGCCGCCACACTGGCTAAAGCTAGGCTGAAAAATAGTAAGTATATTTGTTTCATATATAATCTCCTGATCAAAATTGGTTAACTTTTGTTAAAAAGTTAGGTGCATTTACGTATTGGGTTGAGGAATTTTCGCTGATATCAAATCAGCATCTGAACCGTTCGAAGGGCTATTATATTATCCGAAACCCTGAGCATTGGCTGAATTGCTATCCGAGGGACTTCTCTATAACTGAGTTCTGTTACTTTGGATTCTGGAATAGCTACCATTCTCGCAGAACATCGTGATGTTGATTCTATTTCAACATCCATTCCACAAGGAAGGTTGTCACATTCATGACACTCGCAGGACATCGGGCGTTGCGAGTCAAGAGCATGCCCCAATTCAGTTTGAAGAGAGTGATCGATATCGCTTTCAAAATGACCCAGCGAAGTCATCCCCAACATCATAGCGATCAATAGCACAAGAGATCGAACCATGACCATGTTCTTTGCTGATAGGGCTTTGTTTAGTTTAGAGATCATTCTGATGCCCCGCTTTCATTCTGAGTAATCGCAAGCTATTCCCGATTACCAGCAACGATGCTCCCATGTCTGCCGCAATAGCCATCCAAAGGGTCGCCACATTAGCTACGGCCAGCCCCATGAATACTAACTTCAGGCCGAGGGCAAATATGATATTCTGACGAATGATATTCAGCGTTCTCTGGGCATGCCGGATGAGCCAAGGAATGCGGGTGAGGTCGTCGGACATCAGGGCAATGTCTGCCGTTTCAATCGCTGCATCCGTTCCGGCAGCACCCATGGCAATCCCAAGACTGGCGGCAGCTAGTGCCGGGGCATCGTTGATACCGTCGCCGACCATGGCCACGTCTCCATATTGTTGTACCAGTCCTTCGACCGTCCTTAACTTGTCTTCCGGCAGCAGTTCGGCCTGAACGTCATCCAATCCCACTGTTTTGGCTATGGCATCGGCTGTACCTTGATTATCACCGGTAAGCATCACCACATGTTGAAGACCGACTGCTTTGAGTCCTTTCACGACCTCGGCGGCATGTTCACGAACCGAATCGGCGACGCTAATGAGCCCACAAACATGTTCATCGTTACCGATAACCACAATCGAATGACCAGCATCTTCCATCGACTCGATTTGCTGATGGAGCTCCGGGGTTTCCATATTCTTTTCGTGTAGAAGGCGGTGGCTACCTAGCCAGAAGGCGCGTCCATGAATGATTGCTGATGCCCCTTTACCTTTGATTGCCTGAAAATCTTCTGCCGGAGGAACATTAATTCCCTCCTTCTTCGCCAAACGCAATATGGCCCGTGCCAGCGGATGGTCGCTATGCGCTTCCATAGCGGCGGCCCGTTCCAATAGTTCGTTGCACGTATGGGTATTGAGCGGAACGATCTCCTGGACCTCGGGCTTACCGTGCGTGATGGTTCCGGTTTTATCCAGCGCAATGGCTTTAAGACGTCCGGCTGCCTCCAGATAGGCACCGCCCTTAATCAATACACCTGCACGGGCAGATGACGCCAACGCTGCCACGATACTGACGGGTGTGGAAATCACTAGAGCACACGGACAGGCAATCACAAGGATAACCAGTGCCTGATAGAACCACGCTCCCCATGCACCACCAAATAAGACCGGGGGAACGAGGGCAATGAGCACGGCCAGTAGAATCATCGCCGGAGTGTAGTAGCGGGCAAATTTTTCTACCCATTGCTCCGATGGGGCACGGCGGGATTGGGCTTCTTCAACCATACGAATGATTTGTGATATGGTTGTCTCACTGGCAGGTTTAGACGAGCGGAACTCAACGGAACCATCTTCATTCACCGTTCCCGCATAAACCTCGTCTCCCAGCTGTTTTTCCACCGGCATGGATTCGCCGGTGATGGGAGCCTGATTGACGGTCGTGCTTCCTTTACTGATGACCCCGTCCAACGGAAATTTTTCACCCGGACGCACAAGCACTGTCACACCGACGGGCACATCGGCAATGGGTTTTTCCATGATGTCTCCATCGCAAGGGCAGATATAGCGGGCGGTTGCAGGCGTAAGATCCATCAAAGCCCTAATAGCCCTGCGGGCACGACCTACGCTCCAAGATTCTAACAGCAGAGAAAATGAAAACAGGAACGCGACAGCAGCAGCCTCAAACCATTCACCGATCAACATAGCACCAATAACTGCAATGCTCATCAAAAGATTCATATCCGCTCTGTGCCTGCGCACGGCACTGATCGCCTTTGGCAAGACATACCATCCACCGGCGATGACCGCACCAAGGTAGGAGAAAATGCTGACCACCGGAATACTGTGAGGCTCAGCACCTTCTCCTCCGGCCAAAGCGTCGAGCAGGCTTTTGTGAAGAAACGCATGCAGGGCAAATCCAAAGAAAGCAAGAGCACCACTGAGGATGCACATAATCTTGCGCCCCTCTTGTTGCCAGAAGCTTTGATCTGGATCGATGCCAGGTTGATATGGTTGCACCTTCATCCCGGCCTGAGAGACCGCCGCGATGATCTCTTCTTCAGCGGTGGTGGCATCAGAGTAGGTAACCGTCATGGTTCCATTTAGCAGGTTAAAGGCAAGCTCATCGACTCCCTCCAGCTTACCAACGGTTGCTTTAAGCGCACCTACTTCCTCCGCACAATCCAAGCCGGTGATTTTCAGCGTTAACACGTTCATCACTATTGACCTCTGATCTTTATGTAATGCTTCAAGAACACTTGCTGGAAGTCGCTTTATGATGCTTCATAACAACCTCCGTAATAGTCGAATCAGTTGCGGGAATGGAAAGCTTAAACCTTGGTCGGTGAGAACTTTTTCTCATGAATACTTTTTTGTTTGGCTCAACGATAAACGTTTTCACCACAGTACCGTCAGCTCCAAGTAGGCTGACATGCACATGTCCAACGGTTCTGGCGGTCCAGCTTTTAGGCCGCAGAATCCCTGAAACCTTTATCGCACCAGCTTCTTGAATTGCAGAGGCATTGGTAATTCGAACCGTTCTGTCGGGATTGATGTTTACGTCGATCTTTATTTTTTCTGAATCTTGATGATTGGATGCAATTGCAGTGTTCAGTGCGAGAAGAGACGCGAATGCTATAACTAAATAATTCTTGTACATGATTAAACTCCGTTTGTTTCATTATTTTCGACTCTAGATCCGGAGCTGGTGTTCAGGTTGACCGGATGTTATTCTCAGCGCTTATTTCTGCTTGAATGCTGAGGTTCAGAGTCTTCGGTAAAATTGTGTGATGCGGGAAGGAAGAGTTGTTATTCACTCTTCAACTACTGGACTGATTCCCATTCGGTGATTGAAAGCATAAAGCTTCAATCCATGGGAAAAAATCAGCCGATGTGTATCACACTCGGAGTATAATTTTGTTGAGGCGGCGTACTGTAAACGTATGCCTACTGTCACGGGCGATTGAATCCAAGTACGTCCTTTTATAGTCCGACTTTTCAAACAATTGCACGATATAGTCGAAAACGACTTTTTCGACCTGCTGAACCATTATTGAGGTCGTATTGGAAAAGAATTCGTGAGGATGAGCAACGTCGAGTTCGCAATGATGGTGATGGCCGCCGTGGTGATGGTGGTCATTATGCGAATCTAAATGTCCAATTTCCTGACTGCTGTCAGAACAATGGCTCATTTCATAGGCATCAGCTACAGGGCATAAGAAAACGCAGAGCAACAGCGCCATAACCATGACGCTCGCGATCTTTTCTACATTGGCCCTTAACTTTCTCATAATCTGCATATCTAATATCACCGTATTCCGTGCAATACAAGATCATATTGCTCATATATTGCTATTGGCTCTTTACTTGTCGGTTTCTGTAAAGCCATTTGCCACCTTCCGCAATTCGGGAGTGTAGCAGATGGCATCACATTACTAGCTATATTCCAGATGCCTTGCTGCACTGCTCGCATGCTTTGACGTTGATCCCGCATTTAGAGCAGCTGTGAATGATTGTATAGTCCTCGTATTCTCCAATGCTGTTGTCAATATATTTTGTTTTGCAGCTCGGACAGTGCATTTCAGTTTTTTGGGTCCCTTTAATTGGGCCTGTTGTCGTGACTGATTTGCAGTCCGGGCAGTGTGGGCTTTGTTCTTCTGACAGGACAACTCCTGAAGTTTGGCAACCAAGTGTGCCTATCAGAAACGCAGATAGAGCTATTGTTTGTAGTATCGCTTTCACTTTATACCTCCGATGCATTTTTGTTTTTTCGAACCCGAAGCTCCTGAATCCAGCAATAGAGCACGGGAACAACCAACATGGTGATTACTTCAATCAACATGCCTCCAAAACTTGGAATGGCCATGGGAACCATGATATCAGAGCCTCGCCCTGTTGAAGTCAGAACGGGCAACAGAGCGAGAATCGTGGTCGCGGTGGTCATTAGACAGGCTCGAACTCGTCGGTTACCTGCTTCGATGACTAAGGCGCGGACCTCTTGTTTCGTATGCAAAGTTTTCTCCCTGAACAGTTGTGTGAGGTAGGTGCCCATGACGACGCCATCATCAGTGGCAATACCGAAGAGTGCGAGGAAGCCGACCCAGACAGCCACGCTCATATTGATGGTGTGCACCTGAAAGAGATTGCGCATTTCAACCCCGAAGATGCTGAAATCTAAGAACCAAGGTTGTCCATAGAACCACAGCAGAATAAATCCACCGGACCATGCAATGAAGACGCCGGTAAAGATCAGCAAGGTGGTGGCCGTGGATTTAAACTCAAAGTAGATGAGCATGAAGATGGCAAAGAGTGCAATCGGCAAAACCATCGCGAGTGTTTTAGAAGCTCGTTGCTGGTTTTCATAGGATCCCGCAAATCGATAACTAACACCTCGGGGGATTTCAAGCTCACCACTGTCGATCTTTGATTGAAGGTAGGCTTGGGCCTGTTCAACCACATCTACTTCGGCGTAGCCGGGTTTTTTATCGAAGACCACGTAGCCAACGAGAAAGGTGTCTTCCGACTTGATGTTTTGTGGGCCGCGTACATAACGAATATCGGCCAACTCAGTAATCGGAATCTGCTGCCCGGTCATGCCAGGAATGAGTACTTTCTCGAGAGACTCAATATCATCACGCAATTCACGTGCATACCGAACACGAACGGGGAAACGCTCTCTTCCCTCGATAGTCCCGGTAACCTTTTTTCCGCCAATGGCGATTTCGACCACATTCTGGAACTTGTGAATTGGAATGCCGTAGCGAGCCAAGGCTTCTCGATCTGGATGAATTTCCAGATAAGGTTTACCCACAATGCGGTCGGCAATGACAGCTGCCGGTTCAACGGATGGCACTTCTTTTAGATATTTCTCAATCTGAAGCCCTACTTCCTCGATGGTTTCGAGATCTGGCCCTTGCACCTTTACGCCCATTGGAGCGCGCATCCCGCTTTGCAGCATAACAATTCGGGCGGCAATCGGTTGCAGATTGGGAGCGGAGGTTGTGCCGGGTATTTTGGCGGCCTTAGTAATCTCATCCCAAATATCATCAGGCGAACGAATATGATCACGCCATTGGCGGAACGGTCGACCTCGGGGATCTTCTATAAGTTCTCCATCAGCATCTCTGACAAATTCTCCTTTTGAATATTTATAGTTGATGCGCTGCCCATCTTTATCCGTTCTATATTCGGGAATATAATTAATCACCGTTTCGATCATAGATATGGGCGCAGGGTCGAGAGGCGTCTCAGCGCGACCAAGCTTTCCGACCGCCGACTCAATTTCTGGAATCGACTCAAAGGCCATATCCTGTTTGGC
This sequence comes from Verrucomicrobia bacterium S94, assembly GCA_004299845.1. Lineage (NCBI taxonomy): Bacteria > Pseudomonadati > Verrucomicrobiota > Verrucomicrobia bacterium S94. The sequence goes on along the minus strand of CP036201.1, from coordinate 290,303 downwards.
CAGAATGTCAATAGCTTCACCAATGGATGCGTGGGTCATGGTGGTGGGCATGAAGAGGAAGGAACCCTCATCCAGCGTTGGCATGAATTCTTTGCCGAACCCGGGGAACCAATGCGCCAATTTTTGAATTGGAGCTGTTTTTTCGATGGTATTTGGGAGCCATCCAAAGGTTTTACTAAAGCCCAGCCAGCTGGTCATACCCATGGTAAATAGAAATACAGGAAGTATTAGGAATAAGGCCTTATGATCTAAGCACCACCGCAGGATGCGCGCATAAAAGTGCTGGAAGAGTTGGAAGAATCCAAGCAGGCCCCCGATGAGCAGGATGACAAAAATCAGGTTTCTGAAAGTGCCTCTTTCTGGCCCCAGTGGCTCCCACTCTAGCGTAAGCAACAAACCCACACAGGCAATGACCGTGATCACCCCAATGAGAGGAATGCCTTTTTTGAGTTTTTTAACACGGGGGGATACGAGTTTTTGTTTCTTTTTCTGTTTCCAGCAAAACAGGGTGTGTGAAAGCACGGGCAACACAGTTAATGCCAGAATAATGGAGGCGACCAGTGCCACCGTTTTCGTAAAAGCTAACGGTTTGAAGAGCTTGCCTTCCGCGCCGATCATGGTGAAGACCGGCAGGAAGCTGATCACCGTAGTCAGCACAGCTGTCAATACAGCACTTCCTACTTCTGAAGCCGCTCGGTGGACGACTTCAAGCTTGGATTCGTCGGGATCGGCCTTATCGAGATGCTTAAGAATATTTTCGCAGATGACGATCCCCATATCGACAATGGTTCCAATGGCGATGGCGATCCCTGACAAGGCAACAATATTGGCCTGGACATTGAATAGCTTCATGCCAATGAAGCAAAATAGAACGGTTAGCGGAAGCATGGTGCTGATAGCCAGCCCGGAACGTAGATGCAATACCATCATCAATACGACAATAATAGTGATCAATACCTGTTGCGTGATTGCCTCATTCAGGGTGCCGAGGGTCTCATAAATCAGTCCGGTTCGATCATAGAATGGAACCACAGTCACTTTGCTGAGTGTTATCCATTCGGGCCATTCCGAACGCTCAACCGAGCGCAAATACTCTTTCCACTCCGGTTGATTGATTTGATGGTTCTTATACGCGTCAAATCCCTGTTGTATACCAAATGCAATAACCTCTTCATCGGTTGTCTTATTGAAATCGATGATGGCTTTGGAAGGGAGTGCATCTGCAGTGCCTTTAATCTTCTCTTTGACATTGGCGATGACTCGAAGCGGGTTGTCACCATAGCGTGCAACAACAACCCCTCCGACCGCTGGCGCACCGCCTTTATCCAGCGTACCTCGACGCTGGGCAGGGCCGAGCGTCACGTTGGCCACATGTTTGACTAAAACAGGCACATTATCGGCGTTAACTTTGATAACGCTGTTTTCAATGTCTTCCACTTTCTTAATGAAGCCGATGCCGCGAATAAAATATTCAACCCGGTTCACTTCCAGGTTTTTCGCGCCCACATCCATATTGGCCCCTTGGACCGCTTTGTAGACTTCATCTACGCTCACGCCGTAGGCACGCATCGCATCGGGATCCACATCAATTTGGTATTCGCGCACAAAACCGCCGACTGAAGCCACTTCAGCCACGCCATCCGCAGATAACAGCCAATATCGTGCATACCAATCCTGGGTGGTGCGGAGCTCTTCGGGATCCCATCCGCCCGTTGGATTTCCGTCTGGATCCAATCCTTCCAGTGTATACCAATAGACCTGTCCCAACGCTGTAGCATCAGGGCCGAGCGTCGGTTGCACACCATCCGGCAATGTTCCCGAAGGTAGCGAATTCAGCTTTTCCAGTACGCGGGTTCGTGACCAGTAGAACTCCACATCCTCCTTAAAGATGATGTAGATCGAGGAAAAGCCGAACATGGAATACGAACGAATCGTTTTCACGCCCGGAATCCCGAGCAGTTGAACGGTTAATGGATAACCGATCTGATCCTCTACATCTTCGGGGGATCGTCCCATCCACTCGGTAAAGACGATTTGCTGGTTTTCTCCAATATCAGGAATGGCGTCTACCGCAACAGGGTATCGCTGGAGATCTCCGACCTTCCAATCAAATGGAGCAACGAGTAGACCGCCAAAGATAACGGCCATCGTAAAGAGGGTTACGATCAGTTTATTTTCCAAACAAAACCGAATCAGACGGCCTACTGGTGATTTTTGTTCGCGAGTCTGTTCTTTTTTAGTGAGCATGAGGAACCTCTGTTTTAGCTGGCTCTACCCCTTCGGCTCGCATCTGGCTGATATACTTCTCAGGATCTTCCTTGAAGGTGGTATCACAACCGGGGCAACAAAAATATACGCGCAAACCGTTATGGTCGGCGTAAACCTCTTTATTGATGGCTCCGCCCATAACGGGGCAAAGTGTCTGTTCGGATGACGCTGGCTCAGTTGCGCCTTGTTCCATAGATTTATGAGTAGAGTCGTTAAACGTTTGTTGAATTTCTCCACAGCGAAGCATCATATCACCGAAATAGGGATTTAATACCTCTTCTGAAGATTGCAGCCACTGTGCGCCTGCATTATCAAATGCCATTGGGCAATACGCCTGATATATAGTTTCAGGGACCGGGAAGGTTTGAACCGTTTTAATCAACTGTTGAGAAAGAGAGAGAAACGCTGCGCGTTGGTCCTCTATTTCCGTCGCTGCTTTTAATGGGCGGAATGCCGCATTGAAATTTTTCAGATGATCCATCCAGATCATGTGAGCATCGCCCGAAAGCAATCCCATATCAATGGCATCCAGCGCTTCTTTGGTGGCAGCCGCCGCAATGGTTGCCGCTTGGGGATCATCTCCCGCTAAAGCCTGCTGTAGCGTGAAATAGCTTTGAATCATTTGCTGTAGCTGTTGAGTGAAGGCTTCAGGCGTTTCCTGAACGATGATTTCGACAGGCGAATCGGTATGTGTTGAATGATCAACGTTCTGGCTCTCACTAGGCATGCTCATCATACTGGGTTTGGCACGAATTTGCAGTTCCGCATCCAGCTTGAAGGCTCCACGTGTTACAACAAGGTCGCCTTCTTCGAGACCGCTTTCAACCACGTAGTAATCACCCAGACGCGCACCTAATTCGACTTCCCGCCCTTCGTAGCTTGGTTTTTCCGAATTCGGAATCTCTACGTAGACTACAGCTCGTTTCCCGGTTTTTAAGGCGGCAGTCACCGGGATGAGTAGCGGAGCATTTCCTTCGTTCTCGGTAACATATCCAAGGGATTCAGCCGTCACCAGTGGCATCCCGCAGACATCACAGGGACCGGGCTCATCTTTAATGACTTCTGGATGCATTGGACTGATCCACTTACCAGCGAGCCCTTCATCCATTACTCTTCCAGCCGCTGCTACTTTTGGCCGAGCCAGTGCTCGAACAAACATTCCGGGCTTCAGTCGACCTTCTTGATTATCTACGATCACGCGAACTTTGGCAGTGCGGGTAGACGCAGTAATAACCGGATCAATAAATGAGATCGTTCCGGTGAATGTTTCTCCCGGATACGCTTCGGTTGAAAATTCGACTTTTCCGCCATATTTAAGCCAGTTCAAATCACTCTCATACGCATCTAACTGCACCCATACGGTAGATAGGTCAGCAATCGTGTAGATGCGTGTTCCTGTTTGAACATACATTCCTTCCTGAGCATTTTTATGGATTACAATGCCCGCTCCAGGAGAGTAGATGGTCATGTGTTCGCTAGGCGTTTCGCGTTGCTCCACTTCAGCGATCTGTTCTGCGGAGAATCCCCAAAGGCGCAGTTTTTCACGAGCGGCATCAATGGTTTTCTTGGCGGTTTCTATCAGCGTGCTGCTCTGACTCTCTTTTAGGCTTTCCAACGTGCGAATTGCCTGAAGGAGTTCTTCCTGCGCAGTGAATAATTCAGGACTATAGACTTCAGCGAGATGATCGCCTTTCTGAACGGGGATACCAGTGTAGTCGACAAAAAGTCGGTCTATGCGCCCTGCGATCCATGAAGATATGTAGGAGGTTCCTGTTTCATCATAGTCCACCTTGCCGATCATCCGAATTTCTGCCTCTCCAAAACGACGCACAGCAGGCGTTGTTTCCAGCTCCATCAGCTTAGCAGCATATTCGCTGACCCTGACTTCTCGTTCTCCTCCGCCGTCATCGCCGCCTTCAAGCGGAATCAGATCCATAAAACAGATCGGGCATTTGCCAAATTTAGGCAGTTGAATCTGGGGGTGCATGGAGCAGGTCCATACTTCCGGTTCAGTCGAAACATGCTCTTCATGAGCGCCAGCGTCTTCTATGTGTACCGCTTTCCCTCGGCTGCATCTACCCACCATAAAGGTAAGCAGAACAACGAAGACCGCAATCAATCCGAACTTTATCTGTGTTTTATTTGGTTTCATATGAATTCCTTTGTCCATTAACTACCACGAAAAATGATTGAGTCCATAAACCAGCATGCCTCCGAAATGGCCGGTTAACGCCACTAGCACAGCGGCTAAGACTAATGATACCCGATAGGCCAGAATGAATGTCGGGCGTTCTTTCCGAATGCCGATTTCCATGCAGCATGCGGCAACGATGGAGGCTGCCAATGTAATAAATGCCACGACTTTGTGCTTCATCAGTACTTCAGCATATTCTGCAGGATAAGAGGTCCCGGAAGCCGCAGCTAAGCCGAGGATGATAGCCGCCACGGCTCCCAGCAGGGCTAAATGTAAATTGAAACGGGCCGCGCCTCGAAAGAGGGGGTGGGATCCGAAGCACAGAAATAGGCTTTCTGCCAAGGCGGCCATTAAAATAAGTCCGATAGGTATGTGAACCGCTACCGGATGAAACTTTCCAATAAATGTGATCAAGCGGGATGAGGATGAATGATCTTGATGATCAGTAGCGTGGTCATGCACTTCAACTTTTTCGCTTAAGTGCTGTTCCTGCAGCTCCTCATTCACGGAGAGGTTAGCAAGATATTTTTCAGGAGCTTCCTGAAACAGGTTGACGCACATTTTACAGCAGAAATAGATACGCTGACCCTCATGATCAACAAAAAACGAAGGGTCAATCGGATTCCCTTCCATCACCGGGCAGGTGCTCTGGGTGGGCTGATCTGCCAAAGACAACCCGGCCATAAAGAGTGCCGCAGCCAATAAACCACTAATCAGATACGCTTTCATTGGAATCCTCCTTTTGGTTAATCAGAAAATCAGTCCCGGTCAGCTGGCTGAGTCTGGCTCGGGCAATCAGGTGGTCGGCGCGTGCCCGTTCATAGGACAATTCAAACTCGAGCAGCATCCGCTCCGCATCAATCAGGTTGATAAACTCCATGGTGCCGGATTCATATCCTTTTCGGTTCACCTCTAACGATTGGCGGGCTTTAGGAATCAAGCTCGCTTTATAAAGGTTAATTTTACGGTCTGCATCCCGAAGTTGAAAAAGGACTTCCTGCAATGCGGACTCCAACTCCTGCTGACGGTCGACACGATTGAACATGGCAGCCGTTTTCTGATAGGAGGCCGACTGAATGCGGGCGCGGTTTTTTCCCGCCCATATCGGGAGGGTTATTCCAACAGAACCAATAATCGCATCCTGCCCGGAATCGGGTACGGCCATCTCGGCCTCTCCCGTTTGTATATATTGCAGTCCCACAAAAAAATCTGGATACCGTTCGCGCTTCGCCAGTTTGATTTGTTGTTCGCTCTGCTCAATGCGCTGATCCCATTCCCCAAGTTCGGGATTAAAGCGTGCAATCGATGATCTTAGTTCTTCCGGCGATGAAAGCACCGGCATGTAGTCAACATTCTGAGGCCATGCCAACGGCGCATTTTCGGGACGGTTAAGTAATGTGTTAAGTCGGGCTGAGTGAGGTTTTCGCTGGTCATTTAAGGCTGCCAGTTGATCTTCAAGTCGCCCCAATTCTACCTGTGCCTGCAGAGTGGCTCCCAGTGGTGCTCCGGCAGAATAACGGGTTCGGGCGATTTGCTCCAGATCCCGGACCAAACGAATGCGGTCTTCCGTCACGTCAATGCTGCGTTTTAGATAATAGAGATCAGCGTATGCTTTAGTGATTCGATGATTTAGCCGCAATCTTGTTTGCTGAACCTTTTGCTGAACGGCATTTGATTCCTGCTGGGCAATAGACTTCTTCAAGGAAAGTTTTCCGAAACCGGGAAACTTCTGGGAAACAGAAAATCGTTGGTTTTGTGGACCGACTCGAGTTTCCACCGGTTCAAAATAATATCCATACGAAATACTTGGGTCAGGAAGTGCCTTTTTAACCGCGATCTGCTCTTCAGTTGCTTTCCATTGGTTATGCGAGGCCTGAAGCCCGGGATTCTGCATTTCGCCAATCTGTAACACAGCTCTCAAGGTCAAGTTGGAGCCGAGATTGTCAGCGAGGACAATCAGGGGGAAAAGAAGAAGGAATGTGACTATCGCTTTTGTTTTCATGGCATCCTTTGTGTTCAATCATGAAGGGGAACTGCTTTCGCGGAACCCCCTCAAATTTAACCAACTTGGTTAATGGTGGTGACCAGCATGCGAATTGCTCTTTTTCTCGCTCTCATTCTTGCCCGTCTTGGGAGTTTCGTCGAGGACGATTCCCTTATCTTCCAGTAGCTTAATGTACTTATCGGGGGCGGCTTTGATCTTGCCGATACATCCGGGACAGCAGACATAGATGCGTTTACCCTGAACATCCGCATATTGAGCTTTATTGATTTTTCCACCCATCACCGGACAGGTCGTTTGCTTTTTAGGCTCCGTTTTCTTTTCAGCCGCCTGTGCTGAGATCAATCCAATGCCCAATATCGTGGAAATAAGAATGGCCATAATTTTTCTGCGTTTCATGTGTTAGCTCCTGTTGTCTTCACTGGTTACTTATATCTATTAAACACTCTCTAATGGGATCCGCAGCCGCCGCATCCACCTTTGCTGGAGGCGGCTTCTTTTTTCGGGGCCGCTTTATCGAATTCCACGCCTTTGCCTTCCAGCTGCTTTATATACTTGGCCGGGGCCGCTTTGACTTTGGTGATGCAGCCTTTGCAGCAGACATAGATCCGTTTGCCGTTCACATCCGCATACAGCGATTTATTGATTTTGCCCCCCATTACCGGGCATTCAGTCTGTGGGGCTGCGAATGCGCCTGCTCCTGCGGTTACGACGATAGCCATGATCGTGATGATTGCTTTGTTACGGTTCATTGATTGCTCCTTGGTTATTTTAGACTAATTGTAGATCGCATCTTTAAGCTGATGAATGTCGATAGGTTTGGCTAGAATCCGGTCAATGTGCAACGCCTCGGAATCAATCTGATTGACCAGATCGGTATGGGCGCTCATCAGAATAATCTTGCACCTGAATGAAGGATCTTTTTCCAACCGGCAAATCAGCTCATCTCCATTCATTTCAGGCATTGAGTAATCCGTGAGCAACACATCGACCCGCTCTTTTCTAATCACATGAAACAACATCTCTTTTGGATTAGAAAAGGTGACCACTTCATGTCCGTCGGCCCGTAGCACGAGCTCGAGGCTCCGCAGGATCGATGTATCGTTATCAATGATTACTATTTTCATCAGCTTTCTCCTGCCAGCTCTTAAGCACTAGGTGTGCCAGCGTAAAACGCTCGAAAAACCACGTTTTTTCACGTAAAGAGTCCCGAGCAGGATAGGCCAAGTAGTCAGAATCTGGGGAGTAGCTCGTCAGAAACTGGTTACTTTTTATTTGGAGGGGCGCGTTAGATTGTAGTCGTTAATTTTCTTACGCAAGGTCGTCGGGGAAATGTCCAAAATTCTGGCCGTCTGCGAGATGTTCCAATCCTTGGTTTCAAGTACATATTGGATGTACCCTTTCTCTTCTTCCGCCAATGAATGAAGTGGACGTTTTTGGATTACAGAAGACGGTGTCTCAGACGCAGAATCCCCTAAAAAATGAATATGCTCAGGAAGAATCTGAGGCGACTCGCTCAAGGCAATAGCGCGCGTAATGACATTTTGCAACTCTCGTACATTTCCGGGCCATGGATGTTGCGAAAGTAATTGAAGAGCTTGATCGGAAAAGCACTCGATGGTTCGGTTCATGTTTTGACCGATCCGATTTAAAAAATGATGAGCCAGCAATGGGATATCAGCCTGTCGTTCACGCAACGGAGGAATAAGGATTTCTCCGACGACTACGCGATAGTAGAGGTCTTCGCGGAAGGTCCCTTCTTTAACCATCTCGGCCAGATTACGGTGCGTAGCAAAAACAGCACGCCCTTTAAAATATAAAGGCTGATTGCCTCCAACCCGTTCATATTGCTTTTCTTGGAGTACTCGTAGGATCTTAGCCTGCAGGTCTAGATCCATATCCCCAATTTCATCAAAGAAAACGGTGCCGTTTTGCGCTTGCTCAAGCTTACCGGGTTTTTGCCGATCTGCTCCTGTAAACGCCCCTTTTTCATGCCCAAACAGTTCGCTTTCCAACAGAGTCGACACGATGGCGGAACAATTAATCGCCACAAAAGGTTTTCCGGGTGCGGACGCTCCATGAATAGCCCGCGCCACCAGCTCTTTACCGGTCCCGCTTTCTCCATGGATCAATACGTTTACCTGACTGCGCGAAAAACGACCGACCTGCTTAAGGATCTCTAAAACTTTGGGGTCATTACCAATGATTTCATCGGGTTGCGTGATTCTGGTTTCGATGGGTGCAGTCTGTTCTCCCTCTGGAGAACGACTGAATTCCCGTTTTACCTTTTCCAGAACCAGTTCCACGTCATTTACGTCGAATGGCTTGCGGAGATAATCATGCGCTCCTTTTCGCATCGCTTCGATGGTCGCCGCCATGTCCTGTCGTCCGGAGATAATCACGACTGGAAGATTCGGGTTTGAGCTGGAGATTTGATCCAGCACCTCAAGCCCGTCTCCGTCCGGCAGTACAAGGTCCAGCAGAACGAGGTCTGGGCATAATTCCTTTATGGTTGCCAGACCTTCTTCTGCAGAAGAGCACACTTCAACGCAGTACCCTTTGCCTCCCATAATGAGCTGTATTGAACGGCACAACGCCACGTCATCATCGATAATCAGTAACTTATTCATCCGCTGAACCTCCCATGGGAAGACGTATTGTAAAAACAGATCCTTCCTGCGAAGAGACAAATGAAATATCGCCTCCATGCAGTTCCACAATCTTTTTCACGTTGGGCAAGCCCAGCCCCGTTCCCCGTTTCTTCGTGGTGAAGAAGGGTTCAAACAGCTTTTCCCCAACGCGCTCAGAAATTCCTTCGCCCTGATCGCGAACTTCAAAAAGGATTTCAGCAGTGTCCGACTCTCGCACGGTTAAGGTCACCGAGCCATTCACTGGACTCGCTTGCAGCGCGTTGTCGACCAAATTGGTCACCGCCCGAAGCATCTGCTCCTTATCAACAAACAACGGACAGGCATGTTTATTTACGACCTCAAACGAAATGTGATCGGCCTCTTCTGATCGAATACATGCGGATACCTCCTTGCAGAAATCATCGACGGAAACAGCCTGCTTATTGAGTTCGACTTTTTTTCCGAATAACAGCAAGTCATTCAGCATGGTTTCCAGCCGTTGCGCCTGATCTGCCGCGATTTCCGCCAGTTCGGCGTGAACTGGATCATCCTGCACCGCGCCTCTTAATACACTGAGGTTCATCATTACGGCGGATAGCGGATTCCGCATCTCATGCACAATGCTCGCACTCAGTTTACCAATAGCTGACAGAGCGGCAGCATGTGCCAGCGCCTCTTTGGCCTTCTCGATTTCATCCAACATCTGATTAAACGCATCTGCCACCTGAACATGTTCCCGCCCCGGGAAATATTTCATTCGCGCATCAAGCTGCCCCAAAGAAACAGATTGTGCCACGTCTGCCATATGGCGTAACGGATTACTGATTCTTCTAGCGGATTTTGCGGCCAATACCAGCACGAGTGCTAATGCAATGATGCCGGTAAGAACGGCTCGGATTTTCAGGTGGTGCAACCACATGAAAGCATGCTTAGCCTTTGCTTCTGTAACCAGTATCCAACCTAATTCATCAAGTTGGGTTGCCACTCCGACTACTGTTTCCTGATCAAAATTTCGATAGATGGTAGGTTCATCTCCTGCCTTCATAAGCGCTTCAGGTAGTTTCACCACTCTTTCATCAGAAGCAACTCCATCTGGAACACCCGTTAATAAAAGTCCGGCCTCAGAAACAATACATGATTGGACCGCCGTCGCCTTGCTGGTCTCTGGAGCCAACGCCGGGTAAACCGTGGAGGAGAGTTCAAGTACCGCGATAATATATTGAGCCAGAGAATCATGTTCTACATCCAGCGGCACTCCGATATGAATGCCAATCATTCCGTTCTCATGAATGTGCGGCTTCGAAATAACTGCTCCTTCCGACTTTTCCAGTTCTTCCCTAAATGAAGGAGGAAGAAGCAGGCTTTCATCATGCAACTCACTCCTGCGCCCCCAGACCGGCTTCCAGTCGCGGGAATAAAGCTCAATACTTTCATATGCTGAATCATTTAATTGAATCGAGGATTCAATGGCGGCCTCAATGATAGGACAGTTTGTGGAAGGGGTTTCATGCAAGTCCAGAGCAACGAATCGGCTGAGCATCGTCAGCTCTCGGCTACGCTCTTGGATCCAATCGAGAATACGCTGTTCTTTAGCCTGCGCCACCACCTGAAGCTGTTCATGCTTCAACTCCAAGACGGCCTCTCGGGCACAATGGTAGCCCTGTAGCGCCATGATAATCAAAGGAGCAATTGCCACCGCAATCATCCAAAGTCGAACGCTCTCCGCAATGCTCCGATTTTTATTCATGGCCATCTCCTACTTCGACAATCGTTTTACCGCTGTCATAATCTCATCAATATGTTGATCCAACAGCTCCGGTGTATTACGAGCATCCATGACACAATGTCGAATATGCTTTTCAAGAATAAGCCTGCTCACCGAATGCAAGGCCGACCTCGCCGCTTCAATTTGCGTAATTATATCAATGCAATACTCTTCAGCTTCAATCATGCGGCACACGCCCTTTACCTGCCCTTCAACACGAGCTAAGCGAGACATATTTTCATGATGAGTCGTTTTAGGTGCATCCATATCGATCTCCTTATCTGTCCGCACCATATACCCCTTTAGGGTATAACTCAGTAAAAAACGATAAATACGATCAGCTATTGCGGGGAGCAAGTCTGGCGCAGTCAATTAAGCCCTGAGCCAGCTCAAGCGCATCCACGGGCCAGAAGCATTTCGGGCGGGGATGCCGGACGTTTGGCTTTCCGGCCTCTGGGCGGCAGTTTTGCAGGCAATCGAGCCATTGGGCTGGAATCTCCTCCCGACCGCACACAGCGCCTAATAGCGCCCCGCAAATGGCGGCATTCGTATCGGTGTCGCCTCCGCCCATGACGGTATCGACCACTCCGGCCTCAAGGCTTGGTGCATGAAGCAGTTGGTACAGGGCGTTTTGAAAAGCGATCAACACCCATCCCTGCTGGTTGACATAATCTGCAGGCGGTTCGGAGGCAGCCTTGTCAATGGTTTCCAGCAAGGCAGGTTCAACGGTTATGTCGACCGCCCATTGCCGGATGCTTCGGTATAGCTCCTTTCGGTCGCAGCCGGATTGAATGGCATGGGAAATAAAACGATCTTCCCATGACGATTTTTGCGCTCGGAACCCAAGATATCTGAAAAGGTCATCTCTGATTTTTACATCATCCTTCAGGTCTTCAAGTTGCTGCTTTAAGCCAGTACGACCATGCATGGCTCCAGGGGGATATTTATTCTCGGTTGAGGTTTTCACTTCTCCAAATGCAAAAAAATCATCGGTGCCGTTTGATTGGAATCCAACTAAATCAGCTCCAGGCAGACTAGAACCAGTCTTTCGTTCATCTCGTCCATCCGGCCATGGAAAAAAGCAGTTTTTTTGGTGGGTCAAATAAGATTCTGCCAATGCCTCGCCGACGCGCCAGTCTTCTGGAGGCTTGGTGTTCGATAAAATACGTTCAACTTCACTCTTGTGAAAATCAGTTTCAGCAAGGCCTGCCAAAAGAGTCGAGATCTCTGCGAACCCTGAATCATCAAAAACAACTTCTGACACGGGGCCTAAAAGAGCCGTGTCTAATTCGGCGGAAGTATAGGTCAGGCCGCAACCAGTCACTGGTTCCGTCCCTAATTCGTATTGAATCGTTCCTGATGCAATACTCATACTATTACTTCTATTGCTCGTTGTTTTTGTTTCATTCAGCATCCTTAAATGGAATTACTTTTGCGATTTGAACTAATCTTATTGATCGGTGCCTGCACCACCTGATCGAATCCAATCATCCACTTCATCTTTTTTAAACTTCCACAGGCGACCGATCCGGTGGGCGGGCATACTTTTGTCCGCAATCCATTTATAAACCGTATCTCGTTTAACCCCGAGATAGTCTCCAATCTCATCCACAGATAACCATCGGTCTTCCATTATATGCTCCATTACCAGCAGGCATGATCTGGCCACCCAGAACACGACTCAATAATTATTAAAAAGAATAGATGATACGCATTGCGCCTCTAAAATCAACTCATCTTTGCTAGTTTGACCGAGTTTAGCCGATGTCTAACCCTGTCCAGTCTCCTGAGACCAGTCGTACGCCTTTGTGATCAAGAACGTATTGATAACCCCACACAGCACAAATTCGATCCCTTTCTTTAATCGCCACCAAAACTCTTCTATACATGCTGTGCCCATGGGGATTGAATCCTTCCAGTCGGTCAATGGGCGGCAAATTAATGCCGGGTTCGTTAAAGGTCATCAGTTCGCCATGGATGAGATCCCAATCGCCATCCGGACGTTGCATGGCGGTTTCCGGTAATTTGATGTTGTTCAGTATTTGAGTATCGGCCAATGGATCGGTGGTTCCGTGTGCAAGAATACAACCGTCAGGAATTTTCAGAGCGGGAAATCCGGCTGGCAGATGATACAGCCTTCCCCAAGTGGTGGCGGGTTCTATGCTGACGGCCTGCGAGCAGAACCGATCATGGTTCCAGTATCCGCGTTTGAGGGTTCCGTAAACAAATAGGCGTAGCTGTTGGTTTGTATTCATGCGATCACTCCTTGAGGTAATGTTCCTTTTCGTTCCTGACAAATGAATTCGAAGGGCTGCCGCTCCCACTCCTGCTGATTTTCATGATTGAAGCTCAGCATGGTGAGCGGCGGAATTTCCAGATCCTGCCAGCCTCGTCGGTCATCGAGCGCAGAATCAATGAACTCGGCCTCGGAGGCGTAGAGCACCGCCCGACACTTGCGGCTGTAGCGCAACGTGAGCGGCTTGTTCCCTTTGAGTACGGTAATGGTTCCGGGGCGGAACCGTGAGGCCAACACGGCGCTCATTTGCCCGCGACAGCGGCGCAGGGCTTTGCGGAAGCCTACATCGTTCCACCCACGCTCTGAGTCAAAGCAGTCGGCCAATCGGAAAATCAGCTCGCTGTCGACCTCGGCATAACGCGGCAGTTGGAATCGGCAGAACAGCTGGTCGGCGTTGTAGATGGTGCCGTTGTGGGTTCCGATGATGCTTCCCGCCCGAATGGGGTGATTGTTGCGGCTGTTGGACTCACTGCCCCGAGTGCGCCAGCGGGTGTGGCCCATCAGGACGGTGGTGCGATTATTCACCTCGTCTAACACTTCGCCGAAGGCCGGATCATGAACGGCCCGATGCGCTCGCCATGGCCGTTTGAAGAGCCGGAAGTCGCCGTCGGTCTGAAGCAGTGCGACACCGGAGGCATGCGGACCGCGCCGCTCGGAGCTGAGCAACATGCGTCGGAATACCTCGTTCAAATATTCGCGCTCGGCGATCCGGCGGCGCTTCTTCCCAAAGATGATGCCTACTTGTCCGCACATGGTGTGTCGCTCCCGTTGCCGGTTTGAGGGAAGAAGATTTTCGGCTCCCCAATGATGAACTCCACATATTCCACAAGGTGGCCGGTGATCCAGAGGGCCACCTCGGGGTAGCCCATCTCGCGGATCAGGTCGATGGCCACGGGAATGTCGAACATGTTGGTGCGTCCGGAATCGCGCACCGTCTCCACGGCCTCCTGAAACAGCTCGGGATACAGAGACTCGATGGCGTCCTCATCCGGCAGGAATTCCACCCAGCCGTGCTGCGCCATTCGGGTGAAAAATTCAGCGGCGGCCTGCTCGGGATCGTCCGGTAGAGGCTTCGCGTTGTCGCCTTCGATTTTGGCAAGCACCCTGAGCTGGTATTCTCTCAGCGACAGATCGGTGGTGAACGGCGTTTGATGGTGCATCTGTTCGGCGACCTCGAGGCAGGTCGGAGCCTGCACGGTTCTGCCGTCGTCGATGATCGGCTTCCCGTCGAAAGCCATGGAATGGATCTTTATCTTCATGGTGTTTCCTCCTGTTAAACAGAGAGGCCGGATGTTGATCCGGCCTCTGTGGGTTGGGTTGTGGTTTCTGTGGGCTGTGGTCGCCCACGTTTGAAAGCGGCATCGCCGGGCATGTTTTTCATCAGGTGCAGGCGGGCGGTTTTAAATTCGTCACCGATCAGGCCGAGGTGGAGCAGGAAGACGCGAAAGTCATATTTCGCACTCTGAATATTGAAGTCCCGTTTTCGGCTGGATGCTGATCGGGCGTTGAGGGCCTTGGCAGCGATGCCCAAGCAAAACTGCAGGTAGGCTTTGATCTTTCCGGCGTGGAGCGTGGACTCGAACCAGCGGAATTCAACTGTGCCGCGATACCAAACATTGTGGAGATTGAGGCCTCGATAGCGGGTTCGGTCATAGTGTTGCGGCTGGCTGTTGTGGTAGCCGTACCAGATGCGGTTTAGTTCCTCTTTGGTGGTTGGCCGGTGCTGTTCAATACTGCGGATCAGGTCGTCGCAGACCGGACGGGTATATTGGCTAAGGCGATTGGAGCTGATGCCGAGCGCGTGAAGAATCAGCGGTTCTTGCTTGTAGACCATCTTGGCGAGGTTGCCCAGTTTTCGGCCATCAAACGGTTCCGCATCGATATGGATGTGGATGCCGCACTGCGTATTCACCCGACCGCCAGCTCGGCGGACGGCCCGAACCACCTCCTGAAACTGGGGAATGTCGTCGTAGGTCAGAACCGGACTGACCAGCTCCGCCCGCAGGTGGCTGGGAACACCGGAAAGGGATGCATCGTTGACGATTTTCCATTTACGGCCCCGCAGGTCTTTCACTTCCCATGGGTCGTAGCAGGATGGATAACCGACGTGTCGGACGGTGCCGCCGACCACCGAGTGTACTGCCCGAGCGATCTGCTCGCGGGTTCGTTTTACGGTTTCAATCTCAATCCCGAATCTAAGGTCTCTCAAATCCATACTGTGCCTCCGCTCGTGTTTCTTCTCGTTGCGGGGCAATCTGTTACCCCGCTCTTTGTGGTGTGCATGCACGCTCTGTGTCGGAGGTATAGCAAGTGAAAGAACACAGAAAAGAACCCGCTAACACATTGGGATTAAATATGTTAGCGGGTAAGCATGGCTACTCTTTCGATAGCAGCTCGTTATGGATGGCGATGTTGCGGGATTCATCCTGCTTCAGCTTTTCGAGAAAGGCGGAGCAGGCTTCGGCTTCTTCAAACGGAAAGTCCAGTTCAGCTTCTAATCGCTGCAGCCGATTGTGCAGGTTCTCGATCAGATTGAAGGAGTGATCTCGGACCAAACCTTCCCGTTTTTCCTGTGGAGACGGGATGAACTCGGTCATCCCGCCCCGGCGTTGAACAATCATCTCGCGCCCTCCATTAGCTCAATGTTGCGCCGAGGGTGTGAATCCTCGGATAAGCCAACGCGGATCCAGTTAGCTCTGCCTTATAGCGAACTTTAGTTCCCGCTGGATCGGTGAAGGTTCTGATCAGCGTGTATTCCGTCCAGTTTTCATCGATAGGCCGGGTATCGTCGATGGCCATAGCTTCCCATGTTTCGCCGCCATCATTGGAGGTGAACCACAGAACACTGGTGCCGCTTGGGATATCCATTTGGGCATACACCTTCGTCGACTCCACTCCCTGCGTCAGTTCGTTCTCGCGGGTCAGGTAAACGCCGGTCGTTTTGTTGAGATAACCGATCAGGTTAACATCGCGGAAGTTGAGCGCTGGCGTATCGTTGTTCATACCGGAACTGAACCGAATCCGAACCAATACGCTGTCCGTCAGGTTGGGCAACCGTTCCTCTTCTGCCGGAACAACCGCGTCCCACGTCTGGCCGCCATCGGTGGAATATTCCCACACAAGGTTGGTGCCTTCCGGGATGGCGGAATATTCATCAATATTCAGATCGGAGAACTGCACACCGTTGATCGGCTGAAACTGAATTGTGCCGTCATTCTCGAACTCATAACCATAGAGCTTCAGCGTGAGGTCGGAACCATTGAGTGGAGTCCAGGTTTCGGCATTAGAGCTTTCCAACAGCACACCTTCCGCATAGCTCTGACGAGTAATGATGCCCGAGCGACCGGTTTTTCCGAGAGTGGCGGTACGCACCTTGTAGTTCGTGCTGTTGGTCAGCAGGACGACCGCATAGCTGGTATTGGCTTCCGCATAGAACGGATCATCGAAGGCGATTTTGGTTTCGCCACCGAGATTGATTTCCACCGGAGCTATCACCTTTTCGGCAAAGATGGTGTCGTTCGGCAATCCCGTGGTAACGCCGCGAATCTGTACCGTAACCGGAATAGACGGGTCACGCTCCGTGAACTGAATGCCTATCGCCGACAACACCCGGTTTTCCGTGAAGCTGAAGGTCTGCGCCAACGGATCGCGCCGCACAAAGATCGTGCGGGTTCGCCAGACCGTCCGCACCACCGGAACACGGACAATACGGGTGATGATGTTGGTTTGAATGAAACGCTGAATACGGGTGATCACCAGCGGATCGTTCACCTGCAGGCTGGTGCGGGCGGTGTACTGGCCGTCCGTCATTTCCACGATCCGGTTCCCGTTGCGGGTTTCCGTCGGAATCGTGAAGGATGCGGATACGCGCCCGGCATCATCGCTGGTCAGGTTGCTGGCGACGATCCGTCCGTCACACCGCAGTACAATGCCGGTTCCGCTTGGCGTGAAGTTGATGCCGGTCACCGCAACGCCGGTCTGGCCGCGACGACCGAGGTTCGGCGTGACCTGCAGCATGGCGGGCGGTTTGTCGAATACCGCATACGGGTTAATGTTGCGCTCCTCCGACCAATCGCTCTGATCCAGCAGCACTTCTTCCGTTCCGGGCAGGAGCGCGAGGCTGCCGAAGAATTCGGCATCGCTGTTGCCTTCATCCACTTCAAGCGGGACGGAAACCGCCGTTCGATCCGGAGAGGCGAACTTTTCAAGGCCATTCACCCGGGCATCCCAGTCGGCGTGATAAATATCCGACTGCGCGGTATTGGAAAAGTCGTCCGAGTAGATTCCCTTTTTCGACTGCGCATCGCGGTTCTGCAGCTCGTTATTCATCTGATACTGCGCATCGTTGTATTTCAGATCCTCCACATCTTTGATGATTTCGTGGATCTGATCCATGGTGATACGGGTCAGGCCGAAGTTGCGAATGGTCATGATTGTCGAATTCGGCGGGCAGTCGATGCTGCACAATCCGAGCGTGTTCTCCGGGACAATCGGCAGTTTCGGGAAGTCCGCCGGTGCGCCTTCGAGGCGTTTGATTTCACGGCTGGTGGCGTAGATGATGTCTTTGCGCCCGAGGTAGTAGTCGTAATCAACACTGCAGTTCGATCCGTTGACCGGCTGCTCGCCTAAAGCGCCGCGCCCAAAGTTGACGACGTTGAGGTTACCCAGTTCAATCTGAGAGGAAGACATGGAAACCGCCGCCGTATTGGCCGACGGAGGATTAACGCCGGAAGCTTCATCCACACCGTCATCGATGTAGGTAACCGCTTCGCTTCCCAGTTCTTTAATCCGTTCAAAGCTAGTACGCGAACCATTGATCGTGGCCCGATAGACTCTGTAGCCGCTGGCTCCATTCACCGGAAGCCATGACAGGCTGTTCAGCTCACCGGCCTCCGTCATCCGGGAAAGTACGCGCCCGGCATCAAAGGCCGTTTCGCCGGAGCCATCGAATACAGTCACAATGTAATGATACGTTCCCGCCGCCGGATGAGCATTCAGGCCGAACCAGCCCCCGTCCACATAATCTTCGCCTTTGATCATCTGCTTGGTGTAGGTCCAGCGCACGGTATAGGTGGTGCCGATGGCTGGTTCATTGCCAGAGCCGATCCAGTCGACCTGATTGCCGGACTGCTGCCAATCCACACCTTCCTGAAAGATGGATGCACCTTGGCTGACTTCCAGAATATCAACCACCGGATTGGGATCGAGCAGGTCTTCACCTCCGCCAACCGAACCACGGGTCACATTGGCGGTCATCTCCACGATGGCTTCCACCTGCGTCGTCTCTTTGAGCGGGGTGGAGTTTACCGGATACTGCCGCTGGCTGATGTTGTAGGTTTTTTGTTCACCGCGCACCGATTTGATGGCGACCGATTTCGGAACCGGCGTGGAGGTCGGCAGATCTCGCTGATGCCGAAAACCCTGAATATAGGCGCGGCCCGCGTTGGTAATTACCTCCACATCGTTTTCATCCAATGCACCGAGGAAACTGTCGAAGCCGTCGACCAGATAGCTCCCGGCCTGATCGAAGGTACGCTCCGCCAGGTTTTGCAGGAGCGAGTTCAATCCTTCTGCAGCGGCAAAAGAGAGCTGGTCTTCGGTGATGGAAGAAACGGTAATCCGGCTGCCGGGCAGCGTGCCCAGCAGATCCTGCAGGAAGAGATTGGATTTTTCCTGCACTGTGGCTGTTACATCGCCCTTGGCGCGGTCAAACTTATAGATTGGCACCACCTTCCGCTCGGTCACATTGTTGGGCAGCGTCTGGCCGGACGTGTCGGTTGCCTTCAGGGCCAGCACCCATTTTTCGCGCTCTGCTGTCGGTTCGCCGGTCGCCGGATTAATCAGAGCGGCATCCTGTGTGTAGCCATAGTTATACTTGAGCAGTTCGGCATAAACGTAATCTGATCCGTCTATGGTACCCGGATCAAAGGTCAGTGTGCCTCCATTGATTGCTTCCACATGGCCGTCGATATAGATCATGCCCTGAGTGAGAATCAGCTCGTTGGCCTGCACAGTCACATTTAGCCCGCTCAGAATCGACCCCTCCTTAAAGAGGATGTCGGCAATCTTGCGGCGCTCGAGGTTGATCAGCTCTTGTTGTTCATTCAGTTCCGAATCGAGCAGATCCCGGTCCTGATGGTAGCGAATTCGCTTATAATTTTTAGTGGGGTCGAAAGTTTCTCTTGAGATACTCATGTCGCGTTGCTCCAGTTAATCGTTAATAGTTGTTGGTTGTTAGGCCTGTTCTCAGATCGAATTTAAACGGGCCTATGGCCCTAGATTTTTATGATTCCGACCAGCTCGACGCGGGTGTCGGAAATTTTGTTAAAATCAGGGATATTCTTCACTTCATAGAGGTAGCCCGGGTGCAGCACTTCGCCGATTGGGTTGGAGTCCTGATCAAAGGGGCCGCCCGTGGCAAGATCACCGCTTACACCGCCCACATATTCCACGTCGCCGCCAAAAAAACCGTATTCACGAATGGTGATTCCATTGGCTTCGGCCTCCTCAAAACGGAAGAAAATCCCGATGGTATTGGTCTCTTCCGCCGTCTCCAGGTAGCGAACGCCATTAACCACCAATGTGCCTTCTGCATCTTCCTTGAGGAAGGTTCGTTTGTAGTACCGCTTACGGACCTGCTCATTTTTGAGGGCCGTTTGTTCGATAGTTGGTGCGGGCGGATTCTGCGGATCAACGAAGGTTTCATCTCCGTCACCGATTGCGCAGTGGGTAATGCCTTCCACCACCTGTCCGATTAATAGTTTGGCCGTGAGTACGCGGCCTGATTTTACAATGAGTCCCAATGCCATGGTTTTCTCCTTATGTCTGAATCTCGTGTTGCTCGTTAATAATCACATTGAAAACGGTCAGTCCGGCTTCTGCTTTACAGGAGGCGGTCTGCTTAAGGTTCTGGGCGGAATCGGCAACCAATGACCGGGGAGAGCTGATCCGGAATGCGGTGTCCAATGAGTGTTGCCGGGGATGCGTTATCCGCACTGCTGCGGAAGATGACTGCTGAAACGCCTGCGCCAGAACCTGCCATGCGTCGGAATTCTGATTCAGCTGATTGATCACGATGCTTTGCACACCGCCCTTCAAATTACGCTGATTTGAGACCCGGATGGAGGTCTGGGTTTGAACCATAATCGAGCGCCTTGAATCCCGAGGGGCCAGTAGGTCAAAGTAGGCTCCCTGTAGCGTCGGTCGCGACACTAGGAAGTGAGGCCGTCGAATGCCGCCGCCTACAGGAGCTGGCCGGATTATTTTTCCCTTATGCACGGCCACGGCGAATCCTCCCACCTGTCTTGAATGCTTTTCCTCTTGGAAGCGTTATTTGAAAGCGAGGAATCCGTCTGCCTCTTACAGTCAGTGTTCGTTTGATTTTTCCTTGGGCGGTTGCCATCGCAGTTACTCCTTAATTGCGCACCAGCCACCGCCGGACAGGCTGAACACCCGATAGGTATCCAGCCCGATTTCAATGGTATCCTCGGAGGCTACGTTACCGCCGCCGGTGGAATAGATTTCAATGAGTTCCCCTCGTAGTTCATGATAACTGGTGGAACCGTACATGCTGACCAGCCATGGAAAGAGAATCGTGGTGTTATATCGGCGCTCCGGATCGGCATCTGCTTGCAGGTTTCCGTGAGCCGCTCCGCAGCGTCCTTTTTGTCCGGTGGCGGAAGCCCAGCCGTCGAATTTGTTCACGGCATAAAAGGTCGATGGCATATTGTAATAGCCGGTGATGACGGGTTGCGGATCCTCTCCGATTTTTGATCCGGCTGCATAGTCTTTCGTGAGTGCTTCAATGGTGACTGTGTTAGGGGTAGAAGCGGTATCAATTGCCGTGATCTTAACCCGTTCAATATTGGCATTATCTTTGATGATGTAATGCAGATCAGGCGTAAAAATGGATGCGTCATTAACGGGCATAACCACGGCGCTTCCGCTGACGATTGCGGACTGGGTTATGGCAACCGCCGATGACCAAAAGCGTTTAATGGAGCCGCTGTAGTGGCCGTAATAGGTGGAGACGATCTTGCTGACCACAAACAGATGATCGAGATCGGCATAGAACCAATAGATAAAATCGGAGGTATCAGAAGCCCGGAGATAGGTGTAGCTGCTGGAATAGCCTCCATTGACCCCCGTCTGGGTGGTGTTATCCCAATACTGGTATGCGTAAACTTCGATACGTCCAGAGCTGGTTCCAATCCGAAAGCTTAGATAGATGTCTTCTGCGCCGGATTCGCCGACCGACTTGAGCACATAATACGGCCTCGCGTCGGCTGATTGATCATCGTGCAATGTCCAGTCAACCGTAGTGACTAGAAAATCTTTGATTCGATTGAGTAGATCCAGCCGTCCGCTGGCGGTTCCTTGAGTGCTGAAATAAGCCATGGTTGCTCCTTATAAAATGGGGTTTTCGGTTCCGGTGAGACGCAGTTTGATGTCGGTTTTGTTTTGGACGGGGGTGTTGGGAAGCACGGTGCATCGTCGCCAGAATGAAATCGTTTGGTCGTGGGCTTTGGCTCCAAGGTTGAGCGGTGCGCTTTGCGTGGCGGCATCGAGTTCGGCTTGTGTCAGCGCGAGCTTGTACCAGACCGATTCGTCCGTTTCGAATTCGTCAATCGGGTCCATGACCAGCCCGGTGTAATCGTAGCCAGAATAGACGACGGCTTCGTCAGCGTGAGCGGCGGCTACGGTATTGGAAACCGCACGGCGCACGGTCAGCGAGGTGGTTGCTCCCCCAGAGAGGATCTGCATCTGTTCGGTTCCGATAATGATAAATTCCGCATCGACAAAGCGAGGTTCCTCCAGTTCGATGACCGTCTGACTATCGTCAATCGGTGCGGCCAGTTTGGATTGTTCGTTGGCCACGAAGATCTGGCGGTCTTTAATTTCACCGTCGGTGCCGTTATAATTATCGGTGTCCGGATTGCTGAAATCGCCTTCCGAAATCTGCTGAGTCAGTTGTTCGTCAAGATATAGGTGAATTGCCATGATGCCTCCTTAAGCAGGCCATTTCGTTACGGTGTATTGATTCGTTGCACTCTCTACAGAGGCGGTTTGTTCGTCGTTTAAATCCCGCTGACGGAACAGCCAGCGATATCCGGGTTCCGTGCGGCGGAAGCCCGATTGGTTGAGTTTTGCCCGCCCAACCTTGAGTGGTCGTGAACGGTCTACGGAAAGACGCAGAGCCGTCGTATTCAGAGCACATTGGTTCAGGCTCATGGGCGAGACCCGGGTGCGGTCGAAATTCGTGTCCGTGTAAACTTCCAGCGTTGCCCGCTCTTCGGTCAAATTCACATTGCTCAAACGACGGGAGTTCAGTGTGTTTGCGTTGAGACCGAAGGAGGGTTTGCGGCTGCACCACCGATTCAACAGATCCGTTGCCTCGGTCACTTCGGCCTGACAGGCAACGGATGCAATGAGGTGGATTCCGGTACCGGTGACCATGCTGTTGATCAGAATCTCACGATTGAGGGGAGACTGCCCGAGTTTAAAGCGGGGCTGAGCATTTGCTTCACAACGGATTCCAAGCACCTGTTGGTTCGGCAGTACCAGCGAGGATTCGGCCTGCAAAACGGAGAAGATATCTTTCTGTCGAAAACAATAACGCACCTCAGCCTCAGCAAAGGGAATCTTTCGTTGATTCAAATGGTTTTCGGATAAGCGGAATCCTACCTCGGCAATGTCGGCCCAATAGTTGCGCCCTGTGTAAATGGGATTGCAGAACGAGAGTCGATCCTCGCGGACTGAAAGGTTCGGTGTTTTTACTCGGTTCAACCGTTTAGTATTCAGACGGAGTCTGTCCTGACGGCCATGGAAGCGAGATACCTTATTGGCGGCCCGGTCGATCTCCGGAGCCATTTCAACCGTGCTGGTCAACTGCAGCACGTTAAATACCTGCTGCTTATTGGTCAGGTGGTCGCAGGATCCAAGTTGGCTGCGGCCCAACACAAAGGAGTCATCCAGAAAGGCCAGTGCCACACGGCGGATATGCGCTGCGTTCTCAAATTTCAAATCGGTGGTCAGCTCAATAAAACTAGCCAGCCATTGAAGGAAAAATGCTCGGGTTCCTGCTGGGTGATGAAAATTCAGCGCCTCACGAACACCTTCTGCCAGATTAAAGCTGTGGACTCGGTAAGCGCCCAGACTGAATACCTGACCGGGCAAACGGGCCGCGTTTAACCGGGAGCGGGCATTCAGGCGCAATGCCCGACGGAAGGTCTCCTCGATATTGCCTTCCCATCCAATAGCGGAAAGGCTTCGATCCATTGCCGGGAGCGTTCCTTTTCGGCGATAAATTTCGATGGATTCACGAATTAGGCGACGCTGGTTGTTCGGCGCATCGGTTCCATCGTAAGTGTGGCCGACCAAATACGCCAGTAGCGGAAGGAACCGCTCATCGCAATGATCCACATCAAAAATGCCGGGCAAACGGTCGATGGAAGCCTTCAATTCATCAAGCGTTTCTGCCGGTAACGAAAGAAAGGTCTGCAGGTCGCGGTCTTCATCCGCATCTGCATAAAGCGGCGGAAGCAGATCAATCAGGTTGCGCTGGAACCATTCCGTCATTATTCCGCCCTCCGGATATCGAGCGTCACGGTGCCAAGCACAGGGATTTCACCGCGTTTCAGTTCCATGTCAGTCGGAGGCGTGTGCAGATGAAGGTGGCTGACTCCTGGAACGCCATCAATCAGGGCAACCAGATCCGAGGTGTGGATAGCCTGCTCAAAATTGACTCGGTCAAAGGAAAAGAAGTCAGCCAGCGCGGTTTCGATTCGACGTTGAATGGCTGCGAGATCTTCGCCCGGCCACACATAAACGGTGCAATCAATGGGAATGGGAAGATAGACCGGATCAAACAACTTAACTTCAACCGTTGCCACTTTCCGGCGTTCCAGAAACTCGGCCAGATCGAGTTTTAACAATCCGGAAGGCAGCCCGCCACCATTGGGGGCAACAGCCAGATGCACGGTGTAATAACGAATATTCTGGCAATCGTTGGTGTCGAGCACCTTGGCTTTGGCCACACCGGGGAAGCCTTCTGCCAATGCCTTGTAATCCTGAAGCGTGATGGCCTTCCACAGCGTACTGAGCTCGGCGGGAGCTTGGACTTTGGCATGCTGGATGGTTTCCCGCGATGAACCGCCTGTTGCCGCCACCGGATTGGAAATGTTCAGGGGAACCTGCACGCTTTCATGGTAGATCGGCGTTAGCAGTTGTGTGATCCGCTTGGGAGCAATGTTTCCGTCTGCGCCGAGACTCTCAAGCCAGCTGACAGAAATGGTTTTCCCGGCGGGCGGGACGGCTCCAAATTGCCCATCCCCGAAAGAAATCGTGGTGACATCGAGTGCCGTACAGTCGGTGATAAAGTGAAAGCTGTCTGCGTCGCTTTCCTGAAAATGGCGAACTTCCATCCATGGCTTACCATCAATTTCTACACGGATGGTTCCCTGAGCAATGGCCTTGCCGGTCAGCTCAAACTGCTGCCACGGTTGCCCGGTTGCTTCCAGCTCCTGGACTTTCCGAATCCCTTGTCGAGCGAAAGCCTCAACCGAATGTTCTCCCCGGGGGATGAATACGCTGTCGGCTGTTTCAAAATCGATGTGGCCGTCCTCAACCAAAGCACGACATGACGTTCCCCTCGGGATGGTCAGATCAAAATCCAGCGTGTCCGGCAGGAAAAATAGAATGGTTGTGGTGGAGGATGCCGGGCCGTCCAGCCGATAACCAATGTGCTTGCAAAGGTCGATCACACTCTGACGCTGACGGGCGGTCGGCAAAAAAGCCTCGGCAGCCTGCGCGTCCAGATAATAAGCCAGCATGTCGCCGACCCCGCAGAAGAGATCCAGTAGTACAATGCCGAGATCGGAAGGATTGAAATCCGTCCACCGATTCGTCAACTGCGGCACTTTGGCCAGCAGTTCCTGCCGGATCGATTCATAATCCTTATTGCTATATTCAATGCTTGCTCGACTCATCATTCCTCCGTCTCGGGTTACTTACCGGAAACGGAATGGATGTGTCGGAGGGCGGACGTGGGTTTCTATGACGCGCTGGTTTGTTGTCCCGCTTCGTAAGCGGCCTGTAATGCATTTTTGAGGTTCCAAACGCTGATATCGTGGAAATCAAGGGTGTCAGATTTGCGCTCGGCGAGGGTTTCAATGTCGAGGTGGTCGCGAGCAATCTTTTCGAGTAATTCGTTGGTATTCTTCATGTTGCAGCTCCTTGTTTTTACGACTCACACATTAGCAACACGTTGGACACCATCAAGTTAAGTGTCGGGTTATATTTCCACTTCTTCACGAACAAAGGGATACACCAAATTTCCCTCCACTTGAGTGCGGATGACTCGATAGGAGATAATGATTGGAAGCAGATGGTTGTCGGTATTTTGGCTGGAGTCATCAAAGGAAACGTCGGTAACGATGACACGCTTTTCCCAATGGCGGATCGCGTCATTTACGTGGTGGCGGATGAGACCTTTCAGCACGGAATCGTTCTGTTCAAACACCAGATCCTTCAGCTTTGATCCGAATTCCGGATTCATAAACCGTTCGCCGGGTCGGGTGCCGAGAATTTGAATGATGCTCTCGCGGATGTGTTCGTGTTCTCGCACGGTTGAGGATGAGACATCTACTCCGCCAGAGCGCGTATTAAAGCTGAATGGAAATTTCAGCCCCGTTCCTAGAAAATCATGGTTGTCACTCATCGCTCGCAGAACCTCTCTTTTTCGGAATCAGGTAATACCTCAGCATCGCCGTGCGGAAATCGAATGATCAGATCGATGCCGCTTTTCAGTGAGAGACGGATGGTACCGTCGTTTTCAATCAGCCCACCGTGGCCACTGTCGGCACAGGTGAAGCCTTTTGATCCATCCGGCAACACGCGCATGGATGATTCCGCGCCCACGCTCGAAATGCTCTCCAGCCCCAACAGATCAATGGTGCCGGAGGGATTGATAACCGAAAGCGCTTGAGCCGATTGGTCCAGTAGGAGGCGGTATGGCGGCAGTTCAATGCTGAAACGATTCTCAGCAAGCTGGGAAACATGGGCGGTTGACGGCAAGCCTTCGATGCCCGCCTGTGCTGCTGTAGTTTTTATCCAGTCACCCTGCAGCTCAAAGGCTTGTCCGGGAGTGATCTCAACCCAAGCCCCATTGTCAGGGATCACTTGCCGAGCTTCGCCGTCCACGATTACAGCAAGTGTATGGTCGGCATTGGTTTTTAAGATCACGCCGTCCGACAGCGTGAAGAGCCGGTTCCCGTCGGGGAGATCGCGAATATTTGTTCCGGTTGGCATGTCAACGAACGGATAAAAATCGGGCGCTGGCTCGGTTGTGATCCGGCTCAGATAGTCCTGTGTATTTTGTTTGTGTGCTTCCAACGCCTCCTGAGCCTGCTGTTGCAGCAGTTGTGACGCGTTGTATGAAGCCTCGAGCAGCGTCCTTATTCCGGCAATTTCGGTGTGAATGCCGTGCAGGCAAACCGCCAGCGTGTTCAATATATAATGATTTTCGCCGGAATCGGTCTGCTCAATCAATGGCCCAGTGGGTTCTTCTTCTGAGATCATGTGTTCTCCTATAGCCCAACATCATTAGATATTGGATTCAAATTCCATTTCATTCAGAGGCGTGATGACTCCGGTTGCGCCGTCAATTTCGAATACGTTCCAGAGTGTCCCGGGCTGATCGGGCACATTGAAAGTTAGTTCCTGACCATCGTGAAAAAAGAGCTTCACCGTCGCATTCGAATTCGCCAGCCCAGTGCTGGTTGACGAATTCCTGTTCGTATAGTCGTGAACGCTGTAGAGATACGTCCCTGCTACCAACCGGAGCATCGTGATCGTTTCCGGTCCATACGATGACGTGTCGTCGACATCCAACTCGCCGCAATCTTCCACATAGTCATCTGAATAGGAGACATGAAAGCTTCCTCCTCCAGGTCGGGGGCCTCGCAGGTGGGAATCCAGATCTCGGGGAGTTTCTCCCCACTGCAAAACAATACGGGCCACCTGACCGTTTAGTTCGGGAGACATCACGATGTGCTGACCAATACTCCCACTGGCCGCGACACTGATTAGTCCGGTGGAGCTGATATAATTCTGGGCGGTTGCCTCGTAAATATAGACTCCTTCATAAAGTTCCACCTCATATTCACCCCGACTGTCCGTGATTTGCTGAGCGACAATCGATCCCCCTGAATTGCGGCGAATGGTCATCAAAACACCGGCAACTGCATTTGTGCTCAAGGCATCAATCACAGAGCCTTGGAGTGTCACATTTTCGCCAAGATCGAGAACGTAGTCGGGATGATTGGCGAACCAAGACGAATCACGCACTTCCACCTGCAGGTAACGCAGGGTATTTCGATTTTCACTGTCCCGCACCATGATCATTGCATTTCCGACCTCCATTCCGGCGGTCAGCACACCATCTTCAGAGACCTCTGCCACGGCAGGATTGGAGGATTCAAACTCCACCGACCGCTCCGAACCCCGCATCGACAGCGGAATAAACTGCATCTCATCGCTCTTTGAAAAACGAATGCTCTGAGGGAAAATATCCCAGTAATTCAACTCACTCATGTTGGCAACGCTCCACTGCTGATCGGTGCGCCGTAGACCTCCACCTGCACATAACGGATGCTATCCAGTTCCTCAGAGCGGCAGATCGTCAGAACCGCCGCACCGGGCTGCATACCACAGATCACAACGCCGGATTCATCCACATCGGCAATCAAGGGGTTGGATGAAAAAAACAGAGGCGCCTCCACATCGCCCCGTAACGAAAGCGGAATGGACTGAGGCAGATCGGATGTGGAAACACGGATCAGTTTCGGGAAAACATCCCAGTAAACAATGGATGGCGGTTGATTCATGGTTGCTGACTCCTGATGTTAACTAAGCAAATCGTCTGGGCTACCCGCGACAATTACAGCTCCACAGCCACATTGATCGCCGAGTCGAGCATTGGGTTTGCCTTCGGTCAGCGTAGTTGTGCTGCCGGTTACGATGGGCGTAACTCCGTGACCGGGAATTGGGCAAACGTGTAGATCGCCCATGCGGGCAACAGGGATGCCGTTCACCATGGTGCGAACGGCGGCTGAAATGATAACACCGCCGTGACTACTGCTGTCTCCTAGACGTGCCTGCGGTGCGCTCATGATTTCAACTTCATTATTAGATTGATGAGATAACCAATCAGCCCGCCGACAGCGGTACCGATCCCCAATGCGAGACCGAGCACTTTCCACATGGTATCCACACCCACTTTTGTGCTGATACGGCTGTGCAGACGGTCGATCTCTTCTGCATGGCGATGCAGGTCCGAATGAATACCGCGCACCAGTACATCCACATTTTCCTTATCGGATTTCTTCTCGATTTCGCGTTCGATCTTTTCGAGACGATCCTGAATTTCCTGACGATGGGTTTCGAGAATACCGCGAAATTCCGTTCGCCATGTTTCAAAAGTGCGGGCCAGTAGTTCTTCTGACGCGCTTAGTCCGCTTGGTTTAGTTTCGTTCATTTAAACACTCCTTATGGGTTAATCAAAACTTGGCTGGTGGATTGGATGATGATGTTGCCGCCGACTCCATCCATAAAAATGAGGCTGCCCGCTTTGTCGGTTGCGCTGATGCTCTCCGTGCCCGAGGCGGCGTTGAGCGTGACGGTTTGTTTTGCTTTATCACTCAGACGGATCATTTCCCGGCCCGCAGTGGAGTCGATCAGGATTTCCTGAGTACCGTTAAGCCCCCAGATGTGGACCTTTTCGCGCCCCTTGGTGGTATCGATCAGAATCTTTTGCCAGCGGGAGCGGCCTTTGTCGCAGGAAAGAATGTGGACCTTTTCCTCATCCTGCCACGCTTCTAAAACTATCTTCTGGCGACAGAGATCGGTCAGTTGAATTCGCGCCTTTGCATCGACAATCTGGGATGAAATGTCGAGCTGGTCGCCGCGTTCAGCATCTTTAGTTCCGCGCTTGAGGGCATTGCCTTGCTGCATCTCCGACTTTACTTTGGCCTCCATCGTGAGGATTTGACCGGCGCGATCAATCAGGCGCATCAATTCATCACCATCACGGTCATCGGCGAGAATGGTGTGGCCGGTCTCCGTTTTCAGAAGCACCCGGAAGCGCGGACAGTAATATTCCGGATGGTTATGATATTTTTTATGTTCGAGGTGATCGTGCGGATGCGCTTGGTGTTCCTGCTGGTCCTCGCAATCTTTACAGAATGCACTGCTGCAGGTGCGCTTGGATTCCTCCGGTTGCTCGCCGGGATTGCTTCCCGCCAGCCATACACCACTCCAAATTGGGTATTGAACGATGCCGCCTTCAAACTCTGCCCAGACCGACGCACCTTCTTCCGGTACGAGGAACATGCCGCAATCGTCGTTCCCACCATACGGGAAACAGGGAGCGGCCCAGTCTGACCAATTGTCGCGGCCAGTGCCCAACACAGCGGGGATTTCGAGCCGTACCCGTCCCAACCGTTCAGGATCATGGTTATCGCGCACGAACGCGCGATATTTGCCGTAATACGGCTTGGTTGCAGTCATCGGTTTTGACTCCGGAACCTTTTCCAAGAAGCCCAGCCACCGAGGCGAACTGCTCGGTACATCAGACGGCGTTTCCAGAGCGGCACCCCGAGCCGCTTCATCAAGTCCAGGAATATACGGTCGGCCTCATAACGGGTGATCGATGCGGTTGCATAAAGGTAGTCATGTACCACCGCCGCAGCAGAATAGCGCCCCCATGGCGGAATGATTCGCCAGAACAGGCGGGGAACCGATGCAAAGTCGGTCTCGAATCCGGCGGGAACTGTGATCATTCGCCCAACGGCCAACGTCACCTTAAAGTTATTCGTTAGACGGACGCACCGCCCACCGGGCAACAGTTCCACCTGCAGCGAATCATTAAACCCAATAAGAGAGCCAGTCGTTATAATTTGTTGAACATTCTCCATGTCATATACTCCTATGTGATTGCGCCAGAATCCGCGTTGACCGTGACCATCGCCGGGGCATCGGGTTGTGGGGTTGCGGAACCTTCTTGATCGTTGGTTTTGCCCGTGGTCAGCACCGACTTATCGCCAGCCCCTTTACCCAGAGCATTTTTCTTGAGTTTGAGTTCGCAGGAGTAGCCGGATGAACCAAAGCTGTGGCGGACGGAGTTGCAGTAATACACACCAGAAAACTTCCGACCTACGCCCTTAACCTCCACGTTATTTTTCGCCCGTAAGCGGGGAATGCCGATGGTCACGGCAGTCGCTTCCACCTGCTTAAGTTCGGCTTCCCTGAATTTCCCCTCGGCCACGTCCTGTGCGGGTTCCTGCGCCGGTTCTTCATGAAAGCCCTCGGAACGCTCAAAACTCGGCACAACAGCACCGGTCTCCTGCTCTTTGAATCGGCCTTCGCCCGTATTGCCGTCCACCAGATAGGTCTGCTTGCCCAGCGATGTTCGCTCAGGAGTGGTTTCATTGTTGGCTTTATGCTCCACCGCTTCTTTTTTGCGGGGATCCACGCCGACTGTTTTTATTTCGACGCCCGCGCCCTTGGCTCCCTGCGACTGCGTCTCCGGACGAAATGAGCGCAGGACGCCTTTTTGATCCGTGAAGTATTCCAGAGTCAGAGACGGAGTTTTATCCAGCTCCCGGGGGTGGAAGTGCAATTCATCATCCTGCACAAAAAAGCTGTATCCCGTAATTCCCTGACCGTTCTGATCGCGGGCTTTACTCGCCAGCTCCTTCAGGAAAATGGCGTCGGATTGATTGCTCTGTATGACACGCAAGTGATATCCAACGGTCGGTGTAACGACGGGGCTGAGTGCGTTCGCGGCGGCGATCTGTTCGGCAATTTCGGAGTAGAGAATGCCTGGAGCTGGTTTTTGCCAGACCTTTTGATTTTCTTTCCCTGCGAGTTTGAACCCTTTGTCATAGGCTTTTATGCGAATGGTGGGCGCACCGCCTTCGGGGAAATCGTAGTCGATATCTTTGATGACCGCCTTTTTGCGGGGAGACAGGTTCCCGACATAACCGAAACGGGCAATGATCTCGTTTCCTTCCTGAAAGAGCGGGTCATCGACAAACTGCAGGTTGCGGTTGCTGATCGACAACTCCAGCACATCCAGCTCCTCCTCGTTGTCGGTAAAAACAAACGAGGTGATTTCCTGCGTGATGTCTTTGGAGAGCGATTGCCCTTCAATCTGAATCAAATAGGTTGGTTTAAAAGTATCGAGTTCCATGCACGTCTCCGGTCGTTCTCTGCTTACTTACCGGAAACGGAAGAGATGTGTCTGAATACAATCTCGGGCTGGTGAACATTGAAAAGAAATGCGTTATTTCATAAGCTCCGCTTTGCTTTCAACAAACGGAGATGTAGGGATGGAACTTCGCGAACAATTAGTTGCAACTGCTTTGGAATGGCAAAAACGCTACGGGGTCGCGCCAGCAATCACTTCAACCGTGTCTGAATATGATGCGGCGATGCTGGTTGGATGCTCAGATGCAGATTATTCCGCTTATATGCAGGACAAAACCGCTGTTTCTAGAGGAAGTGATTTTGTGCATGACGGGAAGAGATATCAGGTGAAAGCGAATCGTCCCAGTGGCAAACCGGGATCAAAGGTGACATTGGTAGGCAAAGCCAGCAACTACGAATGGGATTACCTGATCTGGGTTCTTTACAACACCCAATACGAGATTGAAGAAGCGTGGCTCTGGGATGTTGAGGAATACAAACGACGGTTCGATCAAAAGAAGCGGTTGTCTCCTGCTGATATGCGAGCGGGAGAAGCGCTCCATTAAGTGCTCAGTCCAGAATATGCATATTGACGTGATCTTTCGAGGGGCAACGGAGAACCTGCCCGAGCGCCAACTCCAGCGGGAAAAACAGATCGTTGTAATCGCAGATGATCCACCAGAGCTTGGCATTGCCGAGGTATCGGTGGGCCAGAAGGTCGATCCGATCACCATCAATGACGGTATGAAAACAGTCGTCGAAACGGGGCGTGGTATCGATTCGTCGACGCATTCCGAGCGAATCGCCGTCACTGCTTTTATAGAGAATCGATTGGGCGTAACGGGAATCTTTGCGAATCATGAGCGCACCTCCGATCCGTTGACGGATTGATCAACGTATTCTTCAAGCGTGATATCCACCTCGGCCCGTTGCGGAGCAAGATTGGTCTGATCGAATAACCCGAAATAGCGGGCCTTTACGGATCGAACGATACAGGTCACGCCGGGATAAAGATCGCCGAAAATGAGAATCACACGGTGCGGGGCATTTTTAAGCATGCTTCCGGCGTGCTCCGGATATTGCAGGGAGCGAAGCCAGTCGACCTTCTGCTTTACCGAATCTTTGAATAGCTCGATCTTGAAAACGATCCGACGCGGCTCTCCGGCGACATACTGATAGCGTGGATGGCTCATGCCCGGAATTTTGACAGCGGCATAGCTGGTCGACTTTTCGTCGCTGATATTATTCGGGTTATACTGAAACTCCAGTCGCTCACCCGTGTCGGCATCGACCAGATAGCCCTTGATCGGTTGTTTATCCCAACTCACACATCACCTCACAACGTTCCATAATTTCTGATTTTCTGTTCTCGCTGGTTCTTGTAAACCGCCTCGGCGACCTGACGGCCATCGATATGGGTGGCGACCGATACGTCAATCGGGCGTTCAGCCAGCGCATCGATTTTACCCAGCAGAGCTTCGAGCAGTTGCGCGACATCCGGGCGGCTCCCTTCCTGTGCTTGTGGGGTATTGCTGCTTTGCCGAACGGTGGCCAGCTTTTCGGGGTTGTGCTGCCTTGATTCGA
Organism: Verrucomicrobia bacterium S94; assembly: GCA_004299845.1. NCBI lineage: Bacteria > Pseudomonadati > Verrucomicrobiota > Verrucomicrobia bacterium S94. The sequence goes on along the minus strand of CP036201.1, from coordinate 257,318 downwards.
CTTCCGGCAAACGGATGGGCTGGAATACTTCATTGCCCACGGTGGCCGGTTTGTCGCCCGGGGTTTCGATGGAGGGAATGGCTCCGATCTGCGGGTCTACCTGTGCGGCTACGGCAATTGGATCCGGCGATGGCAACTGAATAGCCGAGGATGAGAGCGTGGTGGTCATCGTATCCGGAATCGCGGAAGCCAACACCGGAGTCAGCATCAGCACTGCCGAAAGCGTCGCAGGAATGATTGATGGCGTTTGCGTTGCGACCATTGGCATGGCTGGTTGAATATTCTTTGTCGACGGCATCGCAGGTTGTGCCGGGCGCGGGAGCATATTTCGCACAAAGTCAGGAATGGGCAACTTCGGCATGACATTACTCAGTGCGGCCTTGATTCGGCTTCCGGCCTGAACCGCACCTTCGGCTAATGCTCCCCAGTTTCCGTTTTTCATCGGAACTGCTAGATGCATCATCGCAGCCTTACCCACATTCCGTATCCCATTCCACGCTCCGGAAAGCGATGCAAGAATCCCTTGGGTCGCGGTTTTGAATATACTGGTGGGCGCGTTCTGCGCGGCGGCCATGCCGCCAGCCAATGTTTCGAGTAATGCTTTTCCTGACGTAGTCAACGTGGAAAGCGGTCCTTCTTTGGCATCAGAAAATGGGAGAAGCTTTCGCAGTTTGCCGAGTGCGTTTTTGAGCATATTGAACGGATAGGTAACAGTCGACCAGATCCCTTTTCCGAGCGTGACGAGCAATTTTTTACCCGCCTCGAAAAAGGTTAGATCACCGGAAAAGAACGCCTTCACGGTTGCAAAGAGATTCCGAATCGTACTGACCAGCGGGAGGTTCATAAAGGTGCTCAGAATGCTGGATCCGATTGCGCTAAAAAATCGTCCAATGCCCCGAAATAATCCGGCAATACCGCTCCAGATACCTTTAATCACATCGAAGGCCCAACGGAACGGTGTCGCCAGAAAACCAAACACCGCACCACCAATGGCCTTCAATCCTTCCAGCAGGGAGACATCACCGGTCAGAATCTGCCAGACCGAATAGATAATCTTTCCGGCAGCCACAAATGCCTGCCCGATCATGCGAACGGGCAGCAGGAATTTGCCGATAAATTTGATCGCGTAAATCAGTGAACCGACGATTACTTTGCCAACCCATACGACGCTCCGCACGACAATGGTCAGCGCCTTGACGATCATCCCGATATTCCACGCGACGATACGAAGTGCATAAGCCAGCCCCTGCATTAACACACCGACAACGGTACCAATAACCGCGCCGAATTTGCGCCAACCTGATCCGTCCGCAGCATTCGCGGTGATACCCAGAATTTCGCCGACGGAAAAGATCGCCTTAAAGAGCGAGCCAAATGCCGAACCCAGCGACTTGGCAACCGGCTCAAGGATCGAACGGATTCGGCTGAAGGCATGAGCAAATGCTCCCCAGAGTCCGGCGAGACCTTCGCGCACCCGGTAGAACACTTTGAATACCGTCACCACGAACCCGAGCAATCCAACCGAGCGCAGCTTTTCAGCCAGCTCCGCCGACATTTGGCCCGTGCCACCGCTGAGGGAGGACATTAAGGATCTGATGCCCGTAAACACCAGTTTGATTTTGTTCCATGCCCCGGAGACCGTATCGCGGATACCTCCGAAGTTGGTCTGCCACGCTTTTTTCAGCAGATAAACCGCCAGCACCACTCCGGCGATCACGGCGGTAACGGGAAAAAAGCTGGCGGCAATGGTTGATCCCATTCCTGCGGCGGCGGTACTGATGGCGAGGAATCCCGCTTTCACCGCCGGAAGCATGAGTCCAACCAGCCCGACCGCCGACGTTACCAGCCCAGCAACGACCAGCACCGCACCGAGTGCCATGGAGAGTGCGAGTATGGCCCGTGTGACTCCAGGCATTGATTTAGCCATTTTCTGAAAATGTAGAATGATGCGCGAGATGCCGTTCATGATCGGTGAGACAATGGGAAGCAGCGTTGCTCCCAATATTTCCAGCAGGTTGGACAGCTGTTGCCGGATCAAACCAAACTGCGCTCCGATGTCCTGATTCATCGCGGAGGCCATCTTTTCGGTGACAACCGTTCCGGTTTTCATAGCATTGCCAACCGCCTGAATATTGCCTTCAAGCGAATCCATGCCCGCCGACATCTGCAGCACAAACTTAACAGCCTCATCGGAGCCAAACGCTTTCTTTAGTTTCACCTGTGCGGCGGCCTGCGACAAGTCGGGGAACTGCTTTTTGATTTCCTGCAAAATCGGCACCACGCCTTTGAGCTGACCGGATGCACCGGTGAAAGACAGCCCCAGCTCATCACCGGCCTCTGCAGCTTTCATGACGAATGCTTTATAAAGCGTTCCGGCCTCGGAACCGGGCATGGTGGTTTGAAGCTGGCCGAGCACTGCCAACTGTTCCTGCAACGGGACTTTGCTCGCCGCCGCGACCGCACCAATGTTCTTGATGGCATCGGCCATCTGGCCGCCATTGGTTTTGAACGAGGCAACGGTCTGCGCCATGGCACCGGAAAAGGCAGTGGCCCATTCCATATCGGTCATGTCAGTCATGATGGGTTTGAAGATACCGTAGGCAGAGGTGAAGGTGCCGACCATCTCCTGCGTAGTCGCCTTGGTGGCCTTGGCGGTGAGACCGGCCATGTCGGTAAAAACGCCGACTGCCTCATCGCTGAGGCTGGAGAGAGCCGACTTTACATCGTAGGTAGCGGTAATGAATTCCGCCTTATTGGATCCGGCCCATTTGTTCGTGAATGATTCGGCGGCGGTCTCGATGGCTCCAAGGTCTTTCACTCCCAACGAGGAAAGCTCGCCCAATGCTTTCTGGGAAGCAGCAGTTGATGCAGCCAACGCGGCGGGGGCGGCCAGAAGCGCAAGACCGGCTCCGGTCATTATCATACCTTTTTGAATGCGATCCAGATTTTTGGTCATGCGCTCGCTGGCCGCCGCGACCGATCCGTCGAGGCTTTCCATGGAATTTTCAATGCGCTGGGCGTTTTGCGAAAAGGCATCCGTCATGGATACCACCAAGCCCAGCCCGAGGTCGTTGCCCATCATGATTTATCCATTTGCTCCCGTTCAAAATCAAGCTGCCGCTCCAAAGCTTCAACAAACTGTTGCCGAAGCTGGAGCGGCAGCACTCTTATTTCCTGATAGCTCCAGTGGAGTCCGCCGTAAGCGAGAAAAAAGCTGTCGCTTACAAGCGAACTCCGGGAAATAAAAAAGCCGCTTCGGATTCCAGTCTGGTACGGATTCGGGTACCGCATCCGTCGCACTCGACTTCCACTGCCGTATCAATCCCCGCATCCACCCGCGCCATCTCCTGACGCAGGGCACTGCGGTCACGCATCGACATTTCAGCAAGGGATTTTTTACTCGGGGCTTTATCATCGATCTCAAGGATTCGAATCAGCATGGCCGAAGAAATATTCGGCTCACGCAGCGCCGCCAGCCGTTTTTCCTTGTGACCATCAAGGAGTCCAAACCGCACCGTTTTATTGGCCCCGGGTAACGTGAATGAAAACTCACGTTCATCGGTGTATGGCGTAACCTTCGAGTCGTCCAGATTGACGGTCACAAAGTTATTCATTCGACACCCGGTGTTCGGACAGGCCAGTTCCAGTTCTACCTCGTCGCCGAGAGAAATCTGGCGCAGCTTGACCAGAGCGAAAAGCCGGTCACCGGACAGTAGTTCCAGCATATCGCTTACGCTCGGTTTGTCGTTATCACCAAGCCGAACGGTGCAATTTTTCAGCACCTGATTGATGGCCTCGCCATTTCGGATGAGGCGCTGATTGGTCAGCAGTTCTTCTTCAACACCGGTCATCTCTTTGAGTTCGATCTCGGTGCCGCTGGGTAATTCAAATGTGTACATGGGTTTACTCCTGATTAAGTCCAGTACTGGTAGCAGAGGGTGAGTTTTTCGAAGGTATTTTCCGTGTTGCCACCTTCGAGCTCGTCATATTCCAAGCCTTTGATCCATGCGCCGTGCAGTGTCCAGCGGCGGGTTTCGTTACCGCTCCGGTCATAACGCACCAGATCGACATCGCGCATATAGTCGGCAGGCAGTCCGCCGGTGACGGCGTTCACGTCGACCTGCTTTTTGACCCATTCGCGGGCCGCTTCATCGGAGCCGTCCTGGAGAATCCCTTTCTCGAGACTGATATCCTCAAACTTCACCCGACCGGCGACTTTTTGATCGAACATCGATCCGGCGGGGGCGAAGGCCACCTCCTCAAATTCAGTTTTCGGCTCCTGTCCCTTGTGGAACAGGGCCACGTCAAAGCCGTTTACCTCGATGGCAAATTGCCAGTTTTGATAGAGGCTCTTGGGCATATTTCCGCTATTCATAATCGGTTCTCCTTATGGGATAAGTTCGCTGAAGACCGCTCCGGTTCCGGAGAGGATAAAGTTGAGTTCGATGAATTCCGCCGTCTTGGTTGGCTTAACGAAGACCCGCGCCATCATTTCGTTCCGGTCGATCACCACGGGTGTATTGGTTTCCTCATCGCACTGGAAGGCGTAATCGTACAGGCCGCCTTTTTCCTTGATGTCCTGCAGGAACGGATTGATTAAACGACCCAACGCCCGCCACGTCTGCGGGTTGTTTGGTTCAAAAACCACGAAACGGGAGGATTCAGAAATCGCCTCTTCGATATACATCATCAGACGACGCACATTAACTCGATCCACAGCCGACGGCTGGCTCTGAAGCGTCTTCTGTCCCCAGATGTTGATGCCGGTGTCGGGGAAGACGGCAATCGTATTGATGCCTTCCGGATACAGCACATCGCGTTCGCCCCGGCTGGTTTTGTAAGCAACAGTCAGTGCGTTGAAAATGCGGCCTCGGTCGATTCCGGCAGGTGCCCACCAGACATGCGTCTTCTGATCGCTTCGCGCACAACACCCGGCCACCGCACCGCTGGGAGGAATATTCTTTTTCTGAGCGGTCACCGGATCACTGATTTCGAGCCATGGATAATAGAGCGCGGCATAGGACGAATTGAACGCCGCATGCGTGTAGGTTCCTTGTCCTTTACGGAAGTTCACCACATCCAATGGCTCCAACATGGGTGGTGCGTCGGCAATGAATAGAAGATCCTTGCGGCTTTCGGCGTAGCCAATCCCTGCATTAATAACCGGAACGGTAGTCACTCCAGGAACCATCAGCAGGTTCAGCGCATCGACTTCATCAAACGCAAAAAGGCCGGTATGCTGGGACGGATCGCCGATATAGTCGGAGTCGGCCATATCCACTACACCGTTTTCTCCGCCGCTCAACGCATAGGTTCCTCCACGAGGCGTTCCCATTCCCGTATCTCCGACAGGCTCCCAAATATCATGAATGGTGATGTAATCGGAGACGCCATTGACGCGCAGTTCCACGAAATCCGTAGCGTTTTCGTCGGAGCTGACATCAGTAAACCGCTCAACGGTCTCGCCTTTGTAGATGACCGAAAGGAGGAACGTACCGCCGGACAGGCCGACGTTTTCAATTTGGACCTCCAGCCGATTGGCCCAGATGCCTTCATTGATTGCAAATACATCATACACCTCCTGCGGTGGGAGCGGGTCCGGATCTCCATTCAAGAGATACATGTCCATTTGGCTGACCAGCTTTGCGGCGGCTTTCTGACCGCTCAGGGTATTGCGGTCCGTTGGATCGGCATAGTGTGCCACCCGGCAGACGTACAGGACAGATCCGCCGTTATCAAAAAACGCCCGTGCCGCATAGGCAAGGTATCCTTCGTTGATGTAGCCGCCAAAGGTTTTCAGGAATTGCTCCCAGCTCGTTACCAGTGTCGGCTTATTGATCGGACCTTTTTCAGCAACGCCCACCATGGCGGCAGACGAGGTGGAGATCTGCTTTACATAAAAACTGAAGTCCGTTTCGCGAGGATAAACACCCGGAGATAGATAGCTCGGCATGATTATTTTCCTCCCTTGGTGGTTTTTGCTGTGGAAGCAGCTTTTGGCTTTTCTGTAGTGAGGGCCGGTTTTTTGGCTGGCTGCTTCTGCAGGCGGATTAGGCCATGCTTTTCAGCCAGCCTGATTTCATGCGACACCTCCTTGTCGGGAATCGCAGTACGCTCACGCGAGCCGAGATGCAGGGTTTTCTCCCCGGCCATATTGAAGGTGAGCGGTTGGAACTGAAGGTTATGGATTTCAATCACAATACATCTCCTTGAGGGTTATAGGTTCGTTTTTCGTTCACGCTGCCGTGAAACTCGAAAGTGCGGTCTTTGATGAGCTGGCCGTTGAGGATCTGGCCGTCATATACCGGGCAGTCCTCGATGCGGATGCGCCCGGCGCTCTGTTTAAGATTGGAAAGATTGACCCGGATCAGGCCGCCAAGCGGCGCGAGTTCGGTCAGGTTGAGGGCACCCTTGTCATCAATCGACAAAACCGGGGTGCATTGAATAAATCGGGAAACCGCTTCGTGAAAATCCAGCAGTTCGGATTCACGGTCCACAGTGATGATGAGGTCGAAGTCCAGGTGGTAGAGGCGCGGGAAAGCACACTCCTCATAGGAGAGGTTTTCGATATCCTTATCTATCAGGCGGCTCAGGCTCCGCCGTTGGCGATTTTCGGTCAGCTTCGGGCCTTGAAGAATCACGCATGGCGTTCGCTGCACCTCAAACAGATCATCAGGCAAAACCAAAACCGCACCCGGATGGATGTCGGCTTTGATCTTTCTGATTAAGGTTTCGGTAACGGTTCGAATGGTGCCCACGGCGCTCTCCAGTTGCTTCTGGAGGGTTACTTACCGGAAACGCCGTGAATGTGTCGGAGAGTTGATGCAAAAAAGGAGAACGGTTTCCTGTTGAGGGGAACCGTTCTCCTTATCAAAGATCTACACTGTAAATCTGAATATTAGATTTGTCTGCACCGGCATGAATCATCAGTGCAGTCATGAATCTCTATTGTTGTATGTTTCAGTTTTGAAAATTCTGATAGGCGCGAATGGTAGTCTTGGGGACTACGCTTTTCTTTTGTGACAATAGTCATTGTGGCGGCAAGAGCGTTTGAGCTAACCGGCCAAATATGGAGGTCTCCAATAATACTGTCTCCATCAGACTGAATCGCCTCGACCACTTCATTATGAAGGTTTTTTTGAGTGTTTCCATCAAGCAGGATGAGTGCGCTGCTCCGAAGCAAACCCCACGCCCACTTGGCAATGAGGACTCCTCCAACGATACCCATAACGGGATCGAGGAAAACCCATCCCAAATACTTTCCTGTAATCAGAGCGATAATCGCCAGAACAGAAGTCAACGCATCTGCAATCACATGCAAATATGCCGCTCGAAGGTTGTGATCATGGTGATGATCATGCTCATGATGGTGGTCATGTTCATGGTGGTGATGGTGACCTTCTTGACCATGGAGCATCCATACGCTTACTACGTTGACAATAAGCCCGACAAGAGCGACTCCAATAGCTTCATTAAATGCAATATTTACGGGGTGAAAAAAACGCTCAACCGACTCAACCATCATATAAATTGCTGTTCCGCCCAAAAACAGAGCGCTTGTGTAAGCGGATAGAATCCCGAATTTTCCGGTGCCAAAACCAAACTTTGAAGAGCCGGAATACTTTCTGGCCATGACATAAGCAAAATAGGTGATTCCCAGCGCAAAAGCATGAGTTCCCATATGCCAGCCGTCTGCCAGCAAAGCCATTGAACCGGTAAAGATTCCAGCAACAATTTCTACACACATCGTTATCCCGGTCAGGATAATTACTTGTAGTGTCTTTTTTTCATTTTCCTGAGCATCACCTTCGAAATTGTGCTCATGATGAAGCTGCTTTAATACGTTTTCGTGCATGATTTATGTCCTTGAGGCAATTATTTGATTTTGCTGAGATGATCGACTAACTCATCTATAAGCTGATCGCTACTGTCATCTTGAAGCGTTGCGTTTTTTATGCACCCTTTCAGGTGGTCTCCAACAATTTGAGTCCAAACACCTTTAATGGCTCCTGATACGGAAACCACTTGACGGAGAACATCGATGCAATCTCGATCATTTTCAATCATTCCACTGAGACCGCGAATTTGACCTTCAATGCGATTGAGCCGCTTGATAAGTCGTTCTTTATTTTGATCTGTTCCACAGAGAGCCATCTGAATACCTTTCCAAATTTAATAGTGTATAGGGGTATACCCTATATTGAGCTAAGCAAATGTCAATCCAGTATTTCCTTTAGAGAAGGGACTGCAGAGCCTCCCGATAATTCTGCTCAATCGCCTTGCGGTGCTTCTGCATAACCGGGTGCAAAAATGGGCGGGCGGGGATAATAATGGTCGCGCCGTTGGGATGGTTGATGGTCGCGCCGTATTCCATTACCGCGCCGATGTTGACCATATCCTCGCCGTCTTTGTTGACGGTGCCTCGGAGCAGGCCGACAAAAGCTTTGTCGGCCATGATTTTCTGGGTGATGGAATTGATCAGAAAGCCGGTGTCGATGAGGGCTTTGCTGGAACCTTTGCGGTCAATGGTGCTGTCGGCCAGTTTGGCGAAGGGTTTGCCGCCAGGAGCCTGACTACGGATACCGCGCTGGATTTCGCGAACAAGGAAAAGGGTGTTGCGAATGGTGGCCTGCTGCAGGGCCGCCGCGATACGGGCACCGAGCGTACCATTGAGTTTGGCCTTTGCCTTATTCCAGTCGCCGGTTCGTTTAACGCCCATGAAGCTTTACCAGTTCAATGGATTGATGGGTGGTCGTGCCGAAAAAATGTTCTTCGGCAATGGTTTGGATCCGATAAACAACATCCTCGATTCGAAGACGATCTTCAGCCAAAACATCGGCATCCGGAAGGACGGAAAGGGTCGCGTCGATTTTACCGCTCAGTTCCTCGGGCGGCGTGTGGACAATTTCCACGGGGATGGTGGCGTTTTCGCTGTAGGATTGGTCATCGCTTCCATACAGGTTTTCTGAGGGCTCCACGCGCAACACAGCGGCGGTAACGCCGGAAGAAACGATCAACTCGCGGACATCACGGACGGCCTGCGCCTTTTCCTGCTCGCTCAGCAGCATTCACAGCCCTCATCCACGCAGATGCCTTGTTCGTAAATGACAGGTTGTAGTCCCGGCGTGATCATGTAGTTATCGTCATTAATCTGAATATCAGGATTTAAAGCTTCCAGTCGACGGTCATATTCAGCTTGTAGATCTAGTTCCAACTTGGCCCAGTGTTCCGGCTGTTTGGATTTGTCGACCTTCTTGTCACCGCTGGAGAAAGAGAAAGCATTGGCCGTGGCCGACCGCATCACCTGACAGGCATGGATCTGGCCCAGCAAAAGAAGCAGCTCTCGCGTTTCTCCCTCTGGATCCGGTGAAATGTTATCTCCGGAAATGGTCAGCGTTAGCTTCGCATCCCGAGAAAACTTATAGACCGCCTTCCGGACGCACCGCTCCAAGGTGTTCTCTTGAAAGAGCGATGCGTCCGGATCGGACAGGTCAATACGAAGATCGCTGATGAGGTCAGTCAGCAACACGTTCGCTTCCCACTTCTTCGAGCCGGTCGCCCAGCGCTTCGAGTACGGTTTTGCGCTTTTCAGTCTGCAGGTACCCTTGAAGCAGATCGGGATCGTCCATTTGATTGACTTCGGCAATGGCTTCAGTTGCGTTCATTGTGCTGAGGTCGACGGATTTTTCTTCCGGAGCCTCCGTTTCTTCCTCTGAACGTTTCACCAGCTTTTGCTTTAGGGCATGCTTGATCTGATCGGTGCGCTGCTCAACGGTGATGGATTCTCCCGGCAGCAGTTTCAGTCCGGCATCCGGAATAATCAGGATGCCGGGGCGTTCATTCTTAATCGTAACCATAATAAAGATCTCCTTTCCTACAGTCCCAGTTTGATTCGCGCCATGATGTCCGGGCGGGTGATGCCCTGACCGATTTCCGACCAGACCAGCCAGCCGGTTTTGAAGCGCGTTTTCTTTTCGACCGACTCCGCTTTGAGCTTTTCGCGGACCGGGAGTTTTCCAACTTCCTTGTCAGGAATGATCAGCACTTCATCCAGCGGCATCGCGGCGGTCAACAGAATGCCTCCGGTACCATAGTTTTTCACCACGCCCTTTTGGCGTAGTTCCAACTTGGTCTGAGGATCGAGATCCCAGCCGCGTAGATCGTTGAAACGGCGACCGCGCAGCACGATATATTTTACCGACAGCTCCAGGTCTTCAATAATAGAGATGGCTTCGTTGAGCGCCTCTTCGGTCAGCGTATTGCCAACTACCTCCACCGTGTTTTCTGGAGGAACCGCAGTGGATAACACGTTGATTGAGCGGCTATCCATCTCTTTCCGAATGGCATCCGATGCGCTGGTCTGAATATCCATCAGCGTGCCGATGTTGCCGTTTTTGAGGACGGAAATGTCGACCATCGGGTTGGAGTGGATTCGGTTGGTCGGGAATTCGACTTCGTCGCTACCGACTTCTTGTTCCTGCGCTTCGCCATCTTTGCTGATCCAGTGGGCCTTAACGGTTGGCTTTTTCTGGTACAGCGGACGCTCACCTTTGGGCAAGGTGTGACGAGTAAGCAACAGGGAGGAAATCTCCTTACGCCGGATTTCCTGCTCAATAGGCGCGGCGATAGCGGCGGCCAATGCCTGCATCCCCTCGGGAGACTCCAGCGCTTCCGTCATCAGTTGCGCCATGGTCTCCATGTATTCCTGACTGTGAATATCAATAAGTTCGTTTTCCATTGAATAGGCTCCTTGGTTAAATCAGCAGTTTAAATTTCAGCACGCCGCTCTGAACGGAGATGGCCTGAGCGATCACATGTTCATCATCGGCAATGTTTCCGCCCTCAAGCGTACCGTGGTCCGAAACTTTCAAATCGTCACCGGGATTGATCGTTCCTTCGAAAACATCGGTTTCATACGTGCCGCCTTTGCAGTGAATGCCGGGCATTTCGCCGTCGGCATAGCTCTTTATCAGCATTCCGAACGAGCGAACTTCCGGATCGGTGTTGACGGCAAATTGGTCGTTTCCGGCCACAGCTACAAACTGACCGATCTCGCCGCTTCCCTGCATGTAGCCATCGCCATATGCGAGGCCGGGATGGGTTGGATTAATAAATGGCATATCGATTCTCCTTGGGGTTAGGCGTTGGTGGTTGCTTCGCTTCCGACGCGGTTGTTATAGGCGGCCATGAAGCCGTTTTTCAGGCGGTCCTCGAGCGAGAGCTTTTGGTCGTCCACATCGTGCGGACGGACTCCGGCGGACGTTCGCATCGGCGAATCATTCGAGGCTTTGGCCTTCTTGGGAGGAGGCTCTTTATCCGGCGGTTCTGTAGTGTTCGTTTTCGCCATTTTTGCATAGGCGGCCTCGGTTGCGGAAAAGGCATCATCCGAGAGTTCGGCCAAACGGTTGAGTTCGTTGTCTCGCTCTTCGCCGAAGTCCATGCCCTGTTTTTCGAGCTTACCGATCAACTGGCTGGCACGAGCTTTGGATGCAGCGGCTTTCTGCTCGGCTTCAAGTTCCTCAATTTTCTTCTGAAGTTCGGATACCTTAGCTTTCAGCTCACGGTTTTCCTTTTCCAGCTCCGCATTCGGCGTTTCTTCCGCAGCTTTGCTTTTCGCGGCATCGGAAGACGACAGATCGGGTTTCTTGTCTTTATCGTCCATTAGGGATTCTCCTTGGGGTTGTTGTTCATCAGATGGATCCTGAACCGACGCCACCTGTAGAATTCGGGCCTGCTCATCGGCTCCTTTTCGGTCGAGAAGGCCTAGTCCGGAAAAGGTGACGCCGTGCAGGATTTCGTAGACGGGTTTGCCGCTCAGTTCGCGGCCTTTAAATTTACGCAGGTGGGTGCAGTAGTCGGCTTTGCTTTTGAATCGCTTGTGGCAGACGGAGCATTCGCCTTCTTCGTAATCACACTCCATCGAAACCTGAGTGATAATGCCGCGCTTCATGAGCTTGTAGGCCAATTGCGCGTTGGGTGTGTCGGCTGCGTAGAGTTCGCCGACACATTCAATGCGCCCGCCTTGCTCATCTTCCTGATAATCTGCGGCGACGATACCGCCCACAATATCGCCAAAATCCTGCGAGTGCTGCAGGTCGACCTTCTTATTGATGGCCGTCATGTGACGTTGGTTTAGTTCTTCCGCAGTAAAGTGATCGCCATTCCGATTGGTACCGGTTCGGCAAAGAATAAAGGTGAACTGGGGATCGCCAGTAGCTCCCATCATCGCCTCTGAGCGCATAGCATCCTCGTCCAAAGCAAGCTCCACCGGAATAGATGTGTGGAAATTCGCAGCGGCGGCCATGGGTTGGGTCTTTTCTTCCGATGCTTTGGCCGAGGCTCCCTTCACGCAAACAAACAGGCGTTCCTTGGCCGATGATGCGGCTCCACGCTTTGCCGTGATTGAATAAGAGTGATCCTTTGACTGCATCCGGGATGAGCGACCGTGCCCCGCAATGATCTTTTTCATCTGCGATTCGTTCGGATGAGCATGGTCGCGATAGGAAATCAGCCAATGTTTGATGTGTTTGGCGTTACCGAGGAACGTTTCAAAAAAGGCGGAGGAGTTGCCTTTAGTAACAGTCTGGTGATCCGTAGAATAATGCTTGGTCTTACTGTCCTTGTTGATTTCAAGGCCTTTCCAGTAGACCATGAGGCCTTCCACAAAGTGATAGGCTTTTTCATAGTTGGTGGTCGAAAATTCAGTCGCATACGGCGGATCAAAATAGGCAAGATCGGCATTCACCTTCGGCAGAATGGCGTTCACATCGCCATGGTGAGCCTTGTTCGTTTTGCCGTTGTCGAATACCAGCGCATTGATTCGCTCCAGATTCTTGCGGTACCGCGCCTTAAACTGTTCGGGCGTATCCTTACGTTGGCCGCCCTCAGCAGAGGATGAAAAGTGCCCGAACCCGCCGCTGGCGCAGGTTTTGCCCAGCGCAAACAATGCGATATCCTTTTTATAGCCGGAAAGTTTGTCGCAGTTGGCCCGAATCGCATCGATCACCCCATGGACACCTTTAACAAAGAAGATGCCCTTAAAATTGTCGCGCACAAAGGTTCCGGCATTGGCGTTGTCGGCAACCAGCGCATCCATTTCAGCTTCGGTCAGGGTGACTGAGCTGTTTTCAACAATCGCCTTTGCCGCATGATGGCAAAAATGAAGCCGGTCGTTGGTGGTTACCTGCATCCCTTTGGATTTGTACATGTAGGCGACGACGGCAGAACCGGAAAAGGCATCCAGTACCGAGCCGACCTTGTCGGGCGTGTTTTTCCAAATCCAATCCACCAGCTTCTGTTTACTGCCGATGTAATTGGTGATGTATTTCGGGCGTTTCCCGGGAGCCTGCTCTTCAGGAGCTGTCTGTTCGGCGGCATCGGTTCCCAATTCTTCGGGATCGATTGCGAGCGCCGCATCTGCTTCTAAGAGAAACGCCAGCCGGTCAAGGTCGGTCGCAAATGTCTTCATTGAAATCTCCGGTTAGTCGCTGTAAAGTTCGGCGCGTGTAGACGCGACCGGTTGTTCAGCGGTTACTTACCGGAGAAGTTTGAAAAGTGTCGGACGAGTGGCCTTATTTTTTTATCGAGGCGAGCAAAGCAGCTCCACAGGCCGTAGTGGATGGATACTCTGAGGTCTCGGAAATCTCAGAAAATGTGCCGTCATACGGCGAGCGTTGTTGCTGGTGGTATTCCAGAAAATCATCAGGAAGAGTCCTGATATCATTCTCGACAAGGCGGTTAATCACCCAATCGGCAGCCTCTCGCCGCTCAAGGATGGCCGGATCCTTGGAGTCCAGGTAGAACATTTCAATGTCCAATCCGGCACCGAAACCCTGAACCCAAACTCCGACTGGGTGGTATTCCGACTTGGATGGAACGGGTAAAATGGAATCGATCATGTAACGTAGCTTCATTCCCAATCCTCCGCAATTTCGAGGTGTTCTTCCAATACGCTCTCGTCAATTCGTTTGAACAGATCCGGATGGTCACACCGGTATTTTGTCCATTGTTTCCAATCGGCAGCATGGTCCGGCTCGGTGACAGGTTCGATCATCTCGATGTGATGGATCCGCTTGTGCTCATCGGTCAGCTCAACAATCAGCCACGCATCGATGGTTTGCCCGTCAATTTCAACAGGAAGCGTATCGTCTACATCCACACCAATCACCTTGGTGGTGTGGCAGCAACGCCGGTCTTCGGAATAACCGAGTTCTTTCCAGAGCAGCCAGAAATCTACTCGGGTTATTTTCCCCGCTGTATCAAAATGAGGGGCAATGCGTGTGACGATCCATTCAGCGACAATGGTATCGATGAAGTTTTCCCCTCCATGTTCGCGGACCTGCATCCTGCAGCCATTCTGATTAAACAACCGGAATAGGTTTTGAATCCGGGCTTTTTCCTGTGCGATCACTTCTTTCATTTCCTGCTGCTCCAGTTGTCCGACGTTCGGACCATATCCTCTATCTTTCGTCCGTCCGGTAATTTGGTTATGCCTCGATTGACGAAACTCTGAATCACCTTTTTCTGTTCTGTTGTTGAATGGGTAACGATGTATTCAATGTTGTCCAGCAACGTCACCGAATATTTAAAAATCGTTTCATTGCCGCTGTTGCTGGAGAATTGCTTCCAGTCCGCGATGTCGCTTCCTCGGTGCGTTTTGACATAACCATCAACAACCTTTCCGTAGGCATCGTGGTTGTAGCTGATCGCATCCATGCGGCGAAGCATACTCTTTTTGAAATAGAGCGCGGGTTGGGCGTGGCTGGATGGATTCTTTTTGATACGGGTAAAAAAGTAGCTAGCTCCGCCTGAATTCATATCAGCGACCGGCGACATGCCTCCCGGCGGAATCCCCATCCGCATCTTTTCAACCGTGCTGACCATGGCACCGTTGTTCTGCATGATCGTCTCGACGAAATCCGACATTTTCTCGCTGTTGGTCAAACTATGGACAAGGGAGTGTCCCTTCATCTTTTCTTCCAGCTCCTGTTCAGAGATGTCGAACCGGAATTGGTTCCGGTAACCGCCTTTTAATTTTCGGTCCAAAAACCCGGCCTGATACGCACCCATTGGATCGTAATCGGGAAGTTTCGTGAGATCGTCGACTTTCAGTTCTTTTTGCCAATATTCCCGCATTGCCTGCACCCGCTCGGTGGTGGACGCCTCACGATCATCCAGTCCTTTCTGCAACCGTTTAAAGTCAGCCTTATGATCCACCTTGCGAATGTATGCCATCTTTTCTAAATACATCTGTTCGGCATTTTCCGGCGAAGCTACCCGAGCATCAATGCCCAGTTGATCCAGCTTATCCATCAACGATTCCATCTTGTTGGGCGAAACCTTCCCGTCGATGGTGATCTCCATTTCACCACGCTGGGCGTACAGGTTGTCACCTTTCCACGGGCGATAGTTGATCCGGGTTCCGTCGTCGAATTCCGCCGTGTATTGAACGCCGCCTTTCACAGACCGGCCCCGGAATATAGTGGAGTTATTCACCCCGTCCTTATCCACCAAAATCTCTCCATTCTTGATCTCGCGCTTGGTGTGCGTAACGGATCCTTTTTTCACTTTGAAATCAGGTTTCTTCTGTTTCTTCGGTTTGGGAGCTTCCGGCAGATATTGCTCAAACGTGCCCTTCGTTATTTTTTTGTTTTTAACCGCATCATCGAGCTGATCCAGCCAGCTGACATAATTTTCCGCCATCTTGCGAACATTCGGATCATCGCTTTTCGCGAGCTGGCCCAGCTTGTTCCGAAGTATCATCGCCTTATCGAGCTTGGTCTGATTGTATTTTCCGCTTTGGGTGGAGTGGTAATTCACGTTCTTAACGGCCTCCAGAATATCCGTGTAAAAGGAATCTTCTTTAAGCGGCTTTCCTTTCGGAATCGTAACACGGTCCAGTTGCCCCTGGAGTTTGGAAACGATGGTTCCATCGGTATCGGGGCGAATTTTCATTTTAACGACCGTGCGGGGCTTGCCGTTGAACATTTCCGTAAAGATCAATGCGTTCTGGTCTTCCACGTCGCCGCTGTCGAACGGCAGTGTTTTCCCCTGCCAGCCAAGTTTTCCGGCATCCTCAATGAGGGCCTCATCTGCCGCCTGAAGGAGTTTTTTTGCACTGACCGTCGACTTCTTTGTGTCAAAACGGAATCCCTTTTGACCAAGCACCTCGCCATAGTAGCTTTCAAAATCACGGTGCAGGTTATGCTTTCGGTCCAATGCCTGTTCATAAAACTGATTCAATCCGGCTTTGTTTTTCCCGAATCGGCCCTCTGCGTAGGGGCGGATCATATCGAGATAGGACTCGTCTGAAAATTTTTCAACCTCCTGAATATATTTCAGTGTCACGTTGGGGTCGAAGTTAACCTTGCCGTCTTTGGCCGCACGGAAAACAGTGTTGTAGAACGGCTCTGCCTCACCGCAGTTGCGATTGGGATGGTAATTGAGTGATAGCTGGTCTTTCCCCAGAAACTTAAACGCCTGACCTTTATCGATGCCGTACACCTGTCCATCCGTCGCACGGATAAACTGCTTAGAGTGACCGTCGTGATTCGCAATCAGCCAATCGACCACATGCTCACGCTGGAGCTGTTCAATTTCCAGCGTGGACAGGTTTTCGGGAAGTACACCGCGAAAATCAAAGTCGCTTTTCAGGTCGGTGCGCCATTTCTGAATGGAGCCGGTTCGTCCGTTGAGCTGAATGGTTCGTACTTCAATGGCATCAGGGTCAATTAGGCGGCCAATCTTGTACGCCGCTTCTTCTCCGTGCGCGATAAAGTTGTCGCTGGAGTTCTTCGCCGGTTTAAATAGCCATTTCTCGCCGTTTTCATCCGTCCAGAATTCCTTTTCGTGCGCACCGCCGACATCGGCTTTTCCAGATTTTTTAAAGGCACTGGCGGGCTTCTTTTTCCAGCTCAGGTCGGCTTCGTCATATTCGGAGCCTTTCTTGGCAAAGACGGGTTTCTTCTGAGGTTCGGGTTTAGGGTTCGGTGCTTTTGCCGGAGCCTTGGGTTTTAGCTTTTTCTTCCCGCTATACTTTTCCGCCCACTTTGACCATTTGGTTTCAATGTTTTGCTTAGCAAAATCCACTTTGCTTGGATCGGTTTCGGTAAAAATCGTGACCAGATCGTCTTTGCCCGCCCACTGCCAATGCTTCAGTTTGGATTCCTTCGCAATATTTTTCAGCTCGGACGCTTTGAGTTTGGTCACCTGATCCTGAAATAGCTTTTTTTTGAGCGCGATCTCTTTTGCATGACCTGCCAGCAGATCCTGAGACAGATCCGTCGCGGAGGATAGCGCTTTTTCTGCATCACCCAGCTGACTGATAAACTGGCCGTAATCGAGTGGAGAATCCGGTACCTGAACGCCGGAGACGGTATTTTTGACCAGCTCCATCTGCTTTTTGATGAGCAGCTTTTTTGCTTCATCCACCGCTTGCTGTTTGGCCGATTCGGCTAGATCGGATCCCTCCTTCTTCTGGAGGGCGTCGATCAGCTGCTGTTTGTTTTTCAGAATGCCGATGCCGTGCTGCTTTTTCTTTGCGAGCAATTCCTGGCCCTTGAGCCCTGTGTGATCAATGCCAGGCTCGAGTTTATCGAGCAGTTCAATGGTTTCCTGCTTGGTCATATTCAGCGATATGCTGTTGCCCTTGGCCATTTCTTTCAGCTGTTTGGCTGTCATGCCATCCAGCCCCTCGACCGGCGGAAGCTTGGCCATTTGCTGGGCGACCATCTGCGCCTGTTTGAGTTGCGCCTGCTTTTGGGACAGCAGTTCAATCAACTCATCTTTCGTGCGTAGCAGGCCGATTTTGTGCTCCTTCAGTTTTGCCTTCAGTGCAGCTCCAGCCAGTCCGCTGTGATCCACGCCGGGGTCGGCCTTATCGAGGAGCTTGATAAAATCGGCCTTAGTACGGGCGACGGACACTCCGTTTCCCTTGGCGAGCGTTTGGAGCTGTTTGGCCGTCAGTCCTTTGAGGCCATCCACGGAGCCGTTTTCAAACACCTGCTTGAGCTGCTTTTCCTCTGCAGCCTGTGCATCGGCCATACCTTCCACAACGTGAGGGGGCAGAATGCAGGCATCGCCTTGAATCGCAGTTGGAGCGGCCTGAGCTGACATGTCGGAACCGCAGATCGTCATGGGCCATGCGACCATGTTGGTGCATCGGCAATGGGGATGTGCAGGCTGTTGGGGAAATTTGTCGATAAGATAAGTCTGGCCATTCAATGGCCCGCAAACCGGGCAGGTTCGTTCGTCGCCCATGGTCATCCATTCGAGCTTCTGGACACCGACCCGCTCATGAAATTTAAGCCGCCCCATGTTATGCGCCCGCAGAATTTCTGTCCGGGCGATCATTTCCATCCGGTACTGCGCTTTGCTGAATACCCGGGTTCCGGCTTGGCGGAACGAATCCTTGTCCACAATTACGGAACCCAGATCCCGGACAATATCATCCGCTCCTTTTCCGGTGGCGATTCCATTCAAAATAGTGCGCTGAATGCCGTCAGCCAGCTCGCGGTTTACATCGCCTGCCAACGTCAGGTTGTATTGCGCCATAAAATCAAGCGCGTTGGTATCGACAATGGTGAAGGCTTTGGTGGCCAACTTGTCGATACCACCGGGGGTGAGGTCGGCGTAGAACGGCAACTGGGCAGAGGTCAATTCTCCGATGCCTTCCGCAATGCCGCCCTTGAATGCCTCCTTGGTGCTTTTGCGAAAGATCAGCGTTTGCTGTTTTTTGAGCGTCCGTGTTACGTCTCCCAATTCGCCCTGCAGTTTTTCAAGGCCGGAGAGCCGGGCCAGTTGATTATCGGGGAGAGAGCCGAGCGATTTATATTTAAGAATCGCCTGCGCGACTTCCTGCTCCGCCTTTTTCAGTGCCTGCGTAAGTTGCGCGGTGACGGAATCGCTGTAACGGTTGCGGGTCTTCAGACTCTTCTCCGTAGCTTTCAGGATCCGCTGTTTAAGATCGGAGGGCATGGTTAAGCCTCCCGTGAATCCATAAACCGACAGGCAGGTGCGTCAAAACTCCGCTCTGCATTATGTACCCGGCAGTGGTTGGTCTCTGAGTTGAAGTGGGTGCATTCATCACAAAGGCTGTCGGCCTGTGCATTTAGCGACGCCTGAGCTGTCTCCGTGCCCGGCATATCGGCTTCTTCATTTGGAATTCCGAGCATTTTGCGGGCGGATGGAACACTCATGATACCGGAGACCACCATATCGTTAATCGGCTTCACTTGCTTTTCATCCAGCAGATCAATGACCTTCTGTTCGTTTTCCCGGTTGGCCGATTCAATGGCCGGGTCCAGATCCATCTTGAGCTGCAGGCTGGAGCGACTGATCAATTTGCGGTCATACAGCTCGATAAGCAGCTTCTTGAAATCGACGGCGTCGCTGGGATCGAGATCGTTAAAAATGAACTGAAGCGATTTGTCATCGTATCCATTCTGCTCCATCCAATCGTCGAAGACCCAGTCTAGCAGCTTCCGGGCGGCCTGTTTAATTTCCCGGATCATCACCATCATTTTCTGCATGCTGACGGAGGCGGTGGCAAAGTTGGGGCCGTCACCGGTTACCAATGAGCGGGAAAGGCCGAGAGCTACAACAATATCCTCTTTGACTTCCTTCACCTTGTCTTCGACATTCAGCACCTGTCCGTCGGTCCCGTGGGTCTCAACATTGACGTAAAACGGAACAACGAGGCCGCTTTTCATATCCATCTTATTGACCATGTCGCGCACCTGCTCGAGCATGCGCTGGTCAGGCATCACCATCTTTTGGCCGAATGCGCCGCCGACCTTCAGCATTCGGAACGGGGTAGTCCATCGTTTGGCAATGGCCTGTTCGGCCTTGCGATAGTCTCGCAGTAGTTCAATGGATTGGAACGCCGGAAGCACCAGCGAATTACCCCGGGGAGAAAAAGCTGGTGCATCCCATTTCAGATGGATGGTCTGATCAACAGGAAGATCAATTGAGTCGCCGCCACTATTTTCCGGTTGTTGCTTGGCTTCAATCAGCTCGCCTTGGGCATATTTAACCTTCACGGATACCGGGTTAACGCAAACCAGCTCTTCCGTATCATTGCCCGTTTCGCCGTATCGTTTGAAACCAACCGCATCGCCTTTGACCAGTAATTGCAGAATCATATCTTTGATGAATTCCGATACTCCCAGTTTTCCTGCGACGTCCAACGCGACATCTTTCAGCTTGTCGTCATCACTGGAGATTTTAATTTCATCCCCCACAGCAAAGGTGCGCCATGAGTTAACACAGTTTTTCACTAGCGGCTCTTCCAGATAATATTCCCACGCCTTTCGCGCTCGATCTTCCCATGAAGCCGGAACCGCATTGTTGGCACTGATCGTACTGAAGGCTGAGCTGTCCAGCGCCGCCGCCGTAGCCATCGGTGTTAACACGTCGCCATTAGATTGCTGTTCTGCTGTTGCTTCCATCCTGTTCTCCGTCGCGGGGTTCATCGTGCACATTTGCCCCGTACGGGCGAAACAATGCCTTGATCGGTTACTTACCGGAGCGGCGGAAAAAGTGTCGGAGGGAGCGTTAAACAAAAACCGGATCAGTCAGGACGGGTTTGATAAAGACGGTTTCTTCGGTTCCTGCATCCAGATCGCCGAGTTCCCGAACCAGCATAGCGCAGCGGACGGCATCGATGATGTGATCGTTGCCCTTTGAATAGATGATTTTCCCGTCGCGTAAGGTGTAGGTCTGCGTGGTGAACTGGTCTTCAATTTCCAGATCGTCCGACGGAAAGATAAGCTGCTTGCGTTGGAGAGACCCATTGATAAGGTTGGTCATCAGCTCCTTGGTGCGTTTTTTGATCTCCTTGCCATCACGCAGTGTGATCCGTGTCATACCGCCGAAATCAAAACCTTTGAGGCGCTCTTCGAGCTGTAACTCTTTGTATTTGTCGAGCGTCAGCAACTCCTGGACGACGGACAAGCCGTTACCGCCATTATCCACGCCGATGCCAGCCGGAGTGAAATAGCGTTCCAACAAGGCGATGGTCTGAGCGATATGCGGATAGGATACATGCTTCATGTGAAGCCGTAGCACCAGCTTCAAGATGGTGCGATCGCCAACTTCCACCTCCTGAAAAACAACCAGTTCGGTTGGATCGTTCGTATAGCCCAAGTCGCCGCCGATCCAAAACAGCCCGGTTCGAGGCATGAGGTTCAGCAGCAGTTCCAGCCGGTCATAGGCGGCTTCTTCGGTTTCGCAGTCCCGGAGCTCTGCGTCGGTAATGGTGATCTTCTGATATTCCAGCAGCTCCTGTCGGCAAAGGTTGAGTTGCTCGATATTGAACGCGCCGTAGGACGGCTTGCCGTGTTCCCCCGCGACCTCATGCTGCCAGCCGGAGGTATCGCGCCCGCCATAGAACTCCAGCAGTTCGGCTTCGCGTTCGGCGTTCCAATGAGGATTCAGCCAAGATGACCAGCGGAACACTTGGAACTGCTCCGATAGCGTCAGGCGATAATAGGTCGTGTTGCGCAGACCGTTGGGAGTGGAATAAATCTTTAAGCGCCCGCCAGTTTTCAGACATTGGCGCAGGGCCTTCCATGCCCGTTCCGGTAACCACGCACCCTCATCGACCCATACGCGATTGACGTGGAGAGAACGGAACGCATCGCCATACGCGCCTGCAGGACGAAAATAGATCACCGAGCCATTGGTGAATTCGATTCGGAAGTAGGGTTTGCGCTGGATCTTCGGTTTTCCGTATTTGGTCAGCGCGATGCTGTTCATCAGGTCTTCGTTGTGGTCCAGCTGGAATTCGATCTCTTCAATCAACGTGTCGAGGTGCCCTTGGTGCGGCGCGGCGATAAGGCCCTGTCCACCCCGGGTCGTGAATGCGTAATGCAGCGCATCCGTTGACAGCACTATGGATTTGCCGACATCGCGACCATCCAGGTGGATGATGTTTTTATGGGAACTCCGCAGGTCTTCGAGTTGGTGGTCCCAATAGGTACGGCCAGAGCCGTCCCGGTTGTGGAGATAGGCTTGTCCCCACAACACGGGATCACGCAGTGTTTCCGCGAGTTTACGTTCTCTGGCCGTCAGTGCCATACTTACATGCCCACACGCAGGGCAGAACCCAGCACAGCGGTCAACAGTTCGGTGAGCACCTGCTGAACCGCCAGCGAGTTCTTACGGTTGGCGATGGCATCTTCAATGTCCAACGCAGCCTGATCCAGCTCTTCCCATTCGGCATACTTCTGCTGCTCCGTTGCCAAACGGTTAAAGGCGGAATCAATCTTTCCGGCGGCCAGTTCGGAGCCGATATCTACCAGCGCCTGACCAGCCTGCTGCACGGCATCGCTGTTCTGTTCGAGGATCTGTTTCACGGTGTCGCCTCCGTATTAGTTTCGTTGGCCCAGCGGTCGAGCGAATCAATCGCCGTTTCCAATCGCTGGCCGATGCCGGTCAACCGCTCCGCATCCGGGTGGTTCGATTCCGTGAGCGCCTTGTTGGCCTCGCGGACGTATTCGGGCGTGTAGCGGTTCAGCGTCGCTGTGGCCGACTTTATCTTTTCAGGCGGCTCATAGGTCGTGCATCCGGCCAACAGGCCGACAGCCGCGCAGGTGATGGCAACGAGTACGATCAACTTTTTCATCGTCTTGGTCTCCTTGGGTTTATGGTTTGTTTTAAATGCACATTACTCGTCTCAATGACTTGATGTGCAACGGGATAAGAGCGTTAGTGCTGGCGTTGCGGGAGAAGCCCGCGAGAGCAGAAAACGGAGAAACACCATGCAGAAGATCAAGAACAGCGACACCCCTCGGACCGCCTTTGCGAAGCGGCAGGCGAACATTGATGAGAGCCTGAAGCTCATTCAGGAAAAGGTGAACGTGGCGGCGGAAACCGACACGGTCAATTGGGCGCACGTCGGTTCGCTCGGGCACGTTGAAGAGCTTCTTCAGCAGGTGATTGAATTCATGGGGTAACCGCCCCGACTTAACCACAAAGGAGACAAAGCCATGACAGAGATGACTATTCACGAAGCAACCGAAGCCTTTATCGAGCATTTGCGCGGGCTGGGCAAAAAGGAGCGGACGCTCTACACCTACGCGAAAGATCTCGCTCTGATTGAGGAGTATTTCGGCTCCGACAAAAAGCTGGCCAGCCTTCGCGTTCCGCAGGTCGGCAAATTCCTGAAATCCGACCAGCTGTTGAAACGGGGCAACGGCGAAGCACGGGCCGAGCGCACCGTGGCCAAGACCGTGCGGGTTTTTCGCATGATGCTGGTCTGGGCGAAGGATACGGGAAAGATTGAAGACCTCCCGCTTCCGAAGAGCACCCCGATGGGACGCGACAAGGCCGAGGAGGCCAGCGATGGTGAATAACCACGCGTTACAACCAGAAGTAACCGCAGAGGCCGCAATCGCGGCCTTTTGTGCGCACCTGTCCGCCGAAGGCCGTGCCGAAGGAACTATTACCGCATACGGAAGAGACCTGCGCCTTGTGGCGCGTGTGGCCGCATTGTCGCGATGCTCCGAAGCAACGCCTGCTTTGCTGGATCGGGTCTTTTCGTCGGACGCGGTATTGCAGTCCCCGAAAGGCGAGCGGTCGCCCGCATCCCTGCACCGGATGAAAGCGGCAGTGCGTTCATTCTTTGGCTGGACCTCTGACATGGGTATCACGCCGGACAATCCGGCGCGGTCCCTGCGTATGAAGCGGCTCCCGCAGAAGCCGCCTGTTTTCCTGACTGGCGCGGAAAAGAAAGCCTTACTGAAGGAAGTCAAATCGAGGACTGGCTTTGCGAGCTTGCGGGATCGAGTGATGATTGAAATCCTGCTCGGCACCGGGATCCGCATCGGTGAGCTGGCGGCGCTGACGGTCAACGACATCGACCTCGATGCCAAACAGCTACGGGTGCGGGCCAAAGGAAATGTGATACAGGTCAAATTCATAAAGACCGACCTCCGCATCCTGCTGAGAAGATATATGCGAGAACGATCCCGGCAAAACACACCGCAGTGCAATGCGCTGCTGATCTCCAATCGAAAGACGCGGCTCTGCAAAAGGCAGATGGCCAACCGCATCGCGCATTGGATGAAGAAGGCCGGAATCCAGAAAGAGGTTTCCCCTCACGGATTGCGGCATACGTTCGCCACGCACCTTTACGAGGCCACCAACGACCTGTTGGTTGTTCAGCGGGCACTGGGGCACCGGGACGTTTCCACCACGCAGATTTACACCCATCTGGTTGATGGCCAGCTGGAGGATGCGTTGGAGCGACTGTAACCTTGGGCAATTCGGCATTGTTTCCGGGAGCGGTTGAGGCCGCTCTCTTTTGCTTACAGCATAGAGACAGTATGAGAGAGTATAGCTCAAAGCACACAATTCCCGATGCCAGCCGACGATATGCTGATAATTCCCGACGATTCCCCGATGATGTTTGATCATGTTTGGACCATGACTCACCATGTCCTGATGATCTCTGACGATGTCCGGACCATGGGAAACCATGAAACAATGTCCCCAGCGGCGCATTCCGGGAAATATTGGTTAAGCAAAATTTCCTAGAACCAGAGTTATGCGCACTTTCACTCATTCTCAGCCTCCGCATCGCCCCGTTTGGTGGGGGTCTTCTTTTTGGCGGCTTTGGTGTTATCCGCAGTTTTTTTCCTCTTTTTACGGGGAGCGCTCTTTTTCTCGGCGACTTCCTCCACCTTTTCCAATAGTGCGGTGGCCCAGTCCGAGGGAGACGTGGTCGGCCCTTTGGCTTCTTCGCCTTCCCGGGCAATCTTGGTGGTTTTAAGATCCTTCATGTGACAGCGGATCATCCGGTCCAGACTTTCGGCGGCCTGTGTGTTACCTTCAATCTGCGCCCGGACCAGCTTTACGGAATAGATACCCACCAGTTCCACCTGCAGGAAGTCGCTGGATTTGTTGAACTGGAAGTCGCCGTGCAGCTTCTCGATGATGTGGTCGAACATGACCTTTTCTTCGGGCGTCAGGCAGCGGTCGGCAAAGATGCCGTGCTTGAGGGTCTGCAGGTTGCCTTCCATGGATTCCGCTTTCTTTTTCATCGCGTCGGACATTTCGGTTTTTCCCTCATTCCGGTGCCAGCGATCCAAGCTGCCTTTATCTGTTTTTGAAATGGCCAACGGTAAATCTCCGATTTTGTATTTTCGTTTTGATAATCCGGGGTTCGGGGCGGGAGAGAAATTTAGCCCCGTATCGAACCTCAACGCTTACTTACCGGAAGCCGGGTCAATGTGTCGGACGGCCTGCTCTTTTTTGTGCTGGGCCAGAATCTGGTTCACCCGGCGCGGTGTAATTCCGGCAAGGTTGGCAATCTCCTCCGTGCTGATGCCTTCATCCTTGAGAGCAATCACCAGTTTGCGGCGTTGGCGGTAAAATGACTCGGCGGCGGGAATCCAAAGCATACCCGAATGATGTTTCTGGATCTCTTGGAGCAATTCTAGTGGCAGGACGTCTTCTGCGTTTGCATAGGGCTTAGTGGACATGGGGTACCTCCACCTTTTTCATCCATGGTTGCATTACCTTGGAGTTATGAAATTTCAACACACGCTCTCGGGCGGTGCCTATGCCGTGAACAATCCCAATGTAGGATTCGGTCACCTCGCCAATTTTCCGGTCGCTACCGACAAAACAGATGAGTCCATAATCACCGCCGCAGGGAAATCGGTGGCGGCCTTGATTTTGATAAAGCTGAGGTTCCGTCCATCCGAGATCCATGGCTTGTGAGCGAATTGCATCTACTTTGGCGACGGCGCTTGATTTAACGTCCGCAGAAAATTTAAGCGTTTCGTTTTGTGGATAGATCCACCGTTCCTCCAGAAAATCCTGCGGAGGCTGATAACGGTTTGAGTTGAAATTTTCACAGGCCGTTTTGAGAGCATCCTGCCCGAACATCTCAATGGCATGGTGCTGAATGGGATTGAAGCGTTCTCGGAGTATGTTCCAGTTTTTGTCTGAGATCCGTTTATTCCGGTGCGCGGACTGAGCGGTCTGCATGCGGGAACGGAGCCAAGCAAAATAGTCGGGGGTTAACTGACGATAGGTTTGCCCGTCATGGTTAACGTCCTGCTCCTGGAGTGTGAGTACCTGCGCGTTCAAATCGGTAGAAACGTACAGCGCCTGCTGTTCGCTATCTTCATCGTGGTCATTGCTAGACCCCAGTAAATGTCGGATGCCTTCGAGAAACATACTTTGCTCCGGTGGTTAATACTGGTTCTTACTTACCGGAAACAGAGGAGGAGTGTCGTAATCCCGCCTGTTTTAACGGGGATAGTCTTATTGGCGGGTGTTGGCGGGGGACGGCGGGGGATGGGCGGGGGATGAAAAACACAACACCCGCCAGCTGAAGAACGTTGTTATTTATTTATATTTAAGCAGATATGAATAATAAAAAACAGAGAGGCGGGTGTTGCGGGGGTTAATTTAGAAAACCCACCATCGTGCGACAGACTTTTTTTCCTATGTATGCGTATAAGAGAGGGAGAGAGAAAAAACGTGTGATATAGAGGGTCATAGTTTCCGAAAAAACACCCGCAACACCCGCCAACGAATATAACAACCTCATTGATAGCTAGATGCCGAGGCGGGGGATCCTTTTTTGTTACCCGCCGACCACCCGCAACAGATCAGCCCATCACCCGCCAACAAAAAAAGCACCCCGAAGGATGCCCGTTAACAATATTATGTATCGTCTATTCAGCGTGTCATATAAGCTCAATGGAATACTGCCAGCTTTTCATCTTTTTGTTTTGGGTTCGCTCGATTCTTAGCCCAGCGGATTCGATAATTTCCATGTCGTTGGCGATTCGTTTACCCAACTGTGCCGGGGTCTTGAAATCAAACTCCAGGCTGAAGTCCTTACTGATACGCCGGAGCGCAATCAACAGCTGACTGGATGAGAGTCCATTCAGATGATCCCGGTGGGATAATTTGATCTGGTACCGCTCTATAAACGAGCTGAGATGATTGCTCCGTTCTCCTGAAAAGGTGGCTTTTTCATCCAGCTCGACCGCATTTTTGTATGCCTTGAATAGTGCGTGCAAGGCCGTCGCAATATGATTTGAATCCCGAGCCGTAGCTTGTGTCGCCTCGTTCAGGCTTTTTATTTGTTGAACAAACTCTGGCCGGACCTCAGACAATGCCTGCTCCCGCTCTTCGGCAGAATCATTGGAAAGCATCATCAGATACATCAGACTGAGATATTCATTGCAGCGGCGTTTATCGTGATCGCCTAACGCTCCGAGCAATAGCTCCATAGTTTTTGAACGCTTACCATCCCGGATCATCGCCAATACCTCGCTGGTTCGTTTCATAAGGGCCGAAAGGATCAGGTCGCGATTCTTTTGAATGGCCGCAATGATCTCCGACTCAATAAAACAGGCGTTCGTTTGGTTCTTCCGTTCAAAGTTGATGACAAAGCTGCGCGACTGGATTTCAGATAGCTCCCCGCAAAGCGGTTCAATGCCGGTCGTATTGAGCAGGCACTTGGTGCGCTCCGATACCGTTTCGCTATCGGTTCCTCCTTTTCGCTTTTCCTTTGCTATGCCGGTGATACTGGTGAGCATGAATGTCGTCAGCTCCTCGGTCATCTGTTTGACCTCGATGTTGTCGAGTGCGATCAGCGGGTTCTTCGTGCCATCGGTATAGTTGGCGGCATCGGTCGCTTTCTTGTGCTGCGGGTCTCCGTAGAGGAGTGTCGAGATCAGTTTGCTGGCCGTGGTCTTTCCGGATCCGGCGGAACCCTCGAAGCGGGTCATTGGTTTGGTGCCGGAAAAATCAATCAGCAGAAAACAGCTCATCCACGACATGATGAGATAACGGTCGTCCGGTGAGCAGGTCAGATTATGGAAAATAAGATCAATCAGCAGGCGGTCGGCTTCCTCTACATCTGCGTCGGACATGAATTTGATCGGCTTCATCTTTTGCGATCCGTCGAGAATCACACCGTCGGCGTTTCCGCCATTTTTCATGACCTCAATACCATCGGGTGTGATCTTTACGATTTCCTGCGCCTCATTATTGAGATTAAAAAAAACGGCATGCTTGGAAATGTCGGAATGGAGCCATGAAAAATGGTCGCGCCGTTCGCCTTTGATCAGCGCAAGAGTCGGCAGCACGTCAAAGAAGATGCGTCCGCCATTGTTGGTTGGAACAAGACCAGTCATTTTATAAATCATCGAAGCAAAGTGTCGTTTGCGCCCACGGTCCGATGAATCCATCCAATAGATAGAGTTGTCGTAATACATGAACGGCTCTTTTGCCAAGGTATAGAAAAACTGACCGCTATGTTCGGCGAACCATTCAAAGGCAGCTTCGGCGGCTTGGGTATAATCAGCGGATCCAGTTGCCAGCTCGGAATCAAAAAGAGCTTCCTGAATCCGAGCCTTGCAGGAACCTGGAGTAATGCCGCTCAGACGTTTTGCCCGTTTTTCAGCTTCCGTCTCTGACTTCTTTCGATTGCGAGACACCTGCCGGATCTCTTCTTTCAGGGCGGCAAGAGGAACGGTTTTATTGATCCGCGTATGGATCTGTTTCAACAAACGATCCTGCTTTAGCGGCGAGTGGGCGGCGACTTCGGCCAGAATCGGCTCCAGCAGGCGATCCCGCTCTGATTCCGACATGTCGTCCGGCAGGTTTTGAATGCCCAACTCAACCGGCGTACAGGCCGACGCGAGCAGTCCCTCAAAATCGGAGGATTCTTTTCCTGATGCAAAGTAGTCGTTCGCATCGATCTTTGCCTGCGCCAACAAAGCCTTGGCTTCACGCACCTCCTCATCCGACCGACCGGCCAGCAATTTGATCAGCTCTTTGGGGCCGACTGCAGTCGTTAAATTGTAGCGTTCCCGCAATGCAGACCGAGCCAGCGTCTGCGATTCGTTCAGCGGGATCGTTACCACCTTTGTTTCGATCTGGTGCTTGACCAGCGTGCGTGCGGTAATCAGTGCACCGTTCAATCCGGCTTCGGAGATCTCGTTGTCCTGACAGATATAGACCGTTTTTATGTCGCGCATTTTTGGAATCAACCGCTTCCAGTCTTCTCCGCGAATCCGAACAGTTACCGGTGAAATAACCGGGAATCCTTGCTGCATGAGGGCAATGCAATCCGTCACGCCCTCGGTGATAATGATCCGCTCAGGTTTGCTCAGGAGAGCATCTTCATTAAAGAGGACGGCGTTATTGATAAACGGTGCGATGGTCGGGCGCTGATGCTCATCGTAAACTGGGAGCTTCTTATATTTTCCCTGTTCCCATTTATTGTTGGGCGTCTTTGGTGTTTTGCGCCCAATCATGAACACGACTCGTCCACGGCTCCAGTACGGGAAAATCATCCGCTTTTCAAAAAAGGGAACCAGCCCGTCCTGCGATGTGGTGCGGAAGGCTCCGGTGGCGGCGAGTTCGCGTTTGGTAAATTTCTGGTCACCGGACAACAGGTGCGCCATTACGCCGGTGTTGTCGGCAAAGCCGATCTGCAGGGCATCAATGGTTTCATCGCTGATCGCATACTTGGATTTCAGCCACTCCATTGCGTCCGGATTGGATTTCAGTTGCTGGTGATAAAACGCGGCTAACGTCGAGAGCGCATCCTTCACACGCAGCTCGTGGGTGCGTTCTTTTTCTAACTGCTCTAATCGTTCCGGCGACAACCCATAGCCCGAAAGCGGCGGAAGCCCGGCCTTTCCAGCAAGGAAATCGCGGGCATTCTTATGGCTCTCAGGCATGGGGCCGGATTGACCAGCAGTGACAGTGCCGTATAAAACAAACTCCGCCAGCTGCAGCACGTCGCCGCCCACACCGCACCCGAAACAATACCAGCCCTGTTTATCGAGCATGATATGCAGCGAACGCCGTGACTGGCTTTGATGATGCGGACAATCACACAGGATACTTTGTTTCGTTTCCTGCGTGATCCGTCCGGACAGCAACTCCCGGGCAATATCGCCAATATCGACTTCGGTGATCTGACGATAATATTCACGAATATTATCAGCCGTACCTGAACTCATTGAGCCACCTCCAATGCGGCTGGATTCAGCAGAATGGAGAGGAAGGTTTTGCGCTCATCGACCTGTGATTTCTTCGCACAGTTTCTGACGCCCCAATGATCGCCAATAATGATGGCCGTCTTCTTTGCACGGGTGACGCCGGTATAAAACAGGTTCCGGTGGTGCATAAAGGAATGCATCTTATGAACAAGCAATACGGCGCATGGAAATTCCGATCCCTGGACTTTGTGAAAACTCAGTGCATAGGCAAGCTGAATATCCTTCAGGTTGGGCGAACCTTTTTCAATCTCCACGGCCACACCGTCAAAATCAACCAGCAACGTGCCGTTGGGCAAAACGTCCAGCACATACCCAATGGAGCCGTTCATCACATTAAGATCATAGTTGTTCCGAGTCTGGATTACCTTGTCGTGTTTGAATAGAGGCGGTTTGCGTTTGGGCGGTATCGGCGGGACAATTACATTCCAGAATTTCTTCTGAATGAGACGCTGTAGCTCTTCATTCAAAACCTGCGTACCAAGCGGGCCTTTATGCGTGGGGGTTAAAACCTGGACTTCTTTTACGAGGTCAAATCCCAGTTCATCCAATCGCGTCGAAAATAGGCTGAGCAGGAAACGACGGGCTTCGGATGGATCGGTGAATTTGTCAGCCAGATACCAGTCCCGGCATTCTTGCGATTTTGCCTCGCTGGTTTTGCGGACCTCTCCGTTCAATATCGCGATGCTGTTTTCTTTCAGCACTCCGGCCTGACGAACCACCTTATCGAGAATCACCGTCGGGATCGCCCGGGTCTGAATCAGGTCTCGTAGAACATTGCCCGGCCCAACCGGAGGGAGCTGATTGTGATCCCCGACGATAATAATAGCGGTGCGCGATGCATCAACCGCCTGAATCAAATGCCATGCAAGCGATACATCGACCATGGAAAATTCATCGATAATCAGCCAATCGGCATCAATCGGATTGTCCCGGTTCCGGGCGAACTCTTTACCGTCATAGCCCAGCAGGCGATGGATGGTGGTTCCCTGACGGCCACTGACTTCTTCCAGACGTTTGGCTGCTTTACCGGTCGGCGCAGTCAATACCACTTCCAAATCACACTCTTCGCAGATCGCATTGATTGCGGCCACCGTGAAACTCTTACCCGATCCAGCGCCCCCGGAAATCAGGCTGACCGAATTGCGCAAGGCCAGCTCTACGGCTTCAAACTGCTTTTCATTCAGCGTTTCGCATTGGCGAAGGATGATGGTTTTCAGATCCTTCTCCACCCCGAAGTGCGGATTGGGTTTAGTAGCCCGCTTAAAGAAGTCTGCCAGTTCCCGTTCCATCTTGAGGATTTCGGGCAAGGCAACCACAAACCGACCACCGATTGAATCGCAGACCAGCAGGTTTTCATGAATCAACTGATCCAATGCGGTTTCAATTCGATCCCGGCTATCAAAGCAATCCATCACCAACAGGAGATTGGACTGATCAAGCAGCTCCTCGTATTCCACCCAGCAGTTCCCTTGATCAAGCGCGTCTTTTACACAATAGATGATTCCGGCTCGAACGCGGGGCGGATGGTCTTTTGGTGTGCCGAGCTGGCGGGCAATCTTGTCTACCTTCTTAAAGCCGAAGCCGCGCAGTTCCCGAATTAGAATATATGGATCGGCCTTCAGCACATCGAGCGCATTGCCTCCCAGCTTATCCACCAGCGTCGTGACCTGATGGTGTGTCAGACCGAAGGCGGACAGCCATGCCAATACGGCGTTGACGCTCCGGTTCTTCGCCCATTCTTCCTGCAGACGCTCGACGGCCTCAATGGAGACTCTTGCTTCCGTAGCGATGCGTTCCGGTTCAGCCATCAACGTGGCTTCAAAATCATCACCGAAGGCCTCAACGATACGTCGGGCCTTGGCCGGGCCGATGCCTTTAATCTCCGGATGGTTGGCCAAATAATGAATAAGCCCGTCCTGATCCAAGTCCAAGTCGTGCTCCATCATTTCCACCTTAAACTGGCGACCAAACTTCGGATGCGTTGCCCATTCTCCAACAAAAACAACAGGCTGCTCTTCTTGCGCAAACAGGTTTCCAGCGAACTGCACGGCATCGCCGCTGTCCGTCAGCATTCGACCGGCTGAAAATTTCGGCCCGGCAAAATATACTTTTTCTATACGTCCCCGGAGTCTGACGGGGGTTTTTCTTTTTCGTGGCATGGAGCAAACCTCCGGTAAAATCGGGATAAAAAGGTTTCGGTGAAAAGGCAGGAGGCCTGCCGGTCCGAGCAAAAGTAGACCGGCACACCGAAGTCGATAATGATGGAGGCAATGGTTCCCGCGAGGGCGTTGGGATGCACGTCGCTCAAATAACGCCCTTCGAGCAGATCGCGAAAGTTCCCTTCGACAACCACACAGGCTGCGTCATAATCACGAAGCTTCTGCAGTTCCTTGTGAAAGCGTTTGCGCCCTCGAACGACGGTGGAAACAAAATCAGCCATCGATTTGCGCTCCACAGCCACCCAGTCTTCAAAGCCTTCAAGGGAATAATCGCCCGCCTCCAGTTTCCGGCGAATAGAGGGAGCAGAGAAAGAATATCCCTCTTGCTCCCTTGTATCGATTACAACGGTCATCATGGCCTAAAACGGGATCATGTCGTTTACGTCCTGACCGTCCGCCGAACCGGTTGTATCGCTTTCATCCAACACAATGCGTCGGTTGAAATAGATATTCTCGAATTCGTTTTTCGTGCGCTTGGTCACTTCGAGGCCAACATCCAGCAGGGACTCCAGTTTGCCCGAAAGCTCCGACAACTTTTCAATCTGAAGACCGCAGGTGTAGAGATCCTGTTTCAGCCATTTCACATTGTCTTTACTGGCGATCACGTTATTGCGCCACAGCAGACGGCCTTTATGGGCCGGACCGAGAATCTTCAACGCCCACTTCAGCATCGGATTGCCGGATGTCTCTGAGCGGGTCAGCTCAACGCGATCCACTTTGACCTGATATTTCCCATCTGGAATCTCGTCGAATTCCTTCTCTTCAACATCTGCCGTTTCAAAGTCGTCATCAAACTGCGCGAGGTCGAGATCGTCATTTTCATTCCAGCTCATGATTATTTCTCCTTGGGTTTAGCGGTTTCTTTTGCGGTGGGCTTGGGAGCGCTCGTCGCGGCAAACGCCTGCATGAAGGATGGGAAGTCGAGCGGGATTACTTCCGGCAGCATTCCGGTACGGTCACCTGCGTCATAGTTGGGGCTGGGTTTCGTTCGCATCACCCGTTGGTGGATAGGCTTGCTGTTTTCTCCGACCTTGGTTTCAAGATCACAAAACAGAATCAAGTCGACCAATCCGGTCAGCAGTTTGCGGGCTTTGTCCGGAAGCGTTGGCATGATACGCGTGTGTTTACCGGTACGCGTTTCAATCTCGCGCTCCTGTGAATGCGAAATGAGAATCAGGCCATACGGAAGGAACGCCAGCTTGTTAATGACCCGCTGGAACTCATTGTTGATCAGCGCATAGCCCTTGCCGAAACCGAGGTCGGACTCGTGCTCGATCTGGAATTTTTTACACACATAGTCGGCGCACATGCGATAGGCATTATCGACCGTATCAATGATGATGGTTTTGAAATCGTGTTTTCCTTCCGCGATTTCGGCGCAGGCCTGCAGTAGGTCATCCCAACAGGTGATCGGGGCTTCGAACACCTCAAGGGAGTTCAGTCCCGGCTCGGTTGCAAGGAACAGGGCATTTTCGGCATGGGAGCACCACGTTGACTTTCCGATTTTGCTCGGTCCGTAGACCAAGGCGGTCAGGTTATGCAGGCTTGCTTTCGGTTTGGTTTTGCTTTGAGGAAGCATAGTTATCTCCTTCGGTTAATGATGTTGCGGGTTAAAAAACAGGGTTTTGCGGATCCGACTTCGGTGCATCGCTTTTCGGCTCTGTCCGGAGTTCCTCATGCGGGCGGACCTCCTCGAAACAGTTCTCGATAACGTTGGGGTTTTCGCCACTACGGCAAAGCGGGTAGTAAGGACAGGCCCGGCCATACTGAAAACAAAAGGCGGTGTTTCGATAAAATGTGTTCCGGCGGCGAGCATCGAGCATCGCTTTGGACAGCTCCCATAGCTCACTGCGCAGCTCGGTAAATTGATCGCGGGAAAGGTATAGCTCCTCGCGATGGAACATGCCCGGATCGTCATACTTCGCCCTGAGCCGCGCCTGAAAGGCCTCATCAGTTTCCGGCATCTTGCGCTTTGCACTGCTTTTTCCGGTCTTAGATTTGGCGATCAGTTCGGCACGCCGAGTTTCAAACTCTGCTTCGGTTTCACCTTTGCTCTGGCGCAATTTTGCTTTAACCAGCACGTTGTAAATGATGCCTGTTATTTTGATGCCAAGCGTCTGCTCCAGGTACCACGCATAAAGAATGATCTGAAAGTCCGTCCAGAGTCGTTCCAAGTAAGCGGCATCAACCTGCGCAGCGGTTTTATGCTCCAACAGGAAATACTGACCATCCTGAATCACCAACCCGTCAACCTTGCCCGCCAGCACAAAACTGCGGGAGGCAGCGTTGGTATCCGGATTGATAATAGAGCCTTCAAAGGTTTCTTCCAGCGCCTGAACATCGAATCCCTCTGTGGCATACCGTTCCGAATAGGAGGTCATCATTGCGGTAGCCAAATGCCAGTCCGCTAATTGTTTATCGTCCTTTATGCGGTCGGCATACGTGCGGTCGATATGCTCAATCACCTTTTCAAGTTCGCGCTCTCCGTGCCAAATCTCAAGGCAGTCGTGAATCACGGATCCGAAAGCCATATTGTGGTCTTTTTCTAATGGGACGAGATTGCGAAGGTAGCGGTATTCACAGGCCTTTCGGCAGTTGCGGAACATGCGCCACATCGAATAGGTGGTGGTCATCGGCTTATTCATTACGCCACCCCCTGAGCCATTTTCTGTTCGGCTTTGGAACCGAAGACATCGCCGTTTTGGCGATCAATCATCACGGCGCGTTCGCCATATTCTTTGGTGGCGAAGCCGGTGAAAATTTTGGCCAGATCACTGCCGATCTGCGTCATGGTTTCGATCAGGCAGGTGCGTTTTTCTTTGTTTACGGTGAAGCGGGATTCCATACGTACCCGGGAGTGACCGTACAGGCTTTCGACGGCCAACAGAGCCAGCATAAAAGTGTCTTCCATTTCCTGTGCCGGAACATCCGAGGCAAAGCGATAGGTGTAGTGTTCCATTGTTTATTCTCCAGTTGATTGCAGTTAAATGTTCTTCACCGAGGCCCCGGTAATCCGCTTTCTGGGCGGTAGTCGTTACCTACCGGAAACAGGTGAAAAGTGTCGGGGTGGTTAGAGGTATTCTTTCAGCCCAGCTTCCTGAAACGCCTCGCGCAGAAGGGTCAGGCGGTAATAAAGGGTGCCGCGACAAATGCCGGTATCCCGCGAAATCTCCATCATATTGCTGGTCCGCAGTCGTTCGCAGAGGTCACGCAATTGTTCGGGAAGCGAAGCGATGACCTCCTCCAGATCAATCTGCATATCGCCGGACTTTCGCTCCAGTGGTTCGCTGGTTTTCGATGCCGGATTCAGGTCGCTGCTCAAAAGGTCAACCCGCTGGTCTCGGTCTCCGTAATTTCCGGGAACGATCTCGTTTAGGGAGGTAGAACAAAGGCGGCAATCGCGGCGTTGTGCAAATCGCTTTTCCAGCAGCGACGCAATGCGGCGTTCAACAATCCGGGCCATAAAGGTGGTCTTTTTGGCTTTGGCCGGGTTGTAACGTTTCATGCGTTCGAGCAGGTCAATCATTAGTTCCTGCTCCAGGTCGGGGCGGTCGCTTTCGGTGAGACCAGCTTTGCCAATCAGCAATCGGGCTTTGTTTCTGATAAGGTCGGCGGCGTAGGTATCAATACCTTCATACGAATTCGGTGATAACATTCCGAATCTCCTGTCATTGTCGAACCGCCCGAATGACAGGACTGGAAAATTTTCTCCGGGTGCGGTCGTGGTTTCATGCTGAACACCAGACCTGTCACCCCGCCTTGGTGAAATTTCGTTGAGACGGTGAAATTTCACTACTCACAGAGAGACGAATTCCCTGATTTGCTAAGGAATTTGATGATTGTGTCGGGAAATATTTCTTAACTTTTTCTTCTGCTTGCCCGGTGAAATTTCACCGAACCACCGCCGGAAACGAAAAAAGCCCCGACCCAAATGAATGGATCGAGGCTCTTTATAGAGTGGTTGTTATCAATGGCAGCTACCAGCTGTCGTCTGTACCCTCCGAAAGAATTGTGAAGCGGCAACGATAGCTACCAGAGGAATCATCCCAGTAGATGGGGTCATCTTCCAAATGGAAGAATGCTCGGAGTCGTTTTGAAAGAGCTGCCTTCTGCGATTTCAAGTTTGTAGCGGCCAGTTCACTGTTCCAATCAATTGCCCCCTCTGTCGCAGCAAAAGCTAGGAAGGCAACCCACTGCTTTGTGGGCTTCTTATTTCTTTGGTTGCTCATTCCCATATCGCTATAGGTGTACATGCCGGTTTTTTCACCGGCCCAAATACTGACAGTGTGATTGTCGCGGAACTGAATTTTGATGTCTTCCCATGTGGTTCCTTTCGGAGTCTGGAAGAATACGGTGCCGCCGGAATCCGCTTCAGGCACCTGATCCAGCAATGGCTTAAAGATGATCTCAGGCGTCCGGTTCACAGTGAGAGCCGATTTGTTGATATTGAAATCTTCCGCGAAAACGCCTAGCGCACATTTCTTTTGTGCCAGCAGTTCTTCAATGGATGGTGTCAATCCACAGCGGGAGGGGATGATCAGTGCAAACGAGTCCTCGTGGGTATGGCAGAGCTGGCGACAAACATCCTGTAAAGCGGATTCTGTTTTTTGCATGGTGACGAATACTGGGAACCGAAATCCCTCAGTTGGAATAAATTCGCCGATCCTCCATGTGTTACATAGACCATCGATTGCGGATTCTTTAAATGAAATGTCCAGTGAAGCGCACAGCGCCTTGTTTAATATGGTTTGTTTCAGCTTATAGATCAGCAAGTCGCTGCGGGATACCTGAAATTCTGGCTCCCCCTCATCACAGATTGCAGCAATGTCGTCATCGGAATGGCGCACGATCCGGCGCGGACAACTGAAAGCGCACTTGGTCAGACAACGAATAGAGTCCGCATGCTCTTTCGTTAGCTGTAGAAAGTGCTTTTTGAAATGGGGCAATTGCGGCCACTCATCCAGCCCTTGATTCCATTCTGCCTGCGGAGCGGAATAGCCAGGAAGCGACTCAATGAATGACCAAACCGGATCAGGCATCCGATTCACCATCACCATCTATGATAAACCCACGATTCCACAGCCACCGTTCAACCGCTTCTGCGTCTTCATTGCATTTATATTGCGCTCGATTACCCGAGGTAATCGAGATGATCTTGGGGCTCGGCGAGTGGCGAAACTTAATGCGAACCTTGATCTGAGTAATCTCACCGTAAGTCGGCAATGCACCACCGCGATCCCGAAGAGATGCGAAAAGGTCATCGGATTTGAATATTTCAACATCCTTAAACGGCCCGCCCCTCGAAATCTGCACTTCACGCAACTTCACAAATTCAATTTCATCAATATCTTCGGAAAGCATGGCATCTTCACCATCTGTACGAATCGGATCCAGATTGAACTGCCTGCACAAGTCAAAGTAGTTCCCGTCGCCGAAGATATGTGCGCCGAATGCGGCTCGATAGAGTTTAATCTCACCTTTGGAATCAGCGTTGATCCGCAATTCGCCGTTGGCCGGGTTGTAAACAACGACGTCATGTTTTTCTGGGCGGAAATGGAAGCTAGTGGAGTTTCCGTCGTCAATCACGGCTTCGCGGGAGTAGCGCTTCCCATGACGAACCATAAACCAGATATAATCGTTCTTTGATACGCATATGATTTTAGAAAAACGGCCTTTGAGATGGCGCTGGAACCAATTATCGAGCGTATTTTCCAGCAAAGTGAGGACTTCTTCAGAAGGATCTTCAAAGTTGGGGACAGGG
Source organism: Verrucomicrobia bacterium S94 (assembly GCA_004299845.1). Classification (NCBI taxonomy): domain Bacteria; kingdom Pseudomonadati; phylum Verrucomicrobiota; species Verrucomicrobia bacterium S94. The sequence goes on along the minus strand of CP036201.1, from coordinate 219,297 downwards.
TTCTGGCTGGTTTTGTAGTAATCGAATGCCCGTTTACTGGTAGAGAGCAGATTTCCGCTAATGCGTTTAATGACATCCGGTAAAACCATCCAGACCTGCAGAGCTAAATCCGCCGGAGAGGTATTCTGATTGATAGGGAAAAGCGGAGGTTCCCGTTCCAAATACTCTAATATGGCATCCGCTCCATCATCTGTTGAAACCTCGTTTATATAATAAAGAGCTTCGGCCAGTTCATCCGGCGTTGCGTCGTCGGAGGTAACGAGAATTTGCCGAATGGATCCGTAATTCGGCTCATCACTGTTCAGCTCACCCACAACATCAACATTACGGGTATGGAAGTAATCCGCATGCGGCGTAAAGAAGCTGATCAGATGGGATTTATCGATCTGTTGCAGCACCTCCGGCTTTGAAAAACGACGTAAATTCAGCGTACTCATGGCTTATCTCTCTTTTAATACCAAAAAACCGTTTAACTTTATCGAAGTAGGCTCTTAAAAGAAAATGGAAACCTATTTTTAGTTCTGCTTTTCGGCATTTTTCTAACGTTTCCGGTAGGTAAACGACAGTACACCTCGAAATTTAGGAGATATCGTATGCAGAACATTGAGCTTGCCCCGGAAAACCCATTTTCAGCCCCACTTCAAGAGTCATCCGGTCCGTCCAACCAACTGGCATCCAAGGATCAATGGGATGCCGTTTCGGAAATTCTAGCGGTTGCAGTGCTCAGAAACCGCTTCAGACGGCTACACCCGTCAGATTAATGCCGATGTGGTCAGAGAAGGACTTGCTAAGTTTTGCGACAAGAGCGTGTGTGTCATGGAAACCAAGTCCAGAACCAAGAGAAGGAGGATTTCATGGATGAATTAAAGAAACAGCGGAACGATGAACGGTCCCGCATATCAGTCCTGCGCCAGTTGGCCGCATTGGACAAAATGAGCGCTCAGCAGCTACGGGAAAAGTGGCTGGATCTGTATGGAGAGAAGGCCCCGAATTACCGGAAGTCGTTTCTCTTAAAACGGCTGGCGTATCGGATTCAGGAGCTTTATCACGGCGGGCTATCGGCCCCCGCAAAAAAATGCCTGAAGAAAATTGCGGCCAAAGATCCAGTCGCGACGGTCAAAGTTCAGGTTCCAGATGCCCGGAAGCCACAGGAGTCCATCCTGCCCGGGACGCGCTTTGTGAGAATTTGGCACAAAAGACGGTACGAAGTAATCGCCCGGGAAACGGGGTTCGAATACGAAGGGCAAATATACCGTTCACTCAGCGCAGTGGCTCGTACGATCACAGGGACGCAATGGAACGGGAAAATCTTTTTCGGCGTGAAGCGAGACTACAGAAAGAAAAAGGAGGCCGCAGATGCTTAATAATGTAAATACCCGACAAGATGGGAAACCCCTGCGGTGCGCGATCTATACCCGTAAGAGTCATGAAGAGGGATTGGATCAGGAATTCAACTCGCTGGATGCTCAGCGCGAATCGGCAGAGGCCTATATTGAAAGTCAGAAGCTTCAGGGCTGGCAGGCTATTCCAACGCGCTATGACGATGGCGGTTTTTCCGGCGGTACCATGGAGCGTCCGGCTTTGAAGCAGCTTCTGGCTGACATCGATGCCGGAAAGGTCGATTTGATTGTGGTCTATAAGATAGACCGGCTTTCACGCTCATTACTTGATTTCATGAAAATGATTGAGGTGTTTAATGAGAAGGAAGTGAGCTTTGTTTCCGTCACCCAGCATTTCAGTACAACGGATCCTACGGGGCGTATGTTCCTCGGAATCCTGATTACGTTCGCTCAATACGAACGCGAAGTGATCGGCGAACGCATCCGAGACAAGGTGTCGGCGGCAAAGCGGCGCGGTAAATATTGTGGTGGCGTTCCTCCTCTGGGATATGACGTGGATCGAGATAAGAAAAAGTTGATGGTTAATCCGGAAGAGTCGCGATTGGTACAGCGCATTTTCAAACGATACGTTCAGCTCGGCTCCGTTCAGCAATTGGGAAAAGAACTGAACGAACAAGGCTATCGAACCAAGTCGTGGACAACCAAAAAAGGGATAGAGCGAATAGGCACCGAATGGAATAACGGCCAACTTTATCGATTGCTGAATAATCGACTGTATCTTGGTGAGATCGCCTATAAGGGAAAAAACTATCCGGCAGAGCATGATGCGGTGATCGACCAGCAGGTGTGGAATCAAGCGCAGGCGCTACTTTCAGAAAATCAACGAGCCAAGAGGGTCAAAGCTCGCGTGAAAACAATATCCCCCTGAGCGGCATGATTCGGTGCGGCCATTGCGATTGCGCGATGGGGATCACCTACACGAAGAAGAAGGATCGCCGCTATTCATATTACATCTGCATGAAAGATGATAAGCGCCCGGTCAGTACGTGCCCGATAAAGCGCGTTTCTAGCGGCGACATTGAAAAGGTGGTGCTGGAACAACTTGGCGCAGTTTTCCGGACGCCAACGTTGGTGGCGAAAACCTACTTCACCGCCCGGGATCTGGAAAATGAAGAACGGGAACGGCTGGATGCGGAACGATTGAAGCTGGAAGAGAAGCTCCGCTCCGCACAAAGGGGCGCATTGGCCTTGATGTCGGCAGACAACACCGATCCTGAAGCCTTTAGCCAATTAACGGAGGCCAATCGCCTTGTGGGCGAACTCAGCGATCAGCTCGCCCCAATCGTGGCCCGCCTGAATGCGATGAAGTCTGGAGCCATTACAGAGGCCGACGTTTCCGCCGCATTCCAAAGCATTGAGGTCTTCTGGGAGGATCTTTTCCCATTGGAGCGACATCGACTTATTCAACTGCTGGTGGATCGGATTGAACTTCGGGAAGAAGGAATAGATATGACGCTGAAAACCAACGGACTGACCGGATTGGTATCCGAACTGAGCGGTCTGGCGGAAGAAGTCGAAGGGAGGACAGCATGAGCAAAGCAACCATCAGCGTGAACGAAAACGGCAATCTGCACATTCATATTCCCATGTTTGTGAAGAGAAGCCACGGTCGGAAGATTATTTATACGCCCCAAACACTGGAAGGCGACAACGCCGATATGCCGGACATCGTTCAATCCGCAGTCGCTCAGTCACTCGCCCGGGCGTTTTCATGGGCTGAGCTACTGGAGAGCGGCAAGGTAAAATCTGTGGCCGAACTCGCCCGGTCGCTTTATGTGGACGGTTCGTATATCTCGCGAACGCTCAAACTCACCACGCTTGCCCCTGATATCATTGAAGCCATTCTTAATGGAGAGGAACCCGACGGCCTATCGCTGTCCAAGCTGGTGCTCAGCTTCCCCTTGGATTGGGAAGAGCAACGAGCGCATTTCGGATTCAAATAAACGAAAGGTAAACGTTACGGCAGGCCCGGGCAGCATCACGCTGTTCGGGCTTTTTGCTGTCTGGACCGCTTCAGCGGATTGCCCAGCGAGGAAGGAAAGTTAATTCCTGTTACATCGGGGCAGAGCAATTAGGTTCGGCGCGAGGATTTTGCAACTGACTTGTTTTGAGTTGGTAACGGCATGGCAGAAGGAAAATTAACGTTTCTTCCTTTGGCCAGTCCGAATCTGTGGTTCGAATGTGCGCCCGAAATAAGCCACCGAATGTTGCGCAGGCACAACCGTGAAAAACGGCATATTGCGCAAATACCTGCATCTAAAGGATATCTATTTTCGGACGCGATCCGGACTCAGTCCGAAGAATTCAGAGAAAAAGCGGAGAAACAGAGAATACATGTTGCTGAGAACCGGAGAATAGCAGCCCATGTCCGGTTCAATATAAAATGCTGAAACGTCAGAAACGCCGCTGTTTAAGGGGCAAACGAGGCATAAATAAAAAAAACTCCCCCTCGTGAGAGAAGGAGTTTTTTTATAAAACTGGTGGAGGCGGGGGAGTTGAACCCCCGTCCGAGTAAGAGTCACTACAGCTTCTACGTGTGTAGTCGGGGATTAAAAGATTCGCCGCCTTCGCTGCCCCCCGACGGGGCCACTTGGGTCGCTAGAATCCTGTTATCATTTTCGTGCCGCAACCCGGATCCCCGGTATTGGCCTTATCCCGCTGTCGTCGCCTCTATCCCTTAGCGGGAGTCAGAGTAGAGACGTGGCGCATTTATGCAGCCAGTGCGTAACTTTCGTCAGCATTTGTGTTTTTCGGGCTCCTTTTTACGAGGCCTGGAGACCAACCTCGACACGCCACTGAAGCTTCAACCTACCCGTCGAAACCAGTCGCCCCCAAATCAATGGGTCATAAGCAGAGACAGAGGGAACATGAAAAACGTTCATCCGTCAAGCGGTATAACGCCCTCCCCTTCCCTCCGCATGGGCCATGATCCTACCGCACGCCGACATGAATGGCGGAGGCATTGACGATAAAGGCGTCCGGGGTGGAATTCTGTGCAACGGTGCCGGAAACCGTGACGCGGCTGAGTTCTTTCAGGCCGCTTACCCCTTTAAGCCCGGTTTTGACCGGCCGGCCGTTTTCGCCGACAACCTGTATGGCAGCGGTACCCGCCTGCTTGAGTTCCGCCGGATCGCAGCAGGCGTCCCACGGCGTCGGGCAATGATCATCGTCTCCCATGGCATCACACGGCGTGACAGTCCCCTCATCGCCCAGAACAAAAACCGCGCGCCCTTCCACAAACGGATTCGGCACGCCCATGACCAGTCCGGTCAGCACAATTTCATCGCCCGGTTCCGCTTTGCGGGCTTCCGGAATCGGTACCGGCGTTCCGGCAATCGGCTCCGAAACAAACACCGGAGGAAGATCCGCTTTCGCAGTCTGAACCACCGCATCCTTTTTCCCGCATCCGGCCAGCAACACCACAGCGGCCAGCATTCCCATCGTCATCATCTTCTTCATCGTATTCTCCGTTTCTCTCCTGTTTTCACACCAAAGAACCACCGTATTCACAGAACGGTTCCAATTTCAGCTTTGCTGTATCCTCCATAACTTCAGCGGCTGACCTTTTAGCCTACCCTGCTGAACGCAGCGCACTCGGCAGCGGCGGCAGCAGGCATCTAAGTCCCGGAGGGATCGCCCCCACCAGTCCAAGCCCCAGCCCGGCAATCAATCCCGCTGCCGCCACCGACGGCGAAACCCGCAGAATAAAACTGCCGATCGAAAATGACACCGCAATGCCGTCGAGGAATCCAATCGCCGCAAACGATGCCAGCAGCGCCCCGCTCAGCGCGGCAATCGTGGATTCCTGAATCAGCGAAAACATAATCGCCCGGCGTCCGTAACCGATCGCCTGCAGCGTGGCAATTTCCCGAATGCGCGGCGCAAACGCGGCATAGAGGGTATTCAGACCGCCGAGCAGCGCACCGGTGGCGATCAGCAATGCCGTCACCCAGGTCATGCCGCGAATCGGCGCATAAAACGCCGCGATTTTAGCGAAATAATCACTTTCCCGCAGTGCCCCCAGCTCCAGATCCAGCCGCTGTTTCGTGAACAGATCGATATCCTCGAATTCGCCGTCGCCCAGCCGCACCACCACACAGCTCAGATGTTCGCGCTGACTCATGGATCGCAGATCATTGATATCCATCCAGATCTCCGATTCCATCACCGTGCCAGGCGCGGAAAAAATACCGGCAATCGTCATCGTCGAATCTTCAATCCGGATCTCCTTCCCCGGCTGCAGGGCCTCCTCCGGCAATCCCAGCCGGCGCCAGGCCAGCCGCCCGACCATCACCTGGCCCGGACGCAGATAACGCCCCGCCTGCACCGAAGTCTCCTGATGAACCATCAGCGCCTGCGGTGTCACGCCGCGCACAAAGGCCTGTTTCCGATCCCCGGAATCCACCGAAATAAAGGTCATCTGATGAATTTCCGGCGAAACCGCCCGTACACCGGCCGTCTCTTCCAACCCCGTGATGCTCGACTCCACAATCCCGGCCGTGCGCTCCGAAATCTCACTGCGCAGCACACTCTCCTCCGACCCCGCGCCAAGCAGGATCACATTCTGTTCCGATCCCGAGGCCGACAGCACACCGGTCATTCCATTATTGATCGCCGCGGCAATCATCACCATCAGCACCACCAGCCCGCTGCCGAGTACCGCCTGCAGCAGACGCATCGGATCGCGCATCAGGTTTCGTAAAGCATATCCAAACGGCAGCATAATCAACTCCTCAGACTTTCCACAATCGGCCGGCGCATCGCCGTCCATGCCGGAACCAGCGACGCCCCCATCCCCAGAATAAGCGCCAGGCCCATACCCGAAAACAGAACCGTGGCATCCGGCAGCAATGCCATCACCTGGCCCTCATTACCGAACGAAAGACCGCGCACATGCAGAAACAGCGTCGCCAGCCCTACACCCAGCAGACTGCCGCCGAATCCGAGCAGTGCCCCCTCGCAAATCACCAGATAGCCGATGGCCACGCCCGGAAATCCGATCGTCTGCAGAATGGCATTCTCCTTCACCCGGCCGCGCACCACCAGCAATACCGCATTAGCGATCAGGCCCAGCACCGCCAGTACCGCTCCCAGTCCGATCCAGCGGGTAAAGCTGATCAGGTCAATCAGCTCCCGCGCCGTCTGCGCAAAAAATGCTTTTTCCGGCTGTGTCGAAGTCGGTTCCGTTTCACTGCGGAACCGCTCATCAATGCGGTCGGCAACCGCTTCAAGATCCTCGCCCGCATTTACCCGCACATTGAACTGCGTCACAATCCCCAGGCCCTGCTTCGACGCCTGCTGGATAAACGGAAGATGCACATACGCCACACTGTTATCCTGCGGCAGCGGCGAATCCACTATCCCCGAAACCACCACACGCACACCGGCCGCCTCAAAGGCATCGCCGGGTTTCAGTCCGCGCTTAGCGGCCAGTTCTTTACCCACCAATGCACCGTCATCGCGTTTGCGCCAGGCATCATATGATCCCTCAAGAATCTCCATCTCCGGGGCATAGTTCGCCAACCGGTCCGCCGGCACCCCCCGGAACGTCACCACATCGAGACTCGCCCCGCAGTTGCTCACGGCAATTTTTACCGGAATCACTTCACGGACCCCGTCAATCCGGGCAATTTCATCCAGATAGAATTCCGGAAGCCGGCTTGTCTCCGGGCAGAAACGGTTTTCCCGGTACACCACCAGCGTGGTATCCGACGCCGTCATCCGGGTGGATTTATCCAGCGACCGCTGCATCGTCTGCACCGTCGTAAAAAGAAACATCCCCGACGCCACGCCCAGCAGCGTCAGCAGCGTCCGGACCCGATGCCGGATCAACTGTTTGCAGGACAACACCAGCAATCTTATGAGTTTCATGAACATCACGAAGCCTCCGTTTCCAGCAATCGGCCTTTTTCCAGATGCAGCAGCCGATGCGCACGCTCGGCGGCACGCGGGTCGTGGGTGACCATCACGATGGTTTTACCGTATTCCGTTACCAGCTGTTGCAGCAGCTGCAGCACAGAATCCGCGGCCTCGCGATCGAGGTCGCCGGTCGGCTCGTCGGCGACCAGCAGGTCCGGCGAAGTCACCAGCGCCCGCGCAATCGCCACACGCTGCTCCTGTCCGCCGGAGAGCTCTTTCGGGTAATGGTGCATGCGCCCGTCCAGCCCGACCAGCGCCAGCGTATGCTCCACCCGCTCCCTCCGTTCCCGACGCGACATATTGCTGAGCAGCAGCGGAAGCTCCACATTTTCAAAAGCCGTCAGTACCGGCACCAGATGATACAGCTGAAAAATATACCCCACATTCGCCGCCCGCCAGCGCGTCAGCCGACTGCGCGAGAGTTTGCCGATTTCTTCGCCGCAGACCTCCAGCAGACCTTCACTCGGCTGATCAATACCGGCCATCAGATTCAGCAGTGTGGTTTTGCCCGATCCTGACGGCCCCATCAGCGCCAGAAATTCACCCCGCTGCACATCAAGGTCCAGCCCTTCCAGCGGCGTCACCTGCCGGCTGCCTTTTTTATAGTGCTTTGTCAGATTACGGCACCGGATTAAAACATCGTTGCTTTCATTCATTTACTCATCTCCTTCACCCTTACACCATCGGCCAGTTTGCCTTCGGCCTGCACGACGACCTTTTCATTGGCCCGAACGCCCTCTGATACACCACGAAATCCATCTTTAACGGCGGTCGTCAGCCTGACCGCGCGCGGCTCTGCCACATGATTTAACGGATCCACCACCCACACCGTCTGCTCCGAAGCATCCGACTGCAGAGCGGCCTGAGGAATCCACAACGAATATCCGGAAACAGAAACGTTTCCGGAATTTCCGGCGGCCGGCATCCCATAAAATTCCACGCGACAGAGCACATCCGGCCGTAAACGCGGATCGGGTTCTCTGATCGCCACCTTGGCCTGCAGTGTATTCCGCTGGAGATCGGCCTGGCCGGTAATGGCGGTCACCTCGCCGTCGAAACTGCGCCCCGGCAGCATCGCTGTTGTAATCTTAGTCGGCTGCCCGATCTCCAGCTTGCCCGCTTCCGACAATGGTACATCGACCCGCACCTGCAGCTTTTCGGGATTATACACTTCAGCTATATGTGCACTGTGCGGATCGTCCGACATCACCACACGTTTATCGCCCGGCTTCACAAACCGTCGTAAAATGATCCCGTCCATGGTCGACCGGACAACCGTCCGGTCCAGTGCCAGCTGCGCAATAGCACGCTTCTCTCTGACCGATGCCAGCGCCGCAGCAGCAACCCTGATTTCAGCTTCAGCAGCAAGTGCGCGCGCTTCCAGTGCCGTCAGCTCCGCCCTCGCCGCCTTTTCCTCGGCCTCGAATTCGACCACCGCCTGCTCCGCCGACACACGGTCGGCATGCGAAATCACGCCCGGCGAAGAGTTGGCATAGCGTTCGGAGGTATCGCGTTCGCGGGTCAGGCGCGCCACGGCAGCCTCGACCTTGAACCGCGCCGCTTCAACCTGCTTCCGTTCTGCATCGGCGATACTTTTCCGGGAATGCAGTACCGCCTCCTGCTTGCGCACATTGGCGTCCGCTTCAGCCAATGCCAGTTGATGATCGGCCGGATCCAGCGTGGCCAGAATCTGCCCGTTGGTAACCGCATCCCCTTCGCGAACAAAAACATCCTCGATGTAACCGTCGGTTTTGACGGCAATGCTCTCGTGCCACGGATCGGGTTCCACCCATCCTGAAGCCTGAAAAAGCAGCTGCGGGTTTGCAGCAGCAGATCTTTCCTCAGCAGCCCCTTCCTCCTGCGCCAACAGCACAACGCGCGCCGTCTCCACCGGCACCGCCGGAGTCAGCTGTGCGCGAAAGACGTAGCCCAGCAAAGCTGCCATACCGCCCAACAGTAATACCGCCAGCAGCAACGGACGAAGCCGCTCCCGATGACTCGTTTTTTCCCCGGCGGCCGGGAATTCCGCCATGGTTTTTGATAAATCGTGTTCCATTCTCTGATCCTGATTTCCGGTTAGTGCAGGCACAGTTCACCTGCAGTGCTTTTCTAAAAAGAAAGGCCGGAAGGAATCAGATCAGGAAGGATTGGAACTGAATATAGTTCGGCGGGGCGTGGACGATATAACTGCAGATATCCGGCACATGAAATGCCACGGATTCCAACGGCTCAAAAAGCACGATCTCAACAATCGCGGCAGCCGGAACGGCAACCTGAACCGATGAATTCGGAAGTTCCAGTGCATTTTCAGCGATATCTTCATCGCAATGCGTTTCACCCGCTTTGTGTTTACAGCAACTGTGCTCCGGTGCCGGAGCATGCGATGAACAGCAGCCGCTCTGCACCGGTTTTGCCAGGCCGTCTTCAAGAGCGGCTTGCGCGCAATACGGGCCGCACATGCAGTTAATCAGAACGGTGAAAAGAAAAGCACCCACTACCAGCAAAGATATCGCCGGCCTTTTACGGCGGCTTCTCAATGTGCGGGATGACGGTGCTCGTTTCATATGAAATCCTTATAGGCCCATCAGACACACGTTTCAAGGCTATGTTCAAAATACATCCCCTCCACCGTGTCCGGCCCCGGAATGTTTCGCACGGAGCTCCTATTCTGCGAACTGTCGGAAAAATACCGTTCGGGCACGGCGGATACAGAGCACATTCCTCAGCCGGGTCGTCCACGGAATTTCAAGTTTGTGACGCATGGTTTTCCTGCTCCTTTTTCAACGGCAAAAGATGAATACAGAAAAAATACTAACCCGGGAAGCGGGCGTTCATCCTGCTTTATAAAGACTTGCCTCATACCTTCAGAAGCGTACCTTTCCTTTATGGATATTCATCGAGACTACATACCGCTTCCGGAAGTTTTCTGGTCGTTCGAAACCGGAAAACCCTTTAAAAAGTGTCGGCTTTGCGAAACCGACCTCATGGAGCCGGGCACCAACTATCTGATCGAAAAAGCGTTTAAAAAGGGCGAAACCATTTTTGAACATGCCCTCTGTCTGGATTGCTACACCCAAAGCCACAACGCCATGTCCTCCGAAAGCCGCGAGCGCATTGCCGACTATTTTGCCGCGCATGTTGATATGAATGCCCGGCAGGAGCAGTTTCTGGAAAAATACGGCACCCACCATGAACCGTGGATTTCGCATTGCCTCATAAAAGGATTCCCCGTTGAAGAAGTCGATGAATACCAGCTGTACGGGTTCTGCATAGACAAAGACCTGATCTTCAGCGGCGCCCCCTATATCCTGTGCGGTGATGTTATTGAGGAAATTATCGAACTGCTTTCGCCTGAGACCCTGGGTGCGATGGCCGATCTGTCCAAAAAACTGTTCGGAATTGATGCTCCGCAGAACCTGCTCGTTTTTTAATCGTTTGCCTCCCGAAAGGAACTGTTCATGAACACCGTGTTTGGCAATCTGGGCACTGCAGATATCGGCATCACTATCGGAGTGATGCTCGCTGTAATGCTGCTGCTGTTTATTCCGACCCTCTTCTGGCTGCTCACCCTTCAGAAAGCACTCAGTCGCTGCCGGCCGGAAAATCAGGCCATGGCGCCGGCGATGGTCTGGCTGGTGCTGATTCCGATTTTCAACATCGTCTGGCAGTTTTTTGTGGTCATCAACGTGTCGAAATCGCTTAAAAACGAATTGGCATCGCTTAATGTCGAACCCGATAGCGCAGACCCCGGAAAAGCGGTGGGACTGGCCATGTGTATTCTGAATGTAATCAGTCCGATTCCCTATCTGGGAAGCATATTAAGCATCGGCGGATTCGTCTGCTGGATAATCCACTGGGTGACGATTACCCGCTATTCCAACTGGATCGCCTCACTCCAGGAGGAACCGGCATCGTTCGCGGAGTAGATGCAACTCACTTGAAAGACCGCATAGCGCACAGTACTATAACCGCAAATTCGAACCGGGACCGTCCAGAGATTGTATGTGGATACGTCCCGTAAACCAAGGGGGTTAAGTTCCATGAAGAAAAAACGATTTTCATTCATCTATGTAATCACACTCGCCCTACTGCTGGGCCTTACCGGCTGCAGCCGAACGGTCGATGATGTGGCCAAATGGAAAGCCGGCGGAAATGTTGAAAAACTGATCAAAGCACTGCAGGACCCGAAATATGAAGTGCGCCTTGCCGCAACAGAAGCCCTCGGCGACCTCAAAGCTGAACAGGCTATTGACGATCTCGCCGCATTGTACAACGATACCGAAGACGAAATTGTTATGGCCGCCGTTGAAGCCTTGGCTGAAATCGGCACGGCGGCGACCGTAACGCCGCTCAGCGCCGCACTGAAACTCGACTTTTCTGAATCCCGTATCATCGCAGCGGAAAAACTGGGCGAACTCAAAGCAGTCGGCGCAGTGCCTCAGCTGGTTGATGCACTCGACGATTCCGAAGCCGCTGTACAGCTGGCCGCCGCTCAATCTCTCGGTCAGATCGGCGATCCCTCCGCCGGCGAAGGTCTGGCCGGCAAAATCGACGATTCCTCTGCCGCTTTACGCCTCGCCTGTGTTAAAGCCCTGGGACAGTGCGGCGGCGATGCCGCCGCAGCCGCGCTCATCCGGGCACTGGGTGATTCTGATTCGAACATCAGCAAAGCCGCCATTGATTCGCTCGAAACACTCGGCGATTTTTCCAGATCATACGCACTTGAAGCAATCAAACATGAAAACGCACAGATCCGGTCCGGTGCGATTGCAGTATTGCGACGTCTGAAAGCGGTCCCAACGTCCGGCAATGATCTGATCTGGTATCAGCTTGCCCGTGCATCTGTCGATTCGGACCAGGATCTCGACGAAGGAGTCACGGCCAATCTGATCAATATGGGTGACGCCGCAGTCGACACGTTACTGCTGGCCGCAGCGCATCCGGTTGAAGCATTCCGTGAACATGCCACCTATGTCCTCGAACATATGGGCCGCAGCGTACTTGAAGCGGTGATCGCCGCCGCAGAAAAAAATGCCGGTGACGCCGCAAAAAAATGGATGGCGGCGCGCGGCTCCTGGCCCGGGGCGCCCTCGTGGCAGATCGACCTCTGGGCCGCTCTGGCCGCCCTTGATCCATCCTTCAATCTCGACCGCGCGGTTGTCTCCAGCCTGGAAATGCAGGCCCGTCCGGCGTTCAACGTCATCATTAACCCGCAGTTTAACGTTACTCGCGAATATATTCCGCTTCTGATTGCCCTGCTTGGCGACACCACCATGCCGCCCTCGGAACAGGCTGATTACGACGCCGACGGCATTCCGATTATCAAAGAAAAACGCGATATGTTCCGCGGCGAAGCCAACCGCACCATCAGCGAGGAAAAACTTTCCGCTGCGGGATATAAAGCCACCCTTCCACTCATCGCCGCCATTGAGGACGAAGATGAACTGATCGCCGGAAATGCCGCACACATCCTGGGCAGCCAGGGCGAAAAACGTGCGCTTGAACCCCTGATGAATGTGGTCAGAAAAAAACTGGAAGCCGGAGAAATTCTGACAGATTCCCCGTTTTATATCGCCCTGCAGAAAATGGATGAACCTGTAGCTGAACCGCTGTTGCTGAAAATCCGCCCGAATCCGGACCGCGCCATGCGCGTATTCGCGCGGAAGTATGAAGGCATTCGCCCCATCAGCGCGGAAACCAAAAATGATGTTGATGATCCTTCCCAGCCCGTACACTTCCGGATCGGCTACATTAACAACAGCGGTCGGATCGGAGATATGATGGTTACCTTCATGTCCGATGAAGAGGGAGACTGGGTCCCCACCCCGCCGCTTCCCGAACAGCTCCCGAGCCTGTAGCCGAATAAGATATCCACAAGTTCATGCCTAATTCTCCTCTAACCGGCGAATAACCTTAAGTCCTGCTCCATTGGGGAACAGGGGATTCGTGTTAGAGGAGAGATGAATGAACGGGAGAATACGGTTTTTTCAGGCCCTTGCGGCAACGGCAATACTGCTGGCAGGATGCCAGCCTAACCCCGATGATATCGAAACGTGGAAAGCTGAAAACAATACGGGGCGGCTGATAAAAGCCCTCAACGATGAACGGCAGTTCATGCGGCTCCAAGCCATCGAAGCCCTGAAAGAGTTGAATGCCGAAAATGCGGTCAATCCACTTGGCGCCCTCCTCAAGGATACCGATGCGGTGGTTGTTCACAGCGCCATCGAAGCTCTGGCGGCAATCAACACACCATCCATTGAACCCTACATGCTGCAGGCGGTTACCTTCGATACGGAACCCGCCCGGCGCACAGCCGCTCGTGCACTTGGCAACCTGAAATCGACCGAAGCCGTAGAGGCACTGATCGCCGCTCTTGACGATACATATGAAAACGTCGGAGTCGAAGCCGCAGTTGCGCTGGGAAAAATCGGAGATGCAAAAGCCCTTTCCGCCCTTGGGGAAGCCGCTGAAAAGGGGTCCGTACGCTACCGAGCCGCATGCGTGGCATCTATTCGTCAGATCGGCGGTTCGGGGGCGACCGACCTGCTCTTTGCCGCACTGAATGACCCGAGTACCAGAGTTCACAACGAAGCCGTAGCCGGACTGATTGAACAGGGCGACAAAGTGGAAGCAAAAGCTCTTCTCATGCTGCGCAGCCCCAACGACCACGCCCGACAGGGTGCACTCACCATTCTTGACAAAACCGGCAAAGTTCCAACGGTCGGAAATGATCGGGTCTGGTATTGTCTTGCTGACCTTGCTGTCGGAGTAAATCCCGAAATCCGCAGATCCGCCGCTCTGGAAATCGCAACAATCGAAGGGGCCGCAGAACCGCTTCTTGAAGCCCTTGCCCATCCGAACGAAGTTATTCGCGAACATGCATTTATCGCGATAGAATTCATCGGAAAATCCGCTGCCGCACCGGCACTCGCCGCAGCGGCCGCCGCCAACCCCGAAGCCTCGAAATGGCTGAACGGCAGAAATACATGGCCAGGAGCACCGGCCTGGCAGCTCGACCTCTGGGGTGCCGCCACAGCCCTTAATCCCTTCTTTCTGCTCAATGCCCGGCAGGTCATACTGCTTAATGACACCGGAAAACCCACAATCGATCTGCTCCGTTCTGATGATTTTCGCCCGCGCCGTGAAATAATTCCCCTGCTGATCCGGCAGATGGCCGCCCCCGTTCAGAGAATCCGGCAGAAATAAAAAGTGCACGGGAACGTCGTCAGCTGGCCTACCGAAAACTCCGTGTTTATAAAAACACCGCAAAACTTCCTTTAATGGCCGCTCTCAACGACAGCGATATTCAAATTGCAGCACACGCCGCAAAAATACTCGCAACTATCAAGGATGACCCCCGTACAATCGCTGCTGTAATCGAAAATTTTGCCTCCCGGATCGAAAACGGCGGAGACCTGCATAATTCCCCCTTTTATGACGCAATGCTTGAACTTCATCTTCCGGAAGCGGAAAAACTCATACAGAAAGTCCGCCCCAGCCCGGCCGGAGCCCTCCATGTTTTCCGAAAAACATATCCGGGCGTTCAGGTTTCCAATATGTCGCTGCCTCCGGGAAAACAGCATCCCACTGCAGAACCGTTCCGGCTGAAATACCTGAACAACGGGAAGGCCAAAGAAATGAAGCTTGTTTTCCGATTGAATGAAGACGGAAACTGGCTTCCCGATCCGCCACTGCCCGACGCACTTCCCTGAAACCACTCCATTTTCAGATCCATCCCACAGCCTTCAACTTTTATTTAACAAAAGCACAATCGCTCTTTTAGCTGAAAGAAATCAAAGGATAATCCAGCTCTGGCTTGCCCTTTCCGGTGTCCGCAGGTAAAAAGCCGGACTTCATTTTCAGGGTACGGCCCCGCATTCGGGAACCGGAAATCGAACATTTAAAACGGCCGCAGTGCGGCGACGGAGTTTTCCAATGGCAGGAGAATATGTATATACGCTGGAGAATCTGACTAAACAGCATGGCGCCAAAACCATCCTGGACGATGTCAATCTGTCCTTCTTTTTCGGAGCGCGCATCGGCGTAATCGGCGGCAACGGTTCAGGAAAATCGAGTCTATTAAAAATTATGGCCGGACTGGATGACGAATTCATGGGCCAGTGCATCATCGCAAAGAATACAAAAATCGGTTATCTTGAGCAGGAACCGGAACTGACCCCCGGAAAAACCGTGCAGGAATGCGTGATGGAAGGCGTGGCCGAACAGCAGGCCAAGCTGGATCGCTATGATGAAATCTGGGAACTCCTCGGCGGAGAACTTTCTGATGAAGAATCCGACAAACTGAACGATGAAGTGGCCAGACTGCAGGATGAGATTGATGCCAACAACCTCTGGGAGATTGACCGTCAGGTGGAAATGGCCATGGATGCCCTTCGCCTGCCGGAGGGTGACCAGGTTGTGGACGTTCTCTCCGGCGGTGAAAAACGACGTGTGGCCCTCTGCCGTCTGCTCCTTCAGAATCCGGACGTACTGCTGCTCGACGAACCGACCAACCATCTGGACGCCGAATCCGTCGGATGGCTGGAAGAACACCTTAAGCGCTTTACCGGCACACTCATTGTGGTAACACATGACCGTTACTTCCTTTCCAACGTAACCGAATGGATCCTTGAGCTGGATGCGGGACGCGCCTTCCCCTATAAAGGAAATTATGAAGCCTGGCTGGAGCAGAAACAACGGATCGCGGAACAGACACAGAAACTCAACGCCTCCCGTAAAAAACTGCTGAAACAGGAGCTGGAATGGGTGCGCATGAATGCCTCCAGCCGCCTGACTAAAAACAAGGCGCGTCTGAAACGTTATGAAGAACTGGCCAATCAGGAATTCGATACGGCCGAAGATAATCTTTCCATTCAGATTCCCGTCGGCAGACGCCTCGGCCGGAAAGTGGTGCAGGCGCGCGATGTGGCAAAAGCCTTCGGTGACCGTCTACTGTTTGATAACGTCAATTTTGATCTTCCGCCCGGCGGCATCGTCGGGATCATTGGCGGAAACGGTGCAGGTAAGACCACCCTCTTCAAAATGATCATCGGTGTGGAAGACCTGACGGCCGGAACCCTGGAACTGGGCGACAGTGTCGACATCTCCTACGTCGATCAGCTACGCGACGATCTCGATCCCGATAAAACCATCTGGGAGGAAATTTCCGGAGGAGAAGAGACCATTGAGGTCGGCGGACGCGAAATGAGCTCGCGGGCCTATTGCGCGCGTTTTAATTTCAAAGGTGCTGAACAGCAGAAAAAAGTCGGCGTACTTTCCGGCGGCGAGCGCAACCGCGTGCATCTGGCCAAACTGTTACGAGGCGGCGGCAACCTGCTGATGCTCGACGAACCGACCAACGACCTCGATGTGGCAACGCTCCGCTCGCTGGAAGAAGGCCTGATGAATTTCGGCGGATGCGCGGTGGTAATCAGCCATGACCGCTGGTTCCTCGACCGTGTCGCCACCCATATTCTCGCGTTTGAGGGCGATGAAGTTATCTGGCACGAAGGCAACTATGAATCTTTCAAGGAATTCATGAAAAAGTCGAAGGGTGAAAGCTGGAGCCCCCACCGCATTCGTTACCGCCCGCTGAAAAAATAGGTTTCGGTTTCATCCGGGTCTTTCCGGCCGCCCTGTTTCAGTGTACGGTTTCCGTATGAAAACACTCCTTGAAAAATTTGAACGCGTTATCGTTCTCACCCTGATGAGCTTCATGATGCTTGCTGTGCTTCTCACTACCATCGAAGTGGGGGTTATCCTCTGGCAGGAAATGCTGAAGCCGCCGAAATGGCTGCTGAACGTTGCAGAAATGATGGAAGTCTTCGGGTTTATCCTGATGGTGGTCATCGGTCTTGAACTGCTGGATACGATCAAAGCCTACCTGATGAAGCATGAAATTCATGTGGAGGTTGTACTGCTGATTGCCCTGGTGGCCGTGGCCAGAAAAGTCATCATTCTGGATTACAAAACGGTCAGTCCCGAGATGATGCTGGCGGTTGCCGCACTGGTGCTCTCCATGTCGGCCGGCTTTTTCCTGGTGCGCCATTCCCTGTCCGACCACCGGAAGCGCTCAGAAAACCCGGACCGTTAATTCGGTTCAGTGGATATTTTCAATACCGCATACTCCACCGACCTACCCTCATCGGCACGGACAAAAATCGTACCTGCATCCTTGCCCGCACTCCACGCACCTTTCCGGGCCTCATCAAGCGCTTCCTTCGATTGAAACAGATAAAGGCCGATATAATCACCCAATCCCCAGCCGCCATCAATCTCGAGTTCATTCAAACGTACCGGGATCCGCTCATCCGTTTTTGTATTGGTCAGAATACCCCGGCCTCTTTTGCCGAATTTCGAAAACAGAGATCCGGAGCGCTCCACGATGAGATACCCCGGAGCCATTCCCAGCCGCGACTGTAAATCCTGATGTTCCAGTATCATTCCCGCCAGTGTATGATCGGCAGTGTGATTCATAGCGAGATCATGCTCACGCCCTATCATCGCACATCCGGTCAGCACAGCAGCAACTGCCACCAGCCCGCTTTTTAACAGTTTATTCAGCCTCATACGTTCCTCATATTGATTTGACATGATCCCCCGACGGCGGAAGATTTCAGTGGTTTCTGAGCAGTTATAATTGACAGGGAGAGCCATCATGCAAGCTTTATCGTGTTCAGCCTTATTTCTCGCACTACTCACAGCAACCGGCTCATTTGCAGGAGCAAGTAGACCGCCCGCCCCTCCATCTGACGAAACGCAGATGAATTCCCTCCAGAAAGAGCCCATGTATTCCGGGTTTACCGCGTCACAGCTTCAGGCCGCTGTCAACAAAGCCTATGCAGACTTCAAAGACCTGAACGAGGGCAGGAACGCGGACTATATTCCAATTCTGAAAGAAACCCCCAGCGATCTTTTCGGCATCGTACTGGCCGCCCCCGACGGCACCCTGTTCACCGCCGGCGACACCGACTACACCTTTTCCATTCAATCCATCTCAAAACCGTTCACAACCGCATTGGTCCTGAACCGGTTCGGCCCCGATGAACTGGAAAAGAAAATCGGCTTTGAACCCACCGGTCTTCCTTTCAATTCCAAACTCGCCCTGGAAATCCACGAAAAACGGTCGGTCAATCCTCTTGTGAATGCCGGGGCCCTTGCAGCGGTCAGTATGATTGAGGCGGATTCCGAGGATAAACGCTGGTATCTGATCCGCCAGAATCTCAGCGACTTTGCCGGAACCGAACTCCAGTTGCTGGAAAAGGTCTACAAATCGGAATACGATACCGCCTGGAGCAACCGAGGGATCGCCAACCTGCTGTACAGTTACAGCCGGCTCTACTGCGATCCGGAGGAAGCTCTTCGGGTTTATACCAAACAGTGCGCTCTCGGCGTCAGCTGCAAGGACCTGGCAATTATGGGGGCCACACTGGCCAACGGCGGAAAAAATCCCGTCACCGGAAAACAGGTCCTGAAAAAAGAGCATGTCCCCGAACTGCTGGCCATTATGGCTACGGCCGGGTTTTACGACGAATCCGGCGAATGGATGGCGGAAGCGGGACTGCCCGCGAAAACCGGCGTCGGCGGGGGCATCCTCGCTGTCGCCCCGGGGAAATTTGCCATTGCGGCCTTTTCGCCGCGATTGAATCCGGCGGGCAATTCCATTAAGGCGATGAAAGCCATCCGTCAGATTGCCGGCGAACTCGGTCTGGGGATTTACGGAGCAAACCCGGAATAGATTGCGACAGATACCGCTTCTTATTCACCCTACGCCCCGCCCAGCAGATCCCCGGAAGAGGCGGTTTCCGGTTCGCCCCTCACTGTTACTGCATACATTGCCCGCAACAGAGCATCGCCACATGCACCATCAACAGAGCGACGACGAAAAACCCGATTGTCCGCTTCTGAATGGTCCGGACGTCAGCGTCCTCTTTTATGCGATCATGAAACAGCAGATCAACAAACGAGAACGACGGCGTAGGCTCCCCCTCCTCCGGTTCCTCCTCCCTTTCGAAAAGACACAGCTTTAACTTCTGATATTCCTTCACCGAAGCAATAAAACATCCGACAGCAGCAACACTGAAAAATATAAACAGCAACATTGGGAAACTCCATCAGTAGGCTCAGGGTTTCAGACGCACGGCACGTACAATACCGTTCACCGGAATCCTTCCGGCGAATAAGGGAAACAACCGTTCAAAACAAACGATACCATTAAAATCAGTAAGACGGTCTTCATAAGGCACCAGAATTACAGAATTAGAAAATTGATTAAAGAAAAGAGATGCAGAATGAAAGCTCTGTTTCTATTCCTTCCCGCTTTTTTCCGGTGTTCAACCACACCGGAACAGAGAACGGCAACGCAGCGGAGACCGGAGAGCTATCCCGGAGATGTAAACATCGGTTTCAGCTATGAATTCCCGGAACCTATGAATATAGTGATGTTTTCAGGCTTTAATTTCGATGGTGATACGATTTTTCTATTATCATAAAACGGCCTTTTTTCTGATTATGAAAAAAATATATCCACTGTTTATCGCAGCTTTACTGATTACGGTTGTTCCATCAATGGCCGCTCCCAAAGGCTGGGGCATCGGACTGGGAACGTTTGACGGCGATTTCGGCGGCCAGGCGCGCAAGGATTTCATCTTCGGCCCTGAACTGCAGTACGGCATCGTTCTGCAGGCCGGACTCTATAACCAGCACAGCATTACCGGCCGCTTCGATGCGGATTTCCACTATGTTCTGAATCCCGAATCGGGCGTTCAGTTTTATCCACTGGCCGGCGTCGACTGGGCCGCGGAGAGCAAGTACAACCGGATCGGAGCCAACCTCGGTTTCGGCGGTGTGTTTGACCTCAACGCCGAAACCCGGCTCTTCATCGAAGCCAAATATGTCGCCGGCGACTGGGACGGCGGTGCTTTGACCGCCGGTATCTATTTCTGATTCATGAAACGTCTGGCCTCCATCGTATTTGCCTGCTGCGCCCTTTCCTGCGGCGCGAATGAGCTGACGTACTGGGCAAAGCAGGCACAGAATCCGCTGGCCGATCTGATCAAACTCCCGATCGAAACCAAACTGGATTTCGGCTATGGCCCGAAAAACGGCGTCAGCTGTACCTCTGCCTTTCAGCCCTCCATGGTATCCGCGCTTTCCGATGACTGGAATCTGGTCAACCGGCTCGATATCCCGTTCAAATACCAGCCCGGCCGTACTGTCGGGGAGAAGGATTCGTTCGGGCTGAGCGATGTAACCTATGAAAGTTTCTATACACTTTCCGGACGGCGCCGATTTAATATCGGCCTCGGCCCGGCCTTTCAGATTCCAACCGCAACCGACCCGCAGATCGGCACCGGAAAATGGAGTGCAGGGCTCTCCGTCGCCGCCCATCTCGAAACCGGCGCTTTTACCGCCGGCATCCGTGCGAATCAGCTTTGGTCGTTTGCCGGGAAAGACCATCGGGAGGATGTCAACCGGACTCTGATCGAATACTGGATCTACGCCAACCTCGGGCGCGGATGGTGGATCGGCACCTCTCCGGTCAACATCGCCAACTGGGAAGCTGATTCTAAAAATATCCGGACCGTACCTGTCGGCGGAGGATTCGGAAAAGTGATCGACGGCAGACTGCCCCTCAACCTCAAACTCGAAGCATATACCTACCCCGAAAGCCCCAACGATCTCGCTGACTGGTCGATGTTTTTCTCCATCGAATATCTGCTCCCCGAAAACGCACTTTTCAAACGCTGAATCATCGTCCCTTTCATTCCGTAAAATCGGGACAAAGCGGCCCTCCGAATAAGTAAAAGACCTTAAAACTCTTCTGAATATCAGATAACGATTTTAATAAATAGGATTAAATCTCGACAACACCCCATCCGGAAAACTAGGCTTTTATCCTCAAAACGAGGAGATATTCAATGAATAAACGGTTTCTTTCCGGTGCTTTTTCCGCCCTGATTCTGGCTGGGTGTACCCCGAAAAATGAATTCCAGCCTCCACCGCCGCCCGAAGTGGGAGTGCAGAAACCGGTCGTGAAAGATGTCACCATCTTCGCCAGCTTTCCCGGTCGTGTTGAGGCCTCGGACAAAGTGGATATCCGTGCCCGTGTCACGGGTTTCCTGAAATCCATCGAATTTACTGATGGCCAGCGGGTGAACAAAGGTGACCTGCTCTTCACCATCGAGCCGGAACAGTATGAAGCGGCAGTCAATGCCGCCAAAGCCCAGCTGGCCCAGGCGCAGGCCGCACTGAAGCTGGCCGAGGCCACCTTGCAGCGCAACCAAAACGCCTACAAAACCAAGGCGGTTTCGGAAGTGGATGTGCTTACGGCCGAAGCCAATAAAGATTCCGCCGCCGCGGCAGTGATGGCCGCCGAAGCCGGACTCGAAAAGGCCATGCTGGATCTGTCCTATACCGAAATTCACGCCCCGTTTTCCGGGCGCGTGGCCCGGCGCTCGCTCTCCGTCGGCAATCTGGTCGGCAGTGGTAATCCCACCCTGCTGACCACCATTGTGGCGGAAACACCTATTGATGTCTTTTTCAACGTCGATGAACGCACGCTGATGCCGTTTCTGCGCGAAGGACGCGGCACCACCGACGATAAGAAAAAAATGCCGCCGGTGAAACTCGAACTGGCCGACGGCATACAGCATACCGAAGAGGGTACCGTGGATTATTCCGATCCGGAAATTGATCCGGCTACCGGCACCCTGCGGGTTCGGGCTGAATTTCCCAATACAAACATCAATCTGATTCCCGGCATGTACGGCAACATCCTGCTTCCGAAAGCAATCAAAAAAGCCATACTGGTTCCCGACATGGCCATTCAGCGCGATCTCAGCGGAGCCTTTGTACTGATCGTGAACGATGCAAATACAGTGGAAAGCCGCTATATTCAGCGTGGTGCACTGGTGGGTACGGACCGTATTGTCACCGACGGACTGCACGTCGACGAACAGGTGATTGTCAACGGCCTGCAGCGCGCCCGACCGGGTATCCCCGTGCGCATTGCAGCACAGGAACCTCAACCCTCCACCGAAAAAGAAGCCGCCCCGGCTGCTGAATAGAACGGAGAACTCCCATGTTCAGCCACTTTTTTATTAAACGCCCTATCTTTGCTGCGGTGATTTCGATTGTCATCGTGCTGCTCGGCACCTTTTCGCTGGTTTCGCTGCCGGTTGAGCGCTACCCGAATATTGCCCCGCCGGCTATTACGGTGGACGCCGCCTACCCCGGTGCCGATGCCAATACCGTCGCCGACACCGTCGCCGCAGTCATCGAAAAAGAGGTCAACGGTGTCGAGGGCATGATCTACATGAACTCCGTCAGCGCCAACGACGGAACCATGAAACTGACCGTGACGTTTGAAACCGGTGCGGATCTGGATATGGCCAATGTACTGGTGCAGAACCGGGTGGCCAAAGCGATTCCCCAGCTTCCGCAGGAAGTACAGCGTCTCGGTGTTTCCACTCAGAAAAAATCGACCGATGCCAACCTGTATATCGGCTTCACCAGTACGAATGAAAATCACGACGACATCTTTCTGGCCAACTACGTGGCCCTCCGGGTGAAAGACGAAGTGGCCCGCGTTCCGGGGGTTGGAGAAGTGCAGTCTTTTGGAGCGGGCGACTATTCCATGCGGGTCTGGCTCAACCCGGAAAAGATGAAAGCGCGGGGTCTGGCGGCCGACGATGTGGTCAATGCGGTCCGCGAACAAAACCTGCAGGTGGCCGCCGGACAGATCGGAGAACCGCCGGTGCCGAAAGGCCAGGCGAATCAGTTTACCATACAGGTGAAGGGCCGTCTGCTGGAGGCCGAAGAATTCGGGGACATTGTCATCCGTACCGGCGACGACGGACGGTTACTGCGTATCCGGGATATTGCCCGGGTCGAACTCGGCGCCCGGAATTATATTATCCGATCAAGCCTCAACGGACAGCCCTCCTCCACCATCGCGGTCTATCAGATCCCCGGCGAAAACGCCCTTGATGTGGTCGACGGCGTCCGCGCCAAAATGGAAGAACTCAAGGCCGGTTTTCCTGAAGGTATGGATTACACCGTAATCTACGACAACACAGTGGTCGTTAAAGCCTCCATCGCCGAGGTGCTCAATACCCTGTTCGTGACACTGATCCTTGTGGTTCTGACCGTATATATTTTCCTGCAGAATTTCCGCGCCACGGTCATTCCCTCCGTCACGATTCCGGTCGCTCTGATCGGCACCTTCGCCGCCATGGCGGGACTGGGCTATTCCATCAACCAGTTTACGCTGTTCGGACTGGTCCTGGTCATCGGCATTGTGGTGGATGATGCGATTGTGGTGGTGGAAAACTGCACGCGTCTTATTGATGAGCAAGGACTTCCGCCGAAAGAAGCGGCCATGCAGGCGATGACCGAGGTTTCCGGACCGGTCATTGCAACGACGCTGGTCCTGCTTTCCGTATTTGTCCCGACTTCATTCATGCCGGGAATCACCGGTATTCTGTTCAAACAGTTTGCCGTAACCATCTCCGTGGCCACTGTTTTTTCCAGTATCAATGCATTAACCCTCAGCCCGGCTCTGTGCGGAATTCTACTGCGCCCGTCTAAAGGCGAATCTCAAACCGGACTCTTCGGTGCCTTCAATAAAAGCATGAACAAAACCCGTTCGGGGTATCTGAAAATTGTAAAACAGGTACTCCGCAAATCAGCTATCGGCCTGATCGCTTTTGCGGTCATGGCCTTTGCGGCATTCTCCGGATTTTCCGACCTGCCCAGCGGCTTTGTACCTCAGGAAGACGAAGGCTACTGCATGGTCAATGTCCAGCTTCCGGATGCAGCTTCGCTGGAGCGCACGGATAAATTCATTAAATCGGTCAATGCCATTATCGGCAGTACCGACGGTATTGCCGACTACATGACCATTGCCGGATTCTCCATTCTCGACGGCGCGGCCATTCCGAACGCGGCCTTCAGTGTGGTGACATTTAAACACTGGGATGAACGGGCCGACCGGCCGCAGACGGAAATCATCGGTGAACTGAATAAGAAACTGGCACAACTGAAAGACGGCGTTACGTTCGCGTTCCCGATGCCCTCCCTTCCGGGGGTTGGCATGTCCGGCGGTTTGGTGATGATGCTTCAGGACCGCGGCGGTGTCGGAATGGGCACCCTGCAGCAGGTCGCCGAGGAATTCATGAACGACGGAAATTCCCAGTCCGGCCTGCAGGGCATGTACACCACTTTCCGCGCCAATGTTCCCCAGCTTTTTGTGGATATTACACGCGATCAGGTCCTGTCCAAAAATGTCTCCATGAGTGCCGTTTTCAATGCCCTGCAGTATTTCTACGGCTCGGTCTATATGAACGACTTCACCTATATGAACCGTGTCTTTCAGGTTCGTGCCCAGGCCGATGGAAAATTCCGCCGTGAAGCCGACCAGATCCGCGATCTGGAAATCCGCAGCCGCGATGGAAAAATGCTGCCGCTCGGATCCGTAATCGATGTAGAGGAAATTCTCGGTCCACAGTCCATCACCCGTTACAACATGTATCCCTCCGCAAAAATCATGGGGCAGCCCGGCGGCGGTTACAGCACCGGCCAGGCCATGGCAATTGCGGAAAATATGGCCGACCGAAAACTGCCGAATACGATGGGCGTCGAGTGGACCGAGCTCTCCTACCAGGAAAAGGCCGCCCAGGGCTCATCAAACATCATTTACATTCTCGCCATTATAATGGTCTATCTGGTGCTGGCGGCGCAGTATGAAAGCTGGAGCATTCCGGTTTCCGTCTGTCTGTCGGTACCCACGGCTCTGCTTGGAGCGGTCATCGCCCTGAAAGTAGCGGCATTTGACAACAACGTCTATGCCCAGGTCGGCATCGTTCTGCTGATCGGTCTCTGTACGAAAACGGCCATTCTGATTGTGGAGTTTGCCAAAGTGGAGCATGAAGGAGGAAAATCCGTTTTTGATGCAGCGATGAGTGCGGCCGACCTGCGTTTCCGGGCGGTTCTGATGACCGCATTCTCTTTTATTCTCGGGGTTATTCCGCTGGTTATCGCAACCGGAGCTGGGGCGATGAGCCGGCGCGTGCTCGGCGCCACTGTTTTTGGCGGAATGCTTGTGGCCACTGTTGCCAGTTTGATTTTTGTGCCGATGCTGTATTACATTGTTCAGCGTACCGCAGAAAGAAAACAGAAGAAGGCCCCGGCCGCACTTCCGGCAGAAACCGAAGAGGATGAATAAACCATGCAGAAACTGAAACCGGCTCTTGTGCTGCTCATACTTATTGCCGGAAAGCTGTCCGCACAAACCCATAAATACGATAGCTGGGAAGAAAACTTCACCGTTTCAGGCCTGCTGGGGGCCGTTCAGTACGATGATCTCAAATTTTCGCCGCCGGATGCGGATACCGGTGAAACAGAAAAGGTCGACGTTTCGCTGCTGCCCCAGCTGGGCGGGGCCTGGACGACGCTGCCCCGGGGAGAGCGGTTTCAGTATGGTCTGGAATGCTCCTTCCTGTTGGGCTTCCGCTTTGATAAGATCAACTATCTGACTGCCGGAGGAGGAGGCCTGTATGTCAGCCTATCCACCTCGATGTGGACCTTCGATCTGGCTGGCGGCGCTTATGCCGGTCTTTTTCTGGATAAAGGCAGAAAGGTCCGCATCTATGCCGGCAGCGGACCGTTGATGCTCTATGCGCACTATCGTACCGAGACAGATGACGGAACCACAACGGATGACGATTCCGAATCGGTATTCGGTCTGGGCTGGTACGCCCGCACCGGATTCGAATTCCGCGTTCACGAAAAAGGCATGCTCGGCCTCGGGGCCCGGGCCAACTGGGCCCATGTCGACTTCTCGGAAATCGGCGGAACTTCCGAAATCGACGGCATTGCTCTTTTTGCCTCCTATACCGCAGGATTTTAACCTTTTTAAAATATAACAAAACTCATAAAATTTTAACTTATTTTTTATTGCCCTATTACACCCTCCCTTTAAAATCTGCGTTCACAGACGGAAACGCAGTTCATTCACAAACTGGAGGGAATCATGAAAACCGCACTTGCCGTACTTTGTATTGCCGGCACCATCCCTTTGCTCGGACAGGCCGGGGAAAAACCGAATATTCTTATTATCTGGGGCGATGATATCGGAACCTGGAACATCAGCCACAACAACCGCGGCATGATGGGCTACCGTACACCGAATATCGACCGGATTGCGCACGAAGGACTCAGCTTTACAGATTATTACGCCCAACAGTCCTGTACCGCCGGGCGGGCGGCCTTCATCGGCGGAACTGTTCCCGTACGGACCGGCATGACCAAAGTCGGCCTGCCCGGCGCCAAAGAAGGCTGGCAGGAACAGGACATCACCATCGCCGCCGTGCTGAAAACACTCGGATATTCCACCGGTCAGTTCGGCAAAAACCACTTCGGCGATCGCGATGAACATCTGCCGACCAACCACGGCTTCGATGAATATTTCGGCAGCCTCTATCACCTGAATGCCTCCGAAGAACCGGAAAACCGCGATTACCCCACCGACTATGTACTGCCCAACGGGAAAACCTTTATCGAGCAGTACGGCCCGCGCGGAGTCATCCGTTCCAGGGTCAATCCGAACGGAACCCAGACGATTGAGGACACCGGACCGCTGACCAAAAAACGGATGGAAACCATCGATGATGAAACCGTCGCAGCGGCCAAGGCGTATATCAAACGGCAGGCCGAAACCGGCAAACCGTTCTTCTGCTGGTGGAACGCCACCCGCATGCATTTCCGCACCCATGTAAAGGAGGAACACACCGGGCTGGCCGGACCGCGGGGAAATGAATACCACGACGGTATGGTGGAGCACGATATGCATGTGGGCGAACTGCTGGATCTGCTGGATGAACTGGACATTGCCGACAACACGATCGTTATGTATTCCACCGACAACGGCCCCCACTTCAACACCTGGCCGGATGCCGGATACACCCCCTTCCGCAAGGAGAAAAACAGCAACTGGGAAGGGGCCTATCGCGTACCCGCCTTTGCCCGCTGGAATGGACACTGGCCGGCCGGCATCACACTGAACGGACTGGTCGCCCACGAAGACTGGATGGTTACCCTCGCTTCCGCGGCCGGGAAAACCGATCTGAAGGAGGATATGCTCGACGGCTATGAAGCCATCGGCCGCACCTACCGCCAGCACCTCGACGGGTACGACATGAACGCCTACTTTGCTCAGGCTGCGAGCTATGAAACCTTTGAAGAGAATATCAGCGCATCACCGCGTAAGGAATTCTTCTATGTCAATGACGACGGCCAGATGGTTGCGCTGCGCCTGGGCGACTGGAAAGCGGTCTTTCAGGAAAACCGCGCCGATGCGTTCCAGATCTGGCGCGAACCGTTTACGGAACTGCGTATTCCCCTGCTCTTCCATCGTAAACGTCTCTTCGTCGACCCCGTAGTCAGGCTTGCGATTCGCTGATACGGTATCGGCATGGATAACAATACTCAAGAAACATGTCGGAGACGAGTTTACCGCAGCGCGGCAGTTCGTCAGGAGTTCGTAGCTCAGTTTCATCGGAGCGGCCTTTCGGCGGTGAAGTTCTGTGCGGAGCACGAGATCAATCTGCAGACGTTCTACAGCTGGCTCGCAAAAGAGCGCAAGAACTCACCGCCGATGCAGGAAGTTCAAGTGAATCTGCCTGCTCCGAGACTGGAAGTTCGGGTCTGTTTCCCCAATCAGGTGGAGGTTCGCATGCAGGTGGATTCTCCCTCGGCATTGGGGACAGTGTTTCGTGAGGCTGCACAATGCTGAGCCTAACAGGATCGCTGCGGGTGTTTCTTGCCGTGGAGCCGGTTGATTTGCGGAAGAGTTTTAACGGGTTGCATACCGTTGTGCTCGAACAACTGAAGGAAGATCCCTGTTCCGGGGCGTTGTTTGTTTTTACGAACCGGCGAAGAACCTTGATCAAATCGCTTTACTGGGATGGAACGGGAATGTGGGTGATGATTAAGCGGTTGGAGCAGGGGCGCTTTACCTGGCCGAAAGGCGTAACGGGCGATGATAAAAAGCTGGAGCTTGCCCCGGAATCCCTATCGCTTCTACTGGACGGAGTGGATCTCAGACGCGGCTCTCTCAAGCCGTGGTATCAGCGATAATTATTGAAGTTTCTATCAGATTTTCCGCCGGGTTTTGGTATAATGCATCCCATGGATTTTAATCGGGAAAACTTCGATCTGCTGCTGGAGAAGAGCGCTTCTTTTGAAGCGCTCGAATCCGAAAGTGAGCAGCTTAAATCCAAAATAAAAATCCTGGAAGAGAAGGTTCAGTATCTGCTGAAGAAACTGTTCGGGCGCAGTTCGGAAAAACTGAGTCCGGATCAGATGGAGCTGGCCTTTGAAGAACTCTACGCATTGCAGAAGCAGCTGGAGGAGGCCGAAGAGTCGGCGGATGAGATGCCGCAACCGGAGGATCCAAAAGACTCTCGTCGCGGGAAACGTAAACCACTGAAAGAACGGGTGCCGGAAGATCTGCCTGTTGAACGGGTTGTGATCATTCCGGATGAAGTACAGGAAGAACCGGAGCTCTATAAGAAAATTGGCGAAGAAACGGTTGAAGAACTCGACGTGGTTCCGTCCCGTTACTTTCGTCGTATTATTGTCCGCGAAAAATATGTCCTGATCGATGATCGTGAAGCCGCTCCGGTGATTGCCCCGGCCCCGGAGCGACTGATTCAAAACAGCTATGCCTCAGCCGGACTCATCGCACAGATTATTCTGAACAAATACTGCGACCATCTTCCCCTGTATCGACAGGAATGGATTTTAAAGTATCGGTACGATATCGAAGTCAGTCGGAAAACGATGGGCAACTGGATGTATCTGACGGCCAATTGGCTGACGATGATTTATGAATCCCTTCGAAATGAAATTCGACAAAGTGGATATATTCAGGCCGACGAAACTGTTATCAAGCATCAGGACAAGCAAAAGGACTACTGTCCTAACGGATACCTATGGGTTTATCACAGCCCGGGGGTCGGCGCGCTGTTCGAATGGTTCGCAAGCCGGGCCAATGAGTGTCTGGACGGAATGCTCACGGATTTTTCCGGCTATCTGCAAAGCGACGGCTACGAAGCGTATCCATGCTGGTTGAATAAACCGGACCACACTGAAGAAAAAGAATCCATCATCCATGCAGGGTGCTGGGCCCATGCACGTCGCAAGTTCGTAGAGGCCGGCGACTCCATCTCGCGCAAAATCGTCAAACACATCGCCAAGCTCTACCGCATCGAAACCGACCTGCGGAAGACGCCTGAACTCGACCGATCCGCAGTTCGTCAGAAGGACGCATCACCCATCCTGGAAAAACTGAAAACCATTCTGGAGCGAGAAAAGACACGTCAGCTCCCGAAAAGCAAACTCGGCGAAGCCATTCGCTACACTCTGAGCCGGTGGGACAGCCTCACTCATTATGTCGATCACAGCCGCCTGGAAATCGACAACAACCTCGTGGAGAATGCCATCCGGCCCACGGCCATCGGCAAGAAGAACTTCCTGTTCTTCGGCAGCCCGGACTCCGGACAGACCAGCGCAGTCATTTACAGCCTGGTCGAAACCTGTCGCAAACTCGATATCAACCCCGCCGACTATCTGAGAGAAGTCCTGGACGCCCTGCCGACCATGGACAGTCGGGATGCCCCCGACTGGACGCCAGCCCAATGGAAGGCGCGCCGGGAAAACGCCGAACCTGCTCCATCATCCAAGACCTTATCAGCATCTCGCGAGGCTGCATAGGGGGTGATCCAAAAGACGCTTACCTTCCATCTGCGGCGCGATCCGTTTGAAAAGGCACAGATTGATGCCAACGTCTATCACGACTGGTTCCTGGACCGGCCTTATGTGATTGTTCCGATGCAGCAGATCGCCGGCAGGTTTTTCGAAACGCTGGCGGAATATCCCCCGAGCCAGAGTCCCGGGTCCTTCAATCTGGACAAAATCCAGCAGCAGATCGAAAACGCCGCATCCGGTAAATAAGCAACCCGCCGAATATCGCCCGCTTTCACAGCGGGCGGTTTGGTTACCGGGCAATCAGGAGATAGCTCCTAATGAATACCGTAAAAATAATTATCCTATGCGCCGCCGCCCTGACCGCCGGCACGACTTTATCACGCGAAAAACCGCCGACCGATCCACTTCCCTCGTGGAAAGACGGCGCTGAGAAAAAATCCATCGTCGAATTTGTATCGCAGGTCACCACACCCGACTCCGGTGATTTTGTTCCGGTGACGGAACGCATCGCCACGTTCGACAACGACGGCACACTGTGGAGCGAACAACCCCTCTATTTCCAGGCCTGTTTCATCTTCGACCGGATTAAAACGCTGGCTCCCGAACACCCGGAATGGAAGACCACCGAACCGTTTGCCTCGGTGCTGATGGGCGATATGAAAAGTGCCCTGGACGGCGGCGAAAAAGCACTGCTCAAAATGACCATGGCCACGCATGCCGGCATGAGCAACGCCGAATTTGAGCGGATTGTATTGAACTGGCTGCAAACCACCCGGCACCCGGACACCGGGAGACCCTTCACCGAAATGGTCTATCAACCGATGCTCGAACTGCTGGATTATCTGCGGGCCAACGGGTTTAAAACCTATATTGTGTCCGGCGGTGGTATTGAATTTATGCGCCCCTGGACCGAAGCAGTTTACGGCATTCCTCCGGAACAGGTCGTCGGCAGCAGCATTAAAACAAAATATGAAGTCCTCGATGGGATACCACAGCTCACCCGCCTCCCGGAACTGAATTTCATCGACGACAAGGCCGGAAAACCCGTCGGCATTAACATGCATATTGGACGCCGCCCCATTTTTGCGGCCGGCAATTCCGATGGCGATTTCCAGATGCTGGAATACACCACCTCCGGCCACGGAAAACGACTCGGGATCCTGATTCATCACGATGATAAAGAACGGGAATATGCCTACGACCGGGATTCCCAAATCGGTGCCCTTAAACGCGGACTCGACGAAGGTCCTGACCGCGGCTGGATCATCGTCAGCATGAAAGAAAACTGGAAAACCATCT
The DNA here is from genome assembly GCA_004299845.1 of Verrucomicrobia bacterium S94. Taxonomy (NCBI): domain Bacteria; kingdom Pseudomonadati; phylum Verrucomicrobiota; species Verrucomicrobia bacterium S94. Next base: position 187,909 of record CP036201.1, on the reverse strand, counting down.
ACCCGACAGCAAAATAGTCAAAAAGGTCGGTCCTCGGATCCAAGTATCTCCGTATTTAATACCCTCTCCCTCGCCCCATCCCTGCAAGCACTCCCACTCATATCACGGTGTTCTTCTGCGGCTCTGCGGGAGATCAATTTCCCAACCACTGTTGGCAAAAAGACGCAAAGCTTTTGACCGGGCCAGGTGTCCCTCCCCGTCATCCGGTTAAATCGCCCTGCGTACACGCGCCCGATGGGGCATCGGGCCTACACGCATATGAGTAATACCAAACGTTAATACTATCCGGTATAAATTTGATCCCTAGCAGAAGCGCTGAGGACACAGAGAAATTCAGTCATAAATGGCTCCGCGCGCTCTGCGTCGCTGCGCGGAATAACGCTGACGTTAAGACCGGAATGTTTTAGTAAATGGTATAACTGATATGGCCTTAACAGGATACCCCTTCATCTGCTTTACGGGGCAGGCCGACGGCCTGCGATACCAGTCTGTACCGCCGCCTCGGTGGTTTCGGGGTTTGATCGTACCGCAGGCGGCTCGCCTGCTGCAAAACCGCACCAGCCAAACCCTTAAAAATTCTTAATTTAACTCTTACAAATCGAACATCGTTTTATTACCGTGTTTTATAAAATAAACAGCGCGAAATTTTCTGCCCAACCAATTGTTCTATTTCAAAAAATAAAGACACAGAATATGAAAAAGAGATTCTTTGCATTTATAGACATCCTTGGGTTCGAGCGCTTATGCCAGACCGAGCCAGATAAAGTTAGTCGCATACTCAAAAAATTCGTATCCAGTCAATCGCACTTTTTTCAAGGTGAACAAAGCGATTATGGAATGATCTATTTCTCCGATACAATTATTATTTATTACAAGCACCACTCGCAAGACCAATTATATCTCATGGACGTATGTCATATCGCACACAAACTAACCATTGATATGCTTAGCATGGATGTTCCTGTTCGAGGGGTTATTAATTATGGTGAACTTAATATTGAACCAAACAATCAAACAGGAATGGAGCTTTTTTGGGGGAGAGAAGTGGACCCACTCTTTAAACCACTCATTGGTCAGTTTTAGTTATAGTGCATAACTCCGGGTATTTTCTTTGTTTCCTCCCTCAGAGATGGATGGGGATTCAGCATCAAACCGCACTGCCGAAGAGATTCTCTACCAAAGTCCCATGATTTCTACATCAAACAACAACGGTATAGACGAGTTTGAACCCATCACCTTTAATATGGGAGGAATCTCACTGAATGCAGATGAAGATTGTGCGGCCTCTCTAAGCCCATTAAGCTTCAATAAATCAAAATAAAGCAACTGAATTTTATAAAGATAATGCAATAAAATATTAACAACATAAATCCCATCCACAAATAAGAATACAATGAGTGTTTTTAATTATAAAATTATATTATTAAAATTTAGAGAAATTATTGACGAAAAACAAAAGAATTGGAATAATCGAAACATTATGCCAAAATTCGATAGGCAGTTATCTGGAATAATTGTAATTGGATTATCTATATATCTGATTATTTCTATTGCTAATGGCAAAATATATATTCCAGGAAAACACAATAATGGATTGCTTATTACTGGAATAGCAGCGCGAGTATGCATTTCTGCCTTGTTTTCTTTGATACTTGCTGATTTAGCAAATCTTATAAATCATTACAATAAAAGTGATAGTAAAATATTAATATTTTATATCAGCAAATCACTATCATACCTATCTTTCTTTTTGTTTTTTATATCATTATTCATTTATCTTTTTATGTACAGGTAAGTTTCGTCCACTGGAATAGATATGAAAATTAATACTGCAACTATTGAGTAATTTATTTGTAACAAATTCAATTTACCAAAAAACTAACCCCATGTTTTCCGATCCTTGGAAAAGGGTTCAACGACCTCGTCCGAAAGGCGCCTGAAGGTCTCGTACATCGAAAGAGCCGGTCCTCGGATCCAAGTATCCCCATATTTTCCACCCTTCTCCCGCGCCCATCCTTTCAAGCGATCCCGCTCACATTATGGTGTTCCACTGCGCACTCAGCGGCTCTGCGGGAGATCAATTTTCCAGCCACTATGAAAAAAGCAAACGAAGTTTTTGACCAGGCCAGGTGTCCCTCCCCGTCGTCCGGTTAAATCGCCCTGCGTACACGCGCCCGATGGGGCATCGGGCCTACAGGCATGCAGGAAAATCATTCTGCAGGCAAAAGATATGACCTTAACAGGATAGTGCCATTCCCATCTGAGGTTGTTCGTCAACGTAAAAACTGATTTTCTATCGGCCTGTTTAACCTAATGGCATCAGGGTGTTCGTATATGATTTCGATTAAGCCGGAGCCCCCCGGCCGGAGCGTTAATCCTTTGTTTTTCCCCACAGATTCAGCGGAAGACCTTTTTTTATTTCCACTCAGTAGCCGACACACTATGTTGTCCGGCTTATGGGTAAAAATATACAGATGCGCTTCTCAGACCGGAAACGACAGCAGATGGACTTCCGTTTTCCGGAAATTCCGATGAACATCGTGCTGGTCTACCCCTCTATTCCTCCCAACACCGGAAATATTTCCCGCCTCTGCGCCGCGACCGGATCGCGCCTGCATCTGGTTGAACCGCTCGGTTTTGATATCGATGACCGGGCGGTGCGGCGCGCCGGGCTCGACTACTGGGATTCTGTCGACCTCTCGGTCTATCCCGATTTTGAAACCTTTATCGAAAAAAATGCCGGCGGGCGAAAATTTTTCTTCAGTACCGCCGGCAGCCGAATCTTTCATGATGCGGCTTTTCAGGCGGGCGACTTCCTTATTTTCGGTAATGAAACCTATGGGCTGCCGGATGAAATTATCAGCGCACAACCTGACGACCGAATCTTGAATATCCCCATCAAACTCGATAATGTGCGGTCCCTCAATTTGTCGAACTGCGCAGCCATTGTGCTGTTTGAAGCACTTCGGCAAATTAACCGATGATTTTTGAACGCAGATTACGTTCCTGGGTCGAACACGCATTACAACTTAACAAGGGAGCTTAGAACATGGCCGGGATTGAAGTCATTAATCAGAAAGTCCGCGAGACAAGTGCATTTGTACCCACGTTAAAATCAGAGATCGGCAAGGTGATTGTCGGGCAGGAATATCTGATCGACCGGCTGATTATCAGTATGCTTGCAAACGGACATGTTCTGCTTGAAGGGGTGCCCGGCCTCGCAAAAACGCTGACCATCAACACCCTCGCCCAGGCCCTCGACACCGCCTTCCAGCGCATTCAGTTTACCCCCGACCTGCTTCCGGCCGACCTTATCGGCACCCTGATCTACAACCAGAAAGACGGCGAGTTCATCATTAAAAAAGGTCCCGTTTTCGCCAATGTCATTCTGGCCGACGAAATCAACCGCGCCCCGGCCAAAGTACAGAGTGCGCTGCTCGAAGCCATGCAGGAAAAACAGGTAACGATCGGCGACGAAACCTTTCCGCTGCCGAAACCCTTTCTGGTCATGGCCACGGAAAACCCGATCGAGCAGGAAGGCACCTATCCCCTGCCCGAAGCGCAGGTTGACCGCTTTATGCTCAAACTGAAAGTCGGCTACCCGACCATCGAGGAAGAGCGCCGTATCCTTGACCGCATGGCCCACTCCAATACCGAAATCACCATCAGCCCGGTGCTGCATCCTGATGAAATCCTGAAGGCCCGCGAAATCGTCGACGAAATCTATATCGACGATAAAATCAAGGATTACATTCTCAGTATCGTCTTCGCCACCCGCGAGCCGGAAAAGTACAATCTGGACATCAAAGACTATCTGCAGTACGGCGCATCACCGCGTGCCACCATCAATCTGACCATGGGGGCCCGCGCACACGCCTTCATGCAGGGCCGGGGCTACGTTACGCCGCAGGATGTCAAATCCATCGCACCCGATGTGCTTCGCCACCGCGTGATTGTCTCCTACGAAGCCGAAGCAGAAGAACTCTCCAGCGAAGATATTATCAAAGAAATCCTCAGCGAAATCCCCGTCCCGTAGACACATTGCCGATTTCCGATTAAATAGCCTTTCTCAGCGAACGCTATGGATCAAAACGAACTGAAAACAAGAACTAAACCATTCGCATTGCGAACCCTTAAGTTAACGGCCGCTTTACCTGGAACGGACGGAGCCCGGGTTATACGGAACCAACCGGCGCGGTCAGGCCCATCGGTTGCGGCAAACTGTCGGACAAGCTGCCGCGCGTGTTCACGAGCTGAGTTTATTGCTGAAATCGGAACGGTTATTGAGGAAGCTGATGAATCAGCTTTCTGGTTTGAACGCATTGCCGAAGGAGAATATCTGCCCCGACTGAAAGTCGATGCCCTGTTGAAAGAAGCCGATGAGCTTACAGCAATCATGACAGCATCCCGAAAAACAGCCGAGGACAGGAAATGAGCAAATCAATCGGCAGTCGGCAATCGGCAATCGGCAGTTCTTCAGAAGTTTCGCACCGCGAACTTCTGAAGAAGGTTCGGCGGATTCAGATTACCACAAAGCATGCGGTCAATGATGTTTTTGCCGGGCAGTACCATTCCACGTTTAAAGGACGCGGCATGGAATTTGATGAAGTCCGGGAATATGTGCCCGGCGACGACATACGGACCATCGATTGGAATGTAACCGCCCGCACCGGTGCACCGCACATCAAAAAGTTTGTAGAAGAACGTGAAATGACCGTGATGCTGGTGGTCGATGTCTCCGCATCACATCTGTTCGGCAGCGGAAATCAGATGAAACGCGACCTCGCCGCCGAAGTGGCGGCCGTGCTCGCCTTTTCGGCCATCCGCAACAATGACCGGATCGGCCTGATTCTTTTTTCGGAAGAAGTGGAAAAATATATTCCGCCGAAAAAAGGAACACGCCATGTGCTGCGCCTTGTCCGCGAAATGCTTTCCCACAAACCGCAGGGTAAAGGAACGCGGATTGTACCGGCGCTGGATTACCTGAACCACATCAGTACACGCAAAAATGTCACCTTCCTGATTTCCGACTTTATATTCCATGACAACTATGAACAGCTGCTGAAAATTTCGGCGCGCCGCAACGACCTGATCAGCGTTGTCATCGGCGACAAACGGGAAATCGCCTGGCCCTCCATCGGCCTCGTCAACTGGCACGATGCGGAAACCGGCGAAACCGTCCTGGTTGATACCTCCAGCCGAAAAGTCAGGGAAAAACTCCTGGCCGAACAGACGCGGCGGGCCGAAGCGATTGATGAACTGAACCGCAAGGCCGGCATCGATACCATTCGACTTTTTGCCGGCGAACCATACGACAAGGAATTCATTAAATTTTTCCGCCAGCGGGCACAACGACGTTAACTGTAGATGAACATCGAAAAATACATATTTACGATTTCAGAATCCGCGTTCATTCGCGTTGTTCCGGTACTGATATTTTTTTTCCTGACCGGGTGTAAAAAAGAGGAAGAACAGAAAACGGTGCCGCAGGATCGGCTGACGGTGGAATATTCGGTTGACCGGGAGGGCATTCGAATCGGCGACCCGGTGAACCTGACCGTTACCGCCTTTTTCCCGACCAACGGAACGCTTGAACTTCCGGAGATCGGCAGAGAAAAAGATGTGGTTCTGCTGTCCAGAGACTGGACCGATGTACCGCGCACAGACGGAGTAAAACAATCGGAAACCCGCTATTCGATCACGTCATTCCGCCTCGGCGAACACAAGGTCTCCACCGGAATTATTTCCTGTACGGTCGGGGATAAAACGTTCTCCACAAATTTTCCACCGGTTATGCTGTCCGTAACCTCCTCGCTACCCGAAAACGTCTCTTCTGAAATCGCGGACCTTCAACCGGTCCAGAAACTGCCGCCCCGCATTCCCGCCTGGGTATGGGTCGTTCCCGCCGCGGTACTGATTGCGTTTCTCATTGGTCTGATTACCTCCAGACTCTGGAAAAACCGCGACACACTGATTCCCGCTCCGCCGCCGGTTCCGCCGCATGTAATTGCGCTGCAGGCACTGGAAAACCTGAAAAACAAGGGCCTGCTGGAAAAGGGAGAATGTAATCCGTTCTATACGGAGCTGTCATTGATCCTTCGTACCTATCTTGATGGCCGCTTCAACCTGAATGCAACCGACGAAACTACTGAAGAAATTGTGGAGAATTTAAGCCGCTCACCGGAACTGAATATGGACCAGCAAAGCATTCTGCGCGACTTCATGACCCAGGCTGATATGGTTAAATTCGCCAAAGGAAATCCCGACCGTTCCACCATGGAAGCGGCATTTGCCACCACCGAGGAATTCATTCAGGAAACCAAAATGGAGGAGAAAAGCTGATGCGACTCGCCCATCCGTATTTCCTGCTACTGCTCCTCGTAATCCCGTTTCTGCTGTGGCTGCGTTTTTATATGGTGCGGAAACGGTCGATGCAGTTCAGCAGTGGTGCCGCTCTGAAAAGTTTACCGAAAAGCTGGCGGGTTCGTGTTCAGCCTGTCATCCCGCTGCTCTATACCCTGGGACTCGTCTGCCTGATCGTAGCCCTTGCCCGGCCGCAGCGCGGCCTGGAGGACAGTCGGGTGCGTACCGAAGCCGTGGACATTATCCTGCTGATGGACCTTTCGGGATCAATGGACACGCGCGACTTCCAGAAGTTCGGCCAGCGAATGAGTCGTCTGGAGGCTTCAAAGGAAGTGATTACCCGTTTTCTGGAAAACCGTCCGAATGACCGCATCGGCATGGTAGCCTTTGCCACCCTGCCCTATGCCGTTGCACCGCTCACACTCGACCACGGCTGGCTGATTCAGCGTATGGAAGGCCTGAACACCAAAATGCTCGATGGCAACCGTACGGCCATCGGCGACGGCATTGCCTCGGCGGTAAACCGGTTGCGCGACAGCGAGGCCAAAAGCAAAGTCATCATTCTGCTGACCGACGGGGCCAATAATGCAGGAACACTGTCTCCCGAAAACGCCGCCAGTGCGGCCGAAGCTCTGGGAATCAAAATCTACACCATCGGTGCCGGCGGTGCCCGCACCGGCTTCTTTATGCAGCGTCAGGAAGTGGATGAAGCAACCCTCAAAAAGATCTCCAAAACCACCGGAGCCAAGTTCTACCGGGCCAAGGATCTTGAAACCCTCGAAGCGGTTTATGCAGAAATTGACCAACTTGAAAAAACCGAAATTGAAGTGGAGCGCTTTACCCGCTTCGAAGAAAAATCGTTCGGCTGGCTGGTGGCCGGAATGGTTTTCCTGGCACTGGAGCAACTGCTGGGACTCAGTAAAATCGGGAGGCTGCCCTGATGAAATGGCATAATCCGGATATCCTGCTTGGGTTGATTGCCCTGCTGCCACTTCTGCTGATCAGCAGTCTGATGCTGCGCAGTCGCCTTGGCCGGCTGAAAAAAATGGCGGATCCTGCCCTTTGGTCCACCATGCTGCCGTTGCTTTCACCCGGCCGACAGCGGACGAAAAATTTTCTGCGCGTACTGGCCTTCGCCTTTCTGATTGCTGCGCTGGCCCGTCCGCAGTGGGGCTTTAAATGGGAGGAAGTTAAACAGCGCGGTCTAAGTATTATTGTGGCGCTTGATACCTCCAAAAGTATGCTGGCTCAGGACATCAAACCGAACCGCCTCCAGCAGGCAAAATGGGGCGTGCGGGATCTGGTGAAAGAGCTGCGCGGCGACCGGATCGGTATTGTGGCCTTTTCCGGCGATGCGTTCCTGCAGTGCCCGGCCACGATTGACTACGCTGCATTCCTGATGATGCTTGACGACATCTATGCCGGCATTGTTCCTATCGGCGGAACTGATCTGTTCCAGGCGCTGGAAACATCGATGGAAAGCTTTGAAAAATCGGAGGAGGCACAATCGGACAAAGTGATCATTCTGATCTCCGACGGCGAAAGCACAACCGGCGATCCTCTGGCTCTGCTGCCGAAACTGAAAGAAGAAGGCATTCGCGTTTTTGCCATCGGCGTCGGCACCAAAGAAGGGGAACTGATTCAGACCTCGGAAGGTTTTGTGAAAGATCCCGAAGGCAATGTGGTGAAAAGTGCGCTGGATGAGAAGATGCTGGAACGTCTGGCCTTTGAAACCGGCGGTTTTTATGTCCGCTCCGCTCCCGGCGATTTCGGGCTGGAGCGGATTTATCAGCAGGGCATTGCCCAGCTGCAGCGCGAAGACCGCGAAACCCGGATGTCGAAAATCTGGACCGAGCGCTACCAGTGGTTCCTTGGAGTCGCGCTCCTTATCCTTATTTTGGAATCTCTGATCAGACCTATAAAATGGAGACGCCACGGATGAACTTTTCATCATTGAAGATTTCAGCGTACCGGTGGCCGGCCAGGCACTCAGGACGTTCCCGCCTATCGATTCAATCGGTGGTTTTACTCCTTCTGCTCATCTCCGCTTTCTCTGTTAAAGCCGAGGATACACCGCGTTCTTCGATGCGCAAGGGACTGAAAGCATACAAAAGCGGCAACTATACGAATGCCATAGAACATCTGGAAAAAACAGTGCTGGAATTTCCGGACATTGGAAACTACAACCTCGGCAATGCACACTATCGCGCCGGCGACTATGAAGCCGCATCGGATGCATTTAACGAAGCACTCCGCACGACCGATCTGGAGCTCCAGTTCAAGGCCTACTTCAACCGGGGCAATGCGTTGCTCGCCCGCACAACCGCACTCACAAAAACCGAGGAAATCAGTCTGGCCATAGAACTGGCCTTTCAGGCCATGGATATGTTTGAAAAAGCGATTCTGCTGCAGCCGGATCATCTGGAGGCCAAACAGAATTTTGAGCGGGCTCATACACTGTGGGGCAATTTGGAGTACAACCTCGGCCGCTGGTATTTTGATCAGGCAGAGGAACTTTTGCCCCAATTCAAAGCCAAAGATGCACAGCAAAACTATCAGCTGGCGAAAAAGCAGTTTGAACATATTCTTAAAAATGTGGACCCGAATCATCCGGAAGCGCTGCAGTATCTGCCGAAGGTGAATGACCGGCTCGAAATGCTGGCGCTGGCGGTCGAGGCCGCGGAGATTGATCTGGATGTCGCGCTTAAATATATTTCGGATTATCAGTACATACTGGCCGCGAAGCGGTTGACAACCGAGACGGATGAGCGAAAATATGCGTTCGATATCAAACCTGATCTGAAGAAAAAATATGAAGAGACCATCCAGAAAAATCAGGAAGTCCTGAAGATTATTCAGGATCTGTTTCCGACAACCAACATGGCGCAATGATGAAGCTGATTTCCATAGCGATACTTGCACTCACAGTTCCGGTCTTCGCTCAGGAGGCGGAAATGCCGGAGGAGAATATTGACAACACCTATTTTCATCCGGCCGCCAGCATGTATATTCATGGCGATACAGCCGGCGCAAGCAATCTGGTATACTCCGGCCTCGCCCTGTTCCCTGACAACGGAAAACTGCTGCGCCTGAAAGAACTGCTGGATAAACAGCAGGAACAGAATCAGGACCAGAATTCCGATCAGAACCGGAATCAGGACCAGAACAAGGACCAGCAGGATCAGAATCAGAACGACGACCAGCAAAATCAGGATCAACAAAACGATCAGAATCAGCAGGATCAAAATCAGAACGACCGGAATCAGGACAAACCGGAACCGGAGCAACCGGAACCGGAGCAACCGCAGGATCAAAACCAGCAGCCTCAGCAGGAACCACCCCGGGCCGAGGAAATGAGCCAGGACGAAGCCGAACGCCTAATGGATGCCATGAAGCAGGATGAGGAAACCAAACGCCTGATGCTGCAGCCCATCATGGGGGCTCCGGTCAAGGTGGATAAGGATTGGTAGGAGCAAGTAACTTGAGCACGTGCATTCGAAATCTGAAAATCATACTGCCGGTCATTGGGCTTTTTCTAATGGCTTTTTCGGGTTTTGCCGCCGACGTCAAAATGACCATAGAACCCGAACTGATCAGCCTGCTCGACCGGGCCATTCTCAAAGTGGAGTACAAAGATACCGACGGAACAGCCATCGACATTCCGGAAGTGGAGGGCCTCAACATTCAATATCAGGGCCCTTCGCGGCGCATGGAAATGATCAATTTCAAAACGACCACAACGGTAACCCATTCCTATCTGGTTACTCCGGAAAAAGTGGGCGACTTCACCATTGGACCGGTCACCGTAAAATTCAAGGGCGGCGAAAAAACGCTTTCCGCAAAACTGAAAGTCATAAAATCGGAGGATGATGAAAAAGCAAAGGAAATCTCCGAAATCATGTTTTCGGAGATTACAGCGGACCGCGAAGCACCGCATGTGAATGAACCTTTCGACCTGACCCTGAAAGTCTATATCAAAGATGGCGTCCAGACAGTCGGCGGGTTCAATATTGTCGGCGGCACGCCCGACCAGGGCCTCGACGGCGAAATCGAGTGGGAGGTTATCAACCGCGGACGCGAACAGAAAAAGGGCAATATTTTCAACGTATACACCGTCAAAGCGCGGGTAAAAACACTGACCGCCGGCACGTTCACCTTCCAGCCTCAGGTGCAGTTGAATGTGGTCATCCCCCGTCAGAACCGTCGCTCGTATCTGGGCGATCCGTTTTTCGGAGATTTGTTCGGTCGTCAGGAAACCCGCAGATTTATTCTCGACTGCAACAAACTCGACGTGGAAGTCAAACCGGTTCCCATGGCCGGAAGACCCGATAGCTTTACCGGCGGTGTCGGTTTGTTTGATTTCAATGTGGAAGTCGGTCCGGATCACGTGAAGGCCGGCGAGCCCATCACGGTGAAAATGCGGATCCGCGGACGGGGGAATCTAACCCAGATTACCCCCCGAAGATTCCGGAAAGCCCGGACTACAAACTCTATGAAGTGCGCAGTGTTCCGGCGGAGTCAGAGCATGAAGTCCGTTTCGAACAGGTACTGATTCCAAAGTCGGATGCCGTGACCGAAGTCCCGAAAATTGAATTTTCCTATTTCAACACCACAACAACGGATTTCCGTACCATCACCAAAGGTCCGTTCCCGGTCACTGTTGAACCGGCACCGCAGCAGACTGCTCAGGTCATCGCCACCACCCCTCACCTGGCACAGCAGGAAACCAAAGTGCTCGGTCGCGATATTATTTATCTGAAACCCATGCCGAAGCACTGGAAAAAAACAACAGATACCTTCTGGTATAAAACCACCCTGTTCCGGGTCCTCACCGCTCTGCCTCTGGCGATCCTGCTTCTGGGCGGCCTGATCAGCGCACACCGCAGCCGGCTCCGTAACAATGTGGCACTGGCCCGCCGCCAGAAAGCTCCCGGTGCCGCCCGCAAACAGATTCAGATGGCGGAACAGGCCATGCGGAAAAATGATGCCGCCGCTTTTTATGAAGCACTTTGGAATGCATTGGTGGACTATTTCGGACACCGGCTGAATCTGGCCCCCGGAGAAGTTTCAGTCCGGTATGTGGAAGACTCCTTCCCGGAGGAGAAGGAAAGCATCAGCTCCGTTTTCAATACGATTGAACAGCGGCGGTACGGCATCCGGCCGGAAGCATCCTCCAGAGAGGAAATGAAAGCCCTTCTGCGTGACCTTACCGCCCTTCTTAAAAAATGTGAAAGGGTGAAGCTATGATCCGTTTTCTGTACACCCTCGCTGCTGTTTTACTGATTTTCACGGCTGCATACGCCCAGGAGGATCTGTTCAACCGGGCTCAGGCGGCTTATGACGACGGCCGCTACGGCGAGGCCGCCATGCTTTATGAAAAAATGATTGCTGATGGTTTCGACAACCCGGAGATTCATTATAATCTGGGCAATGCCTGTTTTAAAAACAGCGAACTGCCCAATGCCGTACTGCATTACCGGAAAGCCTCATATGACCTGCCGCGCGATCCTGATATTCAGGCCAACCTGCACTTTGCATTGAATGCCGCAGGCGCAGCTGAAACCATACCCTCCTTCATCGATCGTTTTTTTTCATCCCTTTCCATGCAGGAGTGGATCATAACCGGAACAGGGGGCTATCTGCTGCTCTGCGCCGGTCTACTGGTATTGCTGTTTGTCCGAAAAGGCCGGCGGCAGACACTGAAGTTTCTGTTTCTTCCCCTCTTTATTCTGGCGGCGTCTTTTATGGGCTGGCGGCACTGGAACGACCTTCGGCTCCATCCGGAATGGGTAGTAACGAATAAAGAGGCCACCGCACTCTTCAGTCCCGTAGAAGGTTCGACGGCTCACTTCAAGCTGCCGATGGCCGCATTGGTTAAGCAGCGGAGTTCGCATGGCCCCGGCTGGATTGAGGTGGAATATGACGGGAAGCGCGGCTGGCTGAAACAGGACTATATTGATATGGTTTCTCCTTGATATAGAAGCAACCAAAGTAGTTAATGCCTTCTCTAATGATGAAACATAAAAATCCATTTCAACCCAAAGCCCTCCTCTGGTGGGTGGCCGTCATCTCATTGACCATTTCGTGGAGTCTTTACTTTGTCCTGGGAACGCAGGCCGAGATCGACGTCACAATGCGACAGCAGCGCATGATTTTCCCGCTCATAGGCACGGTAATCGCGGGTATCTGTCTGATTGCCGGAACGGCCAGCCGCTGGTTCTATCCGAAATAGAAAGAGTGCCTATGAAAGCCGATATTGAATGGACGGAAAAACTTGAGAACCGGGTTAAACGTAAAGTCCGCATAACCTTCCCCGGGAAAACACTGATGAAGTGGCAGACCAAGCGTTCCGACGAGGAAACCTGGGACTACGACACTCCGCCTACCCTGGAAGACTGGGATAATATCGTGGAAAAAGTCGATGTGCTCTACCACCGCAGACGTCTGCCCTATCACCGCCTGGAACTGGTTAAAAAGCTGCGCGATAAAGCCCGGGGAGAATAGCCATGGAATTTACGCTTAAAGACGAGTACATCGAACTCTGCAAACTCCTCAAAGCCGCTAACGTGGTCATGTCCGGCGGCGAAGGCAAAGAAGTTGTGGCTCAGGGACTGGTCACGGTAGACGGCGAACTAGAAACCCGGAAACGCTGTAAAATCCGTGCCGGACAGACCGTCGAATTCGAAGGAGTCACCATCGACGTTGTCGACGGAGCCCTTTAAAGAATCCGCCTAGTCCACCGCACCTGACAGAAAACAAAAAACCTCCGGCCCGTTAAAAGCCGGAGGTTTAAAATGGTGGCGAGACCCAGAATCGAACTGGGGACACGGGGATTTTCAATCCCCTGCTCTACCGACTGAGCTATCTCGCCTTGAAAACAAGAGTGCGCAGTATACGTATCCGCGCAGTTCCGTCAACGGTTTTACAAAATTTTCCGCTTCTTGACGTGCATCAAGGAAAGTTTCCTCATTCCGAGAATAATGGCCGCATCATTTGAAAATAAACGAGCCAAGAACCAAGGAGATAAAGATGAGCATGTTCTGTTACCAATGTGAACAAACCAGTCAGGCCACCGGCTGCACCGCCTTCGGCGTATGCGGAAAAGACCCGGAAACCGCAGCCCTTCAGGATCTGCTGATTGAAGTCTGCAAAAAGATTTCCCAAAAAGCCCATGCGCTGCGCCAGGAAGGAAAATCCACCCGCGACGCCGACCTCTTTGTCATGCAGGGCCTTTTCACCACAGTGACCAATGTAAACTTTGATCCGGCCGATATCGCCGGCATCATCTCCCGCGGTTTTCAGCTCGGAAAAGAAATGGGTGTCGAATGTGATGGCGAAATGCCGAACAATATCGATGAACTGATTTCCATGGGGGAAAAAATCGGCATTGAAAGCCGAATGAACACCCTCGGCCCCGATGTAACCGGTCTGCAGGAACTGATTCTCTACGGATTAAAAGGTACCGCCGCCTACGCCGACCACGCCTTCGTCCTCGGAAAAGAAGATGATTCTGTTTTCGCGTTCTTCCACGAAGCCATGGCCTTTCTTCTGAACCCGGAACCGACCGTTGACGAGCTGGTTGCACTCGCACTGAAAACCGGCGAGGTCAATCTGACCGTAATGGGTCTGCTCGACGGAGCCAACACGGAAACCTACGGGCATCCCGTTCCCACCCCGGTTCGCATTACTCCGGTAAAGGGCAAAGCCATTCTCGTTTCCGGTCACGATCTGAAAGATCTGGAAATGCTGCTCAAACAGACCGAAGGCAAAGGCATCAATATTTACACCCATGGTGAAATGCTTCCGTGCCACGGCTATCCGGAGCTGAAAAAATACAGCCACCTTGTCGGTAATTACGGCGGAGCCTGGCAGGACCAGCGCAAAGAATTCGAAGCCTTTCCCGGCGCGATTCTGATGACCACCAACTGCATTCAGAAACCGAAAGAAAACTATAAGGCCCGCATCTTCACCACCGGACTCGTTCAGTGGCCGGATGTGGAGCACATCGGTGACGATAAAGATTTCTCCCCGGTCATCGAAGCCGCCCTTGCGGCCGATGGCTTCGCAGAAACCGAAGAAGAAAAAACCATACTCACCGGATTCGGACATAATGCCGTGCTCGGCGTTGCCCCGCAGGTGATTGACGCGGTCAAAAGCGGTGCCCTCAAACACTTCTTCCTTATCGGCGGCTGCGACGGTGCCAAACCGGGCCGAAACTACTATACCGAGTTTGCGGAAGCCGTTCCGGACGATTGCGCCATCCTGACGCTCGCCTGCGGTAAGTTCCGCTTTAACAAACTCGACTTCGGCGACATCGGCGGCATTCCGCGGCTGCTCGACATGGGACAGTGCAACGATGCCTATTCCGCCATTCAGGTTGCAGTCGCTCTGGCCAATGCCTTTGAATGCGATGTAAACGATCTGCCGCTCTCTATGATTCTTTCGTGGTACGAACAGAAAGCCATCTGCATTCTGCTCACCCTGCTGCACCTCGGCATCAAAGATATCAAAGTCGGTCCCTCCTTGCCGGCCTTTATCACACCGACCGTGCTGCAGGTGCTCGTCGACACCTTCAACATCGCACCGGTAACCACCGTCGAAGAAGACATGAAACAGTGTCTCGGTGCCTGAACAGGGTTAGTGGGGACTAACACAGGGAATACCAGGGCGCTCCGTAAGGGGCGCCCTTTTTTATTCCACACGCTCCCCAAACAGTTTCGCGGCGATTTCGGCGGCACAGATCGAAAACAACAAATCGAAACCGTCTTCCCTTATACCAAACGTTAAAACTATCCGGTATAAATTTGATCTCTCGCAGAGGCGCTGAGGACGCAAAGAAATTCAGTCATAAATGGCTCCGCGCTCTCTGCGCGGAATAACGCTATCGTTAAGACCGGAATGTTGTAGTAAATGGTATTATTCATACACTCAGGAATCCAAGCACGATTTTCCAACCGGCAGATTCAGCCCCTGAGAGACAGTGCTGAAACATTGGATATCGAAAAGAAGGGAATCAAATCCGCGGAGCAAAGGACGGCAGGCGTTCTGTCGTAATACCGAAATAAAGGACAAGAAGTTGCTGAAAAGGGTCCGGACAAAAAAATGGCGCACCCGTCAGGAGTCGAACCTGAAACCTCCTGATTCGTAGTCAGGTGCTCTATCCAATTGAGCTACGGGTGCGCTTTAAAAGCGGTCTTTCATGCGAAAGAAGTGGGGAATCTATAGAGAACCTCTGATCCGGTCAATGGGAAAATGTTAAAAAATGAATCCCTATCCAGAAAGACGCTCAAAACCCGGAAATCAGACCGGACAAAGTGATATTTCTATACGCCGGAATGCTTTCCTTTCGCATATGCTGTGTATCTTGCGGTCACTCCATTTCATCCAGTTCCGGTTCGCAGAGCTCATAGAAATCGCACATGCCGCAGTTGGCCGGATCGAAGGTCAGCTCCCACTCCTCTTTAGGAAGCGGTTCATTTTTTTCGCGGTCTCCATCCACCAGATATTCGGTCATGGCTCCCACGGAATCACTCATCAGCAGTTTTGTTTCTTCAAGCTCTGCATCCGTAATCTGGAACGGCAGCACCTGCCCTTCATTGAGGTATTCGACGTAGAGAAAAATTTTATCCAGTTGCGCACCGTATTTCACCATCGCCCATAACGCATAGAGCGAAAGCTGGAGCCTGTGCTGATCGGTTTTAACTTTTCCTGCTTTCCAGTCATGAATATGCACTTCATCGTTCACTCTGTAGGCATAATCCGGGATCGAATAGATTTTCACCCCTTCATAAATAAAATGCTCTACATCGCCGCCGGTTTCCGGTGTCGCAATTCGGAATTCCTGCTGCGGCTTAACGGTTCCGATTCTGGGAAGAACCCGTTCGATAAAGTTTTTAATGCAGTTCTGAATCTGGGCGGCCAGAACGCGCTTGGCCTCTTTTTCCTCTTCGCCGGAAAGCTTTCCGTAATAATGATCCCGCAGACAGCAGAACTGTTTCGGATTTGAGCGCCAGTTCCCCTCCAGCGATTCATTCCATTTTTTAGTCATAAAAGGCCGTGCGATGGTTTTCCAGGCCTCCTCAACGGAAACACTTCTGCCGGCCTGATGCTGACGGAGCACCCACATAATGGCATTTTCCGCGGCCTGTCCCATCAATCCCCAGCGGTTATCCATTTTATTCAGTCGGTATGCCGTCTTCTGCTCCTCGGTCGCATTCCGCGCCCAACCGCCCCACATGGCATATTTACTCCAGTAGCGCCGGCGGCGGCACTGCTCGAAATCCTCCGCCGCACTGAACGACCATGAAAACGTGTTCTTTAACTGTCCCAATTTAAACCTCCAAAATCAAAACATGACACATTGTCAACCGGTTTGTCAGTCACAACAGCCGAAGCATATTCGGACCCGGCCTCCAGATGACGGAAAAACCAGCCCTCCTTTTCCCCGTCCTCTTGCGGCACCGAAAATGAAGAGAGTTCCCGGAAGAGACCGGAACCGACCGCCTTCACATACGCTTCTTTACGGACCCAGTGATGAAAAAACAGCGCATGTACATCATCGGCAGACCGGATAAGCGCGGTTTCATCCGGAGCGAAATACCGATCGGCAATGGACAGCACATCCATTTCACGGCGGATTCTCTCCACATCCACTCCCACCTGCCGGTTCCGGCCGAACGCCAGCACCACCCAGCTGCCGGAATGGGAGACATTGAACCCGATTGTATCATCGGATCTTCCGAAAGCCGTCGGCACAAGAACGGGCTTTCCGGTTTCTGAATAATGAAAAACCAGATTTTCCGGTGCATCCCCGGCATAAACGCTCAGCAGAATACGGAGCGCCCCGCGTGCAACTACCGAGATATGACGGTCGGTCTCGTGCAGAAACCGCGCAGCCTTTTCCTTTTCCTCATCACATAGAACCCGCTCCAGATCCTGAAGTTTTCCCATGCATTTCGGCACTTCAGCCCCCCAAATATGAATATCAGATAATTCAAGGTCCGGAATATCGTAAATCTGTTCAACACTTTCCATACGCCTCAGATCGTGAAGAAATCTGAATTTTTGCGCAAATAAAAACCCTGCTCCCGCAACTGAAAGCCTCTTATCATTATATATTTATCGATTGACATATATCGATTCAGGAATACCCTTGTTCCGCATATGCATTACAGGGGAAAGCAATGAGCAACAGCATCACAATCTGCATGGGAAGTTCCTGCTTTGCGCGCGGTAATCGCGAGCATCTGGAGCTGATTGAAAATTATCTGCATGGCAACGGCATTGCCGCCGCCATCACATTCTCGGGCTGTCGATGCCGGGGCGAGTGCGGATGCGGCCCCAATATTGAAATCAACGGCAACCTCCACCGCGAACTGGATACAGGAACCCTGCTCGACCTGCTGGAATTCTATTTTGCAGAGGTAAAAAATGAAACCTGACAGCTCCTGCGCTCAAACGTTTCCCGATTAAAAAATTCACCCTATTCACCCATCCTTATCCTGCGGCCTTCAATCAACAGAACATTCCATGAACCGAAAATATCCCATCTACACCGAAGAAACCGACTGCCGCGACTGCTACAAATGCGTGCGTCACTGCCCGGTCAAAGCCATTAAAATCGAAAACGGCCACGCGGAAGTCATTCCGGAGCGCTGCATTGCCTGCGGCCTCTGTGTGCATACCTGTCCGGCGGGAGCTAAAAAGGTTCGGAACGACCTCACACGAGCCAAAAACCTGCTGCAGCGAAAAAGTAAAGTCATCGCCTCACTCGCCCCGTCCTATGCGGGTGAATGGCCGGATACAGCACCTGAAGCGATCGTCGGCGCCCTCAAACAGCTCGGTTTTTATGCCGTCAGCGAAACGGCACTCGGCGCCGAAGCGGTAACCCGCTCGCTTGCGGAATCACTGAACCACGCCCGTCCGGGCTTACATATTTCCACGGCCTGCCCGGTCGTCGTGGACCTCATCCGCAAATACCGCCCCGAATTTACCGGCTGCCTTTCCCCCTTACTCAGCCCCATGCAGGCACACGCCCGGTACCTGAAAGAACATTATGGCCCGGATACCGCCGTGGTGTTCATCGGCCCATGTATTGCCAAAAAGTGCGAAAGTGACGAATTCAGCGGACTCACTGATATTGCACTGACCTTCAGCGAACTTGCCGAATGGCTGGATGAATGCGGTATTATTCCGGCCGAATCAGCCCCGGCAGCTTTCGAGCCGCAAGAGGCAAAACACGGCGCGCTCTATCCGCTGGCCGGCGGAATGAATAAAACGCTGGAGGACTATCCACTTCCCCAAACCGAACTGCTGGCCATGAACGGTCTTGAAGCCGTTATCCAGACTCTGGAAAACCTGGATACAGAATCACTTGGAACTCCGGTTTTCCTTGAGGCCCTGGCCTGCCCCGGCGGATGCATCGGCGGTCCCCAGACGAAGGCCCGCCAGACCCTGCTCGCCGGAGAACTCGCCATCCGCCGCAACGCCTGCCCCCAACGGCCTTCCGCCCCCGCTCGAGCTATTGCCCACTCCTTCTCCCCCGTCCCGCCGACGACGGACCGCTTAACAGAAGCCGAACTGCGTTCGGCACTGGAACGGGTCGGAAAATATAAACCGACGGACGAACTGAACTGTGGCGGATGCGGCTATGAAACCTGCCGTACATTTGCCGAAGCCCTCTTTTATGAAACAGCCGAGCCCGACATGTGTCTGTCCTACCTTCGGAAACAGGCGCAGAAAAAAGCCAATGCTCTGCTCCGTTGTATGCCCTCGGGCGTGGTGATTGTGGACGATACCCTCCGGGTGATTGAGTGCAATGAAAACTTTGCCCGACTGGCCGGAGAGGAAACACTGCTGGCTTACGAAGCCCGGCCGGGACTTGAGGGTGCCGACCTGCGAAAAATTCTGCCTTTCGCACCGTTGTTCAGCGAAGTAAACCGGAGTGGTCGGGAATACCATTCCGACACTCTTCGCTTTGATGAGCGCCTCCTTAAAATAAGCATCTTTCCCATTGAAACCGGAAAATCCGTCGGGGCCACGCTGCTGGATGTTACTCAGACAGAATACCGACGGGAGCTGATCGCCCGGAAAGCGCGCGAAGTGATTGATAAGAACATGGCTGCCGTGCAGGACATTGCCTGCAAACTCGGTGAACATATGGCAGACACGGAAATTCTTCTGCGCTCGATTGCCGAAGATTATGCCGAAACACCGGAACAGCATTCATAAATCCGGCCCCAACCAGATCCCACGGATTCAACATCCGTAAAACCCATGGATCAGAAATGAAGAATTTATTCAAAGAACTGGAATTTCATCAGGTCCGCAAAGCCTCGGAACATACCGCCGGCGACGCATTCATGGTGAAGAAAGATCCGGAAAACCACCGCCTGCTGGCGGTGCTTTCCGACGGACTCGGCAGCGGCGTAAAAGCAAACATCCTGGCCAATATGACAGCCAGTATGGCCATCAAATTCGCCGATTCCTATACCGATTTCGTTCACTACGCCAAAGTGATTATGAACTCGCTGCCGGTCTGTCGGGTCCGTCGGATTGCCTATGCCACATTCACCGTCATCGACTGCCGCCGGAACGGCTCCGTACAGATTGTTGAACAAGGCAATCCGCCCTTCATCCTGCTGCGAAACGGCAACCCGGTTGAAATTCCCTTCCGTGAATTCGGGAGTGATCAGAATGATTACCGTACGTTGCGTGTAAGCCGTTTTACAGCACAGCCGGAAGACCGCATCATTTTTTTCAGCGACGGCGTAACCGAAGCCGGCATGGGCACCCCGACCCACCCACTGGGCTGGCGCAGCCGGGGCTGTGCCGCCTTCTCCAGGGAACGGATTCAGCACGACTCCTCCATGTCCGCACGCCGGCTTGCCCGTGCCATTGTACAGGCCGCCCTCCAGCATGAACCCGACAGGAAAGCCTATGATGACATTACCTGCGGCGTACTCTATTTCCGAACTCCGCGCAGAACCCTGCTGGCATCCGGCCCCCCTTTTTCAGAACAAAAAGATCGGGAATATGCCGAAACCATCCGTCGGTTCGACGGAACCAAAATCATCAGCGGCGGCACATCCGCCGAAATTGTCGCCCGCGAACTGAACCGGGAAATTCATACCGACCTTTTCCGCTTCAAACGAGCCTCTCTGCCGCCGGTTTCAGAGCTGGAAGGTATCGATCTGGTAACCGAAGGGATTCTGACTCTCACCGAAGTACTGAACCTGCTGGAAGGCAAAAAAAAATCAATCGGAAAAAATGCCGCCACACTGCTGAAAGAACAGCTGCTGAATTCCGATATCATCCATCTGCTCGTCGGCACACGGATCAATCAGGCCCATCAGGATCCCAGTCTGCCGATGGAACTGGAAATCCGGCGCAGTCTGTTGCGGCGTATAGCAACCGTATTGGAAGAGAATTATCTGAAAGAAGTTACCCTGGAGTTTATATGAAAACCGTTAACGTTTCGATCTGTACAGGAACCACCTGCTATCTGATGGGCGGTGCCCATCTGCTGACCTTTAATGACATGCTGGATCCCGTAACGGCCCAGTATGTCAATCTGACCGGCTCCCACTGCCTCGGCTTATGCGCTCATGAAAAAAACGGAAAAGCTCCGTTTGCCCGGGTGAACGACCGGGTGGTTTCCGATGCCACCCTCAACAAACTGCTCCGCGCTGTACGTGAAGAGATCGGCATGGAGGTTGAATAATGTTTCATGACAACAAGGCCAACCGCCTCCGCAAAGAAATTCTGGCCCGGGTTGCCCGCGCCTTCTTTGCTGAACAGCCCGATGATACGCTGAACCGTATCCCGATCAGTATGCGGCCGAAAGAGGCAAAGGACTCTTCGCGCTGCTGCATCTATAAAGACCGCGCCGTCGTGAAATACCGAACCATGGCCGCCCTGGGCTACAGTGTGGAAAATGAAACCGATGAACTGAAACCGATCAGCGCCTATTTTGAAGATGCGCTCCAGCGGCCGAAAGCGGCCGCCCCGGTTCTGACGGTCATAGATGTGGCCTGCAGCGCCTGCGTAACCACACAGTATTCCGCAACCAACGCATGCAAAGGATGCCTTGCGCGCTCCTGCGAAACCGTCTGTCCCAAAGGGGCCATCGAACCCCGCGAAGGAAAAGCCTGGATCAATCCCGCAAAATGTGTGAACTGCGGCCTTTGCATGAAGGCCTGTCCTTACCATGCCATTATCCGCATCCCCATTCCGTGCGAAGAAGCCTGTCCTGTCGGTGCCATCACCAAAGATCCGGATACCGGCCGCGAGACCATCGACCATACCCGGTGCACCTATTGCGGAAAATGCCTGCGCGAATGCCCCTTTGCCGCCATCACCGATCTTTCCCAGATGATTGATGTGCTGAAGACACTGGGGAGCAGATATACCGTTGCCATGATCGCTCCGTCTATTGCCGGCCAGCTTCCCGGCACCCTTCCTCAACTCATTACCGCCCTGAAAGCCATCGGATTCGCCGACGTAGTCGAAGTGGCTGTCGGAGCCGATGAAACAGCAGTGCATGAAAGTGCTGAATGGAAGGAAAAAACCGGCAGCGGCGACCGGTTCATGACCACCTCCTGCTGTCCTGCCTATATTGAAACCGTGGAAAAACATCTTCCGGACCTTAAACCGTTTGTCTCGAACACCCCTACTCCGATGGCCTACACCGCTGCCGCCGTTCGGAAAATAAATCCGGATGCAGTAACGGTTTTCATCGGTCCATGCATCGCCAAACGCGTTGAAGCACAAAAAAATGACACGGTTGATTTTGTCCTCACGTTTGAGGAGCTCGGCGCCATTCTGGTAGGGGCGGGAATCGATGTACAGGAATGCCAGGAAGCACCTGCAAAGATCGCCCCCTCCCGCGAAGGACGCGGTTTTGCAGCCAGCCGGGGCGTGACAGCGGCCGTCCAGGCGGCATTACCGAACGGCACGCCCATCGATCCGGTTCAGATTGACGGGATCGATAAAAAGAGCATTCGCCAAATGCAGCAATGGGCAACAGGCTCATGCCCCGGAAACTTTGTTGAAGTCATGTCATGCGAAGGCGGCTGCATTGCAGGCCCCGGAACAATCGGAAACCCGCGAATCGCCCACAAAACACTCCGCAGACTGTGCGATGAAAGCACCCCTTTAACTCCGAACGGAACAGCATGCTTAATTTCGATATAAAAATATCGTTTATACGATTGACTTTTATCGATATTTTTATACCTTTTCAACTTATCCAGACAGGACATGGTATAAAAATGATTCATAGTCACTGATCTGAATTCCGGGACTACTCCGACTCCCGTAACAAAGCGGCGCGGAACAGTGCTTTTGCCACCACTGTTCCGCGCCGTTCCCTTTTCCGCTGTTGGAAAAAACTATTCGACCATCAGCCCCGCAGCCCGGAAAATACCGGCATACTCTTCCACCTCTTCCGCGCCCGGCTCCCAGGTTTCAGAGAGTCGGTAAGGCAGTTCATATTTTTTCCATTTCCATTCCCCCATTTTATGAAACGGGAGCAGTTCAACCCGCTCGATATTCCCCTGCGCCTTCGCCCACCGCGCCAGTTTTTCCAGGCAGTGAACCCGGTCGTTCAGGCGCGGCACAATAACATAGCGCATCCAGACCGGCTTCTTCACCGATGCCAGATATTCCGCAAAGGCCATGGTGTTTCTGTTGGATTCACCGGTAATGATCTGATGCATGTTGGCATTCACACTTTTGATATCCAGCAGAAACAGATCCGTCCGCTCAACAATCCGTTTTACGGTCTCCGTGATCAGCGTAAACCCGCTGGTGTCCACCACCGTATGAATACCCTCTGCCCGGCAAAGCTGCAGCAGCGCTTCAAGAAACCGCGGACGACTCATCGGTTCTCCACCGGAAAAGGTCACGCCCCCGCCGGACGATTTCCAGAAATTGCGGTATTTACTGATTTCGTCAAAAACCTCGCCGGCGGTATATTCATCGCCCCCGCCGAATTCCCAGGTTTCGGGATTATGACAGTAGAGACAGCGCAGCGGACAACCCTGCATAAAAACCACCGTACGCAATCCCGGACCATCCACTGTTCCGCAGCTTTCAAAAGCACTGATCCGGCCGCGGACCGCTCTGGCTTCTTCAATCGTCATGCCTGCTTTCTACCGCAAAGACGCCGGAAACTCAAAGTGTGCTCAGAAATACTTTGCGCATCCTTTTTGAAGCATCTTTGCGGTTATCCCTTTACATCCGTTCGTGAAAGGTACGGTTGATCACGTCGAGCTGCTGCTCACGCGTCAACCGCGTAAAGTTCACGGCATATCCCGAAACACGAATCGTAAGCTGCGGATAAAGCTCCGGCTTTTCCATGGCATCTTCAAGCATTTCACGGTCGAAAACATTGACATTGATATGCTGTCCGGTTTCCAGGAAATAGCCGTCAATCAGGCCGGACAGATTCCGGATCCGGGTCTCATCCGTTTTCCCCAGAGCCTTCGGAACAATTGAAAACGTATAGGAGATTCCATCCTCCGCATCATCGTACGGCAGCTTGGCCACGGAAGCCATGGATGCAACCGAGCCCTTCACATCACGCCCGTGCATCGGATTCGCCCCCGGAGCAAACGGTTCACCGGCCTTCCGGCCGTCCGGCGTGTTGCCGGTTTTTTTGCCATACACCACATTTGATGTAATCGTAAGAATCGACATGGTCGGTTCAGCATTCCGGTAGGTCGGATGTTTGCGCAGCTCGGCCATGAAACCTTCAACCAGTTCACAGGCGATAGCATCCACGCGGTCGTCGTTATTGCCAAAGGCCGGATATTCGCCCTCAACTTTATAATCAACAGCCATCCCCTCTTCGTTGCGAATCACTTTCACCTTTGCATATTTCATGGCGGAAAATGCGTCGGCAACCACCGAAAGTCCGGCAATACCGCCGGCAAGTGTACGATGCACCTTACGGTCATGCAACGCCATCTGAATACGCTCATAGGCATATTTGTCGTGCATATAATGAATAACATTCAGAGTATTGAGATAGAGCCCCGCAAGCCACGCCTGGGTTTTCCGGAATTTTTCCATCACCTCATCATAATCGAGATATTCAGATTCAACCTTTCCGAAATCCGGCCCCACCGGTTTTCCGCTTTTGTCATCCACACCACCGTTGATCGCATACAGCAGAGCCTTCGCCAGATTACACCGCGCCCCGAAAAACTGCATCTGCTTACCGATCGGCATGGCCGAAACACAGCAGGCGATTCCATAGTCGTCGCCGAACTTCGGACGCATAAGATCATCGTTTTCATACTGAATCGTACTGGTATCGATGGAGACTTTCGCACAGAACGCCTTAAAGTTTTCCGGAAGCTTTTCGGACCACAGCACCGTCAGATTCGGCTCCGGCGCAGGCCCCAGATTATAGACGGTATGCAGAAAACGCATACTGCTTTTGGTGCAGAGCGGACGACCGTCAACCCCCATTCCTCCGATGGATTCAGTTACCCAGGTGGGATCACCGGAAAACAGCTCATCGTAAGCCGGCGTGCGGAGGAAACGAATCATGCGGAGTTTCATAACAAAATGGTCAATGAATTCCTGCGCTTCGGTTTCCGTAATAACGCCGTTCGCGAGATCTCGCTCAATGTAGATGTCCAGGAAAGTCGAAACACGGCCGAGCGACATCGCCGCACCATTCTGCTCCTTGGTTGCCGCCAGATAAGCCAGATACGTCCACTGAACGGCTTCCTGCGCAGTTGATGCCGGGCGGGAAATGTCAAACCCATACGTTTCAGCCATCACCTTGAGTTCCTCCAGCGCACGCAGCTGCTCCGACAACTCTTCACGTTCCCGGATCACCTCTTCAGTCATCGGCACGCGATCGGTTTCCGCTTTCTGGGCCAGTTTGTCTTTAATCAGAAAATCAACTCCATACAGAGCTGCACGACGGTAATCGCCGATAATACGTCCCCGCCCGTAGGCATCCGGCAATCCGGTCACAATGCCGGCAGACCGCGCTGCGCGCATCTCCGGCGTATAGGCATCGAACACACCGTCATTGTGTGTTTTCCGGTATTTCTTATAAAATTCATTGACCGTATCATCAAAATGATACCCATAGGCATCAAGCCCCATCTCAACCATCCGCCGGCCCCCGTTCGGCATAATACCGCGCTTCAGCGGTTTGTCGGTCTGCAGGCCGACAATCTTTTCCAACGACCGATCAATAAAGCCTGCATCATGCGAAGTAATGGTTGAAGGCCGATCGCAATCCGCATCAAGAATGCCCTTGCCCAGCTCCTCCTTCATCAACTCGGACACCTTCGTCCAAAGACAGGACGTCGCCTCGGTTGCCGGTTCCAGAAAAGAACCGTCACCTTCATAGGGCGTATAGTTCGCCTGAATAAAATCCCGAACATCCACCTTTTCTCTCCAGGCCGTTCCCTGAAACCCATTCCACGCTTTGTCCATTTTTGACTCCTGAGTTAACATTATTTAAGGATTATGTTCATGAATTGCAGCAAGTGAACCGAAATTAAGAAAAGATACGGCCCTCCCCAACAAACATGATTAATATATCCACCCCTGTTCCTGTTCGAAAATTACAAACAAGACCGCGTTCTATAGACAAAGCGGTATTTGAACGCAACTTATTTTAAGATACATTTATATCGATTGCATATGATCGATATTTATGCAAACTGTGTACGTAATACCCCGGGGTTCGGTTCAGATACGGCCGCTTCCGATCGAACCTCAGGTATCGATTGACGTATATCGACCCATACTGGTACGATTTAAGGTAATTACTTGGAGAATTTTCATGAGTCAAATGGAACGAAAAACCGCAGGCGTCCCCACGCTGAAACGCCTGCCGCTCTATTTACGGTTATTGCGGAAAATGAAAGAACGCGGGGAAGAGTATGCTTCCGGCACCGTGGTAGCCAAAGAATTGGGGCTCGATCCGATCGTAGTCCGCAAAGATCTGGCCATTACCGGAGCCGTCGGCCGCCCGCGGCTGGGCTTCCCCATGGACGAAATCATTTCCGCCATTGAAGAATTCCTGGGCTGGTCCAACACCTCCGATGCATTTCTGATCGGAGTCGGCAGTATGGGCACCGCACTCCTCGGTTATAAAGGATTTGAGCAGCACGGCATGCGTATCGTCGCCGCTTTCGACAACAACCCCGCCATTATCGGCACCGAAGTACACGGGAAAACGGTCCTTGATATTGCCAAAATGCCCGAACTCGCCCGACGCATGCATGTACAGATCGGAATCCTGACCGTCACCGCCTCGGTCGCTCAGGGCGTGGCCGATAAAATGATCGAAGGCGGCATCCGCGCCATCTGGAATTTCACCCCCACCAGTCTCGACGTTCCTGACCACGTCATTCTCCAGCGCGAAGAACTCGCCTCCTCCCTCGCGGTTCTCTCCCACCGCCTACTGGTTGAAAGCAGCAGCATCTGATGCTCCACCCCTGAAAAACAAAAAAGCCCGGCGATCAAAACCGGGCTTTTTCATTTTCATAAACTCCAACCTAAAGCAGAGGCCAGCTTAAATCCTTTTCACTGACCGTCGTCGGCTCGATGGGCAGTTCAATGCCCAGTTTCGGATCATTATAACGAATCCCGCGCTCGCACTCCGGCGTGTAATAGCCGCCAACCATATAGAGCGACTGACTGTCAGGCTCCAATGTAAGAAATCCATGGGCAAAAAAGGCCGGCACATAAACCATCGTCTGATTTTCCGGCGTCAGCTCAATTCCGAAGTGCTGGAGATAGGTCGGAGAATCAGGACGCATATCCACCATGATGTCGTAGATCGCCCCCCGGGTACAGCGCATGAACTTCGGTTCCGGCGCTGGATCGATCTGCCAATGCAGCCCCCGCAGAGTCCCTGCATCTTTGCTGAACGACGTGTTCACCTGCACAAACCCCGTCGGTATTCCATGCGCTGCAAATTCCTTCTCACAGAACGCGCGGGCAAAATAACCCCGCTCATCACCGATCGGTTTCTGTTTAATAATCCAGGCATCTTTCAGAGGGGCCGGTTCAAAAATCATGGTTCAACTCCTTAATCCTGCCAGACTTTCCAAGGGGCTCTACCGGAAGCCCACAGCTCTTCGAGCACATGCTTGTCACGCAGCGTATCCATGGGGTGCCAGAAATCGGAATGACGATAGGCATTCAGCTCCCCCGCCAGTGCCAGCTGCTGAAGCGGCTCCCGCTCCCACACCACACTGTCGGAATCCACATAATCGATCACCTCCGGTTCCAGCACAAAATACCCCCCGTTAATCCAGGCTCCGTCTCCGTCGGGTTTCTCCTGAAAATGTTTCACTTCAACCTGATCCGGCCCCAGAGTGAACGCACCGAACCGCCCCGGAGCCTGCACTGCGGCCATGGTAGCTTTGCGTCCCGATTTTTTATGAAATTCAATTTCGTCAGCGATATTGATGTTACAAACCCCGTCTCCGTAGGTCATGCAGAAGGTTTCGTCATCAAGATATTCGCGAACGCGCCGCAAACGGCCGCCGGTCATGCTGCTGAGTCCGGTATCAACACAGGTGACCCGCCAGGGCTCAACGCGGGAACGGTGATATTCAATGGTATTGTTGGCCAGATCAAAGGTAACATCGGCCTCAGACAGAAAAATCTTTGAAAAGTACTCTTTGATGACATTTCCTTTATATCCACACGCCACAATAAAGTCAGTAATACCGTAATAGGCATAGGTTTTCATAATATGCCAGATAATCGGCTCCGGACCGATATCCACCATGGGTTTCGGCCGCACGGTACTTTCCTCACTGATCCGTGTGCCATAGCCGCCCGCCAGTATAACAGCTTTCATCTTCCATCTCCCTTTCTGTTTATCCCTGCATTTTTTCCATTTCGTCGACCATATATTCTGTAAATGGAATGGAACATGTCCATCCCGGAGAAACCGCATTGAGCACATGGAACGATTTTTCATCCCCCTCAAACAGAAAATCCATTTCCAGACTCTTTTTCTTCAGATTGAGCAGCTGTGCCCGAATCCCCGAAGGCCCCCATTTCTGTAACGTTGAACGTTCAAGACCTGTTGCAAGCGATTGAGACAACTCCACCAGATGGGCCCGGTTGTATTTCCGCAGTTCCTCGCGGGCAAGACGACGGAAATCAAAATCCGCTTTCATCATCAGCTGTGTACCGAGGCAGGTCGTCTCGCAGAGTTCCCCGAACTTAAAGTTCTCCATTCTTTTATACTGCTCCCGCCAGAAAGCAGGAATCGCCGTCGGACCGATTTTATGATGCCCGTCAGCCGTCACCGTTACATGCACTCCGAGAAAAGGGTTATTCAGGTTCGGCACCGGATAAATGTTGGTTTTAAAACTTCCCGCCGGCTCATTCGATTTCAGATAAAGCCCTTTAAACGGAAGAATCGCATACGCTTTGCCGAACCCGAAAGCGTGACCGACCCGGTCCGCATAGAGGCCCGCTGCATTCACCACATAGCCTGCGTCAAACTCCAGCGTTCGGGTCCACACCCGGTTTCCATCACATTTTACAAACGGCTCCGAACATTGAAACTCGATCCCCATTTCCGCAGCATCTTTCCGGAACTGAGCCATCACCGGTTTCGGGTCCCCCGTTGCCGTATTCGGACTCCACAGCGCATATTGACAGGTCTTCACACGCGGTTCGATTTCCCGGGCCTCTTTTTCCGTGATTTTGATCAGCTCCACGCCATTGGCCAGCCCCCGCTTATGCAGCTCATCCAGCGTCGGGAGTTCCGATTCATCTTTAGCCACCACCAGCTTACCGCATTCATTCAGCGGCAGTTGATGTTCGCGTATATAGTCCTTAAGCAACGCATTTCCATCACGGGTAAAACGCGCCTTCAGACTGTTGGCCGTATAATAAAATCCGGCATGCAGCACACCACTGTTCCGCCCGCTACCATGCCGGCCCAGTTCCGGCTCTTTATCCACCACACAGATCGACGCTCCCGGATGCCTGCGCTTCAGATGAAGCGCCATATTCACACCGATGATGCCGCCACCGATAACCAGATAATCCACCGCTTTTACTGCCATAAACCGTATCCCTCTTTACCGCCGCACCGGCATATAATCTGCCACATAAGCCGACACCTCTTCATAAGAGATACTCTCCACCAGCGCAAAAGAAAAGGTAAATGGGACCGATTTAATCAGGAATCCGAAACCCTGCTCATCCGTACGCCCGAAACCGAACACCGTCATTCCGCCTTTACCGCCCATCGGCCAGTATTTATCCAGAAACCGGTCCGGACCATCGTACGCCAACGCGACACTGCGCTTCGTTTTCGGATCGCAGAACGCCACCCACTTGGGATCGGGAGTTTCCAGCTTCCGCGTTTGTGAACACAGACTCCGCGTTCCGTCAGAAAACAGAATCTGCTGAAGATCCGGCCGGAATTTACCGCCCGGTGTACCTTCGTAAAGCAGCCAAACCGGCGATGCAACATGCAACGCCCGCATTTCGGCATGCGTAGTCCGGAACGTCCACTCCACATCCCAGGCTCCGCCATCCGCCGTCGACTTCAGACGAACCAGCTCCTTCGATTTCTCCAGCAGTGTCGTTTCGCCGGTTTCATAGCCCGGATGCCCGAACGTCTCATAGCCCATATTCGGAATCCCGCGGTAATGCCCTTTAGGTCCCCCCTTCGGCCGATAACTGATCCAGTCTTTCCCGTCCCGATCCAACAGACTCGAAAAAGCGCACCCCTTCTTCTGATACAAATAAGTCGCCCGCTCCGTGACTATTTTATAGCAACGCTGTCCTTCATCCGGCACCTCATCTTCAACCGTAATATCCGACATAACGTCTGCCTAAAGTCCCAGCATCTGCGGATGCAGTCCCCGATCTGCGAGATCCTTCTGAATTTCATCCATATAAACCGAATTCATAACAATCACCACATCCGGCTTATACTCTGTCAGGAAATCCGGGCCGACATACTGCTTTCCAATACCCGGAATATAATTCCCCTGCATATGCGGATTGATATCACAGACATGCTCAATTACATCGAGATCGGCAAACTGTGTAAGGAATCCAACGGATTTAGAGCCGCCGCCCCAGACCACCACTTTTTTCCCTTCCGCTTTAAAACCGGCAAGCCGTTCCCGCCATTCACTCAGCTGAATATTGATCTGGTCGACAAAATATTTTGTCTTTTCCTTCAGTTCTTCGATGGACTCCTCCAACGGATGGATCTTTTCTGAAACGCCATCCGCCGGCTTCGCTTCGATAAACAGATACTGCTTATCGTATTCAAGATACATATCGAGCACCTCGAATCCCGTCTGACGAAACAGCCGGGCAAATGACCCCGGACTGAAATAGCTGCAGTGTTCGTAAAAAATGTCCCAGAACGCCTGAATATCAAGAATACGCACAATACTCGGCACCTCGAAAAACAGAACCGGATCGGCTTCTTTGATCGATGAACGCACAGTTTCCATGAACCCCTGGGTATCATGTATATGCTCCATGGTATGGCGGCATGTAATAAGGTCGGCCTGGAGATCGCCATGTTTATCGGAATAGAATTCCTTGATAAAACTGACGCCTTCAACCTCTTCCCCGCGCCCCGGAACGTAGGCCGGATCAATCCCGACACCCCGGTTATTTCCGAGCTTGCTCAGCAACCGGATAAAATCCCCTTTTCCGCAACCGATCTCTATAACCTGTTTGTTGCGGATATCGTAGCGTTCAATAACCCGGTTCGTAACCTCGGTAATGAATTTCACAAACGTCGGCGAAAACCCCTGCTGATCTTCATACCCCTGCGTGTAATAATCAATCGTGGTGTCAAACTCGCCATTAAAAATAAACCCGCAGGAATTGCAGAAAGTCAGTACAATATCTTTGCGGGGAATCGCCAGTGCCTCTTCGCGGTTTTTAATGGTTACCAGACTCTGCGTCGGTGCATTCGGAATCGTAAAAAATTCCTCCAGATCCGTCTTCCCGCAGTTGGGACACGCCGTATGTTTCATCGAATCCACTCCAGATTTTTATTCAGCCGCCCCTGCTCCATATGACGCGCAAGTACCCGGAGGCGGATAAACTGCGAGGTCCTGAAATCCGGATCATTAAAATTCATGGCCTCCAGATTATCCTTCAGTTCACGAATTGTGCTTTCCAGATCGCACTGCGGCTGATGATCGGGAGCCAGCTTTTTGAACAGATCAAAATTTACGCGATACGAACGTTTGTCCGGCGGCGCATCCGGATTGGTGCTGACTCTGGCCTCGGGAATCTGCACGGCCACGGCATCGGCCAGCGGTTTAATCTGATTATTCCATTCATTGGACCCGGTATTCACCGCCAGAAAGGCACCACCGTTTTCCGGTTGACGGATGGCCCCCCATTCAAACGCCCGCGCCATATCCTTGGTATTGATCATCGGGCGCCAGGGTGTACCGTCGCTCAGAATACCGATCTCTTTGTTGACCAGCGCACCGGCCACAAAATCATTGAGTACCAGATCCAGCCGCAGCCGACTCGTGAAACCGCAGGCGGTCGCAAAACGTAGACAGGTGACCGTAAAACCGTCGCCCGCCAGCGGCTCAAGCTCCCTTTCCGCCGCCACTTTAGAGCGCGCATAGGCCGTCAGAGGATTGAGTTCATCATCCTCCTTCTTCGGATATTCACTCGCCGCGCCGTACATACTGCAGCTCGAGGCATACACAAAATGTTTTACACCGGCCCGTTTGCTCATTTCCGCAAGGCGGACAGCGGCACGATAGTTCACATCCATGGTAACCTCTTCAAACTCGTTGCCCATGGGATCATTTGAAATGGCGGCCAGATCGACCACGGCATCAACACCGGCCAGCAGCTCTTCCGGAAACACACGGACATCACCGTAAATCTGCTTGTTCAGCAGGGTTTCTGGAGAATAGGCCGCGTTGCTCAGACTGTGCGCAAAATATCCAATATCAAAACCGATCAGTTCAGCATCCGGGAAACTCGATCGAAACTGCTCCGCCACACTCGGACCGATATAGCCCAGATTACCAACAACTATGATTTTCATCCTTTTCTCTCCTTTAATAAAATAACGTTGTAGCGGCGCGCACAAATCATCAAGAAAATACAACCAATTAAAGTCCCTGTCACGTTATATACCAAATCTGCCAGGCACGGAACCCGCCCCACGATAAAGCGCTGGCTGGATTCGAAGAACAGGCTGATCGACAAACCCAACGCAAGGGGTAAACTGATGCAGGACAGCCATCTTTTTTTGCGAAAGGCCGCTGGAAGTACAAAAAACAAAAGACCGGGTACTGGAATGAAGGCCAGAATGTTGGCCACACAATCGAGGGGATCAAACACCTTGTCGACCGTGATGAAAAGATTACGATATTTCAGCGGCTTCCAGTCAGGAGAGCCCGGCTTATACTGATAGAGTGAACCGTCTGCCGGCGTCCCGGAGGCAGCAGCTTTTATCTCTTTTTCCGTCAGCCTCCGGTTATAGATTAAAAAGCGGTAAATTCGGCCATTCCAGAAACGACCGCCGGTTACTTCATCATGAATGACCAAACGGTGATTTTTCCCCCAGTTCCGGAAATTCCCCTGAATCAGATGGGATTCAGCGCGCAGAATCCCATCCACATACAACCGCGTTTTAACCCCGTCGTATGTGATCGCTAAATGCAACGGGCGTAAAGTACTGAATATAGCGTCGCCCTGAAATTCAACCCCGCCGATACCGGCGTCATTTTCACAGGTTCGCAACCGGAAAACGACATCCTCCCCCTGCTGTCCCAACGTAAAATTCCAGGCCAATGGGTCGCGGGAATACGTAATAATGCGTGCAGGACCATATTGCTCCGCTGAAAACGGTTCCAATACGACATCAAGCGAAAAAGCCCGCGATTCCAGCATATTATCCCTGATTCTATCGCCGCCCCGCACATCCTCCATCGCTGCAACATCGCCGGAAACAGTACGGCCGGAAATGATTTCGAAAGGCCGCAACCCGAAAAAGAAAAGAAAAGCCGCATATGCGGCTAAACAAAAGGCTGGAATGAATTGCCTCATGGATACGTCCTAGGTCTCCCACACGTCCTTCAGCAAACCTTCCAACTCCGGTCGTGACAGAATCTCATCATGACCACCACCGATGACATATCCGGTAAAACGTCCGGAACATAGTTCCTCGAATCCGAGAAACACATCATCCCACCAGCCTGAAAGATGCATTCTATCCCCATGGCAGCCCGATCGGAAATAGAGCACGGCTCCCTCATATTTTCTGCCTTTATAGGCTCTCAACGCCAAATGCATCATCTGACCACTGTAAAATGCACGTGAATCCACAGGAACCGGCTTTCCCTTTCCGGCCTGTTCGTGCATAGCCATGATTCTTTTTTCCGTGCGCAGATTTCGTACATAAGCGTACAGTCGGGAATCTTTGATCCATCCCTTCAGTCCACTGCCAGAGTGAGCATCGGAAAGCGAATCCACCTCGCAATCCGTAATCTTTTTCTCCAGCAGTTTTGTCCGCATTGTATCAAACCGCCGTCTATTCCTGTTCCGCGGAAGATATTTCCGGGAACGGATGTTCGGCGAATCAGTAATCAACAGCGGCTCCTTAAACGCAATACCTCTGGATTTCAGCAGACGCCCCATCTCAAGAGCAATTAATCCTCCGATGCAATGCCCGCCCAGATAAAAAGGCCCATCATCAGCCACGCTTAACAGCTCCTCGACGTAAACCGAGGCCATAGATTCGATCGATGTCTCTCCGGGCAGGCCGTCCCATCCCGACCACTGAAAAGCATAAACCGGCCATTCTGCACCCAGATTCCGGGCCAGATCCTTAAAAATGAGCGTGTTACCGGCTCCTCCATGAACCATAAACAGAGGGGCCTTTCCCTTGTGGCCGGACTGAATACACTTCAGCGAGCGGCATCCTTCCACATCCGTAGAACTTTTTTCTCCACCAATGATTTTGGCAAGATCGCTTACCGTAGAAGCCTGCGTCAGCGTCGCCAAAGGCAGACTCTTTCCCAGTTGCTTTTCTATTTTCAGGAACAGGGATACCGCCTTAAGTGAATCCCCCCCAGCTCAAAGAAATCCGCATTCGGGCCAACCGATTTGAGCCCCAGCACTTCACCATAGATGGTCGCAACCGTCTCTTCCGTCTTGCCTGCATACTGAACCGGATCAGCATATGAAGCTTCATTCTCCCACGGCCGCGGAAGTTTAGTACGACTCAGTTTACCGGCAGGGGTATAATTCCACTCTTTAATCGGAACGATACGGGAGGGAACCATATAGTCGGGCAGATTCTCACGGGCAAAAGACAACAGACCACTTACGTCATATTCCTCCGGCCGCTCAACTTTTACATATGCGGCGAGCCATTTACTACCGCCGTCTCCATCCACCACAACCGTTACCGCCTGCTCAACATCCGGATATTGCGAGAGCGTCGCATCAATTTCGGAAAGCTCGATCCTGAACCCTCGCAGCTTCACCTGATTATCAACCCGCCCGACAAAACCGATGGAGCCGTCGCGGTTCCAATAGGCCAAATCGCCGGTTCTGTAAATGCGTCTGCTCGTTTTCTTAGAAAACGGATCCGGAAGAAACCGTTCAGCGGTTAATTCGGGCCGATTTACATAACCGCGGGCAACGCCGTCTCCTCCGACGTAAAGCTCTCCCCGGACTCCGACTGGAACAGGCCGTTGATAAACATCCAGAATATAACACGTTGAATTTGCAATTGGATAGCCGATCGGAATCGGTGCCTGAACATCAAAAGCAGTCCGATCAAAAGCATAGGTTGTTGAAAACGTCGTATTTTCAGTCGGTCCATACCCATTAATCAGCTGAGTATCCGGAAGTTCATTCAGTGCCTTCTCAACATGTTTCGGCGACAATGCCTCCCCGCCAATCAACAGATACCGAACAGGCTTCAATACTTCAGGTGCTTCCATGATCACAAGGTTGAACAGCGCAGCGGTCATCCAGAGTGTATTTACACCGAAATCAGCGATCAGACGTCCTATATCATCAATAGTAGGAATTCCGGTTTCACACAAAACACAACATCCGCCATTAAGCAATGCTCCCCAGATCTCAAATGTGGATGCATCAAAAGAAGCCGCCGCCATATGAAGAAGGACCGTATCCTGATTTAAAGGCACAAAGTTACTGTTACACACCAGACGGACAATGCCCCGATGAACAACTTCCACCCCCTTCGGCTGCCCGGTAGACCCGGAAGTAAACATAATATAAGCCGGACTGTCTATCGTACACACGGCTTCAGGATTCTCTCTGGAAAAACTCTGAAGCTGTTCCCCTATCCGGTCAATTTGAATGCACTCGATGCCATCCGGAATGGTACCAGCGCAAACCTCAACGTTAGAATTCACGAGAACATATTGCGGAGAAACATCATCCAGCATTTGTTTAATCCGTACACGCGGATAGTCCGGATCAAAAGGAATATACGAAGCTCCGCACTTAAGCACGGCCAGAACAGCCTGAATCAGCCCTTCACTCCGCTCAAGCATGAGTGCAACCTGTCCGCCCGGACCAACCCCCTGTTCCTTCAAGTAATGGGCCAGCTGATTCGCTCGCTCATTCAATACCCCATATGAAACTGATTTACCCTTCAGCACCAAAGCCGTTCGATCAGCATAAGCAGCCGCTGTTTCTTCAAAAATACGATGCGCCGGTTGTTCCGGATACGCAGAAGCGGCGGGATTCCACTTTTCTGTAACCAACTGAAGCTCTTCGTCGGGTAGATAAACGAGATCCTTTACTTTGGCCTCCGGCACCGAACGGAATAAATCAAGAACAGTATCGACATAGGATGCAACCCGACCAACCGTCTCCTCCGACATCCCGTTATCGCCGGAAATGATTACGGTCCCGTTCTTTTCCTCCTGCACGGTACTGGAATACAGCTGCAGTCCGGATTCCAGTTCCAACAATCGGCGAAGCTGCTCTTCGCCGATATCGGCATGCTCCAACTGCAGTCTGAGCTGATCTCTGACCGAATTCAGAAAATCCCTTACGACAAGGGACTCATCGATCTCAAGTCGAACAGGAAACGGTTCAGCGGTCTCCTTATCCATATAACCCAGCGTAACCCAGCGTTCCCCGGAACATCTGGACAACAATAATGCCCAGGCACCGATACACACCTCCACCCCGGTCTCAGCAACATTCAGCGACAGCGTCCATCCCGGTTCAAATCCCGCGTCATCCATGCCGAATAAAACAGGAACTGCGTTATCAAATTCTGAATACAGTTTGAGCCAATCCATATTTTAAATTCCTGTATTTAACGCACGAAAAACTGCTGCAGTTTACTCAGATTCTTCCAGGCCAGCGTATGAGGCCCTCCGATTTTATTCTCACGAATAACCCGCCAATCCTCTTTGGATTTGGTCATGATATGCTTCAGACTGCGGTTGCTGATTCCGCCGACACGCATCTGTACCAGAACCATGCGGAGATAAGCCGGCTCCACTTCATACTTTCCGAGAATGCGCATCATAAAATCATAATCCGCCGCACAAGTGTATGAGGTATCGAAATACTCACCATTCGGAAGCCGGGCCTGCTCATAAATTTCACGCTTTAAATAAAGCGACGGATGCGGCGGCATCCAGCCCCACTTCAGTTTTCTGCGGAAATAAACACCGCTGTCCCAATGCCGTACAATGCCGAAACCGCCCTGCTCCAACGGCCGAACATACTGCAGATCACCATAAACCGCATCCGCACCCGAATTCTTCTGAGCACAACCGATATGATACAAAACACCTGGTGCCGCAAGCATGTCATCCGCATGCAGAAAACCGACAAAATCGCCGGTGGCCATCCGCACCCCTTTATTAAGCGCGTCATAAATGCCGTTATCCTTTTCCGAAACCCACTGATCCGGATGAAAATCCTGCCCCTCGATCAATTCCAGCGTCCGGTCCGTTGAACCGCCATCCACCAGAATCCATTCAATATCCTCCCGCGGAATGGTCTGCTCCCGAAGCGACTTCACCGTATCCAGGATACTCGCCTCACAATTATAGGTCGCTGTAATCACCGAAAACTTCATCAGGATTTCTTCCAGTCCTTATACCATTTCACAAATTGCTCCAACCCGTCCGCCAAACCTGTGCGAGGTTGATAGCCCAGTTTTATTTTCGCTTTTTCAATGTCAGCATAGGTAACCGGCACATCCCCTGCCTGCATCGGCAGCATTTCCATCTGCGGTTCAAGGTTGAGCGAATTTCCCAGATACCTGATCATATCCATCAGCAGTTCCGGCTGATTATTCCCGAGGTTGAAAATTTCATACGGTTCCAGGCCGTCGGTAAAAAGAGCGGCCTTCACCCCCTGAACAACGTCGTCAATATACGTAAAATCTCGTTTCATGTCGCCGTGATTAAATACTGTAATCGGCCGTCCCTGCAGCATCGCCTCGGTGAAAAGCCAGTATGCCATATCCGGCCGACCGGCCGGTCCGTATACAGTAAAAAAACGCAGACCAATGGTTTGAACCCCATACAGATCGGTATAGGCATGGCTCATTAATTCATTGGTCTTTTTGGTCGCGGCATACAGACTCACCGGATGATCCACCGGATCCGTTTCCGAAAAAGGTACTTTTTTATTTCCCCCATATACACTGGAGCTTGATGCATATACCAGCCGCGGCACATCAAAATTCCGACAGCATTCCAGCACATTCAGATGTCCGGCCAGATTCGACCTTTCATAGGCATGCGGATTCTCCAGAGAATAACGCACTCCCGCCTGTGCACCCAGATGACAGACCCGTTCAAACCGATGTTTCCCGAAAAGCTCATTCATCAGCTCCAGATCAGAAAAGTCACCACGTATGCCCGTATAACCCGACCTTTTTTCCAATGCCGTATGCCGCATCTCTTTGATCGCTACCGGATAGTAGTCATTAAAATTATCGATTCCGACCACCTCATGCCCCGCATCCAGTAGAACATGCGCCACATTCGATCCAATAAAACCGGCCGCGCCTGTAACCAATATTTTCAAAGCGTCGATCCTTTCCCTTCAGTTTCCGTATAGCGGTATTCGAGCACTTTTAAATCAATCATATACTCATACATCGAACGCATGATCGAATAGCGCAGTCCCGGCAGACCATCGAGCAGTCCCAACCGGAAAAAATAAAGATATAAAAACATTAAAACCGGCCGCCCCGGCATTTTATAGGCCAGCGTTTTCAGCGCCCGTCTTTTTACCGCCGCATCTTTGGAGAAAAAATCAGAGAAACGGATTTTCTCTGTTACTTCGTTCACCAGATCCGCCGCCTCCATTTGAGAATACCTATTGTGCCGGTCAAACCAATGTCCAATACCATGGGAAAACGGATAGTGGATAATGTGCCCATCGAGTTTTCCCGTCTCACCGGTCACCACGGCAACCGGATTCACCAGCCGTTCATACCGGATTTTTTCCGGACGAAACACCCGGGTAATCCAGGTCGGATAAAGCTGCGACCGCTTCAGCCATCGCCCCGTAAAATAATCTTTCCGGCGCACCTGAAAGGCCGAAAACGATTCCCCGTTTTTATCCAGCGACAACAGCTCATCGCGCAACTGATCATCACAGATTTCATCGGCATCGGTATAGTAAACCCAGGGATGCTTGAATTTAATATTTTCCACGCCCCAGTTCTGATGAGCAGACCAATTATCAAATTTCCGCTGGATCACCCGGGCTCCAAGCCGCTCCGCTAATTCAACCGTCCGGTCATCACTGAATGAATCAAACACCACAATATCATCCGACCAGGCAACCGACCGAATACAGCGTTCAATATTGATCTCTTCATTTTTCGTAAGAATCAGAACCGATACGCCTGCCATATTATTCCACCTGTTTTAATTTGCGCATCTTAATAAACGTTGCCGGGTTTCCAGCAACAACCGACCATGCTTCGACCGCCTTAACCGCCACCGCCCGGGCTCCGACCACCGCCCCTTCACCCACCGTCACATTCGGTCCGATGAATGCATCCGCACAAATCCACGCCTGCGATTCAATGTTAATAGGCGGTGTCAGCAGCGGCGTGGCCGGATCTGAAAAATCATGTGTCCCCGCACACAGATGCGCACCCTGCGATACCGTCGCCCGTTCACCGATAGTTACTTTTCCCAGATTATAAATCATCGCCCGTTCGCCAATTGATGACCAGTCCCCGATTTCAAAATTCCAGGGGAAATAGATTGTTGCCGTATTCGCGATATTCACATGACGTCCCACCCGGGCACCGAAGGCGCGCAGAATCATCCGGCGGGGAGCATAAAAAGGCCGCGGCACCATCCGGAACACGACTTTCCCGAGCGCCCACAGCACACGCCGAAGCTGCACCGCACGAGAATATTTCTGCGCTTTTCGATTTTTACTGATATCCAGTCCGCTCACTTGATCCACCGGCCTAACTCCTTCGAAATCCGCTCTGCATCGCGATAATCCAGATGGCTGCCATCCGGACACCGGAACATAGTCCCCATAGCCTCTTCCAGATCGGTAAAATGGATGGCCCGGTCACCAAACCGCTGTTTAAAGGCCGCCCAGTATTTTCCTGCAGGATAATTGTGATGTTCCATCCCGTAAAGTTTTCCAGACGACGGCATACGAATCAGCACCAATTTTCCGCCGCGTTGTTCAAGTTTAAAGGCCAGATCGGAAAACTGATCCACCAGCCCGGCCAAACTATCCTCTGTCATCGGAACACCTTCCTGCAGCAGATTAACAAAATTATTCAGTAAGATTTCCGCCTTCCTGCATTTCGAATAGTCTGCCGCAATGTAGCGGCTGGAATAAAACTTTGCATAAGGCGGATCCGGCCAGTTTCCTCGGACCAACCCGTTTCCCGCCAGTTTCCACGAAAGAGCCGTATTATTCAAACATAACACCGATTGCACGCCATAGATCAACCGTTCTTCCAAAAACACATAAAAGGGTCGTTTTTTTCGCTGTACCAAGGCCTCTTCCAGCGCTTTTCGCGACCGTTGCAGTTCATCAAAAACCACCCCCGGTGTTATGCCGCACAACACGGTTCCACCGTACGATGTTTCATCCACAATATATTCGAGCACCGGAACCGGCGATCCCGCCGCCCGCGCAAGCTGTACAACAGCGGAAGACCCCAGCTCTTCTTTCAGTATTTCCGGATCCAGACCAAGCTGTACGCGCGAACTGCCCGCAATGACCAACCCATCCGAATCCAATGCAGATACTTTATCCACATGAAGCCCCCAGAGCGAAACCGTATCAG
Source organism: Verrucomicrobia bacterium S94 (assembly GCA_004299845.1). Taxonomy (NCBI): domain Bacteria; kingdom Pseudomonadati; phylum Verrucomicrobiota; species Verrucomicrobia bacterium S94. Next base: position 147,228 of record CP036201.1, on the reverse strand, counting down.
CCGCCACCGGAACATGCCCTTTTGACCGCCAGAACAGTTCCAGTCCGCCGCCGGTCAACAGCAGGATAATCAGAACCGCCAGTACAAAACAACCTCCATCCAGATGAGAAGGGTGGCGTCCGAAAGCAGTATTAGAATTGAAAGTATATGAAGGCACGATCACTTACCGGAGACATAATAATCATTAACACCATAAACACGACAGAAGCCGCCACCAGCAACATCGGCATTTTCCGGCCGATATGCTCCAACCGGTGATTTTTCATCAGACCATGGAGTACAAACATGACTCCGGCCAGCCCAACCACCATACATTCACTGAACCAGTGAACTGAAAGATTTCCATCCGCAAAACCGAACATCGCCTGAAACAAAATACTGCAGTCTCCAAACGATGCCGCTCGGAACGGCACCCAGGCCAGCATAACCAGAAACAGCGTAGCGAGCATCCAGCCGATTCTGAAAAACAACGATCGCGCCGCCGCCGATTCCAGTTTTTTCCGAAACGGACGCTCGATGGCCAGATAGGCCCCATGCAATCCGCCCCAGACAACAAACGTCCAGTTCGCCCCATGCCACAGCCCGCCTAGAAGCATGGTGATAAACAGGTTGGTATATGTTCTTCCATTGCCCTTCTTATTTCCACCCAGCGGAATATAGAGATAATCACGCAGCCACGACGAAAGCGAAATATGCCAGCGTTGCCAGAAATCTCCAAATCCCATGGCCCCATAAGGTGCCCTGAAATTATCAGGCAGCTCAAATCCCATCAGCATCGCAATACCGATGGCACACGTGGAATACCCGGCAAAATCAAAATAAATCTGTCCCGTAAAAGCCAGCACTCCCATCCACGCAGAGCGGAACCCCGCCTCACCGGACGCACCGAAAACAGTATCCGCCACCGGAGCCATTATAGTATCGGCCAGAACAATCTTCTCAAACAGGCCGAAAACGATCAGAACAATCCCCCAGGAGATCATGGCAGGCCTGATTTCCGGACGCTCCTGAAGCTGAGGAAGAAACTCATTTGAGCGGACAATCGGTCCGGCCACCAGTTGCGGAAAAAACGTGACATATAACGCAAAGTCGAGCATCGAATCTGAGGGCAGCTCTCTTTTACGATATACATCCAGGGTATAGGAAAGCGTCTGGAAAGTATAAAATGAAATACCCATCGGGAGAATGATCGACCAGCGAGGCAAAACCATCTCAACACCGATAAAACCCAGCATTCCGTTCAGGGTTTCCATCAACATCGGCGAATATTTGAAAAAGAACAGAAAACCAAGATTCACACCTAAACTGCAGGCCAGAAAAAGCTTCCGCATGTTCTGCGATTCCGCTCGGGCAATCCGGTTAGCCGCCCACCAGTCAACTCCTGTTGATATCAGCAACAGCAATACAAACGGCGGATTCCACGCCATATAAAAAAGATAACTGGCGATCAGCAGAATGCCCTTATGCACGGTCCATTTTAACGGCAACGCATATAACGCAAGGCACACTGCGAAAAAAACCAGAAAAGTAAGCGAATTAAAGATCATGAATCAGTCCGCGCAAACTCAAGGCACTCCGGAGGATTTTCTCCCGTCAGACACCATGCATAAACCTGCCGCATATTCTCTGCAATTCCGGACCAGGTAAATCTCTTCTCGACCAGAGCACGTCCCGCGGAACCCATTGCCGTCCTCTCTTCATCCGACATCGCCGCCAGTGTTTCCAATCCCTCGACAATCGAATCAGCCCGGGGTTCAATCCGAACCGCAGCATTGCATTCAAATCCTTCCGGCAGATTACAGAAATCCGTAATCACGGCCGGCAGGCCGTACGACCAGGCCTCCAGCACCGACATGGGAAGTCCTTCGGAAAAAGACGGGAGAATGAACGCATCCACGCTGCGCAGAAGCGTTTCTTTTTCCTTCCCGTATTTCGGTCCGATAAATTCAATATTTTTCAGACCCAGTTCTGTCGCTCGAGCCTTGAGCCCTTCATCATGCCCCCCGTCATCCCAACCGGCCACCAGCAGCTTCCAGCCGCCTCCGAATCGACTCCAGGCCTCCAGCAGTTCAGCAAGGCCTTTTTTAGGATGAATCCGGCCGAGAAACAGAATCGTCTTACAATCAGAAACCGCCGGCAAACGCCCGGGCCCGGGCAGTTCAACCCCGTTAGGGATCAGCGCAACCGGATTCTTCAGGCCATATGCCCGGATAGATTCCACTTCCGACCGACACAGTGCATGAATACAAGACGCTTCCCGCAACGCTTTTTTTGCAAACAAAGCCTCCACCAGCTTTTTCTTCCAGGCGGAATTCTGAATCGCCCATGGATCGAGCATACCTCGCGGAGAAACCACCACCGGCACATTATTTTTCCGCTGGTGCTGCATCGCCGCCCATTGGTTGTCCATCCAGATCCCGTGCAGATGAATCAGATCCGCACCGGATGTTTTGAGCATTCTACGTAATGACAAGGAACGCTGCAACGGACCCGCAACCTTATAGAGGTTGACCGGCAACGGATCCCATACCGGAAGATCTTCCTTTGAAAATTCATCCTCCGGACTGAACACCTCCGGCACACATCCCTTATCCACCAGCGCCTTCGAAAGCCAGCGGACGGAATAGAACAGCCCGCCCGCCTTACGCGAACTGGTGGTTAAAACCGCTACCTTCATACCCCACCCCACAATTTCAGGGTGGCCACAAAGCGCTCCGCATTGCGGGCCGGTGTGAATTCAGTCATAAACCATTCCTGCGCGGCCCGCCCGTGCTTTTCCGCATCCGCAGGATTTTTTACGTAACACCGCAATGCCCCGGCAAGAGAAGACACCGAAGAAGTACGAACACGACAGCCGGTCTGCCCTTCCCGGATCAGATGCCATGCCCCACCGCACAGATCAGTTCCGATGAGCGGAAGACCCAGCGAGGCCGCCTCATTGAAAACCGTGCCCCATCCATCAAACCGTGAAGGCAGCACAAACACATCCGCAGCGCAGTACACTTCGGAAATCCGGTCAACCGGATAAGCTCCAAGAAAAAGCACCTGATCCTGCAACCGCAGCTTTTCGGCCAACGCATGATAGCGTCCTCCGGCCTTATCAAGTCCGCAGAAAACCACACACCAGTCCCGGTTTTCCCGCACTTTGGAAAATGCCTTCAGCAGCACATCAATACCCTTGCGCTTACACAGCGCACCAACCATAAGAATGATTTTCCGGCCACCGGCAAAATCCATCATCTGCCGACACGGCTCGGCCGGTGAGAGTGGTTCCGGCGAATAATAGAGGTCCGCCGTTTTCGCCTCAGGAACCCCCATACGCTGAAAGGCTTTTCTTGCCAGATGCCCCTGCCCGAATGCCCCCAGCGCATAGTTCCGTATTCTCGCTCCATAAGAACGTTTGGCGATCAGTTGAAGCGGATAAAAAATACGGTAAAGAACCGTGCGGTACCCCAGCAGATCCGCCAGCCGGATGCCCGGCATCTCAGACCAGTGACACCAGGACACTCCGGCCTTACAGAAGAAGTCGATCAATGCCTCATTAAAATACCCGCAGATAACATGCACCCGGTTCTGCCAATCCTCAACCTGTTCCACCTGTTTTTGCGGAGCGGCTCCCTCTTCCGCAAAACGTTCATACGCTTTCAGTGCATATTCCGACTGCCAGCCCTCAGCAGCCCGGGCAGACGAAGTTCCACTGAAATACACGACGTTCAGATCCACATCATCCCGGGCAGCCAACGCTTCAAAAAACGCAGACTGATAATGCGATGGAATATTCATCCAGATGCACGTCTTAATCATGGCATAACCCCTTTATCACTCCAGCCATGGAGGTTGCACGATCAGCCCAGGTAATTCCTTCTATCCGTCCCGGTCTCGTTCCGGAAGATAATGCTTTACGCAATGCCTCAATAAACTGCTCACGATTCCCGGCCGCAACCACATGACGTTCAAATGCATGCACCTGATCACAGGCCGCTGTCGCAATCACAGGTGCCCCGCTCGCGAGATGATCAAACAGGCGCATCGGAGAACAGAATTGATTGAATTCACTTTCAACATACGGAATCAAACCGACATCCAGACACTGAAACCATCGATGAATGGTGTTGTGCGGCTGACGGCCGACCGCGCTGCATTTCGGCTGCTCCAGCAGTTTATTCAGTCCGGAAGACGAACTACCTGTCAGCGGCCCGACCAGCAGAAGCGTACCCAGCTCGGGCAGTTGCGCACATGCTGTAAGCAGTTCAAAATCGAGCCGTTCATTAATTCCCCCGACGATCCCGGCAATCGGCCGCTTGAGTCCTTCAAGCGGCGCAGAAACCGGCTCCATTGGATCTTCAGAAAAAAAACGTGATTCAGTCGCATTCATACTCACGGACAGCTTTCCGGAATCCACTCCGTACTCCCGCTGTGCCCGGTTTTTCAGACCTTCTGAAACAAAAAATGAATGATCCACCCGTTTCACCAGCTGTTCCTCCAGCCGAACGACGGCATCCCATCCTTCATAGTTCCGGTAGTCATCGGATGCATAATAGATCGTCCTGATTTTCGGAGAAATATAATCCAGCATCGGAAGATAATGCGGGCTGGTGACGACCAGCGTCTCCACATCCGGACAGCACTTCCGAATGCGGCGCCACAACATGCGCTGTCCCAGCCATGATGTCCGCGAAGCCCAGCCCGGCGGTAAGGTCACCGACAAAACATCCAGACTATCATCCGTATCAGGCAATCCGCGTTTACGGGCAACCATCCAGTCCGCCGGTGCGACCCCCTGCACCGACTCTATTTCTGCAAGAGCCGCAAACGGCTTTCTCCGCCAGATCTCATTTATATCGCAGACAACAATCATCCGTTTACAACCGTTTGGAAAACATGCTCCAGTTTCTGAGCGGATTTTGGCCAGGTGAACTGTCCCGCCTGCTCAATGCCCCGTTCTCTCAGTTCATTCCGTGCCGAACCGGATTCAAGCAACGACTGCAACGCCTCAACATGTTCCGCCGGATCATCCACATCACAGAGCAGGGCGGCCTTTCCGGCCACTTCTGGAATGGATGCCACATGGCTGGCCACCACCGGAGCACCGGCAGCCATGGCCTCGATCACCGGCATGCCGAATCCTTCGTAGCGCGAAGGAAACCAAACGATTGCCGCCTGCTGATAAAGCGCATTCAGCAGCTCATCCGACACATAACCCGCAAGAACAGTATTATCTAAACCAAGCGCATTGAGCTGGTCCAAATAGGGCTGGGCATTCGAACCTGAAATGATCACCCGAATGTCGGGATTCCGCTGGGTGAGCAGAGGTATCGTCTTAATAATCAGCTCGGCATTTTTCCGCAGAGACAATCCGCCGGGAACCAGAACATAAGGTTTACCGCCACTCAGTGCCCGAACTTCACCCAGCAGCGCTTCCGGCACCTCAGTGCCGAATACGGGATGCGGCGCATTATACACCACGTTCAGCTTGTTTTCCAAAGCTGGAAAAAAACGGGCGATGCGCGAAGCGGAAAACTCTGAAACCGTGACGACTGCATCGGCATACTTCGCCATACTCCGGAACAGATAACGCCATTTCAAACAATGCAGACGGCGACTGAGCGTCTGCGGATACAACGATTCTTCAAATCCGGCAACATCGTGTATCGTACATACCAGATGCGCCTTATCTGTTGGAACATAGGATTCCGCAGGACAATAGACCAGATCGACCTCATCCCAATAATGCTCAGCCACAGGTTTATTGCGCCAGACCCAGCCTGCCTGCTGCCAGGACGTCGAACGTGAATGCGGAATAAAAGAAGCCTTTTTCCAGAAATGATCCAGTTGCTTATACACACTGTCGTATAACCCCTTTTCAACCAGTATCCGATGGCTGGCTCCTGGAAACATTTCACAATGTGCCTTAAGCAACTGATCGATAACCCGCCCCACTCCCGATGGATTGGGCAGACGATGGACATGAATGTAGGAAAGTATATTCACAGGAATTACAGTTTTTTGATCAAAGCAATTTTATACACATCCATCACCTTCCCGGTGATGGTCTGCCATGAGAACTTTTTCAGTGCACGAGTACGATTTTCCAAAGCCTGCGCGGAACGATTCCCTGAGTGCTGTAACATCGCAGCCAGCTCTTCATCCGTCGCTTTGTCCTCCAGCATCACAGCGCCGAATTCTTCCAGAAGACAGACCGCCCCGCCGCCCTCAACCACCGGGAAGGCCGTAATAGGCAAACCCGATGCCACCGCCTCAAGAATAACAAGACCAAAAGGCTCATGATAAGAGGTAAAAAGAAATTCATCAGCGGCTTTATAATAATTTTCCGGTACGTTACAGGAACCCACCATAATCAGCCGCCCGGCGGCAATCTCCGCACTGCAGCGCTCGAGCATACCCGGATATTCAGGACCATTTCCAACCACGACCAAAACCATATCATCCGGAAGCTGACGGGCCACACGTTCTATCCGATCCGACCCCTTCATACTTCGGTGAATACGTCCGACCCACAACAGGATGCGCTTATCCGACGGCAGCTTCAGCGTTTTCCGCAAATCCGTCTTTTCACGTTGATCCGCAATCCTGAACCGGTTGAAATCGACACCGTTCGGAATATAGTGAATGCGTGACGGCCGAAAGTGATCCTCTACCCAGGTATCAATCGTATGCAGAGAAATCCCGACCAGCAGCTTTGTTGTATGCTTCACCAGAAAACGCCCTGTTCGGCTGTCTGTACTTCGCAATGGAAGATGGGAATGCATGACGACCGGAATACGGAACTGCATAAGAACCAGACGCGGCCATATGATCCCATCGTGTGAATGGATAATATCCGGCTTCACCTTTCGAAGGACCGAACAGAACCGCCTGATTCCCCGCAACGCCTGCTTCGATGAAGCCAGATCCAAACAGATGGCATGATCCTGAAACTCCTCACATACATGGGACCGCGAACCATAAAGAAAAAGCAGCCAGACCTCAACGCCCATCGCCCGCTGCTCCCGTCCCAATGCTTCCGCAACACGGAGGGAGCCCCCGGAATCCGGATCATCTCTCTGGCATATGTGAATTACGCGCATAACAGAAACTCAGGGATTATTCGGCCGCGCACCGAATTCAGAAGGCGTCTGATGAAGCAGTTCAAAAAACCGTTTTCTGTATGCCCGGAACCCCACTCGATAGGCAGCACTGTTGAATCGTTTCAAAGGACGCAAACCCTGCATAAAAAGCTGTTTATAAAGCATATTCTTTAACTCCCGCCGATCTGCTTTAGTGAGCTCTTTACAGTGTAGGGTACGGAATTTTGTATATAACCCCTGCTGAGGAAAGAAATACGGTTTATCCACCATCTCCTCAGTCAGACTCCCACCCCATACACCGACATAACAGAGCGGTATATCCACCGACGCCACCCGTCGATGAATACAGGCTTCAATAAACATATCCCAATCGGCCGTTACGGTTTTGGCATCATAGCCGCCAAGTTCTTCGAAAAGCCGGCGCGAATAGATCGTCGCTGAAGGAATTGAACTCGGAGCATAAGGCAGTTGCCAGATATCCGCTCCGTAACCGGCTTCACGAACAGTTGACGGAACGGTGGCCGGCAGCGGTTGCTTCAGTCCTTCCGGTTCTTTACCCACCAGAAACTTTTCCACTCCGGCCACCACCATTGTAAAATCGTCCACTAGCGGCACCGTCGTCGAAAGAAATCCGGGGTGCAACAGATCATCATCACAAAGCGGTTTGATGATATCGTAAGCACAATGTTCAACACAGCGGTTCAGATTCCCGGCGAATCCGGTATTTTCACGGTTAGTACAGATTCGTAGCCGCGGATCATCTATTCCTATCAGGGCTTCATGCACAGAAACCGGACTGCAGTTATCGGAAACAACCACCTCAAATTCAGGATAATCCTGCTGAAGCGCACATTCAACGGTATGGCGTAACACCGGGTATCGCTCCTCCGAAGACATATAGGTTATGACGTAAATTGAAACTCCGGCTGTATTTCCCGTATTCATACTTTAACCGTTTCCGATCAGATTAATTTTTTAATTCCGTCAATGCCCGGACGAGATATTCTTTCGATCGACTACGCTCCTCTATAAGCAAAGAACGTACTGTCTCCCAATTTATCGGTGCCTGCAACCGCCCAGTCCACAACTCCGGATCATACTGATTAAGTAACTGAGGTTCTACTCCCAGTTTGGAGGCCAAATTGAGTACCCTCGTATTCCGGTTTGCAACTCCCTGCTCGTCACTCAATAAACTAACAAACGGCTTTTCAAATAAAATGGAAAAGACTGTGCCATGAAATGAGTTCGTAACAACCGCAGAAGCGCCCCGAAAGGCACCCAGCCATTCGGCAGGAGAGTTACACGGTATAATTCTGCACCCTTCAAAAACAGCTGATGATACATCGCTGATCACTGCAGGTATAAGCCCCAGGTTCCGGGCCGTTTTCTTTAATGCATCAACTTCAGTTTCCGAAGGATGGAAGAGATAGGCTAACAGACACCCTTGCACATCCACCGATCTGACAAATGGCGTATAATCTTCCAGAAGCAAAGTCGGATCTATAACCGTCTCTACCCGCTGCGTTCCAGGCAGCAACCTTTTCACTATTTCGGCTCCACTGCTTTCCCGCACCGCCAAATGAGAAAATTCAGAAAGCAGATTTCCAATCTCCACATCATATTTTTTCTCATTGTTTGCAGAACCAAAACTGCTGGCATATGAAATCCTTGCTTTAGGATCCCCAAAGTCCAGAAAATAGGCTCTATAGAGTTCTCCATGGAAAATCTGCGTATTCCATATCTGGTCACTGCCGGCCAAATAGATATCCGCTTCCGGCGGATTTGCCCGCAATGCTTCCAGACTGGCATACCGGTTCCGGCTTAAATAACCGTGAGTTCGCAAAAATTCCTCAAACCCTTTTCGTTTCGCACCAGGAATTCTTCTGGAAACTTTCCATCGGAAAATACGACGATAAACAGAACGAAATATATCATTAGCCGGTAGAGGTTCCGGGATATAATCAATTAACTGCACCGGAAATCCCATCTCTGCCACCACACGGGCCAACGCAAACGCCTGCAGGGTTGCCCCATAGTTCAGATTACCGTTAATCCATAAATGAAATGTAATAATTGCCACTGAATGATTATTCATTTGATCATCAATCTAAAGTTTTTCCACAACTTCCACAAGACGGGACCGCCATGCATTTCGAGCAAACTCCTGCTCAAAAAAGCAACGCCCCTGGACACCTATTCGATCTCTGAACTCCCGGTTCATTACCAGTGATTTAATGGCATCGGCAAGCTGACCGGCCGAGCGCGACTCCACAAGCATACCGTTTTCATTCGTGATCAGGTCCACACCGGACTCCCGGGTCGCGACAACCGGGCAACCATGCGACAACGCCTCCAGAATAACTCCAGCCTGACCCTCAGCCAATGAAGGAAGAACAAACACATCAGCACGCTCATACTCCTTGGTCATATCACCCATCGGAACAATCCCCAGAAAATCGAGCTGATCCGCATAAGGCATCCAGTCGCACTCCTCGCGGGATAACCCGGCAATACGAGCCTTCAGAGAAAGGCCGGACTCTTTCAACTGCGCAACCGCCTCAGCCAGATAAGGAAGCCCTTTTCGCAATGCATCTCGACCGGCAAAAAAAAGCCTGCCCGGTTCCACATCGCTCTGCCGCTTCGGCTCAATACTTGAACCATAGGGCACTACATGAATCTTGTGCGCATGATCAGGAGCAAACTCCCGAACCCCGGCCGCCACCCACTCCGAAGGACAAAGCAGAATATCCGCAAGAGGAGCATACGCACCGATTCCCCGATGCTCTGCGCGTCGGCAGTCCGCCTCTGAAAGAGTCCCCTTTTCTCCAGCCCCTTTAAACCGTAGCTGTTCATCATATAGATTTTGATTGGCCTGAGGACTGATAAAAACATCTACAATTATCTTTGCACCATGTTCTCGAGCATATTTAAGAAAAGGGATATCCTCCCCATTCATATTGTAAACTACCGTTGCACCGCGAAGCCCCCATTTTTCAAAATCTGTACTGAGTTCCCCCCGGTGCAAAAGTTCACGATCTGATGAAAATATTTTATCTGCCGGAATACCCTCTGGCAAACGTGAAGCCAGTGCTTTCAGTTTATGAATACCAAGTCCCGTTTTACACAGGACACCCGCTATACGCCCGACCGGACTATAAGCCGTTGAATCCGTATACAGCGCCGCAAGCAACCCCGCCTCCTCCAGCATACGCGGTATCTGATAACGATGCCGCGCTCCTCTTTGTGTCACTATTACCCGGCTCATATCACCACTAAGACATCCCTTTCCTTCTTCAAAAAAAGAGCAACCACATTCCAGTCCTAATTCTGTAATGTTCAGGAAAGCAACATGCGAAACGCATTTTTTATAAAACAAAGTATTATACTTCTTCCTTCCACTGTCATCCCATAGAGGGCGAAAACCGCTGGTAACCGCCCGGTTTTGTTAAGGTTTTTGATCTCTGTTCCATATAGTCAGTTCCGATTTCCTGGTTATGGGATAACAATGGCTCCTCGTTTTATGCATTTGGCTGTCCCACAGCATTCAGCCGAACCCCGGTAGAAACGCCTGTTCCGGGGCGGCGCACATGCGTCCGGGCGGTTTGGCTGTCCCATAGGATTTGAGCAGCGCATCGAGATCCCATCGCCGCCACAGCGACGCCCGCACTACAGTGAACAGCCGCTTGAAGCTGTGTTCCCATTCGTGCATGCACGCGAGGCTGCGCATAAGCAAATGGACAAGCAATCCCATCCACACCTGCCAGCGCACGGCGTTGGCGCTATGGCCAAGGAAGTCGCTGAGCTGGAGCGTCTGCTTGATTTCCTTGAAGAACACCTCGATGTCCCAGCGGCAGCGGTAGAGTTCGGCGACCGTCCACGCGCTCCACTCCAGATTGTTGGTCATGAAGACCATCTCGACATCCTGACCGTTGATTTCAACGAGGGCCGCGACGCGACGCAACTCGCGGGGGTACGCCTCTTTCGATTTGTCGAGCGCCATCTCGATCACCTCGTCACAAAGGATGCGTTTGTGTTCGGTGGTTTCGAGCGTGCGAACCACATTGTATTGCATATTGTCCTTCGCGCGGCCAACCCACCAGATGCCGCGCTCCGTCAGCTCATGGAGATGCCTGAACTTGGTGTAGGCCTTGTCGAACACGGCAATTTCGCCGGGTTCGAGCCCGGCGCACAGCTCCTGCGCCTTCGTGCTGTCATGGTGCTTCGCCGTATCGATGATGGCGCATTGCGGAAGGAAGCTTTGCAGGTTCAGGCGCAAGTGGCACTTGGCCGCGGCCTTGCGGCGGCGGTGTTTCGCCCAGTCGATGCAGTTGGCCACCAATTGGATCGTGGTCGAGTCGAGCGCGTGGATCGTCTTGTTGAAGCGGCGGAGGTATCCGCTGCGCACCTTGCGCTTCGCGAAGCCGGGCACCGTGTGCGTCAGGTGCTTCATCATGCCCCAGTAAAGCGCCTCGGCCATGTCCGCATTCCGGTTCGTGTTCGCGTGGCTCAGGCCGTTGCGCGACGGCGGCACCGCCGAACGAACCGTGGCGAGCGCCGAGGAGTTCATTTGGAGCGAGTCGCAGACGTCATTAAGCCCGAATGCATGCGAGAGGTGCGCGTACATCACCGAGACCACGTGGCTCCACGGCGTAAACGTCCTGCTTTGGGCGTCCACGCCATGCTCTTTCGCGAGCTTCGAGACCATGTGTCCCGGAATCATGTTGCACAGTTGTTTCAAGGTTGTATACCTATGTCCGGCTGGTTTGTGTTTTTGTCTCTGTTTTTTCATACCCTCCGAGTGGAGGATTTAGAGCTCACAAGCCAGCCTTTTCGTTTTAGAGCTATGGGATGACAATATCTTACTTCTATTTTTACTACTCAGCTTCAGCCCTTGCCCATCGTAAAACCGGATAGCCCAGCGCAAAAAAATAAACCCATATTGAAAACAGAATCATATGAGTACCATGTGAAATCGCGTGCATCGCTTGGGATAACACATACACATACAACAGTTGGCCTAAAAACAAACCTTGCATAGCGTGTCTATAAAGCACTCCCATGAGATATCCTATTGCGTAAAATTTAATAAAGCCCAACCAGCCAAACGATGCAAACGCATCCAAATATCCTGTAGCCGTTGTTCCCGTCAAAAAAACATGACCATACATCTCATTGGCCAATTTAATCTCATTTAAAACGGGAAGCATTAGTGCCTTTTTGGTGGCACGCCCAATCAACTGACCGGGAACATAATTAAAAACCAACCCATTCCAATGCTTAATTCCCCAATCAAACTTCCCCAATTCAACATGAACCTGCCGAAGATATATATAATTATTGAATTCTGCCCCACCCTTCTCAATAACTTCTTCCGATTCACTGGTGAGGTCTGTTGCAACAATCTGCTTTAGTCGTGTCAGAAAACTCTCATCACTGTTCTTCATTATTGACCGGTATATTCCAATCGAGTTAACCAATAGAAGCCCCACACATAATCCAGAAACAATCAACCACCGTGGCAGTACTATTCGCCGAACAAACCAAGGGGCTACAAATAAATATGACACCAGATTCATCATCGCCCGCCTGCGCCCATTAATAACAGCAGCCTGAAAAAGCATTAATAATGAAGGGATTAAAAATAACAGATATTGAGCCACTATTAACCGGTTCTGACTCAAATATAAGAACCATATGCTCAAAAATCCGAAAACAAATATACTTGCCAAAAAAAGATATTTAACCGCAGCTCCAGACCACTGCCCCATTGCCAAAACTTCTTCCGGCAAAGACATTAGCTTATATCGGAAATAAAACCCGCCCAGACACAATATCGCTCCTGCAATATATAACCTTTTACGATCAAATTTTGCATTTAACCATGCAGGGCTATAATCCATTTTTTCATGACCGGAATAAAATCCCGCCCATAAAGCCACAGTGCAAAAAGTCGCAAAAATAAGCCCTGTAGCATAGGCACTTCCCGGATATTGATCAGCTGTACGAAACCCGCCTACGCACTGAGGAAAAAACCATCCCAAGGCAATCGCCGCCGCCCAAAACGGAAATTGGTAAATCCGATTTTTCCCTAGCAAATGGAACAGGAACATAGAAATATTCACTCCGCCATATGCTATGAGCGCTATAAGATTCATACGTCCCCAACTAAATTTTGAAATACACCAATATACTGATTAGCTACAGCTTCTCCGTCATAATCGTCCTTATAACTTCCCTGAATAGACTCAGGAGAAATCGGCTGATTTTCCTCCAGCCAATCTAGGATAATCGATATCGCTTTTTCTGAATTTCCCTGAGGAATTAATGCCCCACGAACGGGTGTACGTAAAATATCAGGCAACGCACCGACTGCAGTAGCAAAGAGAGGCCGGCCACCAGCTAAAACCTCCAACGCAACAATGCACTGTCCTTCCGAAACGGACGAAATCAAAAAACAATCATTCTCAGCGACAATACCCGGGACATCTTTACGCTGATAAACCCCATGAAATACAACCGTGACTCCTTGCTGATCCGCAAATGATCTTACCTTCTCCAATAATGATCCCGATCCATACACATGAAACTCAACTCCAATGCCGGACTGCTTCAAGCAATGGGAAAGCCCTGAAATAATTTCTATCGCATAAAATGGATTCTTTTGAGGCTCAATTCTTCCCATCATGGCAATACGCAACACTTTATTTTTTTCGAAAGGCATTGGCAAAACAGAAGCTCCCTGTGGAGGCGTGTAAGGCAAAACAGAAATAGAACAATTCACCCCCCCTTTTCGTAGATCCTCTTTAAACAAAGTCGCCTGCGTGAAAATATGATCAAACCATGAGAAAAAAAAATTCAGAGTGCTGGCATCCCGAAATTGCTCACGAGGACGATAAGCTGTGATATATACATGTTTCGGTTTTCTGGAAAACAGTTTGTAAAACCATTTTTTAAATGGCTTTTGATGTATCACTACGTCTGCTTTATTTAATTGGTGAAGAGCGAAAGGGAGCAACACATAATCCGGCAAATTCCACCGACACCCCCAATAAAACGGTATCCGCTGCACTTTAACTCCAATGCGCCCCATTTCATCCAGAATCGGACTTTTCAATGAGGCACATACAATGCTGACCTCCATCCCATTGACGCAAAGCACCGAAGCCAAATCTTTCGTAAACTCTTCGATACCACCGATTCGCGCAAAAACACCAAAATAAAATAATACCTTCATAAAACCATTACTTTTTTACAAATCTGACCAGTCGATACAGCAAAGACTGATCAGAGGAAAGAAACTGTTTTTTGACAATTCCCCAGTACTTTCGACCTGCAAATGAAGTGCGAGCAAGATATTCCCAATATTCGAACCAATAGGGATGCGCCGTATAGGTCATAGTCCATGGTTTTATGTTTGTAAAATGGCAAATGTAGGGATCACACGTTGCGGCACGGAGTTCCTCAGAATCATTGATCACAGTACCCCTCTTCCGCTCAAATATGTGACTCATAGCATTCCACTTCGCCGGAATTATCTTTTTTTCCGTATCGAACATTATATTAATCCAGTCTTGATCAGGGAATTCCGGATTCGGTAAGCGCATACTGGCATCCTCCAGCCGTCTTTCATAATCGCCGCAACGAATACGATCGAGATTCCAAAGCATAACACCTGAATTAAGGTATTCATTTCTTAGTTGCACACCATACTGTGCCAACCGCTTTTTATGACCGAATCCGTCGTCCGCGACACCCGCAACAGAATACTCCTCCATCGGAAGATTCCACAGCTCATCGAGTGGCTTGCGAACAATTGTATCGCAATCCAGATAAATAATCCGTGAATCCGATTCACATAACGAAGGCAATAATAAACGATAATATACGGCCACGGGCCACCGGCATTCAGTATCAATTTCCATATGC
Source organism: Verrucomicrobia bacterium S94 (assembly GCA_004299845.1). NCBI lineage: Bacteria > Pseudomonadati > Verrucomicrobiota > Verrucomicrobia bacterium S94. The sequence goes on along the minus strand of CP036201.1, from coordinate 132,214 downwards.
TCGTGTACCAACTCGGCAGCATTTATCACTCGCACACCATATGAACGCCCTCCGCTTATTCCATTCAGACAGTCCGGATTAATACTTCCATCCGTGAGTACCGTAAAATCCAACGGCTCCTTAGGATTCGAGTTTATGATTACGGATGCCATGGTGACAACAAGGTGCTGCAGGTAGTTCGCATCGGCCGCTAAACAAATATTCATAATAATCCCAATTCTGCATTCTGGCTAACGACCCAGACCACGCATTCGATGATACCATTTATCCATAGTATACAGCCGATTTTTAATCCCCTGAGAGATACTCCACTCACAAGCATTCCAACAATTAAAAGCAGGAACAACATTCTCTTCAATAAAGTTAACCCAGCGTTCTGTAGTAGCCGCCGCGGTAAAATTCTCTCCCTTTTTCAATCCTGATTCTACGATGCGATTATACAATTCCGGTTTTTTCTTAAGTTGAGAAACTGCATCTAATAATTCCGAATATGTTGAAACTCTAAGGAAATCGGTTCCCGGCCGTCCCACTTGTTCATAAGCGGAATCATAGCCCCCAATAAATGGTATCCTGGACAGCCAGGCATTAAACAATTTTGTGGGTGGTTTGCTATGGTATTTTTTTTTTGATAAAGAGCGGATACCCAAAAGTACATCAACCTCTCGCATATCCTGCCATTCACCACATTCCCGGAAAATCAATTTACATCCCAACTGCTCAAGATCATTTCCTAATTGTTCTTTATCTAAACAAAAATTATTGGCCTGCCCACTAAAACATACATTTTCAACCTTAGTCCGCTCTTTCATCCGCGGCAATAAACCCGGTTGCGGATAGTGAGGCATGAAAATCCGGCGAGTTCCCGCTGCACAATGCTTATTCTGCACAATCTCAAATCGACCGAAAGGAAAACTCCGATAATCAGCACGAATGACAACCACAAAATATTTACTCAGCTCATGAGGACTCAGTATAACCCTCGCCACCTGAGCATGTACAAAATTAACCGCATCCTCTTGTAATTCGTAATTAAATAAAACAGGCAGTCCTTTCATCTTAAGCTGGCAATATAGAGGCCAAACCCATGCATGCCGAGCACACATAACGATACCCTCATCCCAAGACAACCGACGTAATTCATTAAGATTATCCCCGCTATCTGGATTGCCGACAAAATTATACTTCAACATCTTCTTCATCAAGAATTGCCTTTAATCTGGCTCTGGACCTTCTACGTAATTTTTGTGGCATTATTATCCTTCCCCCCAGCTAATGGGTTGCTCAAATTTCTGCCAACGCGTTTTAACCACCGGTTCTTATATTGATTAAGCCGGTAACCGATATCCAGCCCGTGTTTACCAAACACACCGTAACGATTAATCCAGTAGCTCTCAGGCACCTGACTCCAGTGCCATTTTGGATAGGTATAAACCGAACTGCCTTTATTGTGTAAGTGATGATAATGAATATAGGATTGTTCATTCATCATAACCCGCCCGTTATCCACCGATACCACACCCTTAAACCCCCTGCGAGGCTCCAGCGAAAGACTCTCAAAATGAGCCGTAATCTCCCCTCTATCGCGAGCCTTAACAATAACCTCCGTCATACTCTCAATTTCAGTATCGACCTCAAGAATAGACTGACCAGCGAGAAGCTTCGACCAAGCGAAAGAACACTCATCAAAACAATAATGTCTCTCGGAACTCATCACTTTTTCAATATCTCTGCTCCCGGAATACAACCTGTTGACTCGCTCTGTGTTTCTGAAAAGAAACAACGGCCCGCTTAGATATTCCCTGCAGGTACTGAAAATATCATATGATTCCAAGTCCCCTAGAAACGACATCACATCTCCCAGGATGATATCGGTATCGCAAAACCCCCAATAATCAAATCCGGAAAGCTCCCGCTCAAAAATTGCTCCAAGAGCCGGTTTATAATCACACAATTTATATGGCGATGAAAACCCGGGCCTAATACCCGTGGCAGCAAGAGCCCGTTTCTTAAATTCATCCAGACCAATTCCAAGTATACGACAATTTTTCGGCACATCCCCATTAAGCGTTTGCCATGCATCACCCAATAATAAAAAATCGATTGCAGAATTATTTGCACATGAAGAGAGAAACAACGGAACAAAAGGCGGAAGATTTCCGAAATAAACAACTAATATGGATATCTTCATTTTTTTATTCCTATCAGAAAGTGATTCTGAAGCACCTTCATGAAGGCCAGCTTTTCACTATTGGTTGACATAAATATGACAAGACCAAGAAGAGCCAGCCCACTCAAGGGCATTACATAACCCAGTTGCCATATCGACAGATCAACAGGCGTTGAAATCAGTAACCGGCTTACCAGAATAACCAACACACATCCGGCTCCAGCACGAAGGTAAATTAATAGAAACCGCGAAAACGGAATGCCAACTTCTTTGGATATCCAAACCGGAAAAAGAATATTTTCTTTTAAGACCAGAGCAACCATTGACGCGCAAATCACCCCCAAAGCACCATAGCCGAAATGTACCAGCAATAATGAAAAGGATATGTTCAATACTCCCGGAATAAGATTTCCCAATCCCATATATTTTGTTTCTCCGATCGTTACAAAAATCCGCCAAAAGACAGAACCGCTGATTGTGAAAACCAACAAGCCCAGTAATAAACGAATCCATAACGCATACTGAATAAAGGTCTCATCAAGCCACAATCTGATCAACCCCGGAGCCAACGCAATAAATATACCACAAAGGAGCGATGCCGCATATGCCACGAACTGAGCGGAAAACATCAGGCTATCTATCATACGTTCATTACGCCCATGCGCGAAATCAATCGTAAAGACTGGCGCCACCAATCCCCCCAACACCGAACCAATCTGCTTGATAAGATTAGGCCACACCAATAATGCCGCATACACCCCTGCCATTTCCTTACTCACAAATCGATTGATAATCCACACATCAGTCTTCACAAACAACGAAAACCCAAGCATTGAAACCAAAGACCACCCTGCCATCGAAAGAATAGGCTTTACCCACTTGGCTGTAATATATTCGCGCTTGAAAACGAGGTTTTTCTGTACAAGCCTGTGGTATATGGATATTCCGATTAAAAACACACAAACTGAAAGACTCAGATCAACAGCCCCGACAATCCAAAGCCTTGCACCACAGCATTTGATTAAACTAAACAGAAGCACCATTCTTGCAATCTGCGATCCGATCATGAATTTTTCACTGATATCCAAACGGTTTGCAGCCTGAATAGGAGTAAACAGCACCCCCTTCATAATGTTTAAGAAAAACAGCAAAATATTACACGCAACTAAAATACGAAAATCACGTGAAAGCTCCTCAGGGAAATCTATCAACCAATCTAATTTCCAAACCCCTAAAGCAAACAAAGGAAGTTGCAACAAGATAAAACCTGCATTCGCTACAATAGCCGTTGTAAAGATCTCATTAGCCTGTCTCCAATCATTGCTGTTAAGAGCAATATTTAAATAGCGAGCAACAGCCGTTCCCACACAACTGGAAATCATACCAATATACTGAGTAAGGAATCCTCCCAGAGCAAGCAGTCCATAAGAACCGCTTCCAAACTCTTTTACCAAAAAAGGAATAAATAGAATTCCGGAAATCGCATATACACCGAATCGACTAACAGTGTAAACACCATTGCTCAGGATTCGTTTCAAGCTACTGTCAGACTTAAACTCAGGCATCTGCCACAAACAATCTTTACAAAAAGGTATTATCCATAATTCTTACATTACAGACATTACCTTTGATTAAACCCTATTAATAATAATCCGTATGGGTTATTTTCGCGGACAGAACCAGAACTCGGCATGCGCTTTTTTCCACATTTCCGTCTCTTCTTCGTACTCCTCCAGTAAAACCTTGTACCATCTTCCATTTACTAGGTTATCTATCTTAAGCTCGACTGGAGATTCTTTAGCCCAAAGTATTTCCCACTTTTCCGCGACCTCATCCCACACACTGGCCCTGATCAGTTTCCCCTCAAACCCCGTAAAGGATATGTAATGCTGTCATTCAATATGATAGCTTCTGGTTCATAAATCAACGTTAAGGAAAACGTTTTACCATCTCCAGATTGAAGTTCAACCTGCGCCTCGTCCCCTTCTTCGGGAACATTTAAAATTTCAAAGCCTATCTGTGCGGCCTCCTCTGCAGATAGCATTCCCTCGTCAGATTCAAGAGAAATCCAATCAGCCTTCGAAACTGCACTCCATAGAAGTTCCGCTGAACCTAAATTAAAAATCTTGAAATTTTTAACCGATTCATTAATCAGAATAACCCGATGCGGTGCAGCCAAAACCCCCAGCTTCACCTTCAAAGCCTCATATGGAGAAGATGAGCTCCATTGATTTCCATACAGAATTGGAACATTGTCGGCTTCAGTATTTATTTCAGCTTTTTCTACATTCTGATGTATGCTTTTGTTATTAACAATCACACTGTGCCTATTCCCTTGGCCCTCATTTAGGAACTCCCCACAATTAACAGCTACATTTCCATCATATACATTCATGTAGATTGACGGATCAGAAAAAGTGGATCTAGAGCTGAATACAGTAGAAACAATATTACTAAATATATTTCCTCTCCACAGATTGCCCAAAAGGCCGATATCTCCATCTTGTATCGGCAGTTCACTTTTCGGACAATAAAGAGTGTTTGGAGCCCCAAAGAAGCATGTTTCAACTAAATTGGATTCAAAAACATTGAAATAATTTGGGGCTACAGTGCTATGGATCCCATCAAACTCAAAAGATCCATATCCAAAATTATGTGAAGCACTTTCCAGCTCAGTAAAAACATTACCATACACGATGAAATCTGATGCCCCACCATAAGCCTCCGCTCCCGTTGATGCTGTTTTATCATTAGTTGCGCCATACGGTCTTCCATCCAATGTATTTCCATAGACGACCACCCGGCTTAAATAGTTTCCTACAGCCAAAACACTTTCCGTATCCGGAATAACCCTCCACGGTTTTTCTAAAATAACTTCCCCCGATGCCTCATCTAAGGACAGAATCCTTCGCGATTGACCAACCCCTTTTCCCTGAACAACAGAAATCATCCGAGGGCCATTACTGACGGATAACTTGTCAAAACGGACCTTATAATCTGATACTTCAACCGGATTTCCCCGAAATCTAGTCACCAATCCCTCAAACATAATCTGCTCACCGGAATTCTGATCAACTACGTCACGCAACTCTACTTTACAGTTTAAATCAGAAGGTTTTTTCGAAAGCCAATCCTCGACAGCAAGAATTAGTTCTCCAGAAGCAGTATCAATCCGTTCTTTTATTTCATAACTTCTAAGAATATCGCCCTCCGGACTTTCGATAATATACAAACGTCCCTTTCTCCCATTAGCAACTTCCGGAAGATTTTCAAATCTCCAAACCTGCTGCCCCAATTATTATCAATCTGCTCATAATCCCCTATATATGAAGGAGAAATATCTTTCGCGTAAGGTGCAGACTGTCTTGGAAGCATATTTTTCGTTTCATTAAGTCCGAAATAACAATCTTTAGATGGCCCAGCCCCGGTCAACCATCGTCCCTTGCACCACCCAAAACTACCGGAAGCATCTGTCTCATCATAATTCCCCGCAAAACATTCACTGAAATCAATATATTGCGATCCTTTCAGGGTAACCATCTGATTACAGTCTTCAGTTCCCAAGAAAGTACATCCGCTGAATCTAGCCTGTGTGGCTTCTGTTAAATTCACATCATTCACTTGAATAAATCGACAATCTGTAATCGTTGTATAAGAGGACCCTGTAATATCAAGTATTGTCCGGCGCTCCTCATCTAATAATGCAGAAAATTCCACTCTGAGAAAAGAGGAGCCACTCCCTCCCATGGTAACTGCGTCTGCTCCGTCCAGAACAGCAGTACACTCAATAGTCAGATCTCGTAAAATTACATTATCTTTTGCAGCAAGCACGGGTTTGCTCGCTGGGAATTCGCCGGTGGATCGAATCACACTCTTCCCCATCCCATCACCGCAAACAACCTTGTCACTTCTACATTCCACAACAGTATCTACTAAATATACTCCTGCGGGAAAATAGACTGTAGACCCCGGAACCTTTTCAGCAGCAGATAAAGCATTCCCTATAGCTTCACTATCGGAATACGAATCCCCTCCATCAGCCCCGAAATCTATTACATTGAAAATATTCGAGCTCCTGTTTTCCGCTGATACAACCTGTATACTGGTAGCATCAGACCATCCGAATGCCTTCCCATACCCATTGTGCAACCAGATCCGATAGCTTCCTTCTTCCAATTCTTTGGGAACAGCAAAAGTTGCTTTAAACGGGTTTGCCGAAAAACTTTCAACCCATCCGTAACTTTCCACAAAGATATAACTTTTTCCGCCTTTTAAAGACACATTCCTTCCATAGACAGAAAAGGTTTCTCCCGCAACAACCCGATCAAAACCAACCCACCAAAGCTCCGCCTTATTGATAGCTACAGGCCGGCCATAACCTGCAGCATTGCACGGCCACATTAAATACATTTCATTCTTCGGCAATATTTCCGGCAACATTATAGAACCGATACGACCATCCAACCTAAGAATTGAAGCATCGACCAACAATTCTTCACCTGCATAAACGGTAAAGCGAGTATCCTCACCTTCTTCATCAGCCGTTTTTAAACTAAAATTTTCTCCCGCAAGAACTAATGTATCACCAGGCTGATTAGACCGTATCCACTCTGCAATCTCAGGAGCCCCATCGGGAATCACATAGTCAGTATCAACAGGCGGATTAAACGGGGCAAACTCCGCAGGGAACTCGTCGGTCGGACCCGACACCTGCATATCGGGATATCCCCCTGCGCTCGAACCACAGTCGTCAATCCGATCGTCATCGCAAACAGGAAACTAAACTTCAGAAAATTATACTGCATCGTATTCATCATACATGCTCCACATTGTATCACACAGTAAGCCGGGTGCTGATCAATTCAGCCTCATCTCAAATTCGTTCCAGTTACTTCGGCCTAAGCTTCTCTCTTACAGACTATAAAGCAACACCTATGCCACAAGCAGAATGGAAAATAAGTATAAAAACCGGCACTCCTCTGGACCGCATCACCAATTCGATATTACAAGTCTAATAACACGCTGCCGCCATTGGTCATCCTGAACCCCGAGCGGGCAGAAACCGGAAGTAGTATTTTTTACTAAATCTGTAAAATTGCCGCTCATGCAACAAGAATGCCTTACAGAACCGAAATTGCGGAGAGAACACAACAACCGACTTAACAAAACATCGCTTCTAATTGTGCAACAGTAGCTGTGCATGAAAATACGCCCACAGAAAAAGCATACCATGCGAATCAGCTGACCATAAGAACAACGGAATGCCTGAAAAACCATGAACTTCCCATTCTTCAACTGCGGTTACACAGGGCGATTAAAAGTCTGGAAACAACTCTCTGAAAGGAATGCCCGGACGTAAAAAGTACATTTTTGCAGACACCCCAAAAGAGACCATTGCATTTTGACTAATACGTATAATCCAGTCTCAGCGAAACCGTAGAACGGGAAACCGGCTCCTGATCGTTGGCATAATTTCCAATCAGTGCCAAATTTAATCTACGGGTTAGATCATAAGCACATTGCACGGTAAAAAAGTGCTGTACACTGCCATAGATGGAATCATCATCTCCGTCAATCCCATCTTCATAATTATGCAATACCGATCCACTCAATTTCCATTTAGATGCAAGCAACCAATCTGCACCATACCCCATCCGATATACCATACGTGCTTCGCCTCCATCATAGCCGGGTTCATACGAATTCCCTCCGGAAATATAGAGACCGAAATTAGAGACCGCCTGCCAGTTGACTTTCAAATCGACCAGACCTGTGATATCGGATCCAGACAGATCATAATCCGCATACCCTACACCACCCATGAAACTAATTGCGGTCTTGTCCGTTACCCGGCTATCAAACCCTCCGCCAAGTACCGCAATAGAACCGTCCTCATCATCGTTCACCTGTATCGAATAATATCCGCCCACATTAATACTCGTCCGTTGCGATAAGGCATATGCTGAAATTAATGAAGCCTGATGCGTCTGCCACTCTGCCGTATCGGGTCCCTCAAATTCCTGATAATAGTGCTGCACCGAATACGAGGGAATAATTGCGGTTTTTTCAGATAGTTGCGCGGTATAATCCAGATTTCCATTGAAAATCCACTGTGTATTGACTTCATCCGATATAATAGATCCGGAATTGTTGACCGCTTCATTTTCCAAATTCCAGTCGTAACCCAGCGTCTTCGCAACATTTGCAGCAAGCCTCCAGCGCAATGCATAGGCATCAGATCCAATGTCTCCACCGGCATTATAAAATTCACCATTATTTCGATCATAGTCATCATAGTAACGATAACCGTAGTTAGCCCGGGCGGACATATCCACGAGAGCATCCTGGTTGGAAAACTCCCCTCCGACAGACGTTTCTGTGTAGACATCGTGCAATGCCGTATCGGTCGCCTCATCATACTGAATTCGGTCATCGTAAATAAGCGCTCCAGCCACCGAAGGTCTGAACACAAATCCCCCCAGTTTAATCCCCGTCAGTTCCTCCTGAGCATGTGCCGCAAAGGAAAAAACGAAAAACAGGATAAAAAGAGCACCAATACGCTTCATTAGAAAATCCGCTGGGGCACATACACGATATCACCCTGAAACAGGGTGATATCCGAATCGGCATCGCCATCCTGACCAATATCATTATAATTGATGTTCACCCGTATTTTACGGCCATCTTCAAGCTTGCGGGTAATGCGGATTTCCGATTTCTTGGCACTGGCGGCAAATCCGCCGGAATTACTGATTACAGAGGTCAACTTGATGCCCTGTGCAGAAGGAATACTCACCCGCCCGGGCTGCGCCACGGCCCCGGTAACCGTAACGAAACCCCACTCCGTATTTGCCAGATCATTCACGCGGTTGATGATGATAACCGGCTTGCTGACAAAATATTTCCCATAGGCTGCAGCAATGGCCAGACGGGCTTCTTCCAAAGTCATGCCGGAAATCGCCACATCTCCGACCAGCGGTAAAGTAACCCGTCCGGTCGATCGGATTTCTGACTGATAGGACGCCACTTCCATATTGCCGTCAACCTCCACCGAAATCTCCAGTGCATCACCCGCAGTGAGTTCCGGAATCTGCTCCGACCCCACAGCACCGGGCACAGGTTTAAACTCTTTTGCAGAAACTTCTTCTGTATCCGTGGAAACACACCCGGAGAGCATGCACACGGTTAACAGAACTGCAGCAACTGTAATTTTACCAAACATAACTTCGCGACTCCGCTTATAAACAAAGAACAGTCTTATATAAGACTGCTCTCTTGCAAGGATACAATCCATTCACTGCTGAACAAGCGGTTTTGTCCATGAAAGGATTAATCCGTCAGGAAATGACCGATCCATTTTCCATAGACATATTCGCCCTTCGAGGAATCCCAGAGACCGATCCAGTACCATTTTCCCCATTCCGGAACCTGAAACTCGTACACTCCGCTATGATCATAGGTCTCAAAACTGCCCATCCAATCCTGCGCAGTATCATCCCAGATGCAGATCAGATGCGTTCCGCTCACCGCCGGCAATGCCAACCTCTCTGTCGGCAGACCGATTTCTCCGGTAAACGCCTGCAGACAGAAAAATGCCGCGATCAGTGTTATCCATATTCTTTTCATTGTGTACTCCTTCATCATCCAAACGATTATAAGTGCAGCCAGTTGGCCTGAATTTCAGTCGTTTCACCGCTGACAGTATTGGTTTCATAGATAGATACCCAATACCACTGCACCGGATCTTTACGCTCGAATTTAATCTCATCTTTAAAAGGTCCAACAGTATACCACTGCTCTGTGGCCTGTTCATACACTGTGGCCATCACGGTCTTATCTTCAAGATCGATCAACGGATAAATAACAGTGGTTTCTACATAGTGCACTACAATCTCATGCACAGCCCCGAAACCGGCATAGGATGCCGTCACAGTGAGCTCCGTATCCTCTTCAAAATTACCGGTGGACAGCATTCCGGACGAAATCGAGGCTTGGTCTGAAGACACCGACCACGCTGCTGCAACCGCATTCGTCGTTCCATCAGAGAACGAGGCCATGCAGGTGAGTTCGGTGGAATCCAGTTCCCACATCGTATTTGTACCCTCGATCCAGATCCCCGTAACCACCACCGGTGCCGGAACAAATTTGAGCGTCACAGAAATTGAATCGGAAAATTCACCCACTGAAGCCGTCACAGCGACAACTTCATCTTCCAGAATATTTCCGGCGGTCAGCCAGCCGTCAGCACCGATTACGGCATTCGAGGAACTGACACTCCAGATCGCATCCACAGTGCCGGATGTTCCATCGGTATAATAGCCGGTGCAAGTATAACGGGTGGAAACGCCCTCATCCACAATGACCGCTCCGGAAACCGATATAGATTCCAGATCCGGCTCCACATAAAGAACCGTTATATCTATTTTGGCGGATTTTCCGCCATAGGAAGCGGAGAGCGAAGCGGTTCGATCTTCCGTTACATCAGCTGTACTGACCAGCCCTCCGGCACTGACCGAAAGATATGCAGAAGATTCACTCCAGGTAGGCGTCACCGTTTTCTGCGTTCCATCAGAATAATGCGCTGTACATGCATACTGCGCAGACGATTCTTCAAAGATCGAAGCCGGACCCGCAATGGAAATGCTCTCCAGCGAAGGCGCCACATAGGAAATAAGAACAGAATGGGTATCAGCAAAACCGCCATAGCTTGCCCCGACAATCACCGTCTGATCGGAAAGTACATCGCCCGCAACGAGCAGTCCAGAGGTGGAAATGGTCGCATACCCGGAATTCTCACTCCAGATCGGCTCAACAACGCGCGTTGTTCCATCTGCGAACTGAGCAATACAGTCCAGATCAATCGAATCCCCTTCATCCACGGAAACTCCGCCGGAAATCATGATTCCCACCAGTTCCGCAGGAACATATTTAATAGACAACGACGCATTCGCAGATTTTCCGCCGAAAGCCGCGTACACGAGAATATCAACATCCTCGCTTACGTCGCCGGCGGTCAGCAATCCGTCGGAATTAATAGAAGCTTCCGTAGACGACACACTCCAGTCCGCATCGACCGTCTGAGAACTGCCGTCTGAATAGGCTGCTTTACAGCTGAAAAGCGCGTTCGTCTGTTCATAAATCTGCGACGGCCCCTCTACAGTCAACCCGGTAAGTGTAGGTACGGAATCAATAACCGTAATCTGCAGACTGGCACTTTCGCCCTCATACGTTGCAGAAACCGTCACCGGTTTATCCTCAATGAGATCATCGGATGTCAGCATACCTGTCTCGCTGATGGCAGCAAAATCAGCATTATCCGACCATGTCGGAGTTACCGTTTCCGTGCTGAGATCGGAATATTTTGCTGTGCAAATGAACCGGGCTTCCCCATCTTCATCCATCGATGCAGGACCGGAAATTTCAATACCTGTCATTACCGGCGCCGGCGGGCCGCCAGGCGGAGGGGATGGTATATCAATCGCCCATGCTTCGCCTCCCGAGTAAATCACGGATAGTGCGAGCAGTTTGACGGCAATATCCCGAAACCACCCTCTCTTATTATTTTTATGCATCGAATTCTTCCTATATTGATGTTCACACGTATTCCACTCTGCCCCAAGAGTCTCGACGGGACGGCCTGTTTGCCCGCCGAAGAAATACGTATGACCTCTACAGCATTCGGTATGCCAATCTATCGGGGTATGTATGCTGCAAAGGAAGAATTCAACCGTTTCCCGGTCAGGCCAGGTAAAGCTCCTGAAGATGTGCCATCAATGGACGGCTCCCGAAACGGAAGTTTCATTATATTAATAACTTATAAACAATCTGTTGTGTATCAGCGACGCTCTTTTTTTCAGCAATGAGAAGATAATCAGCGAAGATAAAAACACTTATAAAAAGTCCTGATTATACGCCCTCACGCTTGTGTGTAAATTCTTTTAACGATAGAAAATCTGTTTCATTCTCCCTTAATCCATAAGGACTTACGCATTAACAGACATACCCCAGTCTGTTAAGCGAACGTGTTTACTAAACCGTCTGCTACCCGTCAATTCTTTATCCCGATTAGTTGCTTTCCGACCGGTTTACTCCCGTTGCAGGCCGCAGACCGAATCTGAAGAGCAGGCTGAACAGGGTGAATTTCAAGGATTATACAGAAATGAGAGACGCCTCATCAGCAAACGGCGAATTTCGTTTTCAATGCGGCTGTAGCATTACAGCAGCCGGCCTTACAGTCTCAAATGATTCCGGAGATATCTCAGCTGAAACAGCGTCGCGATAACAGGCCGGAACAAGGCGCTACGGTTGATCCTGAAGAGCAGCTTTTCAATCCCCTCAAAAGCACTTTGATGCGCGGCATACAGTTTCTCCAGCTCATGGATATTTCCACTGAGCATCGCATACCGGTTGGAATTCTTTACCTTATAAGCAATCAGTTCCCGATTCGGCAGATTATACCGGCCGATAAGCTTCAGCCCCAGATCAGCGGTTTTATTAACGAATTCAAATTTTCTTAATGCGGACAGCGAATTGGATGTCGATTCCCTGGTGATTCTGTACAGAGCCAGCGCATCATCCATATAATGGAACCTGCCCCGACGCAGCAGCTCACACCACGTTTGAGTATCTCCCATAGGATAGGAGAGAAAAAGCTCCTCATTGGTATTGAAAATATCCAGCACATCTGAAGTACGGGCCATCACCGAACTGGCCGCAATAGCATAACGGCACAACAGAAGGTCAATAATGATCCGGTCCTCTTCCTGCTCTACGCAGGGTTTGATCCCGCGTTTTGCATTAAAGCCATGAATCTGCTTCCCGGTAACCTCGTTGGATTTATCAAAATCCGAATGGACGAGTGATATACCCGGATCCGCCTTCATCAGATCAACCTGCTTCTGCAGCTTGTGCTTACAGATCCAGGCATCATCTCCGTCACAGAATGCAACATATTTTCCGGAACACTCCCTCGTGGTTTCAATATAGTTGTATACCCCCTGCGATCTGAAGCGCTCGCGCCCCGCATCCTGCTGCGTTCTCAGAAAAAGACGAATTTTACCGGGATATTCCTTCGCATACTGAATACAGATCTCCCGGGTTCCATCCGTAGAGCCATCCTCTCCGAGACAGATTTCATAAGGAAAATCGGTTTCCTGAGCCAGAATACTATCCAGACATTCCCGAATATACGGTCCATTATTGTACGTGATGACCGATACGCTGACTTCTGGTTTATCTGTGCGTATATCAAATTCCATCAGTTCGCAGTCTCAGCTGTATCACTTACATACGACTTGTAACTATGACCATAACCATAGCCCTCTGCGCCGGAAAATTTACCGGCAAGGGAATAAGGCACATCATTGGCTATACATCCCAAAACCAGCGCATCAACCTCAAGCAAACGGGAAAGCATGGTTTTCAGCCCCCTCATTTTAGTCTTACCCACCCGGGAAACCACAATAACCGAATCCACATAGGAGGCCAGAATCACGCCGTCCCCCACCGGTCCGATCGGAGGAGTATCAATAATGACCCGGTCATATTCATCTCGAGCCCACTTAATCAGCTCCGCCAGCTCTTTGCGCCCGAGCATTTCAGCCGGGTTCACATTTTTCAAAGGACGGCTCGTGATCACATCCAGATGCTCGATGACATTCCGGGATACCAGCTCACTTCGCTCCAGCTCTGAGCTGCCGGAAGAAAGCCACTCCAGCAGCGAGGGATGTTCCGCAGGAATTTCAAAAATATTCCCAATCTGAGGCCGGCGCAGATCCGCATCGATCAACAGCGTTTTCAGTCCGTTGCGTGCCAGGCTGATCGCCAGATTGCACGACGAAATCGTTTTCCCCTCGCCGGGGCCTGCACTGCTGATCATCAGAACCCTGGACTGTTCCTTATACTTTTCAGAAAGGATATAACCATTGATGCCGACAAATACTTCCACCATCGGCCCGAAACTGTCCACAATCCCTGATTTCGCAATATCCGCCCGGGTCATATATTTACTTTCACGCGGAAGAATACCCAGCACATGCAGCCCCAGATCCTTCAAATCAGTCACACTGCCGACGCGGTTCATCATAAAATCCATGAGAATCGCCAATCCTGCACCGATTATTCCGAACAGGAAAACGGTCACGATCACAATTTTCTTTTTATCCGGAGCAACCGGAATCCGAGGCACCGTTGCTTCCCGCAGCACCTTCACAAATGCGGTATCCTGCTCTGCCGCCAGTCGCGTATTCTCCGTCCGCTGCAGAATCGAGCGGTACGATGTCTCAGCGGCATCCCGCTTCCGCTCCAGCTTCAGCAATCTCCGTTTTCCGTCTGCGATCTGCTTATCCAGATCGCGCAGTTCCGTTTCAATATTCTCCATACGGCTCTGCATCTGACTGATTTTAGTTTTCAGCAGCGTCAACTCATTCTGAATCGCCTTCCAGGACACCTCAACAAACTGATCCAGTCTCGAAAGCGCCCGCTCTTCAGCCCGTTTGGCCTCCTGATATCTCGGATGTTTTTCCGTATATTTTTCAGAAACCCGCTGAAATTCGTCCAGAGCCGTCTGCCAGACCCCGAGCAGCTCATAGAGTTGCTGTTCTTTCGGCAGACCGGTCGGAAGCGTCTCAATACTCCGTCCCGATTCCTCCCACTCAGAGAGATAATCATATTCCGTCTGCCGCAACGCCAGCTGATTCTCCAGCCCGGCCTTCTGCGTCCCCAGATCGGCCAGAATGGCTCTCAGACTTTCCCTACGCTGCTCCAGCGTCGCAATCTGAAAATCCTGCCGCTTACCCGCCAGCTCCAGCTCCACCGCCTCCAGCTCCTTCCGCAGGACTTCAGTCTGATCCACCAGCCATTTTACGGCGCCGTCAGACAGCTCTTTATTGTCCCGCTCCATCAGCACACCCGCCGCCTCAATCATCACATTCACAAGCTGAGCGGCAAACTCAGGATCCGGGCTCTGGAAAGAAACATGCACAATATTGGCATTTCCCTGCTTATACCAGCCAACCTGCCGCACCCAGTAAGCCAGATCCTCAAGGCCGATCCAGGAGGTGCGCTCCTCATACTCCTTTTTGGAATATTTGCTGAAATACACTTCCGCAGCGATCTCTTCCATAGCCGGCGAGCGGAACTTCGCAAAACGCGTATTAAAGATCACATCTTCACTCAGCGTACCCCCGCCCTCTTCCAGATTGACCTCAGTCTGAATAAACTGCGGCCGCTGCACGCTCATTTCAATCTCAGCTTTGGCCTGATAAACCGGAACCGCATACAACGCCCGGAGAATTCCGACCGCAATCCCGATAAGACCGAAAATCACCGGAATATACCACCGTCGCAGCACGACAAACAAAAGCCGCATCGGCTTGAAACCGCCGCCCCCCTTCAGATTAAACGGTGCAGGCTGATGAGCAGCTCCATACGGATTGGCCGGATCAACAGGAGGCGGCGTGTGGGATGCTCCATATACCGGAGGGGGCTCATTTCCAGAAAACATAAATTTTCACCTTAAAATTCTACTCAATCCCTAAACAAAAATATGCGCGGGATGCTCGGACATACCGCCACAAAACACAACCTTAAAGCAACTGAAAGCAACATCTTTGCCAGATTATAAAACCCGGACCTATTCGGCCAATTCCAACAAAAACCGCTCCACATGCCGCTTCAGCTTCACCGGCGGTTTATCCATCAGCACAAAACAGCCTTCCGCATTCACCTGAGCATACGATTTCCACCCATTGGAATCCCGCCACGGCATGGCCACATTCTCCAACGCCGCTACCGCAACAACCTCATCCAGCCCCAGCTGACCACAGGTCCAGATACACTTTTCCATCGTCATTCCGTTCCGCTGCACGCTCTCAAACGCAAAATATTCCGGAGCCTGCTCTTCTATATCCTTCATTTTGTCCAGATACGGATTCCGCGGCGGCGGCAACCCCGCCGGCTTCATATTTTCGTGTGCATATTTATAAAAACCCCGAATCAGCTGAATCGCCCGGTCAAGCACTTCCGATTTTTCAACCAGCTCAGCCCGATCCACAGCCGCCCGCCCCCCGATTTCTTTATAATCCGTCACGCCGTCTACGACGGCCTTCAGCACCCGGTCTGCCTGTAACTCATTCATGCGCCCATCCTATTCATCAGAGATCCCGACGCAATATTTTTGCACCTTTTGCCGATCAAACCCATTGCCCACTTTGAAAGTTTTCATTATTCTACATAAATGCCCATAAGCCTACAGACTCTGGAAACCGCGTTTCCCCGCTCCGGTCTTTACCGAAACGGACATGCGGAAGGTACCGTACACGAATCCGCCCTCCCTTTCGGCCGCTTCCCCTGGCGCGAACGCCACCTTCAATGCCTCTGGGCCGATCCCCGTAACCGCCCCGTCGAACTCCGAACCTCGGAAGGAGAAACCGTGACCGTCGAACATCCCGGCCACTGGAACCTCGAATCCGGCCCCGATTTCCTCAACACGGTTCTTCTGATCGGCAATGAAAAACGCCGCGTCACCGGCGACCTCGAAATTCACATCCACCCTAACGGTTGGAAACAGCACGGACACGTCAACGACCCCAACTTCGATCAGGTCCGCTTCCACGTTGTCTACTTCCAGGGGCAGGAAATTCCCGGTCTCATCCAGATTCCCCTGCAGGAAACCCTCGCCGCAGATCCCGATTTCTCCTTCGAAAATATCGATACTACCGCCTTCCCCTACTCCATTCCCTCCGGCGAATTCCCCCTCCGTCATATCGCCCCCGACCGAAAAACCGAATTCCTCGAATCCGCCGGCGAAGAACGTCTCCGTCTCAAAGCCGAACGCCTCGCCCTCGCCATACAATCCAAAGACCCCGAACAGGTTCTCTGGGAAGAACTGCTGGCCGCCCTCGGCTACAAAAACAACAAAGCCCCCTTCCGCAAAATCGCCGCCCTCCTGCCCCTCGCCCGCCTGCGATCCCTCGCCGAAACGCCCGACCACGCCTATGCGCTCCTACTCGGTCTCTCCGGGCACCTGCCCAAAAATATCCGCCCCCAATGGACATCCGCTTCAAAAACCTTCATCCGATCCGTCTGGGACATCTGGTGGAAACAGCCCGGCACCCTCCACGAACGCGCTCTCAGCAAATCCGACTGGACCCTCGCCGGTATCCGCCCCGCCAACCATCCTGTCCGACGGCTCATGGCCGCCGCCCACTACGCCTTCCAAACGCTGGAAATTTCAAAAAACTGGAACATACTCACCGATTTTCCCTCCAACCACTGGAACACCCATATCAGCTGGAAAACTCCATGCAGACCCACCGCACTCGTCGGTCCAGCCCGCGCCAACGCCATCATCACCAACATCCTCATCCCCTTCCAGGCCGCCACCGGTCAGCAAGTCGACCTCTATGACCTCCCGCCCGAACCCGGCAACAGCATCATCCGTCAAACCGCCTTTACCCTCTTCAGTCCCGATCATTCCCCAAAAATCTATAAATCAGCCCTCGCCCGACAGGGCCTCATCCAGATTTTCCACGACTACGTCATCACCCACCGCCTCGATCAATTGAAGCATCGGTTTTAGGCAAAGCTTGCCGGCATTGTAATGCCCCGCAAAGCGGACAGCTGATGAACAACCGGAGTAAGAGCGTCCGTCTACGCTACCGGCTGAAGCAGGAACACTTTGTCATTGCGACGGACTTTTTCCGGAACGGCGAAAGTGACCATGTCGTTTTTGAAGGCCTTCTCGGCCGGTCTGCCGTTGACTCGGAATTCATCAACCCGGAACTGCACAGCCCCGGTCGTCGGACCTTCAATCAGCATTTCACAGCCGGGCAGCAGCTCCTGCTGCCAAAGCTTGAATTCCACAACCCCGATTTTTGAAAAATAATTGGTGACCAGCCCCTGCTCCGCCCGTTTATGCGTCGCCTGCGAATGACCGCTCGCGGCCCACTCGCCCATCTGTTCACCACAGTAATAGCCGCCGTCCCAGAAACCGCGATTAAAGACTTCGGCCAGACCGGCTTCCAAAGGCCGGAAATTTTCCGAGTCAAATGAGCCCGCTTCAACAGCATCCAGTCCACGGCGATAGGCTTTAGTCACGGTACTGACATATTGTGCCGTGCGCGCCCGCCCTTCGAGTTTGTAAACCGACACGCCGGCTTCAGCCAGCTTATCAAGATGCGGAAGTGTGCAGAGATCCTTGGGCGACATAATATACCGGTTCTGCACTTCCAGTTCATCGCCGGTTTCCACATCCACCAGCCGATACGCGCGGCGGCAGTTCTGAAAACAGGAGCCGCGATTGGCCGATTTATTATAGCAGCCGAGGCTCATGTAACACTTCCCCGAAATGGCAACACACAGTGCGCCGTGAGCAAACAGCTCAATCTGAACCAGCTCGCCTTTCGGCCCGCGAATATCCTGCTCAACGATAGCCCGGTGAATCCCCTTAATCTGCTCCAGTGTCAGTTCCCGCGCCAGCACCATCACATCGGCATAACGCGAATAAAATTTAACCGCCCCGAAATTGGAAATATTCGCCTGCACTGAAACATGCACTTCCAGCCCGATCGAATGCGCATACTCAATGGCGGAAATATCCGAGGCAATGATCGCCGAAAGATTCGCCGCTTTTGCCGCATCGCAGATTTGCCGCATCGTCTCAAGCTCGTCATCATAAACAATCACATTCAGCGCAAGGTAGGATTTCACTCCGCACCAGCGGCAGATGCGTGCAATACGCTTCAGATCATCCAGCGTAAACGGGCTGGCGGCGCGGGAACGCATGTTCAGCCTATCCACCCCGAAATAGACCGAATCCGCCCCCGCGCGGATCGCCGCTGCCAACGAAGCATACGAACCGGCCGGAGCCATCAGCTCAAATCTGGACTTCTTTTTTTTCATGGGCGGGACACCATAAAAGCTGCCCCTGCTTTATTGCAACTCATCTGGATGGATAAAAGTCGTCAGGTCATACGGGATTTGATTTGAATAAAATGTACACTTCAGTATTTTTTGAATCATCCCGCTTCAGAAGCCGCGCGGGCGACTGAAAGGACGGGGGAAGTAAACAACAACCGGAGAGGATATATGAAAAATATTCCCATTGATAACGTCCGCAACTTCGCTCTAATGGGCCACACGGGTAGCGGGAAAACCTCATTGATCGACAGCATGCTCTTCAAGCTGGGTCAGGTGGATCGAATGGGTTCTCCGGAAAACGGTACCAGTGTGGCCGATTGGACAGAGGAAGAAAAAGCACACGGAATCTCGATCTGGGCCAAACCCTTCGATGGCGTATACACCGCCGCCTCCCGAAAAATTCGCCGGCTCGTTATGATTGACACCCCCGGCTATGCCGACTTTATCGGCCAGAAAATCTGCGCCGCCGAAATAACTGACGCCGCGCTCATCACCATCGATGCCTCCGCCGGCATTCAGGTCGGCACCCAGCGCGCCTGGAAGTCCGCCGAAAAACGCAACCTGCCCCGCGGCATCGCCGTCACCTGTCTCGACAAAGACGACACCTCCTTCGATGACATCCTCCTTGAAATCAAAGAACGCTGGGGCGACGGCCGCTGCATCCCCATGGTTCTGCCAACCTCCGACGGCAGAGCCATCGACATCCTCAACACGCCGAATGATGACGTGCCCGACGAACTCAAAGACCGCGTCAAAACCATTAAAGACCACCTCATCGAACTCGCCGCCGAAACCGATGACGCTCTCATCGAAAAATATTTTAACGGCGAAGAACTCTCCGCCGACGAATTTTCCGAGGGCCTGCGTAAATCTGTTCACGATGCGCATCTCATTCCGGTATTCGCCACCTCCGTAAAAGCCGATCTGGGCGTCAAGGAAACCATGGATTCCATCAGCCGCCTCTTTCCTTCCCCGCACGACTATCCCGTCAGCTGCGCCGAGGGCAACCAGATCGCCGCCGACGAAGACCAGCCCTTCTCCGGCCAGGTCTGGCGCTGCTTTAACGACCCCTTCGTCGGTCAAATGACGTTTATCCGCATTTATTCCGGCGTCCTCAGGCCCGGCATGGAAGTCTACAACCCCAACAAAGGACAGAAGGAAAAAATCAGCACCATCCTCTACGTCGACGGCAAAAAAACCACCGAAGCCCAGGAAGCCAAAGCCGGCGACATCGTCGCGCTCACCAAACT
Source organism: Verrucomicrobia bacterium S94 (assembly GCA_004299845.1). Classification (NCBI taxonomy): domain Bacteria; kingdom Pseudomonadati; phylum Verrucomicrobiota; species Verrucomicrobia bacterium S94. The sequence goes on along the minus strand of CP036201.1, from coordinate 111,877 downwards.
CAAGCACACCTTCCTTAACGACTCCCTCTGTGCCGTCGGCTCCGACATCCGCTTTGAACCGATCGTCTTTCCCTCGCCCGTCACGGCCTACGCAGTGGAACCGAAAAACAAAGCCGATGCCGATAAAATCGGACAGGCCCTTCACCGCGCCACCGATGAAGACCCCTCCATCCGGTTTGAACACAACACTGAAACCCATGAACTGGTTCTCTGGGGCATGGGGGATGTACACCTCGAAGTCACGCTCGAACACATCCGCAACCGTTCCAACGTCAAAATGACCCACCACACCCCGAAAGTCGCCTACAAAGAAACCATCACCGGTTCCGGCGAAGGCCACTACAAACATAAAAAACAGTCCGGCGGTCGGGGACAATACGGCGAATGCTACATCCGCATCCGCCCTAAGACCGAAGACGATCCCGACTGGTTCCTCAACAAAATCGTCGGCGGCGCCATCCCCGGCGGCTTTATTCCGGCCTGTGAAAAAGGTTTTATTGAAGGCCTCGAAAACGGTCCCCTTGTCGGAGCCAAGGTCATCAATGTCCAGGTTGAGCTCTACGACGGCTCCTACCACGATGTAGACTCCTCCGAAGTCGCATTCAAAATTGCCGGAGCAAAAGCGTTACATGAAGCGATTGAAAAAGCATCGCCGGTTCTGCTAGAACCGATCATGACGGTAAAAGTAGTAGTACCTGATCAGTTTATGGGTGATATATCAGGACTTTTGAACACGAAGCGCGGCCGTATCCTCGGAATGGGTCCCGAAGATGGCTTACAGGTCATCAATGCCGATGTGCCACAGGCTGAAATGTTCAAATTCTGCTCGGAGCTTCGATCAATAACCAGCGGTCAGGGCTCGTTCGAAATGAACTTCGCCCGCTACGAGCAGGTTCCGGCTCACTTGGCCTCGAAAATTATAAATGATGCGAAGGCTGCCAAAGAGGAGTGAGTGTGGAAAGAGGAGAAGAGAAGAAAAAGTAAAAAGAGGAAAACCGAAATAAACGTTCCGAACGGAACACCCGGCGGGCGCCCCGGACATCCGGGGCGCCCGCCTTTTTTCAGACCCGGAAAATCCCGCATCCGGAACGGTACAGACAGAATGCCAGGCATTGAAAATTTCCAATGCCCGGAATCCGGACAGTTCGCTCTCCGAATGATATATAAATGCTTTACGGAAGTGTAAACACGGTCTCGTAATGCGGCATACCGTTGTTCTTCCAGTCCGTCTCCTGCGACGGGTTATTCCACCACAGCGGCTGCACATGAGAGGAACTCCAGCTTTCCCCTTCAGAAACCAGATTACTGAGTATCACCGTATTCGCCTCGCTGATATCGATGGTTTCGCTGATATCATTGACCACGTCATAAAGAACCCAGTTGTTATTACCGAGCTTCAGTGCCTTCCACTGATCCTGCCGGATACCGACGCTGGCTGCCGTTGTACTGTAGGTTACCGTATAGATCGGCTCTCCAGGCCGGGCATCTTCAGCAACCATCAGCGCATTCCACAGATCTTTCCCCGCCACCTCCTGACCTGCAGGCACCTCAGTTTCCGCAAGACGGGCAAAAGTGGGATAGAAATCCAGTGCGGTTACAGGAAAATCATAGGTAACACCGGCAGGAATCATATTCGGCCAATGCATAAACATCGGCACGCGGAACCCGCCCTCGGTCACATCCCCTTTCCGGCCGCGCAGCACACCGTTGTCGCCCCATCCTCCAACCTGGTCAAAACGTCCGCCGTTATCGCTGAGAAAAACAATCAGGGTGTTGTCATACTGTCCGGTATTTTTCAACGTCTGCACCAGCTGCCCGACACAGCGGTCCATCCCGCGGATCAGTCCGAGCAGATTTCTTCTATAGCGATCCGGCACGTCGGCGAAGACCGCAAGGTCCTCCGCTTTGGCCTGGTCGCGGTCATTGCGCCCATCAACCATAATGGAGTGCGGTGCATTATAGGACATGACCAGAAAAAAAGGATCTTCAGTGGCGGCTGCCTGTTCGATAAAATCGATACCTTTCCCGGTCAGCACATCGGTAATATGATCATCCGATCCCAGAGAAGTATCCGCCACTCCGTTATACTGCGGATACCGCAGATAATCCCACCCGCCGGCCTGATAGGGGCCCCAGTAAACAATCCCCCCGCCGAGGAACCCGTAGAACTCATCAAACCCACGGTTGTTGGGGTGATATTCCGAATCCTGCCCCAGATGCCATTTCCCCATCAGACCGGTATAGTATCCGGCCTCCTGCAGCATACTGCTGAGCAGCACCTCATTGGTGCTGATACCCTGGTCGGAATAATACCCGGAATTATCATCCGGAAGATTGAACGGCCCTCCGAAATCGTGCGGATAACGCCCGGAAAACAGGCCCATGCGGCTCGGACCGCAGAAGGGATGAACAACGTATGCCGAAGTGAAAACGGCACCCGCACCGGCCAGCCGGTCGAGCTCCGGCGTCGAAACCTGAGCCGTTCCGTTATAGGCATTGTTTTTGTTCGGGCCGGAATAGGGATGATTAAAACCGACATCTGCATAACCCAGATCATCGGCCAGGATGAGAAGAATATTCGGTCGCGACACCGGTGGAAAAATGCGATTTCTGAAAAAGACCTGATCCTCCGGCCCTTCATCTTTCCGATAAACCACTTCATTGTAGTTTGAAACTGCAGACGGGGTGCTGTTGGTCATAGCCCAGGCCTGGCGCCATTCTCCCGTAATCAGATTATCCGTCCATTCCGCTGTATAACAGATACCGGAATTCGTACCGGCCACTTCCATACTGATAAAATCCGCAGCAGCATTACTTACAGAGAAAGCAGGAAACTGCCCGGCATCGACCGGATTGGTCGGATTCCCGCCATGAGCAAACTCCATACGGTCCGAAACGCCGTCACCATCGGTATCAGTCAGGTAATATCCGTTCAGCCCATATCGCTCAACATACACCGCCCAGTCGGTTTGCACCTGTTCAGCCGGGGATTGGTGATACCTCCGTCAACCGTCAGCATCAGATTTTCTAGCCTCGGGGTTCCGGTTCCCGCCCCATCATCAATAAACACCAGTGCCAGATAAACCGTCTTTCCGACATCTGCAGCCATAGTGGTATAGAACGCATTATTTGCATGATAGGTCCACTGACCGTTCAGCGGCCGGTTCACGTAATAGTCATCGTTTCCACTGATCTGAATCATGGCATTCGAAGTCAACGAAGCATCCACCGGCGCGGCCGATGTAAAAAGGTATGCGCGCAGAACATCATTGCCGCTTTCCCAGTTCGATTCTCCGCCGCCGGCACCGAACTGATACGACAACGAAAACACCTCGCCGGCAGCCGAAATAGTGTATCCCGTATCATTCACCGTCAGCCGGTTATTAAAGATATAGGCCCCGCCGGAAGTGGAATCATCACTCCCGATCATTCCCGACGTAAAAATAAAGTTCCAGCTTTCGTCCCCCGCGGCATGGAACCAGTTCGGTGTCTCAGCATATGTAAGCGTTACCCCCGATCCCGCTTCCGCACCGTTCCCATTAAAATTTCCATTGCCGATTGATCCTCCGATAATGGTCGTCCGGGCCAACGCTGCGGAAACCGCAAATACAGCCATACCGACTCCTGATAACTTAATCAAATGGATCATTCTCTCCTCCTTACTCTTTTTTTTGATTCTCTAATTCAACTTCATTCAATCTCACATGTTTGACTCGAACCGGTAACCAAGGATTTTATAATTCGGGTATCAACCATTGCACCGGACCAGATCCTCTGTGCATAAAAAAACTTTCACCCTCTGGGATAATCTGAGGGTGAAAGCCCGAACTGAGATTAAAATATGCACACCATGCAGACTCCTCGGCCGCTACTTAAAGAGCCAGGGATTTCCGCGATCCAGAACCTCTTTCGGACGGGATGCTCCCACACGCACACCTTCATCATTGAAGCGGTTCGGAAAATGAAGCTTCCCGATATTATCAATATTACTGAAAAAAGCCTTGCTGGACTCACTGTGCTGAATGATCTCCCCGCGTTTATCCCTCAGAATCACAACATAGCCATCATATTCTATCCCCCGTAACGATGCCTGATCGGTAAGCGCTTTGGCCTGAAGCCGTACCGGATTTTCAGCCTGAAAAGAGTAAATACCCCGATTTTCTTTTGTCGGCGTAAAACTGCTTTCTCCATGGCTCAGATAGACATAATGATCTCCGCCCACTTCCTTCCCCAGGGCATAGTATTCAATGAAAATTTCATGCCCATAGTCAAAGCTGGCATCTTTCTGCTTCACCCGTACCCCGAAGGTCCAGTCAAAACAACGGCTGGGAAAAAACAGGTCGACAAACGGACTTGAAGGCGGGGGCGGAACCTTTTCGCTGATATTGATAAATTCGATATTAAACTTCGGAGGATGCTGAAGCTGAATATACTCTCTGTTCTCTTCAGACAACCGCCTTAGCGGAACCTTGATCTGCTTGCCTTTTGCGGTTTTTAAAATTGCGTTCGGCCCCATTCGGTTTATGTATTCAGCTTCAAATGTTTTCCCATCCGATGTGGTCCACGTTTGCATTTCCGCACAAACCGGAATGGCCAGCAATGCGGCACTTAAGACAGAAAATAGGTATCGATGTTTCATCACGGGAGTCCTGTTTGAATTAATAGTCTTTAAAGACAGGGCCGTTGGTTACACACGCATCGCCCTCGGCCAGCATAAAGTGAATGGAGTCCACCATGTCCTGACTCAGTTCCTCGGTTTTGAAAATCGGAAGCGTCGGTCCGAGCATAAACGGATTTTTCGGATACTCCTCCCCTTCAACCTCCACACAGAGCATAGCGGTAAAAAGACCGCCACCGCCCTCACCGATCAATACCTCCATATCCAGCGGTTCTCCGGCCTTCAGGTCAATCCAGTCTCCGACTACCGAGAGATTGTTGCCCATAGCATATTTACGGTTGTCCGCAGCATCAGAGTCCCAGACCGATATAAGATAGGGTTCAGGACCCTGCGGCCAGGTGGCAAGCAGGACAATCTCCCCGTCAACCCGAACAATCATATAGTCATCACCCTGCCCCCAGAAACGGATACGGATATCTTCGGGATAAACCAGCTGACCTTTGTAGTGGGCCAGCCAGCACCAGGAGGCCCCGTCCTCCTGACCGAAGGCGGCCGGACCGAGGGTAGAGAGCTCGGTCGGAACACAGAAATGTGTTGTGAACAGCTTTTTCGGAGCCTGATAATATCTTGAGAAAACACTACTTTTCCAGCCTTTGATCAGAAAGTTCTTCACAATATTGGCCATGGTATCGGGATCCATCGGAACAGGTCTTCCGCTGCGGTCGCGGTTCATATCATAATACGTACCGACAAAATCATTCCCGATCGAATGTTCCGATCCGAAGAAGCTGACCTCCTCCAGATCCGGAGCCATATCAAAACCGACGATATCACCGGACAGTCCCTCCCCGATTCCACTCATTTCCGGAAGCTGAATATCCGGCATACTCGCCTTCTGCACTTTAGTAACAATACGAGTGGTGGATTTAGGCCGGGAACTTTTCTTCACCTTAACTTTCGGCTTCTTCAGTTTCATCTTCGGGCGGTCAACCGGCTTGGGCGGAATAAACTTTTTCTCCTCTTTCTGTACCACATTGAACACCACCAGCATACCGGCCAGCGCAAAAGCCGCCGCATGAATCGCAATACTGATGACAAACCCGCTCGGAGCGCCCTTGACGACCCCTTTTCCACTTTTAACTTTGCTCTTTTTCATTGTTCAAATCACCTCGCAACGTTCCCTCTCCTTTTCCGATATTCCGAATATGCGATAGATTGGACAACGGGCACATAGACATTCCTGCAATAGAATCCGCTTTTATTGCACTGTTCTCGCCTAATGAAACTTCAGCGGAAGCGTCTGATTTCCGGCCTGTTATGGTGCAGCGCACCGGCATCAGACCTAAACAGCAAAAAAAGGCCCCCAGAGATCGTAAATTCCAATCTCCGGAGGCCGGGGTATGATGATGAAAAAACGGATTACATCATGAAGCGGCGACGGACAAAGAACACCCCGCTTCCGAAAGTCATAACCAAACCGAATGTTGCCGGCTCCGGAACAACACTGACCTCAAAACCGGTCTGATAGATTCCCCCGCCGCCATCGGTTTCCCACTGATGATAGAATCCGACCTTCTGAACACCCGTAAAATCTACGGCAGCTTCCGTTTCACCAATAGTTACTACGCCCTCATTGTGCGGCGAGAATGCGAACCAGTTCATGGTGGTAACATCTGCCGTAGTAAGATCAGCATTGTTTCCAAAACCCGTGACAGCCACGCTGGCATACCAGTCTCCGGAGCGGTCCTGCAACAGCCAGCGGACTTCCCGGCCGGTCATTCCGCCGAACTCCCCGACACCGAACAAAGAAAAAGACTCCAGCCGATGTGTATTGGTGACATCCCAGGCCAGCATAAGAGAGTCCGTGGTTCCGGCGGCGGAGGAACCCTGATAACGCCCCAGCAGGTCCGTGTTGGCCCCATTCCAGATCGACAGCCCCTGCGGGCCCGCCGGAGCACTTACGGCTGCATAAAAATACGGATTTGCGACTGCACTTCCGTCATAATCCCCTCCCACAGTCGGACTTTGGTAAGCTGCATCCGTGAAAGTCTGAACCACAGTCAGATCCTGATGCACACTGACCGCTCCATTTGTCGGCCCCCACGACACAATAACTTCCGCCTGAGCCATAGCACAGGCAGCAGACACCGCGGATATGATCATGCTTTTTTTCATTTTTCCTCCATTTCATGCACTCCCGTAAGCAGTGCGTCCTTTTATTCAGAAATAATACAATCCAGTTTCAGAGTTGAAATGAACACCGGCATTTCCACAAGAAACCTAACACTGCTTTACTCAATTTCTGATTTAGCGGGTTGAAGTGAAATAAATACAGGATTCCGCATACGGACTTATTCGACTTCTAGCTTCAGGAACAGATTGCTGTCCCCTGTCCCGGCAATGTAGGTGTAGGCATTAAGCAATCCGTTTGTTTCTGTTACCGAAATAGTTTCGTTTGTGTTCCATATGTCCAGCCGCAGGTCCGGTGTACTGACCACGTGAGCAACAACCGTATCGTCTCCGATCAGGCTGAACGTATAACAGCCGCTTGTTCTATTAAATGACGGCACTACTCCGATGTCGTCGCCATTGGTGGGATTCCCTCCGAATACATATTCGCCCCAGTCATTCAGCTGATCGGAATCGGAATGATCGGTCTTCATCCCGCTCAGCTGGTATTTCTCTGCAAAATTATGCCATGCAGTCGGAGCGCCTTTTTCCCAGACCCGGATATATTCCACCTCGAATTCAGCCGGCAGACTGGACGGATCCGGAATCCCCCACCACGGGAAAATTTCTGCATCCACCCAGATATGCTGTTCTCCCGGAAGGGGCCATCGGGTTGAATGAATGCCGTTGGTTTCGACCCAGCTACGGCTTGTTGAATGAACAAGCCGTCCATCGGCATAGATTTTCAGATTTTCCTCATCCCACTCGGCAGCATAGGTATGAAATCCGTCTTTGAAGTTAAAAGGAAGTCCGGAGGTTTCGGTCCAGGACGAGTTTGGGATCGGTTTCGACCAGTCATGAAGTGATGACCACATTTTATTGGTTCGGGAAAAATTGGATGAAGGGCTTCCAATGGCTTCGAATACATCTATTTCACAGGCCGGACTCTCCGGGCCTGCCGTCGTCCAGAATGCCGCAACCGTGCTCGCATCCGGATGTTTGCATCGGATTTCCATATATCCGGTTTCACCGGACAGCGCTTTCGACCACATCCCGCCCGTGGTGAATTCGTTATTTCCATACGGATCGTTCACCCAGTTAAAAGAGGGATCATATTCCGTTCTGATCTTCAGCATTCCGTTGGTCACCCGCAGATTATCCGGACTGTATTCCCAGCCGGTATCCCAGCTGTCGCCATTGGATGAGGAATATGAGCGCCCGGAAAACTGATTATTCCAGTAGACGCCGGCCCGTCCGCAGACCTGCCATTTGGTTTCATCCAGCTGCGTACCTTCAAACTCGTCGCTCACTGCTTCAAGCAATACCCAGTTTCCGGCATTCCCCGGATCGGTATGGGGATAATACACCGGAGCAGATTTCTCATAAACATACGCCTCATCACGAACCGTCACATTATCGATGTAAACAGCTGAAGATCCACTCCCCGCATACATCCACATTCCGATACCCGAGACCGCCGTGTTTGTTTCCGAGCCACTCTGGTCCATGGTACCCTGCAGCACCTGAACTCCGTCAATCCATACAGAAAATTCATTGTGTGCCAGACTGCTTCCATTACAGGTCACCGGCGATCCGCTCAGATTCATGACCACATCAACGTGCTGAACGGTATCCAGAGCAAATTCACTGCCTTTACGCATGTCCCAGTTTTTTCCCCAGTCCAGCCGGTTCAAAGCACTGTAGTTTCCGTTCATATTCATCCGCAGATAACCGTCACCGAAAGAAGCTGTCCCGAAATATCCATCGAACGAAAGCGTCATTACCGATGCATCCGGCGGATTCAGCATTCCGAATGTCCATTCGGCATCGGACGTTATCTCCAGCCACTGAGTGTCCACTGGGGATCCGCCGGTGATTGTCATGCCTGCCGTATCCGCCCACTCCGGAGCCGCCGGCGCAGCACCGGGCACGTCGTCTTCAAATGTATCCTCAAACACAATTCCGGCTGCGGCCGAATATCCCGCCAGAACTGAAACAACAAAAAATATTTTTTTCATATTCTCTCCTTTGAAACCCATTGATCAATAACCTGAAACTTTCAGCATTGGATCAATATGTCGTGTTACTCTGCATTTCAACATGGTCAATACAGCACAAAGCTGATCTCTGATTGACCGATTCATGCAGCGGTGATTATCCCGGGAACGCATTCTGCAGAAGAAAAGAGGTACCCCTCTGCAACGCCGGGCACCTCTCTCCATTCAATCTGTTCTAAATGTTAATCAACAATCAGCTTCAGAAACTTCTTCGTTGCCGACGTTCCGACCGAGTTGGTATAGGCGTTCAGAACCCTGTTGGTTTCCGAAACAGCCACCGTATCAATGGTCGACCAGGTACCGATCACCAAATCATCGGTTTCCTGGATATGGGCAATTACCGAATTATCACCAATCAGATTGAAAATATAATTTCCGGAAACCGCATCGAATACAGGCTGACTGCCCACATCGTTTCCATTGGTCGGGTTTCCGCCGAATACATATTCGCCCCAGTTGTTCAGGCCGTCCTCATCGCTGTCTGCAGTTTTACTTTCACCCAGAAGGCCATAAGTAATCAGGAAATTTTCATATGGCGTATAAACCGGCTCCGCCTCATGCAGAATCCGAAGCCGCATATTATCCATTTCCGCCCCTTCTTCACCTTCTGCATTGTGAAAAGCGTACATTCCGAAATAGATATCCTCCGCGTCATAAAGGACCTGATTGGTATAGCTGCTGTCGCTGTAGGATTGCAGTACGTCGCCGTCGGCATTCGCAATTTCAACGCTGACACGCCAGATCCCAGCATTCGTGGTTTTCTGAGCTGTGTAGGTAATAGTCATCGGGATACTCTCAATGTCTGCCGCAACACCTCCGGACAAATTGGTAATACCGATCGCATTCAGACTCATCGAAAGCTGTACATCTCCGACATTAACGGGATCCAGCGTAAGCCCGAAACCGCCATCCGGCCATGCACCGCCGACTTCCCAATTCAGCTGTTTGGTCCGGAATCCCATCTGCGCTTCGGGTTCACTGCCGAAATACTGCTGCGAAGCCTCATGCGGAGCCGTATTATCCGCAAGTGCCGTATGATTGGTGGTCAGGAAAAAATCGATCCCGTTGCGGTTCGAACGCTCTGTATAGGCAAACATGGAATAATCCATTTTGAACTCAATCGCTTCATTGGTCACCACAGCACGGCCCAGTCCGTTGGTCAGGATCACACCACGCCAGTTCCAGCCCTTTTTGTTGACTTCAAATTCCGGCTCTGTGCTTTCCGGACGGTGCACTAGCCGCGCACCGGTGACATTCGTATTGATAAAACCGAAGCCCCACTGATTCAGACTGTCCCATCCACCGAGATTCGAGAAAACGGTACCATCCACCGTTCCGTCAAACTCATAATTGAATACGGTATCCCATGGATACTGAATTACGTAGGCTTCATCCCGCACTTCGATATTATCGAGCTGTACCGCCGCTGCATTAACCCAGAACCCGACCTTGGTAATCAGCGTATTATTCTCCGAACCGCTCTGATCCATCGGATACTCCCCGCCGCTGCCGGCAGTACCGGAAGCCGGGCCGGCCTGCGCTCCGTCAACCCATACCGCGAAACTGTCATGCGCAATCGAAGTTCCGTTATAGTTCACGGTTGCTCCGCTCAGATTCATGACCACATCAAAATGCTGTACTTTATCCATGCTGAAATCCGTACCCTTGCGCATATCCCAGTTTTTCCCGAAATCGAGCCGGTTCACATTTCCCAGATCCCCGTTCATGCTCATGCGCATATAACCGTCTCCGAAATCAGCAGTGTCAAAATATGCATCAAATGAGATCGTCATCACAGCCGCGTCCGGCATGTCCAGCGTTGCAAAACTCCAGCCATCGGTACTGACATTGTTTACCCACTGCGATCCCCAGCTCCCCCCGTTGGTCACAGTCATTCCCTCTGCATCAACCCACACATTTGTAGGGGACGGAGAATCTCCGGGGGTATAACTTTCAAAATCGTCCTCAAACGTAATTCCCGCCTGTACCTGACTGATCATCAGACCTGCGCTGAAAAGCGCGCATAATGTATATTCGGTTTTCATTTCTGGTTCCTCCTGTTTCGTATTAACAGGACGGATTCAGCGCATGCGCTTCTTCCATCCGACTGTTAACACGTTCCCATAGGAACCCGGCTCTGAGAACAGCCGATCCTGCATTCAAGTCTGCTCTCGTTGCACACCATTATAAAAAAGGAAGGCCGAAACCTTCCTTTCCCAAATTCCGGTATAATGGATCAATGCCAGATCACCGGCATGAACACAGTCATTTCCGCAGTACCGCGATTACTCCAGGCATAATACGGAATCAGCTGAGCTTTAAATGGAGTGAAATCCGGTTTGGATACCCGGTGATACATCCGGCTTTTATCCGTATCATTACGCAACAGCACATCGGTGCGGATAGTCTTCACGCCGCCGAGCAGATCCGGCTGATCTTCCACCTTGAGCTCGGCATCCCCCTGCAGGTAGACGTCAAGAATCGACACCTCTTTCGGAAGATCCGGAGATTCAATGCAATAGAGCAGCGGCCCGCGTTTTACAGCCACTTCATTGCGCACTTCCTCGATATAGGGATGCCCTTCAATAAACACGGCATCCATCGGGAGGTTCAGCTCAACCGTATCGCCTGCTTTCCATTCACGGCTCAGCACGGCAAACTCACCGGCCTGTACAACCGCTCCGGATGCTACGCCATTCACCAGAACAGTTGCGTCCTCCGCCCATTCCGGAATACGCAGATAGAGATCAAATGCATCGGCTTTACACTCCTCCATCGTAATCGTCACGGCACCATCCCACGGATAGTCCGTCTGCTGGCGCAGCTTAAGGGCGGAACCGTCCTGCAGACAGGTCGAAAGTTCATTCGCGCCGTAAAGATTCACCGATATCCCGTTCGGTGCCAGACTGTACGCCCAGCCGGAAACCTTCGCAATCGTGCGCACCAGATTCGGCGGACAGCAGAAGCATTCAAGATAGGGCTCACGGTGCGGCGATTCCGTCACTTCGGGATCATCGTCGTATTCGCGCTGACCATGAACAAAACGCAGCGGATTGGCATAGAAATAATCTTTCCCACTATGCCCGATTCCTACCAGCGCACTATTGTGCAGCACCAGTTCCATGATGTCTGCATACTTTGACTCCCCTTTAATACCAAGCATGCGATAACTGAACATGGCATTCGCAATATTCGCACAGGTTTCATTATACGACGTTGTATTCGGCATTTTGTAGTCATCAATAAACCCTTCTTCAATGAGCTGCCGGCGCGGCGAAGAACCGAAATGGGTCTGTCCGACGGCGCCGGTGGCATACATCTTCCGGTTCACCACGCTGTTCCACAACCGGTCAAGGGCATCCAACAGCGCCTGCTCTCCGGTCTCAGCCGCAACATCGGCAGCTCCGGCATAGTAGTAAAGCGCCAATACGGCATGTCCAGCGGCCTCGGTTTCTTCGCGTATAGCAACCGTCTCCTGCACCATATCGCCGATCGGATAGCCCTCCGTCGTCGAATCATGCACCACCGGATATTTCCCCCGGTTGTTGATGAAGATTTCGGCCAGCTCTAGGTAGCGCGTATCTCTGGTGGTACGGTACAGCTCGGCCAGCCCCATAATCTGCGACTGATTGAATCCGAAGCGTCCCAACTCCGGCGGCTGAGGCTGGAAAAGACTATAGAGCAGGTCCGCATTTTTAACCGCAATGTCCAGAAAATTGGTTTTCCCCGTAACGCGATAATGAATGCAGGCGGCGGTATAAAGGTGCCCGCAGTTATACATTTCATGATATTTCCGGTTTGAAAAATGACCGATGTTATTTATCTGAATATAGGTATGCAGGTATCCATCGCCTTCCTGCACCTCCGCTATCAGCTTCAGGATTTCATCCAGTTCATCCATCAGCTTTTCGTCTCTGTTAACGGCATAAATATGAACGCAGGCCTCCATCCATTTAAAGAAGTCTCCGTCATGCCAGTAGAACCCCTGATGTTCCCCGGCCATCAGGCCGGCAGCGATTTTAAAGTTGTTGTACGCATGACCGACGTCGCCTTTCAGCACCGCGCCCATATACGGAACCATCGTCTCTTCGCACTGTTTGAATTTATCAGCCCAGAAGCCTTCCGTCCAGCGGCACTCACCGATGCCGATCGACTTAAACTTCACAAACGGACTGTTCGCATTATCGGTCACTGCAGGAATACTCATGGTTAACATCCTAAAGTTACAGGTTTAAAAATCAGACCTTGGTTTTAATAACCAGCTTCTGCTGAATCTCCTCGATTGACAGGCCTTTGGTTTCCTTGAACGTAAAGAAGAGAACCACCAGCCCTGCCGCAACAAAACCAGCATAGGTCAGCAGCGTGGAAGCCATCCCCAGCTTATCAAGCTGTACCGGAAAAAATTTGGCCACACTCCAGCTGACAAATGTACTGATGAAACCGAAGAGCGGAATAGCAATTCCGCGTAGCGATATCGGAAAAATTTCTGAAAAAACAATCCACATAATCGGACCGATGGAAAAATGAAACGCCGCAATAAAACTGAGCATGCAGATAAAAATCAGCATCGCATTCATCTGAGCGGCATTCTGAATCAGCAGACTCTGATTATTCCGTGCATCCTTTTCTCCGAGCACCTCATTAATGGCAGCCTTAAACTCTACATCACTGTGATATTCCACACCGACAATGGCTTCCAGCCGCTCCGGTTGCGGAAAAATCCCCGCATCGGTCAATTCGACAATAGTGTTTTGCTGCAGGGTATAGGTCGCCTGTGAAAAACTGTAGGCACCGACGCCGAGGCTCGCAATAATCCAGAGCATACCGCCGACAATCAACGGACGACGGCCGATTTTATCGACCAGCAGCAGAGCCACAATCGTGAAGACAAGGCTGGCCACACCAAACAGAACCGTCTGGGTAAAAGCGGCATCCGTACCGAAACCGAGCTGTTCCACCACCGTGGTGGCATAAAACATAATCGCATTTATTCCCGATGCCTGCTGTGCAATAGCAAACGTCACGGCAATCACCAGAATCAGACGCATGCGCCGCCCGAAAATCTCTTTAAACTGGGTAAGAATATCGTGCTCCTGTGCGTTCTCGGCCATACTCTCACGCATCTCATCAAGATGATGATCGATTTCATCATCGGACAGCAGCTTTGTGAGCACACTGCGCGCTTCCGCTTCACGCCCTTTATAAAACAGCCACGACGGACTTTCCGGAATGAAGAAAAGCAGAACCAGCCAGATAGCCGCGGCCGGAATTTCCGAACCCAGCATCCAGCGCCAGGTATGATCCGCAAACCCCAGCGATTCCGCCCAGCCGGTTCCGGAAACTGAGGCTTTAAAAACTGCATCGTTTATGAAATAGGCCAACGTCAGCCCGATCACAATATTGATCTGCGTCATCGCCACCAGCTTTCCGCGCCAGCTCGGCGGCGAAATTTCGCCGATATACATCGAGGCCAATGTGATGGAACTGAATGCGAGGCCGCCGATAAAACGGGCAATGAACAGTGTCCAGTACCCCGGCGCAAAAGTGGAGCCGACGGCAGAAATCAGATAGAGCACAGCAATAATCTGAATCACGCGCTTCCGCCCGAAACTGTTGCACGCAGGCCCGACAAACGGCAATGCAATGAGAACACCGAGCAGCGTCGATGAAACCACATTGCCCAACATATCCGGTGTCAGACCGAACTCTTCAGTAATATAGCTGGTCGTCCCGGAAATGAGCACCGCATCGATCCCGAACACCAGACCGCCGATCGCAACGATCGTGGCAAAAATAAAGGCATTCCTCTGATAGTTTTTCATCGTTTCCCCTCTTACCGCGCCGCAACATTCAGCAACAGCACCCCGTTGGATTTCAGTGCAAATGCAGAACCCATCGATTTCCCCGTAAGCACATCAACTGCATCCACCGGCTTTCCGTTCGAATCCTTCAGCTGCAGCTCGGCCGGGTGTTTTCCCAGATTCAGAATATTAACCAGATAACCTTCTCCGTTCGGATTTCTCACCACACGCCAGGTGCAGCCCTTGTGTGTTGATCCGTTATCCTCGGAAACAACAACCGGCTGTTTTGCCCCCGGGCTCAATGCCAGAGCTTTCTGCTTCATCTGCTCCGGAGTTGCACTTTTCGGAAGCACAATCAGCCGCCCCTTCCCCGGGGAAAGCTTTTCCCGGCGCGGTCGACCATACTGGTTTCTGTCCAGACTCCAGGCATCGACAATCACTGTGCCGCCGCCATCCAGATACTGCTGTAACGCCGCAAATTCGGAATCGGTCACAAACGGTGTTTTATACACCACCACCGTATCCCATAGACGGTGATCCTGTCTGGTCAGAATTTTTTCCGTCACATAGCCCAGCGGAAAACCTTCGAAAAACAGTTTTTCATACATCTCAAACTGATCGCTCATGTGCCGGGATTTGTTGATCGATGAGGTTTCCGAGTAGAACAGACGAACCGGACGACGCTGCCGGCGAATGGCCATGATTTCTTCCGAAACGCTGTTCAGGTCATACATCACCTGCGTCACTTCATTCACCACATGCGGCTGCTGATTGGCCGAAGCCGCATAGGATCCGGCCAACGCCGGATCAAAGAAATTCAGTTCACCTTCCATACGGTCTTCCGGAGATCCGTCCGGATCGCGTGCCCACCACCAGGCCAGATTGGCATCCATGCCCTGGATTGTCGCCAGCCAGTAGACGTTGCGCACATACTCCTCGGGCATATCCAGCTCGCGTACCCACGAAGCCGATAGAAAATGGTTTTCCGAGTTGAAGTGAATCTTGTTCGGCGCAACCGATTCCAGAAAATCGTAGGTCATGCTCAGCTCTTCCCAGCAATAGGCGTAGTGCGCCTCCCAAGGTTCAGACTGATTTGCATTCAGATTCCGGATCCATTTCGTTTTGGCATCATCGCCGATCATCGACGTCAGTTCGGTCAGTGCTTCCACATCAATGCCGTGCGAACGGTAATTTTCGGAAAACAGATTGGGTTGCAATTTGATGCTTGTCTCCGCTTCCGGATTTCCTTTACGCAATTCATTCTGAATATAGGTAAACCAATCCGTTACACGGTCCATATTAAAACGGCAGAAATCATACCACAGCGCTGTTCCCCGCAACGAACGCGGAAGCGGGAACGGATAGGAAACCTCTTCAAAGCTTCTGAATTCACTTTCCCAATTGCTGTTCAGTTTCCCGATATCACCGTTATAGTTTTTCTTCAGCCATGCTTTAAAGCGGGCATCCGTGTACGAAGAAACCGAATTCATCTCTTTATACCGCTGAGTCCAGTGCTCCTTCGCCGCATACCAGTGCGGCTCATTGGAAAGAATATAGCCGAGCTGGGTCACTTTTTTACCGCGGGTAAGTTCCCCTGACTTACGGGCGATTTTCCCCCATACCTCACGCATCAGCGGATTATCGATATCATAGCCCGTGAAAAGGCTTCGTCCTTTATCCGCCTCCGGTTCTCTCTCCAGCACCCACTCCGGAATCCCGCCGTTCCAGAACAGCAGAAACCCGACGTTAGTATTATGAATTTCGGTAATCTCTTTCAGCAGTTCCTCATCCCACGATCCGTCTTCCTTCAGCAGAAATGAATTGATCGCCCGATCATGGTCGACCGGATACAGGTTTTCACCACCGTGGAAGATGGCCCCGAGATGATCATTATACACCTGTTTATCAGTCAGCGGACGGCCCACCGATTTGGAAAAATAGTCATACAGAAAAACCGGTTTACCGTTACTCAGCAGAACATCCTCAACCACCTCGATATTTTCCCAGTTCACCCGGTTTACAGGACGACGAACGATCTCACCGCGGATTACCGCGCTCAGTGTGGCAATGCCCTTGTCCAGCAGCTCAATAACTTTCTTCCGCTCGAAATCCGGCAACTGTTCCGCCAGTTCCTTCTTCCGACTTTTAAAGGGCTGATGGTAGACGCCGAACAGATATTCATTCGCCTCCTTATGGGCTTCATCCCAATCTGCAAACTTAATAAACTCCTTTGAAAACCACACCACGGTTTCTTCACGTGCCACACAAAGTTCCTTCGCACGGGCCTGATCCATCAGCGCTTCAAGTTCACCGATTTTCACCAGAGCCTGCTCCTTCAATGGCACGTTTCCGGAACCGGCGAACGCCGACGACATAACCGCGCCTGCCAGTACACAACCCGCTAATGTGGCTTTATTCATCATTTCATTCCTGCTTGGTTTCCGGGATCATCATGAATCCGAATGCATAGCTTCCCGGATTTACGATATATTGAGGCAGTGTATCGGACAGCGTTCCGCCCAGCCCCGCCTGCACGAGATCAATATTCACGGTATAGAAACCCTGCGGTTTCAGATCAAAAGGATGCCTCGCCGCAGCAAGCTGTTCAGCGGAATAAGGCCAGACCGAAAAAGCGAAAACCGGAGCCCCGTCAAACTTCAGGCTGTGCATGCCGTCGGACAGCCGGAACCAGCGTGTATCACAGTGCCTGCCGTTTTCCTGCGGCACCGCATAGCTGTGAAACAGCTCGTCGGTTTTCAGTGAAAAATCATGCACGTCGGCACTGAGCTTCCGATCCTCATAATTTTCCCACGGCCCCCGCCCGTAATACGCAGCTTCGGAATACGCACCGGGAACGCCCAGCGTCATACCGACTCGGTAAAGGTTCGGCAGCGATGCATCGGCATCCAGTTCCATCCGCACTTCCACGGCACCATCGCTGAAAAAGGTATAAACGGTCGTCAGTTTAACCTTCTCCGCTTCGCGGTCCACGGCCACACGCACCGTATGCCCCTTGTAGGCTCCCGCTTTAAACTGCTTAACTCGGAACGCGCCCGGCAGTTTCCCCCACACCTTCTGCGAAGCATTAAACGGCTTCCAGCCGCGGCCGCGCAGATCATTGTCAACCGGCGGACGGTTAAAATTCGGCCTCAGCGGAGCCGCCAGCTGCTGCACCCCATTCACCGTATACGAAATCAGATTACCGTCCTGTTTCGAAACGACGGCCGAAAAATCAGGACCGCTGATTTCGACAACGCGATCATTTTCCTTAAACGAAACTTCTCCGTGCACCGCTGAAACATAAGCCGGCTTCGGTTGCGCTTCCCGGACCAGGAACTGGTTCTTGGCAATTTCAAATCCTTTTTCCGCCCACAGACGGTCCCGGGTTTCATGCACACTCACCCCGATCCAGTACTCCGCATCATCGCGCACATCCGAAAGGTCGGCAGGAATTTCAACCACAACGGCCTCACCCGGTTCAAGATCCAGTGGTTCAAGCACACCGGACTGCTGCTCCGTACCGTTTTCAGAAAAGCTCCAGCGGATTTCATACTCTTTGAGATTCGTGAAGCTGAACCGGTTTTCAATTTTCACCATCCGGTTACCCGCTCCTGAAATCTCCACCGGCTGGAAAACATATTTACATTCCCACGCATGCGGGTTCGGAGTGCGGTCCGATGCAAAAACACCGTTTAAACAGAAGTTTTCATCGTTCGGGATATCACCGAAATCGCCGCCATACGCAAAAAAGACCTCACCGTTTTCATTCGTCGTCTGCAGGCCCTGGTCAATCATGTCCCAGATAAATCCGCCGATCAGATTTTTGCGTGCGCGGATTTCCTTCCACCAGTCATTCAACCCGCCGACCGAATTCCCCATCGCATGCAGATATTCACACATCACGATCGGCCGATTAATCTGTTCGCTTTCACTCAACGTCACCAGCTGACGCAGTTCCGGATACATCCGGCTGATTACATCCACATAATCCGGATCAGTCGGATTGGCAAAAACCGGCCACTTTGTAACCTTGTAACCGACATCATCCTCCTCCACATAATCCGGATGCGTCGGATCGCCTTGCGCACCTTCATAATGAATAAAGCGCGACGGATCATAATATTTCACCCAGGCGGCCGCCGCCGCAAACCCCGGCCCTGTACCCGATTCATTACCCAGCGACCACGAAATGATGCTCGGATTGTTTTTATCACGCTCCACCATCCGCGTAACACGGCTCAACAGCGCCCCGTTCCATGATGGCTGGTTGGCAATATATCCGCCCAGATGATGCGTTTCGATATTCGCCTCACTCATCACATAAAGGCCGTATTCATTGCACAGCTGAAGAAAATAAGGATCGTTCGGATAATGGCTCGTACGCACCGCATTAAAATTAAACCGTTTCAGCAGTTCGACATCCCGGCGCATTTCCGCCCGCGTCAGCGCCTTGCCGTGCAAATGACTGTGATCATGTCGGTTCACGCCCATCAGCTTCACTTCTTCACCGTTGATCAGCAGTTGATTTTCCGGACCGAATTCCACACGCCGGAAACCGATGTCCTGACTGCGGGCCTCCACCACTTCGCCCTTTGAATTTTTCAACGTCAGCACCAGGCGGTAGAGGTTCGGCGTTTCCGCCGTCCATTTCTTCGGATTGCGGATATCCGCCTTCATGAACCCGAAGACCGGATGGTCCCGCGGCGGCCAGCGCTCTTCATGGATCTTTTTCGCGGAACAGAAAAGCGGTTTTTCAAAGACCTGTTCCGCTCCGTCAAACAGTTCCGCCGAAACCGTCCATCCTTCCAGATCAGCGTGACCTTTTTTCACCCAAAGACGCGGTCGGATTTCCAGTTTTCCATGTTCATAATTTTTGTCGAGCGATGCTCGAACATACATATCATTGATCGCAACCTTCGGCTGAGCCAACAGCAGCACTTCACGGTGAATCCCGCTCAGCCGCCACATATCCTGATCTTCCAGATACGATCCGTCACTCCAGCGGAACACCTGCACCGCCAGACGGTTCGTCCCCGGCTGCACATAATCGGTAATATCAAATTCCGCCGCCAGCCGGCTACCCTGACTGTAACCCACCTCTCTTCCGTTCACCCACACATAAAAGGCCGACGACACGCCGCCGAAATGCAGAATCACCGAATCGTCCTTCCAGCTATCGGGAACTTCAAAATCGCGAAAATAACTACCCACCGGATTATCGCGATAAATGTTCGGCGGCACCGGAGGCTGCGGCCCTTTCCAATCGTAGGCCAGATTGGTATCGAGAATGCCCGGTGTGAATGGATAGGTAATATTGGAATAGATCGGTTGGCCGTGCCCCTTCAGCTCCCAGTTGGAAGGAACCTCAATATCGTCCCAGCCCTCACCGGAAAAATCGGGTGCCATGAAATCCTTCGGCCGTTCATCCTCGGTCGGCACAGCCTTGAATTTCCATACGCCGTTGAGCGGCACCATACGCGATGTCGTACGATCACCGGCCAGCGCATCCTTCTCTGTTTTATAGGAATAAGCCGGCACCCGAGCCCCAAGCTTGTTGCGCTCGAACACCTGTTCATTTTCCCAGTCTTTCTGTGCCGCAAAACCGCTGCCCACCATAACCGCCATTACTCCAGAAACTGCTGTCATCCTTTTCATCATCACACTTTCATCTCTTCTTTACCGCCGAAACACACGCCATCCTTCAGAGAGGTTCTATTTATTGCCACAGGTTGAAATCAGCCAACATAGCTGATCTTGCAAGATTGCCGTCTCTTATTGCACTCGTACCTTGCGTTTTGGTTATTTTTTCAGGGACTGGAAGTTTTTACCACGGAAAATACGAAAGAACACCGTCCGCTACCCTACGGCCGAAAAGAGCAGAAAACCTTTCGGTAACGGATGACAGGCGCCTAATAATCCGCAGAAGGAGGAACCGAAAATTCATCGGCCCGGCGGGCTGACCACGCCTCCTCCTGACGGCGGAGCATAAACAGCGGACGCTGCAGCTCCATTTCCCATTCAAACTGTTTTTTGAAAAGCTGTTTCACCAGATCCGGATGTTCCGCCGCCAGATCATGCTGCTCGCCGGGATCTTCAGCTAAATTATACAGTTGTGGTGGCCGGTCCGGGAAGCGCAGCAGTTTCCAGTCACCGTCGCGGATCGCGGCGCGCGTTTCCATTTTCCAGTGCAGCGTCTGATGCGGCCGCCCCGTTTTTTCGCCCAGCAGATACGGCATCATATCCACCCCATCCAGATTTTCCGCCGGTTCCCCTCCGCCCGCTTTTACAAAGGTTGGAATCAGATCCAGTGTAATCATGGGATAATCATACGTTCTTCCCCGCGGCAGTTTCGACGGCCAGGCCACCACGCCGGGCACACGGATTCCCCCCTCCAGCTGCGTGCCCTTCACACCGGAAAACGGATAATTGCTCGACCCGTTTTTATCCATCGGTCCACCATTGTCGTTCGAAAAAACAATCAGCGTATTTTCGTAAAGCCCCAGCGCTTTCAGGGTATCCATAATTCTCCCGCACGCGCGGTCCAGCGACAATGTCATCTGCGCCACTTTGCGGCGGTTTCCCTCAAGCTGCGGAAACTTATCTTTATCTTTCGGATCCGGCTGCATCGGGGTATGTACCGCATTGAACGCAACATAGGCAAAAAACGGCTCATCCCGGTGACGGGCTATAAAATCGCATGTTTCAGCGGCCAGCGCATCCGTCAGATAGCCCTCGTGTTCTTTAAATTCCCCGAAATTGCGTTCCAGCAGATTTTCATGTTTCTGTTTCTCCGGCTGCGGATAAGGGAAAAAACTGCGTGCGCCGCCCCGGAACCCGTAAAACTCATCAAAACCGCGTTTCAGCGGATGATACCGATCCGCCACCCCCATATGCCATTTTCCGAAGACTGCGGTTTTATAGCCCAGCTCCTGAAGATAATTTCCAAGGGTTGGAAAATCGGTCGGCAGCCCCATTTCGTCGCCCAGCAGTTTTGAGTGAGGACTCATGATTCCCGGTACATTAATCTCCTCGAATCCGAAGCGCTGCTGATAACGGCCCGACAGCAGCCCGGCGCGCGACGGTCCGCACGTGGCCCCCGTTACATAAAACTGGGTCAGCACAACCCCGTCCTTCGCCAGCGCATCCAGATGCGGCGTTCTGAAATGGCGGCTGCCGTGAAATCCGAAATCCCCGTATCCCGCATCATCCGCAAACAACAGCACAATATTCGGCTTATCAGCAGCCAAAACAGACAGCGAAAACAGTAGAACCATAAAACCCGTTTTAATCCACATCGAAAATCTCCTTCAGCCAAAACCACTGAAATCCACGAAAATAAATCTTCGTGAATTCAGTGCCTTTCTGTATTTCCACGATCATTAAAACAGAATGGATATTAAAGAACATGGCGATTCCTGCAGGAGACCCTTCTTAAATTGCACTCCCCCTGCACCTTGCTGTTTGCGTAGCTTACTTTGAAGATTGAATGAAGAAGAGGAGTATGAAAACTCCAAAACCCTCATCACGCATCCCGACGGTTCCGTAATCAGCTGCGCCGTAGGACAAAGCGGTAAAGCCGGCATTGTGGCACTCCTCCGCCATTGCATTTCCCGACCACACCGGAATAATGGAAAATAAATGTTCACCCGCTAGACAATATATATAAGAGGAGCCCATTTATGAATCATGAAGAAGCGAAGCAGTTAAACATCCTGGCCGTTTTCCATTATGTTGCAGGCGGCATTACCGCACTCTTTTCATGCATACCGTTCATCCATGTTTTTATGGGGCTGGCCATCATTTCAGGTAAGTTCTTCGAAGAAACCGATGGAAATCCGCCACCGGCTCAGATCGGATGGTTGTTTGTAATCATGGGTTCCATCTTCATCCTCACCGGCTGGCTGACCGCCATCAGCATGATTGTGGCCGGGCGAAAACTCAGCCAACGGAAAAACCGGATGTACTGCATGGTCATCGCCGGAATTGAATGCATGTTCATGCCGTTTGGAACCGTGCTCGGGGTTTTCACCCTCATCGCACTGAATAAAGAATCAATCAGAGACGCTTTTCAGCCCGCAACGCACTGAGCCAACTAACACCGGAACATCACATGAATTCCACCTTGAAGACATAAGCGGCTTCGCAGGGCTTTTTGCCGTGCACATTCAGTTCAAGCCCTTTGCGGGTCTGTTTCCATCTCAGGTGATTTTTTCCGCTGACAAACTGCACGGATTTAATGCGCCGCGATTCGTGGGGATTATTCTTCGCCAGCGATTTGATAAGAAATTTTCCGTTTTTCGGCCAGCCCAATGCCGTGGCATAGAGGACATCGCCTTTCGTGGTAAAGCGAATATCTTTATAACCCGCCTCTTCATTGTTTTTTTCGGAATGATGACCTTTATTCACTTTAGTCGGGCCTTCGCCGTAGATTTTCCACGGCCGGGTATTAAACAGCGCTTCGCCGTTGACATCCATCCATTCCCCCATTGAAAGCAGAATCTCCTCGGCTTCTTTCGGAATAGTACCATCGGCTTTGGGTCCGATGTTGAGCAGCAGACAGCCGTTTTTACTGACAATATCGATCAGCTCGTCGAGCAGGTAGTCGGCGGTTTTATACTCCTCGTTTTCGATATAGCCCCAGGAAATTTTTCCGACGGAGGTATCGGTCTGCCACGGATATTTATAAATGTCGGACATACGCCCGCGTTCAATATCGAGCACGATAACATCTTCCGGGAAACAGTGGTATTTCATGTTCTTATCCTGAAAGACCACGCCTTTATTCCACTCCAGCCCTTTGTTGTAATAATAGGCCAGAATTTTTTTATGCACCGGTTCCCAACCGGGCTTATCCAGACCATAATCAAACCAGAGCAGATCCGGCTGATAATTATCGATGATGTCCGTGGTACGCTTCCACCAGAGATCGAGAAAATCCTGGTCCGGCTTTGAATCCTTATCGCGCGGATACCAGTAGAGGTCGGCATACTGCGGATCATTGGTATCCCAATGCGGATCGGTGGTTTTGTAATAAATCCGGTTCAGCGCAAAATGCGAGGATGCGCCGAACTTCATGCCCTCGGCCCGCACGGCATCAGCCAGCAGGCGCATGGTATCCTTTTTCGGCCCCATGTCCTTCACATTCCAGCGGGTGTGCTTCGACGCATACATGGCAAACCCGTCGTGATGTTCCGCCACCGGAACCACATAGCGCGCGCCGGCCTTTTTAAACAGTCTGGCCCAGGCTTTGGCATCAAACTTTTCGGCCTTGAACATGGGAATAAAATCCTTGTACCCGAATTCCGACGGATCCCCATAGGTTTCCTGATGATGCCGGAAGGCATTCATTCCGCCTTTGTTCCAGTTGGGATCATACATGCCCGGCGCATATTTTTCCGACATATAAGCCGGCACCGCATAAGGGCCCCAATGAATAAAAATACCGAACTTGGCATCACGGAACCATTCCGGCACCTGATACCGGCTCCGGATCGAATCCCAGTCGGGCTCATAGCGGAAGCTGTCCGCCGCAGCACCGATTACACACAGGACAGAAAACAGGAATACACGTTTCATCATAAATCACCTTTCATACAAGAATACAAAAGCTACTCACAGAACCCTCCCCACAGGCAACCCTTCTTTTGGATATGTTATACCAAACGTTAAAACTATCCGGTATAAATTTGATCCCTCGCAGAGGCGTTGAGGACGCAGAGAAATTCAATCATAAACAGCTCCGCGCTCTCTGCATCTCTGCACGGACTAACGCTGTCGTTAAGACCGGAATGTTTTAGTAAATGATATTACCTATCTCGGAACGTTCGAATCTGACGGAATCTACTGAAACATCCAGAGGCAGAAAAAACACCGCCCGGAATAAGGAGGAAATCATCAGCTGTTGGATCCGAAGCGGTATTCCTTGCGATAGGCAGATGGAGTCTTTCCGGTCTCTTTGCGGAAGGCCGCATTGAAACGCTCGCGCGAACAATAGCCGCAGGCTTCTGCCAGCACTTCCACCAGCATGTCGGATTCCCGCAACAGCCTGCAGGCACGTTTAATCCGGGAACGCCGGATCTCTTCGTGCAGCGTGCGGCCGACTTCGGCCTTAAACCGTTTTTCCAGCACACGACGGTTACAGAACAACGCGTCTGTAATTTCCGTTACCGTCAGCGGCTGGTGGGCATGCTCACTGATAAAGCGTAGCGCACGCCCAACCAGCTCATCGTTCACTTCCAGAATATCCGTGGAATGCCGCTGCACCACCCGCTCCGGTGCAACCATGATCGGTTCTGCAGGAACCGCCGCTCCCTTCATCAGATCGTCCAGCAACTGGGCCGCCTGATAACCGATTCGCTCAGCACCGAGTTCAACGGTCGTCAAACCCGGCTTTACCATCTCGCAGATAAACGGGCTGTTATCCACACCGATAACCGCAACGTCTTCAGGAACCCGCAACCCGTGGTCCTGACACGCTTCGATGACCATGCGGCCCAGATAATCCTCTGCTGCAAAAACGCCGACCGTCTCCCCTTTCTGCAGATCGAGACAGCGTTCCGGCCGGGAGATATCTTTCTGACTTTCCAGGCGCTGAACCAAATGCCCGCGTTTTTCCAGCGCCTGAATAAAGCCACGGACCTTTAAATCGCCGCTCGCACCTTTGATCGACCAGCAGGTCGCTGCAAAACGGCTGATTCCTTTATCCAGAAAATGCTCCGCCGCCATACGGCCGATAGCCATGTTATCCATCAGCACCGAAGCCACCGGAAGATTGAGGTAGTCCGACTTCACATTCACCGCAGGAATGCCGCGGTCCTGCAGATCAGCAATCACCTCGGGAGTCAGACGACCGATCACGCCGGCACCCTTCCACGCTTTCAGGTCCTGCCGGGAAATCTGCGGGAATCCCCGGTTGGTGTAAAACCGCCACCCCTTGAGATTACTGTAACGCGCCACGCCGCTGACAATACTCCGGTAATAATTACTGTTGTAATCAATGCACAACGCAATCTCTATGGCTTTTTCGGGCATAGGTTTAAACGGGGATACTCTTTGCGGTCCATCCATCTACCGGTCACTCTATCGCTGGATGAACGCTTTCCCTAATAAACACAAAGGGGCGGATAGCCATCCGCCCCTGCTGAAGCATTAAACGACGTTTTCGCCTTTAACGTAACCGAAGTTGGCCGTAATACCGCCATCCACATACAGCACATGACCGTTAACAAACTGGCTGGCTTTGGAAGCCAGGAAGAGCGCCGCATTACCGACATCTTCCGGTTCACCCCAGCGGTCGGCCGGTGTACGGGTCATAACCAGATCGTTGAACGGATGTCCGCCTTCACGGATCGGAGCGGTCTGCGCCGTAGCAATGTAGCCCGGACCGATGCCGTTCACCTGAATATTATACTTCGCCCACTCACAGCACATATTGGCCGTCAGCATTTTCAGGCCGCCTTTTGCGGATGCATAAGCCGAAACGGAATTACGTCCATAACGGCTCATCATCGAACACATGTTGATAATCTTGCCTTCACGCTTCTTGATCATGTTCGGTGCAACACGCTTACTGACAATGAACGGCGCAACGAGGTCGACATCGATCACCTGCTCAAATTCCTCTACCGGCATATCCAGAATCGGAATACGTTTGATGATCCCCGCATTGTTCACCAGAATATCGATTTCGCCGACGTCCTGCTCAATTTTAGAGATTCCGGCATCCACTTCCGCTTCGCTGCAGACATTGAAAACCAGCGTGTAGGCATCAATGCCGGCCGCCGCGTATTCTTTCTTTGCGGATTCCAGTTTTGCTTCATCAATATCGTTTACACAGATTTTGGCACCGGCCTGGCCCAGCACCATGCCGACCGCCATTCCGATACCATGTGTACCGCCGGTTACCAGCGCAACCTTTCCTTTAAGATCAAACAGATCCATTACACTCATTGTTCTTCTCCTGTTAATTTATGAACACTTAATCAAACTCTTCATCGCCGTCGCATTACCATCCAGAGCCTGGAATGCCTTGGTGATATCTTCCAGTTCCTGAATATCGGTAATCAGCGTCTCGCAATCGATGTCGCCCTTCACCACCAGCTCAATCGCCTTTTCATAGTCCGCCGCCTCATAGACGCGCGCCCCCATCAGCTCAAGCTCCCGCCAGAAAAACTTGAACATATCAACTTCCGGCTTATTGGCAAAAATCGCCACCATCACAATACGTCCACGTACTGCCGCAGCTTCAGTCATAGTTTCAATGCCCGGCTTTGAACCGGAAACCTCAAAGACGACTTCCGCACCTTTGTCGCCGGTACGTTTCCACATCTCTTCGGCCACATTGACTTTACGCGGATCCAGCGTCTGGAAACCAAGTTTTTCAGCCACTTCCAGACGGTAATCGCTCACCTCGGAAATCACGACATTGCCGCCCGCCTGCCGTGCAACCATCGCCACCAGCAGACCGATCGGACCGCCGCCGATCACCAGCACATCTTCACCTTCTTTGATTTTTGCGCGGCCCACATCGTGGCAGGCCACTGCAGTCGGCTCAATCAGTGCCGCATAATCAAGACGCATTTCGGCCGGAATCTTATGCAGGGTGTGCGCCGGCAGCGTCCACATTTCCTGCATGGCGCCCTCCGTATCCAGCCCCAGGAACTTCAGATTCTGACAGACATGAATATATCCTTTTTTACAGGCCGCACATTCGCCACAATGGCTTAATGGACGCACCACCACATGGTCCCCCACTTCAAGCCCTTCAACACCGGCCCCGACCGCATCCACTACCGCCGAACATTCATGACCGATCACCCGGTTTGTGGTTACCCGCGCATCCATCGAACCGTGGTATACATGCAGGTCGGTTCCGCAGATTCCGCAATATGCAATTTTAATCCGCGCATCGCCCGGCCCCGGCTCTTTCGGCTGATCCTCTTTGATCGTGAAACTTTTATTTCCTGAATAATATGCAGCTTTCATTTTCCATTCCTTTATTTGAAAATTCGTATTGAAGACCTTACGGAGCAAACGACTGAAATGCGTACACTCCAGCCCGGTTCCCCTTAAGCCTTCAGCGATTCAACTTCATACGGCTTGAGCTTTTCCCAGTTGAAAACGACACCGATCCCCGGCTCGTCAGATGCGACCGCACGATGGTTCTCCACGACCAGCGGCCGGGTTGTATATTCGTCGATCGGGAAACTGTGCACTTCCAGCCAGCCGGAATTCGACTGTGCCGAAACGAGGCTGACATGCAGTTCCTGCATACCGTGCGAACAGACCGGCAGATCATATTTCCGCGAAAGCTCCGCCACCGCCAGCCATCCGGTAATACCGCCGCAATTGGAAGCATCCGGCTGAATATACGAAAGTTTCGCCTGCTCGAATGCATAACCGAATTCATGAATCGTATGCAGATTTTCGCCCATGGCCAGCGGCACACCGGTGGCCTCCGCGATTTCAGCATACCCCCGGTAATTATCCGGAATCGTCGGCTCTTCGAACCAGGTGATGTCATACGGCTTAAAACGTTCTGCCGCTTCGATCGCTTTTTCAACACTCATCGAATAGTTCGCATCCACCATGAACGTAACATCCGGCCCGATCAGCTCACGAACTGCGGCAATCCGCTCAATGTCCTCTTCAAGATTTTCACGGCCGATCTTAATCTTCACCGCATTGAAGCCGGAAGCCAGATAGCCGCGAATGTTGTTCAGCAGTTTTTCCAGCGGGAACATCAGGTCAATCCCGCCGCAATAGGCTTTGCAGGTGTTCCCCGCTCCACCGGCCATCTTCCAGAGCGGTTCACCGGCCTTTCTGCATTTGATATCCCACAGCGCAATATCAACTGCGGAAATGGCGAACGACGCAATGCCGCCTCGACCGACATAATGAATGTGCCACTCCATGAAATCGTAGATGCCATCAATGTCGGTTCCATCCCGGCCGATCAGCGCCGGTGCAAGGTCGTGTTCGATCATGGCCCTGATCGCGTAGCCGCCCTTTCCACCGGTATAGGTATAACCGGTGCCCTTACTGCCGTCTTCGAGGGTGACCGTTGCAGTGACCAGCTCGAAATAATGATGATCGCCGTGTTTCGCATCCGACAGCACTTCCGCCAGCGGTACTTCAAACAGGCGCGTTTCAATAGATTTAATTAAACTCATCTTAATCCCGTTACCGAATGCCGATTTTAGACTGCCGATTTATCCGTTCACTTTTACACCCGCCGGGTAAACAAACGGAAATCGGCATTCGGAAATCGGCCATCCCTGTTTAGTTATAGTTCACATAGAACGTCTTCTTTTCAAGATACTGCTCAAAACCGTACTTGCCGTCTTCGCCGCCGGTACCCGAAAGCTTATACCCGTTGTGGAAACCCTGGTGCTGCTCACCGTGACCCCGATTCACATAAATCTCACCACACTCCAGTTCGTCCGTGAGACGGAGGATATTTTTCATATCCTTTGTGAAGATCATGCAGGCCAGCCCATAATCAGCGTCATTGGCATATTCAATCGCCTGATCCAGTCCTTTGAATTTAACCACCGGCAGAATCGGACCGAACGACTCTTCATGAACAATGGTCATATCCTGTGTCACATCCGTCAGAATCGTCGGCTCGAACCAGTTTCCTCCTTCAAATCCGGGAACCTCGGCCTCCTTGCCGCCGTACGCAACCGTTGCCCCTTCCTTCACACTGATTTCGACGAGCTCTTTCATATGCTCAAGCTCTCTGGCATTCACTTTCGGGCCCATATCCGAAGATTCATCCATTGGATCGCCGACCTTGATGGCTTCCACCATTGGCATGAAAATTTTCATAAAGTCGTCATAAACCGATTCCTCAACATACATACGCTCATTGCAGGTGCAGACCTGCCCGCAGTTGTCGAATCGGGAATGCAGTGCTGCAGCAGCGGCCTGTTCGAGATCGGCATCTTCGAGAACGATGAACGGTGCCTTGCCGCCCAGCTCCAGCTGGCAGTGCGCCATATTTTCCGAAGCGGCCTTGAGAATCGCCTGACCCGCCGGCGTGCTGCCGGTCATAGTGATCATCTTGGTGATCGGATGACGGCAGAGCGCATCGCCCATGGTCCGGCCGGGACCGGTCACAATGTTCAGCACCCCATCGGGAACTCCCGCTTTTTTCGCCAGTGGCCCAAGCTCCAGTGTCGACATCGGAGTTTCCGAGGTCGGCTTAACCACAATCGCGTTCCCTGCAACCAACGCGGGCCCGATTTTGCGGCCGGCCAGTGCAAGCGGGAAATTCCAGGCCGTAATCCCCACCACCACCCCGCGCGGAATTTTATGAATCCAGATATGCTCATTTTCGTTATCGGATTTCACAATATCGCCGTCCATCTGACGGGCCCAGTCACAGGCATATTCAATGAACGAGCAGCAGACATCCACCTCGAATCGCGCCACCGTCAGCAGCTTGCCCTGTTCAGCCGTCAGCAGGCGGGCCAGCTCTTCACGGTTCGCCTGAATCTCTTTACAGAAATTACGCAGAATTTCGGCCCGTTTGCGCGGCGGCATTTTTGCCCAGCCTTTCTGCGCTTTTTCCGCCGCCTGTAGGGCGATTTGCGCATCCTCCTCGTTACCGTCCTGAATCGTTCCGATGACTTCACCTGTGGACGGATTCAAAACCTTGTCAATCTGGTCGGATACGGAATCAACCCACGCTCCATTGATAAACTGCTTATACTCTTTCATGATCCAGCCTCCTTAGATAGTTAAAAAATCAGCGAGCAGTTTAGGACTTCTCCACGCCGCGTAAACACGCATTATGCGTTAACTATGTGATTATATGCGAATTTTAACCACATTAAAAAAACAGCCGCCCCGCATATCCTGCAAAGACGGCTGTACCCCTCAGAAAATCAATCTTTCACCAGTTTTTTATTTTCCGGTTTTTTCAGCATTTCCGTTTCTTCAGCGAGATCCTCTTTGGCCAGCTGTTCAAGCCGTTTCCGGGCGCCTTCGGAAAGTCCCTCGCGAAAATAAACCTCCGGCGACCAGTGACGCGTAGACTCTTTCATCTGCTGATCATGATAATCCAGACTCAGATCGCAGTCGAACCGTCCAAGTATGCTGTGCTTCCTGCCCTCATCGCCCACCTGTGTGAAATGGCAGAGTCCCCAGGTAATGCCGCGCCCATCGCCCGAATCTGTAAACGCATCCGGCACGTAAGGCCCCGCAGCAACCGGAAGCAATGTAGAGTTTGCCTGTTCCCGAAAATTGATTCCATCCGGCGACCACTGGATACTTTCCATTTCATTACCATGCCGCCCGGCCAGCGCCGCAATACCGCCTTTAAACGGAAAATATGCGGTTTCATGTCCCGAATTGAGCACCGGATTCAACGGGCATTTTTCAAACGGACCCAGAGGATGGTCAGCTATTGCGAGCCCCTGGGCGCGCACCAGTTCAGGGCGACCGTTAAAGTCGGATTTGTAATAGAGATAAATCCGGCCCCTGTAGACCAGCGGATAAGGGTCATGAATAGAATACTGATCCCACGATCCCTTCGGCCCGTTCGGAATGACAGCCCGATTCAGCGGAGTCCAGGGCCCGTCCGGTGAATCGGCCCAGGAAACCGCCACCGGACAGTCATCGCCGCGCTTGCCCGGCATTTCCTGAAAGCCCTGATAATAGAGATAATACTTCCCCTCCCAGACCAGAATGTCCGGCGTGGACACCGAGCGCCAGCCGGGAAAAGGCTTCGGCGGACGCGGTATGGCAACGCCCTGTTCCTCCCAGCTGAACCCGTCCTCCGACGTGGCATACCAGATTTCCGACATATCCCAGTCATATGACGGCAGAATCTCCGAACCACCGCCGGCCCCCTGCGGCGGCACCTGCGTTTTACGGCAGGTATACCAGACATAATACTGCCCATTGTATTTAATCACTTTTGAGGGATCCCGGCGGGTAACCGTTCCGTCATGGTCGTTGTAGTCCAGTCCCTTAATAGGGGTGTAGCGGAATATGGAAAACAGTTCATTCCACCAATAGGTCGGCGCGGCATAGTCGTCGTATGCCCGCTCCATCGCTTCGCTGAGCGGCATATCCGGTTTTTCCATCGGCAACTTGTAAGGGAAAGGCTTCGCCTGCGTCATCAGGCCTCCAAAGAATGAGACCGCGAACACCGCCAACGCCCGGCGAATCACGACCATACTCATTTTTCGCCCTCCGTCGAAATTGAAACAGAAGCATTCACCAGACCTTTTCCTGTAGCTCCGATTTCATAGAACCCCTCGGCTTCAGTTGCCTGCACAATCAGCAACGCACGACCTTGATACGTTCTGATTTTATTAGACTGAAAATCCTGAACATTATCCGGAGCACCCGTATCAACCCCCAGCAGCTTCAGGCCCTCCGGAATTGAAAAGGTGATCTCGCGGTTTTCGGTGTACACCGGATTTCCCTGCTGATCCAACAGCTGAACAACGATATGCGCCACGTCATAGCCATCCGCCATCAGCCGGGTTTTATCCGCCGTCAACCGTATTCCGACGGGAGCTCCATGTGTCGACAGCGTACATTCACTGAGCTTCCCATCTTTCCACCCTCGGGCCACCAGTGTGCCTTTTTCAAACGGCACGCCCCATTTGATGATATGATCTTCGAAATCAGCCAGTTTTTTCCGCCCCAGCGATTTCCCGTTCAACAAAAGCTCTGCCTCTTCGCAATTGGTGTAGAGCTCCACCACCATCATGCGACCGTCTTCAAAATTCCAATGATTGAAAACCGGCTGCCAGCTCCAGAGCATATGCTTCCAGCTGTCCGGATCCTTCAAAACCACATTTCCCGCGGCATCCAGCGCATAGAGCTCGTTCCCGCGGTATTTGATCTCCTCAATATAATTGATGCCGAATGCCAGATGCGGCTCATCACGCCAAAGCGTGCGGTACATATGCCAGCTGCCTTTTTTGAAACCGGCCGTATCCAGCATTCCACTGCCGTTAACCTTCACCGGGTATTCGCCACGCACTTCGCCCATATAATCGATCCCGGTCCAGAGAAACGTGCCGGCAATATGATCCCTCTCCACAACCGCTTGCCACTCGTGATACTGCGGAACATTTTCCGTCCCCATAATCGGTTTTTCCGGAAGCACTTCATGACCATAATCATAGAGTACGCGCCGATAACTGTAGCCCATCATATCCAGCGCATCGGCATACCCCGAAAAATGACTGGCCGAAGGTAGAATACAGTTGGCCGTAACCGGCCGCGTCGTATCCAGCTCCTTTACCCACCGGGAAAGCTTCTGCGCGGTTTCCCCGATGTCGTACCGCCCACGCGGCAGTGTTTCAAGCTGATGTTTAATCTCTTCGGTACTAAACGGCGGTTCACTCCAGAAATAGTTTCCGTTCCAGTTCATATTGTTAAAAAAACCGGTCGCCGCTTTGTTGCGCGGATAGGTCCATTCAATCTCATTACCGATGCTCCACTGGATAATGGACGGATGATTACGATGGCTCAGCACCGTTGTTTTGAGGTCCTCCTCCCCTCGCATATGGAAATGTTCTCCATACCCCTGCGTCTCATAATGAACTTCCTGCTGGTTCATATTGAACCGTTTATCCTTGGGATTATCCCACTCATCGAAAAATTCATCCTGAACCAGAAAGCCCAGTTCGTCGCACAGATCGAGCAGCACCGTCGACGCCGGATTATGCGCACTGCGGATGGCATTGCATCCGCCTTCCTTCAGCATTTCAAGCCGCCGGCGCCACACCCCTTCCGGCACCGCACTGCCGACCAGACCGCCATCATGATGCAGACAGACGCCCTTGATTTTCATGCTCCGACCGTTCAGTGAAAAACCGGTATCCGGATCAAAACTGAAGGTGCGGATTCCGATCCGGGTAAATGAGGAATCCACCGTTTCTTCATCCACAACCAGCTCGGTTTTCGCCGTGTAAAGATACGGATCGTCGACATTCCAGCGGCGGGGATTTTTCACCCTGACCTGCTGTTCAACCGTACTGCACTCCCCGCCGTTCAGTTTCATCCGTTTGGAATCCGATGCGACCACCTGGCCGTTTGCATCGAGAATGGAGGTAATAACCCGGAATTTCCGGCTATCGGAATAGTCGTTCTGTACCCGGATCTCCGCCTGTATCCGGGCTGATTTTTCCGATGCCGAAACCGTGGTATAAAACGTGCCCCAGATCGGAATATGCAGTTTATCCGTAGTGATTAATTCCACATTACGGTAGATCCCCGCCCCGGTATACCAGCGACTGTCGGCATAACGGGTGTGGTCCACCTTCACGGTCAGCACATTGGTTCCGTGCTCATTGAGGTGCGGGGTAAGATCGTAATAAAACGGGGTATAACCGTTGGGATGGAACCCGAGTTTCCGGCCATTGATCCAGACATCGGAATTATTATAAACCCCGTCAAAAAGAACCTGCACCTTTTTACCGGACAGCGCCCCGGTCTCAAACGTCTTACGATACCAGCCAATCCCTTTTCCAGGAATGACCCCCGTAGCCTGATAAAACGGGAGATTAGACTGACATGAATTTTCCACCACCCAGTCGTGCGGCAGATCCAGCGAACGCCATGTCGAATCATCATAATGTTCGTCCTGCGGAACGCCTTCAACATCAAGAGCAAAACACCAGTCCCGGTTAAAATCAAGCACACGCTCAGCCCCTGCCGCCACACTCATTCCAACAAGCACTGCCATCATTAAAAACGTATTCACTTTCCGACCTTTCTATAATCCAGACTCATCGTAAAATGTACGCCGTAATATAATAATGCGTACATTGTTCAATTGGACTATACAGACAGCCGCCTATTGAAAGATACGGGTGAAAAGGATCCGAGTACCGGCACTATGGAAGTACGGAAACCGATATGGCATTCACCTGTAATCCGCTCAGGCCGGAAGCATTTCTCCCCGGATGGATTGACTGAAAAAAACCTGCGTAAATTCATGGCCGCTCCACGAAAACGGCGCTCTGTAAATTTCCCCGGAATACAAACTGCAGCCCGTTACCGGATCGGTGCCGCTGACCACCACTTCGTCCTGCTCAAACCGCCGGAACGTCACGTTATCTTTCTGCACCACCTGCTCGCGATACGTGCCTTCATGAATGATGCACGTTATCACCCGCCGACATCACCGCAACCGCCTGTGAAATCGTTTTAAACGGGTAGGAAACCGCCCATCTTCCGCCGACTCCGACGATGCATGATCCACATGATACGTTGCCGACCAGGCCAGAGCCGGCATCAACGTAATAAAAGTAAACAGTTTTTTCACCCCGATCTCCTTTTCAAATTCAAGGCATACTTACGGAAACCGAATACACCTTCGTCCCCGTATATCCTGCACCGCCCTGACTCAGGTTATGAGACTGAAAAAAGCCATAAGCTCCGGAACCGGTTAAGGCATTGTATACCGCATCATCCACTCCGGTCACCGTCCCGATGCCCGTATCATCTCCATCCGTCAGATTCTGCAGCCGCACCGTATATGTGGTCGATGCGGCATCTGATCCCAGCGTAATTTCATAATCAAACTGAAGCAGATCGCCGGCATCCAGCGTGTTCTCAATGATGGCCGCTCCTGTCGAACTGTATTCATTGAGTAAGCGATATTTATCGGCACCCTTGAGAATCTGGAGATTGGCATCTGCGGAAGAGCCTGCTGTTCCCTCCGATGCATCTGTGCCGTCGACTTTCACCCCACCCAGGAAAATATACGCATAGTTGGTTGGCGTGGCATAACTTCCCTCAAATTCAAATTTGACACTCAGGCTGTATGATTCACCGGGATTCAACTGCACGGCATGAGTCAGCACAGCGATACTGTTTTCATCCGGAGTTGATGCATGGCCCGTCCCGGCAGAATCATTTACCGTCCACCCCGCATCCGCATTCCAGTTCTGCTGCCCGTCAAGAAGTCCATCGCTGTAATCGGGGGAAGTAAACTCCATGACAGTCATGGTCGGTAGAGGCGGTGGCGGAGCATCCCCTTCAAACAGACGGAAAAATTCCTGCGGGGTCGAGATGGGATTCGTCACCGATCCGGTACCGGAAGCATCAACGGAAAGATGAGCCTGAACAACCGTCCAGGCACTATCGATCAGGTTTGTTTTAGACTGCAGTTCAAACCAGCCGTTGGCCGGACCATTGGTGAAACTGAGTATCACATCCGTACCGGCCACTTCCATGTGATCGATGCGAATCCATCCGGAAGTTTCATCCTCCAGTAGCCAGGAAAACGAGGATGGCGTCCAGTCCGGACCGGGAATCCAGCGGATTCCGCCGTATTCATAGGCACCGATATCCGGGAAAATTCCGGCATACCCTTCGGTCACTCCGTCAATAACCCATCCCTGATCCACAATATCGGGATCATTCACCGGCATAAAATTTTTATCCGCAATGGAAACAAAGGGATCGGAAGCCACCTGCACATTATTTGAAAAAACGTTATCCAGTGTTTCATCTTCAGTATAACTCCCAGCCCCCGAATCCCACCAGTCGCGCACATCCGAGAGATTATTAATCAGCGTATTATCGCGCACATCGGTCCGCACCCCGTTACGTTCCGGCACCCAGCACAGAATAACCGCTTCACCGGCACCGACGTTCCAGAATGTATTGTTGTAAATTTCATTCTCCAGGGCATCCCAGTTGAAATGCAGTCCGCCCCATTGAACATCCCACACCACATTGTGATGCACTTTGTATCCCGCAGTATTATTATCGAGATAGATTCCTGTTGCTTTAATCCCGGCATATGACGGCGCATAGGCGTCATAAAACCAGTTATAGCTGAGCTCCACATCCTGTGGAACGCTGTTTCCGGTGACATAAAACAGCCCGCCATCGGCGCACGCTTTGGGCCCGTCCGATACCTCGTTATAACTGAATACCGTGCCGGCACCGGTCGCCCGGGTAACGTCACGTGCCGACCCGGAAATACTGTTGCTTACAATGAGAGCATCCGGACCGCTTGAACGGATCGGGCAGCAGTGATTGCCCTGCTGATCAAAGTTCCGGATGATGTTATTGCGGATGATGGTGCGGTCCGCATTTCCGCCGACGTTGATTCCGTTGGCGGTTCCTTCTTCCAGCAGGCAGCGTTCAATCCGGTTATCATCTCCGGTGACCTGAATCGCGGCCCCGCCGGCCGTGGAGGCTCCCGAACTATCAATATCCGGAATAAGCCCGTAAATACAGTGACGCAGACGCATATTCACCAGGGCGCAGTGGTGATTTTTCATGTTCACATACCCACCGAACAGGTTGAGCCCTTCAACCTCGATATAATTTTCAGTCAGATCAAGGGCCCTGTCGCGAACGGCAATCTCAACGATACCGGTGGACGGATCGACTCCGTTCGGCGCATAAAAATAAAGCGTCTGCGCCCCGGAGTCATAATACCATTCGCCAGGAGCATCCAGCGCTTCAAGACGGTTCAGCAGATAGAAAGTTCCGCGATGCCCGTTTTCATAGGTTAAAGGCGAATGATTACTGAACGGCCATTGATCTGTGGGCATCGGCGTAAATGAGAGCCGGTGCGTTCCGGGATCAAACCCCGTGATGCTCCGCTGAACGGAACAGCCGCTGTGTGCTCCGAGCCAGAAGATGATACCGCTGGTCCAGTAGTCCGGAATTTCATCATTCGTAATATATGACGCGGAGTAGGTTCCTGAAGCGGTATCCGCAAATTCGGCATCATAGGTATATGGATCACCATCCAGATCATTCGGCCAGCGGGCCAGCTGCATAGCCTCGCTGTTGAAAAAGACCATGTTCTTATTTCCCATCGGCATATTCACACCGGTGGCTTTATAGACATTCCCTGTATGCACCTGCCAGTTATCGACCACTTCGGTTCCCGAAACAACCACCGGCTCATCGTTGTATGCCGTATACCGGATCGGCGATCCGGCCGACCCCGACCGGGCCGGCACAATGGTTTCCCGGTAAATCCCCCGATGAATATAACAGGTGTCACCCGCCGACATCACTTCCGATGCCTGGGCGATTGTTCTGAACGGATACGCGGCTGAGCCGTCTTCATATATTTCAAGCGAAGCCTGATCCACATGATAATCTGCCCCCAATACCAGCGAAGGCAGTACAGCGAGTATAATCAGCGTGTATTTCATTCCACTCCCTCTTTTACAACCATTCATCCTATGGCGAAGTAATCGTCACGGAATTCACCTGTAATCCACTTAATGTGGATTCATTTGCGTTTGGAGAGATGGTCTGAAAAAAACCATAGGCTCCGCTTCCGTTCAGCGCATTGTAGATCGATTCATCAATGCCGGTCACCGTTCCCGTGCCTGTATCACCCCCGTCAGTCAGATTCTGCAACCGGACCGAATAGAACGTACTGGCGGCATCGGACCCCATGGTCAGGGTATAATCAAACTGAAGAATATCCCCCGCATCAAGCTGGCCGAGAACCGTACTGCAGCCGGATATTGTACTCCAGTTATTGAGCAGTCGGTACTTCTCGTCCCCGCCATAGATCTGGAGGTTGACATCCGCCGCCTCACTGCCTGTACCAACGCTGACTCCGGCCTCAGAATCTTTGAGGCCGCTGAGAAAGGCGTATACATAGTTGGTGGGTTGCGAATAGCTCCCGCCAAACTGGAAGTTGATACTGAGGCTGTACGATTCTCCGACCTCCAGCTGAACCGCATTGGTCATCACTGCAGCACTGGCATTATCCGGCGTGGATGCATAGCCCGACCCTATGGTATCGCCCACCGTCCAGCCCGATTCCGCATTCCATATTTTCTGTCCATCCAGCGGCCCGTCAATGTAGTCCGGTGCCGTAAATCCGATCGATATCGGCTCCGGTGGCGGGGCATTGGTGGGCTGCGGGGAGTCACTTTCCACTAATCGGAAAAATTCACTGGCGTATTGAATGGGATTGGTTACCGCACCGTCGCCGAGATGATCTGTCGGAAGCTCGGTCTGAGCAACCGACCATGATCCGCCGGACAGATTGGTCGAAGAAAGCAGGGTGAAATAACTGTTGGTCGGGCCCGCCTCAAATCCAAGCCTCAGGCTGGAGTCTGCTACATGCAGCCAATCCACCGGGATATCGTACAAAAGGCTTCGCAGATCCGTACTGAATTCAAAGGTCCGCAAAGTCACACTGCCGATATACCCTCCGGTATCCGGATACGTGACGGAAACCGTATTGCTGGACTGCAGCAGACTGTAAGGTACCGGGATTTCCAGAGCACCGAAGAAAATAGTACGACTGTCTCCTTCATGTCCCATGAAATCAGTCGGTACCGGAAGCGGAACACCGTTGAACAGTACGGTCGGCCTTTTCGAAAGGGTTCGATCCCGTCCGGCACTCAAACGCAGCACAGCCTCACCATGGGTTCCTACATTGACATTCGTGAAAGTAAACACATTCGCAAGATCATTCGTGATAGGCTGAAAATAGGTTGTGGCATAATATTTCACTTCGTCCGAGGTCTGATCCATCACCACCGGTTCTGTGAACGTATATTCCAGAATGGCTGTACCCTCGCTACCCAGCTGAACCTGACTCAGGTTCCCGGCATGTACGATGTCATCCAGGGCAACATTTGTGCTGGCAGCATCCCAGTAAAGGTTCTTCTCGCGGACGGAAACAACCGAGTTGCCGTGATGTTCAAACAGAGTGAGATCTATTATCTGGTCGGATTTTGTCAGATTATTGAGAATCACATAGGCTTTTTCTGAATCGATGTAGGCATCCGCCTGAATGTCAGGATCCGAGGAAACAATATCGGCCCGGATTCCTTTCACATCGCCCCAGAGCTGATACCACTTGATGTGTTCGGTGTAGACCCAGTCTCCGGTATAGCTCGCGGGTTCGTCCGCCTGCCGCATCAGGCGGGCACTGCCGGGAATGCCGGTCGTGGCATTCCGCGCCCATTCCTGTTTGATCATGATATACGGAATAGCTTTCAGGACCAGATTCGGACGGTCCATAAAACTCATGAGGTAGCCACTCATCGATTTAATCCGCTTCCAATCGAGAAGAGGACTCCAGCCCTGCTGCTGCAACGCAGTGTCTTTACCCGCATATTCGGTAACGATAAACGGCACTTGTTTACCGACCCGAATCTGTGTGTAGTGTTCGATCATATCAAACATCGCTTCAGTATGACTGCCCCGGCGGATCAGAGAACTTCCGGAGGAATCTGTATCGTAAAAATGCAACGTGTAAAAATCCATGTTGGTTGCGCAGGTATTAATGAACGAGATCCATTCATCCTGCCATTCACCGAAATTATCTTTTTCCAGATCAGCAAAGGCCGGGCAGTAACCGCCAATCAGTACATGGGTATTCAGGCTGCGGATCTGATCGGCAACGGTATTATGATAGCGCCAGAGTTCCTCGGGGGAAGACGTGCCATAAGCCGGATCGCTCGGAGATTCAAACAGTGGCCAATCCGGTTCATTCATAACTTCCACATAGGTGGGCAGAGGATGCCCGACCTGCGTATCACTGCCGTAAAAATAATTCATGAAATGGCCCATATAATTTCCGGAAGCAGAACCGAACGGTTCCGCCTCAGTATCGGCCTGCGACAGCGCCCACCGGCTGAATTTGTCCGCGTTTCCTGTCAGGGTTCCATCGGGCCAAAACGGACGGAACTGAGCCCCGATAACATATCCGTCCAATCGGTCTTCATAGGCGTGAATAGAGGTCTTTGCATTATAGTTATTCCGTTGATACTGCCCCTGATGATCCATCGACCAGGTACTGCCTGTCACCCGCGCCCAGCCCGGTTTGTCCGGGTCTTCTTCAATCACATTTCGCAACTGGCCGGTAATATATCCGGTATCCCGGCCGAAATAGACATCGTTCCCCAGCACAAAATCCGCCAGTACATCATTCGTAAAATTGGGACCATACCTATCTCCCCAATCCCCGTCAGTATGACTGGAATGAATGGTAATGAAACGGGACCGGTCGAATGAATCCACTCCACCAACAGAACGTTTTACATTCAGATTTACCTCCACATCAACCGATTCCGCAAAAGAAGAACCGGAAAACATAACCGCAAGCGGAAGCACCACCGAAAAGATCCCGAAAACTGTTTTTTTCATAGCAACATGTCCGTTTAATATCGTTCTCGGTTCAGGGAACAATTGATACCGCCACAGAATTCACCTGCAGCCCGTTAAAACCGACATCGCCCTGCGTCAGATTGTGGGACTGGAAAAACCCGTAGGCACCACTGCCGGTGAGCGCATTGTAAATCGCATCATCCACACCGCTCACCGTACCGATCCCCGTATCATCTCCATCCGTCAGGTTCTGAAGACGCACCGTGTACGACGTACTGGCCGCATCGATCCCTAGCGTAAGTTGATACTCAAACTGAAGAATATCCCCTGCATCCAGCGTGTTCGCAATCGTTGAAGCCCCGATGCTGCTATATTCGTTCAGCAACCGGTATTTATCTTCGCCGGTATAGATCTGAAGATTGGCATCGGCAGCCGTTCCGGCGACACCCACAGAAGCAGCTGCATTGCTGTCCTTCATTCCGGCAAGGAAGACATACGCCCAGGCCGTTGGCGTGGAATAGGTTCCGCTGAATTCCATATTTATGGTGAGACTGTAAGTCCCTCCGACACCCAGCTGAACCGCATTGGTCAGAACTGCCGCACTTTGGTTATCCGGGGTGAATGCCATTCCGTCCCCCGTCGAATCCGAAACGGCCCAACCGGATTCTGCCGTAAAGAACAACTGACCATCCAGTATTCCATCCACATAATCCGGAGCCGTAAACGCAATAACCGGAACCCAGGCCGGGTTCTCGATGATTACCGGCTGGGTACCTACCGATTCTCTTCCCCCGTCCGTCGAATCGAAACTGGCGAACAGATAATAAAAATTATCGGCCGGCAGCTGATCACTCGGAATGATGTCCTCCGGAATCCGGATCTGTGCTTCCGACACCCCCGCCGACGTTCCCGCAGCTCCGGCATCATTTGCAGCATAGTCTTTCACCACACTCCAGGAACCTCCGGAAGAATCAATCTGTCTGAGTTTATAACTGATCCCGTCCGACGGCGAAAGAACGGCATGCCCCGCACCGGCATCATATTCAGTCTTCACCGTCATATACGTCCCGTTGGTGAAATGCCGATTTTTATAGGCATTCACATCATCAAAAACAATATCCGCCGTTGTCGTCCCCACCGAAATGGAGCAGCTGTCTGTGAAACCTCCATCGACGGTTTCCCCGGTGATGATTGCACTGCCCATTGACAGGCCACTCACTATTCCGCCGGAAACCGTTGCAACAGCAGGATCACTCGATGACCAGATGATACTCCTGTCCGCAGCGTCATCCGGAGACAGCAGGTAAAGCAGACGGAACGTCCCGCCGGTACTGACGGATCCCGAATCCGGATCGAGAGTGAAACCCGACACCGGGATACCCGGCGCAGAGCCCTCTACAATCCTGTAGAACTCCTGCGGAGCAGTAATCAGGTTGGTGACAATACGCTGTCCCAAAGCATCGGTCGGAAGACTCTCCTGCTGTACCCTCCAGTTTCCGGAAACAAGATTGGTTGCCGCATGCAGTTCAATCCACCCATTGGTTGGTCCGTCCGTTACCTCCAGTACAAATTCCGAACCTCTGATAACGGCGGAATCAATCGGAATCATTCTGGCCCGGGTACGGATATCGGATTCAAATTCGAAAACCTGCAGTGCAACCGAAGAAACATGTCCGCCATTGTCCTCAAACTGAACGGACACCGTATTGTTGCTTTGCAGCAGTTCATATGGAACCGGAATTTCAAGCACCCCGAAAAAAGAGTCCCGCGTGGACTGATCATATCCGCGCCAGTCCTCCGGCACCGGCACCTCGGTTCCATTGACAGTCAGTACCGGCTGCAGCGAGAGTCCGTGAGCACGCCCCAGGCCCAGGCGCAGTACAGCTTCGCCATAGCGGGCCGAGGTGTTTACATTTGTAATGGAAAACACCACCGGAGTGCCGGCCGTGATCGGCTGCAGATATGTAGTAGCATAATATTTGGACTCGATTTCCGTTTTTTCCGGAACCACCGGAGCGGAAAATTGATATTTAATAACTGCAGTCGATGATGCCGGAAGTGTCATGGATGCCAGTTCATTGGTTACATAATGATCCAGC
This sequence comes from Verrucomicrobia bacterium S94, assembly GCA_004299845.1. Classification (NCBI taxonomy): domain Bacteria; kingdom Pseudomonadati; phylum Verrucomicrobiota; species Verrucomicrobia bacterium S94. The sequence continues at coordinate 69,048 of CP036201.1, read as the reverse complement.
ACAACATTGCCCGCCGCGTCCGCATACGTATGCTTTACTTCAACGGCATTAAACAACCGGGAAGTGCCAAACAGATTCAAATCAACCGTCTGCGGACCGGTATGATCCAGACTGCTGACAATTACAAACGCATTCGTTTCATCGACATAGGCATCAACCTGAATATCGGGATCATCGGAAATACTGTCCACGCGCGTCCCCTGCACTTCTTTCCATAATTCCCAATACTTGATTCGCTCAGTAAAAACAAACGGCCCGTCCTTATCCTTCGGAGAACCCAGCAGTTCATCTTCGTCGTACAGCAAGCGGGTCGGATAGGGATAACCATTGGCACTCCGCCCCCACTCAGCCTGAACCATCATAAACGGAATGGTCTGGATCATCCGGTCCGGACGTTCCAGCAACTGCATCAGAATCGTGGAGTAGGAACGGACATCCACCCAGTCATTCTTCGGATTGTACGGAACGTCACTTTCAACCGAAAGACTCCCGAATTCCGAAATATTGAAAGGCTTTATTTCGCCCAGCGTCAGCATGCTGTAATGCTCAATCATATCCAGCAGCGCCTCCACGTTGCTACCCGAACGGTACTGATGCTCCAGCACATTCGTACTCCCTCCCGGATTGTCGTAGAGATGCAGCGAAAAGAAATCCATATGCTCTCCGGCAATGTCGATAAATGTTTTCCAGTTGTCCTCCCAATGCCCGAAATTACTGCCTTCATACTGCGGATGAGCCGCACAGTAGCCTCCAACCATAACATCGGGATGTGAATTATGAATCGCGGCCGCCACATTGGTATGCAGACGGGAGATATTCGCACGGGTGGTTCCCAGTTCATCGGCCTTAACAAACGGTTCATTCATCACTTCAACCATCGCGGGTTTCGGCGCGCCGTCAGTTCCTCCGGTACCGTAGAAATCGGTCAGAAACTGTTCATAAAAGTCCGCCAGCGCTTCATAACTCCCCACCGCGAAACCATTGCCGTTGGTCTGCCCGTTGGGATACATACCCTCCTGTCCGCCGATCATCATTTTCCGGGCACGGGATTCCAGAGAATGGGCATGTGTATCGGAAGCATACGTCGACCGGGCACTATTACCACGGCTCAGCATATTGGCATGGTCACACCACCCCGGTTTCGATGGATCTTCTGTCGTCTGACTCAGGTTCCACGGAAGCGTTCCGTTGGCCCGCCCCAGATAAACATCGTAATCATTCAGAAAAGCCGATTCCTGCTCCTCTGAATCCCAGGTATTCTCACCGGCACTGGCATGCAGCACCATATAGGTTTCGCGGTCGAACTCCGAAACCCCGCCGACTTCATGACGGGTATCCAGATTAATATCGACCGAAACCTGAGCGGCGGCACCGGTCAGACCCAGCGCAGCCACCGCAATTATATTCCCCACTCTTTTTTCCATCCTGTTCTCCTCAGAGTTGATCCATTCGGTTTACCGGCTTCGGAATAATCCGTTCCGGTATATTCAGCTTCCGGTCATGAGCCCCTTTCGCAAAATTATGAACTGTATATTTACTCTTCTGCGTCCAGTCGCACTCAATACGACCATCACCGAGAACAATACTTCCCAGTTTATTTCTGAAAAATGCCGCCAGTTCTTTATAATCCTCGGTATACGCCACATTCACACGTTCCTTCGGATCTACCCGCAGATCATAAAGCGACATATCCACCTCTTCAGGCGAGGCATCCAGTCCCCACCGGATCTTTTCTCCCGGTTCATAGCCCTCGCCCGGCTTGGTCCAGAACGGGCGCACCCGCATGGCAAATGCGAAATCCTTACAACGCAGATAAGCCCGGTCCCCACGCACCTGGTTCATTTCGCCAATCACATATTCGCGCTGCGGTCCCTTTTCCAGCGTCTCGAAAAGACTGATTCCATCCAGCCCCGGGTGAACCGATGGATCAATACCGGCGACCTCGTAGAACGTCGGCGCAAAATCAACATATTCAATCCAGTCTCGGCACACGTTGCCGGCCGGCACCCTCCGTTTGTCCGAAGAAACCATGATCACACTGTCATGTGTCGTCTGAAACCAGGGACTGAATTTAGCTTCAATTCCCTGCTCTCCAAGATGCCAGCCATGATCGCCGCAGACATAAATAATCAACCATTCCTGCTGCTGTTTATCGCAATAGGCTTTAAACGCATCTACCGCCTGACCGACCAGATGATCCCCCATCGCACAATAAGCATAATAATCCCGGATCGCCTGCTGCTTTTCTGCATCGGTCATTCTCGAGAAATCCATATCATTCCGAAGGTCACGCAACGACCCCGGCATCAGCTCCGCCTCTTTTTCACTGTATTCCGGCACCTTATAAACTTTGTCGGCAAAACGATCGCGGAACGCTTTAGACGGAAGCACCGGTGTATGCGGAAAAACGAGGCCGAGATTGATAAAAAGCGGCTTATCCGGATCCGGCCCCCGTTCCGTTTTTCCGGTTACCGCAGTATATTCCCTGCCGACATTGGAAAGATAATTTTTCAACGAACGAACAATCGCCCCGTCCAGCGTACCTTCCGCCGGCCGCGGCGACACACCGCCGATAATCAGGTCGGGATTACTGCGGGTATAAGAACGCAGTATATCAAGCTCTTCCTCCACCGCTTTCCGATGTGCTTTTTCCTCCGCTGTAATTTTCCGATCGGCACGCTTTTTCCAGAACCGTTCAACCCGACCGTTTTCAAAACGGAATACCTCTTCACTGCCGAGCACCATTCCCTTTCCCTGATACGTACCCCAAGGCTTGTTAAACCAGAAACTGCTGGCATCGGTCTTCTGCAGATCATTATTGGTGATCCAGGGGTGATAGTTCCCCAGCGGAGCCCACTGATGATAACCCTCCCAGTCAAAAATATAATAGCCCGGTTTACCGAACATGGAGGATTGATAACCATGTTCATTCATTACTTCCGGAATAACACGGCTTGCACATCCGGCCGCCTGATGCGCTTTGCGGAATCCGTACATCCCGGAACGATGCGGATATTTCCCCGTATGCATGGAACTGCGGCTCGGCGCGCACGCCAGCGAATTACACCATGCCTGTGTAAACAGCGTTCCTTCCTCCGCCAGTCGATCGATATTGGGCGATTCCACATAACCCAGTTCACTTTCACTTTTTCCGGTCACCGCCTCGTTCCAGCACGCCAGCGAATCACTTCGCTGATCGTCGGTAATAATCCATAAAATATTCGGGACGGACGGTTTTGCTACTGCAGCACCGCCAAGTATGACTGTTGAAAATATAAAAATACACTGCTTTATCATGATGAGTCCTCAGCTTTCCTTTCAGGTTGATATCTCTTAATCCAACGTAGATTCATCCACTAAACAGACATATCATCCACTGGTCATAAGGATTAATCATGAAATAAACAGGGCGCCCGAAGACGCCCTGTTGCAATAATTCCACTGCTGAAAAAATTACATCATGAAACGACGGCGGATAAACAGAACCCCTCCTCCGAATACCGCAATCAACCCAAGTGTTCCCGGTTCCGGCACAACTTCAAGTTTGAAGTTGTCGACATAGTAGTTTGCCCCCAATGCTCCATCGGTATTCTTATCATTGTTCAGAAACAAAGCACTTGTATTGGTTAACGCATTGGCATCCGTAGTAAACGTCCCGCTTTTGGTGTAAGTATTCCACGCATCTGCGGTTAACGTACCAACTGTCGTCCATCCAGCACTTACACCACCAATACTGTAATAAATACTGTCATCAGCAATATTCGGATCTGCCAGCTGATCGGAGGTAATATAAATATCAACACTCAATGTCCACTCCTGACCAGCGTAAGCCGACCAATCCTGACCGGTAATATTATAATTTCGGTACTGAGCACCTTCTGCCGCATCAAACAGACCAATATCACCATGACCGGTATCACTTCCTGTTACAGCTGTTTCCGTTGTTGCTGTGAGCGACATATTTCCACCAACAGGTGCTGTATCTTCCCATAAAATAACAGCGGCCTGCGTACTTGCAGCAAATGCCGCCAATACGATGAGTATTCCTGTCTTTTTCATGTTTTCTCCTTTTTACTACACCGGACGAGCTTATCTCTCCCGGTTGAAACCGGTGTCCGGCGGGAGCCCCGCCGGACGGATTATGCGTATTGCATTATTTGGTCACTTCCAGGCGGATGAATACATTATCAGCATTCTGATCAATGTTACTGATATATTCCTCAAGCATCCCGCTGTTGGAAACCGGAACCGTTTCGTGTACGCCCCAGAGACTTTCCACCGCAAGATTGACGTTGGTCATTACGTTCACCGTCAGCGTGTCATCACCAATTACCGAGAAGGTGTAGTCTCCAGTGCTTCCATCGAAGGTCGGAATAACCCCGATATCTCCGGCGCCGGTTCCCGGCATCGGATCGCCGCCAAAGGCATACTCGCCCAGGTTGTTCATACCGTCACCATCGAGATCGGCATCGGGCTCGCCATGCTCGCCTACGAGTCCATAGGAAGCCACCCAGCTGGCATACCCGCTGACAACCGCTTCCGGACCGATCAGCTCAATACTCATGACTTCAACTCCGGTCAGTCCGGAACCGAATCCTCCGGTTTCGAAGTACGGGTAGGCCGCGCCGTTTTCCAGCGCACTGTAGAAGATTTCACTGACGCCGCTTTCCGTTGCATCATAGGCGTCTCCGACTCCTGAGGTCAGGTTCGAAAGTGTCGAAGAAAAGACGGTCGAAGCCGCACTGTCACCCATCGTCAGGCTGAAACGCATTTCCCACTCGTCTCCGGCAGCACCTGTAAGAAAGTCAGTCTGAGGACCATTCCAGCCATCGCCATAAATGCGATAGGTATCAGCACCTGTATTGCTTGCCTGAAGGGTCGCCATAGCTCTGTTCTCACGAGTAGAACTTCCATCATAGCCTACATCTGTACCATCAGTCTTGGTGGTCAAACCAAACCGTCCGACATACACATATCCGGCCGGAGCATGCGTTCCAAGAATTTTGTACCGAACGGCAAATTCAATGGAATCCCCAACCGGTAGCGGAGTATTCTTCAGCAATGTCATATTGACATTGTTATTCGTGCAGGTAACCGTTCCTCCGGAAGCCGTATCCACCAACCAGCTTCCTCCGGCCACCCAGGAATTCTGGCCGTTGATCGCACCGTTGGCATAATTTTCACCGGCGATGAATTCGATCTCGTTGGTGACCGTTACGTAGTCCGGCGGCACAACAACAACGCCAGGAACAGAACGCAACTGGATATTATCGATGAAGTAGTTCGGTCCGGAAACCGGATCCGTTCCGTTGTCATCATTAATCAGCAACGCTTCCACTGCTGTCAATGCTTCCGGATCAGAATCAAACGTTCCGGTCCAGGTGATGGTATTCCATTCATCCGGAACCAATGTGCTGATGGCTTTCGAACCACCGGTTACTCCGGCCACACTGTAGGAAATGATGTCATCACTTACATTGGCATCCGCCATTTTGAGGGACGGCACATAAATATCGAATGAAAGTGTCCAGTCCTGTCCGGCATAGAGTGCCCAGTAACGGTTGGATACGCCGTAACTTGAAACATCCCCACCCAGCAGATCGACGGATTTGAACATGCCGATTTCGCCCTGTTCCGTAGCGAACGGATCATCGATCGAAGTCAGCATCATGCCTCCGGCTTCCGGAGCGACATCAACCCACAGATCATCCGCATCATCAACTTCAGCCGGAGTTACAACTTCCAGGTTGAAGTTATCCACATAGTAGTTGTACCCCGAAGCGGGATGCGTAGTGCGATCGCTGTTGAGCAAACGAGCATATGCATTGGTTAAAGCACTCGGTTCATTGGTAAAAACGCCACTCCAGATCACTGTATTCCAGGAATCGGCCACCCAGCTGGTATTGCTGATGGTCATCCATCCACCGGAAACATCACCTACCTGGTAATAAATCTGGTCGTCAATAATGGCAGGATCTGCGAGCTGGGCCGATGTCAGATAAATATCAAACGTCAGGGTCCAGCCCTGACCGGCATAGGCAGACCAATCGTTCCCGGATATTCCATAGTTGGAATATTCACCGCTGTCGGTACCGGAATTAAAGGCACCGATTCCCGAACCGAATGCGTTGGTTACCAGAGTTAATGCCATACCTCCGCCTTCCGGATTTTCTTCATTCCAAATCGTATCTGTCGGCAGAGGCGGAGTAGACTGGGTTTCGAATTTAAAGTTATCGAGATAGAGGTTTGCTCCCGCAGGATGCGTAAGCTGGTCGTTAAACAGAACCATAGCATTCGCAGCAGTCAGATCGTTCGGATTAATCGGCATAGTACCGAACCAGGTCACGGTATTCCAGGAATCCGGAACCAGATTAAGTTCTCCGACATCCGTAAACCCGCCGGTATTGCCCGCAACACTGTAATACATGGTATCGTCAGTGATATTGGTATCAGCAAGCTGGGCCGATGTAATGTAAACATCAACGGACAGCTGCCATTCTACACCCGCATACTGCTCCCAATTGTCTGCTCCGGAATTATAGTTTCCCCACTGACCGGTATTCGCATCCGACTTATACTCTCCGATATCACCATGACCGGTATCGCCACCCGTAACCGCGGATTCAGTGGTTGCACTGAGTGCAATATTTCCGCCGACCGGAGCCTGGTCATCCCAGAGGACGGCATCGTACACCGGGATGTTGCAGATCAGACTCAGGTTATCCAGCGTGTAGTTGTCTCCGGCATCGTGTGTATCTTTATCGTTGTTAACGAAAGCGAAGGTCGCATTTGTAAGTGAAGCAGAGCCGGCAGGGAACGTCCCCTTCCAGATGACGGTATTCCAGGCATCAGCCGTCCACCAGGAGGCATTGGCCAACGTCAGATTTCCACCGGAAGCAAGCACATCGGTTCCATCCAGAAGCTGCCAGGATATCGTATCGTCAGTCACATTAGTATTAGCAAGTTGCGCGGCGGTAATATAGATATCCGCTGTAAACGTCCAGTCACGACCGGCGTAAGCCGACCAGTCATTGCCTGAAGTTGCATAGGTCGACAGGTTGGTTCCTGACGTCGTTGCGCTGGAATCGAAAACTCCGGCCATTAAATTCATCGTGCCGCCGGCAGGATTCTGATCATCCCACAGCGTGGTATCCTGCGCCTGGGAAACTGCAACCATCGATGCGGCCCCCAGGGCAGAGAACAGTAATCTTTTCATCATTTAATCTCCTCGTTTCACTGTCATGCAGCCCTGATATGGCACGGGCCTACTAACACGACTGTTAACATGGACGTTCTAACAAGGAGAGAAAATACGGACTATGGGCCAAAAGGGCCATTCTGTCCTATAGGACAGGTAGCTCAGTCCTCTTCGAGTTTGAGAATCCCCTTTTTATAGGCAATAACCACCGCCTGCGTACGGTCGGCGGCACCAAGTTTTTCACGGATATTGGTAATATGGTGTTTCACGGTCGACATAGAGATATTGAAATGCTCCACCAGCTCTTTATTGCTGGTGCCCTGGCCGAGCATCTGCAGCAGTTCCAGCTCCCGCGGTGTGAGCTCTTCCTGCTGTTTGCGCATGGAAATTTTCCGCGCAATCGCAGCGGGAAAAAAGGAATACCCCTCTGCCACTTCATGAATCGCCTCCATTACATCCTCCACGGCACTGGCCGATTTGGTCAGATAACCCTTAACACCGGCCTGCACCGCCCTCCAGACTTCTTCTTCTGACTCAAAAACCGAAAACAGAATGACCTTGGCATCCGGATCAATCGTCATAATTTTTTCGGTACAGGCCACCCCGTCCTCTCCCGGCATACGGTAATCCATCGTCACAATATCAGGCTTTACCTTCTTGTAGAGTTCCACCGCTTCTTCACTGCTCGAAGCATCACCGACAGCCTCAAGCCCCGGCTCCATATCAATGGCTCCAAGCAGCCCAAAACGCAGCAACTGATTATCATCCACCACCATGATTCTTATGTTTTCACTCATGCCTGCTCCAGCTCCCATTCTTTCAGCGAGGGCAGTTCCACCGTAACAGTGGTCCCCTTTTCCAAATCGCTTTCAATGTTCAATTCACCCTTAATCCGGTTGATCCGTTCATGCATGCCCCGCACACCGAAATGACCGGCCGGCGGAAGCTGCTCAGGATCAAAGCCCTTACCGTTGTTGTATATTGTCATAGAGAGAGACGACGCCCAATAGGTTAATTCAACACGGATTTCTGTCGGATTTCCATGACGAACCGCATTCGTAACCGCTTCACGCGCCACCATCAGCAGATTCCGGTCCGCGATCTGCTTCAACCGTTTAGGCATGCCCGATACCCGGATATCGAGTTCAGCCTTCCCCCATCGGCCAACGGTTGCAGCGCCTGCCTGAGCGCGGCCGGCAGATCCATTTTCTCCAACAGTCCACCGCGCAGATCAATAATCGACGTCCGCGATTCATCACCGCAGAAGGCCAGCATCTCCTGAGCTGTGGTAAATTCATTCACATTCCGTTTCATATCCACATCAAAACGCTCCGCCAGATTTTCCAGCGGCCGGTATTCATCCGCCATTTTCCTGAGTTCAGAGGAAAATGTTTCTGTATTGTGCTTCAGCAGACGGCGGGAACCCTGCAGTTGAATCGCCGTACCGGCCAACCCCTGCTCCAGATTATCGTGAAGCTCCCGGGCAATCCGCTGCCGCTCATTCAGCACCGCCTCCTGCTCCACTTTCTCGCTGATGATACCGGTCTGCCGGTCAACCGTTTTACGTAATAACAGAGTCCAGACCACAAAAAGAAGCAACATGGAAAAGATGATTCCCACCGCCCACAGCAACCGCTCCGCCGTCCACCAGGGAGCCGGTTTGATGACGGCAATATCATTCACACTCCGCAGCTGAAGCCAGAGTCCGTCGGCATAAAGCCGCCAGCGCATATCTTCATTATGCATCAGGTTACAGATCCCAGTAAGTTCCAGCACCGCGCCGGGCTCCAACCCCACCGGCCCCTGCTCACCGACCGGAAGTCGTGCTTCAAAAGATTCCTCTCCGGAACGACACAACAGACTTACCTGAACAGAATTTGCATCTTTTTCGGTAGGTGCAAAATATTTCCCCACATCCACCAGCTGCGCCCGTATACGGATCAGTTCATAATTCAGCCGGGAATCCATCAGGTCTTCCGGAAGATTGGTTCCGAACAAACCATGAAGCTCCACCGGCACCGGCTCGGGTTCTTCACCGGCATCGCTCAGCACCCGCACCTTCAGAGCCCGGAATGCCGGACTCACCGGCTGCGGCCAGGCAAACCCTTCCACCTCTACCGTCTGCCCCGCTTCGATACCATCACTGTTCAGCACCGCCACCCGAAGACCTGCCGCCCGGCCCCGCAGATAAATTTCATTGCCGGCGGCATGCGTCACCACACCACGCGTCCTGACCGGCTCCTGCGGGTCCATAGTAACCTGCATCAGCTCTTCAATCGGCACGTTGACCACCGCCTGATGGAGCCCCTCTTCCTCGATCAGCTCAAAGTCCGAAATCGAATCAGTGATAAAAACGCGGCCGGTCATCTGCCGCTGTGCATTATAAATGGTTCCGACAATCGCATTAAACCGGACCCGGCGGAACATATAATCGGGAAGCTGTTTCCAAACCGGTTCCACTGCCGGCATATTCACCCCCAGCTGAATCGAATCATTGATCTCCAAAAAAAGATAAAAACGACCGTAAGGAGCCGCCACATCGGAATACCCGATCACGCGCCCCTCCACCGAAACCCAGTCGCAGTCGCTCGCCGGGCGGTTGATTTCATCCAGCCGGAACGGCCGGCCCGACGGTGGCGGTTTCCAGCCGTTCACCTCTACCTCAATGGCCTCGATCGCCGGATAAAACTCTCCGGGATAGGTTTTACCCGTAACTGTGACCGAATCACCGGTATGCAGCCGCAGCAGTTTGGTATGGTCGCCAGGACGCTGGACATATGCCCCCCGTGCTCCGTGAGGATGAAAAAGTGGGCTCCGCCCGGTGAAAGACAAACAAGCTGACCGGAAACCTTGACCGGGATTCCGATTGCGGCTTCTTCAACCGACAGCTCCCTCAGGTCCATTACATTGGTAATGACCGACTGCCCCCAAACCGGGCCGAACGGCAGCAGCAGTACCCACACGCATTGAAACAGCCTCTTTAACATCATCGGCTATCTATATTCCAACCCTCGGAAAATTCCAAGCATTGGAAACCGCAAAGGACTTCTTCCTTTTCCGTCCCGATTAAGAAAAAGCGAAATCCGGGCCGTTCCCGATGACCGCAACCGACACTGAGATATATGCTGATGTTCTGCGGATCGTTTACAGAACCAGACCAAGTGTCGAAACCTGCGGACGGGCGGGCTTAACTTTCGGCGGCGGAGCTTTCACCAGCTGCAGAGCAGCCGAATCAGTCTGAACACTGAAATTATCCATATGAACTTCAGCAATGCGGGCATACTCCCGGATGCAGCTCTTTGCACTGCTCCAGCCGGTCGTAAAACCGGGATACACCACGGAACCCACCGGCAGGCCCAGCGGAAATTCTTTTGTGGTATAGGCCGGGAACCCCTCAGCGGAAACGGTCATGGTTGCCGCCAACTCCCCGTCTCTGTCGTACACATTGCATTCAAAATGCAGCCACTCCCCGGTCGTTTCTTTATTCAGATCAATACCCAGCGTTTTATGCGGAATCCATCCCTCGACCCAGGGATCGGACGGCAGCACAAAACCCATGGCCTCACCGCGGTTGCTCAGGCAGAGATCCGTCCGTTTTCCATTGTACCAATTGGGCGCTGTTGACAGCTGCAGCCCGAATACCTTGGAATTTCGATACTCGTCAATCGCACCGCCCCCGACATAGGTATACCGAAAATCCGCACTCAGCGTCACAGACTGCCCCGGACGGATGATGAACCCCGTCTGATACGGAATATGGTATGCCCGCTCCGCCGACCCGCTTAATACAGCATAACCATCTTCATGTGCTGTAAAAAGACCCTGCTGAGAAGAGATCTCACTCACCCATTTAGGTTTCCAGTTTCCATTACCGATCGGCTTTCCCGCAGAATAAGTGCTGAAATCGTCCGAAAGTACAACTTTTGCTTCACTGATCACTGCAGCTGTCAGGGCGGCCGTAAACAGCCAGATACACTTTTCTGAGTTCATAATTCCATAATGCGCAGAATTGCGGATCGCTGAAAACTGCACTTAAGGACAGGCCGGAACAGATTACGGAGCGATCTTCACAGCAAGGTTATCAATCCGGTTGTTCCAGGTCAGTACCGATCCGTCCGGATCGTAAGGCGCACTCCAGATGATCTCGTCAATCACCAGACTCAGGTCACCTGCCGTGACCGTCGTATAGGTTTGGAAATTTCCGTTATCCACAGGATCAATCGACCACTGTTCCACACCGTTGAGCATCCCGCGCACCAGCGGCTCGCCTTGCGGAACAGCATCCGTGGATGCACTGATATCAATAGAGGTCACCACAAACTGCCGGTTCACTCCGCCGATATTCACCGTGAACGTACCATCGATCTCATCCTGGCTGTAGGACGCTTTAAACGCATTCCCGTTTTCATGCGCCGCGGCCCTCCCGCCGTGCACCAGCGAAATACCGTTATCGGTTTCCACATATCCGTATCCGTCGGACCACCATGCACCGCCAAAGTCCGACCAGTCGAACAGCGCGGTTAACACGCCCTCCGGCACCTCGCACTCCACCAGACGGAAAAATTCGGCCGTATGGGCCAGCGAATTGGTCACCGCGCCGCGGCCCGTTTCATCAATGGGAAGCGCTGTACGGTTTGTGCTCCAGCCGGCTGCGGTCAGATTGGTTTTGGAGAGCAGAGAAAAGAATCCGTTCTGCGGACCGTTGGTGAAGCCCAGAATAAAACTGTTCCCGACCACAGAAGCATAATCGACAGGGATGGAATTCTCCCGAGCGGCATGAATATCAGAACTGAATGTAAACACGCGCAGGCTCAGGCTGCTGATATATCCGCCGGCGTCCGGATAGGTGATTTCAACGGTATTATTCGACTGAATCAGCTCATACGGCACCGGAATGTTAAGCTGCCCCATAAAATCATCCCGCCCATCACCCTCATGCCCCATAAAATCGGCCGATACATCCAGAGCCGTTCCGTTAAACAGCACAACCGGCTGTCTGGACAACAGCGTATTCCGCCCGGCACCCAGACGCAGGATCCCTTCGCCGAAAGACCCTTTACCAACCCCATTTATGCTGAAAACATTAGCCTGACCGGAAACAATCGGCAGGAAATTGGTTGAGGCATAATATTTCACCTCATCCGCAGTTTCATCCACCAGTACCGGCTCTGCAAAAGAATATTCCAGCACGGCCGCCCCTTCAGCCCGAAGCTGTACCTGTCCGGGATTACCGGCATGGATCGTTTCATCGAGCACCGTGCCGGTGCCGTCCCAATACAGATTTTTCTCCACCACCGTCTGCACCGCATTGCCGATGTTTCCGAAGAGGCTCAGATCCACCGGTGCCGGTGTTTCATTCAGGTTGTTCAGTACCACAAAAAGCTGGTTGCTGTTCACATAGGCATCCACCTGAACATCGGGATCGTCAGTCACGATATGCACACGTGTGCCGCGGACATTTTTCCACAGATCGTAGAATTTAATATAATCGGTATACACCCAGTCACCGGTATAGGATTCCGGTTCATTTTCTTTCCTGAACAGACGCCAGCTGTGCGCATAGGTTCCCCCATCCGCGGCCCACTCCTCCTTAAGCATAATAAAGGGAATGGCCTTGAAAATCAGATGCGGGCGATCCGCAAAACTCATCAGCATAGAGTTTATCGATTTGATCGCCACCCAGTCCCGCTCCGCCGTCCACAGCAGCGGCCGCCACGAGTAGGATTCCAGATCCCTGTCCCGTCCTCCATATTCAGAAACCACAAACGGCAGCGGCTCCCCGTCCAGCAACGCACTGTACTGCTCGATCATATCAAACGTCGCCTCAAGGTTGCTTCCTTTTTTGATGTGCGGACCGTCTTCGGAATTATCGTCATAAATATCGTAAATATGAATACTGAAAAAATCCATATTCGTCACACAACGATCAAGAAACAGCTTATACCGCTCGCTCCACTCCTCAAAATCCGACGTCGCCAGATCCGGATGCGACGGACAGAAACCGCCGATTTTTACATCCGGATTATGGCTCCGTATCCGGTTAGCCACCGTGTTGTGGTAATCAAACAGCTCCTCCCAGGTGGATGTTCCATACATTGGATCGCTGCTGCTGTCGAACAGCGGATAATCCGGTTCATTCAGAACCTCCACATAAACCGGCAGCGGGCGCCCCACATAGCCATTGGCAGCCGTACCGTAAAAATTATTCAGAAAATTCCCCATATGATCCCCCGATGCAGAACCGAAAGGTTCGGCAGCGGTATCGGCGGAGGAAAAGCTCCAGCCGCCGCGCATCGTTGCCGACCCCGGCCAGAAGGGGGCAAACTGGGCGCACATAATATCCGACGCCGCACGCGGTTCGTAGGCATGCCGCCAGGTCTGACTGTTGTAGCTGTTCCGGGAATTTGCTCCCTGCGTGACAATCGAATACGTGCTTCCGGAAACCAGCGACCAGCCGGGTTTTGCAGGATCCTCTTCAATCTGGTTTTTGCTGTACCACCCGATATAGCCTGTATCCCGTCCGAAATAAACATCGCGGCCATTAATAAAATCATCCATCACTACAGCATCCATATCTCCGGTCGTGTGCGATGCATGAACTGTAACAAATTTTTCCCGATCGAATGTGGATATACCGCCCACCGAATGCTTCACATTCACGTCAACATCCACCTGTACTGCGGCCCGGGCCGCAGCAGCAGTTCCAAGTAACACGGATAACAGTGCAGTCTGCTTCAACAAAATCATTTATCCTCTTCCCGATTATAATTCCGGGAAGAGTTTCCACCATATGCCGGGCACCGCAAATCGGTCATATGTCCGACGAAACAATCAAGGCGTTATTGTGCACATGACCGAATGGACCCACACACCATTCAGCCCCGAATTATTGGCTCCCGGATTAATCGTCTGGAAAAATCCATACGCGCCGCCCCCGTTCAGAGCACTGTACAGCGCGGCATCCACCCCGCTCACCGTTCCAGCACCGGTATCGGTGCCATCGGTCAGATTCTGCAGCCGGACCGTATAGACTGTGCTCGCAGCATCAACACCCATCGTCAGCACATAGTCAAACTGCAGCAGATCCCCGGCATTCAACGGTGCTCCGGCAATATTGGATGCACCCGAAACCGTCGCATAATTACTCAGCAGACGATAGGTATCCTGGTCCTCAAGGATCTGAATATTCGCATCGGCGGCAACCGTATCTCCGGTTCCGACCGATTCCCCGGCACTGCTGTCCTTCAGACCGCCGAGGAAGGCGTACACATAGTTGGTCGGAGTTGAATAGCTTCCGGTAAACTCCAGCAGAATACGCAGACTGTAACTTTCACCAGCCGTCAGCTGCACCGGTTCATCAAGCACAGCCGCCTGACCGCCGGAACCGGTCTCAATGCGCCCGGAACCCTCGGCATCAGCCACGCTCCAGCCGGATTCCGCATTCCAGAATTGCTGACCGTCCAGTGGACCGTCCATATAATCCGGAGCGGTGAATTCAATGTTTCCTGCAATCGGAATATCAGGTGCATCCGTTTCCATTAACCGGAAAAATTCCTGAGGATATACGGCCGGGTTTGTTACTGCCCCCGCTCCTGCAGCATCGCTCGGCAGATCGGTCTGATTCGTAAACCAGGTCAGATCCGTGAGGTTGGTTTTTGAAAGCAATGCAAAATAGCTATCCGAAGGACCGTTGGTAAAACCGAGCACAATGCTGGTGCCCAGCATTTCATAATAATCGATATCGATATAAGGCGGAACCGTCTGCCCATCATCGATAACCCGCAGGGCAACCGTGCTGATATGCCCGCCGCTGTCGGGAAACACCACGTCAACCGTATTGTTCTCCTGAAGCTGCGCGTGGTCCACCGGTACATGAAGCATCCCGAAATACTGAAACCGGTCATCCTCTTCAAATCCCATCAGATCGCCCGGCACTGCAACAGAAACCCCGTTCACCTTAACCGACGGTTGCTGCGACAGCCCGTACGCTCGGGCAAAACCGATGCGCAGCTCTGCACGGCCGGACTGCCCCAGCGTAACACTGTTAATATGGAATGAATTGGTCAAACCGGCATGGATGACTTTCAGATAGGAATCAGCGTAATACTTGGATTCCGAAAGGGTCTGTTCGATCTGCACCGGCGAACTCAACGTATACTCCAGAATCACACATCCTTCGCGGCCCACCTGAACCTGGGCGATACCACCGACATGATTGGTTTCAATCAGCGCAACAGAACCGACATCGCCGACGCCGTCCCAGTACAGGTTTTTCTCCAGCACGCTCTGAACCGTATTACTGTATGTATCAAACAGCGACAGATCCACCGTCGAAATTTCATCCACCAGATTATTAATGATCAGATAAACCTTTTCGTCATCTGCGTAGGCATCCACCTGAATATCAGGATCGTCGGAAGTCACATCAAGCCGCGCACCCTTCACATTTGCCCACTGGTCATAGAATTTCACGAGATCCGTATAAATCCAGTCCCCGGTATAACTCTCCGGTTCATTCTCCTGCCGCATCAGCCGCGGCCCGTAAGGCTCTCCGGTTGATGAGTTCCGCCCCCACTCCGCTTTCACCACCGTGAACGGAACGGTCTTCAACATCATATGTGGACGATCCATGAAGGCCAGCATCATGGCATTGCAGGATTTCAGACGCAGCCAGTCTCGATAGGCATTCCATCCCTGATTGTTATAGTCATGCGTCTGCGCACCGTATTCCGAGATAACATACGGACGCCGAACTCCAAGCTGTTTTTCGCTATAATAGTCAATCATATCGAACATGGCTTCCATGTTCGCACCCTTGCGGTACTTCCGCTGTCCCCCTCCAATGCTTGGAAAATCATAAAGATGCAGACTCCAGAAATCCATTTTTGCACCGGCGATATCGATAAACGATTTCCACTCATCCTCCCATTCCTGGAAATCATCTTCGTCATGATCCGGAAAGGTTGTCACAAAACCACCGATCAGCGAATTGGTGTTGTGCGCCCGGATCCCATCAGCCACCCCATTGTGAAACCGCCATAGATCCTCCGCAGTTGCCGAGCCGTAATCCGGATCCGAAGTCCAGTCGAGAAGGTGCCAGTCCGGTTCATTAATGATCTCCACATACGCAGGCGAAGGCCGGCCGTTCGGATTCTCCCCGAAGTTGTCATAGTAATTGTCCAGATACCGCCCTATAAAATCGCCGGTCGCTGATCCCAGCGGCTCGGATGGTGAATCGTTTGTCGAGATCGCCCAGTCATTGTAAACATTCCCATTGGGCCAGAACCCGCTGTACTGCGCGCACATGATATCCGTCCGGGCCCGAAATTCGTAGGCATGCACATCGGTATCGCTGTCATAGGAATTCCGGGATTTCAACCCTTCACTCACCAACGTACTGCCATCCACCCAACCCGGCTTAGAAGCATCTTCCTTGACATAGGCATTGCCGCGCCGCTGCCAGCTGATGCCGCCGGTATCTCGCCCGAAGTAGACATCGCGCCCATTCATGAAATCATCCAGCAGATCCGGAAGCGCATTCGGCGCGCCCTGCTGCCCGCCATCCCAGTCGCTGTCCGTGTGGCTGGAATGAATGGTAATAAATTTGGACCGATCGAATGTGGTAACCCCGCCTGCTTCACGGCCGGTATTCAGATCAACCTCAACCGTTACTCCGGCCGCACAAAGCGGCAGAAGCCCCGTGAAAATAACACGCGTATACACCTTCATCGTCCCTCTTTCTGTATTATGGTTTTCGCTCTGGCGATTATCCGTTAAAGCAAACAAACCTCCCATAGGTCGAAAGAACGACAAATCAGATATTTATCCAACAGCCGGCTACAGATGAACGATGCCCCGCTTCACGGCGGCAATCGCAGCCTGCGTACGATCCAGCACACCGAGTTTTTCCAGCACATTGGAAACATGCACCCGCACGGTGCTCGCCGAGAGTTCCAACTCCGCCATGATTTCCTTGTTGCTGTTCCCCGCAACAATCAGACTGAGCACTTCAAGCTCCCGCGGAGTAAGCGAGGCCTGTCCTTTCCGCGCCTCCAGCTTACGGGCAATCGCCGCCGGAAAATAGCTTCGCCCCTCCGCCGCTTCGCGAATAGCTTCAATAATGTGCTCATAGGCATCGGCTTTGGAAAGATAGCCCGCCACGCCGGCCTGCCAGGCATTCCAGATATCCTCCTCCCCCTCATAGGTGGAAAGAAACAGAATTCTGGCATCGGGAAACTGCGAAAGAATCCGCTTCGATGCTTCAAGCCCGTCGAGATCAGGCATACGGTAATCCATGGTCACTACATCCGGATGGCACGCGCTGTACCTCGCAACCGCTTCTTCACCGGTGGCGGCCTCCGCTACAGTGATCATATCCTCCTCATCCGAAATAATATCTTTCAGCCCCACACGCAAAAGCCCGTTATCGTCCACAATCATAACCGAAACTTTATCACTCATATGTGCTCTCCAAATGCGATGTATTGATCTGCACGGTCAAAGTTATCCGGGTTCCTTTTCCCGGAGCGCTTTCCATGGTCAGATTACCACCGATTCTACGCGCGCGCTCCTGCATACCCAGCACACCGTACCGTCCGGTCTCTTCTACGGTTTCCGGATCAAAGCCGCAGCCGTCATCTTCAACAACAGCTGTAAATGTGGAGTCGCCGTAATTCATCGAAACCGAAATCCGCTGCGGACTGGCGTGGTGCGCCGCATTCACTGCAGCTTCTGTTATGATCCGGACCAGCTGATGCTCTACAAACAGCGTTAAGCGAATAACCGTTCCAGTGAGACTGAATTCCAGTTTCGAGGCATCCTCATCCAGCCTCGCGTTCAGCGTCTGCTTCACTGCAGTAGGCAGATCCACCTTCTCCAGCATGCCGTCGCGCAGATCCTTGATTGAGGCACGCGATTCCTCCTGACAGACCCGCAGCGCATTGACAGCCTTTTCTACAATCGGAAGATCCTCCGGAGAACTTTTCCGGATTTTATTCAGCAGACGCCCCAGCTGCAATGACAATGCCGTAAGGCCCTGTTCAAGCGTATCATGCAGTTCCCGGGCAATACGCTGGCGTTCGTTCAGCACCGACTCCCGTTTAATCTGCTTTCCGATGGTCGCGGTCTGCGCGGCAACCACCTTGCGCAACGACAACACCCAGCCCACCATGAGAAACAGAATACCGGAAACAATGGAAATCCCCCAGAGCAGCCGCTGTGCCGTCCACCACGGGGCTTTGCGGATAATTTCAATCCCCGCCGCCCCGGAAAGTTCAAGCCAGAGGGCCGCAGTCATATTTTCAATACGCGGATTTTTTGTTTCCGACACATGTCCGATACCCGTCAGTTTTATCAGACTGCCCGCCCGCAGCCCCTCCGGGAGCGGGACACCGCCGGGCAGCCGTGCCTCCACCAGCCGTCCGCCGGCGCGGCACCACAGCGTCTGCACCCCCGGCAGCGGATCTGTTCCTCCGCTGTCCGTGAACAAGCGCTTTTCCGCATAAACAAACTCGGCCTCCAGGGCAATCAGGTCATGGTTCCAGCCGGAATCAATCCGGGAATTTTCCAGAGAAACAGTAACCGGCTGTACGCTCAGGCCGCGTTCCAGACACTGGATAGATACCGCCTGGAAAGCCGGGCTGACCGGCTTAAGGTCAACATAGCCGGTAAGCTCAACCAGATCACCTTCCTGAAAAAGCTGCTCCATGAAAACCGAAACTCTGAGACTGCTTCTGTTGCCCCGCAGATACAGCGTATCATCCGAACCGCCCGTAACCACCCCTCTGGTTTTCACGAGGGCAAACGTCTCTTTGCCATACTGCATCAACTCGTCAATCGAATAAAAACGGGGCACGGAACCTAGAAAATCGGAAACCAGACTGAAATCATCGACCGAATTAATATAGAGCACCCGGCCGGTCATCTGCTTCATTTGATTAGCCCTGGTGGCCAGCACACCGGAAAAGGAGACGGGACGGTACATAAAGCGTTTCATCCGATCAAAAGCCCCCGCCTCATAAGGGACAAAAATATCAATCCGTTCATTACCGAAACCCTGTGCCGTTTCCAGTTTGATCAGATAGTGCCCATAGGACTTGATGAACTCCATCGAAACCGGCCGGCCGGTCACCTGCACCCAGTCCACATCAAAATTGGTAGAGCGCATGAGTGTTCGGCTCAACCGCGTCGCTTCCGGAAGAGCCTGCTGCCTGAGAATATTCAACGACGTAACCATCAGCACCGGGGAATATCCGCCGGCTTCCGTAGTACCCCGAAGCTCCACAATACTGCCTGCTCTGAGACCGGGATATGTCTCAGCCGGCCGGGCCAGCTCAACATACATACCGGCCTGCCCGTCGTGTACAAACAGGCGCGTCTGCCGACGATGCAGATTGAGCACCTGTGCTTCGACAATTACCGGAATCTTCCGCGCAGCCTCTTCGTTCGTGAGCCGCTTGATATCAAAAATCCGTTTGATAACCGATTCCGGTTCACCGCCATAGGCCGGCTGGCGGGAAAGCTCGACCAGCCGTGTTTCAGCAATCGGCGGCGAACGGCGAACCTCCAGCGACAGATCACTGACCAGTACATAGGATCCCAACGTGGAGAATCCCCCCGTTTCATCGAACTCGGCCGGAAGCCGCAGAAAAAAATAGAGCGGCTTCCCGGCGCAGTTGTTGTGGTTCGCCTGATTTATCAGGCCGACAGCGGCCTGCTCGATACCGTTTACATGATTCGAGGTAATAATTGTAGAAGGTCCGAATCCCTCCTCCGTACGCTGCACATAAAAGGTTACCGTCAGCGGCCCCCCGACATAATCGTCATCCGAAGGCACCGCACAATGCGGATAGGGCTCGGTCCAGGAGTCGGACCGCATATTCCAGAAAGAAAACCCCGCATACTGCTCCGGGCCGCAGCCGGAAAGCACCGAGGCATAGGCCCCGAGATCACCGTGTTTCCAGGGGAATTCCCCTCCGGTACGCAACCCGAATGAAAGCCACCAGTGATTCAGGTTATCCGGCGTTGTAATTCCTTTTGCTTCGAACACCATCCGAAAAACCGCATAATCGCCGACTTCCAGCAGCACCGCATTGGTATTAAACATCGTGCCGCCGAGATCCGCCTCGCGGTAATCACTTCGGAACGGCTCCCCCCGGATCCGTTCGCCATCCGAAACCCACACCGGAGCCGTATTCGTTAAGTGGTCGGTTTCATGCCACTGCACATTCCATCCGGAAAGGTCGGAACCGGAGGTTTTAAAAATGATTTTCGCGGCTTCGACCGCCGGTATCAGCAGACTCAGCACTGCGGCGATGATATATATATTATGCCTGAATCTCATATGTTCTCATAGTACTCACCACACTTTCATTATCCAAGCCTGACAGCCTATTAAAAGCCCGCCGAAACGGGGTTATAACACATCGCTCCCGATTAAGGGGTATTGGTTGAAATAGTCGCCTTGAAGAACATCCGACTCTCGGTTGCCTTTCCCCGCGTAACATAATCATAAATAGCATCATAGGGTGTGCTGTTGGTTGAATCCCAGTCGACCGCAGAAAAAGGAACATGAATGAGATCCGTTGTGCTCAGCAGATTATAATCAATACCGCTGAGCGGATCGGTCACCTCCAGAACAGTGAAGTATACCACCCCATTGGAAACCGTCATTTCCGGAAGCACACCGACATCCGCCGGATTGGTTGGGTTCCCCGCCCATCCATATTCATACAGATTGAGCACCCCGTCCGCATCGAAGTCCTCGTAGGCTCCGCTGTTCGGTTCTCCGGCTATTCCATATTCAATAAGAAATGCTTCGAAGCCGGCGGGTTCCGGCGGCTGATTCATTAATATGGTGATATTGAGCTGATCAATATCATATCCGGCCGTATTTGTACCGCTGGACAGATCGCCGTTGCTCAAATCCTCTACCGTGTAAACACCGAAATAGCTCGGTGCATTATAGACTGCAGCGTTAACCACCGGCACCTCTGATGCACTGAAACTCGCCGCAGTCATTTTATTGGAAATGACCAGGCTGCAAAGCCAGGTATCAGCCACCGGGATCTTTCTTGCAGTATAGGTAACCGAAAGATCGTCCCCTTCTAAATCCGATGCCACATTGATGCCCAGATCGGTAAGCGGAACCCGGAGTACCGGTGCTGTTGTGGACATATAGGGATCTGACGGATCAAACGTAACGGCGATATCGTTGCTGACTGATGTCTGGTGTAATGCAAACCCGAGCTCATTTCCATTTATACCGAGAGCCTTCGCTGTATCATCTCCGGTTGTACTGAAGAACATATCCATAAAGCGCGCATCTTCAGAACCGTTCACATAGAGTTTGTAGTCGAATGTGACCTCCAGTGTCTCATTCGTGATCAGTGTCCGGACCGCATTGGTCACCCAAAGGCCCCTGCTCGGAAGTCCGCCGACATTAATATCACCGGTCACCGTATCATACCCCCCTCCTTCCGGAAGGTCCGCCATACCGGGGCGATGCCGGATAACCTTTGCATCATTGGTCGACTGATTTCCGCTCCACCAGTATTGTTCAAACCCCAGATAGGAAAATTCCGTTGCTCCGGCTGCCCATTTCCAAACAGAATGGGGAGTCCAGTACGAATCCAGACTCCATTGATAAATCCGCTCCTTTAATTTTATTGCCGGAACAACCTGAGCCTGAATATCGTTAATACGCTCTGTCCAGTTATTTCCGCTGCAGGTCCAGCGAATCTGATCAATGGCTCCGCTCATATCCCCGCTCGTGGCAGACGTATAAACCGGAAAACCGTTGATTGCATCCCCCGGCTCCGTCGGCACAATGCTCCAGACCACATCGCCATCGAACAGCCCTTCCACCACAGTGTTTGACGCTGCAGAAGAACCGATTTCAATCGAATGTATACGCACCGCCGCAGCAACTCCATTGGTGTTGAAATTAATGAATCCCTGCTCCTCACCGTCAACCGTTCCAAACAGAAAAATAAACCCCTTCTGCCAGGCCAGCCCTTCTGTATCATCCCCATTGCGGTGAATACCGAAAATTCTGTCACTGGTTACAACCTGATAATCCACGCCATTCGTGGCCACGGTCTGCGAAGGTGCGCTTAACCATCCGTCCTGATTCTCGAAATCGTAAGTGATAACAGGTTCTGCTGCCAGCGTTTGAAGCGCCGCTATTGCACAGCACGGAACTCCGGTCATTATATGCTTAATTTTGAGCATAATCCTCTCCTTTTATGCTTTACCCCTTCCACCGAAAACCTTTTCCGATGTATCATCCCTCGAAATAACAGGAAATTTACATTCCGCATATCGGACACTTGTCCAAGCTCCGCGTCAGAGCAAGCGCACTGCATAAACACAAAAAAACCTCCGCCGAAGCGGAGGCAGGTCTTATGCTGAGGAGACCTTTTTTAAATAAGTAAACGTCTCCGGACAAACAGAAGCCCGCCGCCGAATACTCCCGGAAAACCGAAACGGACCCTGTTCAGAATTCCCCTCACGGCGTATTTGTCGTAACCGTCGTTTTAAAGAACAGCCTGTCGCTGGTACTCAGTTCCCGGGTTACCGCATCATACATAGCATCATGCGGTGTACGGTTGGTTGAATCCCAGGCAGCCGGAGTAAAACCAATATTCACCAGGTCCGGAGTCGTTAACAGATTATAGGAAATGCCGCTGAGCGGATCGGTAAGCTCCACGATCGTATAATAAACCACACCGTTGGAGACCGTCATTTCCGGAAGTACACCGACATCCGCCGGGTTGGTTGGGTTCCCCGCCCATCCATATTCATACAGATTGAGCACCCCGTCCGCATCGAAATCTTCAAAAGCTCCGCTGTTCGGTTCTCCGGCGATACCGTATTCTTCCAGAAAGGCGTCAAACCCCTCCGGTTCCGGCGGGGGATTCAACAGAATAACCGCCGCCAGATTATCAATTTCATACCCGGCCGGATTCGCACCGCTGACAGAATCACCGTCACTCAGATCATCCGCAGTATAAATACAGAAGTAGATCGGATTATTGTACGCCGCCGCATTCTCAATAACAACATCTTCAACGCGGTACGACATCGCCGTTGCTTTATTGGAAACAATCATGCTGCACAGCCAGGTATCAGGCACAGTCGTTTTCTTTGCCGTATAAGTAACAGCCAGCTCGTCCCCGTCGTGATCTTCCGTACCCACATCAATGCCGAGATCGGTCAGCGGAATACGCAGCACCGGCGGTGTTACCGCCATGTAGTCATCATCCGCAGCGAAGGTAATGGCGACATCATTACTGTTCATCGTCTGGTACCAGGCAAAACCAAGCTCTGTTCCGGTCTCGCCGAAACGTTTTGCAGACTGGTTACCCGTGGTTGAGAAAAACATATCAATGAAACGTCCGTTATCAGAACCGTTCACAAACATTTTCCAGTCGTAAGTGACCCGCAGTGTTTCATTCGTATCCAGAATACGCGCAGGCTCGGTTACATAAACCCCGCGGTTTGCAAGACCGCCGACATTGGTATCCGAGGGGATTCCGCCGAAACCGCCGTTTTCAGGAAGATCGGCCAGTCCCGGACGATGCTTGATGACGGTGGGCGATCCCTCCGTATCACCCCCGCTCCACCAGTACTGATCAAAATTCAGCAGATCCATTCCATAGGTTGGAAGATTCCAGCTGTAAAGCGCATGCGGCGTCCAGAAAGCCCCCAGGTTCCAGTTATATATAACCTCCAGAGCAGGCTGCACCGTTCGGATATTCAGATTATCAATCGAGTTGTTAAAAGTCGCGCCCGGGTTCGAATGATATCCTACGTCCCAGACAACCTTTTCAATCGGAGCCGAAAGGTCCCCCGACGTTGCCTCCGTATAGGTCACAAGTCCCGCATTGGTTACCGGCTCAATGACCCATTGAACCAGCCCGGCCGCATAACCGGTCACCGTGGGGTTCATCGTGCTTTCCGGCGGATTGCCTTTATTAGCCTCGATATCAATAGACTCCACAACAAACCAGGACTTGCTTCCGTCTTTATAGATTTCAAAGGTGCCCGGTTCCTGATCGTTTGCTTCATAGGCC
This sequence comes from Verrucomicrobia bacterium S94, assembly GCA_004299845.1. Taxonomy (NCBI): domain Bacteria; kingdom Pseudomonadati; phylum Verrucomicrobiota; species Verrucomicrobia bacterium S94. Next base: position 44,775 of record CP036201.1, on the reverse strand, counting down.
GCCTTCAAGGCCGCACCGTTTGCACCGCCCGGCCCATCACCGCCGCTGGACGCCGTCGCCCTTCCGCCGGCCTGCATCACAATACCGTTATTGGTTTCCGCATAACTGTAGCTGGCTAAATCCCACCAGTTTCCGTCAAATTCCTCCCAGTCAAAAACCGCGGTGTCCTCCTGAAAAACCGGTTCATCGGCGGTGGTGATGCTTAGGTTATCAATCTGGTTCTGATAATTTGCCCCCGCATTGGTTGAAACGCCTGTATGCCAGACAATCTTATTGACCGGATTCGTTAAACTGCTCATGCCCGCCGGCGTATAAGTGGTAAAACCAACCCCTTCTGCGGGAACAATCGTCCAGACCACAGCACCGTCGGCAGTACCTTTAACCGTCGGGGTATATTCCCCGCCGCCGAATGCACTGATATCAATAGAATCTATCACAAAATAGGTGTCCGCTCCGTTTTCCTGAAATGTGAATTCACCGGCAACGGCATCCTGCGGATCATAATCCACTTTCAGAGCAGCGCCATTATTTCCTCCGGCTCCGTCGCCGCCGTCCACGCCGGTTGCCCGACCGCTGGAGGTCATCACGATTCCATTATTGGTTTCCATATATCCGAAACCCTCCCACCAGTTGACCGCGAACTCCTCCCAGTCAAACGTGGCGCTGACACCTGCAGCCTGTATTGCCGTAGCGGATACCAGAAGGCCCCCCAGCAACAGTTGTTTTATTTTCATCAATCTCGCTCCTTGATTTAACAGCATTACGTATTTATGCAGACGAGAATCCTTTGCCCGCATTATGATGCAGGTAACCTATGCGGTTTCCCGGTCCGGTGCTATTGGACATCTATCCAAGCGCTGTACCTTCCCGAACGCCCGGCAATAAAAAAGGCCCACCCGAAAACGGATGAGCCCTGTATGAGATGAAAGGATTACACGAAACTGATCACAGTGTGATGGTAAAGCGGTCCACATCCTTCGGCCGGTCCGGCATTACGCGGTTGCAGTTTTCATTGAAATGCTTTCCGACCGGAACATTTCTGAGATTATTGAGATTTTTAAACAAAAATTCGTGTGTCGCCTTATATTGAACAATATAACCATCTTTATCGGTAATCGTCACCAGATAGCCGCCATATCTGACCCCTCGCATGGAGCCTTCGTCATTAACCGCCTGCAGCTTCATTTCCACTTCCTGGTCGCCCATCATCACAAACTCACCTTTGTTTTCGGGCGATGGAGTAAAGATATCCGACTTGCGGTCCAGCAACACATAATTGTCACCCGTGGCCTCTTCGCCGAATACAAAATATTCAACTTCAAGCGGATAATTATAGTCGAGATCTGCGGTAGCCGGTTTCAGCCGTACACCAAACTGATAGTCAACGATCTGCAATCGTCTATTGGTCTCCAGCCACGGTGTTGTTTCAGGAAGGGTCCGCTGATTACTCGATTTGGAAAGATCGATTTTAAACTGCGGCGGGTTCAGCAGATTGACGTATTCACGATCTTCGGGCGACAGTAACGAAACCGGGACCTGCTTCTGTTTTCTGCGGGAATTTTCCAGCACGATTGTTGATCCCAAACGGGTTTTATAAATCGCCTCGAACTGTTTGTTATCCACCGTGGTCCAGGTGCGCATTTCCGGTCCATGATCCTCCGCAGTAAGCGGCGGAGCGGGTTCTACCGGATCATCATAAACAAGCGGATAACGTGATGTTGGCGATACATGTGAAAAATCGTTGAAAACCGGGCCCATTTCACAGGTGGCTTCTCCGGGATGCAACTGATTGTAAATAACCTCCACCATATCCTTCGTGAACTCCTCCGTTTTAAAGAACGGAAGTGTCGGTCCATTCCGGTGGGGGTTTCGATCATATTCAACCCCTTCCACCTGGACACACAGCATCGCCGCAAAAATACCGCCGTGCGATTCCCCAAGCAGAATTTCAATTTCCTTCGGCTCATTGGCTTTCAATTCAATCCAGTCCCCGACTACCGAATGATGATTGGCCATCGGATATTTTTCACTATCCGCAGAAGAGCTCTGCCAAAGGTGCTCGGTATGTTCCTTGAAATCCGTCACCCACTGTGGAAAACAGGAAAGCAGGACCAGCTCACCATCAACTCGGACTGCAAGCGCATCATCCCCGAATCCCCAGAAACGGAATTTTATATCTTCAGGATAAACCAATTCCCCTTGTAATGCACCAGCCAGCACCACCCTTTTCCATCCGGCTCACCAAAGGCCTCCGGAGCCTGTGTAGACTGCATCGGCGGCATAGCGATGGATGAGGTATACAGTTTCTGCGGAGCCCGGTAATACCGGTTGAAAACGCTGGGCGACCAGTCGCGAGTCAGAAACTTCGCCAGCATACCGGCCAGTTGAACCGGGTCGGTCACACAATCAGCACCGGAACGCAACCGGTTGAAATCATAATAAGTGCCTTCCAGATCGTTGCCCACTGAAGATGATGCACCGAACTGCGAAACCTCCTCAAGATCAGGCATGATATCAAAACCACCGATGCCCTCGGTCAATCCGGCTCCGATACCACTCATTTCCGGTAACTGGATATCAGGCATGCTGGCCCGTTTGACCTTTGTAACAATTCTTGTCGTTGATTTAGGCTTCGATGTCTTTTTGACCTTCACCTTCGGTTTTTTCAACTTCATCTTCGGACGATCAACCGGCTTGGGAGGAACAAACTTTTTCTCCTCTTTCTGCACCACATTAAACACCACCAGCATACCGGCCAGCAGAAAGGCCGCTGCATGAATGGCAATACTGATTATAAATCCGCTGGGTGCCCCCTTGACGACCCCAGAACTCTTCTTCCCAGCAACTCTCTTCATCTTTTTCTCCTCAGCTACCCCGGACACCCCACCGGCTACTGCCTGCACTTTATCCGAGGATCGGAAAAAAATCTAATGAAAGCGGGCAAAAAACGCTATCGGTCAAATGTACGATGCCAGCCGAACGCAATGCATTGCGGCAGATTCGCAAAACATCACATAACCTGACCTCCCGGAAAGATACCCGGCCGTAAACCGGCATAATCAGGCACTCAGAGAAAAGCTGTGCAGTTCGATCAGGGCGAATAATAATTCGATTTATCCGGCCTTGTCGGCGTTACCCGTTCACACCGTTCATTCAGGTAGCTGCCGATCTTCAGCTTTTTGAGATTTTCCAGATACCGGAAGAGAAATTCATGCGAAGTTTCATGCTGAATAATTCTTCCATTCGTATCGGTCAGCGTCACCAGATAACCGCCATAATCCAGCCCTCGCGGGTTTCCCAGCTGCCGGGTAGCATACTCTTTGAGCCGGACCTTTTTCCCGTGAAACTCGAAAGACCGGCCGTTCTCTTCAGATGGGATAAATGTCTCCCGCCTGCGCTCAATCAGCTTGAATTTATCGCCGCTCACTTCTTTAGCCAGCGCGAAATATTCAACTGTAACCGGGTGGTTGTATTCATCAGAAGTCTTCTGCCTGATCCGCACTCCGAATTTATAATCAGAAATCCGGATATGCCGCTGATCTTCATTCAGAAAAGGGGACTGCGGCGGCGGAGGCCGCTGTTCACTTATCCGGCTGAAATTAATATTAAAAGCAGGCGGATCAGCCAGTTCAACATAAAGGCGGTCTGCATTCGAAATGTCGGCCATCGACACTCTAACCTGCTTGTTCCGTGTATTCTTCAGCAACAGCTGCCGCCCCAGCCGGGTAACCAGCTCCGCTTCAATTGTTTTCCCTTTTACCGTCCAGTTTCTCAACCTGTTTTCCGTTTCCCGGTTCGATGGCGGCACCGGGTGAACCGTTACAGTAACCGGTTCAATCCGGCGGGTGCTGTCCCCTTCCGTGCGGGCCAGATCATTGAAAATCGGTCCTTCGCGCACTGAAGCCTCTCCCTCATTCAGATCAACATGGATTACATCAACCAGATCCAGAGACGGCCGGGCGGTTTTGAAAATGGGCAGGCGCGGTCCGTTCATATACGGATTCCGCTCATACTCAACCCCGTCAACCTCCACACAGAGCAATGCTGCAAAAATCCCTCCAGGCGCCTCCCCGATCAGCACATCCATATCGAGTGGTTCCCCGGCCTTCAACTCAATCCAATCCCCCACCACCGAGGTATTGTTGCCCAGCGGATACTTCCGGCTGTCGGCTGAACTGCTGCTCCATAACGAAGCCATTGAAGCCTCGACCACTCCGTCAGGCCAGTTGGCTATCAGAACAATTTCACCATCAACCCGTACAACCAGCATGTCATCCCCCATTCCCCAGAACCGGAAGCGGATATCCTCGGGATAGACCAGCTGCCCCGAGTAATGCACGGCCCAGCAGTAGCCCAGTGTATCGTCTTCCCCGAAAGCCTGAGGTGCCAGAGCAGATTGCAACGGAGGAATACAAACCGTGGTGGCATACAGTTTTTTCGGAGACCGGTAATAGGGGGCCAACACCGACGTCCGGAATCCCCGCCGAACAAAGTTACCCATAATAATGGCGAAATTATCCGGATCCATAGGAATCGTTCGCCCCCGCCGGTCCCGCTTCAGATCATAGAATGTTCCGACAAAGTCACTTCCGATCGTCTGGCCGCTTCCGAAAACCGTCAGTTCTTCTGTATCAGGGAGAATTTCAAAACCGCCGATGTCCCCGGGCAGCATCCCGTCGATTCCCGACATTTCCGGCAACTGGATCTCCGGTATACCGGCCTTCTGTACTTTGGTTACAATTCGGTGGGTTAATCTCGGCTGCGCACTCTTTTTAATTTTCACCTTCGGTTTTTTCAGTTTCATTTTCGGCCGATCCACCGGTTTAGGAGGAACAAATTTTTTCTCCTCCTTTTTCACCACATTAAAAACCACCAGCATCCCGGCCAGAAAAAGTACAGCGGCATGGATCGCCAGACTTGCAATGAATCCACTGGGAGCTCCTTTACTGATTCCAGAAATATGCTTCTTCACTCTTTTCATCATCATACTCCTGACTCAAGGGTTGCTCTCGGGCCGGAACCGGATTCCTGCCCAAAAGGCATTCCCGATTTACATTACCAATGGCATATCCGGACAATGTGACACCGGAAAAAACAAAAAGTTCAGACCTTCCCGAATGCATACAAAAAAAAGTCCCCGAGCAAAGCTCAGGGACTTTTTCTGACTCCGGAAACCGAAACTAAACGCCCAAATGCCGACGGGCAAACAGTATGGCTCCGCCGAATATTCCCACCATTCCAATCGTCGCCGGTTCCGGAATAACGGCGTGACTGTAACGGTCGATATAAGCCTCGGCAGTGGGCCCATTATAATTCATGGCACCAAACACTTCCGCATCCGCATAAAGGCCGGCATGGGTAACCGTAAAAGAGCCGGAGGCCGCTCCACCCCTGTAACTCCAGTCAATATCGAATGTATCGGCTGTAGCAGACTTCGTTATATCAACAATAACGGTCTCACCATTCGCCTGTCCCGCCACATAATCAAACCCCGCATCCTGCTCCGCACCGAAATCGTGGGTTCCGCCGGCAGCATAACCGGCAACGACCAGATCACCCTGAGCATCCATATTCAACTCCAGACCGGCGTTTACCCCGCCCGTTGCAGTTGCCGTTTCTCTGAGCCCGATTCTAAGCCGGTTGTTCTGGGTGTTGTCGGTATAAAACACGCCCACCGTAAACCGTATGGTATCTCCAACATCCAGACTTCCGCCTGATGCGGCATGAACCATAGCACCTCCATTGCTGCCCAGAAGCATGGCTCCGTAGGAATCGGTGGCGGATGTCACATGCTGAGCCCGAGTTATCCACCCATCAATATTGTTGGCGGACGTAGCATCGCTAAAGCCATCCGCCGAAGTGAAGTCCGTGGAATAATCCGCAATGATAGCGGAATGGGCCAGCCCTGCCATCAGGACAGACACACCGATCATGCTTAATCTTCTTTTCATATATACCTCCCGTTTCATTTGTAAACCTGCCCGTCACAGAGCGTCTGTTTCAGTATCTTTTCAATTTATGCATAGAATGTACCTTCGCAACATTAGACATGTATCCATCAGGGTGTATTAACTGTTACATTCAGATTATCAATCAGATTACCGAAGGTCGCTCCGGGATCTGCAGCCTCGCCGGTATTCCAGATAATGATATCAATATCCTGTGACAGATCACCGGAGCTTGCAGACGAATAGGTCTGAAGACCTGTATTCTGCGCCGGAACAATTTCCCACATCTGCACCCCGTTGGTCCCGCCGATATACCCCTGCACCGACGGAATCCATGCATTGGTCACCCCGCCGCCGATCCGGTTGGCTTCAATCTGAATTGAATTCACACTGAACACCTGATCCTCGCCGTCGATCTGCATCACAAACGTTCCCGGAACCGCATCCTGGGCATAGGCGGCTTTAAAAGCACGGCCGCCATCTGCAGCGGTCGCTGCGGCACGGCCGCCGGCTACCATCACCACGCCGTTATTGGTTTCGGCATAATTGTAGCCTTCCCACCAGTTGCCGGAAAATTCAGACCAGTCGAACAACGCGGAAATGCCCGAAGGCAGCGTAGAGGGTACCTCATCAATCCGGTAATATTCCTGCGGCAGAGCGGGCAGAGAATTGGAAATCACCGCTTCACCGCTCGCATTAAACAGCAGATTGGATTCTACCACCTCCCACGGCCCATCCACCAGATTGGTGGTGGCATAGAGCGCAAAAGCGGTCTCGCCCGGCCCGTTGGTCACGCTGATGATAATACTGCCGTCCTGAATCAGCAGGGCCATTACCGAACCGTCAATCCCGCTTCCGGCATCAACACGGGTCAGGATAAATTTATCCAGATTCCACTGCCACGCCGGTGATGACGAAGCCGCCAGACGAACCACATAGTCTCCTTCGCTTAGGGCCAGATAGGACCCCGACGACAACGTCACATAGGCATCCCAGGCTCCGGTATTCGGAACTTCGTCACTCGCCAGCGAAACACCATCCAGCAGGAATTCTATACCAGTTCCGTCGTTCGGCGATGCAACGACATATTCCAATCTGTAGATGCCGTCTTCCGGAATATTCACATTGTACTCCGCCCAGTCATTGGCCTCTACATAATTGATTCCAACCGATGAATTCGATACCCCGCCGGTATTAAAGAAGGTTTCCGCCTCCACGGTATAAACCGCTCCGCCGGCAACCGGTTCAAAGACCGTCATTTCATTCGTGGCTGAAAATCCGCCGTCCACCGTAGTCACCACAATCTGTGCAGAACCGGCGGCAATACCGGTCACCAGACCGCTGCTGTCCACCGTGGCAACTGCAGGATGCAGCGATGTCCATGTGACGGATGGATCCGCAGCATCCGCAGGCAGAACAGACTCTGTTAACTGTATGGACTCTCCAACACCTATCAATGCGGATGCCGGACTGACACTCACGCCGGTTACCGCAACCGGTGGCGGTACGGTAATGGTGCTGCTGTCCGTCAATCCGCCGTCAGTCGTCGTTGCTGTTATGATCGCCGTTCCTTCGGAAACCGCCGTAACAACACCCGCTGCATCAACCGTGGCCACGGCCGGATTATCAGAAGCCCAGACAACGGCCTGTGTGGCTGCATTCACCGGATAAACCGTTTCAGTTAATGATGCGGTTTCTCCGGCCCGGATAACACGGGCCGATGGATGAACGGCCACTTTTTCAACCGCGAACGGCACAAATTCCGTAACAATTACCGTAGAGGAATCACTGTATCCGCCATCCTCGGTCGTCGCCGTAATAGTTGCTGTACCGGCAGAAACTGCAGTGATCATACCGAGGCTGTCCACAGAGGCCACGGCCGGATTGTCTGAAGACCAGATAATCCGCTTATCGCTGGCATTCGCCGGTGTAATGGTTGCCCTGACCGAATCCGTGCGCTGTTCAGGCATCGACAGTGCTGACGGTGAAACCGATATTCCGGAACCCGGAATTTCGGTCGCCGTTGCCGACCGGCCGGGAGCCTGACTGAATTCCGTCACCTGAAGATTCACGCAGGAATACGTGCTGTTATTCAGGATCTCACAGGTAATGGTATTATTCGCCTGAAGATACGCTTTCGGCACCGGAATCTCAATCGTTCCGAACCAGCGCGGATTACCGAGCGACTCGCCGCGCCAGTCCCATGAAAGTCCAGTGTATGTCCGTTAAACGTAATCACATTCCGGGGATCATCACTCATCACAAAGTCGCGTATGAACAACCCGCTGACGCGCAATACGGCCTCGGCATCCCCCGCCGGCACCGTCACTCCGTTGATCTGCGCAGTGAGTGTTTCCAGTGAAGCTTTTTCAACCCGGAAAGGTTCCGTGCCGCTCAGGCTCTCGCCATAAAACTTGGTTTCTTCAGCCGTTTCGCCAGGCACCTGTTCATCGGCAAACGTATAACAGAGAATCATGGTGGCTTCGGCACCGATTTCAACTGAGCCGGGAGGAGTCAAAACCGTCTGATCACTCAGTACCGGCCGGCCATCTGTACCTAACGACGTATCCAGATAGAGGTGCTTAATCTGCACATGGTTAACCGTGTTCGATGAGAGTCCGAATGAATGGAGATTCACAACCAGGTTGGTTGGCTCGAGGTTGTTAAGAATCAGATAGCCCTGATTGCCGTCCACATAAGCATCCACCTGAAGATCCAGATCGCTGGCCATGGTGTCCACCCGTATTCCATCAACATCGCTCCAGAGTTCATACCATTTAATGAATTCACTCCATTCCCAGACCCCGCTTCCCGGTGAGGTCTCATCCAGCATGGTGCTGGGATAACGATAAAGGACATCATCGACATAATAATCGCCCCATGTTGCTTTAACCGGCGTGAAAGGCATCGATTTAACCACATAGTCGGGGCGTTCCAGAAACTGCATCATCATGGAACTGAAAGGCTTGAGATTTTCCCAATGCTGACGTCGACGATCAATCGTCGGAGTATTCGCCTGATATGAACCACCCACCGCTCCATATTCAGACAGCACAACCGGTTTACGGTTGGAAACCCCGTTTTCGTGTACATCATACCATTCCAGCGTATCCAATGTTGCTTCCACGGGACCTCCATGCCGAAAGGTACCACTGCCCGGCGTCTCCCACGCCGGCCAGTCATAGAGATGGACCGCATAGAAATCCATATTGCTTCCGGCATGGTCAATGAAGCCTTTCCAGACCACATCCCACTGCTCCAGGAACCGAAGCCCCCATCGGTCGGATAAGCGGTCGTACCGGCATCCCGATAAAAGGCGGCACCATTTGAAGCAGCGGGATCATTGTTGTAGATCAGGTCATAGTAATGCTGTCCGTCGTATCGGGGCAGATCGCCCTGCCAGAGATCATGCAGTCCCCAGGTCATACCGCCGATCAGCGGGGCATCTTCGCCCATACGCTCACGAATGCCGGTCGCCACCAGATTATGGTACTCCCAAAGCGATTCCCAGTTCGAAACCATGAACTGACCGGTCATCAGTTCCATATCCGGTTCGTTAATCACCTCCCAGTATTTCGGAGGCAGTTCCCCGGAGCTTTCACCGGGACGGCGAAAGGCCGTATCCATATATTCAATAATCCATTCTGCAGAAGTCTCCACATCCAGCGGCTGCCAGCCATCGGCAAAACCGTTCGGATACCAGCTCAAGGTCGGATAGACCGGGTGGGGATTGTGGCCCATAATCATTTCCTGACCGCGCGCTTCATACCGGTGCCAGTCAAGATCGGCATCATACTGCGTCTTCCACCAGGCATCAAAATTGGCCAGCCAGTTCGTATCGGCCATATTCGGGCGCTCCGGATCCTCCGGCGTAGCCTGGAATTTCCAGGTTGCCGACCCGTTATCGCGACCGAAATAGACATCCAGATCATTCATCAGATAATCCAGCTTATCCTCTTCGCCTTCCCAATCGGGATCGCGTATAGCCGAATGCACGGTAATGTGACGTTCCCTGCCGAAATCGGAGATCCCGTTCACAGAATATTCAATATTCCAGTTCACATCCACATTCACGGTTCCTCCCGGCAGCACAGGAGAAGCTTCGCCGATGACCGTGATATGTACGGTTCCCGTTGACGCACCATCCACATCGGATACTTCCACCGAAAAAACATTGAGCCCCTCATCGCCGGAAAGCGGTGTTCCGGAAAGTCCGCCGTTTGAGGCCACACTCAACCAGTCCGGACCGCTGAGTTTTGTGAAGCTTACGACATCCCCGTCAACCTCCGACACATCGGCCTCCAGACTGCCCGAATAAGCGGCATTTACATCCGCATCCGCTTTTACAACCGGATTGGAATGAAAGGATGGCGGACCAGGTTCCGGCTCAGTACCCCCGCCGGATCCATTAGGCGTTACCGAAACATTATCAATGGCCAGTCCTTTTCCGGCACCGTCGGCCCCCAGCGAATGAAAAAGGTCTGGCCGTCGGCAATGTTCAGACCGCCGATGGTATGTGAAATTCCGTCTTCCCGGTTGGCTGCCAGATTGCCGTCGCCGTTTGCCCAGATCCCAATGGCATTCGGAGCGGCGAAATACAGTTCGGGAACCTCGGTCCAGACGGCTCCGGCATCCATGAGAGAAACCGCGTTCAGGCTGTATTCCACCGTCAGTCCGACCGTAACGCTTCCGCGATACCACTGCTCCCCGTCATAGGAAACCGCCAACTGTGTGATATTCGATCCACTATCATTCCGAAACCGGGCCCCGAACCCGCCCGGAGCCTGATACCCCAGACCGAACGAGCGCTCCGAAATACCGGCAGCCGACCCAAAGCTGGCCACCCGGGAATGGTTTGCGCTGCCGGAATCCCCCCTGTCGCCTGACCGTAAGTCTGGTTGTTATTCGCCCACCAGCCGGTGGAAATGTCAGCCCCCGCAGTCCCCGTCCAGAACAGCGCATTCACAATTTCCGTATCAGGTGTGATACTCCCGGAACCGCTCGCTCCTGTATTAATCAGTGAATCAAAGGTTTCCGTATGGGTTGAGCCCGTCAGCGAAATCGGGCCGGCCTGGGCGGTCAGCTGAAAGACAGCGGCTCCCGCCAATGCAGTTACAACAGTTCTCAGTCGCACCATCATGCTCTCTCCTTATTACGATTGGAAGTACATGATTGCATCGATTATTCATCCGTCCAGCTGAACAAATGTCCGAGTATGAAAAAGCCCCGGAACAGAAAATGTCCGGGGCTCTTCAGAGAATCGGATTAATCGAGTTCCAGCGCTTCCGGGAAGTAGCGATAATAGGTCGGACCGTACTCTTCGATCCGCTTGCAGTTGGCCTGATGCATGGACTTCAGCTTCGCCTTCCCTTCCTCCTGGCTGTCGATCAACAGCGAATGGGAGTTTTCACTCAGGACCGCACCATCAGCGGCTGTCAGCTTCACGTTTACATAGAAAAATTCCAAACGCCGCCCCTCCACTTTCCAGCTGACCGGTGCAACGGAGGCCGCACTGTTCGATTCAATATCCGCATCCGCGGAACCCTGGGCAACCGTTTTACCACCGGCAACGATTTCCCAGTCCAGCTTCGCACCGGGAATCGCCTGATGCAGATCATTGACCACCCAGAGCTCAGCTTCAAAGGTTTCTCCTGCATCCCAGCGCTTCCTGCTGTAGTGCACACTGGCCAGCACCGGCTGATACGCCCGCTTTACATAATCGAACGACAGCTTCTTATCGCCGTAGTAATCAATGATTCCCCATTTGATGTCCGGCATATGCGTCATAAAATGGCAGAGGGCCACACAACTCAACCGCGGTTTCTGACGGCGGTAGTATTCCAGTGCATACTGAAAAATGATCCCCTGAGCCAGCTGAGTCGCTTCAACAAACTCTTCCAGCGAGCCCGTCTTTTCGTCTCCGAAAACTTCAACATTCAGCGTTTTCAGAATATCGATATCCGCCCAGTGATAGCCCCAGCTGACGCCCATCGGCCAAAGTTCGTCCTCCGGAATAAACTTTTTAAGCGCTTCAACACTCGGAGCCGAAGCCGCCGTCAGTTCAGGAATCACACAGTAATCCTGTTCCGGGTAATACTCCTCCATCGGTTTTGCCCCTGCACCGTAATAGTGTTCATTGGCATGCGCCGACTCATTCGGTTTGTAGCCCAGCAACTGACCGTTTTCCGCACTCAGCGGCGAAGCCGGTGCATACGGAACATGAGTATGCAGCTTCACAACTTTGCCGATCTCATCCATGAACAGCTTGTTGTCGCTCTCCAGATGCGCTCCCGAAAAATAGACCTCCTCGCCCCCCATCCACATAATGGTCGACGGATGATTCCGGCGCTGCTTCACAATCTCCGCCGCTTCGCTCAACGCTCCGCCCAGAACCTCTTCCGTGGCAATATAGCCCTGCGTTGCAAAGCTGAAGTTGGTCCACACCGTAATCCCCAGCCGGTCGCAAAGTTCATAGAAATACGGAACTTCCGGCGGATGCCAGCCGAAAATCCGCAGGTTGTTGATGTTCGCTTCCTTCACCTGCTTCAAACGGGAATCATATTTTGCATCGGTGTTGCGTCCGTAGAGCATCGACGGCGGACCGCCCCAGCAGGCCGACCGCAGAAAGGTCGGCTTCCCGTTGATGACAAAGGTCCAGGGATATTCCACCTGATCTTCTGTAAAGCCCGGATTCATTTCCATCGTGATTTCGCGGATTCCGAAAACCTCTTGCGAAACATCGCTCACCTTCCCGCCCACAGAAGCGCGGATTTCTGCTTCGTAGAGATTCTGATCTCCCATATCCCACGGCCACCACAGCTGCGCATCCTCCACATGCACCTTAACGGCTGCCGTCTGTTTGCCCGGTTCAACCGTAACAGAAACCGTTTCAGAAGCCGTCAGCAGGCTCTCAAAATTTTCACCTTTAACAGCAATCTCCAGATCCGCCGTCACGGCCGCATCAGAGAGATTTTCAAGTTCAACCTCAAAAGACACATCCGCCTGGCGCCCGTCGATACGGGATTCGATACGGGTATAGCCGATTTTGATCATGTCAGTCGCCATCACCTTTACCGGGCGGTGAATACCGAAAGGAATTACGTCGGGCATATAGTCGCCACCAAAGCAGAACTTCCGACCGGCCACCCGCCCGTGGTTACGCGGCGGCGGATCCAGGCGGATCATCAGGATGTTGCACCCTTCGCGCCACTCGTCAAAACGCACCGAATCGGTGATATCAAATTCAAAAGCCGAAAACATCCCTTCGTGTGAACCGAGATACTGATTATTCAGCCAGGCTTCGCAGCTGTAATCCACACCCTCAAAACGAACGGTGACTTTTTTGCCGGCCCACTCCTTCGGCGCATCGAACTTCGTGAAATACCAGTATTCCAGCTCCTGCACCCATTTGGCCCGTGCAAAATTTCGGCCGAAGTAGGGGTCGTCCAATTCTCCCGCACGCTGCAGATCGGAATAGATATCACCGGGCACCACCGCCGCATTCCAGTTGAAAAAGGTGCCCTGATATTCCGACGGCATCGTGTGAAACCCTTCTTCAACCCCCTGCCCCGGCCGGATTTTCTGCATCTTCCAGTGGATACCGCTCAAATCAATTTCCAGTCTTTTCTCACTCATATCACGCTCCTATTTAGTAAACTCTTCAATGATTGCTTCCGTATGTTCTCCAAGCTTCGGAGAACCCTTCGGATTGAAAATGCGTTTGCCGTCCAGCTTGACCGGACAGCGCGTGGTTCGATACGTCGATCCATCCGACTGCTCAACCGTCTGTTCCATTTCCAGACACCGGAATGCTTCCGACGCCCGCAGCATATTCCAGTCGTACACCTTCGCACACCAGATATCCGCCGGCTCCAGAACCGCCAGCCATTCATCCGTTGATTGAGTCATCAGATGATCCGCCAGAATCTGTTTCAGTTTATCCCGCTCCGTAAACCAGCTCTCCGGCTCCGGATAGTCCAGCAGGGCGTCACAGCCGATCAGCTCACCCATCCGCATTAAATCCCCCATCGACAGCGCAAGATAGCCGTCCGCAGTCTGATAAATACCATACGGCGCCCCAGATAGGCATGCGCATTATGCGTTGCAGTACGCTCCGGGGCCTCGCCTCCATCCTGAAAATAGACCGTCAGCGGTTCAAACTGAAAATCAAGCGCCGCCTCATACAGGCTGACAGCAACCCGACCGCCAACTCCGGCCACCAGCTTGGATAAAATGCCCTGGGCCAATTGCGCACCGGCCAGAATATCCGCCACAGCCAGCCCCATCGGAACCGGACCATCGCCGGCATTTCCGGAAAGCCACGTCAACCCGCTCACCGCCTGCACCAGTAAATCCTGCCCCGGTTTATTACGCCAGGGTCCTTCAGTGCCGTAGCCGGAAATCGTTCCGTAGACAAGGTCCGGATTCAGTGCAGCAACGGCCTCATAACCGAAGCCGAGCTTTTCCATCACCCCCGGACGGAAGTTATGAATCATCACATCCGCCTTTTTCAGCAGCTGCCGGGCCACGACCTTTCCTTCATCGGATTTCAGATCCAGACAAATGCTCTCTTTGTTCCGGTTGATTGCATGAAAGAACGTCGATTCTCCGTTAAGCTGCACGCCGGTCACATAACCCTCCCGGCAGATATCTCCTCCGGGCTGCTCCACTTTAATTACCCGAGCCCCGAAATCCCCCAGCCGCAGAGCCGCTGACGGGCCGGAAAGAAACTGGCTGAAATCCAGTACGGTTTTTCCCTCCAAGGGTAATTCACGTGGAGAGACCGCCTCTTTGTTGTCCGCGGAAGCGAAGGCCAGTGCCCCGCCATCAATTTCTTCATTGGCATTTCCAAGAACCGGAGCCGCCACATCGGAAAAAATGCGCTCGCCATCGATGCGGACGGGACAGCGCAGCGTCTCAATACGCGTTCCGTTCGGACGCGAAACCGTCTGTTTCATTTCCAGGGCGCGGAAAGCCGGATGCTGCATCATCCGCTCATAATCCAGCACATCGGAACACCAGAAATCTGCGGGCTCTAAAACCGCCAGCCAATCTTCCGTTGATTTTTTAACAAACTGTGCAGCCAACTGTTGATTGATTTCATCCCTCTGCACATAGCGCATTTGAGCATCGGCCTCTTCCAGCTCCAGCCCGATCAGTCCGCCCAGTTTTTTCAACGACCCCATCGCAACGGCAATATATCCATCCCGGGTCTGAAAAATGCCGTAGGGCGCGCCGAGATAGGCATGCGCCGGATTGGTTTTCGAACGCCTCGGCAGTTGCTCCCCGTCGTTGAGATGGGTCGTTAAAACTTCAAACTGAAAATCCAGCAGCGATTCCAGCAGACTCACCTCTATGCGCGCTCCCTGCCCGGTTTTATTACGCCGAATCAGCGCAGCCAGAAGCCCCTGCGCCAGATGCGTGCCGCAGATCATATCCCCGATCGCTACGCCGAACGGCGTCGGCGGTGCATCAGCCGAACCGGTAAGCCACGTGAGACCGGATACAGACTGCGCCAGCAAATCCTGTCCCGGCCGTAACGCCCACGGTCCTTCTGGGCCATACCCGGTCACTTCACCGTAAATAATGCTCGGGTTGATCTTGCGGACCTGTTCAAAATCCAGGCCGATTTTTTCCATCACGCCCGGGCGGAAATTATGCGTCATCACATCGGCCGAGGCAATCAGCCGCTTCACCTTCTCCAGATCTCCGGGATCTTTCAGGTTGGCAGCATAGGATTTTTTGTTCCGATTGATGGTGTGAAACACCAGACTATCGCCATCGGCATAAAGATTTTTCGTCGCCAGCTGCCGGCAGGCATCGCCCGTGCCGGGACGTTCTATCTTTATGACCGTTGCGCCGAGATCGGCCAGCCGGAGGCCGGCATAGGGTCCGGCCAGATACTGGCAGAACTCAAGTACAGTGATTCCTTTAAGTGGAAGTTTTTTCATGATGAGGCCTTTGATTTACGATACATAACATTCAATTGATCCAGTACATCCTCCGCACGCCCTCCGTTTTTCAGGAAGTCGTGAATCGGATAACCCGCAGCATCCTGAAAATCAAGATACCCGGCATAACGCGGGCGGACAAAAGCCCGGTCAAGCGTCGGCAATGTATTGCGGAAAAAATCAGAACAGGCGGCATTGGTTTCCGGGGCCTCCCAGGCCCCGCGATGACCCGGCTGCCCGCCCGATTCAAAAAAGAGGCCGCGCTGAATTTCCGGCGAGGCTGTAAAACAGGCATATGCGGCAGCGATTTCCGTATGTTTACATTTTGCAGAAATCGCCAGTCCGGTTCCGCCCAGCATGGTGGACCCCGGCCGCCCCGCTTCCATTCCGATTACATCATGAAAAGTCACAAGGTGCTTCGCATAACCCGGCCGCGAATAGTTGGTATAGCCATAGGTGTACGGAGCATAGGCAAAACGGTCCGTGGACGACATCACCTCCATGGTGCGGATCGGATTCAGTTCAAAGAACTCAGGAGGCACCACATCAGCCAGCTGTTTCAGCTGTTCAAGAGCAAGCACCCCCGCTTCTTTTTCCGCCACCTCTTCCTCATTAGGGAAAATAGACGCTCCGGCCGCTTTCAGCAGATTCAGAAAATTTCCGTAAACATCGAGCGGAATACTCGGACAGCACACCAGCCCCTTTTTTCCCAAAGCAATCAGTTCATCAAAGGTACCCGGAATGGCTTCCCCGGCTTTTTCCAGCAGATCAGGACGGGCGGCCGATACCGGACAGGCAGCATCAATGGCCAGCGCCCACTGACGGCCGTTAAAATGATAACTCATGTGCGACTGCCCCACCGAGTTGGCGGCCTGATCTGCAAGGTATTCCTCCGAAATTAATTTTTCCAGGGGCTGAAGAATCCCGCTGACCGATGCAAAACCGGCCCACGGATGATCGATCACCAGAAAATCATACGCCTCTGCAATCTCGGCAATCGGTTTATCGGCAAATTCCTGCAGCGAGCGTTTATCCCAGTAAATATCGACATGCGGGTTAAGCTCATGAAATCGCTGTGCAGTGGCAACGACAGAAACGTACCCTCGCGAATGATCCCAGGTCATCCCTTTCAACTGTATTTTATCGGCCATTCAGAACCTCACTATGGATTTATATTTGAATTTTAGATTTATATACGATCCGAACAGGAAACAGCAACCCCAAGCAACCTGTACAAAAGACCGATATAAAAACATTGGTAATAAAGCCTTTGTGATGCATAAATGGCATTTAATCGGAATAGCTTTATAAATTTATATATGAACCAATATTTTATAAGAAGATCATGGCCGTCGTAAAAAAAAAGACCAGTTACCAGGCTCCTGCTCTCGAAAAAGGACTGGATATCCTTGAATATCTTTCAACCCAGTCGGAATCGCGCACACAGGTAGAAATTGCCCAGGCGCTGGGACGCAACCCCAGCGAACTCTATCGCATGCTCGCCTGTCTGGAGGAACGTGAATATATTGCAAAAGGCGAATCGGGAAACGGCTATCGTCTGACCCTGCGCCTGTTTCACCTCAGTCATCGCCAGCATACCGCGACTCTGCTGCGGAAAGCGGCTCATATTCCTATGGAAGCCCTGGCCGAGGAAACCGGTCAGGCCTGCCACCTCACGTTCCAGCACGGCACCTCCCTGATTGTGATGATGGAACGTATGCCGGCACGCAGGGTGTGCCTGTCCGTCGGCGAAGGCTCCGTATTCCCCATCAGTCTGACGGCCTCCGGAAAAGTACTGCTGTCCCGGATGTCCGAGGAAATCGCGCACCAGACCCTGGAGGATGACCCGGAATACACCCGCCGCAGCAAGGCTGACCGGCAGCGGATTCTGAATGACATTTCCGAAGCCCGCAAAAACGGATTCCTGGTACAGGAGAGCGAACTTACCGAAGGAACAACCGATATTGCCGTACCGATTGGCATTGACGGATCCGGCACCTCGGCCGTACTGGGCGTATCCTATCTCAATACCGCGAAAGGCGCAGATACTCTCCGCCAGACCTATCTGAAATCTGCGCTGCTGCACGCAGAAGAAATCAACCGTAACTTAGGAGTTATCCGATGAATGGTGTGGAATATGAATGCAAAGACGGAATCGGCCGGATCACATTCAACCGACCGAAAGCCAACGCCTATGACCTTCCGTTTCATGAAGATTTTGCAGAATCGATCAAACAGGCTCATGAGGATGAAAATGCCCGGATCGTCGTAATCCGCAGTGCACTGGAGAAATTTTTCTGCGCCGGCGCGGATATCAGGGTATTTTCAGACAGCGATACTGAAACCAATAAACGCATGGTGGACCAGGCCCGGAAAAATCTGGCCGCCATTGAAACCAGCGGAAAGATTTTCATTGCCGCCATAAGCGGCCACTGTCTCGGAGGCGGGTTGGAGATCGCACTGGCCTGCGATATTCGTTTGGCCGCCAAAGGAAGCTATACCCTCGGTCTCCCCGAAGTGAAACTGGGGCTGACTCCGGGCAACGGGGGTCGCAGCGGCTGGCCCGACTGATCGGCCCCGCCCGCGCGCTCGAACTGTGTGCATCCGGCCGGAGTATCAACCCCGATGAAGCCCACGAACTGGGCCTGTTCAACCGCCTGTTCCCTTCCGGTCAGTTTGAAGCGGCGGTGGAAACCTATGCAAGCGGCTTTGTCAACGGAGCTCCGCTGGCCATCGCCGCACTGAAAAA
Organism: Verrucomicrobia bacterium S94; assembly: GCA_004299845.1. Lineage (NCBI taxonomy): Bacteria > Pseudomonadati > Verrucomicrobiota > Verrucomicrobia bacterium S94. The sequence continues at coordinate 26,128 of CP036201.1, read as the reverse complement.
GGGCATTAAAAAAGGGTCTGAACTGCCGCTGGCCGAAGGACTGGCACTGGAAGCACAGCTGGTGGATGACTTATACGATACGGAAGACGCTGCAGAAGGATTCCGTGCTTTTGTTGAAAAACGGGCGCCGTCATACCACGGGCGCTGAAAAATAAATCAGGAGGAAACCCATGAGCGAAATTAAGTTTTACCCCTGCTACATCAACGGAGAATGGATCGGCAAAGATGCCGCCGAACGTATCCCGGTGGAAAATCCGGCCACCGGAAGGGTCTGGGCCGAAGTTCCGGTCTGCACGACGGAACAGGTACAGCTGGCACTGGAAACGTCAAAGACCGCCCAGGAAGCCTGGCAGGACCTGCCGGCCATTCAGCGCGCCAACTATATCTATGCCATTGCCGACCGCCTGAAAGCAGAACGCGACTATTTTGCCGAACTGCTGGTGAAGGAACAGGGAAAACCGCTGGCCGAAGCACTGGGCGAAGTGGACGACACCATTCGATACATGACCTACAATGCCGAAGCCGCGCGCCGTCTTACCGGGCATATCTTCCCCTCCGATCACCCCAACGAACAGCTCTGGATTCATAAAGTACCGTACGGCGTCACCGTCGGCCTCTGCGCCTTCAACTATCCACTGGCATTGATCGGGCGCAAACTGGGCCCCGCGTTGGTGGCCGGGAATACGATTGTACTGAAACCCCATGAAGTCACCCCCGTCACAGCATCTGAATTCTGCCGGCTGGTGGAAGAGGCCGGCGTACCGAAAGGCGTCGTGAATATGGTGATCGGTACCGGTGCCGCCGTAGGCGAAGCGCTGGTTTCAAATCCGATCACCAGACTGGTCACCATGACCGGCAGTACCCGGGCCGGACAGGCCATCTGTGCAACCGCTGCACCGAATGTCACCAAACTCGTCCTGGAACTGGGCGGAAATGCGCCGTTCATCGTCTGCGAAGATGCCGATCTTGACAAAGCCGCCGAAGCCGCCGTGGTCGCCCGCTTTGCCAACTGCGGACAGGTCTGCATCTGCAACGAAACCGTTCTGGTTCATGAAGCTGTTGCAGAAGAATTTACCGAAAAGGTACTCAAACGCGTGGCGGAAATCAAACTGGGCGATCCCATGAAAAACGAAGGGATGGGTCCGAGCACCAGCCCGGCAGGACTTGCCCGCATCGAGGAGCTCGTAAACAAAGCCGTTGCCGAAGGGGTTACAGTAGCCTGCGGCGGCAAAAAGCCGGAAGGTGCGGAATTTGAAGGCGGCAACTGGTATGAACCGACTGTACTGCTGAACGTGAAAAAAGATTCCATCATGGTCAAAGAGGAAATTTTCGGACCGGTTATGCCGATCGTTAAAATCTCCGGTTATGAAGAGGCCCTTGAGATCACCAATGCAAGCGAAGACGGACTCTCCGCCTATCTGTTCACCGAAAACTACCGCCGCTTCATACACGCCATCGGACACCTTCAGGTGGGTACCATCTTCATCAACCACGGCATTGTCGGCTATATTCAGGGCTTCCATTCCGGCCATAAACGCAGCGGACTCGGCGGCGAAGACGGCATCCACGGTGTGGAGGAAATGCTTCAGAAACGCACCATCTATCTGGGCTGCTGACGAGGAGGAACACCCATGGCTGATCATATTCGAATGACAAATAAAAACGGCGCAAGCGTGCTGTCGAAAAGCAAATTGCCTGAGTTTGATGCCAGCGATTTTCCCGCCGGCTGGTCCGGGCGCAGTCTCGGGGATTCCGGCATATTTATCTTCATGTTCAACGTCGCCGCTGACGCTGAGGAATTTGAAATCCACACTTCGGAAGATGAGTGGCTGGCCTACGTGGTCAACGGCTCCGGCACACTGTATGCCGGTACCGCGGATCTGCAAAAAACAGAAGGCATGGACTACAAGGCCGGCGATTTTATCACCTTCGAAGCTCATACGCCCCACGGCTGGAAAAACGGCCCTGAACCAAGCCGCATTCTTTTCGCCAAACGGGCCTAACGGCCGGAACCACAAAAAACACACACAATCGGAACCCGATTGTGTGTGTTTTCACGTCCTTTAATTTTACGGACTCTATTCGTAGGTTTCCCGGCTGAGGAAATAGTTCTTCAAACCTTCATCAACTTCGAAACGGCGCATCCAGCCGGCCTGATCCGTTACCACATGACACAATCCCCAGCGTAACCCTTCCAGCGGATGCTTATCATGATCCGGCGTACGGAAAAGTCCGTTGGCTTCCGGCGCGCCTTTTATATATGACTTGATTTCAAAATTAATTCCGTCTTCCGCCCACTGAATCGTATTACGTTCCGGGCCATCCGTTGTCAGCATACCGGCAATGCCGCCGTTGTAATGCCAGACACAGATTTCATGGCCGGAGTTGGAAATCGGATTGTATTCACTCTTCACATACGGACCCTCAACCTTATCGGCAATGGCGACCCCCACTTGGTTTCCCGCCCGCCCATATACATCTCTTCGCCCATGGGCTCACCTTTGTAGTAGAGATAGAATTTATCGTTGAAAAACATCAGGGTCGGATCATGAACCTTATGACTGTCAAAACTGCCTTTACTCTTCACCAGAAAACGGTTGTCGGCATCCCCCTCCCATTCACCGTCCTGCTCAGCCTCCAGCACCGGCCCCGGCAGTTTTTCCCAGGGTCCATACGGTGAGTCCGCCACGGAAATGGAAATATTTTCGAAGGAACGGCGGACATACGGAGATTTGACCACCTGATAGACCAGATAATATTTTCCATCGTGCGCAAGAATTTCAGGCGTAAAGACACTGCGGTCGTCATACGAACCAGGCTCACCGCGAACAACCGCCACGCCCTCTTCCTCCCAATGCCAGCCGTCTTTACTGGTAGCATGCCAGATATCGCACTGATCCCAGGGAAAGGTTTTCTTTTCATAGTCCCCTGTACCGAAGCCATAGCTCTTTCCCGTCGAACGGCTGTACCAGACATGATACAGGCCATCGACCTCAATCACAGCACTCGGATCACGACGAACCATACCGTCTTTTTCTTCAGCCAGATCTCCGGTGATCGGCTTGCTGACGATTTCACAATACCACTCCGGACTCTGGTAATAATTGCGTTCTACTGCCCGCTTCGTTGCGGCACTCATTTTCTTTTCCATAATAATAGGTCCTGTGTTTATAAGGTTTTCTTTTCCAGCTGCAGCTGGATCTCTTCAATACTCAGATTCTTGGTCTCCGGCAGGAACGGCCAGATCGCCGCGCAGCCCACCGCTCCGACAATGGCGTAGAACATAAAAATAGACGTTCCGCCCATATTCGCCAACTGCCACGGGAACATAAACTGCACCGCAGCACTGATCGTACTGCTCACCAGTGCAAAAAACGGGATCGCCACACCGCGCAGAGAGGTCGGGAACAACTCGGAAAACAGCACCCACATCAAGGGGCCGATCGAAAAATGAAAAGCTCCGATAAAGCTCAGAATTCCGCCGAGCACGAGCCCGGCATTCATGTCCGCCGCCTCCTTAATAATGGCAGCCGCATGAGTCCGCGTCGCCTCTTCCCCAAGCACTTCAATCAGGGCATCCTTGAATTCGATATCACTGCCGAATTCCCGCCCGACCACCGGAGCCAGCGCATGGGCATCCACTTCGGCCGGCAGTTCCTGCAGTGATTCCGGCGGAAGAGTATACGTCGCCGTTTTAAATCCATACGCACAGATCAGATGACTGGCCGTCACCCAGAGCAGACCGAAAAGAATCATCGGACGGCGCCCCAGTTTGTCAACCAGCAGAATCGCCGCCAGTGTAAAGACCACTGAAACCAGACCGATCCAGACTGTCTGCAGAAACGCCGTATTGGTTCCCCCGCCCAGCTGTTCAAAAACGGTCGGCGCATAAAACAGAATCGCGTTAATGCCTGAAAGCTGCTGTGCAATGGAAATAATAATGGCCACGATCACTGCAATCCGCATACGTTTGTGACACAGTTCCCGGATCTGCGACATCACCGAAAGTTCTTCATCTCCGCGATGCAGGCTCTCTTCCATCGCGGTAATCTGTTCATCGATCTCATCATCCGGCGTAATTTTGCGCATGATCATCTTGGCTTCTTCAATGCGGCCCCTATACACCAGCCAACGCGGGCTTTCCGGAATAAAGAACAGAGCCACAAGCCAAAGCAGAGCCGGCACAATTTCCGATCCGAGCATGTAGCGCCAGATGTGCTGTTCCATATTCAGCTTCACCGCCCACGCCGCCTCGGCATCCGTTGCCTTCACCAGCAGATAGTTGACAAAATAGGCGGCCGTCAAACCCAGCACAATGTTCATCTGGTTTACCGAAACCAGCTTTCCCCGCCATTTTGCCGGCGCAATTTCCCCGATATACATCGCGGAAACCGTAATCGATGTAAATGCCAGCCCGCCGAGAATACGGGCGCAGACCAGTCCGATATAATTGGGCGCCAGCGCAGAAGTCACGGCCGAGATCCAGTACATTCCGGCAATAATGATCAGGGTTTTCTTCCGCCCGATTTTATTACACAGCGGCCCCGCCGCCAGAAGCGCAAACAACACCCCGAACGCCGGCGAACTGACCAGAATGCCCACCTGCAGCTCACTCAGGCCGAACTGCTCCGTCACAAAACTCACCGTTCCGGAAATCACGGCGGCATCGAGCCCGAAAACAAAGCCCCCAAGCGCAACGATAATGGCATATATAAAAGCCTTAACCTGTTTGTTCATAACCCGCTCTCATCTGTATATCGACGGAAACAGCTCCGCCCGATCATTCATCAGTTTCCTTCTTTTTCCGGCAAACGTCCACCGCCAACATTCGCCGGAACCGCTGAAGGAGCCGTTCCGGCGAAAAAACATATAAATAAACCAGATACCCGTTCCTATCAGAATGGGTCAAATGGACAGGTTACGGATACTGCTTCCGGAACTGATCCAGCCGTTCCATCGCCTTTTCCTCATAGAGCCGTTTCAGCATGAACTTCGGCCGTTCCAGCGTGCACTCCCAGGCAAACAGCTTTTTATACAGCTCAGCCACTTTATCAGGATATTCCGTTGCCAGATTGTTCAGTTCCGACGGATCCGCTTCAATGTTATACAACTCGGCCGGACGATCCGGGAAACGCAGCAGCTTCCAGTCTCCATCGCGAATCGTTCCGCGGTTCTCTTTTTTCCAGTACAGCGTCTGATGCGGCCGTCCCTGATTTTCGCCGGTGAGATAAGGCATCATATCCACTCCATCGAGTTCTTCAATTCCGGAAGCATCGCCTCCCGCCGCATTGATAAACGTTGGAAGAAGATCAAGGGTACTCAGCGGCTTGTCATATTCCACCCCCGCCGCCAGTTTTCCTTTCCAGACTACAATTCCGGGCACACGAATACCGCCCTCCAGATGTGTCGCTTTACATCCGCTCAGCGGCCAGTTGCTTGAGGTGCTGGCATCCGTCGGTCCGCCATTGTCATTGGTGTAAACAATCAATGTGTTTTCCCGAAGTTCCATCTCATCCAGCGCATCCAGAATACGGCCGATCGCTCGGTCCATCGACCACGTCAGCTGCGCCAGTTTACGGCGTTTCCCCTCCAGCGCCGAAAACAGCTCCGAATCCTTCGGGTCCGGCTGAATCGGGGTGTGTACGGCATTGAAAGAAACATAGGCAAAGAAAGGATGCTCCCGGTTTCGCTCCATGAATTTAATCGCCTCATCTGCCAGCACATCAGTCAGATAATATTCCGGCTCCTTAAATTCGCCGAATCCCCACTCCAGCCGATCTTCCGGACGGAAATCATCACCTTCTTTATACGCATAAAAACTGCGGGCTCCGCCGCGGAAACCGACAAACTCATCAAATCCGCGCTTCAACGGATGAAACCGGTCCGCATTGCCCTGATGCCACTTCCCGAAAACGGCGGTTTTATAGCCCAGTTCCTGCAGATAATTTCCTACGGTTGGAACTCCGGGCTGAAGCCCCATATCATCCCCGGTGGTGCCATTCGCACTCATATAACCCGGCACATTATTTTCCTCGAACCCCAGCTTCTGCTGATACATGCCCGTCAGCAGACCCGCACGCGACGGGCCGCAAACGGCAGCCGACACATAAAACTGATTGAGCTTAACGCCCTGTGTAACCAGTTCGTCCAAACAGGGCGTCTTAAAATGCCGACTCCCGTTGAAGCCGAAGTCGGCATACCCCGCGTCATCCGAAAAAAGAAGAACAATATTCGGTTTACGGGCTGCAGCCGCCAGACAGGATAGAGCCAACAGAAATATAAGCCGTTTCATCTCATTTTCCCGTTACTGAATGACAAGGGGCTTTTTCTTCGCCGCCTTGGCCTTAAGTTCATTGTAAAGATTCTCATACATCTGCAGCCGGTACTGCTGATAATCGTAGGCATGCAGCAGGACATTGGCCTGGTTATCCGCATTCCATTCATTCCAGAGCCGGGCGAGCTCGGCCCGCGTTTCCGGTGCTTTATCGATAATGTTGGTTGATTCATACGGATCATTCACCATATCGAACACGCAGATTTCATTCTTCCAGTTGTTCTTCACAAACTTGGCCTTCGGTGTCCGCACCGCCCAGGCCGTACTGTCGCGTTCACGCCAGTAGAGCGCAGCATGCGGTGAACCCTTCTTTTCCCCGTTGAGATAGGGAATCAGATTCACCCCGTCCAGCGGTTTTCCGGATGTATCCCCGCCGGCCAGCGCCACCGCCGTGGCCGTGATATCGAGCGATGAAACCAGCCCGTCAAAGGTTCCGCTTTTGGTCAGACCCTTCGGCCAATGTACGAAATACGGCACGTGAATGCCTCCCTCCAGCCAGCTGGCTTTTCCTTGAAGAAACGGTCCGTTATCCGCCCAGTTTTCTGAAGGATTCCACGGCGGCGATCCAACCCCGCCATTGTCCGACAGGAAAAAGATCAGCGTATTTTCAAATTTTCCGGATTCCTTCAGCGCATCAACCACCATACCGATGCCCTGATCCATTTCATCAACCATGGCCGCATATACCCGTCGGTTCCAGTCTTGGATATGATTATATTTTTCAATCGTTTCCTTTGGTGCCTCCAGCGGACTGTGCGGCGCATTATAGGCCAGATAGAGGCAGAACGGTTTTTCAGCCTCTTTCACAAACCGTGCGGCATCCCGGCTCAGCGCCGTGGTCAGATATTCATTGTATTCGCCGATATTGTCATTCCGCAGCAGCGGCAGCGAAGTCCCTTCGTTAGCGCCATAATTGAGCTTCCCGTCATCCAGCACCAGCGGCATGGCCGTGGTTACCTCTTCGGGCCAGTAGGAATGACCGCCGGAAAGAAAACCGTAAAAATAATCAAAACCGCGGTTATTCGGATGATGATTCGGAGCGGCCCCGACATGCCACTTTCCGATAATCCCGGTTTTATAGCCCGCCGCCTGCAGCCGTTTCCCGAACGTCTTTTCTGACGCGGGCAATCCCATATGCATATCATACGGTGAATATGTGGCATTGATTTCCATACCGAAACGGGCCTGATGCCGGCCGGTCAACAGACCGGCGCGCGACGGCCCGCAATAGGAGTGCGTCGCATACCCGTTTGCACAGACCACGCCGTTTTCCGCCAGCGTATCAAGTACCGGGGTTTTAATTTCGGTCGATCCGGTGAAACCCACATCGCCATAACCGAGATCATCGGCCAGAATAATCAGAATATTCGGACGTTCATCCGCTGCGGCCGAAAAGGCCAACAGACTCAGCACAACCGCTGTAATATATTTTACCATGGTATCGTCTCTCCATTTTCACTCAGGAACAGACCACTCTGCTCCATTGATAACTGTTCAATCGTTTTTACAATCCGCGATGCAGCTTCATCGACCCCCACCGGAGCTTCGGCCCCGCCCATATCCGTCTGCACCCATCCGGGGCTGACACAATACAACGCAATGCCTTCAGACGCCAACCGGCTCGCCAGCCGGCGCGTCAGCATATTCAGCGCCGCTTTACTCATGGCATAGGCATCAAGGCCCTTCCGGGGATTCAGGTTCAGTTCAAGCGACCCCATCCCCGAAGTCATATTCACCAGCTTTGATCCGGAATTCATTAAAGGAATCACGGCCTGCGCCACCAGTGCCGGACCGGTGGCATTCACACAGAAGGTCTGCGAAAAAGCCTCGGCGGTCCATTCGCCCAGCGTCTCCAGCGGGCAAATCCCGGCATTGTTGATGAGCAGATCAAACCGGATTCCATCCCGGCGGATGCACTCAGCGGCACTTCTGATCGACGCTGAATCGCTGACATCCATTTTCAGCGGAACCAGGTTTTCATGTTCAAATTCAAGCCTTTCCGGCCTGCGGCAGGCGGCAACCACCCGGAAGCCCGCTTCCAGATAACATTTCACCAACCCAAGGCCGATGCCCCGGTTCGCACCGGTAATCAGAACCGTTTTCATTTCGCCTCCTTCACATCGCCGTAACGCGTTTCATAAAGTGTACAGTGGAACTCCTTCGCCGCCTTAACCAAATGCGGATACGGAATATCAGTCACGCTCACAAAACCGATATTATAGTTTTCGCCGTCGTGGGCGCGGCCGGTGATCGGCGAGTCAATATACTGAAACCAGTGGGCGCCGACAAAATAGGGATTGTCCCGCACAGACTCCATATAGGCCTTCCACATGCGGCCCCGGTCCTGCTGATCAGCTGCATGAATAAGCCCCGGATTGAAAAATCCGGAATCGCCTGCTCCCATATGGAATTCTCCAATGACCGTCGGCCGGTCAACCTCCTCCAGAAACTTCCAGTATTTTTTCCCGATGCCCACTGTATAGGAATTAAAGCTCATGACATCGCAGTATTTCCGCGCAGCCTTCCACACCTCGGTGGTCATTCCCCACGACGTCAGGCGGCACCCCATATACAGATGGTTCGGCAGTACATCGGCCAAGGCATCGTGCACTACCTTGAAATACTGCGAAGCATAGGCCTCCGACAAAACCGAGAAATCTTCCAGCATCGCATCACTGAAATCCGCATCATAAAAATCGATCCCCGTTTCCAGCATATTCCATCCCGTAAGATCCGTACCCCACGCATCATTCAATTTTCCGATGGACCGGTATTTTCCGCGGAGTATCTGCATAAACTCCGCTTTGGTCGGACAATCCGAAACCGGCCGATTCAAAGCATGCAGCACCACGCCGTAGCGCTTCGCCGTGGATTCCATCGAACCCCAGCTCATCTCATTATCCACAAAAACACCGACGCACCACGGACTTCCCAGCACTTCGTCAGCCACCACCTTCAGCGTCAGTTCTGCCCGGCGCTCAAACTCCGGATCAAACGGGTCGGGCAGCGGCCGCCAATGATCGTGTCCGGAGCTGACCGTCTTGAAATCGCCGATAATCCAGCCGTTGGCAAAATACGGGAAACGGTTGTTCTGATAAAATTCCGGATCAACCCAGTTCCCGGTAGAGGTAAACCCCCAGTCGATCATGCGGTCAATGGTCACATCACGCCACTTCGACACCGCAAAACCCGGTCGCGGTTCACCATAACGCCGCTCCAGATTGGCGAGATAAAAACTGAATACCTCGCCGTGCGGTACGGGCCCTTTATGGGCGGAACGACGGTACCCGTAATATTTGGCCAGCGGATCAGCATAATCGGGCAGCCACTGGAACATACGGTGACGCAGCTCGGAAGAGACATAGCGGGTTTTACGGATTTCATCTGAAGGAGGAACAATGCCCAGCGAATCCTCAGGGGTCACATCCTCGGGATCTACATAGCGAATGGCATCGTCTTTAAAATCAATGCCGGTAATCGTCGAGGTATTCGCCATGCGGATATTGGCAATTCCGCTGGAGAAAAAAAGATATCCTTCCGGATCGACAAGCGCCCACTTCCCTCCGATTTTCTCCGTACGGAAATACCCGGTTGCCTCCAGCCGGGGGCCCTCTTTCCAGCCGCCGAATGTACTGCGGTCGGGCATGGGCCGGGAAACCGCCAATGCACGCAACTCATCAAGCGCCACCTGCCGGAGTTCCTCTTCCGAATGTATTTTTCCGGAATACTCGATTTTTGCCGCCTGCCCGAAACGGTCCACAAGCCCGATCATATAATCCGGATCAATTGGCGGATTTTTCAGAATCTGAATATCATCAAAAATCAGCGTATGCGGATGCAGCAGTCTTTCCGTATAGAAAAAAACCGACCTGACTTTGCTGTAGTCCACCTCCCACTTTCCACCCTTGATAATCATTTTCGTTCCGCAGCCGATGAGCGATGGCGGATCGTCGCGCAGCCCTTTATCCGTTCCCAGACCGTCACCCTCCAGCTCAAAGTAATACGTACCGGAACTGCCCGCCGGAATATTGACACATCGTCGCTGTTCACCGCCTGATCCGGATTTTACAGTACAAAGCAGAAAGGTGGAGACCTCCCCCGGATTTGTAATGTTTACGGAAAGACGGTATTGCCCCAGTTCCGCACAATCCCACGGTTCTGCAGGCGTAAGCATAAAACCGGAACGCTTCTCCTCCGGCCTGAACTTCACTTCAAGCACACCGGATTTAACAGCCAGTTCCGCCTCCACCGCCTCAGCCTCCTCCGGAATTTCCGCAGAATTGAAGCGGTATAACACCAGGCCGTCTTCAGCGGACACCGCCTGTAAAACACAGGCTGCAGCAACTCCTAAAATCAAACGTTTCATTCTGTTTCTCCCATTTTCAGATCTATCCCGAGGATAGCGCCTAACCAACGTCTCTACTGTTGATCTATAGGACAGTAGTTCCATCGCACATATGGGCAGGTTGCGTTTAAACATTTTCCCTCATATATTACCGCGTTGACTCCAAAAACAGGATATTCATGAAACCGATCTGTATACTTTTAGCGACCCTGCTGTGCCATTGGACATTTGGTCTAGAACTCAAGGGGAAGGATCATTTCCACACACTGGAAAACCTTTCGGGCCGCACCATCGAAGCCAGGATTCTCTACGTCGGAAACCACTGGGCCTATCTTCAGCACGGCTTCAGAAAACCCGTCCGTTTTGAGCGCACCAGACTGTCCGAAAGCTCCAACCTCCTGCTCGATCAGTGGGCCGATGCATTTATGGAAACCCTCAATGCCGATGAACTGAAACTCGTCGTCGATATTGCAAAAACCGCCTGCAAAGGGAAACCGCTTCTCGTCGACCCCGATCCGGCCTCCGACAGCTGGAAACTGAACGAAACCTTTTCCGATGAATTTAACGCCCGGACGCTCGACGAAAAAAAATGGAACCGCAACCTGCGCCCCTGGGGCGAACGAGCCTGGCGCTCTGAAAACGTCTGGCAGACCAAAGGCCGGCTTTTCATTCAGGCCAAGTGGGATCCGCACCGCGACCGCCGCGGAAACGAATATTTCTACACCTGCGGCATTGCCCAGTCCTATGAAAAAACAACCTACGGCTATTTCGAAGCCAGCATCAAAGGCTGCTCCCGCTTCCCCGGCCTCTGCCCGGCCTTCTGGCTCTACAGCAACGGCCGCGAAAAAAATCCCGACTACCCGCACATCACCTACTCCGAAATCGATATCATCGAAATGCTGCAGGGCGGATTCGACCCCGTGAAACGCGAAAAAACCGGTCCCTCTCACATGGACTGCAACCTCCACACCCGCGAGATCATCGACGGCAAGGAAACCTGGCGGCGCCCCCAGCATTGGCCGGAAGTCTGCCGCAATGTCTGGGATGCCCCCTGGGATCCGCGCGACGACTTCCACGTCTATGCCTGCGAAAACACCCCGGAAAAAATCACCTGGTATATCGACGGCATCAAAGTCGCGGAATCGCCCAACCACAACTGGCACCTGCCCATGACCCTGACCTTCACCATGGAACTCCGCCCGCCGCTCATCGACTGGGCCGGCGAAGACGGCCGCGTTCCCGTCCCCGAAAACGCCACCCGCGACGGCTTCCCCACCCACATGGAAGTCGACTACGTCCGCAGCTGGGTAAACTGATTCAAAAACACGACTCCGGGGTTAACCGGAATCAGGCATAAACACCCTGACGTTATTAAGCTGAACGGACCGACTTTGTGAACACAAAGCAATGAGCAACAGGAAAGGCCGTGTCACCGTTTACGTTGATGGACAACCTTGGATGGGAAAAGTCCACTAAGTTAAGGCTCGCAGGGCTGGAACGGTTGAGCTTGCGAGACCTTCGACTTCCAGTCATTAGAACTTTTCAACCTCTGGAAAATGTAGGCCACGTCCCCGACGTGGCGGGTGGCAGAGCGGACGCACCACTCCGGAGGCCATTCAGTACCGCACCCTCGATCGCCAGCTTTGGGGCTGATAACGAAATAATAGGACTGACACTTACTCCGGAAAGTTTTAAATTTATCAACCCCTAGCAGGCTTCTTTATGGTTGACGGACATCCTCAGATAGCTGGTTGGCCGTTTTATTTTTTCCCAAAGAATGAGCGCAAAGAAATGCCCTGCCTCGCATCGTCATTTTTTCTTTGCTCAAGAAGGTACGATCTATATGCAGGATGAAGTTCCCACATTGTTTTTTGCATATTGCTCCAATTTGATTCCTCAATGAAATTAGGATGGTCATCAAATAACATATGTCTAAAATTTCTATCTTCACGATTGTCAGGAATACATGGATTCCAAACACCGATTTCATGCAAAAAGCGCCATAGAAGGAAAATGTCTGAGAGATTTTCTCTGTGTATAGTCCGGCCGCGAATAGAAAAACCAAACCTTGATGGTATCGAGATTAGGTGTTCCCTCATTTGATCTGTTGATAGCTGGAAGTCTAGGCATGAAAATGAATTCACAATCTCGCGAACGGAGGAACAATCTTTTGCGTATTCTCTAACCAAATCGTCGAGACGCTCTTTCGAGTACTGTTCAGCGGCAGAATCAACGATGGTTGTTGTTATTTTATCATAACCAGATTCTCGTGATTTTTTTGCCAGAAGTCCAAGAAACTGAAGGGCATCTCGTGGTCTTCCTCGTGAGCTTTTTACGATAAAGTCTAGCCAGTCCCTGGTGCTATCGTCTGTTGTGGGCAGGATAACTGACCTCTCTTTAAAGAAAAGCTCCATGATCCGGGAGTTGGTTGGGAGATTCTCTTTATTTCGGACAACATATAATCTCTGTTGAAGAATATCCTTTATCTCGCCATCAGACGGATCTAAACGCCGTATCAATCTTCTCACATGGTCGACTTGATCTCGTTGCCCATATCTATCTCTTTCCAGAAGAGACCATATTTCTGTCCGCAAACAGATGATCGTTTTAAAATTAGGGAGTTCTTCGGTCAGTTTTTGAGCCGCTAGAATAAACCCCCAAATTCTGTTGATATGCTGTTGGTTTTCTAATGACGCAACCTGGTCAACATCATCAAGTAGCAGGAAGAAAACCTTTCCAGATTTTTTGAAGTTGGCTTTTAAAGATTCTGTTAGAGATTGGGCTCTTGAATCTTGTGCTTTGGGTACTAGTTTTTCGAATTTGATGTCTGTTGTTGCTGATCCAAAATTTGATAATCCGCGTAAGCATGCCTGAACGGCGTCAGGAGATCTGAAATCTTCACGTATTGCTTTATCAAATAATCTTTTATCTTTTTTCCCCAATAGACCTTTTAGTTCGGCTCCTATTTTTGCCGAGACTGCCGAGACCAAAGCATGATGTGCCTTCCTTTTGATTGTGGCAGTTTCCTCTGCAGAAGAAATCCCCTCTAAAAGGGGAATGTCATCAGGTTTAAGGTATAGGCATTTTATTCCACTGTAATCTGATCGGAGTTCGATGTACTTTAATAAGGCAGTTTTTCCTGTTCCCTTTCGACCTAGCAACAGGACTGGAGAATGGAATGGTGCGTGAAGTGTCTCTTCAAAATCTTTGTCTAGAATGAAGGCATCTACCAGAAAGGATTATTCTGATTCAGCTCTGCCTGCGCAATGGTCTTCTACATGGCGTAAGGTTTTATTTTTCATATGATCTTTCTGTGACCAGACCTTATGGCTGAAGTTGATTCAGTCGCGGTCCTCTTTCCATTAAATTAAGCGGCGTCCCCTGGATGTACCAGGGGTGGTTCTCCGCCCGAGAACCAATCCAATAGTTAACCAATAACCCACAAAAGGAATCGCCATGAAATAATTAAGCATAGGTATCGATGCTTATAAAGTATCAAACGTAATCGGATTGGCTTTTAATGATATGAAGCCGGCGGCGCTGTATGGAAAAGTGTCAGCCGATCTGAACCGAACAGCGGAGACGGTCCGGGAAATCCTCAAGAAGTACGATCTGAAAAAGGAAGAGGTTATTATCTGCTATGAGGCCGGGCCGACCGGATTCGTGCTGGCGAGCTCGGCTTTGAATGGGTCGTTGTTGCTCCTTCATTGATTCCCGCAAAGTCCGGAGACAAAAAGAAAACCGACCGGCGCGATGCGCATAAGCTGGCGGAGTTTCTGCGGTTCGGACACCTTACCCCGGTGCATATTCCCGATCTCGACGACGAGGTGATTCTCGATATTTGCCGGGGCCGTGCCGATGCCGCGCAGGGACTTGCGCGGACGAGAAAATTATGAACCACGAAATACACGGAAAGGAAAGACAGGCGGTTCATGGGTAGGGCTGGTTCGCCGAACCCGCCGCCCGGTCGCCGAGATCGTCGACCCTCCAGTCATTGGAACTTTTCAACCTCTGGAAAATGTAGGCCACGTCCCCAACCTCGCCGCCGCCGAAACTATTCAGCCCAACCCCATTTCGGAGGCCATTCAGTGCCGCACCCTCGATCGCCTGCTTTGGGCTGATAACGAAATAACAGGACTGACACTTACCCAGACAACCTCAGATGACCGGTTCGCATCTTTTTACGGGACAAATGTAATTGGAACTCTCATTGAGATGGACTCTAAGGGAACTCCATTAACTTTTGATGGTTCGAATCTCCATTTCGTTACTGCGTCTATTGCCGCTTGAGCAAAGCCCGGATGAACTTTGTTCTCCACTTCGATATTTTCAGGAATTCCCTCAGAATTCAGTTCAAAACTTACATATGCCGTGCACTGAATTTTTTGATCTTTCAGATTCTCTGGATATTTAGGAAATGGAAGATAAAGTGCTTTGGGTTGTGTGCCAACCTGATCCAGCTCCGTTGGTTTTTCTATTGAAGGTGGATCATCGGTTTCCGCGAAAGATGTCGTCTGACATCCTGAACACAGGATGCTCATCATAATAATAGTTGATAGTAGAAGTGTAAGTCGCACTATTCTTTCCTTTAGCAGACCTTATGCCTGAAGTTGATGGCGCCTCGGTCATTTTTCCTTTAAATTAAGAGGCGTGCCCTCGGGGGTTCCGCGGGCTGCTCCGGCGAGCCGGAGCCTATCCAACATTGAATGAACGAAGCATTCAAACCAAAGGAGCACGCCATGAAAGAAGTATACGTAGGAATTGATGTTCACAAAGATGAAAATGTATTCGGTTCAGCCTTTGACGGGCGTTGCAGGGGAGAGCTCATCGGAAAATGTTCGGCTGATATGAACCGGACACTGACCTTCATTCGGAGGTACATGAAAAATAACAACCTGACGAAGGAAAAACTGCACCTCTGCTATGAGGCCGGGCCGACGGGATTTGTATTTGCGCGGCGCCTGATTAAACTCGGATTTGACTGCCAGGTGATTGCTCCGTCGAAAATTCCGGAACGCGCCGGAGATAAAGTTAAAACCGACCGGCTGGATGCATGTAAACTCGCGCGGCTGCATCGGGCCGGTGAACTGATTTCCGTTCATATCCCGAATGTGGAGGACGAGGTGATCCGCGATGTCTGCCGCGGCCGCACCGATGCGGTGAATGAGGTGAAACGCGGGAAGCAGCAGCTCTCGGGTTTTCTGCTGCGCAATGGATACCGCTATACCGGGAAAGCCGGCTGGACCGAGGCGCACATGCGTTACCTGCGCGAACTGGTGATGCCGGAACGTGCGCAGAAAATGGTAATGGAGGAATATCTGCTTCGAATCGATGCCGCTACGGCGCAGGTCGGACGGATTGATCATCAGATGGAACTGCTGCTGCAGACCTGGAGCCGCCGTCCGTTCGTTGAGGCGTTGATGGGCTTCCGGGGATTCAAGACGACCGAATCGACCGGCGTTTTCACGGCAGGGTCCACCTGCGGATTGGTAAATTATTCAAAAGTGTAAAGTAATTCAAAGATCGAATCCTTGATCTTATTCAAATAATCAATTGTAACTTCTACTCGCCCCGAGTTTACTGACAAACTCTCTCTTCTAATAATATCCTTGAGGGCAGGCTTGTCTTTCTTTTTCACTAGTTCAACACGAGCGCAAGCGTGAAGGATACAATTTCTAACTTTTTCAGCGTCAGTTAGAATGCTCCACGCTTTAAGTCCCAAATCATTTTTTCCTGTTCGCTTTTTCCATCCTTCGGAAAAACGACTAATTGAGTTGACCGTTTGTTTTATCTGAACACTCTCCGATTTACAGATTAAATAGCTAATCTCCTCAAAATTGCTCATATGCATGATCAAACAAAAGTTTCTTGTCCTCTGTTCCATAAAGTCATCGCAAAGTGCTTTTACATCTCTATGCTCTTCGGCCATTGAATCCTTTAGATTTTCAAGGTAAGCCCCATATGTTTTAACCGTGAAATTGTGCCAATGCGTAATTTGATTGATCTGATTTATGAGAGGAACGTTGTTGATTTCTCTCTCAAGCTGTTCTTGAGAGATCGGTTCGCCATTTTTCAAATTAGGCATATTTCTTATCCTTCCTAGACCTTATGCCTGCAGTTGATGGCGCTTCGGTCTATTTTCCTTTAAATTAAATCAAGAGGCGTGCCATCGGGAGTTCCACGGGCAGCTCCGGACGCAGGGCGTTCTCTTTCGAGAGATAAACCGGAGCCTATCCGTAATTGAATACTCAGGTTCAAACCAAAGGACACGCCATGGAGAAAGTATACGTAGAAATTGATGCTCATAAAGATGAAAACGTATTTGGTGCGGCATTCGACGGACGCAGCAAAGAGGCCATCGAAGAGTTTGCCGCACACGATCCACATAGCTGAAGAAAACTTATCGGAGTTGATGCAGTTCTAAGCTTCAAACCTGTAGCGCACCAGTGGTTTGAAGTTTGCCGCGCTATTATCCAAGACCTGATTGAAGTAGGTATTGTCGAAGAAACCGGCGAAGAATAAATACAGAAACAAGCAACCACGAAGAAGGCCATTGAGTGCCCTTCTCCAGTTAACACGCTCTCTCTATCTCTCTCTATGCATGTGCCTTTTTTTTTAACGAAGCACCATTGCAACACCATCATAGACTTTACATAATGAACGAAGTAATAACGTAAACAACAAGGAGCAACTAAATATGAAAAAACACAGCGGAATACGAATAAGCGAGAACATGTCAGATGCCCAAAAGAAAAGTGCATCTATCTTGGCGAATTACCATGAGCTTGTCGCCTTAACATGGAGTCCGTCGATGGCGTTTGAACGACTTCGCCTGCTCGGGCTGATCCTTGACGGTATCAACACGTCTGCAGAACTCACCAACACCGTAGGATTGACCCGTTCCGCTGTGTCACGAGGCTCTAAACAGCTGGAAGAGTTTGGCGCTATAACTATCGTACCTAACACAAAAAACGGACGCGGGACGACCACTTTCGAACCGACACAGAAAGCGTTGGCGTTTCTGGACAACGCGATGGCTATTTTCGACGACAGCATGCATTTGCCGAAACACTACAAACCAGCGGATAGCTGGGTGAGATAACACTAACATGGAGACAGCGCGTACACTCCACGCATATGAAAACGGAACACAAATTAACACAATCGCAACAGCTCATGCTGCCGAAGCTGAGAGGTTAGTCATAGAAGGTATCATTCCAAAAAGCGCACTCGACCCTGTTCAGCTTGAAAACGACAGGTTGTTCCTACGTGCAACGCTACGCGCTGTGCCCGCAGCACAGTTACTTTCTGTCAATGCTACAGGTTTATGATCCATATCGGACGATAGTCCGATAGACACAAACGGGCAGAGCCTTTAATTTGGTCGGATGAAAACACCTCTTTTTATAGCGGCTTCTCTGCTCTGCACCACGGTGCTTTCCAATGACTGGAAAGATATTCCGGTTCCGGCCCCGGCCGGAACCAACAGGGTCTGGGAACTGCAGCCGCAGTCAGACGATTTCAATTACACCCATCCGGTAGAAGAAGGCCGAAGCCGGCTTTTTGACAAGTGGATCGATTTTTATCACCACCCGTGGTCCGGCCCCGGTCTGACCCTCTGGGACCGGGATCACGTCATTGTGACCAACGGATGTCTTGAAATTCCCGCATCCCGGATCATGCACAACGGCCTGAAGAAGGTTAATACAGGCTGCATCTCATCCAATACAGAGGTGCATTATCCGCTTTTTATAGAGGCCCGGGCAAAAATCAGCAATTCGGTGCTGGCGTCCGATGTCTGGATGCTGAGCCGCGATTCCACGCAGGAGATCGACATTCTCGAAGCCTATGGCGCCGACTGGTCGGAAAATGCCGACGCGGATCAGACCTGGTTTTCACACCGGCTGCATCTGAGCCATCACGTTTTTATCCGCGACCCGTTTCAGGATTATCAGCCGAAGGATGACGGCAGCTGGCTCTACAATGAAAAACCGTGGCGGGAGGATTTCCACCGGATCGGCGTGCATTGGAAAGATCCGTGGAATCTGGATTATTATGTGGATGGAAAACTCGTCCGCTCAGTTTCCGGCGAAAACGTCATCGATCCGAATGGATTCACCGGCGGAACCGGCCTGAATAAAAAGATGGACATCATTATCAACGTCGAAGATCAGGAATGGCGGTCCAGCCAGAAGATCACGCCCTCGGATAAGGAACTGGAAAACAAAGAGGCCCACACCTACCGCGTCGACTGGATCCGGGTCTATAAACCCGTCCAGGCCGGGATAAGTAATCCACAGATTTCACGGATTTCCACAGACGAACTGAATAATCCCTCTAATCCGTGAAATCTGTGGATCATTCATCTTTCGCACTGCCCCACCAATCGGGGCTGGGCTTTTTCGTTTTATCCAGAAAATCAGCGTGCTGACGTTCAAGACGCTGCATCCCTTCCGTCCGGGCGCGCTCAATTTTTTCATCAAATTTATCCGGATCAAAACGCGGATCCCGAGCCGGAAACGTTGCGCCGGTTTCCACGAACCAGCGGGACAGTTTTTTCCGGAGTTCGGCTACCCTTTCCGGATACCGGCCGGCAACGTCGGTCTGCTCGCCAATGTCCTGTGAAAGATTGTAGAGTTCGTAGCGGCCGTCTTCGTGATAGTAGATCAGCTTCCAGTTGCCGGAGCGGATAATGGACGACGGCTCTCCGCCCTGGTTGCCGTAATGCGGATAGTGCCAGAACAGATCCCGCTCTTTAATTCTGCCGCCTTTCAGCACCGGAACCAGACTGACCCCGTCAACATGCTGTTCCGGCTTCAGCGGAAGCCCCGCCAACTCCAGCATGGTGGGATAAAAATCCATCCCGATGACGGGAACATCCGACACCGATCCCGGCTTCGTCATGCCGGGCACATGAATAATAAAAGGTTCCCGGATCCCCCCTTCCCACTGCCGGCCTTTTCCGCCGCGCAACGGCAGCAGACTGGTTGAAAACGCATCGCCGGAAGAAACACCGCCGTTGTCGGAAGTGAAAATCACGACTGTATTTTTATCGAGCCCGGTTTCTTCGAGTTTCCGCATCACGATCCCGACGGCATCATCGAGCGTTTCCATCATGCCCGCATAAATCGGATTATCCTGCACCTGCCGGACCGGCAGCCGCCGGTCGAATTTAAAGCGCGTTTCAGCCAGGCCCATTTCCGCCGCTTTTTCCTGATATTTACGGCATAAGGCCTCTGTCGTCTGAATGGGACCGTGCACGGCATAAAACGAAAGAAAAGCCAGAAAGGGTTGATCCCCGTTGGATTCAATAAAAGACGCCGTCTCTTCCGCCAGCCTCAAGGTCAGGGATTCCCCGTCAGGACCGTCTTCCAGATTCGGGTTTTCATACGGCGAAAAATAACCGCCCCTCGGCCCTCCGGCATCCCAGCCGCCCTTATTGATCATGAAACCATGGTCTTCCGGCCAGGACCCTTTAGACCCCAGATGCCATTTACCGGCAAAAAAAGTGGTATACCCGGCATCGCGCAGCGCTTCAGCAAGGGTTGTATCTTCGTGCGGCAGATTCCACGCATATTCAACCGGAAGCACCGGATCATGCCGATTCCAGTCCATTCCCCACGCGGAACCGATCCATTGCGTGATGTTATGACGCGCCGGCGTTTTCCCCAGCATGATACTCGCGCGTGACGGACTGCAGACCTGACATGCGGCATAGCCCTGATCAAACCGCATCCCTTTTTCCGCCAGGGCATCGATATTCGGCGTTTCATAAAACGTACTACCGTTGTAACCGAGGTCCATATAGCCGAGATCATCGGCCAGAATAAAAACAAAGTTCGGCCGCTCTGCCGACACGAGTCCGGACATGAAACAACACAGTAAAATCAGTTTATGCATAGGGTCTCCCTGTTTGTTCAGTACAGAACAAACGTACTCCGGAGCAGTCCGCTGGACAAATCCGCAAATAAGGGCTTCCTGCGGCAGGAAGCCCTTTTTCAGATTACACGACCCGAAAGCCTGTAATATATTTATGTCATACTGCCCGCCTTCGACGGATCATACGGCTCTATTTAAGATGGGATCTGTAGCCTTTACCGATGGAATAAACCTCAAAGCCCATTTGATAGAGCGCATCGTGATCCAGCATATTACGGCCATCGAAAATGAAAGCGGGCTTCTGCATGGAATCGTAAATGCGCTGAAAATCGAGCTCTTTATAAATCGCCCAGTCAGTCAGCACGGCGACAGCGTGGGCTCCGGCGCAGGCTTTATAGACATCTTCTTCGAATTCAATATCGTCGGCCAGCTCGGGCAGTTCCAGCCTGGCGTTATCCATGGCCTTCGGATCGGAAACCACAATGGATGCATGTTCCGATGCCAGTTTCCGGCAGACTTTAATCGCCGGACTTTCACGCGTGTCGCCGGTATCCGCCTTAAAGGCAAAACCCAGTACGGCAATACGCTTATTGGCAATGGTATTGAACATGGAGTGCAGCATCGTCGTTACAAACCGGGCTTCCTGATATTCGTTCATGGTCACAACCGAACGCCAGTAGTTGGCGGGCTCAGTCAGTCCATAGGTTTCACAGAGATACACCAGGTTCAGAATATCCTTTTTAAAGCACGATCCGCCGAAACCGATAGACGCCTTGAGAAACTTCGGCCCGATCCGGCTGTCTTTGCCAATAGCATGCGCCACATCGCCCACGTCAGCTTCGGTGGCTTCGCACAGCGCGGAAATCGCATTAATCGAGCTGACGCGCTGAGCCAGAAACGCATTGGCGGTCAGTTTGGACAATTCCGATGACCAGACGTTGGTCGTCAGAATGCGTTCGCGGGGAATCCAGGTCGCATAAATATCAACCAGCGCCTGCAGGGCTTTCTGCCCGCTTTCCGTCTGATGGCCGCCAATCAGCACGCGGTCGGGGCATTCCAGATCTTCAATGGCCGTTCCTTCCGCAAGAAACTCGGGATTGGAGAGCACTTCAAAATGCACCGGATTGTCGCCGGCATGCAGTACGCGCTCCATCGCTTCAGCGGTACGAACCGGCAGCGTGGATTTTTCAACAATGATTTTATCAGAGGTGGAAACCTCTTTAATCCGGCGCGCGCAGAGTTCCCAGTATTGCAGATCGGAAGCACATCCGGCTCCTTCACCGAAGGTTTTGGTGGGCGTATTCACACTCACAAAGATAATGTCGGCATCTTTGATGCCCTGATCGACATCCGTAGAGAAGAAGAGATTGCGCCCCCGCGCTTCCTGCACCACTTCAAGCAGTCCGGGCTCATAAATCGGAAGATCATCGGTCTGCCATGCGGCAATCCGCGCTTCGTTAATATCGACCACGGTCACCTGCACCTGCGGACACTTTTTTGCAATCATGGCCATGGTGGGTCCTCCCACATAGCCGGCACCGATACAACAGATTTTAGTCATGCTACCATTCTCCTGTTTTAAATTCCAAGATTGCTGAGTGACGTGGTGATATGGTTAATCAACGCGACAATCTGCGGATGTTCCACTTCGAACTCAGTAGCCTCGCGCTTCAGCGTTTCGGCAAAATCGTGAAGGGCCTCGGGGGTATAGCGTTCCAGACCTTCGTGAGCATCAAGCAGGATTTCCTCAAACCGGCGGGTATCCTTCGGCGTCTGTTCCACTTCGGCTTTTAATTCACCGATCGACTTTTTCACTTCTTTATGCGGCATGTTATTCCTCTTCTATTTCTGAACGCGGAACCGGAAATATGCGGATTCCATATCGGATTCGCCAGTCTTTAAGTGGTTTTTTACACGACCGGCCAGCTTATTTTCCGGCAATCACTTCCTCATAAACCACCAGTAAACGATCCGTAATTTTCGACCAGTCATATGTCGTGGCCACCTCGCCGAATGCGCAGCGCGAAAGATCACTGCGCAACGCAATATCTTCAGCGAGAATTTCCATGCCTTCCCGCAGAGCATCATCATCGCCGGGCTCCGTCAGCAGTGCAGTCCTGCGATGCTCCACAAATCCCGGAATTCCGCCGACCCGGCTGGCAACGACGGGCACTCCCGCCGCCCAGGCTTCGAGCACCACGATGCCGAACGGTTCGTGCACAGAAGGCAGAACAAACATTTCGGCCGCTTTATAGGCGGAGGGCAGCAGCGGATCGAGGGGTGATAATCCTTCAATCACGGTCACACGACCGGAAAGACCCAAGGTCTGAATCTCGTTTTCCAGCGTATCACGATAGGCCTCCACCGTAACCGGACCGATCAGCACCAGCCGATGATCAGGATGGTTTTCAGCAAAGGCCGAAAAAGCACGAACCAGTCCGAGCTGATTTTTCTGGTAGTCAATACGGGAGACGCACAGCACAATTTTTTCCTGAGGGCGGAACCCGTATTTTTTACGGAAGGCCTCGCCGTCGGCTTCCGAAAAACGCCGGACATCGACGCCGTTGGGCAGGTAGTAAACCGGCTTCTCCGGAAACCGTTTCCCGGCCTCTTCGGCTTCGTTCCGGCCGACACAGATAATGGCATCAGCATCTTCAAGCACGCGGCGTGAACCCAAGAGCGCACCGAACACCCTGCCCCACTCCGGTTTTCCGCGGAACGGTTCCGTCATTTTTTCAAGCTGCTCCGGCGGCACTGAAAAAAAACCGCCGTGGAGACTGACGACATAGGGTATCTTTTTCAGGCGCGCCGCAGTCCGGGCCATTCCGCCGAGCCGTTTCTGTACGTGGGTGTGAATGAGTGAAATATCCTTCTCGGCCAGCAGCGCAAAAAAAAGCGGAAGCGATAACGGACTGCCGCCTTTCAATTCCAGTTTTTTGCGGGCCGCTCGTGAAAGAAAAAACCAGGGAAAACAGTACCGGAAGCGTTTCACCGGAACTTTCCCGAACCATTGTGTCCCGGAAGTCGCCAGCATGTCTGTGCAGAACACCGTATTTGAAATCCCTCGGCGCATCATCTCCCGCGAAATACTGAAAACCACATGCTCTGTTCCGCCCCATTTCTTCGGGGTGAAACGTCGCGTTACATGAATTACTTTTTGAACCTTCGGCATAACGGCCGGAAAGGTACGTCATTTTTTCTATGGGTGAAAGAATCGAAATCGGTACACTTTCATAAAATAAGAGATTACAGTGTCTGTTAGAACGTTTAGTTTCGTTTGGTTATTTATGAACAGTGTCTTTTTAAAAATTATCGGGTTCGTGCTGCTGGTATGCAGTACGGTCGTTCAGGCTGCAGATCTGAGCGCGCAGGAAAAAAAATATCTGGCCGAAAAAGGCGAGATTGTTTTTGTAGCGCAACCGGATCATGTTCCGTTCGATTTTGTTCATAAAAAACACGTTACCGGAATTAATGTGGAGCTGGCCCAGTGGATGGCGGCAGACATGGGCTTTAAAATCCGGATGCTGACAGCCCCGCAGGACAAAGCGCTTGAAATGATGCGTAACGGAGAGGCCGATGTTCTTGTGAGTGTCTATTATGCCCCACGGTACGACGAAACGCTCGATTTTTCCCAGACGCTCAAAATGACACCGGTGACCCTTTATGTGAAGAGCGACCGGACAGACATTCAGGATATTTATTCACTCAATAACCGGAAAGTGGCCGTTATGGCGTCCGGTCACGCACTGGAAGTGCTCCAGAAAAACAATATCCGGAGTGAAATCAAATTTGTTTCCTCCACCGAAGAAGCCGTCAAACTCGTGCTCGACGATTCGGCTGATGCCATGATCGGCAATGAACTCGTCACACAGCACCATATGTACAACTCGGAAAACATCCCGCTTAAAATTGTCGGGGAGCCGCTCTATTCCGCAAAGCTGTGCATGGCCGTGAAGGAGGGCGAAGAGGAGCTGCTCAGCATTATCAACAAGGGGATTTCCCATGCCCACAGAAGCGGAACACTGAACCGGATCCAGGCCAAATGGCTCGGCTCGGAATATGCCCGGAATGTCTGGCCGGTGAAATATATCCTTGCGACAGCCTCCGGTTCCGCCGGCGTTGTGGCGGCCGTGATCGCACTGATCCTGCTATGGAACCGTAAACTCGCCCGCCGCGTGGACGAGCGAACCCGTCAGTATCGCGAAAGCGAAGAGCGCCTGCGCCAGATTTTTGAAAATTCTCCGGATGCCGTATTCGTACTCAGCCGCGAAGGGCAGGTTCTGGCCGTGAACAACCGTGCCTGCCAGTTTGTCAAAATGAATAAGCAGGACCTTCTAAACCGGCCGATTCACGATCTGGTACCCGCCGATTTTCACACCGAAGTCGACCATAACATGAAACAGTGGTTCTCCGGCACCCTCACCAAAAGCGAAGGCTATACGCTGGATGCTGACGGCCGGGTCTTCCCCATCGAAATGACCGGAGCTCTCCAGCAGCTTGACGGACAGACCGTACTGCAGCTTCACGTACGCGATATTACGCTGCGCAAAGAGGCTGAGGAAAAGATGGTTGCCGCACGCAACATGGCGGAGCAGGCCCGTAAAATGGCGGAGGAAGCGCGCGAAGCCGCAGAAAATGCCAATCATGCAAAATCCGAATTTCTCGCCAATATGAGCCATGAAATCCGCACACCGCTCAACGGCATCGTCGGCATGGCTCAGCTGATGTCGGATACCCCGCTCAACCGGGAACAGAACAACTGCCTCGACACCATCCTGCAATCCACTAACGGACTGCTGAATATTATCAACCATGTGCTCGATATTTCAAAAATTGAAGCCGGACAGATGGACGTCCGGGAAACAGCCTTTGATCTGCGGGAACTCTGTAATTCACTTTTCTATATGTTCAAACCTCAGGCCGACCGCTCCGGCGTACAGCTGAAGTGCGAATGTCAGGAAAACGTGCCGCTCTATGTCGTTGGCGATGCGGGACTGATTGAGCAGGTGCTGGTCAACCTGCTCGGAAACGCGCTGAAATTCACACACACCGGCTCGGTTACGCTCAATATTGAATGCCGCAAAAAAACACCGGAAGCAGCTGAAATCTTTTTTCAGGTCATCGATACCGGTATCGGCATCAGCAAAGAGGTTCAGCCGAAGGTCTTTGAAAAATTCACCCAGGCCGACGGATCAGCCAAACGGCTCTACGGAGGAACCGGCCTCGGACTGGCCATTACCAAACAGCTGGTTGAGCTGATGGGCGGAAAAATCGGCGTGATCAGCACGTATGGCCACGGCTCCACATTCTATTTCAATCTCACACTCAGGCCATCCTCCCGTGCAATTTCCGTCAAAAGTGCGGGAACCACAATCAAAACCGTGGAGAAACCGGGGATTAAGATACTGCTCGCCGAAGACAATCTGGTCAACCAGAAGGTCGCCAGTGCCATTCTTCGCAAAGCCGGCTGTGAAGTGGACACCGCCGACAATGGTCAGGATGCCATTCAGCGTGTACAAATCCGAATGTACGATGTGATTCTGATGGACTGTCAGATGCCGGTGATGGAC